>CAWIUN010000001.1:0-185591 GCA_963839285.1 uncultured Actinomycetes bacterium
CGTCAACCTCGGCCTCGAGCTGCTGCTCGTCTACGGCTTCGGCTGGGGGATCGCCGGCTCGGCCGCGGGCACTGCGATCGCGCAGGCGGGCATGGGCGCCGCCTTCGTCGCCGAGCTGCTCCGCCCGCACGCCGACTCGAAGCGCCCGCGCCTCGCCGAGATGCGCCCGATGCTCCGCGTCGGCCGGCAGATCTTCGTCCGCACGGCCGCGCTCTACGCGTCCTTCCTCGCCGCGGCGGCGGTGCTGGCGCGGATGGGGGACGCGCAGCTGGGCGCCCACCAGATCGCCTTCCAGCTCTACGCCTTCCTCGCCCTGATCATCGACGCGGTCGCGATCGCGGGCCAGGTGATCGTCGGCCGGATGCTCGGGGCCGGCGACGCCGCGGGCGCCCGCGGCGCCTCGCTGCGGATGATCGCCTGGTCGGCCGGCGTCGGCGTCGTCTTCGCGCTCCTGCTCCTGGCGCTGATGCCGTGGCTGCCGCGTGCGTTCACGTCCGACCCGGCCGTGCTCGACGCGGCCCGGCGGATCTGGCCGCTCTTCGCGCTGATGCAGCCGCTCGCGGGCGCCGTCTTCGCCCTCGACGGGATCCTGATCGGCGCCGGCGACACCTCCTACCTGATGTGGTCGATGCTGGCCGCGTCGTTCGGCGTCTTCGTCCCGATCGCGGCGCTCTCGCTCGCGCTCGGCTGGGGCATCGTCGGCGTCTGGGCGGGCCTCGACGCGCTGATCGCGGCCCGGCTCGCCTTCCTCTCCCTCCGGTTCGCCGGCGGGCGCTGGGCCGTGGTCGGCTGGGACTAACCTGGACGGCCGGTGCCCCACCCCGACCTCCCGCTGGAGCAGGCGTACCTCGACCACGCGCACGCGTGCCTCGAGCGGATGCGCGCCGCGGTCGAGCGTGCGGCCGGGCACGCCGACGACGAGACGACCGGCCTCGCCTTCGAGAGCTGGGCGCGGCGGCGGCTCGCGACCTTCGCCGACGCCGAGCAGGCGCTCTGCTTCGGCCGGCTCGACCTCGACGAGTCGGCGCGCCCGCTCTACGTCGGCCGCCGCTGGGTGCACGACGAGGAGCGCGAGGTCGTGCTCGTCAACTGGCAGGCGCCGGCGGCGCGGCCCTTCTACACGGCGACGCCGCTCGCGCCGCAGCGCGTCCGCCTCCGCCGCCGCTTCCGGACGCAGGGCCGCAGGCTGCTCGAGATCGCCGACGAGGCGCTCGACGGCTCCGCGCTCGAGGGCGCGAACGTCTCCGACTTCCTGCTCGAGGAGCTCGACCGGACGCGCGAGGGCCGGATGCGCGACATCGTCGCGACGATCCAGGCCGACCAGTACCGGCTGATCACGGCCGAGCCCGAGGGCGCCCTCGTCGTCCAGGGCGGGCCCGGCACCGGCAAGACCGCCGTCGGGCTGCACCGCGCCTCCTGGCTCCTCTTCACCTACCGGGAGGAGCTCGCTCGCCGCGGCGTCCTCGTCGTCGGCCCGAACCCGCTCTTCATGGAGTACGTCTCGCACGTGCTGCCCGCGCTGGGCGAGGAGGCGGTCGAGCAGCGCGCCGTCTCGGAGCTGCTCGACGGGATCGAGCCGGTGCGGGAGGACGCCCCCGAGGTGGCGCGGCTGAAGGCCGATCCGCGCCTGGCCGAGGTGGTCGCGCGCGCGGTCGAGCTCGCCGTCTGCCCGGCGCCGGCTGAGCTCGTCCTCTACGTCGACGGCGAGTACGTCCGCGTGCGGGAGCGGGAGGTGCGCGGGCTCGTCGAGGAGCTGCTCGAGCAGGGGCTGCCGCTCGCCCGCGCGCAGGAGCGGCTCGGGATCGAGCTGCTGCGCCGCTTCTACCGCGACTACGGCGAGCGGCTCGGCGGCGCCGCCTACCGCTCCGCGGAGGAGATCGAGCGCGCCCTGCGGCGGCAAGGGCTCCTGTCCAGGTTCCTCGACCGGGTGCTGCCGGTGCCGAAGGCGGACACGCTCGTCCGCAGGCTCCTCTCCCGGCGCGAGACGCTCGCCGCCGCCGCCGAGGGGATCCTCGACGACGGCGAGCAGGCGCTCCTGCGGCGCGGGCGGCCGCGCGGCGGCTTCTCGCTGCACGACCTGCCGCTGCTCGACGAGGCACGGGCGCTCGTCGACGGCCCGCCGCGCCGCTTCGGCCACGTGATCGTCGACGAGGCCCAGGACCTGACGCCGCTGCAGCTGCGCATGGTCGCCCGCCGCAGCGCCGGCGCGTTGACCGTGCTCGGCGACCTCGCCCAGGCGACCGGGCCGGTGCTCTACGGCTCCTGGCAGGAGCTGCAGCCGCAGCTCGGCTCCGAGCTCCGCGTCGAGGAGCTGCGCCACGCCTACCGCGTCCCGGCGGAGATCATGCAGCTGGCGCTGCCGCTGCTCGACCGGATCGCGCCCGGCGTCGCGCGGCCGCTCGCCTACCGGACCGGGGGCGAGCCGCCGCGTGTCGTCGAGGTCGCCGCCGGCGAGCTGCTCGCAGCGGCCTCGCGGGAGGCGGCGGCGCTCGCGGGCGAGGAGGGCCTCGTCGCGGTGATCGCGCCGGAGCCGTTCCTCGCCGGTCTCGAGCCGGGCCACGTCTTCGAGGAGGCGTCCGTCCCGGTGCTGACCCCGCGGCAGGCGAAGGGGCTCGAGTTCGACCACGTGGTCGTCGTCGAGCCGGCCGCGATCGCCGAGGAGGGCGGCGAGCAGGGCCTGCGCCACCTCTACGTCGCGCTGACGCGGCCGACGAAGACGCTCGTCGTCGTCCACGCGCGGCCGCTGCCGCTCTAGAGGCTTGATGCGCATCGGACGCCCCTAGCGGGGCCGTTCCAGGCCGAGCCAGGGCGTGCCGGCGTCCGTGGCGCATGCTGGTTGCACGTGTGAGGACGCCGGTGCGGCCTGGCGCCGTGCCTGGGGCGGACGTCCGCGGCCGCGGACGATGCGCATCAAGTCTCTAGCACTACGCGACGGCGTCGAGCGTCCGCTGCAGGGCCTCGCCGAGCTCGGCGGCCGAGTACGGCTTCTGCAGGAACGACGCGAGCGGCTCGAGCGCGCCGTCCTGCAGCGCGGCGTCGTCGGAGTAGCCGGAGAGGTAGAGGACGTGCAGATCGGGCATCGACCCGCGCAGCGCGGCCGCCAGGGCACGTCCGTTCATGCCCGGCATGACCACGTCGGTGACGAGCACGTCGAGCCCCGCGTCGCGGGCGAGCACGAGCGCCTCCTCCGCGTCCGCGGCGGCGACGACCTCGTAGCCGTGGCCCTCGAGCATCTCGTGCGTCAGCTCGCGGACGATCCGCTCGTCCTCGACGAGCAGCACCCTCGCGCGCCTGGAGGCGGCGCTCGGCCGCTGCTCTGCCTGCGGCTCCGGCGCCGCTCCCGACCGCGGCAGGAGCAGCTCGAAGCAGGCGCCCTCGCCGGGGCGGCTGCGGACGGCGACGCCGCCGCCGGACTGGCTGACGATGCCGTAGACCGTCGCCAGGCCGAGGCCGGTGCCCGTCCCCTGCTCCTTCGTCGTGAAGAACGGCTCGAAGGCGTGCGTGCGCGTGTGCTCGTCCATCCCGTGGCCCGTGTCGCTGACGCGCAGCCGGACGTAGTCTCCCTCGGCTCCGCCGAAGACGGCCGCGTCCCCGTGGCTGAGGGCGACTCCGGCAGTCTCGATCCGCAGCGTCCCGCCCGCCGGCATCGCGTCGCGCGCGTTGAGGGCCAGGTTGATCAGCACCTGCTCGACCTGCGTCTGGTCGGCGCGGACCGGGCAGCCCCAGCGGTCGAGGACGGTGACGACCTCGACCTGCCCGCCGAGCGCCTGCGCGAGCAGCGACTCGGCCTGCGCGACCGCCTCGTTCAGGTCGAACACGTGCGGCCGCAGCAGCTGCCGCCGGCCGAAGGCGAGCAGCTGGCCGGTCAGGCCGGCGGCCCTGCTCGAGGCCTGGCCGATCGCGGCGAGCTGGCGGCGCAGCTCCTCGTCGTCGCCGGCCCGCTGCAGGGCCAGCTCCTGGTAGCCGCCGATCGCGGTCAGCAGGTTGTTGAAGTCGTGCGCGACGCCGCCGGCCAGCTGGCCGACCGCCTCCAGCCGCTGCGCCTGGTGCAGGCGCTCCTCGAGCGCCTTGCGCTCGCTGACGTCGAGCATGGTCGCGAGGATGCCGACGACCTCGCCCGTCTCGGAGCGGCGTGCCACCGCGGAGACGATCACGTCGACACCGGTGCCGTCCTTGCGCAGTCGGCCGGCCTCGTGGCGGATCGGCGTTCCCGCCTGGACCGCGGCGAGCGTCGCCGTCAGCTCCTCCGGCGGGAGCAGCGGCGTCCGCCTGCCGAGCACCTCCTCGGCCTGCCAGCCGAACAGCCGCTCGGCCTCGGGGTTCCAGAGGGTCAGCGTGCCGTCGAGCTCCGTCTCGAGGATCGCGACCGGGACGTTGTCCACCAGCGTCTGCAGCCGGTCGCCGGCCTCGGCCAGAGCCCGCTCCGCCTCGCGGCGCGCCGAGACGTCGCGCGAGGTGGCGAGCAGCCGGCGGCCGCCGTCCGCCGGCAGCCGTCCGAACCGCTGCCCGAGGGCGAGCGCGCCCAGCCCGCAGGAGCCGAGTCCGACCGCCGTATAGAGGGCCGAAGCCGCGAGCGTGTTCCCGAGGGCGGCGTACGCCCCGAACGAGAGGAGGCCGACGCCGAGCCACGCCCAGGCCCGGCGGGCGGAGCGATCCCTGGTCTCGATTGCCGCAGACATCTCGACACATCCCGTATCGACCCGGGAGCAGGCCGGGACCGCCCCCGAGCGGGGAGTCGCCCGCTCCCCGTTTCGGGCCGGTGCCGCTGCCCGCCGCCCCGCTACAATCCGCGCTGCCCGCCGACGTAGCTCAGCTGGTAGAGCACATCACTCGTAATGATGGGGTCCGGGGTTCGAGTCCCCGCGTCGGCTCTCCGGATTTGCAGGGATTTCTTCTCGGAGCGGCTCTCCTCGGAGGGCCGCTTTGTGTCGGGGTCGCTGGCTCGGGTCGCGGCTCAGCTGGCGACGCCTACCGGCGGCGAGGGCAGCAGCCGGAGCAGGTCGGCGGGGAGGGATTGGCTCGCGCGCCAGAACTCGAGGCCGACGAGGCGGCGGTCGTGCGGGTCGAGTTCGCGGAGTCCGAAGTCGGCCTGCTCGGCGACGACCGTGTTGGGGTCGTAGCCCTCGAAGCGCAGCCAGGCGATGTCGGCTTTCTCGTCGTAGTGGCCGACGATCTTCATGGCACGGATGCTAGCTCCTGCGCCAGAGGGTGACGACGAGCGCCGTGAGATCGTCAGCCGCCGGGAAGTTGTATGCCACGGCGATGCGGCCGAAGGCCAGGAGCCAGTCGGCGGCACCTGTGTTTCGTGAGCGGCGCTCGTGGTGGGCGAGTACGGCGTCCTCGACGTCGCTACGAACGATTCCGAGGAGCTGCGCCTTGGCGAGCGCGTGATCCGTCCACTCGATCAGGCGTGGTCCGGCATCAGGCATGTCGGGATCCTCCGTCCGGAGTCGGACGACCGGCTGCGGCCGTGCGGTCTACTAGGCTGCTGTCGCTGTGCTCGGCTTGGTCGTTGTTGGTGTCGCGCTGGTATGCGCGGCTGCTCCGGCGCATGGAGGAGGCGCTGTCCAGCTCACGCTGGGAAGCCGCTCGAGCGGCGACGTCTACGACCTCTACGAGTACGACGCCCGCAACCGGCTCACCACCGCCTGCTACGACGTCGGCCAGAGTGCGTCGAGCTGCAGCGGCGCAACCAACGCGATCGGCTACGGCTACGACAAGGTCTCCAACCGCCTCCAGGAGACCCGCAGCGGCTCGGTCGGCAGCACCGGCACGATCGACTACAGCTACAACAGCGCCGACCAGCTCACCTCGACCACCCGTAGCGGCGTCACCACGAGCTACAGCTACGACGCAAACGGCAACCTCGCCGCAAGGACGGCCGCAGCTACAGCTACGACCTCGCCGACCGGCTCGTCTCCACCAGCGACGGCAGCACCACCACCAGCTACGGCTACGACGGCGACGGCCGCCGGATCAGCGCCGACACGGGCAGCAGCAGCACCCGCTTCCTCTGGGATCCGCTCGCCGCCGACGGCATCCCCGAACTCGTGCTCGAGCGCGACAGCAGCGGCAGCCTGATCCGCCGCTACCTCAACGGCCCCGACGGCCCGCTCGGCTTCACCACCAGCGGCGGCAGCTTCAGCTACCACCACGACCCCCTCGGCAGCATCACCGACGTCACCGACGCAACCGGCCAGCCCAATGGCGCTACAGCTACGAACCCTACGGCGCCCCGCTCGAAGCCACCGACGTCTCAGGCACCGCTCCCGACAACCCGCTCCGCTTCACCGGCCAATACCTCGACTCCGAGAGCGGCGACTACCACCTGCGCGCCCGCCAATACGACCCCACGAACGGCCGCTTCGACGCGCCTCGACCCGGTCGAGAACCCAAGACGACGGATGCCGTACGACGCGCCGTACGTCTACGTCAACGGCCGCCCCACGAGCCTCGTCGATCCGCTCGGGCTGTGCGGCTTCACCGACATCCGCGGCTGTGGCAGCGATCTGAGAAACGCGGGAAGCGCCTTCCTCACCGACCACCTTGACCCGCTGCTGCGCAAGGTCGTCGACCCGATCGCCGGCTTCGGAGACGCCGCAAGCTTCGGCGGCACCCGCCTGATCCGGGAACTGATCGGCGTCAACTACGTCGTCAACGAATGCTCGCCCTGGTACCGCTTAGGCAGCGGCGCCGGGGCGCTGGCGACATCGTTCGGAGGCGGAGGCGTCGCAGCAAGGCTGAGCGGACGGCTCGCCAGCCGGGCCACGGCGGCCGGGTCTCGTCTCTTGCCTCGGTTGGCAGACGAGAGTGGTCACTTCGCTCCTTTCGCGGGCCGTAGCGCCGCAAAGGCAGCAGACGAGGTCGCCACTGACCTCCACCACATGGTTCCGCGCGAAATCCTGCGGCGGCAGCTACCGGAACATGTCGCGAACAACCCGCTGGTCCGCGGTCGAGCCGGAGCGCCGATCGGTGGCCCGTGCCGAGGAACGAGCATGTAGACATTCACCGGGGCCCCGGCGGTGGCGCATACAACCAGGCGTGGAAAGACGAACTTGAGCAACTCGGTCGCGAACCCACGGTCGATGATGTCCTTCGCATTCGTGACACCCTCAGTCAGCAGTTCGGCCTCGAGAAGTACCGCCCAGGACGATGAGGATCTGGCGCTTCACGAGTCCCAGGGACGACAGGTACGCGGCGGCTGGTCGCCGCGGGACTTGGACGGGCGTGACCGCCGGTGTCTGCCCCGAGTGCTCATCGTCACGTCAGACCCGGGCCAAGCCGCTGATCCTGGTGTGGGAGCCCGGCTCGGTGCTCGTCGGCGACTTCGTCTGGCCGGGGTTCGGCAGCGAGGTGGTCGCCACGGACCACGTCTTCGCTGCCCTGGAGCCGCGCTTCACCGGGTTCCGGCGCGGGCCGATCGAAATGGTCGACGAACCCGACCTTGATCAGCGCGGACAACCTCGGGTGAGCCTTCCGTACGAAGGGCCGGCTTTGTACGAGCTGTGGACGACAGCGTGGTTCAGCGCCGACGTGGAACGTTCGACGATGCGTTTGGAGCGCCGATGTGGCACGTGTGGAACCGAGTTCTGGGCGGTCGATGGCGTCGAACGTTGGGACAGCAGATTCGACCGCGAAAGGCGGCAGCTCGTTCGTACGAGGATCGGCCGCGACCCGCAGTCTGGGATCTACGTCCCGCGCGCCGAGCTCGGCGCCGCCGACGTATTCCGGATTGCTCAGTTTCCGGGCTGGGTGTTCTGCACCGATGCTGTCCGCGACCTAGTGCGCGAACGGCATTTCACCAACGTGGACTTTCTCGAGATGGGGGAAGCGACATAGCTTCGGCGCGCTGGCCGAATCGCGTGCCGCCCTGCTCGGCTCAGGGGCGCTGGCGCTGGATGGTCCTGCTGCTCGGGAGCTTCGCGATTTCGGTACTCGCGAGCACCCCCTCCGCGCTGGCGATCAGTCGGTTCGCTGCGCCTCATGCGCTCCCGTCACCCGCCGCGGCTGACACTGGCTACTGCTACGACCGGCCCGCCGCGGGCACGACTCGTGGCGCCAGCGTGCGCGTCGACGAGCAGCTGCCGCGACTCGGCGCTCGGACGGCGTCTCGCGCGTCGACGTCCTCGAAGTCGCCGACTCTTGCCGCAGAAGCAGGAAGACCGTCGTCGAGTGCAGTCTCCGGAAGGCTTCTGGGGCGCCAGCTCGCGAGCGAGGAACAGATGGCTGGCAGGGGCACACCGATCATCGGTGCTGGCACGAGCAGCAAGCTGAGAGATGCCGAGAGACTCGCTCGCGAGTACGGCGGGGATCCGGCGGACTGGGCAAAGATGTCGTCCGGCCGGTATCGCGACGGCGGCGGTCTGTACGACGTCTTCGAAACGCATTGGTACGAGAACGTCCGTACGGGCGCCAAGCACGAGTTCAAGACGAAGTTCCCCCGGGCGGGGAACGCCTTCGGGGGCGCCGGTGGTTGAGCGCGACGTTTTCGAAGACGTGGTCGCCGTGGCGCGGCAGATCGTCGCCGACGAGATCAAGCCCTACGAAGGGGCGGCCGCGATCTGGTCGAGGCTGGCGGAGGCCGACGATGAATACCCCGCTTCGCTTCGAGTGTTCGTTGGCCTGGCGAGCGAGTGGCAAGACCATCCTGAGTACCGACCGGGTCTTGAGGATGACATCCGGGAGGAGGCTCAGCGGTTGATCGATGCCTCTGTCAGCGATGACGCGCTTTGACGAACACGTACTGAGGGCGGCCTTGCGAGCGGGGCGGCGTCTTATAGCCGCGACCGTGGCGCTCATCGTGGTGTCGTCGCTGATGCTGGTGTCAGCGGGAACCCCGCTGGCCAAGTCGTTGCCGTCACCGGCCCAGCACCGGTACGACGTCCTCGATGCAAGTACGACCGACCTCCCTGGTGTCGCGTACGGCGCGCATCGCGGTGACCGGTTGGCCGCCCGATCGACTGCCGTCGCTGCGGTTGCACGTGGAGCATTCCGGAGCCCTGTTGCCAACCAGCTGTTCGGTGTTGCCGCAAAGGCGCGACTCCCGCGGTTCGATGGGCCAAAGCCGCGGTACGACGTCAATCCGGCGCACGTTCCCGGTCGCGGTCTCCGTCCCGGTAAGACGCCTCTTCCGCGTGATGCCGAAGATGTGTACCGACGCGCTGTGCCTAACGATCCGACCAATCCGACGGCGTGGTTTGGGCGCAACCCGGTTGGCAAGACGTATCGGTTCTCGGTCGACAACGCTGGCGGAGCCCACTTCAGCGGGATCGACGGTGTTGGCAGCGGCACTCGGAATCTCACCGACTACGCACGTCGTCGATTGGCGGGCGAATGACGGCGATACTCGCGGGCGACCGCCGCCTCGCTGCAATCGAGGCGGAAATCGAAGAGCCCCGGGACGACCGGTGGTTGTTCGGCCATTTCCGCCTGTTCGCCCGTGGCGAGGCAATCGGCGATTGGGATGACGTTGTCACCCTCCGAGCGATCCTCGGGTGGTGGGAAGCGTTCATATCTGCGCCCATGGTCCGTTGGGATCCGCAATTGGCCGGTCTCGATGCAAGGGAAACGTTCGACGTACTTGTTGAGGCTGCGTATGCGGAGGGCGCGGCGGATGGTCCGATACGTGATGCGTTCAGCCGATTCCACATTGACCAGTTGGGGATGTCGGCGTTCGACGGCTATCGGGTGCTCCTCGTCGAACCCCCTGGAGGTGGCCAATGGCTCCTCTGGCAACGAGAGGACATCATCGACCGGATTCACGAGGCTTCCTTGCCAACTGGAACGCTGCAGACCATTGGCGCCGAGTTCGTCGCGGCCTTTTCATCCGTCGCCCCGATCGGAGACAAGGCTAAGTGATCCGCGGGTACTGCTCGTCCTTGGCTGCTTCGCGAGCGCTTTCGCGACTGCACTCGGTCGGCGTCATTGCGCTCCTTCGCTGCTGTCGGTGAGTTCCCCAGCCCGGTCGCCGCGGAGTAGGGAGTGGGACGGTCTCCGCAGCCGTTCCGCTCGAGTTGACTGACCGACCTGGCCGCCCGGGCTCCCGCGCATTCAACCGGGGTCTACGCAGGGTCGACGCCTCTGCCGTTTGGTGTCTTTGGCCGCCACCGCCGCAGCTTGGATCCCGTGGAGCCATGCGGCTCCGCGCGACTGGACGCGTCCTCAGACGACACCTGTTCAGCTCTCGTAATGATGGGGTCCGGGGTTCGAGTCCCCGCGTCGGCTTGAGTGCAGGCCTCGCAGCGTGAGGTTCTGATGGCGCCTGCTGGTACCGGGCATGTACCACGTCGCGTCCGATGCTCGCCGCCTTCGCGACCGAAGAAGCGCGTTCCTCGGCCTGGACGCGACGCGAAAACCTGACGTCAAACATGGCCTGAGTCCTGCGAAGCCTCCGGTGATCGGGGCCGTTTCGGCGTCGGCTGACGGCCTCGGTGCACGCGCGCCCGCAGATGCACGTTGACGAGCATCCGTCTCGCGAGGCACCTCGGTTCGAGTCCGTCGACGGCGGTCGCGCAGGTTGCGGCCACCGGCGAAATCGGCAAGGCTGGCACGTAGCACACGGCACGTGTGGCCCGCTGGCAGCCGCCCGACGAGAGGAGCCATGACTCCGACCCGCCGCGCGCTCTTGGATCGTGAACGCGAGCTCGAGCTCCTCTCGGGTGCGCTGGCCGCCGCCTGTGCGGGGCGGCCGGGTTTCGCGGTCGTAGCGGGCGAGGCGGGAATCGGGAAGACGCGGCTGCTCGACGAGCTGGCCGACCTCGCCGTGGCGCGCGGCTGCCTGACGCTGGCGGGCCGGGCCGCGGAGTTCGAGCGGGGGCTTCCCTTCGGGCTCCTGATCGACGCGCTCGACGACTACCTGCGCTCGCTCGACGCGAGCGTCCTCGACCGCCTGGCGATCGACCGGCTCGGAGCGCTCGCGGCCGTCTTCCCCTCGCTGCGCTCGCTGGGGGAGGCGGTCGAGCACCCGGTGTCGGCGACGGAGCGGTTCCGCCTGCACCAGGCGGTGCGGGAGCTGGTCGAGCGTCTCGCGGCGCAGCGCGCGGTCGTGCTCATCCTCGACGACCTTCAGTGGGCCGACGGCGCGTCGATCGAGCTGATCGCCTCCCTGCTGCGCCGGCCGCCGCAGGCCGCGGTCATGGTCGGGATGGGCCTGCGCACGAGCCGGGAGTCCGCCGCCGCCAGGGCGATCGGGGAGCTCGAGCGGGCGGGCGCGGCCGAGATGATCGAGCTCGGGCCGCTCTCCCGCGACAGCGTGCGGCTCCTCGTCGGCGACGCGGACGGAGCCGAGTTCGACCAGATCCACCACGAGAGCGGCGGCAACCCGTTCTACGCGCTGGAGCTCGTCCGCTCCGGCATGCGCGACGGGCCGGTCGCGAGCGGCGTCGCCGGAACGCCCTCCACCGTCGCGAGGGCGATCGCGTCCGAGCTCGACGCCCTCACTCGAGGAGGGCGCGAGCTGGCCCAGGCGGCCGCCGTGGTCGGCGACCCGTTCGAGCTCGATCTCGCCGCAGCGGCGTCCGGCGGCACCGAGGAGGAGATGTGGGAGCACGTCGACGAGCTCGTCGCGAGCGATCTGGTCAGGCCGACGCACGTGCCCCGGCGGTTCCAGTTCCGGCATCCGCTCGTGCGGAACGCGATCTACGGCTCGTGCCCGCCGAGCGTGCGGGTGGCGTGTCACACGCGCGCGGCCGATGCACTCCTGCGGAGGGGAGCGCCGGCGACGACGCTCGCGCGGCATGTCGAGCAGTCGGCGCGGCACGGCGACGCCGTCGCGATCGAGCTGCTCCGGCGGGCGGGTGAGGAGACCGCAGGTCGGGCGCCGACGAGTGCGGCCCTGTGGTTCGCGGCCGCGGCCCGGCTGCTTCCGCACGACGCGCCCGCGGAGGAGCAGATCAGCCTGCTCACGTCGCTGGCGGGCGTCCTGACGACGATCGGGCGGTTCGGTGATGCCCACCGGGCGCTCGAGAGGTGCATCGCGGCCGTTCCTCCCGGGGAGGTCGAGCTCCGCGTCGGCCTGATCGTCGACTGCGCAGTGCTCGAGCAGCTCCTCGGCCGCCACCAGGACGCGCGGGCGCGCCTCGTGCGGGCCTACGACGAGCTCGTCGACGTGCGCTCGCCCGCCGGTGTGTCGCTGCTGATCGCGCTCTCGGCGAACAGCCTCTACCTCTCCGACTACGCGGCCATGCTCGACTGGGGGCGTCTGGCAGTCGAGGCCGCCGACGCGGGGGCCGGCGACTCGCGTGCCGCGGCCGCGCTCGCCGCGTACACGATGGGCGCCGCGTTCGCGGGCCGGATCGAGCTCGCCCGCGAGCTGCACGGCCGAACCGCTCACGTCATCGACGCGCTCGGCGACGATGTGCTCGCGCGCCGGCTCGACGCGCTGAGCAACCTCGCGACCGCGGAGCTGTACCTCGACCTGTACGCCGGCTCCTGCAGGCACGGCGAGCGAGGGCTCGACCTCGCACGGGCGACGGGCCAGACCCAGCTCCTGCCGATCCTGACCCCGATCCTCGGCTGCTCGCTCTGGATGATCGGAGAGACCGCGAGGTCGGCGGAGGTGCTGGACGAGGCGATCGAGGCGGCCCGTCTGGCCGGAAACACGCAGGCGCTGTCGGCGAGCCTCTTCAACCGGGCGCTGTCGGCGTCGATGGCGGGGGACATCGGCACCGCGCTCGAGCTGGGCGCGGAGAGCGTCGAGCTGGCGCGGGAGGTCGACAACGGCGTCATCTCCGCGTTCGCGGGGGCGATCCACGCCCAGGCGCTGCTCGAGTCGGGCGACGCGGCCGCGGCGCTCGACCTGCTGCTGTCGAGCGGCGGCGGCCCGGAGCTGCCGCTGCTCGCCGGCGGCTGGCGCGCGACGTACCTGGAGCTGCTGACACGCTGCCAGCTCGAGCTCGGCCGGCGCGAAGAGGCCCGCGCCGCGGCCCGGCTCCTGCGCACGCAGGCGGACGCGCTCGAGCTCGGCCTGCCCCGGCTGATGGCCGACCGGGCGGACGCGGCGGTCGCGCTGGCGGACGGAAATCCGCACGCGGCCGTCGAGCCGGCCCTGTCGGCGGTCGCGACGGCGGAGCGGATCGGCGCGCGGGCCCACGCGGCGGCGTCCCGTCACCTTGCCGGCCGCGCGCTCGGCGCGGCGGGTCGCCAGGGCGAGGCGATCGAGCAGCTCGAGCGCGCGGCGGCGGAGTTCGAGGCGATGGGAGCGCTGCGCTACCGGGATCAGGCCGACTCGCAGCTCCGCAAGCTCGGCCGCCCGGTGCACCGCCGCACACGGCCGGGCGTACCCGGGAGCAACGGTGTCGCGCTGCTCACCGGCCGCGAGCTGGAGGTGGCGGAGCGCGTGCTCGAGCGGCGCACGAACCGCGAGATCGCCGGCGAGCTCTTCCTGAGCCTGAAGACGGTCGAGACGCACATGCGAAACATCTTCAACAAGCTCGGCGTCTCCTCCCGCGGCGAGGTCGCGCAGGTGCTGGCCCGCGCCCGTACCCCGTAGCGAGAGATCAGGGTCGCAGCTCAGGGTCGGTCACCGATGTCCGACCGGGGCGCCCGCGGTGAGGATCGGCCGATGCCGCTCTTCGTGCTTCACCACCGCCACGAAGCCGACGAGTGCCCGGCCGTCTACGCCGCCTGGAAGGGATACGACAGCCCGCTCCGGCGGATGCCCGCGCTCGCGTCCTGCCGTCACGGCGGCCACTCGATCTGGTGGAACGTCGAGGCGAGCGACGAGCGCAGCGCTCTGGAGCTGCTGCCGCTGTACGTCTCCGAGCGCTCGGCCGCCTTCGCCGTCAGCGAGGTCGAGATCCCGTGAGCGGCCGGACCGACGAACGACCGATGAGCCGCCCCGACGAGAGGAGCACCTGATGGAAACCGTTGCCGTCGCCCCGGAGATCGAACGCGTACCGGAGCCCGCCGTCGTCGCAGCCGCCGACGTCACCCGCCGGTACGGCGAGGGCGGCACCTGCGTGGACGCCCTCCGCGGCGTCTCGCTCGGGATCGGACGCGGTCAGCTGACGGCCGTGATGGGGCCGTCCGGCTCCGGCAAGTCGACGCTGATGCACATCCTGGCCGGCCTCGACCGGCCGACCGCGGGGCGAGGTCACGATCGCCGGCACCGACATCACCGAGCTCGGCGACACGCAGCTGACGAGGCTCCGGCGCGACCACATCGGCTTCATCTTCCAGTTCTTCAACCTGCTGCCGATGCTGACGGCCGAGGAGAACGTCACTCCTGCCGCTCGAGCTCGCCGGCGACGAAGCCCGACCGCGCCTGGGTCGAGCGAGCTGACCGACAAGGTCGGCCTCGTCGCAGCGGCTCGCGCACCGCCCGGCGGAGCTCTCCGGCGGTCAGCAGCAGCGCGTGGCGATCGCCCGCGCGCTCGTCTCGCGGCCGACCGTGATGTTCGCGGACGAGCCGACGGGCAACCTCGACTCGACCACGAGCGGCGAGATCCTCGAGCTGCTGCGCGAGTCGGTCGACCGGCTTCGGCCAGACGACGGTGATGGTCACGCACGACGCGCACGCCGCGGCGATCGCCGACCGGATCCTCTTCCTCGCCGACGGGCTGATCGTCAAGGACCTCGGCCCGTCGAGCGCACGTCAGGTGCTCGAGGCGATGGAGGAGGTGAGCGCGAGATGAGGCGCGTCGCGCTCAAGGGCATGCTCGGCCGCAAGCTCCGCACCCTCCTGACCGCGCTCGCGATCGTGATCGGGGTCTCGATGGTCAGCGGGACGTTCGTCCTCACCGACACGATCGACCGGGCGTTCCACTCGATCTTCGTCTCCTCGTACGCGCAGACCGACGCGGTGATCAGCGGCAAGAAGCTCGTCGACTGGTCGGCGAGCGGGAACGCGACTGTCCCGGAGCCCGTGCTCGCGAAGGTGCGGGCGCTGCCCGAGGTGGAGCAGGCGGACGGCGCGATCCTCGACTTCGACAGCGACGCCGACCTCGCACCGCTGCTCGACCGCGAACGGGAAGGTGATCAGCTCGGAGGGCTACGGCTTCGGGATCGACCCCGCGCGCCGAGCGCTTCAACCCGTTCCGGCTGACCGAGGGCCGCTGGGCGGCCGCGCCGGACGAGGTCGTGCTCGACGCGGACACCGCCGCGGGCGAGCACTTCGCGCTCGGGCGACTCGATCCGCGTGTCGGCCGACGGCCCGACCCGCAGCTACCGCGTCGTCGGCGTGCTCAAGTTCGGCGACCTCTCCTCGCTCGGCGGCGCGACGATCGCCCTCTTCAGCGTCCGGGGCGCCCGCGACCTGCTCCACAAGCGGGGCTACGACTCGATCGCGGTCGCCGCGGCGGACGGCGTCTCCTCGCAGCGGCTGCTCGCGGCGCTGAGGAAGGTCGTGCCCGCAACCGTCCAGGCGAGGTCGGGCGCGGAGCAGGCGAGCAGGGACGAGAAGGACGTCGCCGGCTTCATGACCTTCATCCGCATCTTCCTGCTCGGCGTTCGGCGGCGTCGCGCTGTTCGTCGGCGCCTTCGTCATCTTCAACACGCTCTCGATCACCGTCGCCCAGCGGACGCGCGAGCTCGCGACGCTGCGGACGCTCGGCGCCTCGCGGCGGCAGGTGCTGCGCTCGATCCTGCTCGAGTCGCTCGTGATCGGCCTCGGCGCGTCGCTCGTCGGGCTTGTCGCCGGCGTCGGCCTGGCGAAGCTCCTCGGCTCGCTGATGTCGGCCTTCGGGCTCGGCTTGCCGCAGGCCTCGCTCGTCTTCGGCCGCCGGACGATCGTCGTCTCGCTCGCCGTCGGCGTCGCTGGTCACGCTGATCGCAGGGCTGCTGCCGGCGGTGAAGGCGACCCGCGTGCCGCCGATCGCGGCAGTTCGCGAGGGAGCGATTCCGGACGCGATCGCGCCGCCGGTCGCATCTCGTCGGTCTCGTGCTCGGATCGATCGGCGTCGTGCTGCTCGTCTACTCGATGCTCGGCGCCGGCAATCCGATCCCGGTCGTCGCAGGCTGCCTGCTGCTCTTCGTCGGCGTCGCCACCGTCGCCGCACGGCTGGTTCCCGGGCTCGTCTCCGTCGTCGGCGGGCCGTCGCGATCGTTCGGCGGCCCGGCGGGCCGGCTGGCGAACCGGAACGCGACCCGCAGTCCGGCCCGCACCGCCTCGGCGGCCGCAGCGCTGATGATCGGGCTCGCGCTCGTGACGCTGTTCGCGGTGCTCGGCCAGGGGCTCCGCGGCTCGGACCGGCGCGCGGTCGAGCAGCAGCTGATCGCGGACTACGTCGTCAAGGCCGACGGCGATCCCGGCACGCTTCCGACCACCGCCGCGACCGCGCTTGGCTCGATCGACGCCCGCGTGGCGTCTGTCCGCTTCGACCGCGGCAGGATCGGCAAGACCAACGTCAGCGTCCACGGCGTCGACGCGGCCGTCACCAGGGCCGTCCACTTCGACTGGACGCAGGGATCGGACGCTTCGATCGCCGCGCTCGGCAGGTCGGGCGCCGTGCTGCCGCGCTCCTTCGCGTCCGATCACCATCTCGGCGTCGGAGACGCGCTTCACGTTCCGGACGGCGGCCGGCAGGCCGGTCGCGCTGCGGGTCGCCGCGATCCACGACCCCCCGAAGCTCGACCAGATCCTCGACGGGGTGATCGTCTCAAAGTCGACCTTCGACCGGGCGTTCCCGCGGCCGCAGGACGACTACGTGTTCGTGGCGCGGCGACGTCGAGAAATCGGCGCTCGAGGCCGCGCTCGGCAGCTTCCCGGCGGCCCAGGTCTTCACCCGGGAGGGCTTCATCGAGGACCGCTCCGCGTTCGTGGGGCAGTTCCTGAACATGGTCTACGTGCTGCTCGCGCTCTCGGTCGTCGTCAGCCTGTTCGGGATGGTGAACACGCTCGTGCTCTCGGTCTTCGAGCGCACGCGCGAGCTGGGGATGCTGCGCGCAGTCGGCATGACGAGACGGCAGGTGGGGCAGATGGTGCGGCACGAGAGCGTGATCGTCGCGTTGATCGGCGCCGCCACCGGGATCCCGCTCGGGCTGGGTCTCGGCGCCGCCGTCATCCGTCGGATCTCGGACTACGGCGTCGCCTACCACGTGCCGGTCGCGGCGATCCTCGTGTTCCTCGCGATCACGATCGTCGCCGGGCTAGGCGCGGCGCTGCTCCCGGCCCGGCGGGCGTCGCGGCTCAACATCCTCCGGGCGCTGCAGTACGAGTAGATGCACCGTCCGATCGTCACCGCTCTGCGCCACGACCGTGCGCATCCGGGCCGCCGTCGCCCTCGAAGTCGCCGACGACGACCTGCAACGCGACCGATCGATGAGGTCCGGGATTGGAGTCCCCGCGTCGGCTCTCGCGATCGCGCGCCGGGGCGGGTGCTCAGGCGGCGGCGACCGGGCTCGCGGCGACGAGCTTGCCGTCGCGGACGCCCACCCGCCGCGGCGCGCGGGCGGCGAGGGCCGCGTCGTGCGTTGCGACGATCACGGTCGAGCCGTGCTCGGCGGCCAGGCTTGCGAGCAGGTCGACGATCTCGCCGCCGGTGGTTGTGTCGAGGTTGCCGGTCGGCTCGTCGGCGAGGACGACGCGCGGCTCGACCGAGAGGGCGCGCGCGATCGCGACCCGCTGCTGCTCGCCGCCGGACATGTGCGCGGGCAGGTGATCCGCGCGCTCGGCGAGCCCCACCTCGCCGAGCATGCGGAGCGCCTGCCCGCGGTCTCCCCCGACGGGGGCGAGCTTCGCCTCGACGTTCTCGAGCGCGGTCAGCGTCGGGATCAGGTTGAACTGCTGGAAGACGAAGCCGAAGGAGCGCAGGCGCAGCTCGGCCAGCTCGCGGTCGGGCAGCGCGGCGAGGTCGCGGCCCTCGAAGAGGACGTCGCCGGCGCTGGGGCGGTCGAGCGCGCCCAGGATCTGCAGCAGCGTCGTCTTGCCCGACCCGCTCGGGCCTTCGAGGGCGACGAACTCGCCGGCGCCGATCTCGAGGTCGACGCCGTCGAGAGCCCGCACGGTCGTCGGGCCGCGCTGGAAGAGCTTCGCGATCCCGCGGAGGCTGTAGAGCGGCGCCTCCATCACTCCATCTGCCTCAGCGCGTCGGCGGGGCGGAGCCGGGCCGCGCGCAGCGCGCCCGCGGTGCCCGCGATCAGGCCGCCGAGCACTGCCAGGCCGAAGCCGAGCGCGAGCACGGCGACCCCGATCGGGGCGTCGAGCGAGACCGAGCTCGTCGCAGTGCGGGCGGTGCCGGCGAGGCCGAGCAGGTTGCCGCCGCCGGTCGTCGAGCTGGCCGTCAGGGTCGGGGCGAAGGCGGAGATCGCCAGTGCGACCGCGACGCCGAGCGCGATCCCGAAGACGCCGCCGAGGATCCCCTGCGCGAGCGACTCGCCTGCGACCTGGCGGACGACCAGCCGCTGCGTCCAGCCGAGCGCCTTCAGCGTCCCGAGCTCGCGGATGCGCTTGCCGACGGAGGAGAGCGCGAGCAGGGCTGCGAGCAGGAACGCCGCGGCGGCCGCGATCACCGAGAGGGCGAGCCCGAGGTCGTGCGAGAGGTTCGACGCGTCGACGAGCGAGCCGGTGATCGTGTCGGCGACGTCCTTCGAGCTCGCGACCTGCGCCTGCGGCAGCGCGGTCTCGATCGCCTGCTTGACGGCCGCGACGTCCTTGCCGCTCCTCGCCCGCACGAGGACGACGTTCGCGCGCCCCTTCTGGCTCGCGAGCGCCTGCAGCTGCGCGAGGGGCAGGTAGACGTCGGCGCTCTGGCCGCCGAGCGGTGGGCTGACGAGGCCGACGACCGCAAAGCGCGTCCCGTTCAGGTCGAGCGCGGAGCCGAGCTTCAGCGCGTGCTTGGCGGCGTAGGCGGCGGAGACGAGCGCCTCATGGCCGCCCTCGGCCGAGAGGAAGCGCCCCTTCGTCACCTGCGCGGTCGTGACCACGCCCATGGTCGGGTTCGTCTGGTCGACGCCGCCGATCGTGTACGCGGACGTCGTGATGTTCGTCTGCGGCGGGTCGAGCACCTGGCGGAGCGTCTGTTGCGGCGCCGTGAACTGCGTCCGCAGCTTGCGGAGCCGCTCCGGCAGGCACTGCGCGAACGCCGCCCGGTCGGGTCTGCCCGCCCCGCCGAAGCCGCCGCCGCGGCCGCCGAAGCCGCCGCCCTGGCCGCCTCCGTTTTGGCCGCTCGAACCCTGGGGGTTCAGCTTCTGGAGGCAGGCCTGCATCTTCTGGAACTCGGCCGCGGTCGGGCGCGGGATGTCGCGGGTCAGCGTGTAGGTCTGCGCCTGCGTCTTCAGGGTCGCGACGATCTTCGGGACGACGCCCTCCTGGTGCTGGGCGAGCAGCGTCAGGCCCTCGGTCACCTGTGCGACGCCGTCGATCGACCCGATCTGCGCCGCCGCGGTCTGCGCGAAGGTCAGCTGCGTGCCCGGCAGGAAGAAGTCGTGCACGAAGTGGTCGCCGGGCTTGCCCAGCTTCGACAGGTCGGTGACGACGGAGAGGTTCGACTGGATCAGGTCGCGGTTGCCGCCGCCGGGGCCGCCGAAGCCGCCGCCGTCCTGCTGCGGCTGGAGCGTCACCGTCAGGTCGGTGCCGATCCCGGCCAGCGGGTCGAGCGTCTTCGCCTGCGCGTCGTCGAGCCCGCTCGAGAGGCTCGAGATCACGATCACGAGCGCGACGCCGAGCCCGAGCCCGAGCAGCGTCACGATCGTGCGGGTGCGGCGGCGGACGAGCTCGTTTCGCAGGTAGCGGAGGTAGAACACCGCACCGAAGCAAACCACCCGCGCCTGAGAGGTTCCTAAGAACCGACGCGGCGACCGCTGTCTCCGCCGGGCAGCGCGGCAAGGATCTGCTCGAAGCAGGGGTGCCGCGGGTCGATCACGTCGAAGTGGTCGGCGTCCTCGAGCTCGAGCAGGCGGCAGTCGTCCCCCGCCGCCTGCGCGCGCGCGGCGTAGGCGCGGGCGTGCTCGACCGGCACGGTGTCGTCGAGCCGGCCGTGGACGAGCAGCTGCGGGACGCCGAGCGGCAGCATCCCGGCCGGGTCGGCGGCCGCGTAGGCGGCCGGGTCGTCGCCGAGCAGGTCCTGCACCGCGCCGCCGCCGAGCTTCGCGCGCGCGGCCGCCCGCGAGGTCGCAGACGCCCCCGAGCGCGACCGCGGCGGGAACGAGCCCGCGCGCGGCCAGCCAGAGCGCGAGGTGGCCGCCGGCGGAGTGGCCGATCGCGAGGGCGGGGCGGAGCTCGCGCGCGGCGGCCTCGACGTCGTCGAGCAGCTCGCGCCAGCGCCCGGGGCCGAGGCGGCGGTACTCGGCGTTCGCGGTCGTCCGGCCCCTCCGGGCGAGCGCGACCGAGAGCGCGTCGGTGCTGCTGCTCGTCCAGCGCGGCCGCCAGAAGCCGCCGTGGAGCACGAGCGTCACCGGCGCCGCGGGGCCGGCGTCCCGCACGTCGACGGCCTGGTCGGGGTGGGCGCCGTAGCGGACGCGCTCGACGGCGACGGCCGCCGCGTCCGCCCAGTCGGCGAGACCGGCCAGGAAGCCGGCCAGCTCCGTCTCCGTCCGGGTCGTCGCCATCGCGCGACCCTACGGCACCTGACTGCCCAGGCGGGGCGGCTCGGGCGGGGCGCTGCCGACGAACACGGCAGACGGACGCGGCCCCCGCGTGCGGAAGAGATCCTGACGCGACCTAGGGAAAACCCCCGATGCCCGGGGTGCCGCCGCCGGGCGACGCTTGGTGCATGGCGATCGCAGTTCGCACCGACCCGGTCGACGCCCAGGCGGATGCGGTGGAGCGCTCGCTCGACCCGCTGCAGCTCTACCTCGTCTCGGCCGGCCGCCGCCCGCTGCTGACCGCGCTCGAGGAGCGGGAGCTCGCCCGTCGCGCCGAGCGCGGCGACAAGGAGGCGCGGCAGATCCTGATCGAGTCGAACCTGCGGCTCGTCGTCGCGACCGCGCGCAAGTACCAGGGGCGCGGCGTGCCGCTGCTCGACCTGATCCAGGAGGGGACGCTCGGCCTGATGCGCGCCGCCGAGAAGTTCGACTGGCGCCTGGGCTACAAGTTCTCGACCTACGCCGTCTGGTGGATCCGCCAGTCGATCCGCCGCGCGCTCGCCTACCAGGCTCCGGGCATGCGCGCGCCCGTGCGCACCGGGATCCCGCGGCCCGTCGTCTCGCTCGACCAGCCGCTCGCCGACGAGGAGGAGATCCTGCTCGGCGAGACGCTGCCCGATCCCGAGTCGATCGACCCGGAGGAGGCCGCCGACCGCGCCTTCGAGGAGCAGGCGCTCCGAGATGCGCTCGCGTCGCTGCCGCCGGTCGAGCGCCGCATCGTCGAGAGCCACTTCGGCATCGACACGCCGCCGCTGACGCTGCGCGAGATCGGCCGCGAGCTCGGGCTGACGGCGCCGCGGATCGGCCAGATCGAGTCGCGGGCGCTCGAGCGGCTCGGGCACGACCTGGCTCCGCTGCGCCGCGCGGTCTAGCCTCCGGAGCTACTCGACCGGCACCGACCGGCCGCGGAGCCCGATGCGGGGGTCGGCCCAGCAGTAGACGAGGTCGGCGAGCAGGTTGGTGACGATGATCGTGCTGGTGAGGACGACGACGATCCCGGCGGTCACCGGCAGGTCGACGGGCACGTAGGAGCCGGTGTCGACCGAGCGGATGAAGCCGAGGTGCTCGAAGGCGACGTGGCCGAGGCCCGGCAGCCCGAAGACGACCTCGACGAAGGCGGCGGCGCCGAGGGCGAGCCCGACGTCCATCCCGACCATCGAGACGAGCGGCAGCAGCGCGTTCCGGAGCACGTGCCGGACGACGACCCGCCGCTCGCTCGCGCCCTTGGCGCGGGCCGTGCGGACGTAGTCCTCGTCGAGCACGTCGAGGACGCTCGCCCGGATCATCCGCACGTACATCGCCGCGAAGAACACCGCCAGCGTCAGGCAGGGGAGCACCAGGTGCCACGCCCACTCGGCCGGGCCGCCGCAGCGGGCGTGCGCGTCCGGGTGGAAGAAGTCGCAGTAGCCGCCGACCGGGAAGACGTGCGCCTTGGCGCCGAGCAGCCAGGCGAGCAGGAAGCCGAGCCAGATCGGGTGCACCGAGATGCCGATCAGCACCGCGACCATCGCCGCGCGGTCGAGCAGCGAACGGGGGCGGAGCGCCGAGAGGATCCCGACGGAGAGCCCGATCGCGAGCCAGATCACGACCCCGCCGACGATCACCGACGCGGTCACCGGCGCCGCGCGGAGGACGATCTCGTCGACGCTGCGGCGCTGCGTGTACGAGCGGCCGAGCGAGCCCTGCGCGAGCCGGCGCAGGAAGTCGGCGTACTGGACGACGAGCGGCCGGTCGAGGCCGAGGTCGCGGGCCGTCCGGGCGACGTCGCGCGTCCGCGTCTGCCTGCCCTGCACCGACTGGGGCCCGCTCGACGGGATCACGTAGAAGATCACGAAGGTGACGAGCGTGACCGCGACGAAGACGACGCCCGCCCAGGCCAACCGTCGCAGCAGGTACGTCCACATGCAGCGATTGTTACGCGCGCGGGGCCGCGGGTGGATCTTCCGGCCTCAGAGCTGGGCGGCGAGCGCGTCCTCGACGGTGTCGAAGACGGGCAGGTGCCGGTCGAGCCCGGCGACCTGGAGCGTGCGGCGGGTCTCGAGCCCGGCGGCCGCGATCAGGAGCGGCCGCCCGTCCGGCAGGGCCGCCCGCGCGGCGAGCAGGGCGCCGAGCGCCGTCGAGTCGATGAACTCGACCTCCGCGAAGTCGAGCACGAGCCGCTCGGGCCCGCGGGCGCAGAGCTCGAGCAGGGCCTCCCTGACGGCCGGCGCGTTGTAGAGGTCGAGCTCGCCGCCGAGGCGGACGACGACCGCGTCGCCGCGCGGCTCGATCGCGGCGACGGGCTGCTCCCGCAGCCGCCGCCGGCGTTCCTCGTCGTCGTTGCCCTCCGTCATACGACCTGGCCCGATTAGACACCCGGGCGGGGCGCCGGGTCAAACGAGGACCGCGTGTGCGGCGACTATGATCGCCCGGTGACCGCGGACGACCGCCTCGCCGAGCTCGGGATCGAGCTGCCGGAGCCGCCGCAGCTGCCGTTCGCGCCCCGGCTCGTGCCGCTGCTCGTGCACGACGGCATCGGCCACCTCTCGGGCGGCGGCGTTCTCGACGTCGTCGGCCGCGTCGGCGACGACGTCACGGTCGAGCAGGCCCGCGAGGCCGCGCGGCGGACGGCCCTCTACCTGCTGCGCGTGATCCGGGACGAGCTCGGCTCGCTCGAGGCCGTCGCCCGCTGGGTGAAGGTGCTCGGCTTCGTCCGCTCCGCGCCCGGCTTCGGCGAGCAGCCGCAGGTGATCAACGGCTTCACCGAGCTCGTCGTCGCGGTCTACGGCGAGCAGCGCGGGCTCTGCGCCCGCAGCGCGATCGGCGTCGCCGAGCTCCCCGCCGGGACTCGCGGTCGAGGTCGAGGCGACGGTCGCGCTGCGCTAGTGGCCCGCGCGGCCGGCATCGCGGTCGCGGCGCTCGTCGCGCTCGTCGCCGCCGGCTGCGGCGCCCGGCCCCAGGAGGGCGTCGGCGTCTCGCGCGGGCCGGTCGTCCACTACCTCCTCTGCAGCGGCGACCGCGTCCACGAGGTCCGGCTCTCGACCCCGCAGGGGCGGACGCTCTGGGAGATCCACTCGCAGCAGGGGTCGACGCGGACGGCCTACCGCGTGGGCGAGACGCCGCCGGGATTCCGGCAGCGCGTCGCCTTCGGCGGGCTCGCCCGGACGACGCGCGTCAGCGGCCCGGACGGCAAGGCGGCGATGCAGTTCTCGGCCGTGCCGCGCGAGGGGATCGCGCGCGGCGACGGCGAGATCGTCACCGCGGCGCAGTTCGCCGCGCGCCGTTCGAGCTACTGCGGCGCGACCCGCCAGGGCCGCGCCGCAGCGCTTGCGATCGGGTTCGTCTTCCTGGGCCTCGCGGCCCTGTTCGCGATCCGCTGGGTGCGCGCCAAGCAGGCGCGCGATCCCTACCGCCGTCCCTGGCGGTAGCTCAGCGGTAGCGGTAGACGATCCGTCCGCGGGTCAGGTCGTAGGGGGAGAGCTCGACCTTGATCCGGTCGCCCGGCAGGATCCGGATGCGGAAGCGCCGCATCTTCCCCGCCGTGTAGCCCAGGGTCTCGTGGCCGTTGTCGAGCTGGATCCTGAACTGCCCGTTCCGGAGGGCCTCGACGACCTCTCCGTCCATCTCGACCTTCTCCTCCTTGTCGGCCACTAGGCGGGCTGGACCTCGATCGCCTCGGGGCCCTTCTGGCCTTCACGGGTCTCGAACTGGACCTTGGCGCCCTCGCTGAGCGACTTGAAGCCGGTGCCCGCGATGTTCGAGTGATGGACGAAGACGTCCTTGCCGCCGTCGTCGGGTGCGATGAAGCCGTAGCCCTTCGCGTCGTTGAACCACTTGACGGTTCCGGTTGCCATGCTGTTTTTCTTCCTTTCCTGCAAAGACGAACGGGTCGGAAAGGCGCAACGCGCGAACCGCACTCGTTCCTAACGCGGCAAACGGTAGCACTCTCCTGCTACCGTGGTTGCACGGCCGGGACTGGCTCGGCCCGTGAGACTGCGCTTCTTCGTTCCTCCTTCGGAGTTTCGAGGTCGTCCGTCTCGAACTCGAACTCAAGGAGTCGAACGTTCACATGCAGGAAACCATCACCGCTACCGGTGCGCGGACCTTCGCCGAACTCGGCGTCGGCGCCGCCGTCGTCGAGGCGCTCGCCGCCCACGGCATCGACGCACCCTTCAACATCCAGACGCTGGCGCTGCCCGACGCGCTCGCCGGCCTCGACATCCTCGGCAAGGCGCCGACGGGCTCGGGCAAGACGCTCGCGTTCGCGATCCCGATCGTCGAGCGCACCGACCCGACCGACCGGCGGCCCGCCGCGCTCGTGCTCGTGCCGACGCGCGAGCTGGCGCTCCAGGTCGCCGACGCGTTCCAGACGATCGCCGGCACGCGCGGCCTCTCGGTCGCCACCGTCTACGGCGGCGCGCCGCTGCCCGCGCAGGCGAAGCGGGCCAAGGACGCGCACGTGATCGTCGCGACGCCGGGACGGCTGCAGGACCTCGTCCAGCGCCGGCTCGTCTCGCTCGACGCCGTCCGCATCCTCGTGCTCGACGAGGCAGACCGCATGCTCGACATGGGCTTCAAGCCGCAGGTCGAGAAGCTGATGCGGCTGCTGCCCCGTCGGCGCCAGACGATGCTCTTCTCCGCGACGCTCGACGGCGAGGTCGACGAGCTCGCGCGCTCCTACACCGACAGCCCCTCGCGCATCGAGGCGAGCCTGCCGATCGAGCAGGCGGACGGCCCGGTCGACCACGCCTTCGTCGCCGTCACGGCGGAGAACAAGCTCGAGAAGCTGATCGAGGAGCTGAACCGGGAGCGCGGGCTCGCGCTCGTCTTCGTCCGCACCAAGCGCGGCGCCGACCGGCTCGCCTCGAAGCTCCTCCGCAACGACGTCAACGCGGTCGCCCTCCACGGCGACATGACGCAGTCGGCCCGCGAGCGGGCGCTGAAGCGCTTCCGCGACGGCCGCGCCACGACGCTCGTCGCCACCGACGTCGCCGCGCGCGGGCTCGACCTCGACGACATCACGCACGTGATCAACTTCGACCCGCCCGAGGACGACAAGGGCTACGTCCACCGCGTCGGCCGCACCGGCCGCGCCGGCCGGAGCGGCTCGGGCATCACGCTCGTGCTGCCCGACCAGCAGGCGGACGTCAGCCGCGTCGCGGCCCGGCTCGGCCACGCCGAGAAGTTCGCGGCCGAGGGCATGACCGTCGCGAAGCCGCGCAAGGTCTACACCTCGCGCCGCGGCCGCGGCTCCCGCTGGTAGCGGTGTTCTAGATCAGGCTCGGCCCGGGCGGCGAGGTCTCCTCGCCGCCCGACTCGTCTCCGGGCGGCCCGCCGCGGACGAGCGCCCGCACCTGCTCCTCGGAGGACGGGCGCGCGAGCGCCGTGATCAGGTCGCCCAGCTGGAGCCGCGTCGAGCCGTCGGCGAACTCGAGCTGCTCGCCGTGCTGCACCGAGAGGACGACGGTGCCGCGCGGCCAGCCGGCGCCCGCGACCGTCGCCCCCGCCAGCCGCGACGGCTCGCCGATCCGCTCCTCGACCAGCACGGTGCGGCCGGCCGCCGCCAGCCGGCGCAGGCTGCCGGCGAGCGCGCGCCGGTAGGCGTCGATCAGCTCGCTCATCCCGAGGATGCCGACGACGCGGCCCTCCTCGACGACGGGGATCCAGCTGCGGCCCTCGCCCGCGAGCGCCTCCGCCGCCGTGTCGAGGGTCGCCCGGGCCGCGATCGGCGTCCCCGCGGCGGCGTGCTCGGCCGCGAGGTCGCCCGGGTCGGCGCCGTCGAGCTCGCGCCGGCCGACGACCCCGCGCAGGCGGCGCCCGGCGTCGACGAGCGGCGCGCCCGGCACGCGCGCGTCGGCGAGCTCGGCGAGCGCGTCGGCGACGGTGATCTCCCCGGTCAGGAGCAGCCGCGGCGGCGCCATCGCCTCGCGCGCCGTCGTCGCGCCGAGCAGCGGCAGGCCGAAGCGGAGCCGGTGCGCCGGCGAGTCGGCCCGCGAGCGGAGCTGGCTGCGGTAGATCGTCTTGTCGCCGACGATCAGCGTCGCCAGGCCGACCGCGACCATCGCCGGCGCGAAGACGTAGAGGCTGCCGGTCATCTCGACGACCATCAGCATCACCGCCAGCGGCGCGTGCGCGATCGCGCCGAAGCAGGCGATCATCCCGACGACGACGAACGGCGCCGCCGTGTGCGGCATCGTCGGCGCGACGCCGTTCAGCAGCCGGAAGATCGCGGCGCCGGTGAAGCCGCCGATCACCATCCCGGGCCCGAAGATGCCGCCGGAGCCGCCCGAGCCGATCGAGGTCGAGGTGGCGAGGATCTTCGCGAACGGCAGCGCCAGCACGACCCAGAGCGGCAGGTCGAGCAGGCCGTCGCCCATCGAGGTCTGCACCCAGCCGTAGCCGGTGCCGAGCACGCCCGGCAGCGCCAGCGCGACGAGCGCGGTCAGGAGCCCGCCGAGCGCGGGCCGCAGCATCCGGCTGCAGCCGCAGCCGTGCGAACGCCGCGGCCGTGCCGTAGAAGCTCCAGGCGTAGAGCCGGCCCATCAGCCCGCAGGCGATCCCGATCGCGGCGAAGTAGACGAGCTGCAGCGGGTGCTCGAAGCGGTAGCCGCCGAGGAAGCCGAAGATCGGGTGGTAGCCCTCGAAGGCGCCGAAGACGGCGAAGCCGACGATCGAGGCGATGATCGAGGGCACGAGCGCGTCGATCTCGGCGTCGTCGCGGTAGGGGATCTCGGCGCCGAGCACGGCCCCGCCGAGCGGCGCCCGGAAGATCGAGCCGATCCCGGAGCCGATCCCGACCGTGACCGCGATCCGGGCGTCGGCGGGGGAGAGGGCGAGCCGCCGCGCGAGCAGCGAGCCGAAGCCGGCGCTGATCTGGGCGGTCGGGCCCTCGCGGCCGCCGGAGCCGCCCGAGCCGATCGTGATCGCCGAGGAGACGATCTTGACGAGCGCCACCCGGGCGCGGATCCCGAGCGGCCGGTGGTGGACGGCGTCGATCGCCGCGTCGGTCCCGTGCCCTTCCGCCTCGGGCGCCAGCCGGAAGACGATCACGCCCGCGGCGAGCCCGCCGAGCGCGACGACGAGCGGCAGCCGCCAGCTGCGGGTCGTGCCCGACTCGACGGCGTGCCCCTCGCCGATCGGCGAGGGCGGGTGGTAGCCGCCGAGCGTGCCGAGCAGCCAGTGCGTCGCCGCGTCGAGGGCGGAGACGAAGACGACGGCGCCGAGGCCTGCGACGACGCCGATCAGCGTGCCGAGCACGAGCCACTTGCGCAGATAGCTCGCCCCGAGGACGGCGCGCAGGCGGTCGAGCGTCGGCACCCGAGGGACTACGCGAGCAGCCAGTCCTCGCCGCGGAGGATCGCGACGCGGTCGCCGTTCGAGCCGATGCCGTCGATCTCGACGTCGGCGCCCCCGATCGGGAAGTCCACGTGCACGCGGGACTGGTTGATCCCGAGCTCGAGCTGGTCGGGGGCGGAGAGCTCGATCGCGCCCTCGACCGGGGTCACGTAGCCCATCCCGTAGGCGAGGTGGGAGGTCGCGTTCTCGTCGAAGAGGGTGTTGAAGTAGACGAGGCCGCGCGCGCCGACCGGGGAGCCCGCGACGAGCGCGATCTCGCCGAGCCGGTCGGAGCCGTCGTCGGTGGCGATGTGGCTGCGCAGGAACTCCTCGCCGCGGCTCGCGCGCGCCTCGACGATCCGGCCGCCCTCGAAGCGCAGCTCGATCCCCTCGACGAGCGCGCCCTCGCGGTAGGCGACCGGACGCGTCGCGCGGACCGTGCCCTCGACCCGGTTGCGGTCGGGGGTCGTGAAGACCTCCTCGGTCGGCAGGTTCGGGCAGTGCTCCTGGCCCCAGGCGGTCGTGATCGTGCCGCCGACGAAGCGCGAGCGCTCGAGCAGGCCGACCGTCAGGTCGGTGCCCTCGCCGCGGACGTGCAGGCGGTCGAGCCGGCGCTCGTTCAGGAGCTGCGTCCGCTGCTCGAGCCGCTCGAGGTGCCGCTTCCACTCGGCGACGGGATCGGCCGTGTCGAGCCGGGTGGCCGCGGCGATCTCGTCGGCCAGCCGCCCGACGTCGGGCGAGCCGAAGACGCGATCGGCCCAGCTCGCGTCCGGGTAGGCGATCACGGTCCAGGCGTCGAGCCGCTCGTTCATCAGGCGCATCGAGAGCTCCAGCGAGAGCTTCGCCTGCGTCCGGGCGAGCCGGGCGGGGTCCGCGTCCTCGAAGAACGGCGGCGCCTCGTCCCCGATCACGTGCACGGAGGCGCCTTTCGAGTCGAGCGATGCCTCGAGCACCCCCTTGACCGCCGCCGGGGTGCGGTCGAGCGTCTCCTCGGCGCCGTGCTTCGAGAGCAGGTAGCGCTCGTAGTCGTCGAAGTAGTAGGTCTCGACGTTGTCGCGCGCCCGCGCGCCAGCCCGCCTCCATCAGCGCCCGGGCGAGCGGGACGTGGTCGACCCCGGCGACGATCCGGAGGGTCTGCCCCTCCTGCAGGTTGGCGCCGACGCGGACGGCGACGTCCGCGTAGCGGCGCCAGAAGTCGTCCATCGCAGACCGATCCATCGGTTCTAGCTTAGTGAACTCGCCGACCTCGCCCGACATCAGGGAGTTCCCCGATGGAGCGGGTGCCGCGGCCTTCGTACGGTCGGACGATGAAGCGGCAGAGCGGTGCGCTCGTCGGTGTCCTGATCGGGGTCGTCCTGGTCGCGCTCGTCGCGGTCGGCCTCGTCTCCTTCGTCGTCGGCCGGGAGACCTCCGCCACCACGACCGTGACCGTCGCAGGCGGCTCGACGGCTCGGCTCGGGCGGCGCCCGCGTCGACCCGAGGATCGCGGCCGGGGCGCACGACTTCGTCCTCTTCGCCTGCGCCCAGTGTCACGGCGAGCAGGGCCGGGGAGGCGTCTCTCCGGACGTCCCGGCGCTGACGGGCGTCGGCGCGTCGCTGACGGTCGCACAGCTCGCCACGATCATCGACCACGGGCTCGGCGAGTCGGCCAACCCCACCAAGCCCTACATGCCCGTCTGGGGCGCCGTGATCTCGAAGACGCAGGTCTCCGACCTCGTCAGCTACATCCGCGCCGGTCTCCCGGCCGTGCCCGACGCCGTGCCGGTCGCGGTCCCGCAGAACCAGGGCCCGGCGGTCGCCGGGGCCGCCCTCTACGTCCGCTACGGCTGCATCAACTGCCACGGCCCGAACGGGGTCGGCGGCGTCCCGAACCCGCAGTCCGAGGACAAGACGATCCCGCCGCTCGCGGGGGCCGACTTCCGTGCCGAGTTCGACACGGACGCGAAGATCGTCGAGTTCATCCGCAGCGGCAGCGTGCTCGGCAAGGCGCCGATCGTCAGCATGCCGCACTGGGGCGGGATCATCCCCGGCTCCGACTACCAGGCGCTCGTCGCCTATCTGCAGACGCTCAAGCCCTGACCGGCCCTAGCCCGGCGCGAGCGGCAGCGTGAAGCTGACCCGGGCGCCGCCCGCCTCGCGCGGCTCTGCCCAGATGCGGCCGCCCTGCGCCTCGACGAGCCCGCGCGCGATCGCGAGCCCGAGGCCGGTGCCGCCGGCGGCGCCCTCGCGGGCGGCGTCGCCGCGCCAGAAGCGGTCGAACATCCGCGTCGCGGTCTCCGCGGTGATCCCGTCGCCCGTGTCCTCGACCGACACCTGCACCTCGCGCTCCGCCGCGGTCAGGACGACGGCGACGGTGCCGTCGGAGGGCGTGTGCCGGAGCGCGTTCACGAGCAGGTTGCCGAGCACCCGCTCGACCTGCTCGGGCGCGCAGCGCGCCTGCGCCTCGGCGAGCCTGCGCTCGAGGTGGACGTTGCGGGCGCGCGCCTCCGCCTCGAGCCCGCGCAGGCAGGACTCGACGAGCGGCGCCAGCGCCACCTGCTCGAGCTCCCGCGCCAGCGCGCCGGCGTCGATCCGCGCCAGCTCGAAGAGGTCGTCGACGAGCGCGCCGAGCCGCCGTGCCTGCTCCTGCAGCGGCTGCAGGTACTCCTCGGCGGTCGCGAGGCCGTCCTCGACGGCCTCGAGCATCGCCGCGATCGAGGCGACCGGCGTCCGCAGGTCGTGGCTCGCCGCGGCGACGAGCTCGCGCCGGGCGTCGAAGAGGCTCTCGAGGCTGCCGGCCATCTCGTTGAAGGCGCGGCCGAGCTGCGCCAGCTCGCGCGGCCCCTGCTCGGGCGCCCGGGCGGCGAGGTCGCCGGACGCGAGCCGCCCGGAGGCGTCGCCGAGCCGCTCGACGCGCCGCGCGATCGAGGTGCCGAGCGCGAGCGCCGCCGCCACGGCCGCGGCCGCCGAGCCGGCGGCGACGGCGAGGATCTTGACGTCGTCGCCCATGTGGAACATCACCCAGCCGGAGAGGAGCACCGCCGCGAGCGGCACCGAGACGGCGAGCAGCGAGAGCGCCGCCAGCTGCAGCCGCACGGTCGGGAGCAGCCGCAGCGCGAAGGCGCCGGCGAGCGCCGCGGCGAGGCTGGCGGCGGCGACGACGAGGGCGAGGCCGATCACGGCACGAACCGGTAGCCGGCGCCCCAGACCGTCTCGAGGCGGCGCGGCCGGCCGGGGTCGCGCTCGATCTTCGCCCGCAGCCGGCGCATGTGGACGGTGACCGTGCCGGTGTCGAGCGCCGCCTCGTAGCCCCAGACGCGGCTCATCAGCTGGTCGCGCGAGAACACCTGCCGCGGGTTCGAGGCGAGGAAGTAGAGCAGGTCGAACTCCTTCGCGGTCAGCCGCTGCGGCTCGCCGCCGAGCAGCACCTCGCGCGCGCCCGGGTCGATCTCGAGCTCCTCGAAGGCGAGCCGCTGCGCGCGCACCGCGGCAGGCGCCGTCCGGCGGAGCACGCTCCGCACCCGCGCGGTCAGCTCGCGCGGCGAGAACGGCTTCGTCACGTAGTCGTCGGCGCCGAGGTCGAGCCCGACGATCCGGTCGGCCTCGTCGCCGCGCGCGGTCAGCATGATCACGGGCAGGTCGCCGCGGCCGCGGATCCAGCGGCAGAGCGAGAGCCCGTCGACGCCCGGGAGCATCACGTCGAGGACGACGAGCTCCGGCGCCGCCTGCTCGATCAGCGCGCGGGCCGCGTTCCCGTCCGCCGCCTCGAGCGTGTCGAAGCCGTCGCGGCGCAGGTAGCGGACGACGACGTCGCGCACGATCGGCTCGTCGTCGACGACGAGGACGGTGGTCATGTCGTCCATTGTCACGCACGCCACTTCGAGTGGTGCTGCCGCGCCCAGTCCCGCCGGACGGTGCCGACCGTGATCCCGCGCAGCGCGTGGCGCGTCGTCGGGTGGATCACCGCCAGGTAGAGGTGGCCGACGAGGATCGCGAGCGAGATCCACATCAGGCCGTCGTGCAGCAGGACGGTGCTCGCCCAGCGGAAGCGGGTGTCGCGCTCGCCGAGCCAGAGGAGCGCGCCGGAGACGGCGAAGAGGACCGCGAACGAGCCCGTCAGCGCCACGTTCAGCTTCTGGCCCGCGTTGAAGCGGCCCTGCCGCGCCGGGATCCGCCGCAGCCAGAGCCGGTCGTCGTCGTCGAAGAGGTCGAGCTCGCGGAGCGTCCGGCGCAGGCCGGCCCGGTCGCCGAGCACGACGACGAGCGCGATCGCCGCCGCCCAGGCGACCGCCGTCAGGATGTGCACCTCCTTGACCTGCGGCCGCCGCCCGACCGCCTCGGAGAGCCGCGGCACGTAGAGGACGAGCCCCGACGCGAGCAGGGTCAGGAAGGCGGACGCGTGCACCCAGTGCAGCGCCCGCTCGGTCCGCGAGAAGCGGCGGACGTAGGCGGGGGCGGCCTCAGTAGCCATTCGAGCGCCCGATCCAGGCGTCGGCGTCGTAGCCGCGCTGCTCCCAGTAGCCGGGCTCCGGCTCGGCGACGAGCTCGATCCGCTCGACCCACTTGACGCTCTTGTAGCCGTACATCTCCGGCATCACGACCCGGGCCGGTGCGCCGTGGGCGCGCGAGAGCGGCTTGCCGTCCTGCTCGTAGGCGAGCAGGACGTCGGCGAGCGCGGCCTGGCGCAGGGTCAGCGTGTCGACGTAGGGCTGCTCCGACGAGACGAAGGAGAGGGCGCCCGCGGTCGGCAGCGGCCCGGCCGCGGCGAGCAGGTCGTGGAAGCGGACGCCCGCCCAGTGCACGTTCTCGACCGTCCAGCCGGTGACGCAGTGGAAGGTCGAGACCTGCTCGGCGCGCGGCAGCCGGCGCAGCTCGTCGTAGGAGAGCTCGAGCGGCGTCCTGACGAGCCCGTCGACGCGCAGCCGCCAGGTCGCGGGGTCGAAGCGCGGCATCGTCGAGGCGACGGTGTAGATCCGCCAGCCGCCGGAGGGGACGATGCTCGCCGGCAGCGCGTCCCGGAACGGGGCGGAGGCGTTCGAGAGCCGCCGCCAGACGGGCTCTCCCCAGAGCAGCGAGGAGAGCCCGACCGCGGTGACGCCGAAGAAGGTCCGGCGGCCGTAGCGCCGGGCCTCGCCGCGGATGCCGGGGTCGTCGGTCACGCCTTCTTCACGTACCAGCCGTCGACGCCGTTGCAGAGGATCTTCGTCGGCGAGTCGCCCTCGTAGGTGTAGAGCGCGTGCCCGTCGAGCGTCACCTGGGTGCGCCCGTCCGGGCGGCGCTTCGTGCCGAAGCTGCCCATCACGCCCTTGACGTGCTTCGCGACCATGGTTCCCTTCGGGACGGTGATCGGAGGCCACATCTTCGCGCACGCGCCGACGCAGCGGATCTTCCCCTTCGGCTCCTTGCGCCAGGTGTAGATCGCGAGGTGCTTCTTCGTCGAGAGGATGACGCCGAACTTGGCCGTCTTCCAGGTGACCACGGGCGTCGCGTCGCGCGCGGTCGCCGCGAGCGCCTGCGAGGCGAGCGCGGAGACGGCGACGAGGGCGGCGAGGACGAGGATGACGCGCATACGGGCTCCTTGTCGGGGGGATGCCCTCGTTGTAGGGGCGCGGGCCGGGCCCGCGCCAGCTCAGGAGCCGGGATTTAAGGAACTGTTCAGGGCGGCGAGCAGGGTCGCGGCGTAGCGGGGCGCGGTCGGCTCGTCCTCGTGGCGGAAGAAGACGTAGGCGGGGCGCGGGGCCTCGCGGAGCCGTTCGGCGAGGGCGAGGAGGTCGGCCTCGGCGTAGGGCGGCTCGCGCAGGCGGAGGTAGGCGAAGGGCCCGCTCGTGTCGCCGACGCGGACGAGGCCCTCGACGTCGTCCCAGGAGGGGTGGCGGAAGTCCCAGGCGACGGCGAGCCCGGGGTCGAGCGAGCCCTGCACGAAGGCGAGCAGGCCCTCGTCGCGGGCGCTCTGGACGGTCAGGCGCAGCGGCCCGAGCCGGTCGCCGAGCGCGGAGACCCGCTCGACGAAGGCGCCGATCCGGTCGAGCCGCCCGACCGGCAGCTTGACGGCGAAGCGGAAGCCGTCGGGGACGGCCGCGGCCCAGCGGCGGAACTGCTCCTCGGCGGGGAGCCGGTAGCCCGTCGTGTTCAGCTCGACCGCGCGGAAGTGCCGCGCGTAGTGGGCGAGGAAGTCCTCCGGGCGCGTGCCGGCGGGGTAGAACCCCGGCCGCCAGCTCGGGTACGACCAGCCGGACGTGCCCACGTAGAGTCCGTCCGGTGCCGGCCCTACGGTGTCCGGCGTGACGGTCATGGGAGAAGTCATAGCCGACGACGCGATCCGGGTGCTCGACCACGGCTTCGTGCGCCTCGACGACGCGATGGCCTCCGACCTCTCGGTCGCGAACGCGGCGCGGGTCTCGTTCGCCCGCCGCAAGGAGGAGCTGGACGAGGCCGACGAGGGGCTGATCCGCTTCCTGATGCGCGACCGGCACGGGACGCCGTTCGAGCACAACGCCTTTCGCTTCCACGTCCGCTGCCCGATCTTCGTCGCGCGCGAGTGGTTCCGGCACCGGATCGGCTCCTTCAACGAGTTCTCGATGCGCTACGCGAAGGCGACCGACGAGTTCTACGTGCCGGCCGCCGAGGACGTGCGCTCGCAGGTCGGCAAGCCCGGCTCCTACACGTTCGAGCCGGTCGAGCCGGAGCTCGCCGAGGAGACGCGCGAGGCGCTGCGCGAGGTCTACGAGCACGCCTACGCGACCTACGCCGGGCTGGTCGAGCGCGGCGTCGCCCGCGAGGTGGCGCGCTCCGTGCTGCCGGTCGGCGCCTACACCGAGTTCTACTGGACGGTCAACGCGCGGGCGCTGATGAACTTCGTCTCCCTGCGCGCCGCCGAGACCGCCCAGCGCGAGATCCGCCGCTACGCCGAGGCGGTCGAGGCGCTCTTCGCGCGGGAGATGCCGGTCACGCACGCGGCCTTCGTCGCCAACGACCGCACGGCGCCCTAGCCGTAGCGCCGCCGCGGCTCGGGCTCGGGCTCAGGTGGTCAGGAGCGGGCCGCTCTCGGGCTTGCCGGGGGGTGGGCGACGACCGCCCAGCCGTCCCAGCGGCGCAGCGTGTAGGGCGCGTTCAGCTGCACCTCCGTGACGCCGCCGTGGACGCGGAAGGTGCCGCAGGTCGGGCCGAGCTCGCCGTCACGGGTCAGGAGCAGCTCGTAGTAGCCGCCGGCCGGCAGCTCCGGCAGGCCGCGGATGCGCAGGACGAGCGGCCAGTTGCCGCCCGCGTCGGCCGGGCCGAGCCGGATCGACGCGAGCCGGGCCCCCCGGCCCTGCATCGTGATCGTGCGGCCCTGGGCCTCGAAGCCGGAGTTGTCGTGGCCGACGAGGTAGCCGCCGCCGAACGCGGCCGCGGCGAGCGCTGCGGCCAGGACGACGGCCGCGGCGGCCCGCCGGCGCGGCAGGCCGATCACGCGCGCCCTCGGCGCGTCGGGCGTCGCGGCCAGCTCCGGCGGCAGCTCGGCCGGAGGCCCCGCCTCGAGCAGCAGCCGGTGCACGCGCTCGAGCCGCGCCGCCTCGGCCGGGTCGAGGTCGTCGCGCCCGACCAGCTCGTCGAAGTCCGGCTCGCGCGGCGTCACAGCTCCTCCCCCTCCAGCAGGTCGGCGAGCCGCGCCAGCGCGGCCCGCGTGCGGGTCTTGACCGTGCCGAGCGGGATCCCGAGGAACTCCGCCACCTCGCTCTGCGAGAGGCCGCTCCAGTACGCGAGCGCGATCACCTCGCGCTCCCGCTCCGGCAGCTCCTCGAGCGCGCGGTGGACGCGCCAGGCGACCCAGCTCGACTCGGCCCGCTCCGGCGGGCCCGCCTCGTCGGTCGCCGTCTCCGGCACCTCGGTCGGCGGCTCGTGGCGCCCGCGCGTCCGGTCGACGACCGCGTTGCGCGCGACCGCGAAGAGCCACGGCGCGCCCGGCCCGCGCTCGGCGCGGTAGGTCCGCGCGGAGCGCCAGACCGACGCGAACGTCTCCTGCACGGCGTCCTCCGCGCGGGCCCGGTCGCCGAGGCGGCGCAGCGCGAGCCCGAAGACGGCCCGCGCGTAGCGCAGGTACAGCTGCTCGAACGCGGCGCGGTCGCCCGCCCCGGTGCGCTCGATCAGCTCGCCGTCCGTGACCTCGACGCCGTGCACGCGACCCATCGTCGCGGCTGCAGCCGACGTCGGCAAGCGGAGCTCGATCACCGCAGACGTGATCACATCAGCTGCTACGGGCCCGGCGGCCGGTCGGTTTTCAGCAGCCGGCCGCCGTCGAGCACGAGCGTCGTCCCGGTCGTGAAGCGGGCGTCCGCGAGGTAGAGGACGGCGTCGGCGACGTCCTCGGGCGAGCCGACCCGTCCGAGCAGCGTCTCGGCCGCCCGGGCCTCGTCCTGGCCGGGCTCGACCGTCACCGTTCCCGGCGCGATCCCGCAGACGCGCACCTCCGGCGCGAGCGCCCGCGCGAGCACGCGGGTCAGCATCGCCTCGGCCGCCTTCGCCGCCGAGTGGGCCGCGAAGAGCGGCCAGGGCTCGTAGCCGGCGACGTCCTCGATCAGCACGATCGCGCCGCTGCTCGCGCGCAGGTGCGGTGCGGCCGCCTGGGCGGCGAAGAAGCCGCCCTTCGCGGCCACGTCCATCGCGGTGTCCCAGTCCTCCGGCTCCACCTCGTCGAACGGCTTCGGCCAGAAGCCGTCGTCGGCGGCGTGGACGAGCAGGTCGAGCCCATGGAGCTCCGCGGCGGCGCGCTCGACGAGCGCCCGCGCCTGCGCGGGGTCGCGCAGGTCGCCGTCGGCGCGGCCGGCGGCGAGGACGCGCCAGCCCTCGTCGCGCAGCCGCGAGGCGACGACCCGGCCGACCCGGCCGGTGCCGCCGGTGATCAGCGCCCGCCGGCCCACGCGCGGGCTAGCCGCGGGCGTGCTCGTACCGGGCCGAGACGGCGTCCCAGGCGACGACGTCCCACCACGCCGACAGGTAGTCGGGGCGGCGGTTCTGGTAGGTCAGGTAGTAGGCGTGCTCCCAGACGTCGTTGCCGAGCACGGGGACGTGGCCCTGCAGGAGCGGCGAGTCCTGGTTCGGCGTCGAGTACGCCTCGAGCCCGGAGCCGTTCCAGACGAGCCACGTCCAGCCGGAGCCGAAGCGGCCGGCGCCGTTGGCCTGGAACGCCTGCTTGAACTCGTCGAACGACCCGAAGGTCGAGTCGATCGCCTCGGCGAGCGCGCCGGAGGGTGCGCCGCCGCCGTCGGGCGACATGATCTCCCAGAAGAGGCTGTGGTTCGCGTGGCCGCCGGCGTTGTTGCGCACCGGGCCGCGCGCGTCCTCGGGCAGCGAGTCGAGGTTCCGGAGCACCTCCTCGACGGAGGCGTCGGCGAGCTCCGTGCCGGCGAGCGCCTTGTTCGCGTTGTCGACGTAGGCCTGGTGGTGCTTGTCGTGGTGCAGGTGCATCGTCTGCTCGTCGATCGTCGGCGCGAGCGCGGCGTAGTCGTACGGCAGGGGCGGGACTTCGAACGCCATCGGGGCTCCTTTCGACTGCGGCTTCTCTCGATGATCGAGAATATGCTCTCCCCCGTCCCCGAGAGAGAGACAAGGAGTCACATGTCGGCGCTTGCGTTCAACTTCGAGGAGATCACGGCGCGCCCGCTGAAGGAGGCGCTGTACGAGCTCGACGGGATCTCCCGCGCGACGGTCGAGTCGCACTACAAGCTGTACGAGGGCTACGTGGCGAAGCGGAACGAGATCCTGCGCGCGCTCGCCGACGTCGACCCGCAGGGTGCGAACGGCACGTACTCGGAGTTCCGCGAGCTGAAGGTGGAGCTGACCTTCGCGGTCGGCGGGATCAAGAACCACGAGCTCTACTTCGAGCACCTCGGCGGCACCGGCGGCGACCCGACCGGCGCGGTCGGCGAGCTGATCCGGCGCGACTTCGGCTCGGTCGAGGCGTGGCGGGACGACCTCCGCGCGACCGCGATGGCCGCCCGCGGCTGGGCCTGGACCGCCTACGACTGGGACGAGGGCCGGCTCTTCAACTACCTCGGCGACGCCCAGAACACGTTCCCGGTCTGGAACGCGACGCCGCTCGTCGCGCTCGACGTCTACGAGCACAGCTACTGGCTCGACTACCGCACCGACCGGGCCGGCTACGTGTCGGCGTTCTTCGACAACCTGGACTGGGGCGTCGTCAACGAGTGGGTCGCCGGCTACGGCCTGACGGCGTAGGGCGGTGCTCGAGAGCGCGCTGATCGTTCTCGGCGGCTACCTGCTCGGCTCGATGCCGTTCGGGTACTGGGTCGTCCGCGTGTTCCGGCACGAGGACGTCCGGCAGGTCGGCAGCGGCAACATCGGCGCGACGAACGTCTGGCGCTCGTACGGGCGCCGGCTCGGGATCCCGGTCGTGCTGCTCGACGTCGCCAAGGGGACGGCGCCGGCGCTCGCGGGGACGCTGCTTTCCTCGCACACGGTCGGGATCCTCGCCGGCGCCGCGGCGATGGCGGGCCACTGGCGGCCGCTCTTCCTCCGCTTCGCCAGGGGCGGCAAGACGGTCGCCACCTACGGGGGCGTGCTCTGGGGCGTCGCGCCGGTCGTCGCGGCCTGCGGCCTCGCGACCTGGATCGTCGTCTTCCTCGCGCTCCGCTACGCCTCGGTCGCCTCGATGGTCGCCGCGGCGGCGCTGCCGCTGATCGCCTACGGGCTCGGCGAGCCGTGGCCGGTGGTCGCCTTCGCCGCCGTCGCAGCCGTCGCGGTCGTCGTGCTCCACCGCGCCAACATCGTCCGGCTCTTCCGGGGCAAGGAGAGCCGCTTTCGCTTCCGCCGCATCCCCACTAGGGTCTGAGCGTGGGTCGACTCGCGCTCGTCGTCGCCGCGCTGGCCGCGGTCGTCCTCGGAGTGGGCGCGCCGCACGCGGCCGCGGCGGGCTGGTGCGGGCCGGACCGCGTCGCCGCCGACCGGCCGGACACCGGCACCGGCGCGCAGGTGCACGTCGTCTACGCCTACCCGGCCGACGGCGGCGACGACTTCGGCACCTGGGCGACGCGGATCGTCGAGGACGTCTCCCGGATCGACGCCTGGTGGCGCGGGCAGGACCCGGCGCGCACGCCGCGGTTCGACCTGGCGGCGTTCCCCGGCTGCGACGGCTTCGGCGCCCTCGACCTCGGCGTCCTGCAGCTGACGCTGCCCGCCGCGCAGCTGCAGCCGCTCGACGGGCGCTTCCAGACGCTCTTCCGCCAGGTCGTGACGGCGCTGCCGACGCTCAACACGTGGAAGAAGGTCGTCGTCTACTACGACGGTCCGATCGACGAGCCCGACGTCTGCGGCACGGGCGGCGGCTCGCCCGAGGCCGGCTCGGACTCGCTGGCGGTGGTCTACGCGCGCTCGCAGTGCGAGGACCGGCCCGAGCGGCGGGCCTGGGTCGCGGCGCACGAGCTGGTGCACGAGCTCGGCGCCCCGAGCGGACAGGAGCCGCATCCCTACCCGGGCGACGCCGGCCACGTCGGCGACTCGGCGAACGACCTGATGTTCCCGTACGTCGGCGAGTCGATCGACCAGGCGGTGCTCGACGTCGACCGGGACGACTACTACCGCCACGGCGGCTCCTGGTTCGACCTCGCGACCTCCGCCTGGCTGCGCCGCCTCGACGTGCCGCAGCAGCCGCTGACCGTCTCGATCGCGGGCGGCGCGGGCCGCGTCGTCTCCGACCTGCCCGGCGTCGACTGCGACCGGACCTGCACGACGCAGTGGGACGGCGCCACCGCCGTCACGCTCGACGCCACCCCGGGCGACGGCGCGCGCTTCGTCGGCTGGCGCGGCGGCTGCAGCGGCGATCCCTGCACGGTGACGCTCTCGGCGCCCGTCTCGGTCGAGGCGCTGTTCGGCCCGGCCGAGGTGCGGCTGACGGCGCGCGTCAACGGCCGCGGCACGGTCACGGGCGCGGGCATCTCGTGCCCGAAGCGCTGCGCGACGCGGGTGACGGCGGGCGACCGGCACACGCTGCGCGCCAGGCCCGCCAGGGGCTGGAAGCTCGTCGGCTGGAGCGGCGCCTGCCGCGGGACGAAGGCGACGTGCACGATCAGGCCCGAGGCGAACGCGGCGGCCGGTGTCCGCTTCGCGCTCGCGAAGCCGCTCAGGCCGAAGCGCTAGCCGCCAGCCACTCGGCGAGCTCGGTGTGCCGCGGCGCGGGCGTCCCCTGCTCGAGCTCGGCTCGGAGCTCGCCGACCGTGCCCGTCCGCTCGGCGACGACGTCGTGGGTGTGGATCGTCTCGAAGTTGACCTGGCGCGCGAAGAGGAAGTCGCCGTCGTCGAGCTCCGGGTGCGCCTCGAGGGCGGCGGCGAGCGAGAGCCGCACCGAGTCCTCGACGAAGCGCGGCTGCAGGTGCGCGTGCTCGACGACGAAGAGCTCGTCGGGGCGCTTCAGCAGCTCGTAGACGGGTGCGCTCATCGAGCGCTCGACGATCCCGACGAGCTCCTCGGCGTTCAGCCGGTGCTCCGAGCCGACGTAGAGGGTGCCGCGGCCCCGCTGGTTGTGGGTCGCGAGCGGGACGAGCTCGAGGATCTTGTCGACGTCGCCGGCGCCGTAGCCGGCCTCGAGCAGCCGGTCGGCGGCGGCGCCGCGGACGAGGCCCTGCGCGCAGGGGCAGGCGTTGATGCCGCTCGCCTCGACGCCGATCACGCGGCGTACGCCGGCGGGCGAGGCGGCCGCGATCCCGTGCAGGGCGGCGAGCTCCTGGGTCGGCAGGCCGGTGACGGGAGTCGTCCGCTCGAGCGGGTACTGGGCGACGATCCGCACCTCCGCCCGCAGCGAGCGCTGACGCTCGACGATGTGGCGGGCGACGTGCTCGGCCAGCTCCTCGACGAGGAAGGCCTCCCCGATCACGACCTGCTCGATCGCCTCCTCGAGCAACTCCGGGAAGCGCGACATGTGCACGCCCTTCTGCGCCGGGTCGAGGTCGACCGTGCAGGAGATCTCGGCCGCGAACGCCTTTTCGCGGCCGCGGTGGCTGATCCGGATCGACTTGCGGACGCCGGTGACGCCGGCCCGGGTGAGGCCGAGCTGCACCTCCGGGCGCGACGCCTGCAGGTCTTCGACGAGTGTTCGACGGGGTTCCGGCATCGGCGCCTCGGTAGAGTCCTCCTGGCAACGCTACCAGGGGGGAGATGGCAGACGATCAGGAGTTCGCCCGGCTCGTCTCGCTCGCGTGCCACGACCTGCGCACGCCGCTCGCGACCGTCTTCGGGTTCGCGCGGACGCTGACGCGGCTCGACGACCTCGAGGAGCCCGCGAGGCGGTACGTGGCGATGATCGAGGCCGCCTCGCAGCAGCTGGGCTCGCTGCTCGACGACCTGGGCCTGGCGGCGCGGATCGAGAGCGGCCGCTACGAGCCGGTCCCCCGGGAGCGGAACACGCGGGAGCTCGCCGAGGCGGCGGCCGAGCGGGCCGGCGAGAAGGTCGCGGCCGGCGGCGACGGCGCCTCGGTCGAGGTCGATGCCGAGCCGGTCGAGCGCGCGCTGGCCGCGCTCGCGGTCTGCGCGCAGCGGCACGGGGCCGTCGAACAGGTGACGATCCTCGCCGACGGGCGCAGCTTCGCCCTCCGCCCGGTCAGCGCCGCCGCCGCGCCGGTCGTGCTGGGCCGGGAGCTGAAGGACATGGGCGCCGCCGTCGCGCTTGCGGGTGCTCGACGCGCTCGGCGGCACGGTCGAGCTCGAGGGCGAGACGCTCTCCGTGCGCTTCTAGGCGACCTGCGCAGCCAGCCAGCGCTGGAACGCGCCGACGAGCTGCTCGCTGCCGGGCAGCAGCCGCCCGTGCTCGAGCAGGCCGGCGCGCATGCCGCGGTGGACGGACTCGACGAGGGCGGCGTCCTCGCGGCCGATCCGGTCGTCGTAGGCGAGGAACTCCTCGATCCAGCCGGGGTCGGCGTCCGGCGCGAAGAAGTAGTCGAGGAAGCGATGCGTCCGGTCGGGGCCGTCGGGGAGGATCGGGCCGATCGAGAGGTTCGGCGGGCCCGGGAAGACGTTGATGCCGGTGTTCGGCCAGAGCAGGTGGAACTGGCCGCGCTCGCCGGTCGCCTTCGCGCTGCAGAACTGGGCCGCGAAGGTCTCGTGCGGCTCGAGCGCGTAGCGCTCCGGGCGGGTGTCGACGTCCTCCGCGAACGCGGGGTGGGCGGTCGCGCAGTGGTAGCACTCGAGGAAGTTCTCGACCGAGACCTTCCAGTTTCCCCGCAGCTCCGAGCGGGCGCGCGCGTGGAAGCGGAGCGCGTCGAGGTCGAGCACGCGGGCGAGCAGCTCCGGCAGCGGCCCGAGGGTCTCGGCGAGCGGCGCGGCGCCGGCGTCCGGGTTGACGAAGACGAACGGCCCCCAGGTGTCGAGGGCGAAGGGGACGAGGCCGAGGCCGTCAGGGTCGAAGCCGGGCTCGCGCTCCGTCCGCGGCGCCGCGCGCAGCGACCCGTCGAGGCCGTACGTCCACGCGTGGTAGTGGCACTGGATCGTCTGCCGCTCGCCGGCGCCCTCGACGAGGACGGCGCCGCGGTGGCGGCAGACGTTCAGGAACGCGCGGAGGGCGCCGTCGGCGTCGCGCGTCACCAGCACCGGGATCTCGCCGCAGGCGGAGGTGAAGAAGGAGCCGGGGGCGGCGGCCTCGTCGCTGCGGCCGACGTACTGCCAGCTGCGGGCGAAGACGCGCTCCTGCTCACGCCGGAGCTGCTCCGGATCGGAGTACCAGCGGTAGGGAAGCGTCTCGGTCACGGGAGGCTCAGCCGGTAGACGTTCGTGTCGCGCTGCTCGAAGCCGAGCCGGCGGTAGAGGCGGTTGGCGGCCTCCCGGGCGGGTCGCGAGGTCAGGTCGACGCTGCGGGCACCGCCGAGCTCCGCGAGCCGCACCGCCTCGCGGGTCAGCGCCTCGCCGAGCCCGCGCCCGCGCGCCGCCTCGTCGACGACGACGTCCTCGATCCGGGCGCGGAGGCCGGTCGGCGTGCGGACGAAGACGAGCGTCAGCGTCCCGACGATCGAGCCGCCCTCGTCCCGGGCGACGAGCAGCCGCACGGTCGGGGTCGCGACCAGCTCCATCAGCTCGGCGATCCCCGGCGGCGCCGCGCTCCGCGAGAACTGGGGCACCAGCCGGGCCATCGCCTCGACCAGCTCGTCGTCCGCGCGACCGACCGCCTCGATCCGCATCAGCGCAGGAGCCGCGAGAGGCGGCGGTCCTTGAGGACGCGGCCGCCGGTCTGGCACTCGGGGCAGTACGAGATCGTGTGCTCCTCGAAGTCGACGCGGGCGAGCGGGGTGCCGCAGACGTGGCAGGGCTCGCCGAGCCGGTCGTGGACGCGGTAGGTCTGCGGGTTGCCGGCCCCGCGCTCGCGCAGCTCGAGCCCGCGTGCGAGCTCGGAGCGGATCGCCGCGTGCAGCCGCGCGACCTCGGCCTCGTCGAGCTGCGTCGTCAGCGCGTAGGGGGAGAGGCGCGCTGCGTGCAGGATCTCGTTCGCCCAGGCGCGGCCGATCCCCGCGAGCAGGCGCTGGTCGCGGAGGGCGGCGTGCAGGCGGCGCGAGTCGGAGCGGAGGATCGCGCCGAGCTCGGCCGCGGTGACCGCGTCCGCCTCCGGGCCGAGGTGCTCGAGCTCGGCCTCGAGCGCGTCCGGCCGGAAGAGCCAGACGCCGGCGCGCTTGCGCTTGCCGGCCTCGGTCAGCACCAGCTCGGCGCCGTCGGCGAACGCGAGCCGGAACGCCGGCGTCTTCGGCCCCTTCTCGCCGGGCCGGACGATCCTGAGCCGGCCGGCGCTCATCAGGTGGACCATCAGCACGAGCCCGCCGTCGTCGGTGGGGAAGAGCAGCCGCTTGCCGCGCCGCCTCGCGCCGGCGAGCCGCTCGCCCTCGAGCGCGGCGAGCGGCGGGTCGAACGTCTTCAGCGTCGCGATGTGCGCCGGGCCGGCCGTGACGACCGGGAAGGCCGACACGGGCCCGTCGAGCGCGCGGCGCCAGGCCTCCATCTCGGGCAGCTCGGGCATGCCGCTGAGGGTACTCCGGACGTGCCCCTCGCGGCCACGGCCGGCCCCGCGGTCACGACCCGGCGCGGGTCGGGTCCCGGCGCCCGGGGTCGGAGCCGTCCCGGCCCGCCGCGGGCGATATCGTCGCCCGGTGGACCCGATCCGGATCGAGGTGCGGCGGGGCGCCGTCGTCGAGGCGGTGCATCTCGTGCACGCGGTCGCCGTGCGCGACGGCGAGCTCGTCGCCGCGGCGGGCGACCCCGACCTCGTCTGCTACCTGCGCTCGTCGCTGAAGCCGCTGCAGGCCCTGCCGCTCGTCGAGGCCTACGACGACCTCTCGGACGAGGAGGTCGCGATCGCCGCCGCCTCGCACCGCGCGGAGCCGGCGCAGCTCGAGGCCGTGCGGACGCTGCTCGCGCGCGCCGGCGCCGCGGAGGATGACCTCGAGAACGGCGACCAGGCCGGGCGGCCGCCGGGGCGCCTGTTCCACAACTGCTCGGGCAAGCACGCCGGCATGCTCGCCGCCTGCAGGGCGAACGGCTGGGAGGCGCGCGGCTACCGGCGGCCGGAGCATCCGCTGCAGCAGCGGATCGCGGCGGAGCTCGGTGCGGCCGTCGTCGCGGTCGCCTCCGACGGCTGCGGCGTCCCGACCTTCGCGACGACGCTGCGCGACGCGGCGGCGCTGCTTCTCCGGACGCCGCCGCGGGTGCGCGCGGCGATGCGGGCGCGCCCCGAGCTCGTCGGCGGGAACGGCTCCGTCGACACCGAGCTGATGCGCTCGCTCGACGGCTGGGTCGCCAAGGGCGGGGCGGAAGGGCTGTTCTGCGCGGCCGGCCCGGACGGGCTCGGCGTCGCGCTCAAGTGCGTCGACGGCGCCTCGCGGCCGCTCGGGCCGGCGACGGCCCGGCTGCTCGCCTCGCTCGGCCACGGCCTGCCGGCGCTCGAGCGGGTGGTGCTGCGGTCGAGCCGCGGCGAGGTCGTCGGCGAGATCGCCTGAGCGGGCGGCCGCCCGTCAGCGCGCGACGCGGACGGGCTCGTCCGCGTCCGACCCGTCCCCGCCGGAGCCCGCGTCGTCGGCGGCGTCGACGCGGGCGAGCACGAGCATCCCGACGGGCGTGCCGTCGTCGTCGACGATCCCGTGCGAGGTGCCGCGGAACCGCACCCAGTGCCCGTCGCGGTGCCGCACCCGCGCGCTCGACGGCATCGGGCCGTCGCCGAGCACGCTCGCGCGCAGCCGCTCGGACGTCGCCTCGACGTCGTCCGGGTGGACGACGTCCTGGAACGGCCTGCCCTGGAGCTCCTCCGGGCTCCAGCCGAGCAGCCGCTGCGTCGCCGGGGAGGTGTGGACGACGCTGCCGTCGAGGCCGAGCAGCGTGATCGAGTCGGTCGAGTTCTCGACCACGAGCCGATAGAGCAGCTCGCTGCGCTTCAGCGCCTCGTCGGACTCGTGCTGCTCGCTGACGTCGACGAGGAAGCCCTGCAGGAAGAGCGGCCGGTACTCCTCGTCCCGGACCGCGACGGTCTCGTCCCGCACCCAGACGACCCGCCGGTCCTTGCCGACGAGGCGGTACTCGGAGCGGAAGGTGTCGGCGGTCGTGTGCGTGCGCTCGACCTCGGCCAGGACGCGCTCCCGGTCGTCCGGGTGGACGCGCTCCTCGAAGAAGCCGGGCACGAGCCACTCCTCGGGCAGGTAGCCGAGCATCTGCTCGATCTGCGGGCTGATCCACGTCGTGCGCACGGGCAGGCCGAGCTCGTTGACGTAGGTGGCGATCGGCAGCCGCTCGACCAGCGTCCTGAACTTGGCCACCGTCTCGCGCAGCTGCTCCTGCTGCGCCTTGCGGCGGGTGATGTCGCGGAGGCAGGCGGTGAAGAGCGGCGGCCCGTCGACGCCGACGCGGCTGAGCACGAGCTCGGCCGAGAAGGGGCGGTCGTCCGAGCGGAGCGCCTCGATCTCGAGCCGCGCCCCGAGCAGCGGTCCGGCGCCGGTGCGCAGCGTCTCGGCGAGCCCCGCCTGGGCCGCGCGCGGGATCGTGACGTCGAGGAAGCTACGGCCGAGCACCTCGCCGCTCGTCCAGCCGAAGGTCTCCTCGGCGGACGGGTTGAACTCGACGATCCGGCCCTCGTGGTCGATCGTGATCACGCAGTCGAGCGCCGCCTCCAGCACCGCTGCGGTCCGCGCCTCGCTCGCGACGAGGGCGCGCTCGGCCCGCCGCCGCTCGCTCACGTCCGCCATCAGCGACATGACGCCCACGACCTCGCCGCTCTCGTCGTGCAGCGGCGCGGTCGAGAGCTCGATCTCGATCGTCCGGCCGTCCCGGCGGCGGCGCTCGAGCACCATGCCGCTGAACGAGTCCCCGCCGAGCACCCGCGCCAGGTTCGCCTCGAACTCCGGCAGCTTCTCCGGCGGCACGATCGGCAGCCGCTCGCCGAGCACCTCCGCCTCCCGCCAGCCGAAGATCCGCTCGGCGGCCGGGTTCCAGCTGCGGGTCCGCCCCTCGCCGGTCGATGTCGACGATCGCGAGCGGCGAGGCGTCGATCAGCGACTGCCGCCGCTCGACGACGTCCTGCAGCGCCGCGATCTGGTCCGCCGACTCGAGCGCGGCGGCGGCCTGGTTCGCGAACGCGCGCAGCGTCTGCAGCCGCTCGCGGGTCGGCAGCAGGCGGTCGCGCGGCTCGTCGACCCAGACGAAGCCGACGACCTTTCCGTGCAGGTCCTGGAGCGGCACGAACAGCCAGTGGTCGGACCAGGCGTGCGGGCCGCGGCCGTTGCCGCGGGAGACGTAGTGCTCCCGCTCGTCCGGCAGGCGCGCGTGCGCCTCGTGGTCGGGGATCAGGTAGCAGCCCTCCTGCTCGAACTCCGGCTGCAGCAGGAGCTCGAGCTCGGTCGAGCTGAGCGGCGGCCCGGCGCCTCCCTCGAGCCCCTGTGCGGCGCGGATCGCGTAGACGTCGTGCTCCGGGTCGAAGAGCTCGACGCTGCACTTGCCGAAGTCGAGCGCCGAGGTGATCGCCTCGCAGACCGCGCGGAGGATCTCGTCGATCGAGCGGTGCCGGCGGAGGCTCGTCGAGATCTCGAGCAGCCGCTCCAGCGAGTCGCGGTGCCGGCTCGCCTGCGCCGCCTCCTGCGCCGACTGGATCGCGAAGGCCGCGTGGCCGGCGACCGCGACGAGCACGTCGAGCTCGTCGTCGCCCGGACGGCGGCCCGTGCCGGGCTCGTCGACCGAGAGGATGCCGAGCAGCCGGTCGTCGGCGTCGCGCATCGGCACGAGCAGCGCGTCCTCCGGGTGCCAGGCCCCCGCGTCCGGCTTCGCCTCGAGCTCGGGGACGTAGGTCGCGATCCGCTCCTGCGACCAGTCGAACTCCTCGTGCGGGATCAGGTAGGCGCCGCGCCGCTCGAAGCGCTCGTCGAGCAGCGGCTCCCAGACGTCCCGCTCGCGCGTCTCGCCGAGCAGCAGGGTGCGCGCCTCCTCGGGGCCGTGCACCGCCGTCACCTGGAAGGCGTCCCAGGCGGGCCGGTAGAGGTTGACCACGACCGTCCGGAAGTCGAGCGACTCGGCGATCGTCCGCGCCAGCTCGTCGAGCAGGGTCGGCAGGTCGCTCTCGCTCCGGACGAGCCGGATCGCGGTCAGGAGGCCGCGCAGGCGGGAGACGATCGAGGTGTCGGGGAGGTCGACCATGCGACTCTTCACGGGGCGCGGAGGGATTCCGGCCTCCCTTCGACGCGGGAACCGCTGCCGGCTGACAGCACGAGGAGCCTAGCCGATTCCGATAGGTTCGCCCGGTGGGCGGGAGGCTGGGATGGCGCGCCGCGGCGGGAGGCGTCGGCCTCGGTCTCTCGGCCGGGTGGAACCTGGCCAACGTCGGCGCGATCGCGGACGAGACCGCGTCCGCCTACGGCGTCTCGCTGGCGGTCGTCGGCGTCTTCACGACGGCGCTCTTCGTCATGCACGCCGCCATGCAGATCCCGGCCGGACGGCTCACAGACCGGCTCGGCGCGCGCCGCGTCGGGCTCTTCGGCCTCGCGATCGTCGCCGCCTGCAGCGGGGCCGCGCTCGCGGCGCCCTCGCCCGGGCTCGCGATCGCCCTGCGGACGCTGACGGGGATCGGCACCGCGGTCTGCTTCGTCGGCGGCAGCGACTACGTGCGCTCCGCCGGCGGGACGCCGTTCGCCCAGGGCGTCTTCGGCGCCGCCGGCGTCGGCGGCGGCGGGCTCGCGCTCGCGATCGTGCCGCAGCTCGAGCCGTCGCTCGGCTGGCGCGCGGCCTACGTCACCGCGCTCGCGGTCGCCGCGGCCGGGCTGGTCGTCCTCGCGCTCGGCCCACGCGACCCGGGCCACGCCCGCCCCGCCGCGCACCCGGACGCCTCCCACCTCTGGCGCGACGCGCGGCTCTGGCGGCTCGGCAGCGTCCACGCCGCCTCGTTCGGGCTGAGCGTGCTCGTCGGCGACTGGGTCGTGACCCTGCTCGAGCGCGCGGGCGGGCTCTCGTCCGGCGTCGCGGGCGCCGTCGGCTCGCTGACGCTGCTGCTCGGGATCGTCACCCGTCCGTTCGGCGGCGCGCTGGCGCGGCGCCGGCCCGAGCGGATCGGCGTCTACGTCGCCTGGAGCCTCGCCGTCGGCGCGGTCGGCGCGGGCGTGCTCGTCGCCGCGAGGCCGCTGCCGCTCGCGCTCGCGGCCAGCGCCGTCGTCGGGCTGGCGGCGGGCATCCCCTTCGCCTACGTCTTCAGCGGCGCCGCGGCCGCCCGGCCGGACGCGCCCGCGGCCGCGATCGGCTTCGTCAACATGCTGCCCGCGACCGCGATCCTGGTCGGCAACCCCCTGGTCGGGCTCGGCTTCTCGGCTCCGGGTCACGGCAGGGTCGGCTTCGCGGTGGTCGCCATCGTCTGGCTGCTCTCCGTCGCCGCGGTGCCTAGTAGGCGACCGCGTCGCCGGTGACCCGCCGGACCTCGTCGAGGGACGTGACGCCGGCGATCGCCTGACGGAGGCCGTCCTCGCGCAGCGTCCGCATGCCCTGCTCGCGCGCCGACTCGAAGATCTCCTCGGTCGTGCCCTCGACGAGCACCTTGCCGAGGCCGTGGATCGGCATCACCTCGTAGAGCGCGACCCGGCCGCCGTAGCCGGTGTCGCCGCACTGGAGGCAGCCGTTGCCGCGGTAGAGGGTCGGCAGCGTGCCGACGTTGATCAGCCCGGCACGGGAGAGCTCGTCGTCGGAGGGCTGGTACTGCTCGCGGCAGTGGATGCAGAGCCGCCGCGCCAGCCGCTGCGAGACGATGCAGTTGATCGCGCCGGGGAGCAGGTCGCCGTCGACGCCGAGGTTGCGCAGCCGGGCGACCGCGCCGGCGGCGTCGTTCGTGTGCAGCGTCGTCAGCACCAGGTGGCCGGTCAGCGCCGCCTGGATCGCGGTCTTCGCCGTCTCCTCGTCGCGGATCTCGCCGACGAGGATCACCTCGGGGTCGGAGCGGAGGATCGTCCGCAGGCCGCGCGCGAAGCTGAGGTCGATCTTCGCGTGCACCTCCATCTGGTTGATGCCGGGCAGCTGGTACTCGACCGGGTCCTCGATCGTCGCGATCGAGCGGGAGGGCTCGTTCAGCGTCTCGAGCGCCGCGTAGAGCGTCGTCGTCTTGCCCGAGCCGGTCGGGCCGCACGTGACGACCGCGCCGTGCGGTTGGTGGATCGCCCGCTGGAAGACGGCCTCGTGCTCGGCGCTCATGCCGAGGTCCGGGAGCGTCAGCCGCACCGAGTGCTGCAGCACGCGCAGGACGACGTGCTCGCCGTGCTTGGTCGGCAGCACCGCCACGCGCACGTCGACGGGCTGCCCGCCCATCAGCAGCGAGAAGGAGCCGTCCTGGGGCATCCGCTTCTCGGCGATGTCGAGGTTCGCCATCACCTTCAGGCGCGCCGCGACCGCCTGCTGCATCCGCCGCTCGATCGGCTCGACCACGCGCAGGACGCCGTCGATCCGCTCGCGCACGATCACCTCGCGCGGCTGCGGGTCGAGATGGATGTCGGAGGCGCCGTCGTTGATCGCCCGCCCGAGCAGCGCGTTGACGAGGTCGACGGTGGCGCTGCCCTCGGCGACCGCGACGAGATCGGGCTCCTCCTCGAGCTCGCGGTCCTCGGTCACCTCGATCGAGAGGCGGTAGGTGCGGCCGATCGTGTTCCGGATCGCGGCGGCGTCCGCGACCGCGAGGCTGACGCCGACGCCGATCGCGAGCCGGAGCTCGTCGGCGGTGCGCAGGTTGGTCGGGTCGGCGATCGCGACCTGGACCGTGCCCGGGTCGAGGAAGCGGACGGGGAGCACCTCGTGGGTGCGCGCGAAGCTGTCCTGGACGAGCCGGGCCGCGCCCGGGTCGACCTCGACGCGGGCGAGGTCGACGAACTCGATGCCGTACTGCTGCGCCAGCGCCTCGGCGACCGCGCGGGAGCTCGTCCAGCCGCGCTCGACGAGCAGCTCGCCGAGCCGCCTGCCGCTCGCCTGCTGCGCCGCGACCGCCTCGTCGACGCGCTCCTGCGTGACCGCGCCGGCCCGCACGAGCAGCTCGCCGATGCGGAGCGCGCCCGCGGGCTCGCTGCTCGCCGCAGCCGTGAAGGCAGCCGTCTCCATGGGAGCCCTATCGGCTCACGATCCGACGAGGTTGAGGCCCGATGTCAGACTGGAGCCGTGCGCCTCGGAACCTGCGTCTTCCTCGCCGGCGCCGGCACCCTCGCGGCCGAGATCGGCGCCTCGCGCCTGCTGGCGCCGTACTTCGGCTCCTCCACCGTCGTCTGGGCGAACATCATCGGCCTGATCCTCGTCTACCTCTCCGCCGGCTACTGGCTCGGCGGCCGGCTCGCCGACCGGCACCCGTCGGCGGCGGTGCTGGCGCGGATCCTCGTCCTCGCGGCCCTCTTCGTCGCCGCGACGCCGTTCGCGGCGCGGCCGCTCCTGCGGCTGGCGCTGCACGGCTTCGACGCCGTCTCCGCCGGCACCGTCGCCGGCTCCTTCGTCGCCGCCCTGCTCCTCTTCGCCGTGCCGGTGACGCTGCTCGGGATGGTCTCGCCGTTCGCGATCCGGCTCGCCGTCACGGACGTCGCCTCGGCCGGGACGGTCGCCGGGCGGCTCTACGCGCTCTCGACGGCGGGCTCGATCGTCGGCACCTTCGCCGCCGCCCTCGTCGCGATCCCGCTCGCCGGCACGCAGCGCACCTTCGTCGGCACCGCCGCGCTGCTGGCGCTCGCGGCCGGGGCGCTGCAGCCGCGGCGCTGGCTCGTCGTCGCCTTCGGGCTCGGCGCGCTGCTCGCCGTCCCGGCCGGCACGGTCAGGGCCCAGAGCGGCGTCCTCTTCGAGGCCGAGTCGCGCTACCAGTTCGTGCAGGTGCGGGAGCGCGCCGACGGGTCGCGGATCCTGCAGCTGAACGAGGGCGTCGCGATCCACTCGGTCTGGCGGCGCGACACGGTCCTGACCGGCGGCTACTGGGACCTCTTCGACGTGCTGCCGCCGCTGCTCGGCCGGCCGGCGCGGACGATGCTCGTGATCGGCGACGCCGGCGGCACGATCCCGCGCGCCTACGGCCGCCTCTACCCGGGCGTCGCGATCGACGGCGTCGAGATCGACCCGACCGTGACCGAGGCCGGGCGGCGCTACCTCGGCCTCGGCGACAACCCGAGGCTGCGGACGATCACCGCCGACGGCCGCCCCTACCTGGAGACGACCTCGCGCCGCTACGACATCGTCGTCGTCGACGCCTACCGGCAGCCGTACGTGCCCTTCTACCTGACGACGAAGGAGTTCTTCCGGCTCGTCCGGGAGCACCTGCGGCCGGGCGGGATCGTCGCCCTCAACGTCGCCGCGACGCCGCGCGACCGGCGGCTGACGCGGGCGCTCGCCGCGAGCCTGCTCGCCGGCGGCTTCGACCAGGCGTGGACGTGGCCCGCGCTCCGCTACAACGACCTGCTGCTCGGCCTGCGGCGTCCCCTCGAGCGGGCGACGCTCGTGCGGCGTGCGCGCGCCGTTCCGGCGCCCGTCCGCCCGCTGCTGCCGCTGCTCGCCGCCGAGCTCGCCCCGGCGCGGCCCGCGGACGAGCCGCTGACCGACGACCGCGCCCCGGTCGAGTGGCTGACCGACGCGATGATCTACGGGCAGATCCTGCGCGGCGAGCCGCTCGACGAGCGCCTCGCTGCCGACCGCGCCCTGACGGCGGGGCCGGCCCGCACGCGGGCCGGCCCCGCCCGGTACTCGTCTAGACGGCGGCGAGCTCCTGCTCGGCGCGCAGCCAGTTGTCGAGCTCCGGCACGCCGGACTCGAGCGAGAGGTAGTAGGCGCGCTCTGCGATCTGCTCGTGCGAGATGCTCGGCTTCCGCGCGCGGCGTGCGGCGGGCTTCCGGGCGGCCGTCTTCTCGGTGCTCTGCTTCCTGGTCGCCACGAGGCCTGCACCGCCTTTCGTGCGGATGACGCTGACTGCGCACCCGTTCGGGCGGCCCCGGGAACTCACGCCGGCTGGCCGCAGTACGCCTCTAGTGGCGGAGGGTCGAGCAGTTGCCCGGCGCGTGGCGGAGGCCGCAGTGCCGGCACGGCTTGTGCAGCCGCAGCCGCAGCTGCTTCTTCCCGAGCCCGGCGTAGACCATCAGCCAGCCGACGGCGGCGACGAGGATCGTCGTCTGCGGGTCGAAAGCTCTCATGCAGACAGTGTCCGGCGGCCGGACGGCCGCCACATCGGGATTCGGCCGTACCGCGCTGCGGGCTTTCGCCGATGTGGCGGGGAGGCCGCAGGAGGGACGCTTGCCGTCGGAAGGAGGGACGCGATGGCGACACGCATCGAGTTGCGGGTCGACGAGGTCGGCGAGGAGCTCGTGATCCGGGTCGAGGCGCCGGGCCTCTTCGTCTACGACCGCCCGCACGTCGAGGCGTCGGTCGAGGACGGGGTGCTCGAGGTGCGCCTGCCCGCCGCACGGCCGCACGTCGAGGGCTTCCACCCCGACGCGAGCGGCGTCTGAGCCGCGGACGCGGCCGTAGGATAGGGGCGCGCTGGCCGCCGCCGAGACAGCCCCCGCCGCCGGACTCTCCGCCGCCGAGGCGACGCGGCGGCGGGACGCGCGCGGGCCGGTGGAGCCGCCCGCCACCAGCCGCTCGACGGCCAGCATCGTCCGGGCGAACGTCCTCACGGTCTTCAACCTGATCCTGATCGTCGCCGGGATCCTGACGCTCGCCTTCGGCGCCTGGCAGGACGCCCTCTTCCTCGGCATCCTCGTCGCCAACTCGGGGATCGGGATCGCGCAGGAGCTGCGCGCGAAGCGGACGCTCGACCGGCTCGCCGCCCTCGTCGCGCCGCACGCGACCGTGATCCGCGACGGCGCGCCCGCGCGGGTCGACGTCGAGGAGGTGGTCGAGGGCGACCTCGTCGAGCTGCAGGCCGGCGACCAGCTCGTCGCCGACGGCCGGCTCGTCTCGGCCTCGGGGCTCGCGCTCGACGAGTCGAACCTCTCCGGCGAGTCGCGTCCGGTCGCGCGCGGGGCCGGCGAGGACGTCCGCTCGGGCGCCTTCGCGGTCGAGGGCTCGGGCCGCTACCTCGTCACCGCGGTCGGGGCGCAGAGCTACGCGGAGCGGGTCGCCGGCGAGGCGCGCGAGTTCCGGCACCCGCGCTCGCCGCTCGAGCGGGCCCTGAACCGGCTGCTGCTCCTGCTCGTCGCCGGGATGGTGCCGCTCGGGCTCGTGCTCGGCTTCGCGCTCGCGGAGCGGTCGACCCCCTTCCGCGAGGCCGTCACGACCTCGGTCGCCGCCGTCCTGACGCTGGTGCCGGAGGGGCTGATCCTGCTGACGAGCGTCGCCTTCGCGGTCGCCGCGGTGCGGATGGCGCGGCTCGGCGCGCTCGCCCAGCAGCTGAACGCGATCGAGTCGCTCGCGGCCGTCGACGTGCTCTGCCTCGACAAGACGGGCACGCTGACCGAGGCCCGGCTGCAGGTCGCGGGAGCCGACCCTCCGGACGCGGCCGCCGCCTTCGGGCGCTACGCGGCCGCCGCGGGCGCGCGGAACGCGACGGTGACCGCGCTCGCGGAGGCCTTCCCGGCCGAGCCCGAGGAGCCGCGGGCCGAGGTGCCGTTCTCCTCGACGCGGAAGTGGAGCGCGCTCGAGCTCCGCGACGGCGTCTACGTGCTCGGCGCGCCCGAGCTCGTCGCGCCGGGGCTCCACGGCGGGCGACGGCCGCGTGGTCGCGCTCGCGCGCGGTCGCGGGCTGCCGGCCGCCGACGGGCCGCTGCCCCCGCTCGAGCCGGTCGGCCTCGTGACGCTGACCGAGGCGCTCCGCCCCGACGCGCGCGAGACGGTCGCCTTCTTCCGCGGGCAGGGCGTCGAGCTGCGGATCCTCTCCGGCGACCGGCCGGAGAGCGTCGCCGCGGTCGCCGCGGAGGTCGGGATCGAGCGCTTCGAGGCCCGGGTGACGCCCGAGGACAAGAAGCGGATCGTCGAGGACCTCGCCCGCGCCGGCCGCTACGTCGCGATGGTCGGCGACGGCGTCAACGACGTGCCCGCGCTGAAGGCGGCGCGGCTCGCGATCGCCCAGGGCACAGGCGCGCAGATGGCGAAGTCGGTCGCCGACCTCGTGCTCGTCCGCGGCGAGTTCGGCGCCGTGCCGGCGATGGTCGGCGAGGGCCGGAAGGTGCTGCGGAACCTGCAGCGGGTCGCGAAGCTCTTCGTCGCCAAGGCGGTCTTCGCCGCCTTCCTGATCCTCTCCGTCGGGCTGACGCCGACCGCCTATCCGCTGCTGCCGCGCCACCTGACGCTCGCGGCCGGGCTGACCGTCGGGCTGCCCGCGTTCTTCCTCGCGCTCGCGCCGAGCGCCGGCCCCTCGCGCACCGCCGGCTTCCTGCGCGAGGTCGCGCGCTTCGCCGTCCCCGCCGGCACCGCGGCGGGCCTCGGCGTCACCGCCGGCTACCTCTTCTCGCTCAACGTGCTGAGCGTGCCCCTGGTCGAGGCGCGGACGGTCGCGACCACGGTGCTCGTCGCCGTCGGGCTCTACCTCGTGCTCGCGCTCGAGGCGACGGGCCGCCGCCGCACGGCCGCGGTCGGCGTCCTCTGCGCGGCGATGGCGGCGCTCTACGGCGTCGTGCTCGCCCTCCCGTGGGCGCGGGACTTCTTCGCTCTGGCCGTGCCCGGGCCGGCGGCGCTCGCGACGGCCCTCGTCGGCGCCGCGATCGCGGTCGGCGGGCTCGCGCTGACCGACGAGCGATTCCTGCCCTACGGCGCGTAGGTCGGCACCGCCGAGATCTGCGCCGAGACCGCCTTCTCGATCGGGATCGGGCTGAGGCCGGAGGTCGCCTTGAAGAACTGGCGCGAGCCGGGCGGCAGCGACGCGCTCGCGAAGCCGGTGGCGCCGCCGACGACGTTCCCCGCCGCGTCGAAGACGACGGCCGAGAGCGAGGCGCGCTGCATCGTCAGCGCGGGCTGGTCGTTGATCAGCTCCCCCTCGAGCGAGCCCAGCCACTGCGGCTCGAACTGCGACGGCAGCAGCCGCAGGTTCGCGAGCGCGGGCACCGGCGAGCCGGCGTGCTGGCGGTGGCCCTTCATCTGCACGACGGCCTCCAGCCGGACGACGGGGGCGGCGCCCGGGAACGAGAGCGAGCCGCCGAGCGCGTACTGGCCGCCGGCCGGCAGCAGCTTCACCTGCTTCGTCGCCGACCCGTAGAGGACGTTGGCGCCGTTGACGAAGTTGACGAGCACGGTCACGTCGAGCGCGTCGAGCGTCTGCGAGTCGTTCTTCAGGATCAGCCCGTAGCTGACCTCGGAGCCGAACGTCTTCGTGCGGATCGAGAAGCCCTGCTTGACGACCTCGAGCTTCGGCGGCAGCACGACCCCGACGACGACGAGCGTCCGCGCGATCCGCCCGGAGCGGGTGCAGGAGACGGTGACGCGCGCCGCGCCGGCCTCGGCGTCCTTCGGGACGGCCCAGTCCCAGCGGGCGACGCCCGTGTGGACGGCGGCCGCGCGCAGCCCCGCCTGCGCGGAGCCGTCGTGGTAGCGGACGGCGAGCGTGCAGCGGTCCTGCAGGCGGCGCAGCGCGATCCGCACCGAGGCGGTGCCGCCCTGGAGCACCCGCTTCTGGGCGGCGGTGAAGCGGAGCGGGGCGGGGGCGGCCGTCGCGCCCGCGGAGAGCGGCAGGCAGGCGACGAGGACAAGGAACGCTACGGCGGGTGGTGCGGCGGCGCGGGCGGCGCGCAGGGACATGATGGGGCCTCCTCGGGTCAGGCACCGCCCTGCCTGCGATCGCTTCCGGACGGTCACATCGTGGCGGCCGGATCGCGGTCGTCCATCCCCCGACCGGGCGATACGCTCCTGCCCGGTGTCGTTCTCGCTCTCAGGGGCCGCGCCCGTCCTGCTCGCCGCACTCGCCCTGCTTCCCCCGAAGCCGGCGGTCGTGTGGCACCCGGTCCCCTTCGGCGCCGCGCGCAAGGCGGAGACTGCCGCCTACGCGAAGCGCCACTACGGCCGCGCCACCTGGCGGCTCGAGCCGCGGACGATCGTCGAGCACGTGACCGCGACCACGACGCTGGCGCCCGTGCTCGCGACCTTCGCGGCCGACCGGCCCGACGGCGAGCTCGGCGAGCTGCCCGGCACCTGCGCCCACTTCGTGGTCGACCGCGACGGGACGATCTACCAGCTGGTGCCGCTGACGACGATCTGCCGGCACACGGTCGGGCTCAACTGGGCCGCGATCGGGATCGAGCACGTCGGCCTCTCCGGCGCCCAGGTGCTCGCGAACCGACGCCAGCTCGACGCCTCGCTGCGGCTGACGCTCTGGCTCGCGGCGCGCGAGCGGATCCGGCTCGCGGACGTGATCGGGCACGCGGAGAGCCTCTCGAGCCCCTTCCACCGCGAGCGCTACGCCGCCTGGCGCTGCCAGACCCACGGCGACTGGCCGCGCGCGGAGATGCAGGCCTACCGGGCGAGGCTTGCCGCGCTCGGCCGACGCGACGGGCTCGCGCTCGGGCCCGGCCCGCGTGAGAGAGTGACGCCGTGCAGGTGAGCAGGCTCGACGAGGGGCTGTGGCGCTGGACCGGCCGGCACGAGGAGTGGCGGCACGAGGTCGGCTGCGTCTACCTCGAGACCGGCGACGGCGTCTGCCTGATCGACCCGCTCGTGCCGCCCGAGGACCCGGACCGCTTCTGGGCCGCGCTCGACCGCGACGTCGAGCGGGCGGGCGGCCAGGTGCACGTGCTCGTGACCGTCTTCTGGCACACGCGGCACGCGCGCGAGGTGATCGCCCGCTACGGCGGCCGCGTCTGGGCGAGCTCGCGCGCCCGCGCCGCGGTGGCGCGCCGGGCCGGCGAGGTCACCGACGTCTTCCGACCGGGCGACCCGCTGCCGGGCGGGATCGCCGCGCTCGCCACCGGACGGAGCACCGAGGTCGCCTACCACCTGCCCGCCCAGCGCACGCTCGTGCCGGGCGACGTGATCCTCGGCGCCGAGGGCGGCGGGCTCCGCCTCTGCCCCGAGTCCTGGCTGCCCGCGGGGACCGGGCACGCCCGGCTTCGCGAGGCGCTGCGGCCGGTGCTCGACCTCGACCTCGAGCGCGTGCTCGTCTCGCACGGCGAGCCGGTGCTCGCCGGCGGCGCCGCGGCGCTGCGCGCGCTTCTCGCCTAGCGCGGTCGCTCGGCGGTCGGGAGCGCTCTTCGAGCTGCGGCGCGACCGCGTGCCGCAGCTCGATGCGAAGGCGGCGGCGGCTTCGGACTAGCCTCCGTGCATGGGCTTCCGCACGATCGTCGAGCCGTTCCGGATCCATTCGGTCGAGCCGCTCCGGATCACGACCGAGGCCGAGCGGCGCGAGGCGATCCGCGCGGCCGGCTACAACCTCTTCGGGCTCCACGCCGACGACGTCCTGATCGACCTGCTGACCGACTCCGGTACGGGCGCGATGTCGCGCGACCAGTGGGCGGCCGTCCAGCACGGCGACGAGAGCTACGCCGGCTCGCCGTCGTGGTACGCGTTCCTCGAGGCGGTGCAGGAGCTCTTTCCGTTCCGGCACGTGATCCCGACCCACCAGGGACGCGCCGCCGAGAAGATCCTCTTCAGCGCGATCGGCGGGCCGGGCAAGGTCGTTCCGAACAACACGCACTTCGACACGACGCGCGCCAACGTCGAGGCGACCGGCGCAGAGGCGCTCGACCTGCCGATCCCCGAGGCGCTCGAGCCGGCGAACCGGCACCCGTTCAAGGGCAACATCGACCTCGAGCGGCTCGAGGCGCTGCTCGCCGCGCGGCCCGGCGACGTCCCGGTCGTCTTCGTCACCGTCACGAACAACTCCGGCGGGGGCCAGCCGGTCTCGCTCGAGAACCTGCGCGGCGCCCGCGCCGTCTGCGACCGCCACGGCGTCCCGCTCTTCCTCGACGCCTGCCGCTTCGCCGAGAACGCCTGGTTCGTCCGCGAGCGCGAGCCCGGACAGGGCGGCCGCGACGTCGCCGACATCGTCCGCGAGACGGCCTCGCTCGTGCACGGGATGACCATGTCCGCGAAGAAGGACGGCCTCGCCAACATCGGCGGCTGGCTCGCCCTGGACGACGACGAGTGGGCCGAGCGCTGCCGCAACCTGCTGATCCTGACCGAGGGGTTCCCGACCTACGGCGGGCTCGCCGGGCGCGACCTCGAGGCGGTCGCGCAGGGCCTGCGCGAGGTCGTCGACCACGACTACCTGCGCTACCGCATCCGCTCGACCGCCTACCTCGGCGAGGCGCTCGTCGCCGCCGGGATCCCCTGCGTCGAGCCGATCGGCGGCCACGCCGTCTACCTCGACGCCCGCGGGCTGCTGCCGCAGGTCGAGCCGCTCGCCTATCCGGGCCAGGCGCTCGCGGTCGCGCTCTACGAGACGGGCGGCGTCCGCGGCTGCGAGATCGGCACGGTCATGTTCGGCCGCCGGCCCGACGGCTCCGAGACGGCCGCGCCGATGGACCTCGTCCGCCTCGCGATCCCGCGCCGCACCTACACGCAGAGCCACGTCGACTACGTGATCGAGGTCTGCGAGGCGGTCGCGGCGCGCCGGCAGGAGCTGCGCGGCCTCCGGATCGTCGAGGAGCCCGCCTCGCTGCGCCACTTCACGGCGCGCTTCGAGCCGCTCTAGCATCCCCGGGGTGACCGCCGCGACCTCCGCCTGGGACGCCCTGCTCGCCCGTCGGGCGCTCGACGCCGACGACGCGCTCGCCGAGGTGATGCGCGCCTCGAACGCACCGGGCGTGATCTCGTTCGCGGGCGGCTTCCCGAACCCGGAGACCTTCCCCTGGCAGACGCTGCCGGCCGCGCTGGCGGAGATCGTCTCCGCGCGGGACGCGAGCGCCTTCCAGTACCCGCCCGTGCCGGGGCTCGCCTCGACGCGGGACTACGTCGCCTCGCGGGTCGAGGCGCTCGACGGCGCGCGGCCGGCCGACGGGCGAGCTGATGCTGACGAGCGGCGGCGTCGAGGCGATGGCCTGCGTCGGCACCGCCTTCCTCGAGCCCGGCGACGTCGTCGTCTGCGAGCGGCCGACCTACCTCGGCGCGATCATGGGCTTCCGCAACCACGGCAGCCGCCTGGTCGAGGTCGAGCTCGACGACGAGGGCCTGCGCGTCGACGAGCTCGAGCGCCTGCTCGCCGGCGGGCTCGCGCCGAAGCTCGTCTACACGATCCCGGACCACCAGAACCCGGCGGGCGTCTCGCTCGCGGCCGGGCGGCGGGCGGCGCTCGTCGAGCTGGCGCGGCGGCACGGCTTCCTGCTCGTCGAGGACGTCGCCTACCGCGAGCTGCGCTTCGACGGGCGGCTGCAGCCGAGCCTCTGGTCGCACGGGCCCGACGTCGTCCTCCAGGTCGGCACCTTCTCGAAGACGCTCTTCCCCGGCGCCCGGCTCGGCTGGGCGGTCGGCCCGGCCGAGGTGGTCGCCCGCGTCGCCTGGGCGAAGCAGACGTCGGACCAGGGCGCGGGCGCGCTCGCGCAGCGGCTGCTCGAGGAGCTGGGGCGGAGCGGCGAGCTCGACGCCGGGATCGTCCGCGCGCGCGGGCTCTACCGGCGCCGCTGGGAGCTGACCCGCGCGAGCCTCGAGCGCCACCTCGGCGGCGCCGCCGTCTGGACCGAGCCGACCGGCGGCTTCTTCACCTGGCTGACGCTCGGCGAGGGCGCCGCCGACACGGGCGAGCTGGCGCGGCGCGCGCTCGAGGCGGGCGTCGCCTTCGTCCCCGGCCGGCCCTTCTTCGCCGGCGCGGGCGGCGGCCGCCACCTGCGCCTCGCCTTCAGCCTCGCGCCCGAGGAGCGGATCGACGAGGGGATCGAGCGCCTCGCTAGGCTCGTGCGGACGTGACCGACATGAGCCACGACGCCGGGCGCTACTTCGCCGCGGAGGCCGAGCGCGCCGAGGGCGCGTTCCCCCGCTGGGTCGAGCTCGACCAGATCGAGCCGGTCCGCTTCGCCGAGGGCCTCGAGTTCCGGCCGCTGCTCGGCGAGAACGTGCTCGTCAACTTCGTCCGCTACGAGCCGGGCACGGTCGTCCCGCGCCACGCCCACGAGGAGGAGCAGGTCACCTTCGTGCTCGAGGGCGAGTTCGAGTTCGAGTGCGACGGCGAGACGCGGACGCTGCGCCGCGGCAGCGTCGTCCACATCCCGCCGGGCGTCCCGCACGCCGCGCGAACGCTCGACACGAGCTGCTTCCAGGTCGACGTCTTCTCGCCGCCGCGGCGCGTCCTCGTCGACGCGCTCGAGGGGCGGACGCCTCCGGCCTGAGCCGTCAGGGCCGGAGCAGGATCTTGATCGCGCCGTCGTCCTTGCGCTGGAAGAGCTCGTAGGCCTTCGGAGCCTCGTCGAGCGGCAGCACGTGCGTCGTCAGGTCGTGCACGCCGAGCGGGTCCTCGTCGGTCAGGAGCTCGAGGACGTCGTCGGTCCACGCCAGCACGTTCGCCTGGCCCATGCGGAGCTGGACCTGCTTGTCGAACAGGTCCATCATCGGCAGCGGGTCGGCGGCGCCGCCGTAGACGCCGATGATCGAGACGGTGCCGCCGCGCCGGACGGCGTCGATCGACGTCGTCAGCGAGGCGAGCCGGTCGACGCCCGCGACCTCCGTCAGCGGGGCGGCGATCGCGTCGGGGAGCATCCCCGTCAGCTTCTGCACCACCTTGGCCGAGGTCGTCCCGTGCGCCTCCATGCCGACGGCGTCGACGACCGCGTCGGCGCCGCGGCCCTCGCGTCCGCTCGCGCACCTCGCCGACGACCTCGCCGGAGCCCTGCCAGTCCAGCGTCTCGATCCCGTGCCGCTCGGCCATCGCGCGCCGCTCGGGCACCGGGTCGACGGCGATCACGCGGCCGGCGCCGCGGTGGCGGGCGATCCGCGCCGACATCTGCCCGATCGGGCCGAGGCCCATGACGAGGCAGGTCGCGCCGGCCGGGACGTCGGCGTAGGCGACCGCCTGCCACGCGGTCGGCAGCACGTCCGAGAGGTAGACGAAGCGCTCGTCCGGCGGCCCGTCCGGCACCTTGACCGCGCAGACGTCGGCGTGCGGGACCCGCAGGTACTCCGCCTGCCCGCCGGGCACCGACCCGTAGAGCCGCGTGTAGCCGTAGAGCGCGGCGCCCTTGCCGTGTTCGGTCACCTGCGTCGTCTCGCACTGCGAGTAGAGCTTCCGGTCGCACATGAAGCAGTGCCCGCAGGAGATGTTGAAGGGGACGACGACGCGATCGCCGGGCTGCAGCCCCTCGACCGCCGGGCCGACCGCCTCGACGACGCCCATCGGCTCGTGCCCGAGGATGTCGCCCTCGTCCATGAACATGCCGAGCACCTCGTAGAGGTGCAGGTCGGAGCCGCAGATGCCCGACGAGGTGACGCGGATGACCGCGTCGGTGGGCTCCTCGATCGTCGGATCCGGGTGGGTGTCGACCCGGACGTCTCTGGTGCCGTGCCACGTGACTGCTCGCATGCCCGGCTGGTCTCCGCTCCCGCCGCGGGGAAACACGCCTGCCGCTAGCCTGGGCGCGTGGCCGACTACGTCTTCACGATGGTCCGGGTCTCGAAGTTCTACGGCCCGGAGCGCAAGGTGCTCGACGAGATCACGCTCGCGTTCCTGCCGGGCGCGAAGATCGGCGTGCTCGGGCCGAACGGGGCCGGCAAGTCGACGCTGCTCAGGATCATGGCCGGTGTCGAGGAGCCCTCGAGCGGCAAGGCCGACCTCGCCGCCGGCGCCTCCGTCGGGCTGCTGCGCCAGGAGCCGGAGCTCGACGAGACGAAGGACGTGCGCGGCAACGTCGAGGACGGCGTCCGCCCGCTGCGCGACCTGCTCGACCGCTTCAACGCGATCTCCGCCGCCTTCGCCGAGCCGGACGCCGACTTCGACGCGCTGCTCGCCGAGCAGGCCGCCGTGCAGGAGCAGATCGACCGCCACGACGCCTGGAACCTCGACGCCCAGCTCGACCGGGCGATGGACGCGCTGCGGCTGCCGGACGGCGACCGCGACGTCGCCGGGCTCTCGGGCGGCGAGCGGCGCCGGGTCGCGCTCTGCCGGCTGCTGCTGCAGGCGCCCGACCTGCTGCTGCTCGACGAGCCGACGAACCACCTCGACGCCGAGTCCGTCGCCTGGCTGGAGCGCTTCCTCGCCGACTACCCCGGCACCGTCGTCGCCGTCACGCACGACCGCTACTTCCTCGACAACGTCGCCGGCTGGATCCTCGAGCTCGACCGCGGCAAGGGGATCCCGTACGAGGGCAACTACTCCGGCTGGCTGCAGCAGAAGCAGGCTCGGCTGGCGCACGAGGAGAAGTCGGAGTCGGCCCGCCAGCGGGCGCTGAAGGCAGAGCTCGAGTGGGTGCGCTCGGCCCCGAAGGCCCGGCACGCGAAGTCGAAGGCGCGCGTCCAGGCCTACGAGCGGCTGCTCGCGGCCGAACAGGACGTCAAGCTCGACCGGGTCGAGATCCACATCCCGGCGGGGCCGCGGCTCGGCGACGTCGTCGTCGACGCGGACGGCGTCGCCAAGGGGTTCGGCGACCGCCTGCTCGTCGAGGACATGTCCTTCTCGCTGCCGCCGGGCGGGATCGTCGGCGTGATCGGCCCGAACGGCGCCGGCAAGACGACGCTCTTCCGGATGATCGCGGGCGAGGAGCAGCCGGACGAGGGCTCGCTCAGGGTCGGCGACACCGTCGAGCTCGCCTACGTCGACCAGAGCCGGGCCGGGCTCGAGCCGGGCAACACGGTCTGGAAGGAGATCTCGGGCGGCCACGACACGATCGAGCTCGGCACGCGGGAGGTCAACTCGCGCCAGTACGTGTCCTGGTTCAACTTCAAGGGCTCCGACCAGCAGAAGCGCGTCGGCGACCTCTCGGGCGGCGAGCGGAACCGCGTCCACCTGGCGAAGCTGCTCCGCTCGGGCGGCAACCTGCTGCTGCTCGACGAGCCGACCAACGACCTCGACGTCGACACGCTGCGCGCGCTCGAGGACGCACTCCTCGACTTCGCGGGCTGCGCCGTCGTGATCTCGCACGACCGCTGGTTCCTCGACCGGATCGCGACCCACATCCTCGCCTTCGAGGGCGACTCGCAGGCGACCTGGTTCGAGGGCTCCTTCGAGGAGTACGAGGCCTGGGTGCGCGAGACCCGCGGCGCCGAGGCGCTCGAGCCGCACCGGATCAAGTACAAGCGGCTGACCGCGAGGTAGCGGCACGCCCGTCGGCGCGTTCCCCGATGCGCCGGCCGCGGGCCCTGCCGACGCTGTCCCGGACGCGTGATGACGCCGTCCGAGAGCGAGCGGTCTCTCTTCCGCGACTGGGGCGCGTACCGGCGGTCGCCCCGGCGGCGCCCGCTCGCGCGCTGGCTCGCGCTCGCGCTCGTCCTCGGCCTCGGCGCGGCGGCGTGGGCGGCGCTGCGCCCGGAGGGGTGGCGGCCGCCGAGCGGGCTGCGGGGCTTCTCCGCCTGCACGTACGGCGGCTACGTCTCGGCGTGGTGCGGCCGCGTCGAGGTTCCCGCCGATCCCCGCGCGCCGGCAGGTGCGAGGACGTCGCTGCGGGTCGCCGTCCTGCCCGCGACCGACCGGCCCGCGCGCGGCGCGCTCGTCTACCTCGAGGGCGGTCCCGGCCGGCCGGCGACGGCGGCGGCCGTGCGCGTCAACGAGTGGTTCGCCCGCGTCGGACGCGACCGCGACCTCGTCATGGTCGACCAGCGCGGCTCCGGCGGGTCGGGCCGGCTCGCGTGCCCGGACCGGCACGTCCCCGTCGCGGAGCCGGCCGCCGTCGCCGCCTACCTCCGCCGCTGCTTCGCGCGGCTTCCCGGCGATCCGAGGCCGACGACCACGAGCGTCGCGGCCGACGACCTCGAGGCGGTCCGGCGCGCGCTCGGCTACGGGCGGCTCGACCTCTACGGCGGCTCGTACGGCGCCACGCTGGCGCAGGTCTACCTGCGGCGCCACCCCCGCTCGGTGCGCAGCGTCGTCCTCGACGGCGCCCCGCTGCCGGGCGTGCGGGTCTACGAGCGGTCGGCGCGGAACGCGGAGCGCGCCCTCGGCTCGATCCTCCGCCGCTGTGCCGCAGACGCCGCCTGCCGGCGCGCCTTCCCGCGCCCGCGGCAGGAGCTCGCCGGCGTGCTGGCACGCCCGCCGCGGCGCGTCACGGTCGAGGCGGGAACCTTCCGGATCGGGCCCGACGAGGTCGCGTGGACGGTCGCGGCGCTGACGGAGACGGCGGCAGGAGCGGCGTTCGTGCCGTACACGATCCACGAGGCGGCGCAGGGCGACTACGTCCCGCTCGCCCGCTCCTACGCGGCCGAGGTCGGGCGCGAGCTCGACGCCCGCGCGCGCACGGCCGCCTTCTGGGTGATCCTCTGCTCGGAGCCGTGGACCGGCTTCGACCCGGCCGCGACCGCACGCGCGGCCGCCGGCAGCTACCTCGCCCACGCCGCCGTGGCGCGCGCCCGGCTCTTCCGGCGCGCCTGCGGCGTCGTGCCGAAGGGACCGGCGCCGCCGCGCGCGTTCGCGGCCGCGCCGTCGCCGGTCCCGGCGCTCCTGCTCGCGGGCGGCGCCGACCCGCTGGACGCGGTCCCCGACCCGGTCGGGCTGCGGCGCGCCTTCCCGAACGGCCGGCTCGTCGTCGTCCCCGCGGCGGGTCACGGGGTGATCGGCTACGGCTGCGTCCAGGAGCTCGTCGCGCGCTTCGTCGCACGCGGCAGCGCGACCGGCCTCGACGCGCGCTGCGCCGGCCGCGTGCCGCCGACGCCGTTCGCGATCGGCTAGGCCCCGGCGCCGAGCCGGCTGCGCTCGTGAGCCGACAGCGGCCGCGGCCGGCGCGTCTCCCCGTCGACGGCGACGAGCACCGCCTCGGCGCTCGCAGCCTCCGCGCCCGCCGCCGTCAGGAGGCGCTCGCGCGTCGTCACGCTCGTGCGGCCGAGCCGCTCGACCGCGAATGCGGCCGAGAGGGGCCCGTCGGCCGGGCGCAGCTCGCGGCGGTAGTCGACCGCGATCCGCGCGACCACGTAGTTCCAGACGCCGTCGAGGCCGAGCGTCCGCGTCAGCCAGTCGTCGCGGAGCTCCTCGAGGTAGGTGACGTAGACCGCGTGGTTGACGTGGCCGAGCGGGTCGAGGTCGCGCCAGCGGATCCTCATCCGACCAGCTCCGCGAGCAGCTTCCCGAGCTCCGCCGCCGGGTCGCCGCAGATGCCGGTGTGCACCTCGGAGGGCTGGATGATCGTGCTCGAGGGCGAGACCAGCCAGTGGAAGCGCGCCGTCGTCTCGAGCCTGGCGATCGGGCCGCCGCCCTCGTCGCCCGCGGCGATCCGCTCGATCGCCGCGAGCTGGGCTCGCACCGGCACGAGGTCGAGCTCCGGCCAGAGAGCCCGCGCGCGCGCCTCGTCGAGCGAGGTCCTCGCCTCGAGGTACTGCAGCGGACGGCAGAAGACGACGACGCCGACGTTGATCCGCTCGCCGCGCTCGAGCCGCGGCACGAGCCGGTAGACGGCGTAGGAGAACGGGCTGTCAGCGGGCACCCTCGGCCTCCTCGACGAAGGCGCGCGGCGGCTCGAGCCGCCGGCGCAGGTAGTCGGCGTACACCTGCGGATCCTCGCCGTCGAGCCAGACGGCGGGCACCGCGGCGGCGAGCCCGGCGAGCAGCTCCGGCGTCACCCCGGGCGCGAGCCGCTCGTCGGCCTCCCGGATCGAGGCCGCGTACGGCAGCAGCACGTGCTCGCGGATCGCCGGGAACCGCGACGCCGCGTCGGGAGCGCCCTCGGCGTGGTGCCAGTAGAGCGAGGCGCCGTGGTCGATCAGCCAGAGCCGGCGGTGCCACCAGAGCAGGTTCGGATTCCGGGCGGTCCGGTCGACGTTGGTGACGAGCGCGTCGAGCCAGACGATCCCCGCGGCGAGCTGCGGGTCGACCTCGGGGTCGGCCGCCGGGTTGAACGGCAGCGCCTCCGGCAGGAAGTCGACCCCGAGGTTCGTGCCGGCGCTCGCGAGCAGCAGATCCTGGATCTCCGGGTCGGGCTCGGCGCGACCGATCGCGGGATCGAGCTCGAGCAGCACGAGCTCGGGCACCGGGAAGCGAAGCGCGCGCGCCAGCTCGCCGGCGACGACCTCGGCGACGAGCGCCTTCGGGCCCTGGCCGGCGCCGCGGAACTTGAGCACGTAGAGGCCGTCGTCCGAGGCCTCGACGAGCGCGGGGAGCGAGCCGCCCTCGCGCAGCGGCGTCACGTAGCGGGTCGCGGCGACGGTGCGGAGCGGCATGCGCGCGACGATACAGCGGCGTTCTGCGAGAGTCCGCGGGGTGCCCGAGGACTACTTCGGCGAGCGCGTCGCCGCGCGCTACGACTTCGACGCCGCCGATCTCTTCGACCCGGAGATCGTCGAGCCGACGGTCGACCTGCTCGAGGAGCTCGCCGCGGGCGGCGCCGCGCTCGAGCTCGGCATCGGCACGGGGAGGATCGCGCTGCCGCTCGCGCGGCGCGGGGTCCCGGTCCACGGCATCGACCTCTCGGAGTCGATGGTCGCGCAGCTGCGGCGCAAGCCGGGCGGCGCGGAGCTCCCCGTCGCGATCGGCGACTTCGCGACGACGCGCGTCGACGGGCGCTTCTCGCTCGTCTACCTCGTCTTCAACACGATCATGAACCTGACGACGCAGGCCGAGCAGGTCGCGTGCTTCCGGAACGCGGCCGCGCACCTCGAGCCGGGCGGGCGCTTCGTCGTCGAGGTGGGCGTCCCGACGCTGCGGCGGCTCCCGCCCGGCCAGACGGCCGTGCCGTTCCACGTCACCGACGGCTACGTCGGCTTCGACGAGATCGACCCCGCGACGCAGCGGCTCGTGTCGCACCACCTCCGCGACCGCGGCGACGGGACGCTTCGAGCGCGTGTCGATCCCGTTCCGCTACGCGTGGCCCGCCGAGCTCGACCTGATGGCGGCGCTCGCGGGGATGACCCTGCGCGACCGCTGGAGCGGCTGGACGCGCGAGCCGTTCACGAGCGAGAGCACGCGCCACGTCTCCGTCTGGGAGACGCCCGCGAGTTCGCCGTCTCCGACGTAGGTCGCGCGGTCGGACCGGGCGGAGAGCACGTCTAGACTCACCCGGGTGGAGACGGTTCGTCGGGAGCGGAAGGTCGTAACGGTCCTCTTCGCCGACCTCGTCGGCTTCACCTCCCGCGCCGAGCAGATGGATCCCGAGGACGTCGAGGCCGAGCTCAGCCGCTACCACACACAGGTCCGAGGAGCGCTGGAGCGCCTCGGCGGGACGGTGGAGAAGTTCATCGGCGACGCGGTGATGGCGGTCTTCGGCGCCCCGCTCGCACACGAGGACGATCCCGAGCGCGCCGTCCGCGCCGCGCTCGCGGTGCGCGACTGGGCGCGGGCAGAGGAGGAGCTCGACGTTCGGATCGGCGTCAACACGGGCGAGGCGCTCGTCAAGCTCGGGTCGAGCCCGGAGGCGGGCGAGGGGATGGTGGCGGGAGACGTCGTCAACACCGCGGCCCGCCTGCAGGCGGCGGCGCCGGCGAACGCGATCCTCGTCGGCGAGCAGACCTACTGGGCGACGCGGCAGGCGATCGACTACCAGGAGGCCGGGCCTGTCCAGGCGAAGGGCAAGGAGAAGCCGGTTCCGGTCTGGCTGGCGACGGAGGCCCGGGCGCACGCCGCGCTCGAACGGCTGCACGGCGCCTCCCTCGTCGGCCGCGGCGGCGAGCTCGCGCTCCTGAGCGGCGCACTCGACCGCGCCCGGCAGGAGCGCTCGGCCCAGCTCGTCACGCTCGTCGGCGTCCCGGGGATCGGCAAGAGCCGCCTCGTCTACGAGCTCTCCCGGATGGTCGACGCCGACGCCGAGCCCGTCACCTGGCGCCAGGGCCGCTGCCCCCCGTACGGCGACGGCGTCACCTTCTGGGCGCTCGGCGAGATCGTCAAGGCGCAGGCCGGGATCCTCGAGAGCGACCCGCCCGAGGAGGCTGAGCGGAAGCTGGACGCGGCGGTCGGCGACCGCTGGGTGAAGTCGCACCTGCGCCCGCTCGTCGGGCTCGAAGCCTCCGAGCCGGGCGGCGCCGACCTGCGGGCCGAGGCGTTCGCCGCCTGGCGGCAGTTCTTCGAGACGCTCGCCGAGCAGCGGCCGCTCGTCTTCGTCGTCGACGACCTGCACTGGGCGGACGAGAACCTGCTCGACTTCGTCGACCACCTCGTCGACTGGGCGAGCAGCGTGCCGATCCTCGTCGTCTGCACTGCGCGCCCGGAGCTGCTCGAGCGCCGGCCGGCGTGGGGCGGCGGCAAGCTGAATGCGCTGACGATCTCGGTCTCGCCGCTCTCCGACGACGAGACCGATCGCCTGCTCAGCGAGCTACTCGAGCATGCATCGATGCCGGCTGCGACCCGCGCCGAGCTCCTCGGTCGGGCCGGCGGCAATCCCCTGTACGCCGAGCAGTACGCCCGCATCCTGCGCGAGCGCGGCGAGCTCCGCGAGCTGCCAGAGACCGTTCAGGCGATCGTCGCCGCCCGGCTCGATCTGCTCGAGCCGGAGCAGAAGGCGCTGCTGCAAGACGCGGCCGTGCTCGGCAAGACGTTCTGGACGGGAGGGCTGGCCGCGGTCTCCGGCCTCGACCGCCGCACGATCGAGGAGCTGCTGCACGGGCTCGAGCGCCGCGACTTCGTTCGGCGCGAGCGGCGCTCGACGGTGGTGGAGGAGACGCAGTACGCCTTCCTCCACCTGCTCGTCCGCGACGTCGCCTACGCGCAGCTCCCCCGGGCGGAGCGAGCCGGCCGACACCGTCGGGCCGCGAAGTGGATCGCCTCGCTCGGCCGTCCCGACCAGCACTCCGAGATGCTCGCCCACCACTACCTGCAGGCGCTCGAGCTGTCCGAGGCGGCCGGCCTCGACACGTCCGCGCTGGCCGAACCGGCCCGGCTCGCGCTCCGCGGCGCGGGCGACCGAGCCGCTGCCCTCTATGCGGTCGAGGCGGCCGAGCGCTTCTACGACGCGGCGCTGAGGCTCTGGCCCGAGGACGACCCCGAGCGGGCCGATCTCCTCTACCGTCGAGCGATTCCTGTCGGTCACCACGTCGCCGGCGGTAATCCCGACCGGTTGACCGAGGCACGGGACGCGCTGCTCGCGGCCCGCGACACCGACCGGGCCGCAGAGGTCGAGATCTTGCTGTCCGAGGCCCTCCGGCTCCAGGGCAGGCGCGAGCTGGCGGACGAGCATGGCGCGCAGGCGATGGCGCTCCTCGGCGACGGCCCGCCGACGCGATCGCGCGCGTGGGTGCTTGCGCGCCTGGCGATCGCGCGCCTACTTGCTGGGCGAGCAGGCGCGCGCGGTCGAGCTCGCGGCGGCTGCGCGCGCCGTAGCGGAGCAGCTCGGCTGGGACGAGGCGCTCAGCGACTCGCTCAACCTGCTAGGGAATGATCCGCCTGGACGAAGGGGACACCGCGGGGCTGGCGGACATCGAGCGGAGCGTCCAGATCGCCGAGGCGAACGGCGCACCCGGCCTTCGAGCCCGGGAGCTCAACAATCTCGCCGTCGCCCATCAGATGCTCGGCGACCTCGAGCGCGGCTACGAGCTGCGGCTCGAAGCGGCGCAGGCAGCGGAGCGGATCGGCTCCGAGTCGCTCGTGCGCTGGCACAGGGCCGTGCTCACCGACCACCGCTACCGGCGCGGTGACTGGGAGCAGGCGCACCGGGACGCCGACGACTTCCTCGTCCTGGTCGAGGCCGGAATCTCCCACCAGGCCGCCTACCAGGTATTCGCGGTCAGAGCCGAGCTCCGCCTGGCGCGGGCCGACGTCGCCGGCGCACTCGCCGACGCCGAACGGGCGCTCGCAGCCGGTCGGGCGAACGCGGAAGTGCAAGCCACGACCTTCACGGTCGCCGCCTGCGCGCACATCTTCGCGCTGGCCTCCGATCGCGACCGAGCAGGCCTGCTCGCGCACGAGCTGCTGGAATCGCTCCGCCGTGGTCTCCGAATGCAGTTCGCCGTCATCAACCTGCCCGCGTTCGCGTGCGCAGCCGTTCGCCTGGGCCTGGGCGACGAGCTCGTGGACGCGCTCGCCGGCCACCCCGAGTCGCGTTGGACCGACGCTGTCCGTGCGTACGTGGCGCGTGACTTCCTCTCCGCCGCAGAGCTCCTCGCGCGCGCGGGCGCGAAGCCGGACGAGGCAGAGGCGAGGCTGCGGGCGGCGGAGCAGCTCGCCGAGAGGGGTCGGCGGGAAGCAGGCGGGCGAGGAGCTCGCGCGAGCACTCGCTTTCATTCGATCGGTGGGAGCGACTCGCTACGCGCGCGAGGCGGAGGCGATCGCCGGTGCACTGTCTGAAGAACGGCTGTTCAGCGGCTGACCTCGGCGAGGATCCGGTCGGCTGAGGCTGTCCTCGCCCGAAGCGCAACGCTCGTGCCGACCCAGATCGGAGGACGCAGCTCGGAGTCGGTGCACTAGCCGTCGAGCCCGGCCTCGCGCAGCGGCCGCCGCGCCCAGGCGAACCTGTCGGCATACCAGCCGGCGAAGGGGACGATCGTCGTCCCGTAGCGCGAGGAGTGCACGAGCCAGCCGTTGCCGAGGTAGATGCCGCGTGGTCGACCTCGTCCGGCGTCGAGGCCGGGCCGCGGCCGAAGAAGAGCACGTCGCCCGGCTTCAGGTTCTGCCGCTCGTAGATGCGGCTCTTGCGGCCGACCTCGCCGGACATCCGGTAGGTCGTGCGGCCGCGCAGGGTCGAGGCGAGCGTGCCCGCGTCCGGGTAGGCGGTCAGCTTGTAGACCTGCCAGACGAAGCCGGAGCAGTCGAAGCCGACCGCCGCGCTCGCGCCGCCCCAGACGTAGGGGTAGCCGACGTAGCGGACGGCCGTGCGCAGCACCTGCCGCTGCCGATCCGAGAGCTCGGGCAGCTCGAGCGAGCCCGGCGAGCTCGGCGACGGCCGCCTGGGCGTCGACGCCGAAGGAGAGGGCGGCGGCGAACGAGTACGCCGCCTCGGCGCGGGTCGCGGGTTGGTGGGGCAGGAGCTCGAGGTCGTCCTGGCCGGCCGGGTGGTTGAGCCGCAGGCCGATCAGGCGCGCGATCGTCTCGGTGCCCGCGCGGGCGGGCGGCTTCAGGCCGGCGCGGACGAGCGCCGTCCGCACCTTCTCCGCGGCGGGGCCGAGGCCGAGCGCCTTCACGAGCACGCGGTCGAGCTCGGCGATGCCGACCGGCGCCGACGGGCTCGCCGGCCGGTAGTCGTAGCGGGGCCAGGGAGGCGCGGGCTCGGTCTCGGCGGCGAGGCTCGGGGTCGCCGCCCGAGGGATCGGAAGGCGGCTGCGAGGCGGCCGCGGCGATCCGGTCGTCGAGGCCGGCGACGGCGTCCGCGAGCGCCTGCCCGCTCAGCGGCTCGTCCGGCGCGAACGTCGCGACGCTGTCGCCGAGCAGGCCCGCCTGCACGACCGCGGCGATCTGCGGCTTCGCCCAGGAGGCGCCCCGCGAGGGCGCGGCGGCGACCGCTCCGGCGCACGCGAGCGCGAGCGCGGGGAGGGCGAGGAGGACGAGCGGACGGCGCACGGCGGGTGATCTATCGGCAGCCGGCGCCGGGCTGCATGACCAGGAGGCGGCGCGTAGGCTGCCGCCGTGATCGTCCGCGGCGGCACCGTCGTCACCCCGGAGGGGCTGCTCGAGGCGGACCTCGCGGTCGAGGACGGGCGGATCGCGGCCGTCGCGCCCGGGCTCGACGAGCAGCCGGACGAGCTCGACGCGACGGGCCTGCACGTCTTCCCCGGCGTCGTCGACGCGCACGTCCACTTCGACGAGCCGGGCCGGAGCGAGTGGGAGGGCGTCGCGACCGGCAGCGCCGCGCTCGCGGCCGGCGGCGGCACCTGCTTCCTCGACATGCCGCTGAACGCGCACCCGCCGACGCTCGACGCCGCCTCCTTCCACGCGAAGGCGGAGGCCGCGGGCCGCTCGGCGGTCGCCGACTTCGCGCTCTGGGGCGGGCTCGTCCCCGGCAACCTCGACCGGCTCGCCGAGCTCGCGGCCTGCGGCGTCGTCGGCTTCAAGGCCTTCATGGCGCCGAGCGGGATCGACGACTTCGAGGCCGCCGACGACGCGACGCTCCGCGAGGGCATGGCCCGCGCCGCCGCGCTCGGGCTGCCGGTCGCCGTCCACGCCGAGAGCCCGGAGCGGCTGCTCGAGCCGGCGGGGAGCGGCTGGCTCGACTGGGCGCGCAGCCGGCCGGTCGAGGCCGAGCTCGACGCGATCGGGAAGGCGCTCGGCTTCGCCGCCGAGACGGGCTGCGCGCTCCACGTCGTCCACGTCTCGACCGCCGAGGGCGTCCGGCTCGTGAGCGGCGCCCGGGCGCGCGGCCTCGACGTCTCGTGCGAGACGTGCCCGCACTACCTCGTCTTCTGCGAGGACGACCTCGAGCGGCTCGGCGCCTCCGGCAAGTGCGCGCCGCCGATCCGCCCCGCCGCCGAGCGCGAGGCGCTCTGGCAGGAGCTGCTCGCGGGCGCGGTCGACCTCGTCGCGAGCGACCACTCGCCCGGGCCGCCGGAGCGCAAGCGCGGCGACGACGCCTTCGCGGTCTGGGGCGGCATCTCCGGCTGCCAGTCGCTCCTGCCGGCGCTCCTGACCGAGGGCGCTGCCGCGCGGGCTCGACCCGGCCGCCGTCGCGCGCCTGGCCGCCGCCGCGCCCGCCGCCCGCTTCGGCCTGCGCGGCAAGGGCGCCCTCGAGCCCGGCCGGGACGCCGACCTCGCGCTCGTCGACCTCGACGCCGCCTGGACGCTCGAGGCGGGCGACCTGCGCTACCGGCACCCGCTCAGCCCGTACACGGGCCGGGGCTTCCGCGGCCGCGTCGTCCGCACGCTGCTGCGCGGGGGCGCCGCCCGCGGCCGCCTCGTCCGCCCCGGCGAATGAGTGCCGATCCGTATTTGCCGCGACCGGAGGAGGCTCCTACGGTTCGAGCGGCGTGGCGCGCTACCTGATCCGGCGGCTTCTCTGGGCGCTCGTGCTCTTCGTCGCCGTGACCGCGATCACCTACGTGATCTTCTTCATCATCCCCGCCGACCCGGCGCGGCTCGCCTGCGGCCAGCGCGCGACCCCCGACTGCGTCGCCCGCGCCCGCCACTTCTACGGCCTCGACCGGCCCGTCCCGATCCAGTACGCGCAGTTCCTGAAGCGGCTCGTCGTCGACCACAGCCTCGGCCGCTCGTTCACGAACCGCCAGAGCGTCAACCGCGTCGTCGCCGAGGCCGCGCCCGTGACGGCGTCGCTCGTCTTCGGCGGCGTCGTCTTCTGGCTGCTGCTGGCGATCCCCGTCGGCGTCTTCTCGGCGCTGCGGCCGCGCTCGCTGCTCGACCGGACGGCGATGGTCTTCGTCCTGATCGGGATCAGCGCGCACCCGGTCTGGATCGGCCTGCTGCTCGCGTACTTCGTCGGCTACCGCCTCGACCTGACGCCGATCACCGGCTACTGCAACTTCTTCGGCTCCCTGCACGGCTGCGGCGGACCGGTCCAGTGGGCCTACCACCTGCTGCTGCCGTGGGCGACCTTCATGATCCTCTTCGCCGCCACCTACGTCCGCTTCATCCGCGCCTACACGATCGAGACGCTGAGCGAGGACTTCGTGCGCACGGCCCGCGCCAAGGGCGCCCCGGAGTCGCAGGTGCTGCGCGCGCACGTGCTCCGGAACTCGCTGCTGCCGATCGTCACCCTGCTCGGGCTCGACATCGGGCTCGCGCTCGGCGGCGCCGTCTTCACCGAGACGGTGTTCGGGCTGCCCGGGCTCGGCAAGACGCTCGTCGGCTCGATCTCGACCTTCGACCTGCCGGTGACGATGGGGATCGTCGTCTTCGCGACCACGTCGATCGTCTTCTTCAACCTCGTGGTCGACACGCTCTACGCCTGGGTGGACCCGCGGATCCGCCTGCAATAGGGCGGCGCCGTGGCGCGGTACCTCGTCCGCCGCGTGCTCTGGGCCGCCGTGCTGCTGCTGGCGACGACCGCCTTCACCTACGTGATCTTCTTCGTCGTGCCGGTCGACCCGGCGCGGCTCTCGTGCGGCCAGCGGGCCTCGCCGGACTGCGTCGCCCGCGCCCGGGTCTTCCTCGGGCTCGACGATCCGGTGCCGGTGCAGTACGCGCGCTTCCTGAAGCGGCTCGTCGTCGACCGCAGCCTCGGCCGCTCGTTCGCGAACCGGCAGAGCGTCGACCAGGTCGTCGGCGCGGCCGCGCCCGTGACCGCGTCGCTCGTCGTCGGCGGGGCGATCCTCTGGCTGCTCGTGTCGATCCCGGTCGGCGTCCTCTCGGCGCTGCGGCCGCGCTCGCTGCTCGACCGGGCGACGATGCTGCTCGTCCTCGTCGGGATCAGCGCGCACCCGGTCTGGATCGGCCTGCTGCTCGCGTACGTCCTCGGCTACCGGCTCGACCTGATGCCGATCACCGGCTACTGCGACTTCTTCCACCCGATCGACGAGCTCGGCTGCGGCGGGCCGGCGCGAGTGGGCGTACCACCTGGTGCTGCCGTGGATCTGCTTCGCGATGCTCTTCGCCGCGCTCTACGTCCGCTTCGTCCGGGCGACGACGATCGAGCTGCTCGGCGAGGACCACGTCCGCACGGCGCGGGCGAAGGGCGCGCCCGAGTGGCTCGTGATCCGCTCGCACGTGCTCCGGAACGGCCTGCTGCCGGTGACGACGATGCTCGGCCTCGACGTCGGCGTCGCGCTCGGCGGCTCGGTCTTCACCGAGACGGTCTTCAACCTGCCCGGGCTCGGCCGCGCGCTCGTCGCCAGCGTCCAGGGCTTCGACCTGCCGGTGACCGTCGGCATCGTCGTCTTCTCGACGACCGCGATCGTGCTCTTCAACCTCGTCGTCGACGTCCTCTACGCCTGGATCGACCCGCGGATCCGGCTCGACTAGCCGCTTTACCTTGACAAGTAACGGATCCGCACGCACACTGAGCAGCCTCCGATGCGCTTCGCGACGACATCCGCTCTCCGCGCCGCCGCCCTCACGGGCGTGCTCGTCGTCGTGATTTCCCTGATTCTCCCCCTCTAGGGGGAGATTTCGCCTACGCGCCTCGCAGGCGCAGACGCCGACCGAAAGACGCGATAGGTGCGCCCTCGGAGCGAGGGCGGAAGCAGGAGAAGGAGCGAGACGTGGCCCGCAGGATCCTGGTGTTCGACACGACGTTGCGCGACGGCGAGCAGTCGCCGGGCATCGCGCTGACCCCGCCCGCGAAGGTGCAGATCGCGCTGCAGCTGGAGCGCCTGGGCGTCGACGTGATCGAGGCGGGCTTCGCGGCCGCGTCGCCCGGCGAGGCCGAGGGCGTGCGCGCGGTCGCCGCGGCGCTCACCGGCCCGACGGTCGCCTCGATGGCGCGGGCGCGGCCCGAGGACGTCGAGGCCGCGGCGGCGGCGCTCGCCGGCGCGCGCCGCTCCCGGATCCACGTCGTCCTCGGCACGAGCGCCGTCCACATGGAGCGCAAGCTCGGCCTCGCGCCCGACGAGGTGCTCGCCCAGGCGCGGCACGCCGTCGCGCTCGCCGCGCGGCTCGTCGACGAGGTCGAGTTCTGCTGCGAGGACGCGACCCGCTCCGACCCGGCCTTCCTCGCCGCCGTCTGCCGCGAGGCGGTCCGCGCGGGCGCGACGACGGTCAACCTGCCCGACACGGTCGGCTACGCGCTCCCGCACGACTACGCGGAGCTGCTCGACCGGGTGCGGGCGCTCTGCCCCGAGCTCGGCGGCGTCACCGTCTCCGTGCACTGCCACGACGACCTCGGCCTCGCGGTCGCGAACACGCTCGCGGGCGTGCGCGCCGGCGCCGGCCAGGTCGAGGTGACCGTGAACGGCATCGGCGAGCGCGCCGGCAACGCCTCGCTCGAGGAGGTGGCGATGGCCCTGCGCGTCCGCGCCGCCGCCTTCGACGCCGAGACGGGCGTCCGCCCGGCCGAGATCGGCCCCGCCTCCCGGCTCGTCTCGCAGCTGACGGGCTACCCCGTGCCCGCCAACAAGGCGGTCGTCGGCGCGAACGCGTTCGCGCACGAGGCCGGCATCCACCAGGACGGGATGCTCAAGGACGCCGCCACCTACCAGATCATGGATCCCGCCGAGCTCGGCCTCGAGATGACGCTGCCGCTCGGCAAGCACTCGGGCCGGCACGCGTTCGCGCGCGCCGCCGCCGAGGCCGGGCTCCGCCTCGACACCCGGCAGCTGAACGAGGCGTTCGCGCGCTTCAAGCGGCTGGCCGACAGCGGCCGCCGGGTCGCGGTCGCCGACGTCTTCCCCGCCCAGCTCGACGCCCAGATGGAGGTCGCCTGATGGCCCGTTCCTACCGTGTCGCCTGCCTGACCGGCTGCGGCACCGCCCCGGAGCTGATCGCCGAGGCCAGCCGCGCCATGCACGCGGTCGCCCGGCTGCACGGCTTCTCGCTCCAGCTCGACTACGTCCCCTTCGGCGCCGACGCGGTCGTCCGCGGCCAGGCGCCGCCGCGCGGCTCCTACCTGGGCGCCGACGCCGTGCTCGTCGCCGACGGGGACGAGGACGCCGTCGAGGAGCTGCGGGCCGAGCTCGACCTGCGCGCGCGGCAGACCCGCGTGCGCTTCGGCGGCCGCAGCGACCTCGTCCTGCTCGCGCCGCTCGGCGAGGGGTCGGCGGCCTGGACGGTCGCGCAGGCGTTCGCGCTCGCCCGCTCGCGGCGGCTGCGGCTCTCGGCCGTCACGGACGGGCCCGCCTGGCGCGAGCTGCTCGCCGTCGCCGCCGCCGCGAACGAGGAGGTGCGGCTCGAGGTGCTCGACCGCTCGACCGCCCTCGCCGCCGCGGCCTTCGACGCCGAGTCGCTCGACGTGCTGGTCGCCGACCCGACGCTCGGCGAGGCGCTGGCGGCGCTCGTCGGCGCGGCCGCGGTGCCGGCCAGGGTCGCCGCGAGCGCGTTCCTCGCCGGACACGGCCCCTCGCTCTTCACGCCGCTCGACACCGGCTCCGCCGCCCACGCGGGCTTCGGCGCCACCGACCCGAGCTCGATGCTGCTGGCGGCCGCGATGGTGCTCGGCGACGGGCTCGGCGAGCGGGGCGCCGCCGACACGCTCGTCGGCGCGCTCGCGGGGACGAGGGCGGCGACCGCGGACCGGCTCCGCGCCGGCGTCGCGGCGACGACCCGCGAGGTGACCGAGTCGGTGATCGCCGGCTTCCAGAACGCGTTCACGAACGCCGAGTTCCACCCGGGGGTGCTCTCGTCATGACCCGGATCACGGGCGCCGACGCGATCCTCCGCTCGCTCGAGGCCGAGGGGGTCGAGGTCGCCTTCGGGCTGCCCGGCGGCGCGATCCTGCCGACCTACGACGCGATCGCGAAGGGGACGAGCGTCCGCCACGTGCTCGCGCGGCACGAGCAGGGCGCCGGCCACATGGCGCAGGGCTACGCCCGCGCGTCCGGCAGGGTCGGCGTCGCGATCGCGACCTCCGGCCCGGGCGCGACGAACCTCGTCACGCCGATCGCCGACGCCTGGATGGACTCGACGCCGCTCGTCTGCATCACGGGCCAGGTGCGCTCGACCCTGATCGGCTCGGACGCGTTCCAGGAGTGCGACATCACCGGGATCACGATGCCGGTCGTCAAGCACTCGTGGCTCGTCACCGACGTGCGCGAGCTGCCGCAGACGATCAAGGCGGCCTTCCACGTCGCCCGCACGGGCCGCTGCGGCCCCGTGCTCGTCGACGTCCCGCGCGACGTCCAGGAGGCGCTGCTCGAGTTCGCCTACCCGGAGGAGGTCGACCTGCCCGGCTGGCGGCCGCCGCGCCGCGGCCATCCGAAGCAGATCCGGACCGCGGCCGAGCGGATCGCGGCCGCCGAGAAGCCCGTCCTCTACGTCGGCGGCGGCGTCGTCAACGCCGACGCGACCGCCGAGCTGCTGCGCCTCGCCGAGGCGGCGCGGCTGCCGGTCGTGACGACGCTGATGGCGAAGGGAGCCTTCCCCGAGTCGCACGAGCTCCACTTCGGCTGGCCGGGGATGCACGGGCCGAAGTGGTCGAACTGGGCGATCAACAAGTGCGACCTGCTCGTCGCCGTCGGCGCCCGCTTCGACGACCGCGTCACCGGCAAGCTCTCGGCCTTCGCGGCGGGCGCGGACGTGATCCACCTCGACGTCGACCCGGCCGAGATCGACAAGCTCCGCTTCGCCGACGTGCCCGTGGTCGGGCCGCTGAAGACCGTGCTCGCCGAGCTGGCCGAGGCGTTGCAGGGCAAGGTCGTCCCCGGCCGCACCGAGCCCTGGCTCCAGCAGATCGGCGACTGGCGCGAGCGCTTCCCGCTCCGCTACGGCGAGCAGAAGGGCCCGCTGATGCGGCCGCAGCCGGTCTTCGAGACGCTGCAGTCGCTGACCGCCGGCCGCGACGTCGTCTGGACGACCGGCGTCGGCCAGCACCAGATGTGGGCGATGCAGTACCTCGAGGTCGACCGCCCCCGCTCGTTCGTCACCTCCGGCGGGCTCGGGACGATGGGCTACGGCGTCCCCGCGGCCGTCGGCGCCAAGGCCGCCCGCCCCGACGCGACCGTGATCTGCGTCGACGGCGACGGCTGCTTCCAGATGACGAACCAGGAGCTCGCGACCTCGGTGCACGAGGGGCTGCCGATCGTCGTCGTGATCGTCAACAACGGCCATCTCGGCATGGTCCGCCAGTGGCAGGACATGTTCTTCGAGGAGCGCTTCTCGCAGATCGAGCTGACCCACGCGCTGCCCGACTACGCGCGCCTCGCGCAGGCCTACGGCGCCGCCGGCTTCACGGTCGAGGCCGAGGACGAGCTCGAGGGCGTGCTCGCCGAGGCGATCGACTGCGGCCGCACCGCGGTCGTCGACTGCCGCGTCGACCCGGCCGAGCACTGCTTCCCGATCATCCCCGCGGGCGCGGCCGCGCTCGATCTGGTGGAGTATCCCGGCGAGGAGGAGACGGTCGGCGCATGAAGCACACCCTGTCGGTACACGTCGAGAACAAGCCCGGCGCGCTCACGCGGATCACGGGCATGTTCGCGCGCCGCGCCTTCAACATCGAGAGCCTCGCCGTCGGGCCGACCGAGCGGCACGACATCTCGCGCGTGACCCTGCGCGTCGACTGCGAGCCGGGCGAGCTCGACCAGATCGAGAAGCAGATGCACAAGCAGGTGAACGTGCTCCGGATCACCGAGCTCGGCCCGGGCGAGTCGATCGAGCGCGAGCTGGCGCTGATCAAGGTCGCCGCGCCGCCGAGCCGGCGCTCGGAGCTGATCGCGCTCGGCGAGGTCTTCGAGGCGAAGGTGGCCGACCTCGGCACCGACGCGCTCGTCTTCGAGATCTCCGGCACGCCCGAGCAGATCGACTCGTTCGAGGAGCTCGTCCGCCCGCACGGCCTCAAGGAGCTCGTCCGCACCGGCCGGATCGGCCTCGGCCGGGCGACCGCCCGCAACGGCGGCGAGCGCCGCCGCCAGCACGTCTTCCGCTAGCTCATCCCCGAAAGGAGCCCCTGTGGCGACGATCCACCGCGAAGGCAACGTCGACCTGCTCGCCGGCAAGGTCGCCGTGATCGGCTACGGCAGCCAGGGCCACGCGCACGCCCTCAACCTGCGCGACTCCGGCGTCGAGGTCGAGGTCGGCCTGCGCGAGGGCAGCGCCTCGCGCGAGGCGGCGGAGGACGCGGGGCTGACGGTCCGCTCGATCCCGGACGCGGTCCGCGGCGCGCGCCTCGTCGCCGTGCTGCTGCCCGACCACGTCCAGAAGGGCGTCTACGAGAGCGAGATCGAGCCGAACCTGTTCGTCCGAGGGGGGGAGCCGGACGCGGTGCTGCTCTTCGCGCACGGGCTCAACGTCCACTTCGGCCGGATCGCCCCGGCCGCCGGGCACGACGTGATCATGGTCGCGCCGAAGGCGCCGGGCCACCGGGTGCGCGAGCTCTACTCGTCGGGCGCCGGCACCCCCGGGCTCGTCGCGGTGCACCAGGACGCGAGCGGCGCCGCCCTCGACGTCGCGCTCGCCTACGGCACCGCGATCGGCTGCGGCCGCGTCGGCCTGCTCGAGACCACCTTCGCGGAGGAGACCGAGAGCGACCTCTTCGGCGAGCAGGCGGTGCTCTGCGGCGGCGTCACGGCGCTGATCAAGGCGGGCTTCGAGACGCTCGTCGAGGCGGGCTACCAGCCGGAGATCGCCTACTACGAGTGCCTGAACGAGCTGAAGCTGATCGTCGACCTGATCTACGAGGGCGGCTTCGAGTACATGCGCTACTCGATCTCGGACGTGGCCGAGTACGGCGACCTGACCCGCGGCCCGCGCGTCGTCGACGACCGCGTCAAGGCCGAGATGAAGACGATCCTCGAGGAGATCCGAAGCGGCGCCTTCGCGAAGGAGCTCTTCGCCGACGACGACGCGGGGCGGCCGCGCTTCGAGGAGCTGCGGCGCGCCGCGGCCGGCGGTCAGCTCGAGGAGGTCGGCGGCGCCCTGCGCGAGCTCGCGGGCAAGGAGGGCCTGCTCGGGGGCGAAGCGAAGGTGCATGGCGTCGGTTGACGTCCCGGTCGCGCTCCTCGGCTACGGCACGGTCGGCTCCGCGGTCGACCGGCTGCTGACGGAGGGCGCGGACGAGATCGAGCGGGCGACCGGCCACCGCCTCCGGGTGGTGCGGGCGCTCGTCCGCGACCCGGCGAGGGAGCGGCCGTGGGCGCCCGCCGAGGGCGTCCTGACGACCGACTTCGCGGCGATCCGCGACGACCCGTCCGTGGCCGTCGTCGCCGAGGTGATGGGCGGCGTCGAGGGCACGGGCGAGCTCGTGCTCGAGCTGCTCCGCGCCGGCAAGTCGGTCGTGACCGCGAACAAGCAGCTCGTCGCCCGGCGCGGCGCCGACCTCTTCGCCGCGGCCTCGGAGGCGGGCGCCCAGCTGCGCTTCGAGGCCTCGGTCTGCGCGGCGATCCCGGTCGTCAAGGTGCTGCGCGAGTCGCTCGTCGTCTCGAACGTCCACCGCGTGCTCGGGATCGTCAACGGGACGACGAACTTCATCCTGACGCGGATGGAGGCGGGCGGCTCCTACGCCGACGCGCTCGCGGAGGCGCAGCGGCTCGGCTACGCGGAGGCCGACCCGACCGAGGACGTCTCCGGCGCCGACGCGGCCGCGAAGATGGCGATCCTCGCGACCGTCGCCTTCGGCTCGCGCGTGCCGCTCGAGCACGTCGCCTGCCGCGGGATCGAGGACGTGACGCCGGAGGTCGTCGCCGCGGCGCGCGAGCTCGGGACGGTCGTGCGGCTGATCGGGGCGGCGACGCTCGTCGACGGCGCCGTCGACGTCCGCGTCGGCCCGGCGCTCGTCGACGCGGCGCACCCGCTGGCGGCGATCGACGGCCCCTTCAACGGGGTCATGCTCCAGGGCGACGCGATCCGCGAGATCACGCTCGAGGGGCCGGGGGCGGGCGGCTCCGAGACGGCCTCGGCCGTCGTCGCGGACATCGTCGGCGTGATCGGGACGACGGGCACCGGCTTCCTCCAGAACGACGCCGTCTGGCGCGAGCTGCCGCGGCTGCCGGAGGGCGAGCTGCGCTCCGAGTTCTACTTCCGGCTCGACGTCGCCGACCGGCCGGGCGTGCTCGCCCACGTCGCCGAGCGGCTCTCCGAGGAGGGCGTCTCGATCGCGCGGCTGGCGCAGACGCCGACCGACGGGCGCGCCGGGATCGACATCGTCACCCACGAGGCGCCGGCGGGGCGGCTGGCGGCGGCCCTGGACGCGATCGGCGCGCTCGACGAGGTCGGCGCCCGGCCCGAGCCGCTGCGGCTGATCGCCGACCGGGGGGTGTGAGCGCCGTGGTCACGCTGGGAGAGGGCGGGACGCCGCTCTTGCCGGCGCCGCGGACGAGCGCGCGGCTCGGCGTCGAGGTCTGGCTGAAGTGGGAGGGCGCGAACCCGACCGGCTCGTTCAAGGACCGCGGCATGGCGGTGGCGGTGACGCGCGCGCTCGAGCGCGGCGCCACCGGCGTCGTCTGCGCGTCGACCGGCAACACGGCGGCCTCGGCGGCCGCCTACGCGGCCCGCGCCGGCCTCCGCTGCGTGATCTGCCACGGCTCGGGCGCGGTCGCGCGCGGCAAGATCGCCCAGGCGGTCGCCGTCGGCGCCGAGCTGCGCGCGGTCGAGGGCTCGTTCGAGGACGCCTTCGCGCTGACGCGCCGCCTGGTCGAGGAGGAGGGGCTCGTCCTCGTCAACTCGGTCAACCCCGACCGGATCGAGGGTCAGAAGACGGCCGCGGTCGAGCTCGTCGAGCAGCTCGGCGCCCCGCCGGACGTGCTGGCGCTGCCCTACGGCGGCGGCGGCAACACCGTCGCCTACGCGCACGGCTTCGACGACGTCGGCGTGCGCCCGCGGCTGCTGCTCGGCGAGGCGGAGCGGCGCGCCGACACCTTCGCCTCGGCGATCCGGATCGGCGACCCCGTCCACCGGGCCGAGGTCGACGCCGCGCTCGAGCGCTTCGGCGGCGGCGTCGTGACGCTGTCCGAGGCCCGTCTCGAGGCTGCCTGGCGCGCCGTCGCCCGCGAGGAGGGGGTCTTCTGCGAGCCCGCGAGCGCGGCCGGCGTCGCCGCGGTCGAGGCCGCCGGCCTCGAGCCCGGGACGCGCGTCGTCTGCGTCGTCACCGGCCACGGGCTCAAGGATCCGGACGCGGTGGGCGGCGCGTGAGGCCCTCGGACACGTCCCGAGGGTGCGCGGCGTGACGATCCGGGTCCGGGCGCCGGCGACGACGGCGAACGTCGGCCCCGGCTTCGACTGCGCCGCGATCGCGCTCTCCCTCTGGAACGAGGTCGAGCTCGAGGAGGCGTCCGGCGAGGTCGACCGCGAGCATCTCGGCGTCCGGGCGTTCGCGCTCCTCGCCGACCCGTCCCGCTGGTCGTTCGCCTGGACGACGCCGATCCCGCGCGAGCGGGGCCTCGGCTCGAGCGCCGCGGTGATCGCGCTCGGCCTCGTCGCCGGGGCCGCGGCAGCGGGCGTCGAGCCGTCGGTCGACGAGCTGCTCGAGCTCGGGCTGCCGCTCGAGGGCCATCCGGACAACCTCGCCGCCGCGCTCGCGGGCGGCGTCGTCGCGGTCGTCGACGGGCGCGTCACCCGCATCGCCGACCGCGCGCCCGCCGAGCCGATCGCGCTCGTTCCGCAGACGACCGTCCGCACCGACGAGGCGCGCGCCTCCCTGCCCGAGACGGTCAGCCACGCCGACGCCGCCTTCACCGCCGGCCACGCCGTCCTGCTCGGCGCCGCGCTCTCGACCGGCTCGCCGGAGCTCTTCGCCGCCGCGGCCGCCGACCGCCTGCACGAGCCCTACCGCGCCCGGACGGCGCCGCTCCTCGACGCGGTGCGCGAGCGCCTGCCGGAGAGCGCGCTCGCCGTCACCCTCTCCGGCTCGGGCCCGACCGTGATCGTCTGGTCGCGTCCGCCCGACGTCGACGCCTGCACCGCCGAGCTCGAGGCCCGCTTCCCCGAGGCCCGCGTCCTGCCCCTGACCACCACCCCGCTAGGAGCCTCCGCCGAATGAGCACCCCCTACGACCGCCCGACCGACCCCGCCAAGCGCCACAGCGCCGCACTCACCGACGGCCCCGACCGCGCCGCCGCCCGCGCGATGCTGAAGGGCACCGGCTTCTCCGACGAGGATCTCGCGAAGCCGCTCGTCGGCGTCTGCACGACCTGGATCGAGACGATGCCGTGCAACCTGAACCAGCGGAAGCTGGCGCGCCACGTCAAGGACGGGATCCGCGCCGCCGGCGGCACGCCGATGGAGTTCAACACGATCTCGGTCTCGGACGGCGTCTCGATGGGCGTCGACGGCATGCGCGCCTCGCTCGTCTCGCGCGAGGTGATCGCCGACTCGATCGAGCTCGTCGCCTACGGCCACCACCTCGACGGCCTCGTCTGCCTGGTCGGCTGCGACAAGACGATCCCGGCCGCGGTGATGGGCCTCTGCCGGCTCGACCTGCCCGGGCTCGTGCTCTACTCCGGCACGATCGCGCCGGGCCGCTTCCGCGACCGCGACGTGACGATCCAGGACGTGTTCGAGGCGATCGGCGCCCACGCGGCCGGGACGATGGACGCCGCGGAGCTGCACGAGCTCGAGTCGGTCGCCTGCCCCGGCGCCGGCGCCTGCGGCGGCCAGTTCACCGCGAACACGATGTCGACCGCGCTCGAGTTCCTCGGCATCTCGCCGGCCGGCCTGAACGGCATCCCCGCCCTCGACGAGACGAAGGAGGAGGCGGCAGAGCGCGCGGGACGGCTGGCGATGCGGCTCGTCCGCGACGACGTGCGCCCCTCGCAGATCGTCACCCGCGAGGCGCTCGAGAACGCAGCCGCCTCGGTCGCGGCGACCGGCGGCTCCACGAACGGCGTCCTGCACCTCGTCGCGATCGCGCACGAGCTCGGGATCCCCTTCGACCTGCGCGCCTTCGACGAGGTCGCCAGGCGGACGCCCGTCGTCGCCTCGATCAAGCCGGGCGGCCGCTTCGTCGCGAACGACGTCCACGCGGCCGGCGGCGTCGCGCTCGTCGCGCGGGAGCTCGCCAAGCGCGACCTCGTCCACGCGGGCGCGCGCACGGTCGACGGGCGCACGCTCGGCGAGATCGCCGAGCAGGCCGTCGAGACGCCGGGGCAGGAGGTCGTCGTCCCGATCGAGACGCCGCTGAAGGAGACCGGCGGCCTGCGCGCGCTCTGGGGGAACCTGGCGCCGGAGGGCTGCGTCGTCAAGCTCGCCGGCCACGACAAGCTGGTGCACCGCGGCCCCGCGCGCGTCTTCGACTCGGAGGAGGCGTGCTTCGCCGCCGTCAAGGCGCGCACGATCGAGGCCGGCGACGTCGTCGTGATCCGCTACGAGGGGCCGGCCGGCGGGCCCGGGATGCGCGAGATGCTGCACGTGACCGCCGCGATCGTGGGCGAGGGGCTCTCCGACGACGTCGCGCTCGTCACCGACGGGCGCTTCTCGGGCGCCACGCACGGGTTCATGGTCGGCCACGTCGCGCCCGAGGCGTTCCGCGGCGGCCCGCTCGCCGCGCTCCGGGACGGCGACGTCGTCGTCGTCGACGCCGAGGCGCAGGAGCTCTCGGTCGAGCTCTCCGACGACGAGCTCGCCGCGCGCCTGCGCGACTGGACGCCGCCGCAGCCGCGCTTCCGGGAGGGCGCGCTCGCGAAGTACGCGGCGCTCGTCTCCTCGGCCTCCGAGGGCGCCGTCACCCGCCCGCCGCCCAAGTGACGGTTCGTCACAAGCCGGGGCGCTGGTGACGATTCGTCACAAGCGGACGCCGCCGAGCCGGTTCGTGACGAATCGTCACAATGTCCTCTTCGTGACGGGATGTCACGTGCCGAAGCCGAGATCGAGCAGGCGGGTCGCGTCGCCGTACGGGTCGCGCGAGTGCAGCACGACCGCGATCAGCGTCCGCCCCCGCCGCGTCGCGCTCGCGACCAGGCAGTGCCCCGCCTTCTGCGTGTACCCGGTCTTGACGCCGTTCGCGCCGGGGTAGCGGCGCAGGAGCAGGTTCTTGTTCAGGTAGATCTTCGCGTAGGTCGGCGCCGCCCACGGCACCTGCTTGCGCTTCGTGCGCACGATCGCGCGGAAGCGGGCGTTGCGGAGCGCGACCCGGGTCAGCGCCGCCAGGTCCCAGGCGCTCGAGTAGTTGTCCTCGTCGAGGACGCCGCTCGGGCTGCGGAAGTGGGTGTCGGCGAGCCCGAGCAGCTTCGCCTCGGCGTTCATCTCCTTGACGAAGGCGCTGCGCGTGCCGCCGGCGGCGACCGCGAGCGTCAGCGCGGTGTCGTTGCCGGAGTAGAGGAGCGCGCCGTAGAAGAGCTTCCACGCCTCGACCTGCTCGCCGGCGCGCAGCCCCTCGCGGACGAGCGGGACCCGCGGCGCCTCGCTCGGCACGGTCACGAGCTCGTGCGGGCCGAGCTTCCGGAGCGCGAGCAGCGCGGTCATGATCTTCGTCGTCGAGGCGACCTGGCGCCGCTCGTGCAGGCGGCGGCCCCAGAGGAGCTGCCCGCTGCCCGCGTCGATCACCGCCGCGGCCGGCGCGGTCAGGCCCGCGAGCGGCGCGCGGACGGAGGCCGGGCCGCGCACGAGCGTCTCGACGCGGGCGGGCGCGGCGGCTCGCTCGGCGTGCTTCGGCGCCGCGGCGGCGGGCTGCGGCGCGGCCGCGGCGGCCTCGGTGCCGCCGCCCGGGTGCCGCGCCCCGGCCCAGAGCCCGGAGACGAGCGCGACGAGGCCGAGCGCGAGCACGGGCGAGAGCCGACGCCAGACGATGCGGCGCCGCCGACGGCGTCTGCGGCGGGCCGGCTGGAGCACGGGCAACCCCACGCGTCCACTCTACGACCGGGGGCGGCTCCGGCGAGCCCGGGCAGGGCCCGGCGGATCGCGCGGACCGCCTGCAGGATCCGCTGCTCGTTCTCGACGAGCGCGAAGCGGACGTGGCCGTCGCCGCCCGGCCCGAAGCCGGCGCCGGGGCTGACCGCGACGCGCGCCTCGCGGGCGAGCCGGAGCGCGAACTCGAGCGAGCCGAGCCCGCGCACCGCCTCGGGCAGCTCCGCCCAGACGAACATCGTCCCGCGCGGCCGCTCGACCGGCCAGCCGATCCGCCGGAGGCCGTCGCAGAGCGCGTCCCGGCGGAGCCGGTAGACCTCGCAGACCTCCTCCGGGTAGCCGGGCGCCTCGTTCATCGCCAGGATCGCGGCGATCTGGATCGGCTGGAAGGTGCCGTAGTCGAGGTAGGACTTGAGCCGCCCGAGCGCCGCGACGACCTCGGCGTTCCCGAGCAGGAAGCCGACGCGCCAGCCCGCCATCGAGAACGACTTCGTCAGCGTGTAGAGCTCGACGCAGCAGTCCGCCGCGCCCTCGACCTCGAGGATCGACGGCGGCCGGTGCCCGTCGAAGGCGAGGTCGGCGTAGGCGAAGTCGTGGACGACGAGCAGGTCCCGCTCCCGCGCCAGCGCGACCAGGCGCTCGAAGAACGCGGGCTCGACGCAGGCGGTCGTCGGGTTGTGCGGGTAGGAGACGACGAGCGCGCGCGGCCGCGTCCGCTCGACGGCGTCCTCGATCGCCTCGATCCCGCCGGCGACCTCGTAGTCGGCGACCGTCGCGCCCGCGAGCACCGGGGCGTAGCGGTGGATCGGATAGGTCGGCGTCGGCACCGCGACGGTGTCGCCGGGCCCGGCCAGCACCCACATCAGGTGCGCGAGGCCCTCCTTGGCGCCGATCGTCGTGATCGCCTGCGTCTCCGGGTCGAGCTCGACGCCGAAGCGGCGCCGGTAGAGGTCGCAGATCGCCGCCCGCAGCCGCGGGATCCCGCGGCTCGCGGAGTAGCGGTGGTTGCGGGGCTTGCCGGCGGCCTCCTGCAGCTTCGCGACGGCCACGTCCGGCGAGGGCACGTCGGGGTTGCCGAAGCCGAGGTCGACGACGTCCTCGCCCGCCCGCCGGAGCTCCAGCTTCAGCCGGTCGATCTCCGCGAACGCGTAGGGCGGCAGCTGGTCGATCCGGCGGAACTCCACGGCTTTACCTTGTACACTTTTGCGCGCAGATGCGTGTAGTCCTCCTCCCAGGCGACGGGATCGGGCCCGAGGTGATCCGGGAGGCGCGACGTGCCCTCGAGGCGCTCGTCCCCGACGTCGAGCTGGAGGAGCGGCCCGTCGGCGGCGCCTCGATCCGGGCGACCGGCGAGCCGCTGACGGGCGAGGCGCTCGAGGCCTGCCTCGCCGCCGACGCCGTCTTCAAGGGGCCGGTCGGCGACCCGGAGTTCGACGCGCAGGACGTGCGGCCGGAGCTGGCGCTCTTCACGCTCCGGAAGGCGCTCGACGTCTACACGAACCTGCGGCCGGCGAAGGCGGGCGAGATCGACCTGCTGATCGTCCGGGAGCTGGTCGGCGGCCTCTACTTCGGCGCCAAGGGCGTCCGCGACGACGGCACGGTCTTCGACACCTGCGAGTACCACCCGCGCCAGGTCGAGCGGATCGCGCGCCGCGCGTTCGAGCTCGCGCGGACGCGCCGCGGCAGGCTCACGTCCGTCGACAAGGCGAACGTGCTCGAGACCTCGCGGATGTGGCGGCGCGTCGTCGACGAGCTGGCGGCGGAGTACCCGGACGTCGCGGTCGGGCACATGCTCGTCGACAACGCGGCGATGCAGCTCGTCCGCGCGCCGCAGCAGTTCGACGTGATCCTGACCGAGAACACCTTCGGCGACATCCTCTCGGACGTCGCGGCCGAGGTGACCGGCGGCCTCGGGCTCGCGCCGTCGGCCAGCCTCGGCGACTCCGGGCCGGGCCTCTTCGAGCCGGTGCACGGCTCGGCGCCCGACGTCGCCGGGCTCGGCGTCGCGAACCCGGCCGCGACCCTGCGGACGACGGCGCTCCTGCTCGAGCACGGCCTCGGCCGGCCCGAGGAGGCGCGCCTGCTCGACGAGGCCGTCGACGCCGCGCTCGCCGCCGCGCCGACGCGCGACCTCGGCGGCACCGCCACGACGGCCGAGTTCGGCGACGCCGTCGTCGGCCGCTTCGCCTTTACCCGCTGACCAGCGCTTGTGACGATTCGTCACGAGCGGGGACCCGTCCGAGAGGAGCCGTGAACCCGAACCCCGAGACCGTCGCCTACCCCGGCCGAGAGGGCGCCCACGCCGGCGCCGCCGCCGAGGCGCTCTTCCCGGCGGCGACGCTGCGGCCGCTGCCGAGCTTCCGGGCCGTCGCGGCGGCCGTCGCGGCGGGGGAGGTGGCCGCGGGCGTGCTGCCGATCGAGTCGACGCTCGTCGGGCCGGTCAACGAGACGCACGACCTCCTCTACGAGTCGTGGCTCTCGATCGTCGGCCAGGTCGTGCTCCCGGTCGAGCACTGCCTCGCCGGGCCGGCCGTGGTGCCGCCCGGGGAGCTCCGCGTGATCCGCTCCCACCCGATGGCGCTCGACCAGTGCCGGAGCCTGCTCGCCTCGCTGCCCGACGCGGTCGCGGTCGCCGCGGCGACGACCGCGGACGCCGCGCGCGAGGTGGCCGAGCGCGGCGACCCGACCGAGGCGGCGATCGCGAGCCCGCGCGCCGTGCGGCTGTACGGGTTGACGCCGATCGTCGAGAGCGCCGGCGACCACCCGGAGGCGTACACCCGCTTCGTCTCGGTCGCGACCTTCACGCGCCTCGACCGCGACGGGCAGCCCTTCCGGACCGCGCTCTCGTTCGTCACCGACCACCGGCCCGGGAGCGCTCTTCCACGCGCTCGAGCCGTTCGCCCGGCACGCGATCGACCTCGTCCAGCTCGTCTCGCGGCCGATCCCGCACTCGCCGTTCAAGCACCGCTTCGACGCGGTCGTCAAGGGCCATCCGCTCGACCCGGTGATCCGCGAGGCGCTCGACGAGCTCCGCCGCGAGACGCGGCAGGTCGTCGTCTTCGGCAGCTATCCCGTCGAGGAGGACGACGCCGTCGAGACGCCGTCGTGACGGCTCCGTCGGGGACCCGACGGAGCCGTCACGAGCAGGCGGCGGCGCGAGGCCCGGCGGCTAGCCGGCGGCCAGCTCCGAGGTGCAGAAGGCGCAGCGGCGCGCCAGCACCGGCACCTCGCTCAGGCACTCCGGGCACTGCCGCGTCGAGGCGTCCACGGGCGGCTCCGTCTTGCGGCGCGCCATCAGCGCGTTCACCGGCCGGACGACGAAGAAGAAGACGGCGGCCGCGATCGTCAGGAACGAGATGACGGCGTTGATGAAGTGCCCGTAGAGGAAGGTGCTGCCGTTGATCGTGAAGTCGAGCGCCGAGAAGTCGTTGCTGCCGAAGACCGCCGCGATCAACGGCGTCAGCAGGTCGGCGACGAGCGCCGTCACGACCGCGCCGAACGCGACACCGATCACGAGGCCGACCGCCAGGTCGACGACGTTGCCCCGCAGGATGAACTGCTTGAAGTCGGCGAGGGCGCTCGTTCCGCTCCTGCCTGCTGCCGACATGCGCGCTACGGCCATGGCTCCTCCTTGCTTCGGACGACTCCGGAGAGCCGACTCTCGCACAGGCGCCGACCTGCGTGGAAGTCCGGCTAGAGCGAGGTCGTCGGCACGCGCTCGGGCAGCCGCGCCTCGTACGCGTCGATCGCCTCGACGTGCGCCAGCGTCAGGCCGATCTCGTCGAGGCCCTCGAGCAGGCAGTGGCGCTGGAAGGCGTCGAGCTCGAACGGGAAGGCGGCGCCGGCTCCCGACGAGACGGTCTGCGCCTCGAGGTCGACGGTCAGCTCCTCGCCGGCCTCCGCGGCGGCGATCAGCTCGCGCACCTGCTCCTGCGGCAGCTCGACCGGCAGGAGGCCGATCTTGAGGCAGTTCTGGCGGAAGATGTCGCCGTAGCTCGGCGCGACGATCGCCTCGAAGCCGGCGTCCTGCAGGCCCCAGGGCGCGTGCTCGCGCGAGGAGCCGCAGCCGAAGTTGCGGCCGGCGAGCAGGATCCGCGCGCCGGCGGCCTCCGGGCCGGTTCAGCTCGAACTCGGGGTCCCTGCGCCAGTCGAAGAAGAGGAACTCGCCGAAGCCGGTGCGCTCGACCCGCTTCAGGAACTGCTTCGGCATGATCTGGTCGGTGTCGACGTCGGGCCGGTCGAGCACCGCGGCGGTCGAGGTGACCGAGCGGAAGGCCTTCACGCCGGCTCGACCTCCGCCAGCTCGCGGGAATCGACGAAGCGCCCGGCGATCGCGGCCGCCGCGGCCAGCGCCGGGGAGACGAGGTGCGTCCGGCCGCCGGCGCCCTGCCGGCCCTCGAAGTTGCGGTTCGAGGTCGAGGCGCAGCGCTCACCCGGCGCGAGCACGTCCGGGTTCATGCCCAGGCACATCGAGCAGCCGGCGCGACGCCACTCGAAGCCGGCGCGCTCGAAGACGCGGTCGAGCCCCTCGGCCTCGGCGCGGGCCTTCACCTGCGCCGAGCCCGGCACGACCATCGCGCGCACGCCCTCGCGCACGCGGCGGCCGTCCACCACGCGGGCGGCGGCGCGCAGGTCCTCGATCCGCGCGTTCGTGCAGGAGCCGATGAAGACGCGGTCGATCCGGATCTCCTCGATCGGCGTCCCCGGCTCGAGGCCCATGTACTCGAGCGCGCGGCCGACGGCGGCGCGCTCGTTCGGGTCGTCGTAGTCGGCGGGATCGGGCACGCGCCCGTCGATCGGCGCGACCATCGCGGGGTTCGTGCCCCAGGTGACCTGCGGGCGGAGCGTCGCCAGGTCGATCTCGACCACCTCGTCGTAGACGGCGCCCTCGTCGGTCGGGAGCCCGCGCCAGGCCTCGAGCGCCGCCTCCCAGGCCGCGCCCTTCGGCGCCCCCGGGCGGCCCTCGACGTAGGCGAACGTGGTCTCGTCCGGCGCGATCATGCCTGCGCGCGCGCCGCCCTCGATCGACATGTTGCAGATCGTCATCCGTCCCTCGATCGAGAGGGCGCGGATCGCCTCGCCGGTGTACTCCCAGACCCGGCCGACGCCGCCGTCGACGCCGATCGCGCCGATCGCGCCGAGGATCATGTCCTTCGCGGTCAGGCCGGGCGGCAGCTCGCCGACGAAGCGCAGCTCCGCCTGCCGCGGCCGGCGCTGCTGCAGCGTCTGCGTCGCGAGCACGTGCTCGACCTCGGAGGTGCCGATCCCGAACGCGAGCGCGCCGAAGGCCCCGTGCGTCGAGGTGTGCGAGTCGCCGCAGACGATCGTCATGCCCGGCTGCGTGAAGCCGAGCTCGGGCCCGATCACGTGCACGATCCCCTCGCGGCCGGAGCCGGTCGCGTGCAGCGGCACGCCGAACTCCTCGCAGTTGCGCCGCAGCGCCTCGAGCTGCGCGACCGAGAGCGGGTCGGGACCTGTGTCGTCGCCGGTCGGCACGTTGTGGTCCATCGTCGCGAGCGACCGGTCGGGGCGCCGCACCGGGCGCCCGGCGAGCCGCAGCCCGTCGAAGGCCTGCGGCGAGGTGACCTCGTGGATCAGGTGCAGGTCGACGTAGAGGAGCGCCGGCTCGCCCGGCGGCTCGACGACCACGTGGCTCTCCCACACCTTCTCGAACAGGGTCTGCCGCATCGGCGACAAGTCTAGCTTTCCTGTGTAAAGTAATGGACGGCGCGGGTGACCCCCCGCTCCACATCGAGAGAGGCTGAGGGACCGGCCCTGTGACGCCTCGGCAACCTCCCGGCGAAAGCCCGGCAAGGTGCCAAGCCCGGACGGATGTCGAGCGAATCGAAAGGAGCCCCGCCCGTGTCGGCCACTTCCCTTCTCTGCAGGGTCTGCGCGACCTCGTACGACCTCGAAGGCATCGGCGTCTGCCGCGAGTGCTTCGGCCCGCTCGACCCGGTCTACGACCGCGAGCGCCAGCGAGCGGAGGTCTCCCGCGCCGCGATCGAGGCCGGGCCGCGCTCGATCTGGCGGTACGCGCCGCTCCTGCCCGTCGCCGCGCCGGCCGAGCAGCGGCTCGCGCCGGGCTGGACGCCGCTCGTCGCCGCCCCGCGCCTGGCGGCCGAGCTCGGCGTCGGCGAGCTCTGGCTGAAGCTCGACACCGCCAACCCGACCCACTCCTTCAAGGACCGGGTCGTCGCCGTCGCCTGCGCGAAGGCCCGGGAGCTCGGGCTCGAGACGCTCGCCTGCTCCTCGACCGGCAACCTCGCGAACGCGGTCGCCGCGCGCGCCGCCGCCGAGGGCATCGAGGCCGCGGTCTTCTGCCCGGCCGACCTCGAGCCGGAGAAGCTGGTCGCGACCTCGGTCTTCGGCGCCACCCTCTACGCCGTCCAGGGCAGCTACGACGACTGCAGCCGCCTGACCGTCGAGCTCTCGTTCGAGCTCGACTGGGCGTTCGTGAACGTGCAGCTGCGCGCGTATTACGCAGAGGGCTCGAAGACGCTCGCGTTCGAGATCGCCGAGCAGCTCGGCTGGGAGCTGCCGGACGCGGTCGTCGCGCCGATCGCCTCCGGCGCCATGTTCACGAAGGTGCACCAGGGCTTCTCGGAGCTGCGCGAGTTCGGGCTCGTCGACGGGGCGCAGCCGCGGCTCTACGGGGGGCAGGCGGAGGGCTGTGCGCCGGTCGCGCGGGCCTTCGACGAGGGCGCGGCGGTCGTGCCGGTGCGGCCGCGGACGATCGCGCGCTCGCTCGCGATCGGCAACCCCGCCGACGGCGATCTCGCCGTCGCGACCGCGCGGGCCTCGGGCGGGGCCGTCTACGCCGTCGCCGAGGACGACGTCGCCGCCAACGTCGCCCACCTCGCCCGGACGACCGGTGTCTTCGGCGAGACGGCGCCCGCGGTCACGCTCGGCGCCCTCCGCGAGGCCGTCGCCCGCGGCGAGCTCGGGCCGCGCGACCGCGTCGTCCTGCTCGTCACCGGCGACGGCCTGAAGACGCCCGGCGTCGTCGCCGACCTCGTCCGCCCGATCGAGATCGAGCCGGACGCGGACGCGCTGCTCGACCGGCTCGCGGCCGCGTAGAGGCTTGATGCGCATCGGACGTCCCCAGCGGGGCCGTTGCGCATCGAGCCTCGAGTTGTGATCCGGCGCGCGCCGCGGTACCCTGCCCGAACCGTGGCGCGCGCCGAGAACACGAAGCTCTTTGCAGTTCTCGCGATTACGCGCCCGCACGCGCGCTAGCCGGCGACCCCTCTCCGCCACACCGGTTAGCAGCAGCGCCACAGGCGGAGGGCCGGAAGGCGTGCCGCCCGTGACCGCGCCGGCGCTCCGCTGCCGCGTCTGCGAGGCCTCGTTCCCGGCGGGCGCCCTGCCGGCCTGCCCCGCCTGCGACGGCCCGCTCGACGTCGCCTACGACTGGAGCGAGCGCGGCGCCGCCGACCTCGCCGGGCGCGGCCGCTCGCTCTGGCGCTATGCCGAGGCGCTGCCCTTCGTCCCAAGTGACATTTCGTCACAAGGGCCGGGGTGGACGCCGCTCGTCGCGGCGCCGCGGCTCGCCGAGCTCTGCGGGGTCGAGCTCTTCCTCAAGCTCGAGACCGCGAATCCGACGCGGTCGTTCAAGGACAGGCTCGCCGCGACGGCGCTCGCGGCGGCGGAGGCCCTCGGGCTCTCCGCCGTCTGCTGCGCAGCCGGCGGCTATCTCGGTGAGGCAGTCGCCGCGCGCGCCGAGGCGCAGCGGTTGCGCGCGGTGCTGCTCTCACCGGCCGACCCGGGTCGCGAGCGCGAGCTCGCCCGGCGGCCCGGCTGGGGCTCGGTCGAGGGGACGCTCGCGCCCTACGCGGCCGAGGGCGCGAAGACGGTCGCGTTCGAGATCGCCGAGCAGCTCGGCTGGGAGCTGCCCGACGCGGTCGTCGGGCCGATCGCCACCGGGGCGCTCTTCGCCAAGATCGCGCAGGGCTTCGCGGAGCTGCGCCCGCTCGGGCTCGGCTCCGGCCGGATCCCGCGGATGGTCGGCGGCCAGCCCGGCGAGTGCCCGCCGCTGCCGTCGGATCCGCGCTACGGCGACCTCGCGCTCGGCGCGGCGCAGCTCTCCGGCGGCTCGATCCAGTCGGTGCCCCGTTCGGAGATCCGGCGCAACCGCGCCCTGCTCGCCGACCGCGCCGGCGTCTTCGCCGACTCCGCGGGCGGCGTCGCGCTCGGGGCGCTGCGGCGCGCGGTCGCGGTCGGCGCGGTCGAGCCCGGCAGCCGCGTCGTGCTCGTCGTCAGCGGCACGCCGGCGGCGCCGCCGGACGCGGCGCGGCTGCGCGCAGCACGTCTCTAGAAGGGCCAGGCGGCGCCGAAGCGGCGCATCTCGTCGACGATCGGGAGCAGCGCCTCGCCCTTCGCCGTCAGCTCGTACTCGACGCGGGGCGGCGACTCCGGGTAGCTGCGCCGGAGCACGACCGCCGCCGCCTCGAGCGCGCGCAGCCGCTCGGCCAGCGTCCGGGTCGAGATGCCCTCGCAGGCGTGCTCGAGGTCGCGGAAGCGCCGCGGCCCGTCGGTCAGCTCGTTCAGGATCAGCGCCGTCCACTTGTGGCCGACGATCTCCGCCGCCGCCGCGATCGCACCGCGCGTGCCCGTCGTCGCCTGCTCGCGAGTCGCCACAATGGGAGTTTACTCGGGGAAAGGCGGAGCGACGGCACCGAGCATCCGGATCGGCCGCATCGCGGGGATCGAGGTCGGCGTCAACTGGAGCTGGCTCGTCGTCTTCGCGCTGCTCGCCTGGTCGCTCGCCTCCGGCGTCTTCCCCGACCAGAACCCCGGCCTCGCGCAGGGGACGTACGTGGCGATGGCGATCGTCGCGACCCTCCTCTTCTTCGTCTCGCTGCTGGCGCACGAGCTCGGACATGCCGTCGTCGCCCGGCGCGAGGGGATGGAGATCGACGGGATCACGCTCTGGCTCTTCGGCGGCGTCGCCCGCTTCAAGGGGATGTTCCCGGGCGCGGGCGCCGAGCTCAGGATCGCGCTCGCGGGCCCGGCGGTGACGCTCGTGATCGGAGCCGCGTGCGTCGCCGCGGCCTGGGCGACGTCGCCGCCGGAGGCCGTCGACGGCGTGGTCGCGTGGCTCGGCTACGTCAACCTCGTGCTGCTCGTCTTCAACCTGCTGCCGGCGCTGCCGCTCGACGGCGGCCGGACGCTGCGGGCGATCCTCTGGCAGGCGCGCGGCGACTTCGGCTGGGCCACGGCCGTCGCCTCGGCGATCGGCCGCGCGATCGCCTACCTGCTGATCGCGGGCGGTCTCTTCATGCTGATCTTCCAGGGCGCGTTCGGCGGCGCCTGGCTCGCGTTCGTCGGCTGGTTCCTGCTCCAGGCGGCCGGCGCCGAGGCGCGCTACGTCGCCGCCCGCGAGGCGCTCGACGGCCTGCGCGTCCGCGACCTGATGACGCGCGACCCGGTCGCCGTCCCGGTCGACTACACGCTCGGCCGCTTCATGGACGAGATCGCCTGGAGCCACCGGCACACCGCCTACCCCGTCGTCGAGGGCGAACGGCCGCTCGGCCTCCTCTCCTTCCGCTGCGTCGCCGCGATCCCGCGGGCCGAGTGGGACGAGCGCGGCGTCCGCGAGTGCATGGTCCCCGCCGAGCAGGTGACCGAGCTCGACGGGGAGCCAGCCCGCCGTCGACGCGCTGCGCGACCTCTCCGAGACCGACGCCGGCCGGGCGCTCGTGCTCGACGACGGCCGCCTGGTCGGGATGCTCTCGCGGAGCGACCTCGCGCGCGCGCTCGAGCTCGCCCCGCGGCTGCGGCGCCGGCGCACGCCTCTCGACTAGTGGCCGAAGCGGATGTCGGGGAGCACGCGGGCGAGCCAGCGCGGCGTCGCCCAGGCGGCGCGGCCGAAGACCCGCAGCAGCGTCGGCATCAGCACGAGCCGGATCAGCAGCGCGTCGAGGAGCACCGCGATCCCGAGGATGACGCCCATCTCCTTCGGCGGCAGCGGGCCCGACAGCGCGAACGTGAAGAAGACCGCCACCATCACCGCCGCCGCCGCGAAGATCACGCGCCCGGAGTGGGCGAGCCCGCCGACCATCGCCTCGTGCGGGTCGCCGGAGCGGTCGAAGTGCTCCTTGGCCGAGGAGAGCAGGAAGACGGTGTAGTCCATCGAGATCGCGAAGATCATCGCGAAGAAGAAGACGGGAGCCCACGCGTCGAGGTAGCCCTGCGACTCGAAGCCGAGCAGGCCCGCCCCGTGCCCCTCCTGGAAGACGAGACGGGCGATCCCGAACGCGGCGCCGGTCGCGAGCAGGTTCGTGACGACGCCGAGCGCGGCGATCAGGGGCGCCTGCAGCGCCACGAGCAGGAGCAGGAAGCCGAGCGCGAGCACGACGCCGATCACGAGCGGCGTCTTCGCCCGCAGCGCCGCCTCGAGGTCGTGGTTCTCGGCCGTCGCGCCGCCGACGAGGGCGCCGGCCGGCAGCGCCGCCCGCAGCCGGTCGATCGTGCGGCCGACCGCCGGGCTCGACGGCCCGTCCTTCGGCACCGCCTGGACGAGCGCCAGCCCGCCGCCGCCGGCCTGCGGCGGCGTCACCCGCGCGATCCCCGGGTCGCGGCGGGCGACCGCGGCGACCCGCGCCGCCTCGCCCCGCGCCGAGACGAGCTGCAGCGTGCCCGGCGCGCCCGGCCCGAACGCGTCCTGGACGAGCCCGTAGCCGACGCGCGAGCCGTCGTGGGCCGGCACGACCGCGATCGACGGCATCCCCGTCTTCAGGCCCAGCACCGGCAGCGCCAGCAGGACGAGCGCGGCCGTCGCCAGCGGGCCGTAGAGGTGCGGCCGCCGCCAGAGGCGCTCGGCGTAGCGGGCGAAGCGGGCCGAGCGGTGCTCGCCGGAGTGCACCCAGCGGAGCCCGAGCGCGTCGACGCGCGGGCCGAGCTTCGCGAGCACGGCCGGCAGCAGCGTCAGCGTCGCCGCCAGCACGAAGACGACGCTCGCCATGATCCCGAGCGCCATCGAGCGGAAGGCGGGGCTCGGCACGAGCATCACCGCCGAGAGCGAGACGAGGACGGTCAGCCCCGAGAAGAGGACGGCCTTGCCCGCCGTGTCCATCGTCACGGCGACCGCCTCCCGCGCGTCGAGGCGCGAGCCGAAGAAGGCGCCGCGGAAGCGGTGGACGACGAAGAGCGCGTAGTCGATCCCGAGCGCGAGCGCGAACATCAGCGCGAAGTTCATCGCCCAGATCGAGACCTCGAAGCCGTGCGTCAGCAGCGTCAGCAGCCCCGCCGAGGCGACGAGGCCGACGATCGTCAGCATCAGCGGCAGCCCCGCGGCGACGAGCGAGCCGAACGCGAGCACGAGGATCGCCAGCGTCACCGGCCAGGAGAGGAGCTCCGACTTCATCATCGCCGTGCGGTTCGCCGCGTTGAAGTCGGACCACATCCCCGAGGCGCCCGTCAGCGCGACGGTGACCGTGCCGCCGCCCGCCGCCGCCAGGCTCGTCTTCAGGTCGTCGGCGGCCGCGACCATCCGGGTCGGGTCGCCCTTCGCCCCGGCGGTGACGAGCGCGGTGCGGCCGTCGGCCGAGATCGAGGCGCCCGGCCGCGGCGGGACGACCGACGCGACGGCGGGGTCGGCGCGGAGGATCCGCTCGACGCGGGCGACCGCGGCGGTGAAGGCCGGGTCGCCGGCGCGGGCCGTGTCCGAGTGGAGCACGACGGTCAGCGCCTGGCTCGAGAGGCCGCCGAACTCGCGCTGCACGAGCTCCCGCGCCGCGACCGACTCGGAGCCGCTCGCCTCCCAGCCGGCGCCCGAGAGCGCGTGCTCGACCCGCGGGGCGAAGGCGCCCAGGGCCGCCGCCACGACCAGCCACGCCACGACCACCGTGCGGACGTGGTCGGCCGTCCAGCGGCCGAGCCGCCCGAGCGGACCGACGCCGCCTGCCGCCGGCTCGCGCTCGAGCCGCTTGACGATCTCGACTGTGCTCACTCGCCCTCCACGCTAGACAACTCGACAACCAAAGAGTTGTGGAGTGTAGCGAAGGTCGCGTTTCCTGCGCCGCCGGAGCGGCGATCCACGAGCCAGCACCCACGAAAGGAGGATCTCGATGCCCAAGGACCACGGTCCGCAGATCAAGGACGACCGGCAGTACGAGGCGCTCCGCCGCGAGGGCGCGAGCAAGGAGAAGGCCGCCCGGATCGCCAACGACGGCAGCCGCAGCTCCACCGGCCGCAAGGGCGGCAGCGCCGGCCGCTACGAGGACCGCTCGAAGGACGACCTCTACGAGGAGGCGAAGAAGGTCGGGATCGAGGGCCGCTCGAAGATGGACAAGGGCGAGCTGATCTCCGCCCTGCGGAACCACTGAGCGGGCCTCAGAACTCGAACCGAAATGAAGTCGGTGCCGTCCGGACGCGCTGGGCACGCACGCTGCGGCGTCCTCGGTCGCCCCGATAGAACCCCGCTATCGGGCCTCCCTGCGTCCTTGCATCGCACGCACCCATCACGGCCGGCCGACGAGCGTCATTTCGGCTCGAATTCTCAGCGGACACGGATCGCGATCAGCGGCCGCGGCGAGGGCCGGAGCGCGCGCAGCAGGCGCACGAGCCGCTGCCGCGGCACGCTGACGCAGCCGGCGGTCGGCCGCCCGGTCGAGGCGTGCAGGAAGATCGCCGAGCCGCGCCCGGGCACGGCCGGGCGGGTGTTGAACTCGATCACCGCGAAGTGGGCGTAGGCGGTCGTGGAGGTCCAGAGCGCCTCGCCGCCCGAGAACGGCGTCGCCGCGCCGCAGGGGACGTGGCGGAAGCGGTTGTAGGTCGCAGAGCGCGAGTCGCCGTCCCACCAGTCGCCGCAGCCGAGCCGGCGGTAGGGAAGCCGCACGCCGGGATCCGGGGCGACGCCGTAGAGGGTCCGTCCGAGCCGGAAGGTGCCGAGCGGGGTCGTGCCGTCGCCCTCCCGGCGGTTCGCCGAGACCCCGTTTCGGCCGACGCGCGCCTGCCAGGGGCCGAGCCTCACGCGCCAGCAGCCGTCGCGGCGCTCCCAGAGCGAGAGCGAGGCGCGCGTCGAGCTCCGTGACGGCGCGTCGACCGTGACGAGCTGCCGCGCCGCGCCCGTGCCGGGGAAGCTCGCGCAGCCGCCGGCGGGCGAAGAGCCGGACGCCGCGGGCGCGGGGCCGGACGCCGCGGCCAGGGCGGCGGCGATCGCGGCTACTGTCGTGACGGGATGGCGCAGGCGCATCGGCTGATCGTCCTCGCGGCCGCCTCCGCGGCGGCCCTCGGCACATGGTCGCCGATCGCGCGGCCGGCTGCGGTCCCGCCCTTCACGGCGCGCGTGCAGGCGGTGACGGCGGCGCAGCTCGGCGCCTCGTGGCGGCCCGGCTGCCCGGTCGCCCCGGCGCAGCTTCGCCGGATCCGGCTCGCCCACTGGGACTTCGCGGGCCGCCGCCGGCTCGGCGCGATCGTCGTCTCGGCGCGGGTCGCGCCGCAGGTCGTCGCCGTCTTCCGCCGGCTCTACGCCGCCCGCTTCCCGATCCGCAGCCTGCGTCCCGTCTCGGCCTACGGCGGCTCGGACACGCGCTCGATGGCGGCCGACAACACCTCCGGCTTCAACTGCCGGCCCGTCGTCGCGCCCGGCCCGAGGCGCTGGTCCGTGCACGCCTACGGCGAGGCGATCGACGTCGACCCGGTCGAGAACCCCTACCTCGAGGGCGGCCGCGTCCTCCCCGCGGCCGGGAGCCGCTACCTCGACCGCGGGCGCGTCCGGCCGGGGATGGCGGTCGCGGGCGGCGTGCTCGTCCGCGCCTTCGCCGGCTCGGGCTGGCAGTGGGGCGGCCGCTGGAGCGGCTCGCCGGACTACCAGCACTTCTCCGCCACCGGCGGCTGATCGGGGAATCCCCGGATCGCGGCTCCGTCCAGGGACGGACGGCAGCCGGGAGGCTGCTTCGTACCGTAGGGCATCCAGCAAGGAGGCCCGATGTCGACCGAGGTCCTTGGCCTCGAGCGCGAGCTCGTCGACGCAGACGTGCTCGAGCGCAGCGTGACGCGGTTCCGCGACGCGCGGATCGCCCTGCCGACGTTCGCGCAGCTCGCCGACCCGACCCTGATCCCGGCCGAGGTGCGGACGGCGCTCGAGCGGATCGGCCCGGACGAGCCGCACCCGCTCAACCTCTTCCGCGTCCACTGGTACAACGCCGCGGACCGCGTCTCGCCCGCGCCCGTGCCGGAGCACCTCGTGCTGCCGCCGGAGCTGACCGGGATCGAGGCGCCGGTCGTCGTCCTGCTCGGCGACCGCTTCCCGCTGATCGGCGCCCACAAGGTGCTCGCCGCCTACGGCTGCCTCGTCCCGCGCCTCGTCACCGGCCGCTTCGACCCCGGACGCCACCGCGCCGTCTGGCCCTCGACGGGAAACTACTGCCGCGGCGGAGTCGCGATCTCGCACCTGCTCGGGTGCCGCGGCGTCGCCGTGCTGCCCGAGGGGATGAGCCGCGAGCGCTTCGCCTGGCTCGAGGACTGGGTCGCCGAGCCCGGCGACGTGATCCGGACGCCCGGCACCGAGTCGAACGTCAAGGAGATCTACGACGAGTGCAAGCGGCTCGCCGCCGACCCGGCCAACTTCATCTTCAACCAGTTCGCCGAGTTCGGGAACCACGTCGTCCACTACGCCGCCACCGGCGCCGCGCTCGCGCACGTCTTCGAGAGCCTGCAGGCCGCGCGGCCGGAGCTGCGGCTGCGCGCGTTCGTCTCGGCGACCGGCTCGGCCGGCACGATCGCCGCCGGCGATTTCCTCAAGGAGCGCTACGGCTCGCTGACCGTCGCGGTCGAGGCGCTCGAGTGCCCGACGATGCTCCTGAACGGCTTCGGCGAGCACAACATCCAGGGGATCGGGGACAAGCACATCCCGCTGATCCACAACGTGATGGCGACCGACGTCGCCCTCGCCGTCTCCGACCGCGCCACCGACCGGCTCGGCCTGCTGCTCGCCACCGAGACCGGCCGCGCCCACCTCGCCGCCCGCCGGGGCGTCCCGCGGCACGTCCTGGACGGGCTCGACGCGCTCGGCCTCTCGAGCATCTGCAACGTGCTCGGCGCGATCAAGACGGCGAAGCACTTCGGGCTCGGCGCCGAGGACGTCGTCGTCACCGTCGCCACGGACGGCGCCTCGATGTACTCGAGCGAGCGCGACCTGGCGCTCCGCCGCTACTTCCCGGACGGCTTCGACGAGGTCGCGGCCGCCGAGGTCTTCGGCGAGCACCTGCTCGGCGCGACCGACGACCACCTGCGCGAGCTGACCCACGAGGAGCGGACGCGGATCTTCAACCTCGGCTACTACACCTGGGTCGAGCAGCAGGGCGTCACGCTCGACGAGTTCGAGGCGCGGCGCGACCCGGGCTTCTGGACGGGCATGCGCGAGATCGTCTCCACCTGGGACCGGCTCGTCGAGGAGTTCAACGGGCGCACCGGAGTCCTGGAGCCGGTGTGAGCGCGCACGCGGAGCCGGCTCGTCTGCGCCGGCTGCGGCGCGGAGGCGCACGACCCCTTCGCCTTCCGCTGCCCGAACGCAGACGCCGGCGACGACGTCGACCACGTCCTCCGCCGGGAGCTGACCGCGCCCCCGCCGCTGCCGCTCGCCGACTGCGAGCCGAACCCGTTCCTGCGCTACCGGCGCTTCCTGCACGTCTCCACGCTGCTGCCCGACGACGAGCTCGCCGCGCTCGTGCGCGAGCTCGACGAGGCGGTCGCGGAGGTCGACGGGCACGGCTTCGTCGAGACGCCGTTCCTGCGCTCGGGCCCGCTCAGCGAGCTGCTCGGCTTCTCGGAGGCCGGAGGCGTCTGGGTCAAGGACGAGACCGGCAACGTCTCCGGCTCGCACAAGGCGCGGCACCTCTTCGGCGTCCTCTGCTACCTGGAGGCGTGCGAGCGCGCCGGCCTGACCCGCCGCCGGCCCGAGCTCGCGATCGCGAGCTGCGGCAACGCGGCGCTCGCGGCCGCCGTCGTCGCCGCGGCCGGCGGGCGGACGCTGCGCGTCTTCGTGCCGCCGGACGCGGACCCGGTCGTGCTGGAGCGGCTCGAGCGGCTCGGCGCCCGGCTCGAGACCTGCCCGCGCGACGGCGAGCCGGGCGACCCGACCTACCGGCGCCTGCTCGCGGCGCTCGAGCAGGGGGCGCTGCCCTTCACCTGCCAGGGGAACCTGAACGGGCTCGCGGTCGAGGGCGGCTACACGCTCGGCTGGGAGCTCGCCGCCGCGGGCGTCCCGCTCGACCGCGTCGTCGTCCAGGTCGGCGGCGGCGCGCTCGCGAGCGCGGTCGCGGCGGGCCTGCGCGAGGGCGGCCTCGCGCCCCGGCTCGACACCGTCCAGACCGAGGGCGCCGCGCCGCTCGCCCGCGCCTACGAGGCCGTGCTCGCACGCGGCGGCCTCGCCGGCGCGGCGCGCCGCCGCTCCGCGTTCATGTGGCCGTGGGAGACCGAGCCGCACTCGGTCGCGCACGGGATCCTCGACGACGAGACCTACGACTGGCTCGCCGTCTGCGAGGCGATGCTCGCGAGCGGCGGCCGGGCCGTCGTCGTCGACGAGGACACGCTCCTGACCGCGAACGCCGCGGCGCACGCGTCGACCCGGATCCCGGTCGACCACACGGGCTCTGCAGGACTGGCGGGGCTCTACGCCCTGCGCGCCGCCGGCGAGGTCGGCGACGACGAGAAGGTTGCCGTCCTCTTCACGGGGGCGGTCCGAACACCGACGGAAAGGAACGACGATGAGAAGCTTTCTCGGCCGGGACATCCTCTCGCTGAGGGAGTTCGAGCGGGCTGACTTCGAGCGCATCTTCGAGGTCGCCGACGAGCTCGCCCCGATCGCCAAGAGCAGGCGCAACAGCGACCTGCTCGCCGACAAGACGCTGCTGACGGCGTTCTACCAGCCCTCGACGAGGACGCGGCTCGCGACCGAGGCGGCGATGCACCGGCTGGGCGGCCACGTGCTCGGGTTCTCCGACGCGAAGAACACGCGGGCGGGCGACTTCTACCAGGAGTCGATCAAGGACACCGTCCACATGCTCGAGTACTACGGCGACGTCATCGCCATGCGCCACTTCCAGCAGGGCGCCCCGGCCGAGGCCGCGAGGTGGGCCTCGATCCCGGTGATCAACTGCGGCGACGGCTGGGGCGAGCACCCGACGCAGGTGCTGACCGACCTCTACACGACCCAGAAGGAGATGGGCTCGATCGACGGGCGCACCTTCCTGCTCGTCGGCGACATGCGCATGCGGACGATGCACTCGATCCTCTACGCGCTCTCGCAGTTCGACGCGAAGGCCTACGTCGTCGGGCCGCCGGAGATGTCGCTGCTGCCGGAGTTCACGATCGAGCTCGACGAGCGGAACGTCGACTACGAGGTCGCCGAGTCGGTCGAGGACTGCATCGCCGAGTGCGACGTCGTCTACATGGAGCCGGTCGTCCAGCCCGACTACACGAAGTCGCGCGACGAGGAGGGCGGCGGCGAGTTCCAGCAGACGCCGGATGCCTACCGCGTCACCCGGCAGCTGCTGCGGGAGAAGGCGCCGCACCGCGCGATCGTCCTCCACAGCCTGCCGCGGATGGACGAGCTGCCCGCCGACGTCGACGCGACGCGGCACGCGCGCTACTGGACGGAGGCCTTCAACGGCGTCGTCATGCGGATGGCGCTGATCTCGCTCGTGCTGGGCGCGATGGAGTAGCGATGCGGCTGACCGTCGACGGCGTCGAGGTCGAGCTCGCCCCGCGCGAGGGGCAGAGCCTGCTCGAGCTGCTCCGCGACGACCTGGGCGTCCGCTCGGCCAAGGACGGCTGCGCGCCGGAGGGCTCGTGCGGGGCCTGCACGGTGCTCGTCGACGGGCGGCCGGTCGTCTCGTGCGCGCAGCCCGCCGCGCGGTTCGAGGGCAAGCACGTCGTCACGCACGCGGGGCTCCCGGAGGAGACGCGCCGGCTCTGGGCCGACTGCTTCGTCGCCGCCGGGGCCTCGCAGTGCGGCTTCTGCTCGCCCGGGATCGTGATCAAGGCCGAGGCGCTGCTCGGCCGCAAGCCGGAGCCGACGCGGGAGGAGGTCGCGCACGCGCTGAAGGGCAACCTCTGCCGCTGCACCGGCTACGTCAAGATCGTCGACGCCGTGCAGCTGGCCGCGGCGGCGAAGCGGGGGGAGGGGCTGCCCGCGGTCGAGCGCAGCGGCCGCGTCGGCGCCCGCTCGGCGCGCTACCAGGGCAGCGAGCTGGCGCTCGGCGAGAAGCCGTTCGTCGCCGACCTGGTCGAGCCGGGGATGCTGCACGGGGCGCTGCGCTTCTCCGACCACCCGCGCGCCCGCGTGCTCCGGATCGACACGTCGGCGGCGGAGGCGGTGCCCGGCGTCGTCTCCGTCGTGACCGCCGCGGACGTGCCCGGCGAGCGCTCCCAGGGGTCGATCACCCGCGACTGGCGGCAGCTCGTCGCCGTGGGCGAGGAGACCGCCTACGTCGGCGACGTGCTCGCCGCCGTCGCGGCGGAGACGCGGCAGGCGGCCCGGGAGGCGGCGGCGCTCGTCGAGGTCGAGGTCGAGGTGCTCGAGCCGGTCGTCTCGCCGTTCGACGAGCGAGCCCGCCTGCTCTCGGTCTCCGAGGTGAAGCGGGGCGACGTCGACAGGGCGCTCGCCTCGGCGGCGCACGTCGTCTCGCGCTCGTACACGACGCAGACGATCGAGCACGCGTTCCTCGAGCCGGAGGCGGCGCTCGTTTCCCCGGGCGAGCCGCTGCGGGTCTACTCGCAGGGGCAGGGGATCTGGGACGACCGCCGCCAGATCGCGTCGTTCCTGGGGCTGCCGGAGGAGGGCGTCCGCGTCACTCAGGTCTCCTCGGGCGGCGCCTTCGGGGCGAAGGAGGACCTCGGCGTCCAGTGCCACGCGGCGCTGCTCGCGACCCGGACGGGGCGGCCGGTGCTGCTGCGGCTCTCGCGCCGCGAGAGCCTCGCCTTCCACGCCAAGCGCCACCCGATGTGGCTCGACTACGAGGCCGGCTGCGACGAGCAGGGGAGGCTCGTCGCGGTGCGGGCGCGGATCGTCGGCGACACCGGCGCGTACGCGAGCGTCGGCGACAAGGTGCTCGAGCGCGCCGCGGGCCACGCCTGCAGCGCCTACGCGGTCGAGAACGTCGACGTCGAGGCGCGCGCCGTCCACACGAACAACCCGCCCTGCGGCGCCATGCGCGGCTTCGGCGTCAACCAGTCGAACTTCGCGATCGAGGGCGTGCTCGACCTGCTCGCCGAGCGCGTCGGCATCGACCCCTGGGAGATCCGCTGGCGGAACGCGCTCGAGGAGGGCGCCCGCTTCGGCACCGGGCAGCTGCTCGGGCCGGGGGTCGGCCTGAAGCGGACGCTCGAGGCGGTGCGCGAGGACTACTACGGCGCCCGCTACGCCGGGATCGCCTGCGGCGTCAAGAACACCGGCATCGGCAACGGGATGATCGAGCACGGCCGCGCGATCCTGCGGCCCGAGGCCGACGGCACCGTCACGCTCTACCACTCCTGGACGGAGATGGGCCAGGGCGTCCACACGGTGCTCGGCCAGATCGCCTGCGAGGAGCTCGGGCTCGAGCCGGAGCGGCTGCGGGTGCTCGTCGACACCGAGCGCGAGCTCGAGACGGGGCAGACGACGGCGTCGCGCTCGACCGTGCTCGGCGGCCGCGCCGTGATCGAGGCGGCGCGGCAGCTGCGGGCGGCGCTGAACGGCGGCGGCCTCGAGACGCTCGCCGGGCAGGAGTTCCGCGGCGAGTTCACGGTCGACACGACGACGACGCTCGACGCGCCCGAGCCGGTCACGCACCTCGCCTACGCCTGGGCGACGCAGGTCGTGATCCTCGACGACGAGGGCCGGCTCGAGCGGGTCGTCGCCGCCCACGACGTCGGCCGCGCGATCAACCCGACCCTCTGCGAGGGCCAGGTCGAGGGCGCCGTCCACATGGGTCTCGGGCAGGCGCTCTCGGAGGAGTTCGTCGTCGAGGGCGGCGTCCCGCAGACGCTGACGCTGAAGTCGCTGCACATCGTGCCGCCGACCGGGATGCCGCCGGTCGACGTCCGCCTGGTCGAGGAGCCGCAGCCCGAGGGGCCCTACGGCGCCAAGGGGATCGGCGAGGCGGCGCTCGTCCCGACCGCGGCGGCCGTGCGAGGCGCGCTGCAGGCCTACGACGGCATCCACCGGACACAGCTGCCGATGAAGGACTCGCCGGCGGCCCGGGCCGCCGTCCCGCACCTCGTCAGGCACGGCGGATGATCCTCGCGGGCGGCACGGTCGTCCGCTCGCTCGACCCCGTCCGGCTCGAGGAGGCGGACCTCTGCGTCGAGGCGGGGCGCGTCGCTCCTTGTGACGAAATGTCACAAGGAGGCTCCGGGCCCGCTCGTGCCGCCTTGCGCGGGGCATCCGACGGCGGCGGCACACCAAGTGACAGTTCGTCACAAGCTGGGCGCGGCGCGGCCGTCGGGGATGCACGGGGGCGCGAGCGGCGGGACTGCTCCGGCTGCCTCGTCGTCCCGGGCAACGTCTGCGCGCACACGCACCTCTACTCGGCGCTCGCCCGCGGCATGCCCTACGCGCTCGCGCCGCCCGAGAGCTTCCTCCAGATCCTGCAGCGGGTCTGGTGGCGGCTCGACCGGGCGCTCGACGAGGACGCGATCCGCGCCTCCGCGCTCGTCGGCGGGATCGAGGCGCTGCTCGCCGGGACGACGACGCTCGTCGACCACCACGCCTCGCCGAACGCGATCGACGGCTCGCTCGACGTGGTCGAGGAGGCGCTCTGCCGGCTCGGCGCCCGCTCGGTGCTCTGCTACGAGACCTCCGACCGCGACGGCGCCTCGCGGGCGCGGGCCGGGCTCGCCGAGAACGGCCGCTTCCTGCGCCGGGTCGCCGGGGAGCGGCCGGCGCTGACGCGCGCGCTCGTCGGCGCCCACGCCTCCTTCACGCTCTCCGACGAGACGCTCGCCGCCTGCGCCGAGCTCGGGCCGCTGCACGTGCACGCGGCCGAGGACGGGGTCGACGCCGGCGCGGTCGAGCGGCTCGCCGAGGCGGGCGCGCTCGGCCCCGGGACGCTGCTCGCCCACGGCGTCCACCTCGGCGCGCGCGAGCTCGAGCTCGTCCGCGCGACCGGCGCCGCCGTCGCCCACAACGCGCGCTCGAACATGAACAATGCCGTCGGCCGCGCGCCGCGTCGGCGAGCTGCCGCGGCTCGCGCTCGGCACCGACGGGATCGGCGCCGACATGTTCGAGGAGTCGCACGCCGCCTACTTCCGCCTGCGGGAGGAGGGCCTCGGCGCCGGCGCGGACTGGCCGCTCGCGCGCCTGCGCGAGGGCGGCCGCCTGGCCGCGCAGCTCTTCGGCGAGCCGCTGCTCGGCACGCTCGAGCCCGGCGCGCCCGCCGACCTCGTCGTCCTCGACTACACGGCGCCCGCGCCGCTCGACGAGCGCAGCTTCGCCGGCCACTGGCTCTTCGGCCTCGGCTCCCGGCACGTCCGCGACGTGATGGTCGCCGGCGAGTGGGTCGTCCGCGACCGCCGCCTGACCCGCGTCGACCAGGAGGAGCTGCTCGTCGCCGCCCGCGCCGAGGCCGCCCGCCTCTGGGAGCGGCTCGACGCCGTCCCCGCCCACGACTTCGCGCCGGAAGGAGCCCGCCGATGACCCGCGTCGCCCTCTACCTGCAGGACAAGCACCCGATCCGCGACGGGATGGAGTACGCGCGGCTCGCGGAGGCGAGCGGCTTCGAGGCGGTCTGGCAGGCGGAGAGCCGGCTCGTGCGCGAGGCGACCGTGCCGATGGCCGCCTTCGCCGCCGTCACCGACCGGATCGCGGTCGGCTCGGGCGTCGTCAACAACTGGACGCGCAACGTCGGCCTGCTCGCGGCGACCTTCTCGACCCTCGACGACCTCGCGCCGGGACGGATCCGGCTCGGGATCGGCGCCTGGTGGGAGCCGCTCGCGTCCAAGGTCGGCGTCGACCGGCGCCGGCCGCTGCAGGCGATGCGCGAGACCGTCGAGGCGGTGCGCCGGCTGCTCGCGCTGGAGCGCGTCACCTACCACGGCGAGTTCGTCCACCTCGACGACGTCGAGATCGACATCGTCCACGGCGACCGCTCGCCGAAGCACGTCCCGATCTACATCGGCGCGACCGCGATGAAGATGATGGAGCTCGCGGGCGAGCTCGGCGACGGCGTCCTGCTCAACTACCTCGTCGGCCCGGCGTACGACGTCGAGGCGATGGAGCACCTCGCCGCGGGCGCCGAGCGCGCCGGCCGCGCCCTCGACGAGATCGACCGGCCGCAGCTCGTCGTCTGCTCGCTCGATCCCGACCGCTCGCTCGCGCTCGACCGGGCGCGCGAGCTCGTGACCCAGTACCTCGGGCAGCAGCCGCACATCATGAAGGCGAGCGGCGTCGCGCCCGAGCTGCTCGAGGAGATCGGCGCCGTCCTCACCTGGCCGGCGACGCACGAGCAGATCGAGCGGGCGATGGCGCTCGTCCCCGACGAGGTCGTGCAGCTGATCACCGCCTCCGGCACCGAGGACGAGTGCCGCGCGAAGGTGCAGGAGTACGTCGACGCCGGCTGCACCTGCCCGGTCCTCTACCCGCTCGGCGACGACGTGCCCGCGATGATCGAGGCGTTCGCCCCGGTCGCCGAGCCCATCCTCACGAAAGGACGATCCTGATGGCACAGGTCCTGGTCGACCGCTCCTCCCTGCTCGGGCGCGACTACATCGAGACGCTCGACTGGTCGGTCGAGGAGATCGAGACGGCGCTCGCGGTCGCGGGCGAGCTGAAGGCGGACTTCAAGGCGGGGCGGCCGCATCGCCTCCTGCCCGACAAGACGCTGTTCATGCTCTTCCTCGACCGCTCGACCCGGACGCGGAACGCGTTCGAGTCGGGCGCGACCCAGCTCGGCGCCCACGCGATCTACCTCGACGGCGACAAGACCCAGGTCGCGCACGGCGAGAGCCCGAAGGACATGGGGATCATCCTCTCCCGCTACGGGCACGGCCTCGCGATCCGGCACGACCTGGCGCCCTACGAGGGCAACGCCTGGATGCGCGAGATCGCCCGCTGGGCCGAGATCCCGCTGATCAACCTCCAGTGCGACGTCGACCACCCGACCCAGACGCTCGCCGACCTGATGACGCTGCGCGAGCAGCGCGGCGAGAACCTGCGCGGGCTCAAGGTCGCCGTCTCCTGGGCCTACGCGCCCTCCTACGCGAAGCCGCTCTCGGTGCCGCAGGGCCTGCTGACGCTGCTGCCGCGCTTCGGCATGGACGTCGTCCTCGCCCACCCGCCCGGCTTCGAGCTGATGCCGGAGGTGCTCGTCAAGGCCGAGCAGGCCGCGAAGGCCGCCGGCGCGACGATCTCGTACGTCGACGACATGGACGAGGCCTTCGAGGACGCGGACGTCGTCTACCCGAAGTCCTGGGGCAGGCTCGACGCGTTCGCGAACGAGGCCGCGGCGCTCGCCGACTCGAAGGCCTACGAGGGCTGGATCTGCGACGAGCGGCGAATGGAGCTGACGGCGCCGGACTCGCTCTACATGCACTGCCTGCCGGCAGACCGCGGCACCGAGGTCACCGACGGCGTCATCGACGGGCCGCACTCGGTCGTCTGGGACGAGGCCGAGAACCGCATGCACACCGGCAAGGCGCTGATGGCGCTGACGATGGGCGGCTACGGGTCATGAGCCGGCGCCGGGCCGTCGTCGCGATCGGCGGCAACTCGCTGATCAAGGACAAGGAGCACCAGTCCGTCCGCGACCAGTACGTCGCCGCCGGCGAGACCTGCTGGCACATCGCGGCGATGATCGAGGACGGCTGGGACGTCGCGATCGGCCACGGCAACGGCCCGCAGGTCGGCTTCATCCTCCGGCGCTCGGAGCTGGCGGCGCACGAGCTGCACGAGGTGCCGCTCGACGTCTGCGGCGCCGACAGCCAGGGCGCGATCGGCTACGCGCTGGCGCAGAACCTCGAGAACGACTTCCGGCGGCTCGGGATCGACCGGCACGCGGTCGCGGTGGTCACGCAGGTCGAGGTGGCCGCCGACGACCCGGCCTTCGAGAGCCCCTCGAAGCCGATCGGCTCCTTCATGGACGAGGAGACGGCGCGGCTGCGGCGCGAGCGGGACGGCTGGGCGGTCCGCGAGGACGCGGGCCGCGGCTGGCGGCGGGTCGTCGCCTCGCCCGCGCCGCTGCGGATCGTCGAGGAGGACGCCGTCCGGGCGCTCGTCGACGGCGGCTTCGTCGTCGTCTCGACCGGCGGCGGCGGCATCCCGGTCGTCGCCCGCCCGGACGGGGACCTCGAGGGGGTCGCGGCGGTGATCGACAAGGACCTCGCCTGCTCGCTGCTCGCGACCGTGATCGGCGCCGAGCTCTTCCTGGTCACGACCGCGGTCGAGCGGGTCGCGCTCGACTTCGGCCGGCCGGCCGAGCGCTGGGTGTCGGAGCTGAGCCTCGCCGAGGCGAAGGAGCGGCTCGCCGAGGGCACGCACTTCGCGGAGGGGAGCATGGCGCCGAAGATCCGCGCGGTGGTCGGCTTCCTCGAGCGCGGCGGCGGCACGGCGCTCGTCACCGACCCGGCCAACGTCGAGCGCGCCCTCGCGGGCGAGACGGGGACGCGGATCGTCGGCTGAGCTCGAGCCCGGCTCGGCCGCCGCTGCGTTGGCGGGCCTTCCATCGCGTGACCGGCCTCTTCGTCGCCGCCGGGTTCGTGCACGGGGCGCTGGACGGGACGCCCTTTCACCACGCGCCGGTCCTCCGCTGGAGCTACCTCGCAGTCGGAGCGGTCGGGCTCGGCTTCTACGTCTACCGCGAGGTGCTCGCGCGCTTCTTTCTCTCCCTGCACGACTACGAGGTCGACGCGGTCCGCGAGATCGACGCCGGCCTGGTCGAGGTGGCCTTGCGGCCGCGCGGCCGTCGTGTCGACTTCGTGCCCGGTCAGTTCGCCATGGTCTACCTCGAGGCGAAGGACGGCTGGCATCGCCATCCGTTCACGATCGCGAGCGCTCCGCACGAGGAGGTCCTTCGCGTGACGGTCAAGGCGCTCGGGGACTACACGTCGCGCCTGCTGACGCTGATCGAGCCGGGCATGCCGGCGGTGATCGGCGGTCCGCACGGGCGCTTCAGCCACTGGAAGGGGACCGATCGGCAGGTCTGGATCGCGCCCGCGCTCGGCCGCCGTTAGACCGGCGCCGGCTCGCCGCCGTTCTCGCCGGCCATCAGCAGGCCGATCTCGGCGACGTCGGCGGCCGGCGGCACCTCGGTCAGCTCGCCCTCGTACATGACCGCGATCCGGTCGTTCAGGCTCAGGATCTCGTCGAGGTCCTCGCTGATCAGCAGCACGGCGACCCCGCGCTCGGCGGCCTCGACGAGGTAGCCGTGCACGGTCTGGATCGCGGCGACGTCGAGGCCGCGGGTGGGGGAGGCGGCGACGAGCACCTTCGGCTCGCCGGAGAACTCGCGGGCGAGCACGACCTTCTGCAGGTTGCCGCCGGAGAGCTTGCCCGCCTCCGTCTCGGGGCCGGGCGCGCGCACGTCGTAGCGGCGGATCAGCTCGAGCGCGAGCTCGCGCATCCGCCGCAGGCGCAGGAGCGGCCCGGCGGAGGAGCGGCGGTACGACTTCAGCGCCACGTTGATCGCGATCGAGAGGCCGGGCGCGACGCCGGTGCCGAGCCGGTCCTCGGGGACGTAGGCGACCCCGGCGCGGATCGCCTCGCGCGGGTCGCCGCCGTGCAGGCGCCTGCCGGCGACGGCGACCGTCCCGGCCGTCGGCGGCCGCAGGCCCGCGATCGTCTCCGCGAGCTCGCGCTGCCCGTTGCCGGCGACCCCGGCGACCGCGACGATCTCGCCGGGGCAGAGGCGCAGCGAGACGCCGCGCACGGCGGGCAGGCCACGGTCGCCCTGGGCCCAGACCCCGTCGAGCTCGAGCGCGGGCGCCGCCTCCGCGTGCTCCCGGCCCGGCCGCCGCACGGCCTCGACCTCGTGCCCGACCATCAGCGTCGCGAGCGAGCGCGGCGTCGATTCGGCCGTCCGGACGGTCGCGACCGCCTTGCCGGCCCGCAGCACGGTGACGCGGTCGGAGATCGCGGTCACCTCGTGCAGCTTGTGCGAGATGAAGATCACCGTCCGGCCCTCGCCGGCGATCTGCCGCAGCGTCCCGAAGAGCGTCTGCGCCTCCTGCGGCGTCAGCACCGCGGTCGGCTCGTCGAGGATCAGGACGCGCGCCTCCTGGTAGAGCGCCTTCAGGATCTCGACCCGCTGCTGCTCGCCGACCGAGAGCTGCCAGATCCGGGCGCGCGGGTCGACGGGGAGCAGGTAGCGCTCGCCCAGCTCGAGCACGTGCCGCTCGGCCGCGCGCGGGTCGATCAGGAAGCGCCGGCCGGCGCCGCGGCGGTCGCCGAGGATCACGTTCTCGGCGACGGTGAACGGCGCGACGAGCCGGAAGTGCTGGTGCACCATGCAGACGCCCGCCTCGAGCGCCTCCCGCGGCGAGGAGAACGAGACGCGGCGCCCGTCGAGCTCGATCTCGCCCTCGTCGGGGCGGTAGAGCCCGGTCAGGACGTGCGAGAGCGTCGTCTTGCCGGCCCCGTTCTCGCCCAGCAGCGCGTGGATCTCCCCGGAGGCCGCCTCGAAGTCGACGTGGTCGTTGGCGACGACGCCGGGGAACCGCTTGGTGATCCCGTGGAGGGCGACCGCGGTTCGCATCGCGTCGCCGAAACCGTGGCGCGGCGGGCCCCCGCGCGCATCGGTGGAACTACCGAGAGGCCGCCGCGACCGCGGCCTGCCCGTAGCTGATGCCGCCGTCGTTCGGCGGCACGAGGCGGTGCGAGAGCACGCGGAAGCCGTGCGCCTCGAGCCGGGCGCGCGTCGAGCCGAGCAGGCGCAGGTTCTGGAACGTCCCGCCCGAGAGGACGACGGTGTCTGCGTCGCCCTCGTCGGCGCACGCGTCGGCGGCCGCGGCGGCGATCGTCTCGTGGAAGGCGGCCGCGAGCTCCGCGCGGTCGCGGCCCGCCGCGAGCTCGTCGTGGACGAGCGCGACGAGCGCGGCGCCGTCGCCGAAGCGCCAGGCCCAGGGCTCCGCCTCGACGCCCGCGGCGAGCTGCTCGAGCTCGATCGCGGCCTGGCCCTCGTAGGTGACCTCGTCGCGGACGCCGAGCAGCGCCGCGACCGCGTCGAAGAGGCGGCCCATCCCCGAGGAGAGCGGCGCGTTCACCTCGAGCGCGACCCGCACCTCGGGCCAGCGCTCCCACGGCACCGGCCGTCCCGCTCGCTCGAGATGCGCGGCCGCGGTCCGCCAGGGCTGCCGGATCGCCGCCTCGCCGCCGGGGAGCGGCACCGGCTCGAGGTGCGCGACCCGCTCGAACGCGGCCAGGTCGCAGCGGAGGAGCTCGCCGCCCCAGAGCGTCCCGTCGGTGCCGAAGCCCGTGCCGTCGAAGACGAGCGCGAGCGCCGGCCCGCGCTCGCCGTGCTCGGCGAGGCAGGCGGCCGCGTGCGCGTGGTGGTGCTGGACGCCGACGAGCTCCGCGTCCTGGTCGAGCGCCCACTTGGTCGAGAGGTACTCGGGGTGCAGGTCGTGGGCGACCAGCTCCGGCCGGACGCCGAGCATCGCCAGGTAGAGCTCGAGGTCGGTGCGGAAGGCGCGGTGGGCGAGCTCGGTGTCGAGGTCGCCGAGGTGGGGCGAGAGGAACGCCTCGGCGCCGCGGGCGACGCAGAAGGTCGCCTTCAGCTCGGCCCCGGCGGCGACGAGCGGCCGCCGCGCCTCGACCGGCAGCGGCAGCGACCCCGGCACGAAGCCGCGGGAGCGCCGCACCGGGAACTCCGCGCGCACGACCGAGTCCTCGCAGCGCCGGTGGATCGGCCGGTCGTGGGCGAGGAACGCGTCGGCGATCCGGCCCAGCCGCTCGCGCGCCTCGGCGTCGTCGGTCGCGATCGGCTCGTCCGAGCGATTCCCGCTCGTCAGCACGAGCGGCCGGCCCGCGTCGGCGAGCAGCAGGTGGTGGAGCGGCGTGTACGGCAGCATCACCCCGAGCCAGGGCGAGCCCGGCGCGACCGACGGCGCCACCGGCGCGTCCGGGCGCCGCTCGGCGAGCACGACCGGCCGCTCGCGCGAGGCGAGCAGGCGCTCCTCCTCCGGCGAGAGCAGGACGAGCTCGCCCGGGCGTGGTCGTCATGACCGCGAACGGCTTGTCCTCGCGCAGCTTCCGCGCGCGCAGCCGCGCGACGGCCTCCTCGTTCGCGGCGTCGCAGGCGAGGTGGTAGCCGCCGAGCCCCTTGACGGCGACGATCCTGCCCGCGAGCAGCAGCTCGACCGCCCGCTCGAGCGGCAGCGAGAGCCGCGGCCCGCAGACGGGGCAGGCGATCGGCTCGGCGTGGAAGCGCCGGTCGAGCGGGTCCTCGTACTCGCGCCGGCAGTCCTCGCAGAGCGGGAAGCCGGCCATCGTCGTCAGCGGCCGGTCGTAGGGGACGCCGACGACGATCGTGAAGCGCGGCCCGCACTGGGTGCAGTTGACGAACGGGTAGCGGTGGCGCCGGTCGGCCGGGTCGAAGAGCTCGCGCAGGCAGTCGTCGCAGGTGGCGACGTCGGCCGGAATCGGCGCGCTCCGGCCCGTCGTCGGCACGCTCGTCTCGATCGTGAAGCCGTCCCCGCCGCGGGTCGCGACCGGCTCCGCCGCGACCGCGTCGACGCGCGCGAGCGGCGGCGCCTCGTCGCGCAGCGCGGCCGCGAAGGCGTCGAGCGCGGCAGCGTCGCCCTCCGCCTCCGCGAGCACGCCCGTGCCGTCGTTGAGCACGAAGCCGGCGAGGGCGTGCCGGCGGGCGAGCCCGTAGACGAAGGGCCGGAAGCCGACGCCCTGCACGACACCGGTCACACGGAAGCGCCGCCGTTCCACGCGTCCATTGTCGCTGAGCAGGTCGGGACCGGGGTCTCGCTCGCCCACGGGGGGCCCTGGAGCCGACCCGGGACCGTGCTCGAGCGCAACGGCCTCGGGGTCGGCGGGCTGACCGCCGACTTCGCGGTCGAGCGGGCCGGAGGCGGGACGACCCGGGGCCGCCGACTCCACTACCACTCCCGGGAGAGGACGCGGCACGCGATGCCGCGACGCCCCGTCTCGTCTACTGCGGCGGGCCGTCGCCGAGGACGACCGTGGTGGTCGCCGCATTGCCGCGCGGGTCGAGGTAGCCGATCTCGACGGTGTCGCCCGGGTGGCGGGTGAAGAGGGCGGCGCGGAGGACGTCGATCGAGCCGAGCTGCTCGCCGTCGAGCGTGGTCAGCACGGAGCCCTGCTCGATCCCGGCGGTCGCGGCCGGGCCGCCGTCGACGACCTGGCCGACGGCGAGGCCGGCCGAGGTCCGCGCGAGGGTGACGCCGAGAAACGGGGTCGGCCCGACGTGGACGGCCGAGGTCGAGGTGCCGGCCCGGACGAGCTTGACGATCCCCATCGCCGTGCCGATCGGGATCGCGTAGCCGCCGGCCGAGCGGCCCGTCGCCGAGCTCGAGGTGCCGACGGCGTTGACGCCGATGACGCGGCCGGTCGCGTCGAGCAGGGCGCCGCCCGAGTCACCAGGCACGAGCGTGGCGCTCGTCCCGATCAGACCGGTCATCCGCACCGTCCCGCCCATGTCGTCCGCGACCGCCACAGCCTGGTTGAGGCCGGTGATCCTGCCGGTCGAGACGACCAGCCGTCCGGCGCCGTTCGCATTCCCGACCGCGGTCGTCGTCTGTCCCACGCGCAGCCTCGTCGCGGTGCCGTTGTGCGTCGCGAGCTTCGAGGCGCCGTTCAGCTTCAGGAGCGCGATGTCGTAGACGACGCTGTAGCCGACCACGCTGGCGGAATAGGTCCGCCTGCTCGCCGGCACAGTGACCGTGATCCTCGTCGCGCCGCGGATCACGTGGTTGTTCGTCAGCACCTCGCCCGTCGAGGTCAGGACGATCCCGGTGCCCTCCGACCGCGCGCCCTCGTAGGCGAGGTCGGCGTCGACGATGACGACGCCTCTGGTCGGGCTCGGCTTGGGCGCTGCCCTCGTCGCTGTCGCGGCGCCGCCGTTCCCGACCAGCGAGAGGGCGAGCACCGCGACCAGAGCCGCGACGAAGCGGAACCTCGGCATGCTCATAGAAGTAACTGAACGTGTCTGAGAGGGACCTAAGAATCGTGCTCGGGTCGCGGCTCGCGAGCCGCGACGCGGGCGAGCGGACGCCGCTCGCGGAGGCCCGGCTGCGAGGCGCCGATCGTTCGCTCGACCCGCGCGAGGACCGATCCGCCCGCTTCGGCTCGCGGCCCGCGGAGACGCGGTCAGGCGGCGTGCTGCTCGGGCGGACGGGGCAGCGTGAACCGGAAGACGCTGCCCCCGGTGGGCGCCGGCTCGACCCAGATCTCGCCGCCGTGCCGCTCGATCGCGCGGCGGCAGAGCGCCAGGCCGATGCCGTGCCCCTCGCGGCGGCCCTGCGCGTCCGCGCGGGTGAACATGTCGAAGACGGCGGCCGCCTGCTCCGGCGGGATGCCGACGCCGTTGTCGGCGACCGAGACGACCCAGTGGCCGTCGCCGACCTCGCAGGTGATCCGGATCACCGGCGGGATGCCGGGCCGCCCGTACTTGAGCGCGTTGCCGACGAGGTTGGCGAGGACGAGGCGGAGCTGGCCCGCGTCGCCGGTGACGACCGGCAGCGACGCGATCTCGACGAGGGCCCGGCTCGCCGCGACCTGCTGCGCGAGCGAGGTGAGCGTCTCGTCTGCGAGCGCGGCCAGGTCGACCCGCTGCGCGTCGGCGATCGTCCCGACCCGGGAGTACGCGAGCAGGTCGCCGATCAGCCGCTGCAGGCGCGCGCTCTGCTGCTGGGCCACGGCGAGGAGCTCGGCGACCTCGGGGCCGAGGCCGTCGAGCGGGCGCGCGACGAGCGTGTCGATGACGCCGGAGACGACCGTCAGCGGGCTCGAGAGCTCGTGCGCGGCGGCGTACGCGAACTGCTCCAGGTCCGAGTTCGAGCGGCCGAGCTCGGCGAGCCGGCGCGCCGTCCGGGTCGAGCGCTCCCGCAGCCCGAGCAGCCGCTCGAGGCGCAGGTCGAGCTCCCCCTGCCGCACCGGCGTCGTCAGCACCTCGTCCGCCTCGCGCCAGACCTCGGCGGGAAGCCGGCCGGCCTGCCGCTCCGGGACGACGAGCAGCAGCGGCAGGTAGGCGGGCGCCGCCTGCTCGCGGAGGGCGTGCAGCCTCGCGCGCGCCGGGACGAAGGCCCGCAGGTCGGCGACGACGAGGTCGAGCTCCGGCTCGCCGGGGTCGGTCGTCGTCTCGATCGAGCCGCTGCGGCCGAGCCAGCCGGCGAGGAGCTCGCGGTTTCTGTCGTGGTCGAGCAGGAGGAGCGCGCGCCGCCGGCTCTCGTTCGCGCGCACGGCGGCTACTCGGCGTCCCGCGCGGGGGTCGGGACGCCGCTGAGGAGGCCGCGGAAGCCGGCGATCGGCTTGCCGACGACGACGCCGCGCGGGGTGATCTCGAGCTCCCGCAGCATCTTCTCGAAGTCGCTGGTGCGCTTCTTGAGCACGCCGAGCACCCGCCGCAGCTCGCCGTCGATCTCGACGTAGCGGAGGAAGACGATGTTGTCGGCGAGGTAGCTGACGTCGGTGTCGGTGACCCTGAACGCGCCGGTGATCTGCGGGACCTCGTAGATCAGCAGGACGGTCACGCCCATGTTCTTCAGGTACTTCGCCAGCGCGTGCAGGTGCGGGACGAGGTCGTCGCCCTGCATCGAGACGCGGTACCCGGAGGTCGAGTCGAGCATGACGAGGCGGGCGTCCCGCCGCTCGACCTCCTCCCGCACGGTCGCGGCGAACTGGTCGGGCGTGTAGTGGAGCGGCTCGATCTCGACGACCGAGAGCGTGCCGTCGTCGAGCATCTCGCCGACGGGCGTGCCGATCCCCTCCGAGCGCCGCCGGAGGACGGTGAGGCTCTCCTCGAAGGTGTAGACGACGGAGCGCTCGCCGCGCGCGGCCGCCTCCTTGACGAACTGCATGCCGAGCGTCGTCTTGCCGACGCCCGTCGGCCCCGTCACGAGCGTGACCGAGCCGCGCTCGATGCCGCCGTGCAGGATCGAGTCGAGCTCGTCGATCCCCGACGAGACGCGCTCGTCCGTCGGCGCGCGCCCGAACGTCTCGGGCAGGAGCCGCGGGAAGACGTGCAGGCCGTGGTCGTCGATCTTGAGCGAGTGGCGGCCGAGCCGGAAGCCGGAGCCGCGGAGCTTGCTGACCGTGATCGTGCGGCCGACGTCGCGCCTGTAGTCGAGGTTGACGACGCCGTCGGCCATGAACTGCAGGTCCTCGTCCGCCTCGCGGTCGGAGCTGCCCGAGGCGAAGACGACGGTGGCGCCGGAGGCGGTCAGGAAGCTGAGGAACGCCTGCGCGTAGCGGCGGAAGTCGACGATGTCGGCCGAGAGGTGGCGGACGAGCGTCAGGGCGTCGAGGAAGACGCGCGTCGGCCGGAGCGTGCCGAAGCGGCGGACGAGCTCGGAGGCGAAGCCGGCTCCCTCGACCTCGGCGGGCGAGAAGAGGTCGTAGGCCTGCGACTCCGCGAAGAAGTCCGGCCCGGGCGTGAAGTCGAGGATCTCGATCGCGCTCGCGTCGAGGCCGAGCGACCGGGCGTCGCTCGCGATCAGCTCGACGGTCGTCCCGTGGCTGAGGAAGGCGACCGGCTCGCCCTGGCGGACGCCCTCGATCAGGAAGTGCAGGCCGAGCGCCGTCTTGCCGACGCCCGGGCCGCCGCGGACCAGGTAGGTGCGCCCCGCGAGCAGGCCGCCGCAGAGGATCTCGTCGAGACCGGGAATCCCGGTCGCGACCCGCCTCGCGCCCTCGTCCTCTCGCTCCACTGCCACCGCTCGGAGCATGTCCGCGACGGCGAGAATCCATGCGTGAACGCCGTCTGCCGGCGCGACGGCCCCGCCGCGGACGAGCTGAGAAATCTCTCGCTTCTACCTGTCGAAAGCGGTGGTACTCTGCGGCCGGTGACGATGTCCCGTGAGCGTCGGCTCGCCCGCAACGAGTCGTTCTTCCGCGAGGTCAACGAGGAGATCCGCTCGGTCGCGGACCGCCACGGCGACGACGGGCACGTCTACGAGTTCGTCTGCGAGTGCGCGGAGACGCAGTGCGCCCAGCACGTCTCGCTGACGCTGCGGGAGTACGAGCGGATCCGCGCCAACGGCAGACGCTTCGTGCTCGCTCCGGGGCACAGCATCCGGAAGATCGAGCAGGTCGTCGCCGCGCGCGGCGACCACGTCGTCGTCGAGAAGGTCGGCTCCGCGGGCGAGGTCGCCGAGTCGCTCGACCCGCGCGACGACTGACGCCGCCGCCGCGCCGCCCGGCACCGGTCCCGGGCGCGAGCGGGAACCGTCGAGATCATTGCCCGATGGCAAGAGGGCCGCGATCGCCTGGAGGCGCGAACGGACGCCACAGCGGCAGGAGCGGGTGGAAGGAACGGCGGGACGCGCGCCGGGCCAGGGGGGCATCGTGGCGCTCACGGGTCGCGCGCGTTCTAGGTGAGCGAGCCGGGGCTGGTCGAGGTCGCCCGCGTTGCCGACGGAGCTCGCGTGAGCCGTGCCGGACCGGCGGAGCTGAAGGTGCTCGTCACCGGCTGCGGCCGGAGCGGGACGAAGTTCACCGCGCTCCTGCTCCGGCGGCTCGGGCTCGACGTCCGCCACGAGAAGCTGGGGCGGGACGGGATCGCCGCCTGGCCGCTCGCGGTCCGCACGTCGACGACGCCGTGGTGCCCCGTCGTCGCGCCGGAGCGCTTCGGCGAGATCTTCCACCAGGTCCGCGATCCCCTGGAGGTCATCTGCTCCGTCGCGAGCTTCAAGCCCGACTCCTGGGCCTACGTGTACGCGCACACGTCAGCGTCGGGAGCGGAGCCACTCGTGCTTCGCGGCGCCAGGTACTGGCTGGAGTGGAACGAGCACGCCGAGCGCATCGCAACGTGGCGCTATCGGATCGAGGACATCGTCGCGGTGTTCGACGAGCTCTGCGAACGGCTCGACGTCACCGCCGACCGGAGCACGCTCGAGCGCCTTCCCGCCGACACCAACACCCGCCGTTACGGACGCGCCTTCCACTACTACGACGAGATCTCGGCACGGCTTCGTCTGCGCCGGATCGAAACGGTCGCGCACGCGGTCGCGCGACCGCGGGAGGGGCCGGAGGTGTCGTGGTCGACGCTCGAGCGGCTCGATCCCTCCCTCGCGGCGCGCGTGCGCGCCAAGGCCGAGGCATACGGATACCGGGCATGAGCCGCGAGTGCAGCACGTCGCTGCGGACGTCCGGCAGCGCCCCTCAGTCGGCGAGAACGTGCTCGAGGGCGCGGCCGTCCAGCGCCTCGGGCGGCGTCAGCCCGGCGGCTCCGAGCACCGTCGGCAGCACGTCCTCGAGCGAGCCCACGCCCGCGTCGCCGCCTCGCCGGATGCGCGGGCCGGCCGCGACGAGCACCGCGTCCTGGTCGTGCATGGCCGATCTGACGCGGCCTGCGGGATGCGTGACGTCGAGGAAGCCGACCCGGCGATCGCGGCAGGCCACGGTCAGCCGATCGAGGCCGCCCGCCCGATAGCGCGGCACCTCGGGCGGCAGCGACAGCCGCACGACCACCTCGGCGTCCCCGTTTCGATGCACGGCGAGGAGCGGGAGGCCCGTCTCGACGATCACGATGCTCTCGAGCAGCCGCGCGACGTCCTTGTCGACGTGGTCGCTCGGGGAGCGATAGGAGATCCATCTGGCGATCGGGCAGACGAGCGTGTCGGGCGGCAGGGACGCCAGCGCCGCGATCGCGCGGCCGTCGAGGAGATAGCGCGTGTCCCCGAGCTCTGCGGAGTGCGGCTCCGGCGCCATTCCGTGCTCGGAGAGGACGAAGACGGTGGCGTCCGGCGGCAGCGGGCCGAGCAGCCGGCCGAGTGCCGCGTCCGTCCGTGCGTACGCCTCGCGTACCGCGCCGCGCAGGCGGGGAGGCGGCGAGGCGTCGACGCCGTCCATGTAGTGCCAGTAGCGATGGGACGCGAAGTCGACGAGGAAGGTGACATAGGCGGCGAGGTGCGGTCGGTGGCGCCGGAGGAGCCCTGCGAAGAGCGTGGTCGTCACGTCGAGCCGCGCGTACCGGAGCAGGAGCGCCCGCTGCTCCGCCGGCGCCCGCGCAGCGGCGACCGCCGTCGCGGCGACCCGGGCCGAGCTTCGCAGCGGCGCCTCGGCGGTGCGGAGGAAGGAGGCCGCCTCGCGCGTCGTTCGCGCAATCCGGGCGCTGCTCCTCGTCCCGCGCTCTCCGGCCTGGTAGCGCTGCTCGATCCCCCTGATCCAGGCCAGCTCGGGAGGCCACGTCCGTGTGTCCCTCGCCAGGTGCGAGGGGACGACGAACCCGTCGACGGCCGGCGGCGGCCACGTCCCCGGCCAGCCGAACACGCCGACCCGGAGGTCTCGCTCCGCGTAGAGGGCCCAGATCGGCCGCTCCCGCAGGTCGGGGCCCTTCGTGGTAGAAGCGCGTCACTCCGTGCCGCTCGGGACCGCAGCCGGTGGCGATCGTCGCCCACGCCGTCTGCGGGCGGGGATGGTGGTCTCCGCCCGTCGGCCTGGACGTCAGCGTCGCGCGGACGCCGCGTGCGCAGAGGCTGCCAGCACCGGCAGCTCTCCGGCCCGCAGCATCGGGTCGATGATCGACCAGGTGGCGCCCGAGATCCCGAACACGAGCACGGGCGCGACGTCCGTCCCGGTCGCCCCGGTCGACGGCGGTGCGCGCCTGCGGCCGGTCGACCTGGCTGAGTGCGGCACCGTTCTGCGTTGTCGGCTCGGCGGCACCGGCACATGATCCGACTTCTCGGTCGCGCGTGCCTCCGGTCAGTGGCTGGGATGGAGCCGGCGCGCGATCCGGCGAGGGTGCGTCCTGGACACGCGATCCGGTGCGAACCGTCTCTGCCGCACGCGCGGCTCCCGCTCGAGCCGCCGAGCGGAGCGTTCGAGCTGCTGGATGTGCTCGTCGCACAGGAGCCGGCGCAACTCGTTGTCGTAGACGCTCATGGCGACCTCCTTCGTTCCCTCTGTCTGCGTCGAATGTCGTCCTCGCCGCTCACGCGACGCTCACGTCGCCCTCCCGCACCGGAGGGGACGCTGCGTTCTTCCCGGGATGCCGTGGCGGCGGCGGCGTGCGAAGGTGAGAGTGACCATGTACATCGAGTTCCGCTTGCTCGGCTCCCTCGAGTTCCGACGGGGCGGTGAGTCGGTGCCGCTGCGCGGCGCGAAACTGCGCGCGCTGCTCGTGGATCTGCTTCTCAACCAGGGCGAGGCCGTGTCCGTCGAGCGGCTGATCGACGACCTCTGGCCGCGCGGGGCCCCGGCCGGCGCCCGGCACGCGATCGAGACGCACGTCTCCAAGCTCCGCGGCGTGCTCGGCGGTTCGGCGGCGCTCGTTGCGCGGCCGGCCGGCTACGTGCTCGACGTCGACCCGCTCGCGATCGACAGCGTGCGGTTCGAGCGGCTGCTCGAGGAGGCGCGCGACGCGGTCGCGGAGGAGCCCTCTCGTGCATCGGCCTGCGCGACCGAGGCGCTCGCCCTCTGGCGCGGGCCGGCCCTGGCCGACGTCGCCTACGAGACGTTTCGCCCAGGTCGAGATCGCACGGCTCGAGGAGCTGCGCCTGGAGGCCGAGGAGGAGCGGGTGGAGGCCGAGCTCGGGCTCGGGCACGCGGTCGAGCTCGTGGGCGAGCTGGAGGCTCTGGTCGAGGCCGAGCCGCTGCGGGAGCGGCGGCGGGGGCAGCTGATGCTCGCCCTCTACCGCACCGGGCGGCAGGCGGACGCGCTCGAGGTCTTCCGGCGCGGCCGCGAGCTCCTGCTCGACCGGCTCGGGCTCGACCCCGGCGAGCAGCTGCGCGAGCTCCAGGGGGCGATCCTGCGGCAGGACGCCGCGCTCGCCGGGCTGCCGCCGGCCGGCCTCGCGCCGTCGGCGACGCGGCGCCTCGCCACCGTCGTCGCCGTCGAGCCGGACGTCTCGCTCGAGCTCGACGCGGAGGAGTACGTTCGCCGTACGCGCCGGGCGGCGGACGCAGTCGCCCGGATCGTCGCCGGCTACGGCGCCGAGTTGCCCGACCCGTTCCTGCTCGTGTTCGTGCAGGAGGATCAGGCCGGACGCGCGGCCGCGGCGGCCGCGGACGTGCGCGAGGCGCTCGGAGCGCGTGTGGGTCTCGCGAGCGGCGAGGTGCTGCTCGGGGCGGGCCCGCCCTCGGGGCCGGTGGTCGCACGGGCACGGCGGTCCGCCGAGGCGACGTCTGCCGACGAGCCGCGCAGCAGACCGGCGGCCGTCCGGGACGCGCACGAGCTCCCCTTCGTCGGCCGGAGGCAGGAGGTCGCCCGCCTGCGCCGTGCCAGGCTCGCGCTCGTGCACGGGCCGGCCGGAATCGGCAAATCGCGCCTGGCCCGCGAGGCAGCTCGGGGCCGCGCCACCGCGCTCGGCCGCTGCGCGGCCTACGGCGCGGACCCGCTCGCCCCGCTGCACGAGATCGCGTCCGCTCTCGGGGAGCCGGACGCCCTCCGCGAGACGCACGCCACGGAGCTCTCGCTCGCCTTCCGGCGGCTGTGCCGCCGAGCCGCGCGCGGCGTGCTCGTCGTCGTCGACGACCTGCAGTGGGCCGATCCGCTCGTCCTCGAGGCGCTCGAGCAGCTGGCCGCCGACGGCAGCGCCCGTACGAGGATCCTCTGCCTCGCGCGGGACGATCTGCTCGAGCGCCGGCCCGACCTCCTCGCCGGGGCCCTCCGGATCGAGCTCGCCCCGCTCTCGCCCGCGGACTCACGCTCACTCGCGCTCGATCTCGGGGTGCGGCCCGAGCGCGTCGACCAGGTGCTCGCCGCCGCCGAGGGGAACCCGCTCTTCATCGAGCAGCTGGTCGCCCACGAGGACGAGGGAGGCGAAGGGCTGCCGTTGACGCTCGACCTGCTCCTCGGCGCTCGACTCGGCCGGCTCTCGCCCGGCGAGCGTCGGACGATCGAGCAGGCGGCGGTGATCGGTCGCGAGTTCGACGCGTCGCTCCTCGCCGAGCTCGGAGAGAGCGGCTCGCCGCGGCGCGCGCTGGACGCGCTCATGCGGCGCGGGCTCGTCGAGCCGGCGGCCGCGGCGATGCCGTTCGAGCAGCGGTTCCGGTTCCGCCACGCGACGATCCAGCAAGCCGCGTACGCGCTCGCGCCGAGGCAGGAGCGTTCGCGTCTGCACGAGCGGCTCGCCGATCGGCTCGCCGACCGTGGCGCGGCCGACGACCTGATCGGCTTTCACCTGGAGCGCGCCGCAGAGCTGCGACCCGACCGGGACCGGCACGCGCGCGGCTTGGCCGAGGACGCGGGCCGACGCCTGGCGGCCGCCGGCACGGCGGCGTGGCGCCTCAGCTACGTCGACCGCACGACCGACCTGCTGCGACGGGCAGAAGCGCTCCTCGACGGCGAGGACGAGCTCCGGCGAGGACTGCTCTGCGAGCTCGGGATCGCCCTCGACACCGCCGGTCGGGGCAGCGAGGCCCGGACGGTGCTCGCCGAGGCCGCCGACCTCGCCACCCGGGTCGGCGACGCTCGCATCGAGCTGCGCGCGCGGATGGAGCTCGCCGCATCGACGCTGCTCGACTCGGGCAGCGGCGGCGCCGAGCGCGTGGTGGAGCTCGCGTCGGCGGCGGTACCCGTCTTCGAGGCCGTCCGCGACGAGCACGCCCTCGGCCGCGCCTGGATGCTGATCGGCTGGATCGAGGGCGGCATCCGCCTCCGGAACGAACGCTGGTACGAGTGCGCGACGCGCGCGCTGCCGCACTACCGAAACGCCGGGCTGCCGACGTCCACGTGCGTCGCTCAGATCGTCGCCGCCGCCTACTTCGGCCCGCTCCCGGCAGGCGAGGGAGTGGCGCGCTGCCACCACCTGCTCGGGCAGGCCGACGACCTCGCGGGGCGGGCGGCCGTGCTCGTGCACCTCGGCGGTCTCGAGGCCATGCTCGGGCAGGGCGACGCCGCGCGGGAGCGACTGGCGGCCGCGAGGTCGATCTACGTCGATCTCGGCCGTCCGACGGCGATCGCGCGTAGCTGCGCGCCGATCGAGGCCGACGTCGCCCGCTGGGCCGGCGAGCTCGGGCAGGCGCGCGCGATCCTGCTCGAGAGCTGCGAGCAGCTGCGGGCGCTCTCGAACTGGAGCCACTTCGGCGAGCAGGCGGCGGTCCTCGCCGGAGTGCTGCTGAGCCTCGACGACGAGCGCGGCGCGCGGGCCTGGAGCGACGAGGCTTCGTCGCACAGCCCTGCGGATGACCTCGGCTCCCAGCTGGCGCTGCGCATGGTCGGCGCACGGCTCCTGGCGCGTGCAGGCGCCGCCCAGGCGGCGGAGGCTCTCGCGCGCGAGACGGTCGTCCTCGCGGAGTCGACCGACGCGCTCAACCTGCGCGCCGAGGTGCTGGAGGCGCTGGCCGAGGTGCTCTCGTCCATGGGAAGACACGACGACGCGGCGGCGGTCGTAGCGCAGGCGCTCGCCCTCTACGAGGAGAAGCACAACCGCACCGCGGCCGCCCGTCTGCGGACGGCCGCGGCTGCGGTGGGCGGCGGCTAGATCCCGCCGGGGTCGCCGTGCGCGGCGAAGGCGACGAGCGGCAGGATCGCGCCCGCGACCGCCACGACCGTCGTCGCCAGCGAGACGCGGACGACGAGCCAGGTGAACGAGAGGCGACGCATCGGAGCTCCTTCCTGAGCGGCTTTTCGATGACGCCGCCACGCTCGCCGCGGCCCGTAACGAGCCGCTCACCGGGCGCTAAGCGCCGCCCAACGTCCACCGGCGCCACTCCGGTCGCCGTCGCGGGCGAACGCGTCGCGGCCCGCGTCTTCCACGTGAGCGGCACGTGAGCGGGGCGAGCGACGCTGGTGCCGCGGTTCGGATCAGCCGGCACGGCCGCCGAGCCGCCCAAGGCCACACGAACCATGGGAGGTGCCCGATGAAGACATCGATCCTTCGCGCGCTGGCGGTCGCGGCTGCCGCGTCGCTGCTCGCGATCGGCGCCGCATCCACGTCCGGCGCGTCGGCGGCCGCGGGCGGCGCGACCTTCACCGACCCGACTCGGCGACGTGCAGGGCGCGGCCGCCGACATCACGAGCGTCGTCGTCGGCGACGAGCCCGTCGGCGGCACGATCACGCTGACCGTCACGGCCGCCGGCTACAGCGCCGTCCCCGACGGCTACAGGGCGGTGTTCGTCTACCTGAACACGGACAAGAACCCGCTCACGGGAGCACCGAGCTAGGGCGGGACCGAGGTCATCCTCGCCGCCGACGAACGACGCCGAGGGCTCCGGCTGGGCCGTCCTCCGCTGGAACGGCAGCGAGTTCGTCCTCGTCGCGCAGACGGCGACGCTCGGCTTCAGCCGCAGCGGCGACACGATGACCTGGACGTTCAACAAGTCGGACATCGCCGGCTCGACCGGGTTCGCCTTCGTCGTCTGGTCGGCGCTCTTCGACGCGAGCGACAACCTGGCCGGCGAGGACGCCGCGCCCGACGACGGCACCTGGACCTACGATCTGTCGTCGCCGCCGCCGCCGCCGTCCGGCGCCGGCCAAGCCCGCGGCGCAGGTCAAGCCGGTGATCCGCGCCCCGTCGGCGACGCCGGCGAAGCCGGTCGCCGGCAAGCGGATGACGGTCGTCTTCCCCGTCACCCGCAGCGACAGCGGCGCTCCACTCGTCAAGGGGACGATGATCTGCGACCCGTCGGTGGACGGCCGGGTCGTGGGCCACACCGAGCGGTTCGCGGACGGCAAGGCGCGTCTGTCCTTCGTCGTGCCGAAGACCGCGAAGGGCAGGCAGCTGAAGGTGAAGGTGACGATCAAGGTCGGCAGCCAGGCCGCCACGCGGATCGCCACCTACCGCGTCGGCTGATCCGCCGCCAGGGGCGGCCGGCAGGCCCGGCCGCCCCTCCACGATCGTCGAAAGGTGCCGGAATGCGTCTCTCGCTCTCACACGTCGCGCGGCTCGCCGCGGCGCTCGCCGGGCTCGGCCTCGTCATGGTGGCGGCGCCGCCGGCCGGCCCGGCCGACCGCGCCGCCCCGCCTCACTGGTGCGGCACCACCACCGGCGTCGACCAGCCGGACGCCGTCTCGGCGTTCATGGTGCACGTCGTCTACGCGGTGCCGGCCGACGAGCCGGACCGCAGCGCCGAGCGGGCTCTGCCGATCGTCACCGACATGGCCGCGATCGTGGCCTGGTGGCGCGGCCAGGACACGCTGCGCGCGCCGCGGCTCGACTACCTCGGGCTCGACTGCGACTCGCTGCTCGGTCGCCTCGACCTCACCGACCTCCGGCTCCCGCAAGACGGCGCCTACTACGCAGACGCGAGAGAAGGGTTCGCGCGCATCGTCGCCGACCTCGAGCAGCCGCCGCTCTCGCTCGACCGGCCCGAGAAGAAGTACGTGGTCTTCTACGACGGCCCCGTCCAGCGCCGGGGCGTCTGCGGAACCTCGCCGCTCGGCCCGGCGCGCGGAAGCGCGATCTCCGTCGTCTACCTGAGCTCGGCCTGCGGCGACGACCTGGGCCGCGGCGGCCAGGCGGCCGTGACCGCCGCGCACGAGCTCCTGCACAACCTCGCGGCGCTGCCGCGGACGCACTTCTGCGTCGCCGACCGGGCACACGCCTGCGACGGCGCGCGGGACATCCTCTACTTCGCGCTCGGCGCCGACACGACCCTCGCAGGGGTCGAGCTCGACTCCGGTCACGACGACTACTACTGGACGAAGGCGGCGCCGGCCGGGTGGTGGAACGTGCGCGACTCGGCCTTCCTCGACCGGCTCGGGACGGCTCGCGCGACCGCGGGGCCGGCCCTGCGCGAGGCGTACGCGACGAGCGTCGGAACGCGCGTCACGCTGACCTGGACGCCTGTCGCCGCGCGGGCCGGCACCCTCTATCGCGTCTACCGCGACGGTCGGCTGCTGACCGAGACCGCCGGGCTGCGCACGAGCGACACCGCCGTCGCCGGCGCGACGATCGTCTACGCCGTCAGGGCTGTCGACGCCGACGGCCTCCTCGGCGAGCCCCGCATCCTCCGCGTGCTCGTCGGACGGGGACTCGTCGACGACCGCGGCGAGCTCGCCGCAGACACGACGCCTCCGCCCATGGTCACGGGGCTGGGCGCCGACCGCCGTGGCGGACGCGTCGTCGTCCGCTGGACGCCGGTCGCGAGCGGCGACCTCGCCGGATACCGCGTCCGGCGCAACGGCCGGCCCTTCGCCGGCCTCGTTCGCGGCAGCTCCATGTCGGTGCAGGCGCGTCGCGCCCGCGCGACCTGGACCGTCTCCGCCGTCGACGACGCGGGCAACGTCGGGATCCCGTCGAAGCCGCTCCTGATCGCCTGGTGACCGCCTCGCCGGGGCGCCGATCCTGGGAAAGCTCCGTCGAAGCCAGCTCGCCAGGTTCTCCCCCGAAGGGGCTTGCGGGCCCGGGCAGCGATCGAACCTGCGACCCCGGGATCGAGAGCCCGGCCGAGCGAGGCGAAGCGGACTACAGCCGACTGAAAAGCGCTGCAATGCCGCGTCTGTCGCCTGCGACGAACTGCCGTGCTGCCGGGGTCTTGTTGGCACGGTCGGGTTGTCCTAGTGTTGACCGATGCAATCTCCGCCGGCGTTCTTCGACGGCGTCGCGCCGGAAGCCCTCGAGGCGGCGCTCGCGGGGCTCGAGTGGCGGCAGTTTCCGGCAGGCGCGATCATCATCGCGGAGGGCGACTACGGGGAAGAGATGTACGTGTTGCGCGAAGGCAGCGCGCACGTCGTCCTCGTCGACCGCAAGGGCATCGAGCACGTCGTCGGCACGGTCCAGCCCGGCGAGGCGAACGGCGAGATGTCGCTGCTGACGAAGAGCCCGGCTTCGGCGACGGTACGTGCCGCGGAGGACGTCGAGCTACTCGTGCTGCAGGGGCCGGAGCTCGAGGCGCTGCTGGACAGATTCCCCGAGCTCCAGCGCAACGTGATCGGGACGCTCTCGGCCCGCCTCGCGCGGGTGACGCGGCTCTCGCTCCAGGAGCGGCCGGGTCGCGTGATCGTCCTGGAAGACGCCGGCGCGCCCGAGTTGCTAGGGCTCGCCGTCGCCGCGAGCGTGGCCTGGCACACGCGGAGCCCCACGCTGGAGGTCGCTCTCGGCCTGCGGCATCCGGAGATGCTCGAGCCGACAGCGGGACCCGATCCGCCGTATCACGCCGGCCGCGTGGCCGGCGCCGAATCGATCGTCACCGAGCTCGAGAGTCACTTCAGCGTGGAGGAGCTCGAGACGACGCTCGATCAGCTTGCACGGACGTACGAGCACGTGGTGCTGCACGTTCGGTGCGACTTGCCTCGCCGGCCGGCGGGTGATCGCATGGTGCGCCTCGATTCCGACGGCGGTGTCACGTTCAAGCCTCGAGTCGGGGGCCCCGAACAGACGCTCCGCATCCCGGCCCTCAGCGCAGAGGACATCGCCTCACTCGAGCGGGGGCTGCTCCCGGCGACCGATGGGGCGGGCGCCGCGATCGGCAGGCTCGCGCGGGAGCTCGCGAACCTCAAGGTCGGCGTCGCGCTGGGCGCCGGCAGCATCCGCGGTTACGCCCACGTCGGGGCGCTGCGGGCGCTCGAGCGTCACGGCATTCCCGTCGACTGCCTGGCGGGAACGAGCATCGGCGCGACGGTTGCGGGCGTCTACGCCCAATGCGGGGACGCCGATCAAGCGGGCGACTTCCTCGACGCGCTCGGTGCTCGAATGTTCAGACCGGTCGTCTCTCGGAAGTCGTTGCTCTCCACGCAGGCGATGCGCCGGTACACGCGCAAGGTGCTGGGAGATCCGCTGCTCGAGGAGTTCTCGATCCCGGTCGCCTTCGTCGCGACCGACGTCGACACACAGGACGAGGTCGTACTGAAGCGGGGGCGAAGCATCGCGGCGGTCTTCGCGAGCGCAGCCGTCCCCGGCGTCTTTCCTGCGGTGCGGATCGGCAACCGGACGCTCGTCGACGGCGGCGTCGTGAATCCCGTTCCGGCGGACGTGGCCGCGAGCCTCGGTGCGGACGTCGTCATCGGCGTGAGGCTGGTGCATCCCGGAGGGATTCAGGCCCACGAAGTGTCGGAGGAGACCGACGGCCCGATCCCGTCGGCCGTCGCGGCGATCATGCGCTCGATCGAGCTGCTGCAGACGCGGATCGCCGTCGAGAGCTCCGTGCCGACGATTCTCGTCACACCCGAGTTCGGCGCGCTTCCCGCCGGCAAGTTGCGTCACTTCGGAGAAGGACGCCGCTTCATCGCCGCAGGCGAGGCCGCCGTCGAAGAGGCGCTTCCCCGACTCAGCGTCGCGCTTCCGTGGCTGCGCCCGATCGAAGTCGACAGCGAGCGCGTCGCAGCCGCGCACCACTGAGCTCGGCGAGCCCAGTTCGACCCGGCCGGCCCCGACGCGGCGACCGTCGCGGCGACCTCGACCATGCGCAGGCCGCCGGCGTGACACCTCGCGCCGTCGTGTCCGTCAGCGCTCGGGGGCGCCGAAGCCGCCGCCGCCCGGCGTCTCGATCCGGACGACGTCGCCTGCCCGGAGCTGCCGCGTCAGCTTCGACGGCTGCTCCTCCCCGTTCACGAGCGTCCGTCCTGGCGCGCCGGGCCGGCCGCCGCGCTCGCCCTGCGGTGCATGCCGTCGCCGCTCGGCGAGGACGGAGAGGCGGCAGTCCGCGAGCACGCGCGTCTCGCGCACGACGCCGTCGCCGCCGCGGTGTCGGCCGGCGCCCCCGGAGCCGAGCCTGAGCGCGTAGCGCTCGACGCGCAGCGGGTAGGCGAGCTCGAGCGCCTCGACGGGAGTGTTGAGCGTGTTCGACATCGCGACGTGCACGGCGCTCGGCCCGTCGGCGCCCGGGGAGGCGCCCTGCCCGCCGCCGGTGGTCTCGTAGTAGGTGAACTCGGCGCCGCCGAAGGTCGCGTTGTTCATCGTGCCCTGGCCCTGCGCGGGCACCGGTACGGCCTGCCCGAAGGCGCGGAAGAGAACGTCGACGATGCGACTCGACGTCTCGGTGTTGCCGGCCACGACCGCATGCGGGGGCCGTGCGTTGACGAGGCAGCCCGCGGGCGCGCGGACGCGGACGGGCGCGAAGGCACCGCCCGATGCCGCCAGGTCGGGCGCGGTCAGGCAGCGGACGACGTAGTACGACGCCGAGCGCGCGACGGCGAGCGGGCAGTTGAGGTTGCCCGGGCTCTGCGGCGAGGTGCCGGCGAAGTCGATCTCGATCTCGTCGCCCGCGATCGTGACCGCCGCACGGACCACGAGCTCGCCCTCGACCGGCTCGAGCACGTCCTCGGCTTCGTAGCGGCCGTCGGGAAGCTCTCGGATCGCGGCGCGCACCATCCGCTCGGAGTAGTCGAGGAGGGCGTCGCTCGCCGCGCGTACGCGGTCGCGGCCGCGTCGCTCGCACAACTCCTCGATCCGCCGCTCCGCAAGCCGGTGCGCCGCGATCTGCGCCTTCAGGTCGGCGGCCCGCTCGTCGGGGTTCCGCATGTTCGCGAGCAGCAGGCGCATCGTCGAGTCCTCCAGCCTGACGGGCGGCACGATCAGGCCCTCCTGGTAGAGGTCGCGCGAGAGCGCCGGCAGGCTTGCCGGCTCCATCCCTCCGACGTCGGCGTGGTGCGCCCGGCTGACCGCGAAGCCGAGCGCGGTCCGCGAGACCATCGTGACGTCCGGGAGGTGCGTGCCGCCCGAGTACGGGTCGTTCAGCACCCACACCTCGCCGGGTGCGGGATCGTGCGCCGTCACCGCCGCGACAGCCTCCGGCATCGCGCCCAGGTGGACGGGGATGTGCTCGGCCTGAACGACCATCCGGCCACGCTCGTCGAACAGCGCCGTCGAGCAGTCGCGGCGTTCCTTGATGTTCGGCGAGAACGCGGCACGGATCAGCGTGGCGCCCATCTCGTCGGCGACCGTGTGGAGCGCCGCGCCGATCACCTGCAGTTCGACCGGGATCGGCGTCACGACCGCTCCAGTACCAGCGTCCCGTGCGCGTCGGTCGCGCCCGCCCAGCCCTCGGCGACCCAGCACGTCGCGCCGGGCAGCTCGAGCATCGCCGGGCCCTCGGCCTCGCGGCGCTCGCCCGCGTGCAGCTCCAGCGGCGGCCCCGCGACGACGTCTGCCGTCCGCACGGCGACGACCTCCAGCGGCCGGTCGCGGTCGGCGTAGCCGTACCGCTGCTCGTGGGCCGCGTGGAAACGCTCCTCGAGGTCGCCGTCGAGCGGGATCGTCAGCTCGAACGACTGGCCGCGGTAGCGCACGTCCGCCTCGCCCTCGACCGGCAGGTCGCGCACTTCGTCGAGCGGTCGGACCTCGGCGCGCACGTGGTCGCGCCGCTCGTCGCTCGCGATCATGCCGAGCGCCGAGAGCACGCCTGCCGCTTCCGGGACGAGGACCTTGCGGCAGCCGAGCTCGTCCGCGACCGCGCACGCGTGCAGCGGGCCGGCGCCGCCGAAGGCGACGAGCGCGAAGTCCTTCGGGTCGTGCCCGCGCTCGACCGAGACGACGCGCACGGCGCGCAGCATCTCCGCGTTCACGACCTCGATCACCGCGGCCGGGTCGATCCCCGTCATCGCGCGCTCGGCCGCCGCGCGGTCGAGCCGCAGACCGCTCGCGAGCTCCTCCGGCAGCCGGCCGAGCAGCAGGTTCGCGTCTGTCACCGTCGGCAGCGCCCCGCCGTGGCCGTAGCACGCCGGTCCCGGGATCGCGCCCGCGCTCTTCGGGCCGACGCGCAGCGCGCCGCCGGCGTCGAGCCGCGCGATCGACCCGCCGCCCGCGCCGACCGTGTGCACGTCGACCATCGGCAGCCGGATCGTGAAGCCGCCGACGGTCCGCTCGTGCGCCCGCTCGACCTTGCCTCCGACGATCGGGCAGACGTCGGTCGAGGTGCCGCCCATGTCGAACGCGATCGCGTTCTCGACGCCCGCGAGCGCCGCGACCCGGGCCGCGCCGACTGCGCCGCCTGCCGGCCCGGAGACGAGACAGAGCGCCGCGTGCGCGGAGGCCTCCGCCCCCGTTGCGACGCCGCCCGACGAGCGCATGATCAGCGGCGGGGGCAGCCCCGCCTCGGCGCAGCGCGTCAGGAGCGCGTCGAGGTAGCGCTTGAGCGACGGGCCGAGGTACGCGTCGGCTGCCGTCGTCGAGGCTCGCTCGTACTCGCGGAACTCGGGCGCGATCTCGTGCGACGCGACGACGTGGGCGTGCGGCATCCGTCGGCGTAGCTCGTCGGCGACCGCACGCTCGTGCGCGGGGTCGCGGAACGAGAAGAGCAGGCAGACCGCGACGGCCTCGGCGTCGAGCTCCGGCAGCGTCGACAGGTCGAGCGGGACGAGCACGCCGTCGGGCCCGACCCGCTCGCGCACGCCGACGCACCGCTCGAGCGGGACGAGCGGGTCGGGGTGGTGCGCCTCGGGCCGGTACAGGTGCGCGCGGTCCTGGCGCCGCAGGTGCAGCAGGTGCTCGAACCCCTCCGTCGCCACGAACGCGGTGCGGGCACCCGTGCGCTCGAGCAGCGCGTTCGTCGCGATCGTCGTCCCGTGTCGGAAGCGCTCGACGCCCGCTGCGCCGACGGCGGCCGCAGCTTCGATCACCGAGAGCTCCTGCGCGCCGGGCCGCGACGGCACCTTGGCAGTGCGGATCCCCCGCTCGTCGAGCAGGACGGCGTCCGTGAACGTGCCGCCGACGTCGATCCCGAGAATCGCCACCGCCGCCAACCTACCGCCGGCGAAATCCCGTTGCGACCGCTGGATCCGGTCGGCCGCAGACGCCGCGATTTGCAGGTACTTCTATGGGCCGGGCAGGAATCGAACCTGCGACCTTGGGAGTTAAAAGGGGATGCCTTCGGCCTCGGAGGTCTCGCGCCGCTACGGGATGGCGCTTCACTGGGCGGAATGGGCTCGCATGCCGTCGGCGGTGTTCGAGGCCGCATGTTGACCCGAGATTGACTCTGCTCGGTGTCCATCAAGACAACGTCAGGAGCTCGCGGTCGGCGGACGCGCCGCGACGTAGCGTGAATGTCTCTTGCAGGGCGCGGGCGCGCTCGGGACCGATGCCGGGAACACTGAGCCACTCGGCCGGATCGGCGGCGACGACGCCGGCCACGCTCCCGAACCGCTCGAGCAACGCCCGGGCCGAGGTGGTCGAGATGCCGGGGACGGCGGCCAGCAACGCCTCGGCTGTCTCGTCTCCCGGCTTCGGTCGAGGCCGCTGTGCGTAGGCGGGGCGATCCGCCGCCGGCTCGACCTGCTGGCAGCGAACAGCGAGGCGGTGGATCCACAGTGCGGAGTCGCGCTGGTAGCCGCTTCGCAGGAGCGCGATCCCCTGGTCGATCACGGCGAGGCACGCGCCGCGGACGGCGTTGTGGTGGAGGGGGCCGCGGTCGATGTCAGTCCCTTCCACGAGCAGGTACGGGAAGGCGCAGGCCGCGCGCAGCTTGCCGAGCTGCGGCCAGAGGCGGCCCTTGAGCACGGCCGCGTGGAGATCGAGGACGCGCTTGCGTTCCACGAGGGTGTCCGCGCCGACTGCGTAGTCGCCGGCGGGAAGCGCGGCGATCTCGACCTCGGCCCCGAGCTCGCGCAGAGTCTCGGCGATCCCGCTCTGCCGCTCGTGGACGTCGACGATGATCTTGACCGGCGACGAGGTGGTGCGGCTCACTGGTGTCGTGCCCGTTCTTGCCACTCGAGGACCGTGCGCTCGAGCTGCTCGTATTGCGCCGAGTCGAGGCCGAACTCGTCTCGACGAAGTCGGGAGAACCGTCCGGCCATCTCGGCGAACATCTCCGGCGTGAAGCCTCGATGCCTTCTGCGAGGCCAGCTCGAAGAGTCGACCGAGGCCTTCGTGAGCCTCGACCGCGGCGAGTTGACGAAGTCCCGGGCCTCGGCCCGTCCGAAAATCGCGAGCACCTTGTCAACCGCGAGCTCCATGCCGCTGAGCATCGGCGCGGGCCGGGCGGGCTCGGCCGGGAAGAGCCGGGCGTCGGCGCCGAGGTCGAGCTCCGTGCTGTCGTCGCGGCTCTCGACGATCAGCCGCGCGAAGCCGGAGCTCTCCTGGACGTGGTGCACGACGAGCCCCGCCTCCTGCAGCGCGCGCTCGACCGCCGGTACGAGTCGGTCGACGGCATCCGGCGTCAGTCCGAAGAAGTCGAGGTCGCGCGTCTGTCGTTGAACATCGCCGCGCGCGATCAGCGCCGCGCCGCCGGCGAGCGCGAAGTTCTCCGCCTCGACGAGGCTGGCGATGATCGAAGCGACCTGCTCCTGTAGCGGAGTGAGCACCTACCTGGCGCGGCGGTGGTCCTCGATCCAGGGCGACCAGGCCTCTCGAACCGAAGGCGGCAGGACCAGCTCATCCCAGAGCTCGAGCAGGTGAACTCCGTTGACGTAGAAGCGGACGTCATCCTCCGTGCCCTCACGAAGCACCTGCTCGTAGACGCGGGCACGATCGGCGCGACCGTCGAGGTCGTATGTGACCGGCGGTCCGCTCCAGCGAACGTGCAGTGGGAGCTGGACTCGGCCGTCCGCCTTCGCCGCAGAGCCGTCACCCAGGTCGGCGGGCACGGCGACCGGCCGCGCTGCGGGCCCGAGCGTCGGTGTCCTCGTCGTCGCCATGCCGCTCAGTGTACGAGTGGTCCCCGCCGTCGTACGAACGGGTTGTTCACCTGGCGTTGACCCGGTCGGCCCGAACGATGGTCCTGTTTAGTTACTCAGCTCGTCCGAGGGAAGGCGCCTGGAGGCCGCTCTCTTCAGGAGCGATTAGCCTGGTCTGGACAGTGCGAAGTAGCCTCCAACCACGACGAGGTCGGGCGAGGCTGCGATCGACTCAACCCCATCGTCGAGAGTGATGTGTGCTTGCCAGACGCGCTTACCTCTTGACGCGTCGTAGCCAACGATCAGGCGCTGCCCATTGCTCCAGTGATCGTGGGCGAGGGCGGTGAGGACAAGTGACCCGATAGGCGCGAGGGACTCAACGACCTCCTGAGGGCCGGTCGTCGGTGCCCAGGCGTCGACGGCGGCGCTCCGATCGTAAAAGGAGGCGAGGTCGTCGCGGTGGGCTCCGCCGAGCTGCGTGATGACGCCGCCGAGAAAGACGCGCTTGCCTACCACAGCGGTCGAGTATGGCCCGCCGCCGGTAGCGGGACTCCCGGAGAGGAGTCTCCCTGAATGGGAGTCGAGTTGCGCCGTGCTCTTGGGCGCCGGTTTCCCGCCTATGTGTCCGTAGTACCCCCAGGTATAGACGTGTGCCGACGTGACTGCGAACGCACTGACGCTGTCGCCGTGCATGGTTGCGTCCGGATTGGGCGCGAACCCGGTTGGATGACCGGATCGCCCGTCAACGGCTGCGAAGTTCGAGCGCCTCACGCCGGCCACCCTGTCGAACAGTCCGGCGAAGTAGATCGTCGTGCCGTTCGGGTCGGCCGCCATGTCGTACACCGCCCCGTGAACCGAGGGGTTCCAGCCAGTGAGGCGTCCCCGCGTGACATCGAAGGCAGCGAGAGCATTGCGAGCTGCTCCGGCGATCCGTGTCAGATTCTCTCCGGCGACGAACAGCGTCTCACCAACGCGGACGAGTGCCCGAACCGGCCCGTTGGGACGCGGACACCAGCCTCGGTCGACCTTGCGGTCACGCGTGATGTGCGCCAGATTCGCACACGACGCGCCCCCGACCGACACGAAGTCGCCACCGACATACCAGCCGCCACGTCCGTCGCTCACAACGCTGTGGACGACCGACGCGTTGGGCGAACTCGTTGAGGCCCCCGAGACGCGTGGGAATCCGCCGACTGGAACGCCGCTGCGTCGAGAGACCGCCACCAATGGCCCCCGAAGCAGGGTTGTCGTTGGAGCGGACGTTCCAGCGACGGCGCTCGGTAGTTCGCGCGCTGTGCCCACTCCCAGCAGCACAAAGCCAGCCACCAGGCCGGCCACAAGCACGCCGATGGCTGCCGGGAGAAGTCCACCGCTGTGTCGGCGCGAATCGAGCAGTCGCGTCAGCGCCACCGTCGTCTGTCCTCACCTCGAAACAGATCTAGCGCGCACGGGCGCCTCCGAGCAAGTGGCACCCCAAGTGCTGTCGTCGTCGCGGACAGGATCCCCCACGACCCGTCCACCGCAATCGGTGCTACCCCTGACCGTGTATCACCCCGACCGGGGCCACTCACGCGACCACAACACGTTTAGCGGCCATCGTTTTGGTGGCTCGGATGATGCCCAGTTCCGGCAGGGGCCTCGATGCGACCTTGGGATTAAAAGTCCAGCCGAACCAGGCGCCGCGAGCTACAGGAAACTGGAAAAGCGCTGCAAATTCGTCGGTTGCCGACTGCGAGGAACTGCGAAAGATGGAGGTTGTTGGAGACCAACCTTTACGCGCGCCGTACGCGCAACCTATCGCCAGTCGAGGCAGCACGATGCGCTTCGGGGGGCAGCACCGACCGTCGATGGTGCTCGGATCCAACGCCACGAGGACGGCTTTGACACCGCCCTTAAGCGGCGGATCGAGCGGCCTGCGCGGTGGTTCTCGCCGCCGTCGAAGCGGCGTTCCCAACGAACGTCCGCTGCCGTCGCTCGCCGTTCGACGGCGACGCACGGCAGACCACTATTCACGCAGCGCCGCACGATGGCGTGGAGGCTGATGCCGATCCAGCGTTGAACGCTGGCACCCTGCCACCGCGGCGGAACACCGTCACTCGACCGAGACCCAAATGTCGCCGTTCAGGTAGGCAATGGACGTCGGCCCGGTCTCGAGCTCCGGCTCGATCAGGTCGATCGTCCGAGTGACGCGGTTCGATCGCGGATCCAGCTCGAGAAGGCTCGACTCGGTCGAGACCCAGACGCTGCCGCCGCCGCAGCCGATTCCACGCGTGGTGGCCGTCCGGAGGTGGATCTTCGCCTGGACGCGGGCCGTCGCCGGGTCGATCCGCCAGACCTCGGGGACGTAGTGCGTCAGCCACAGCGACCCCGCGCAGGTGGCGACGCCCGTGGGCCCGGCGCTCGTCCTGACTTGCCTCGCCTGGTTCGTCCGGACGTCGAGGCGGGTGACCCGGTCGCCGTCGATGTTCGCGACCCAGACGTAGCGGTCGTCGGCGGCGAGCGAGACTGGGTTGGCGCGGAGTGGTGCTCGCGCCTCGACCGCGCCGGTCTGCGGGTCGACTCTCCAGAGCGTCTGGTCGGCGAGAGAGTTGCGGAGGACGGGGATCGTCAACCAGACCGAGCCGGCTGCGATCGTGAGGAATCCGGCGTCGCGGAGCTCGAACAGCTTCCTGTCGGCGAGCGCGAGCACGCGTTCGCGAGCTCCCGTGACTCCGTCGAGTCGGACGAGCGTGTTCTCATTGGCGGCCAGCCAGACGTCGTCGCCGTCCGACGCCATTCCCGCTGCCTCGCCGATGTCGACGTGCACGGCCCCGTTCGTGGCGGGATCGATTCGCGATAGCGTCCCCTCGCCGAAGTCGAGCGTCCAGACGTGACCTGCGGCGACCGCGAGCAGGAGCGGATCGGCCCCGACGCGGACGACAGCCGTGATGCAGCCGGAGTCGGCGTCGATGCGGACGACCGATGCATGGACGACATGCGGGTGGCTCCCGTCGCCGCACGGCGAGGCTTGCGTCGTCGGGCGGCTTTCGCCGCAGCTTGCTGTGACGATCCCTACCACCGCTGCTGCCGAGAGCACGGCGATCATGATTCCCGCGTGGCCGAACGGGGCGCACCGACGCCGGCCGGACCGGCGGCTGTGCCCCTCGGCCGCCGATGCGCGGCGTGACGCCGACCGGCCGCGCGCGAGGCCCCAGAAGGCGACGCCGCCTCTCCGGCGGCCGATGCCTCTGACGGGACCGTGTTGCGTGTCAGGCATCTCCGTGCGCCGGCGGTCGGGTGCCGAGAGTGGTCGCGGGTCCCTCGACTGCGGTCTTGCCGAGGGCGATTCCGAGCCAGCCTGCGACGATCGGGCCGACCACGGCGCCGGTGACCAGGCTGAGGACGTCGTATGCGGTATCGGCGTGCGCGACGCCGGCGATCGCGATTGCCAGGAGGAGCATTGCTTCGAGGTAGACGATCGGTGCGATTCGCACCGGCACTGCGCCTCCCGTCGCCGGCCCAGCGAGGCCGCCGAGGCATGCGAGCGCTGCGGCGAGCACCACGAACCCCGCAGCCTCCGGCCACTGGGTGAGCGCCTCGACGGCGGCCGACGATCGCCCGACGGCGACGAGTTTGATCGGGGTATCTGAGCTCCAATCGGTCATGCGCCAGTAGTTGGTTGCGCCGAGGTAGAGAAGGGCGTTGACGATGGCGAGCACGCCGCCGACGGCCATGAACGTCGTCAGCAACTGTGCTTCCGGACGGTCGCCGCGGACGAGGCGCCTGACAGCGAGAGCGACGACCATGAGCGCCAGAAAGGCGATGCAGAGGAGCGTGTCGCGGGCGATCACGTCCCAGAGGATGCGATGCTGGCGGGCGAAGTAGGCGAGCCACCAGTTCGCTTCGTCGCGCAACGGACCGGCTTCGGTTGCTTGGTAGCGGGGCTCCGCCGCGAGGACGTGGGTCGCGTCGAGGAGGAAGAGCAGGGTTCCTGCCAGGAGGCAGAACCCGGCGGTGTAGCCGGCGAAGCGGCCGAGGCGTGCCCAGGCGCGATCTCCGTCCGTGGTCTCCGCCTCGATCGGGCGGGCTCGGGATGCGAACGTGTACGTCATCCGCAGCGACGGTAGAGCCGACGACGCGTCGTTTCGACCATGCCAACCCGCGGTCGGCGTACAGGCAGACCCTCGTTCGACGTCCGGGTCGACGTGGTCGAAAACGCCTCTTCGCCGTGCGAGGATTGTGCTGTGCGTTGCGAGCTCGTTCTGGTGGTGGACGACCATCCGGGGTTTCGCCGACTTGCGCGCAGGCTTCTCGAGCGCGGCGGCTTCGTCGTCGCCGAGGCTGCGACGGGTGCCGACGCTGTGCGCGACGCCGAGCGCCTGCGGCCGGACGTCGTGCTGCTCGATATCCAGCTGCCCGACCGCGACGGGATCGAGGTTGCGCGGTCGCTCTGGGCTCTGGAGCATCCCTGCCCCGTGGTGTTGACGTCGTCGCGCGAGGCGTCCGACTACGGCGACCGGATCGATTCGAGTGACGCGATCGCGTTCGTCCCGAAGAACGAGCTGTCGGCTGCTGCCCTGCGGGAGCTGCTGGCAAGAGCATGATCTGGCGGCCGGCTCTGGTGCTCGTGGCGGTCGCCGGGATCGGGGCAGGTGTCGGCGGCGAGTACTTCAGCGTCCGGGCGCACACGCACGAGAACCACTGGCTGGACCTTGCCGTCGGGTGGACGTACATCGGCGCGGGCGTTGTCGCGCTCGCACGTCGCACGCGCAACCGTGTCGGCTGGTTGCTGGTCGCATTCGGCCTGGCGTGGTTCATCGGCAACTTCGGCAACGCGAGCTCGCCTGTGCTCGTCTCGTTGGCAACCGCCTACCAGACGCTCAGCGCGGCGTTCCTCGCCCACCTCGTCCTGGCGTATCCGGACGGACGGCTGACCCGGCGGAGCGAGCGCGCCCTCGTCGCGGCGGTCTACCTCTGGACCCTCTGCCAGGGAGCCGTTGTCGCGCTGACCTTCGACCCGCCTCGCCTGTACGGCTGCGGCGCGTGCACGTCGGGCGCGCTCGCGATGATCCCGAGCCGCTCCGTCTACGAGGGCGCGGACGCGTCTGCGAACGTCGCCGCCGCGACCTTCGCGGCGCTCGTCCTCGCGCTCGTCGTTCGCAGGTTCCTGCAGGCCGGAGCGTTCGCGCGACGCGACCTCGCCCCGCTCTGGATCGGCACCGCCTTCGTCGCGGCGGCGTTCGTGCTCCAGGGCATCAGCGGCGCGGCGGCGCGGCAGGGCGACGCCTCGCACCAGCTCGTCGTCGACGCGCAGAAGGCCGCAGTGCTGCTCGTCCCGCTCACCTTCCTTGTCGGACTGCTGCGCTCGCGGCTGGCGGAGTCGTCGGTCGCGCGGCTCGTGCTCGCGCTTCGTGGCCCGCTCCGCCGCGGCGAACTTCGCGAGCTGCTCGCGCACGCGCTCGGGGATCCGTCGCTGGGCCTGGCGTTCAGCGTTCCCGGCGGCATCGGGTTCGTCGACGAGGACGGGGCGCCTGTCGAGCTTCCCGGTGATGATCCGGAGAGGACGACGACATTCGTCGAAGACGGATCGGCGCGGATCGCGGTGCTGCTCCACGACCGCGCGCTACGCGAGCGCCAACCCCTTGTCGACGCCGTCGGCGCGGCGGCGAGGCTGGCGCTTCAGAACGAGCGTCTCCAGGCCGAGATCCGTGCGCAGCTCGAGGAGGTACGCGCATCGCGCGCGCGAATCGTCGCGGCTGCCGATGCCGAGCGCCGCCGGATCGAACGCAACCTCCACGACGGCGCTCAACAACGACTCGTCACGCTCTCCCTCGAGCTGGCTCTCGCGCGTGCGCAGGCAGCGGCGGGGGCGCGGCAAGAACTCGAAGCATCACTCGCGGAAGCGGCCGCCGACGCGGCCGCCGCGCTGACCGAGCTGCGCGAGCTCGGCCGCGGCCTTCACCCGTCGATCCTCACGGAAGCAGGTCTCGGGCCCGCGCTCCGGTCACTGGCGGAGCGTGCTCCCGTGCCGACCCGCGTGAAAGCGAGGCTCGACGGGCGCCTACCGCAGCCGGTCGAGGTGGCCGCGTACTTCGTCGTCGCCGAGGCGCTTGCAAACGTCGCCAAGCACGCGTCCGCCTCGCACGCCGAGATCGAAGCCGATCTGCGCTCCGACACCCTCGTGGTCACTGTCAGCGACGATGGTGCCGGCGGCGCCGACCTGAACGGCGGTACCGGCTTGCGCGGCCTCGCCGACCGAATCTCGGCGCTCGGCGGCGTCCTCCAGATCGACACCTGCACCGGCGCCGGCACGCGAATCGAGGCGACGCTCCCATGCGCGTAGTCGTTGCGGACGACTCGCTTCTCTTCCGCGAAGGCCTCTCTCGCCTGCTGACGGAGAACGGCTTCGAGGTCGCCGCCACGGCGACAGACGGGGACGCGCTCCTCGCCGCGGTCGCACGGCACCGGCCGGACGTCGCGATCATCGACATCCGCATGCCACCCACGCAGACAACCGAAGGGCTCGACGCCGCCCGACGCATCCGCGCGACCGATTCCGGCGTCGGCGTCCTCGTGCTCTCGCAGCACGTCGAGACCCACCACGCGCTCGAACTCCTCGCCGAGCCCGGAGGCGTCGGGTACCTCCTCAAGGATCGCGTCTCGGACCTTCGCGACTTCTGCGACGCGGTACGCCGGATCGGTACCGGGGGCTCGGCGATCGACCAGGAGCTCATCTCGCGGCTCCTCGGCCGGCGCCGCGAGCACGACCGTCTCACCGAGCTCACCGCGCGTGAGCTGGACGTTCTCGCCCTGATGGCCGAGGGACGCTCCAACCAGGGGATCGCCGAGCGTCTCTACCTCGCGCCGAAAACCGTAGAGACGCACATCCACCGCATCTTCACCAAACTCGGGCTCTTCCCCGACGACACCGGCCACCGCCGCGTCCTTGCCGTCATCACGTACCTCAACGGAAGCATCGGCGTCGTCTAGGCCCGAGCTGGCTCGGGCAGGCTGCTGCTGAACCTTGCCTTGCGCAGCCACGCGGCGAGAAACCCAGTACTCGCGACACCAAGACCTAACTCTTGGCGACCGCTGCCAGGATCTCGCCCCAGTGGCGGACGACCCCCTGGTGGCCCGAGTCGCTCCAGACGACGAGCCGAGGCTCGGGCAGCGTCTCGACGATGAAGTCGATGTGACGCCTCGCGACGATGGTGTCCTGTTCGCCGTGCCACACGTGAACCTCGGTTGCGATGTCCGCGACGCGAAAGCCCCAGGGCAGCCAGACGCCGATTGACTCCCACGCGAACGCTTCCGGTCCCTGCCGCACGCTTTCGCGCACCGCAGCGAAGAAGGCTTGTCGGCGGTGCTCGTCGTCGAAGAACCACCGGTCGCCATCCGGGATCTCGTAGTCGTCGAGGAGCATCTCCGGGCAATTCTCGAGCTCGTGCACCCATTCTCGGTCCTCGTCCGCCGCACGACGTGCGGCAGCGTCCGGATCCCGCCGGGCGAGCTGCAACATGCCGCGGTCGTCGGCTTCCAGATCCTTGTAGGCAACCGGGTTTTCGGCAACGTTGAACTGGGACAGGTGGCGGCTGCAGGCGATGCCGACGCCCGTGAGCCTCGCAGGGATCAGCGCTGCGCACGCGGCTGCGTACGGCCCGCCCGCCGACCAGCCGACGACGCCGAACGTCTCGACCTCGAGAGCGTCAGCGAGCTCGACCACGTCGTTCGGCCAGGCAGCAAAGGTGCGGCGAGGGAGAACGTCCGACCCTCCGATCCCAGGCCGGTCGACGGTGACGAGACGCACCTTCGAGGAGGCTGTGACGGTCTCGTCGGGACAGAAGACCCTCGAGTGAGGTGTACCGTGAAAGAAGAAGACCGTGGCGCCTCCGCTCTCGCCCCACTCGGCGTAGGCCAGCCTACGGCCATCACGGAGACGAATCACGTCGTCCCGAAGCGCCGGCACCAAATCAGTCTAGACGGGGCGATCGCGGCCTGGAACATCCGCTCGGCAATCACTCCTCGCTGCCGCCTCCCAGCGAACGAAGGCACCGGACGGGCGAGGCCACCGCGTCGACGGGGGAATTTCGCTCGGCCGCCCGCGCCGATGTCCGCCGTGTCGCGGGGCCTGCGTGCGCGGTTCGATTCTCGTCGAAATGAGCGGGTTCTGGTTGAGCTGGCGCTCGGGGTTTACGTCGTCTCGTACGCTCACCGGTGCCGTGGCTCGGGCCAGCCGGAGGGAAATGTCCTGTTAGCAGGGACTTTCTCGTCGCCTATCGGCTGACTCACGCCGACGAGCACTGCCCGAAATCCCACTGACAGGTGGAGCGCAGATACGGCCACAGATAGGCTTTTTGCAGGGAGTTTCTATGGGCCGGGTGGGAGTCGAACCCACGGCCTGAGGATTAAAAGTCCCCTGCTCTACCAACTGAGCTACCGGCCCCCGCAGAAGTCTACGGCGCTACTGGAGCGAGTTGACGGCCGCGCGGATCGAGCTGCAGCGGCCGGTGCGGCCGGCGAGGGTGATCTCGAAGAGGTCTTCGCTCTCGGGCGTCCACTTCGCCTGCATCAGGTGGCACTCCTCCGCGCCGTCGAGGCTCACGACGGTGTAGGCGCAGATGAAATGGCCGCCGCCGGCGTCGTCGCAGTGGGGGCGGACGACGTGCTCGCCGTGCTCGGCGGCGGTGTCGGCGACGTGGATGAAGAGCTTCGTGAAGAGCGGGGCGGGAGGGATCGTCTCCGGATCGGGCGACGCGGCCGCGTGGTGCGGGGCGATCACCGCGTACGACGCGGCCGAGATCACGCACGCGAGGACGGCGAGCAGGGAGTACGCGATCCGCAGACGCCGCTTCATTCGACTGCAACGGAGCCGCCGCCTCTCGGGGTCGGCGGCATACTGCGCGGATGGGCAAGGGATACGCAGAGGGCTCGGCGGTCGAGGAGCGGCTCGCGGCGCTCGAGCGCGGCGACCTGCGGGAGGAGGCGCCGACGGAGGAGCGGAAGGCCGTCTACGGCTCGACCGCGGACGAGCCGGCGAAGCACTTCCTCGGCTGGCTCGGCGAGGTCGACCCGGACGAGCTCTTCGACAGCGGGCGCGCCTGGGGGATCACCGTCGTCCGCCGCCGCGTCGAGCGCGGCTAGAGACTGCGGTAGTCGACCTCGACGCGGCCGCCGCTCTCGCCCGAGCGGACGATCGCGTCGCAGACCTCGGCGGCGCGGTAGCCGTCCTCGAAGGTCGCGCCGTGCGGAGCCACGTCGGTGTCGTCGGCGATCGCCCGCAGCACGTGGTGCAGCTCGTGGACGAAGGTGTCGCCCCAGCCGACGATGTGGCCGGGTGGCCACCAGTGCTCCCAGAAGGGATGATCCGCCTCCGAGACGAGCACCGTCTTGAAGCCGCGCGCGCGGTCGCCGTCGGCGCGGAACACCTGCAGCTCGTTCAGGCGCTCCATGTCGAACGCGAGCGAGCCCTTCGTCCCGTTCAGCTCCCACTGGAAGGCGTTGCGGCGGCCGTTGGCGAACCGCGTCGCCTCGAGCGTCCCGACGGAGCCGTTCTCGAACGTCACCGCCGCCTCGACCGCGTCGTCGACCTCGCGGCCCGGCAGGAACGTGTGCGCGAAGCCGCTCAGGCTCGCGATCTCGCCGTTGAGGAAGCGGGCGAGATCGACGACGTGCGCCATCAGGTCGCCGAGCGCGCCCGAGCCGGCGGCGGCGGCGTCGAAGCGCCACGTGTCGAGCGACGGGTCGTCGCCCCAGTCCTGCAGGTAGCGGCCGCGGAAGTGGCGCACCTCGCCGAGCTCGCCCGCCTCGATCAGCTCCCGGGCCAGCCGCACGGCCGGCACGAACCGGTAGTTGAAGCCGCACAGGTGCTTGACGCCGGTCGCGGCGACGCGGCGCCAGATCTCGTAGCTCTCGTCGGCGTCGCGGCCGAGAGGCTTCTCGCAGACCACGTGCTTCCCGGCCTCGGCGGCGGCGATCGTCGGCTCCGCGTGAAGCGAGTTCGGGCCGCCGTTGTCGAAGAGCCCGATCCGCTCGTCCGCGACGAGGTCGCGCCAGTCGCCGGTCGCGTACTCGAAGCCGTAGCGCCGAGCGGCCTCGCCCACCGCCTCGGCGTCGCGGCCGGCGATCCCGACGAGCCGCGGCTCGAGCGGCGGCGGCCACGTCATGTACGCGATCTTCCGGAACGCGTTCGAATGCGCCTTGCCCATGAACGCGTAGCCGAGCATGCCGACACCGATGTCCGCCATTGGGCGATAGTACGCAGGTGGCGCAGACGCCGGTCAAGTGGGGGATCCTCTCAACCGCGGACATCAGCCGGAAGCTGATCCCGGGCGCGCACGCCTCGCCGAAGGTCGACCTCGCGGCCGTCGCGAGCCGCGACCGCGAACGGGCGGAGGCGTTCGCGCGCGAGTGGGAGATCGAGCGCGCCTACGGCAGCTACGAGGAGCTGCTCGCCGACCCCGAGATCGAGGCCGTCTACGTCCCGCTGCCGAACACGCTCCACGTCGAGTGGTCGATCCGCGCGCTCGAGGCCGGCAAGCACGTGCTCTGCGAGAAGCCGCTGACGCGGCACCTGGAGGACGCCGAGGCGGCCTTCGACGCGGCCGACCGCGCGGGGCGCCTGCTGTCCGAAGCATTCATGTACCGGCACAACCCGCAGACGCGGCGGCTGCGCGAGCTGGTCGAGGAAGGCGCGATCGGCGAGCTGCGACTCGTGCGCTCGACCTTCAGCTACTCGCTCTTCGACGAGGAGAACATCCGCCTGCGGACCGAGGTCGAGGGAGGCGCGCTGATGGACGTCGGCTGCTACTGCGTCAGCGGGGCGCGGCTCCTCGCCGGCGAGCCGGAGCTCGCGCTCGCCCAGGCGTGGTTCGGCCCCACCGGCACCGACTGGGTGTTCGCCGGCACGCTCCGCTTCCCGGGTGACGTGATCGCGACCTTCGACTGCGGCACCGCACTGCCGGAGCGCGACGAGCTGGAGGCGATCGGCAGCGAGGGCTCGCTCTTCCTCGACGATCCCTGGCACGTGCTGCGGCCGGGGATCGAGCTGCGGCGGGGCGGGACGGTCGAGCGGATCGAGCTCGAGCAGCGCGACTCCTACCGGCTCGAGCTCGAGAACCTGAGCGACGCGATCCGGGGCGAGGGCGAGATCCTGCTCGGGCGCGAGGACGCGCTCGGCCAGGCGCGCGCGCTCGAGGCGCTGCACGCCGCCGCTACGACGGGCGAGCCGCAGACCCTTCGATAGCGAGCATCGCGAGGCGCTCGTCCTCCTCGCCGGGCAGCCCGCTGACGCCGACCGCGCCGATGCGCGTCTCGCCGTCGAAGACGGCGACGCCGCCGAGGAAGAAGGTGAAGAACGGGTCGAAGCTCGCGCGCTCGACCGGGTCGTCGCGCACCTTCTCCGCCAGCTCGCGCGTCGAGCGCGCGTCGCTGCGCGCAGCCGTGTAGGCCTTCCTGCGGGCGTTCAGGCGCGTGTCGTGGGCGGCGCCGTCCATCGTCGCGGCGGCGACGAGCTCGCCGTGGTCGTCGGCGACGTAGACCGAGACGGGGCCGGGAGCCTCGGAGACGACGAGGTCGACGATCGCGCGGGCGCGCCGGAGCTGCACGCTCCCATTCTCGCACTCGTAATCGGAGCGCGTTCGCACTAGCATCGAGCGGGGCATGGGCGCGCACGCGGTACCGGCCCCCGCAGGCGGGCTCTCGCTGACGATCCGCGGCCGGGCCTACCCGGTGCTGCTGCCGACGCTGCGCGACCCGCGGCTCCACCTCGCGGCCACGATCACCTCGCTGCAGGTGATCGGCCAGGTCGGGCTTCCACTTCCGGCTCTCGATCGCGCAGATCCTGCTGTCGCTCGCGACCTGCGCCCTGCTCGAGGTCGGGATCGCCGCCCGGCGGCAGCGCGTGCTCCTCTGGCCGGCGAGCGCGCTCCTGACCGGCAACGGCGTCGCGTTCATCCTGCGCGTGCCCGGAACCGAGCACGGCGACTGGTGGAGCGTCCGCGGCTGGTGGATCTTCGTCGGCACCGCGGCCGTGTCGCTGCTCTCGAAGCACGTGATCGCCTGGCGCGGCGCGCACGTCTTCAACCCCTCGAACATCGGGCTCGTCGCCTGCTTCCTCCTCCTCGGCAGAGACGCGCGCCGAGCCGCTCGACTTCTGGTGGGGGCCGATGTCGGCATGGCTCGCGCTCGCCCTGGCGATCATCCTCGCCGGCGGGTTCGCGATCCTCTCCCGGCTGCGGCTCCTGCGCGTCGCGCTCGGCTTCTGGGCGGCGTTCGCGGCAGGGATCGGGCTGCTGGCGGCGACCGGGCACGAGCTGACCGCCCGCTGGCACCTGGGGCCGATCGGCGGCTTCGAGCTGTGGTGGGTGCTCGTGACCTCGCCGGAGGTGCTCGTCTTCCTCTTCTTCATGATCACCGACCCGAAGACGGCGCCCCGCGGCTCGCGGCCGCGGCTCGCGTACGCCGTCGCGATCGGGCTCCTGGCCGCGCTCCTGATCGCGCCGCTCCGGACCGAGTACGCGAGCAAGGTCGCGCTCCTCGGCGCGCTGACGATCGTCTGCGTCGCGACGCCGCTGCTGCGGCTCGTGCGAATGCGGGCACCCGGACCGCGGCCGCTCGCCCTCGCCGGGGCCGTCGGCCTCGCCGCCTACGCCGCCGCCGTGGTGGCGGCCGGGATCCCCGCGCGCGGCGGCACCGAGGCCGCGCGGGCGCTGCCGACGGGAGCCCTGCCGCCGATCGAGATCCTGCCCTCGCGCGGTGTCCAGTCGCGCCTCGACCGGCCGACGGCGCGGCTGATCGCCCACGACCTCGTCGCGAGCCCGGCCGTCGCGGTGCGCACCGACTCGCGGCTGCAGCTCTGGCTCGAGCCGGGCGGCGGCCAGGATCCGCCCGTCGCCGTGGCGCGCCTCGACGGCAGCACCTACCGGCTGCGGAGCGACGGCGCCCGCTGGGCGCTCGCGACACCGCCACGCGCGAAGCCCGTCGCGCCGGCCCGGGTCCCGCGCCTGCCCGGGATTCGCGCTTGCAGACGTCGCCCCGCAGGTCGGCCTCGACTTCCGGCAGGGCTCGTTCCGCTTCGGCGTCACGAACGACCCGGCGGCGATGATGGGCGGCGGGCTCTGCTGGCTCGACTACGACGGCGACGGCTGGCTCGACCTCTTCGTCGTCAACTCGTTCGGCGAGGGCGACATCGGCGCCTACTCGGCACGCGGAGGGCTGCCGCGCACGGCGCTCTTCCACAACGTCCACGGGCGCTTCGTCGACGTCAGCGCCCGCTCGGGCGCCGGCCGCGCCGTCCGCGGCGAGGGGTGCGTCGCCGCCGACTTCAACGGCGACGGCCGGACCGACCTCTACGTGACGACCGCCCAGAGCGACGAGCTGCTCTGGAACGACGGCGACGGCACCTTCACGGAGGGCGCCCGCTCACACGGCGTCGTCTCGTTCGGCTGGCACGCGGGCGCCGCCGTCGCCGACGTGAACGGGGACGGCCGCCCCGACCTCTTCGTCGCCGGCTACACGGAGCAGAACGGCGCGATCCCGACCTCGACCGCGGGCTTCCCGACCAACCACCTCGGCGTCCGCGACCTGCTCTTCCTGAACCTCGGCAACGGCCGCGACGGACGGGCCCGGTTCCGCGAGGTCGGGCGGCAGGTCGGGCTCGACCCGGCGCCGTACGACCACTCGCTCGGCGCCGTCTTCACGGATGCCAACGCGCGACGGGCGGCCCGACCTCTACGTCGCGAACGACGAGGATCCGAACCGCCTCTACGTCAACGAGCCGGGCGGGCGGCTCGGCGTCCGCTTCGTCGATTCCGGCGCCGCCGCCGGGGTCGCGGATCGAAACGCCGGCATGGGCGTGGCCGCGGAGGCCGGCGCACATCTTCGTCACCAACTCGCGCGACCAGAGGCACGCCTTCTTCCGCCGCACGGGACGCGGCCTCTTCGCCCGCGCCGGCGGCCTCGCTGCCGACGAACGTCACGGCGGGCTGGGGCGCCGGCTGGGTCGACCTGGCCAACTCCGGCCGGCTCGACCTCGTGGTCGCGAACGGCTCGATCCCCGTCACGAACCTGCGCAGGGACGCCCGGCGGATCCAGGTGCTCGTCCCCCGCGGGAGCTCGTTCGTCGACGCCGGGCTGCTCCAGGGGCTGCGCGTGAACGGCCGCGGGCTCGCAGCCGCCGACTTCGACAACGACGGCCGCGTCGACGTCGCCGTGAACACGATCGGCGGCCGGCTGCTGCTGCTCCGGAACACCGGCGCGGCGGGGCACTGGCTCGAGGTGCGGCTGGGGCGGTTCGCGCCGGGCGCGATCGTCGAGGCGCGGCTCCCGGACGGACGCGTCCTCTCGCGCGAGGTGCAGGCCGGCTCGAGCTACCTCTCCTCGGGCGACCCGCGCGTCCACCTCGGCCTCGGGAAGGCGACGCGCGTCACCGAGCTCGCGGTGTCGTTCCCGGGCGGGCGGAAGGTGACGCTGCGGGACGTCCCGGCCGACCGGATCGTCGCCGTCGGCTGAGGGCCTAGCGCCCGGCGCGCTGCTGCAGCCGGCGGACGACGGTGTCGAACGTGACGGCGAGCAGCAGGATCGCGCCGGTGACGATGAAGATCGTGCCGGTGGAGTAGCCGAGGATGAACATGCCGTTCGAGACCGTCGAGATGATCGCCGAGCCGATCAGGGCGTCGCGGATCTGGCCGCGGCCGCCGAAGAGGCTCGTGCCGCCGATCACCGCCGCGGCGATCACGTCGATCAGCAGCGTGCCTCCGCCCGCGTTCAGATCGACGCTGTTCAGGCGCGCGGCCAGGACGATTCCGCCGAGGCCGGACATCGCGCCGGCGATCATGAAGACGATGATCCGGATCCGCGCGACGTTGATGCCCGCGCGGCGCGCCGCCTCGGCGTTGCCGCCGACCGCGTAGACGTGGCGGCCGAACGTCGTCCGGTTCGCCACGAACGTCCAGACGAGCAGCGCCCCGACCACGAGCAGGAGCGCGAACGGGACGCCGCGGTCCTTGTTGACGATCCAGACGGTCACGAAGGCGATCGCGGCGACGACGCGATCTTCAGGGCGAGGACGAGCGGGTTGCCGACGGCGATCCCGTGCCGGCGCCGGCCGACCGCGGCTCCGAGGACGCCGACCGCGTACGCGGCGCTGACGACCGCCGCCATGACCCAGCTCGCGAGGTCGCCGAAGAAGTAGTTGGACGTGTTGTTGATCATGTCGTCCTGGATCACGATCACGCCCGGGACGGAGCGCTGGATCACCCCCTGCCAGATCTCGAAGCCGGCGAGCGTGACGACGAAGGACGGGACGCCGATCAGGGCCACGACCGAGCCCTGGAAGGCGCCGATCAGCGTCGTCGCCAGCAGCGCGAGCAGGATGGCCGCGTACCACGGCAGATTCGCCCCCGTCGGCAGCTGCGCCTGGCCGACGACGACGCCGCCGACGCCGCTGACGAACGCGACCGAGAGGTCGATCTCGCCGATCAGCAGCACGAACACGACGCCGTAGGCGAGCAGCGTCGTCCCCGCCATCTGCGTGATGATGTTCGTGAAGTTGCCGGGGGTGAAGAAGTTGTTCGCCGTCTGGCTGAAGACGAGGACGATGATCGCCAGGGCGCCGATCACCGGCCAGCTGCCGAGGTCACCCGAGTGCAGCCGCGCCTGCATCCGCTCGCGCAGCGTCTGTCCCGCTCGGGGATCTCGGCGACCGTCTGGCTCGTCACGACGGCTGCCCCTGCGTGCTCGCGATCCCTGCGACCTTGGTCGGGATGCCGGCCGTGATCGCGTGCACGACCTCTTCCTGCGTCGTCTTCCTCCGCTCGAAGATGCCCGCGTTCTCGCCGAGCCGCAGCACCGTGATCCGATCTGCGGTCTCGAAGATGTCGTGGAGGTTGTGCGAGATCAGCACGACGCCGAGGCCGCGCTCGGCGAGGCGCTGCACGAGTGCGAGCACCTGCTCGGTCTGGGCGACGCCGAGCGCCGCCGTCGGCTCGTCGAGGATGACGAGCCGGGAGTTCCACATCACCGCGCGGGCCACCGCGACCGACTGGCGCTGACCCCCGGAGAGCGTCGCCACCGCCTGGCGGATCGACTTGACGCTCGTCACGCGCAGGCTGGCCAGCGTCTCCGCCGTCTTCGCCTCCATCGGCGCCTCCTTGAGCCGCTGGAGGCGGTCGTGCGTCTCGCGTCCGAGGAACATGTTCTGGACGACGTCGAGGTTGTCGCAGAGCGCGAGGTCCTGGTAGACGACCTCGATTCCGAGTCGCGCTGCGTCCTTCGGTCCGTGCACGCTCACGCGCTCGCCCGCGAAGACCATGGTGCCGGCGTCCGTCGGGTGGATGCCGGCGATGCACTTGATCAGCGTCGACTTCCCGGCGCCGTTGTCGCCGACGAGCGCCATCACCTCGCCTTCGCGCACCTCGAAGTCGACGTCGACGAGGGCGTGGACGGAGCCGAACGACTTGAAGATGCCGTTCAGCTCGAGCAGAAGCGGGGGATCGGTCACCGGCGGGTGGCTCGCGGGTCAGGGGGTGGGACGGCCGGACGGCCGCCCCACCCTCCGAGGACTCCTACTTGCAGTACTTCTTGTAGGCGCCGTTGCAGACGTCGCTCTTCTTCAGGAAGCCCGAGGTGAAGAGCTTCTTGTAGTTCTTGGCGGAGATCGTCTCCGGCGGGATCAGGTACGCGGGCTCCATCGAGCGGCCCTTCGTCTTGACCTTGCCCGTGGTCGGAACCTTCGTCGCCCTTGACGATCGCGACCGCGGCCTTCGCCGCTGCCGCCGCGAGCTTCCGCACGTCCTTGAACACCGTCGTCGTCTGCCAGCCCGAGATGATGTTCTGGACGCCCTGGGAGGTCGCATCCTGGCCGCTGAGCGGAATCGGCTTCAGCTTGTGCGCCTTCAGCGAGACCACGACCGCGTTCGCGAGGCCGTCGTTCGCGGCCGCGACCGCGTCGATCTTGTTGCCCGTCTGGACGAGCATCTGCTCGAAGACCGTCCCGGCCTTCTGGTTGTCCCAGCCGGGCACGAACTGCTGCGGGCCCTTCTTGAACGTGCCCTTCTTGTAGAGCGGGTTCAGGACCTGGTCGACGCCGCCCTTGAAGAGGAACGAGTTCGCGTCCTCCTGGCCGCCCCAGAGCGAGGCGACGACCGGGTGCTTCGAGTACATGCCCTTCAGCGTCAGGCCCGCGATGACGCCGCGGCCCTGCAGCACACCGACCGTGTGGCCGTCGAACGACGCGTACAGCACGGCCGCGCCGCCCTCGACCTGGCGGTCGTAGTCGATCGACTTGACGCCCTTCTTCAGCGCCGCCTTCTCGATCGCCGCAGCCGAGCCGGAGTCGATCGGGGCGATGATCAGGACCTTCGCGCCGTCGGAGATGCACTGATCGGCCTGCGTCTTCTGCTTCTGCGGGTCGCCCTGCGCGTTGACGACGCGCGCCGAGACGTTCGCGGCCTTGAAGGCCTTGATCAGCGCCGGCCGGTCGAACTTCTCCCAGCGGACGGAGGTCTTCGTGTCGGGCATCAGCCCGCACACCTGGATGTCGGCCGACGATCTCGCGGTTCCCGCCACACCGGCGGACGCGATGACCGCTCCGATCGTTCCGGCCGCCGCGACGAGCGCGAGCGCCTTGCCTCGAAAGTGCCTCAACCTCGTGCCTCCTTAGTCCCTCTGCGCTTGTTCGAGAGCGCCGACCCGGCGTCTCCTGGCTGGGCGGCCGTCGTCGACCCAGCGGTGACCCTCCACCTCGATACACGCCGACGGCGATGCGAGCGCGATCCTACTCTCCTCCCGGGATAGTTCAAGTCGGCCCCGGCGCGCGCACGGCCCCGAGCGCCCGAGACTCAGACCGCGACGACGGAACGCTCGGCGTGCGAACGGAGCGCGGCGGTGAACAGGCGATGCGTCGCCGCCGCCTCGTCCGGCGTCGCGCAGTGGAACGGCTGCCGCATCCCGTCGCGGCCGTGGGCGAGCTCGTCGAGGAACGCCGCCCACATCTGCAGGATCGCGTCCGGGAAGCCGAACTCGAAGATCGCGCCGGTGATCGTCGGGTAGGCCGACTGCGAGCCGAGGTCGAGGTGCCGCCACTCCTGCGGCCCGCCCGGCAGGTAGTCGAGCCGCCGGAGCGTCTTCGGCAGCTTCGTCGAGTAGGCGATCGAGCCCTCGGTGCCGTCGACCTCGATCGTCCAGGTGTTCGTCTCCCCGGGCGCGATCCGCTTCGTCTCGATCCGCAGCGGGAACGGCCGGCCGTCGTCGTCGGCCTCGCAGAGGAGGACCGCGTTGTCCCAGGTGTCGCAGGCGACCGGCTCGCCGCCGGGGCCGGGACGCTCGCGGACGACGTCGGAGAGGATCGCGCGGACGTTCCGCGGCTGCCAGCCGGCGCGGAGCGGCAGGTGCAGCGCGTGCATGCCGAGGTCGCCCATGACGCCGTAGGCGCCGTTCTGCGCGGCGATCCGCTTCCAGTTGATCGGCTTGCGGGGGTCGAGGTCGGAGGAGTGGAGGAACTGCGAGCGCACCTCGAGCACGCGCCCGAAGCGGCGTTCCGCGATCCACCGCCATGCCTCCTGGCCGCCCGGGTAGAACGGCAGCTCGGACGAGCAGCGGACGAGGAGGCCGTCCGGGATCGCCGCGAGGATCTCCTCGTTGGCGGGGAGGTCGATCCCGAACGGCTTCTCGCCGAGCAGGTGCTTGCCGGCCCGCAGCGCGTCGACGTAGAGCTCGGCATGGAGCACGTGCGGGACGGCGCAGTAGACGACCTCGACCTCGGGCTCGGCGAGCAGCTCGCGGTGGTCGGTCGTGAGCCGCGGGCGCGGCTCGAGGCGCTCGTACCAGGCGAGGACGGCCGGGTTCGCGTCGCAGACCGCCACGAGCCGCGGGCGGACGCCGATCTCCTCCAGGTGCACCCAGCGCGCCGCCGCGCTCGCGAGCTCGCGGCCCATCAGGCCGCCGCCGATCACGCCGACGCCGACGACGCGGTCAGCCATGGACGATCTCGAGCAGCCGCCGGACGATCCCGGCCGGGTCGTCGTGCTGGATCACGTTCCGCCCGTAGACGATCCCCGCCGCTCCGAGCTCGATCAGCCGGCCGGTCTGGCGCAGCAGCTCCTCCTCGGGCATCCGGCCGCCGCCGCGGACGAGCAGCGGCCTCGGGGCCGCGACCTCGAGCACCCGCTCGTAGTCCGCGAGCCCCTCGCTCGGGTCGGCCTTGACGACGTCGGCGCCGAGCTCGACCGCCTGGCGCACGAGCGGCGCGATCCGCTGCGGATCGCCGCTCCCCTCGCCGAGCACGAGCGGCTCGACCATCAGCGGCATCGCCCAGCGGTCGCAGTCGGCACGGAGCCGCGTGACGTTGCGGATGCACTGCCGGCGCAGCTCCGGCTCGCCGTCGAGGTCGAGCAGGTTGACGCAGACGCAGGCGGCGTCGAGCCGCACCGCCGTCTCGACGGCGCCGGCGACGACCTCGTCGAAGAGGTGCCGCGGCCGTCCGCCGCCGTAGACGTTGCCGGTGTCGACGCGCAGGACGAGCGCCGGCTTCGGCCCCGGCAGGGCCTGCAGGAGCGGCGCCTGTCCGGGCGCGAGCTGGATCGCGTCCGGCCCGGCGGCGGCGAGCGTCGCGATCGTCCGCTCGATGTCCTCGATCCCGGCGAGGAACGGCTCCTCGCCGAAGAAGCCGTGGTCGACCGCGACGTCGAAGCAGCGGCCGTCCGCGGCGAACAGGCGGTTGAGGCGTGGGTTCATCTCACTCCAGTCCGGCGAGTCGCAGGGTGGTCGGGAGGTCGCCGACGCCCTCGAAGGCGCCGACGGCGGTCGTCGCGAGCGCGCCCGCCGCGTTCGCGAGGCGCGCGCACCACGCGGGCGGCCGGCCCGCGAGCCGGCCGTGCAGGAAGGCGGCCGCGAAGGCGTCGCCGGCGCCGGTGCCGTCGACCGCCTCGACGCGGCAGCCCGGGACGTGGCCGACGCCGCTCACCCAGCACCCGTCGGCGCCGCCGGTGACCGCGGCGACCGCCGCGCCGAGCTCGCAGCAGCGGTCGGCGGCCCGCTGCGGGTCGCGCTCGCCGGTGAGCGCGCGCGCCTCCTCGAGCCCGGGCGTCACGAGGTCGCAGTGGGGGAGCGCGGGCAGCGCGCGCTGCCAGCGCCCGCTGCCGTCGTAGACCGTGTCGAGCGAGGTGTGGAGGCCGCGCCGCCGCGCCTCTGCGAGCAGCGCGGCGACCGGCTCGCCGTCGAGCGCGTCGAGCACGAGCGCGCCCGCGACGTGCAGCGCCCGGCCGGCGAACGGCGCCTCGCCGAGCTCGTCGGCGCGGAGCGCGGCGTTCGCGCCCTTCAGGTGCAGGAAGGTGCGCTCGCCGCGGCCGTCGACGAGGGCGACGCTCGCGGAGGTCGGGACGGCCGGGTCGCGGACGATGCCGCCGTCGGCGACGCCCCGCTCCGCGAGCAGCGCGAGCAGGAAGTCGCCGAAGGGATCGGCGCCGACCTTGCCGAGCGCGGCCGCGCGCGTCCCGAGGCGGGCGAGCGCCGACGAGGTGTTGAGCGCGCAGCCGCCGCCGCGCAGGTCGATCGACTCGACGAGGCCGAGCGTTCCCGGGCGCGGCAGCGCCTCCACCGGCCGGACGATCACGTCGGCGACGAGGATGCCGAGGCAGACGACTGTCATAGGATCAGTCGGAACCCTAGTGAGGAGATGGGAGTGAAGACGAGTCTCGGCATCTGGGCGCTCGGCCCGATGGTCACCCGCTTCGTGCCCGCCGGCTACCAGCCCGACCACGCCGGCGAGACGACGGCCGAGCGCGTCCGGCGCGCCGTCGACGGTCTCGGCGACCTGATCGACGACTACGAGTTCCACTACCCGCAGGAGCTCTCGGAGGAGAACCTCGACGAGGTGCGCGAGGCGCTCGGCGGCCACGGGATCTACTGCGTCGCCACGGGCCTCCACCTCGACCCGCTGTTCGGCCGCGGCGGGCTCGTCTCGCCCGATCCGGAGATCCGCGAGGAGGCCCGCCGGCGGACGCGTGCGGCGGCCGACTTCTCCGGCGGGCTCGGCGCGCACTTCATCATCTGGCCCGGGATCGAGGGCTACAACTACCCGTTCCAGACGCCGTACGCCGACTCCTGGCGCTGGCTGATCGACGGGATCCAGGAGGCGGCCGAGATCTGCCGCGACCACGGCGTCCTGCTCCTGCTCGAGCACAAGAACTCGGAGCCGGCGATGAAGATCCTGATGCGGAACATCGGCATGACCCTGCACGTGATCCACACGCTGCGGGCGCGCGGGATCGACGAACGTCAAGGTGAACATGGACTGGCAGCACCTGATCATGAACGGCGAGTCGCTGGCCGAGTACGCGGCGATGCTGGCGGCCGAGGGGCTGCTCGGGCACCAGCACGCGAACTCGGGCTGGGGCACCTTCGACGACGACAACATGGTCGGCGCGACCGCGTTCATGGAGACGCTGGAGCTGGCGCTCGAGCTGCGGCGCGCCGGCTACGGCGGAAACGGCGAGCGGCTCGGCCTCGACCTCTACCCGTACACGGAGGATCAGGTCGAGGCGGTGCGGCGGAGCGTCCTGCAGTGGCGCTTCATCGACTCGGTCGCGGCGCGGATCGACGACGCCGCCCTGCGCGAGGCGCAGTCGCGGAAGGACGCGGTGCGCGCGTACGAGCTCGTCTACGCCGCGCTGGGGGCACAGGCATGAGCGCCTCGCTGGAGGGCAAGGTCGCGCTCGTCACGGGCGCGAGCCGCGGGATCGGCGCCGCCGTCGCACGGGCTCTCGACGCCGCGGGCGTCCGCCTCGGCCTCGCCTCGCGAAGCGGAGACGACCTCGGCCTCGACGCGGTCGCGATGCCGACCGACGTCCGCGACCTCGCGCAGCTGCAGGCGGTCGCCGACGCGACCGCGGAGCGCTTCGGGCGGCTCGACATCCTGGTCGCGAACGCGGGCGTCGGCGCCTACGGGCCCTTCCTCGACCTCGACCTCGGCTGGCTGGACGAGATGCTCGACGTCAACCTGAAGGGGACGATCTACGCCGTGCGGGCGGCGCTGCCGCACCTGCTCGAGAGCGGCGAGGCCGACGTCGTCACGCTCGCGTCCGAGGCGGGGCGCCGGGGCCTGCCCAACGAGGCCGTCTACTGCGCCTCCAAGTTCGGGCAGGTCGGCTTCACCCGCGCGCTCGACCACGAGCTGCGGGAGCGCGGCGTCCGCTGCACGAACGTCTGCCCCGGCGGCGTCGCCAGCGACTTCGCGCTCGAGGCGGGCCGGGGGCGGACCGAAGCCGCCACCGAGGGGATGATGCGCCCGGAGGACGTGGCCGAGACGGTCATGTTCGTGCTGACGCGCCCGCGCGGGCACCGCATCCTCGAGCTGGCGCTGCGCCCGCAGGGCGAGGCGTCGTGGGGGTAGCCGGGCCGCTCCGGCTCGGGCCGCGCTAGCCTCTGCGGAGGTCGGACTCCCAGGCGTCGAGCAGGCCCTCGACGTGGCGGCGCTGGGCGTCCGAGAACTCGAACCGCTCGAGCAGCCGGCGCGCCTCGGCGGGGTCGTCGTTCGCGACGGCCGCCTCGAGGCGCTCGCGGGTGGGGTTCGGCTGGCGGAGCTGGCGCCGCAGCCAGCGCAGCAGGCTGACGGTGGCCGCGCTCGTCGGCATCAGGCGAGCGCGGCGGCGTAGAGCTCGGCCGCCTCGGCCGGCGAGACCTCGAGCGCCGCCTCGCCCATCGTCAGCTCGAGCACGTGGACGCCCGGCACGACGCTCGGCTCGGGCCGGTTGAAGAGCCAGACGCCCCGCTCCTCGGCGAGGTCGAGCGCGCGCTCGTGCATCGCGTCGACGTCGCCGCGCAGGTGCAGGTGGAACATCGGCGTCTGCGGCGGGTCGGGGACGACGTCGATCCCGGGCACCTCGGCGAGCGCGGCCGCGACCGCACGGGCATGCTCGACGAAGCGCGGCATCTGCGGCAGCAGCTCGTCGAGGCCGCGCCGCGCCGCCGCCGCGAAGGGGAAGAGGTGGAAGAGCGCGCCGCCGTGCCGCCGCCGCCAGACGCGCGCCTCGTCGACGAGCTCCGCGGGCCCGGCGAGGACGCAGCCGGCGAAGCCGCCGAGCCCCTTGTAGAGCGAGACGTAGACGGTGTCGAAGAGGCCCGCGATCTCCGCGTAGGAGCGCTCGTAGAACGGCCCGCTCTCCCAGAGGCGCGCACCGTCGAGGTGGACGGCCGCGCCGCGCCCGCGCGCCCACTCGACCTGGGCGACGAGGTCGTCCCACTCGGGCAGCCGGCCGCCGATCTCCCGCTGGGGCAGCTCGAGCAGCAGCGCGCCGATCCGGTCGTGCACCGCCTCGAGGTCGGCGAGCTCGATCAGCCGGTCGCGGTCGCCGACGAGCTCCGCCCGCAGCCCGTGCAGGTGGACGTGCGCCTGGTGCTCGTGCAGCTCCAGGTGGCAGGTCGGGTGGAAGGCGACCGTACGGACGCCGCGCGTGTCGCAGTGGATCCGGAGCGCGATCTGCTGCGCCATCGTCCCGCTCGGCATCAGCACCGCCGCCTCCTTGCCGAGCAGCTCGGCGAGCTCGCGCTCGAAGTCCTGCACGATCGGGTCGTCGCCGTAGCGATCGGGCCTCGCGTCCGCCGGGATCGCGTCGGCCGCCGCCCGCAGGATCTCGGCCGCCGAGCGCGGCGCCGACTGCGCGAGCCGCCGCTCGCAGCGCCACCTGATCTCCTGCCAGTCCCGCTCGGCCACGAGCCCGATCCTACTGCGGGGTGGGCAGATACCCTCCAGGCGGGCCCCCATCGACTAGTGGCCCAGGTCGCCACCCTTTCAAGGTGGTAGCGCGGGTTCGAATCCCGCTGGGGGCATGATGAAGCCCGTATGGCTGAGCCGCTTTGGCTCAACCATGCGGGTCATGCGTGTCAGCGATGCCGGAAATGCGCGCCGCGTGCGTGCGGCGCTGCGTGCACAGCGCTCGCGCCATGCCGGCAACGGTGTGCGGCGGTCGGAGCTGGAGGACGCTGCGTCGGGACCGGTGCGCAGCTGCTGAACTCGCGCAAGCGCTCGTCGTCGTCATCACGCGCGAGGACCGCGATCCCCGGGCACGCCTCTTCGCCTCGAGCGGCGCCGACTCGATCCGGACGAGCATCGCGAAGGCCTGCCGCGCGGCAGGCGTCCCGCTCTGGTCGCCGCACGACCTCCGCCACCGGCGCATCAGCCTCCTCCACCGGCAGGGGAGGACGTGGGCGGAGATCGGCGCGCTCGTCGGCCAGCGGTCGCTGAAGGTGACGAGCGACACCTACACGCACGTGCTCGTCGACGGGCGCGAGCTCGACTACGCGGCGCTGCTCGCGGAACGCTGAGGGTCATCTCCGCGACGCTCGTCGAGGGTCGAGCGGAGCTGCACTTCCAGAGGAGGTGGGTCGACGACGCCTATCGGCCGAACCCGTCGTCTTCGCCGTCTTCGAGCTGCCGCTCCAGCTCTGCCACGCTCGGTGCGCCAGGGACGCCCTCGAACATGCCGATGAACGACAGCGACCGCCGGCGGGTTGCCGGGAGGTGCTGGCGGAGCAGGTCGGCGGCGAGGTCCTCAGGCGATGTCCCGCGCTCGGCGGCCTCGCTGGCGAGCCGCTCGGCGAGTTCGTCGGGGATGGTTACGCGCAGCTCGGTCATGTTGCGAAGGCTACCCCTGCCGGCGGATGAGCTCGACGCGCTCGAGGTCGAGCAGCGCGTCCTCGTCGCGGCTCAGAGGAGAACCGCCTCCGCCTCGACCTGCTCGCGCAGTCGCGGCTTCACCTGCTCGGCCACGTCGACGTCGCACCCGAGCAGATCCTCGAGCTCCACGTGGAGGCGCGCGAGGTCGAGCAGGCTGCGCCCCTCTTCGAGGTCGACGAGGATGTCGACGTCGTTCGCCGGCTCCTCGCGCGCGACTGAGCCGAACACGCGTACGTTCGAGGCGCCATGGCGCCGAGCGAGCGAGAGGATGTCGTCGCGCTCGCGCACGGAGCTGGGCGAGAGTCGGCGGACGGCGATCTGTGGTGCTGGACATGCTCCCCCTATCGTCGCACGAACCCTCAACTACACGCGATCAGCTGACGCCGAGATACGCGCGCAGGGCACGGCGGATGACCGACGACGTCGTCTCGTGGTCGCGACGGCGCGCGTTCGACGAGCGCCTCGCGCAGTTCGGGCTCGAGCCGCACCGACTCCACGCTCGCGGGCGCCGAGCCCATCGCCGGACGTCCGCCCCTTCGCCGCAACACTTCGTCGACGTCGTAGCCGGCCTCGGCCTTCTCCGCCAACTCGGCGACCAGTTCGTCGGTGATCGGGACTCCGCTCTTGGTCTTGCCGTAGTTCTTCGCCATCGTCAGGCTCCTGGTGACAGTCGTCTCACCGCTAGAATCGTATTACAGAACGTTAAGTCCGAGATTTCGTGCTCATCCGTGTCGCCCAGGCCCGCCGCGTGCGTGCACCGGTGCGTGCACGGCGCCGGAAACTCGTGGAGCCGCGGGCTAGGCTCGCCGGCGACGCCGCCGTGTCCGCCGGGCCGGACTTGTCGGAGGCGTGCTCCTCGCCCTCGGCCTTGTCGCCGTCAACGTCGTCATCTGGGGCGGATACGTCCGGATCCCGCTCGTCTCGTCGGACCCCGCCAGCCCGAGCCCGTGTCCAGCCACGAGCACGGCTCCGGCCGCCACACGCGCGTCCGAATCGAGCGACCAGACGACCACGACTCCGCCGCGCACCGCGACCGCTCCGCCGGCGTCCACCGCCCCGGCGCGGGCGGCGCCGGTCCGCACCGTCAGGTTCCGCATCACGGCGGCACGTGGCGACTCATGGGTGCTGATCCGAAAGAACGTCGCGGCAGGCGCAGTCGTCTACAGCGGCATTCTCCTCCAGGGAAAGTCGGTCGGGGTCAGCGGTCACTCGGTTCTGGGTGCGCTTCGGCGCGGTCGGGAATCTCGACCTCGTTCTGAACGGCAAGGCGGTCAGACCTGCCCGTACCGGGACGATCGACGCCGTCGTGACGCCGAGCGGCCTGAGCGGCTGACCGCGAGGAACTACAGCCGCCAGGCGCAAGCAGCTTCGATCCCGCACTTGGGCGGCCTCGCCTGCGCGGCGCGAGGCAGCGCGACGGCCGGTGCAGGAAATCCGGCGAGCAAGAGCGGGATCCTGCGCCCGGCGTTCCTCCTCGGTCGGGTCTCCGCCGACCCTCGGAGGCAGGTCTGGCGCCGCCTTTCGCAGTCCTTACGCGGAACGAAAATCGCGTACGCTGGTGGCCGCCGGGCGGTTAGCTCAGCTGGGAGAGCACCTGCCTTACACGCAGGGGGTCGCAGGTTCGAGCCCTGCACCGCCCATCTCGTCGCACCCTCGGGCGATCCCCCGCTCGCCGTCGAGCCCGAACGGCGCGAGACTACGGTCGATGCACGATCTCGACGACGCCGCCTGGTGGACGATCCGGCCGGCGCGGAGCCTGCAGCCGAAGACCTACCGCTGCCCGCTCTGCGGCGAGCTCCTGCACGCGATGACGCCGCACGCGCTGATCGCGCCCGAGGGGAACGTCGAGCGGCGCCGGCACGCGCACCTCGAGTGCGTCGCGCGGGCGCGGCTGCCGACGCGTCCGCCCGAGCAGGAGGCCCCGCGTATCCTGCAGAGCCTCCGGCGGGCGCTCCGGCGCGGCTGACGCGCTTCTCCCTCCGACGGGTGACCGGGCGCTCCCCGGATCGGCCGATACTCGTGGCACCGGTCGAGCGGCCGACCACGACATGAAGACTTCCCTGCGGCACAGAGGACGCGCCTCGTCGGTGCGTCGGATCGTCACCACGCTCGAGTCGAGCGGACTCGCGGCGGGCGCGACGCTCGTCGGCGCGCTCTGGGCGGGCGTCGCGCTGCCGGGTGTGCCGCTGATTCCCGGGGTCGGAAACGGCTCCCAGCGGGCGGTCGCGATCTCGCTTCAGACGGCGCTGCTCGGGATCGAGGAGCCGGCTCGCATCCGGGCGGCTCTCGGCGGCCGGACGCCCGTCCTCCTGCGCACCCCTTCCGCTCCGGCCGCACGTGGCGGCGCCCGGGAGGACGCTCCGATCGTCGCGCGGGTCTCAGCCCGGCTTCTGGCCGCGGCACGGACGGCGCAGCGAAACGCCTCCGAAGCAGCTGCTCCGCTCCGGGAAGAGTCGGCCGCCCCCGCCCTCGCGCCTCCCCCCGTCCGCACGGATGCGGTGCCGATGCAGGAGCCGGCGGCGCAGCGTCCCGAGCAGGCGGCACCGCCTGACTCGGCGCTCGGCGTGCATGCCGAACTGCCGCGGCCCGTCGTACCCGCGCGACCCCCGGAGCCGCCTCCGGCTCCGGCCGAGCCGCAGCCGACCAGCTTCCCGCCGCGTCCCGCTCCCGAGCCCGCGGACGGCTACGGCCCCAGGGCGACGCTCGACCCTCCGGAGGACGGGCCGGTGGACGACCCGACGGCCACAGCCGAGCCGACAGGCGGTGGAGCGACCGTGCCCGACGAGGGAGCCGAAGGCCCTCGGGGCAACGGCCAGGGCCAGGGCAACGGCCAGGGCAACGGCCAGGGTCAGGGTCAGGGCCCGGGCAACGGCCAGGGCCAGGGCCAGGGCCAGGGCCAGGGCAACGGCAACGGCCAGGGCCAGGGCAACGGCCGGCCAGGGCCAGGGCAACGGCCAGGGCCAGGGCAACGGCCAGGGCCAGGGCAACCGGCCAGGGCAACGGCCAGGGCCAGGGCAACGCCCCGGGCCAGGGCAACGGCAACGGTCAGGCCAACGGCAACGGCGTCGGCCTGGGGCATCACTGAGATGGCGTGGCGCTCCCGCTCCCGGTACGGACACGCAGCGCTCGTGCGGGCGGCGCTGCTCGTCTTCGCACTGACCGTCGTGCTCGTCGGAGCGGGCGCGATCACGCTCGACCGCAGCGTGCGCCGTTCGAACGAGCAGCAGGCGGCGGTCGAGCTCGCGAGCGCCTCGCGCGTCGCGGCGTCCGCCTTCACGAGCGTGCGGGCGAACCTCCGCGCGAGTGCCGGCGAGCTCGCGACCTCGCTCCCGCTGCAGCGCGCGCTGCTCGCCGGGCGCCCGCAGGCGTTGCGGCAGTTCGTCCGCTCGCACGGCGCGGTCGTGCGGACGAAGGGCCACACGTACGGCACGCTGCCTCCGGGGCCGCGGCTGGCGGCGACGGCCGGCATCGTCGCCGGCGGAACCGTCCTCGCCCGGGTGACGAGGGCGGTCCCGCTCGATGACGCGCTGCTTCGAACGCTCGGGACGGCGACGCCGCTCCCAGAGCACGCGGCGCTCCTGCTCGTGCACGACGGCGCGGTGATCGCAGGCGGCCCGGTCGGCGCGAGCGCTCGGATCGGAGACGGCCGCCTGCCGCTCGGCGGCGTCGACTTCATGGCCTCCGCGTCACGACTCCCCACCGTGCCCGGCGCGGGCGTGGTCGCGCTCGAGCCCGCAGCGGCCGTCGAGGCGCGGGTCTCCGCCTACCGGCGCCGGCTCTTCTTCGCGGTGATGCTGACCCTGGCCGTCGCCGCGGGCTTCGCCGTGCGGATCTCGCGGCCGGTCGCGCGCATACTCGCCGACCTCGCCCGGCTCAGCCGCCAGGCGCGCACGGATGCCCTCACCGGCCTCGCCAACCGGCGCGAGCTCGACGACCGGCTCGACGACGAGGTCGAGCGCAGCCGCCGGTTCGGCACGCCGCTCGCGCTCGTGCTCGCCGACCTCGACGACTTCAAGTCCGTCAACGACCGCCACGGGCACCAGGCCGGCGACGACGTGCTGCGCGCGACCGGCCGCGTGCTCGCCGACGCGGTGCGCGAGCTCGACCTGCCCGCGCGCTTCGGCGGCGAGGAGTTCGCCCTCGTCCTTCCGGGGGCCGACCTCGCCGGGGCGCGCCGGCTCGCGGAAAGGGTCCGCCGCGCGATCGAGGCGCTCGAACTGCCGGTCACCGACGGCGGGACGATCCGGGTGACGGCCAGCTTCGGCGCGGCCGCGTTTCCGACGCATCAGTCGGTCGGAGAGCTCGTGCAGGCGGCGGACAGGTCGCTCTACGAAGCCAAGCAGGCCGGCAAGAACCGCATCGAGACGGCAACTGCCCGCAAGCGCGCCGGCCGCATCGCGCGACGCGCCCACACCGTCGACGCGGCGGACGCGTAGCGGCGGGAGCGTCAGGCCGGCGCCAGGTCGGCGGTCGTGAGCTGCTCGGTCAGGAGCCGCTCGAACCGCGCCGGGTCGTCGCCGACCCAGGCGGCCGCGAGGCGCTCGCCCGCCGAGTAGGTGACGGCGTAGGCGCGCCAGGTCGGGTGCGTCACGAACTCGACGAGCTTGCGCGCGTCCGGCTCCGGGCGCAGCGACCAGCGCAGGGCGTAGGCGAGCGCCTCGTCCTCGCCGGCCCCGCGCTCGTGCAGGAGCTCGGCGACGTTGTCGTAGACGCGCGTCAGCGCCTGGGTCGCGGCGCGGACCTCGCGGTCGAGCTCGACGTCGTAGGGGGCGCCGAGCTCCGCCAGGATCGCCGCGCAGGCGCGCTCGGCCTCCTCGCCCATGACGTCGAGCGCGGTCGAGGCGATCCCCTCCGAGACGAGCGACTGCGGCGTGCCGACGAAGAAGGCGCTCTCCTCCAGGTAGCCGCGCCGGCGCACGAGCTCCTCCTCCTTGCGCGCGTGCTCGGTGTGATGCCCCGGGTAGATCTCGTGCGCGGCGAAGTCCGGCACGGCGTTCGCGCGCGTCGGCAGGTCGACGTTGAGGACGACCCGGCTGCGAAGGCCGCCGAGGTAGTAGTTGAACGCGCCCCAGGGCTCGTCGCGGACGAGCTCGAGCTCGGTCGCCTCGCCCTCGGGGAGGCCGAACCGCTCGCGGACGCGGCCGCGCAGCTCCTCGGCGACCGCCGTCAGCGCCTCGAGCACGATCTCCGGCTCGAGCTCCGAGGAGCGGCGCCAGTCCCGGTAGCGCCCGGCGAGGTCTCCCGTCCCCGGCAGCAGCTCGTCGAGCCGCGCGTGCGCGTCGGCGAGCTCGTCCTCGGAAACGGTCTCGGGCTCGACGCCGTAGCAGCGGCGCACCTCCTCGGCATACGGGATCTCCTCGCCGGCGAGCCGCCTCGCGCTCGTCTCGAGCCCCTCGAGCTGCGCCGCGAGCCAGCGCCGCCGCTGCGGGTCGTCGAGCTCGTCGAGCCGGGCGGCGAGCGCGCGTGCGTCGGCCGCGAGCCCCGCCGGGTCGAGCCGTCCTTCCGCCTCGGCCCGCTCGGCGAGCGCGGGCGGCCCGTAGTAGGCGTCGACGAAGCCGTCGACGTGGCGCCCCAGCCGCAGGCCGAGCAGCAGGTAGCCCTCGACGAGGTCGCTCATCGGGCGAGCGCCGCGCGGATCGCCCCGTGCGGGTCGTCCGTCACCGGCACGCCGTGCGAGAGGCAGAGCGCCGCGAACGGCAGCTCGAGCAGCCGCTCGAGGCTGCGCCGTGCCTCGGCGGGATCGTGCATGTACTCGGCCGACACGAGCTCGAGCTCGCCGCCCGGAGGACGCGAGAGCAGGTCCGGCACGAACGCGACCTGGTCGGCGAGCAGGAGCGTGTGCTGCGTCGTCCCGGCGCCCGGGGTGAAGAGGGCCCGCAGGCCGCCGGGCAGCTCGTCGCCGTCGCCGTAGCGTCCGTCGGGGTCCTCGTCGATCTGGCGCGAGAGCGCCGGCACGTGGACGCGCGCTCCGAGCTCGCGGCGGTAGCGCCACGACGAGCGCTGGTGCGTGCCGGCCGTGACGACGATCGCGTTCACCGGCCGCAGCTCCATCGAGCGCCTCGGGCGCGAGCGGGAGCGGGTCGACGAGCACCGAGCCGTCGCCGGTCAGGAGCGCGTGCGCGGCGCTCGTGTGGCCGCCGATCCGCTCGTCGGAGATCCGCCAGTGGAAGACGCCCGGGACGACCTCCTCGAGCGACTGGGCGACGGTGCTCGGCTCGCTCATCTCGCAGACCATCCCAGATCCATCACGACCGGTGCGCCGGTGAACGAGCGCCCGTCCGGCCCGAGCAGGAAGGCCGCCGTCGCCGCGACCTCCTCCGGCTCGATCAGCCGCTTGACCGCCTGCGGCGCCAGCAGCACGTCCTCGAGCACGCGCTCCTCGGCCAGCCCGTGCGCGGCCGCCTGCGCCGCGACCTGCTGCTCGACGAGCGGCGTGCGCACGTACGCGGGGCAGAGCGCGGCGGCGCTGATGCCGGCGGCGGCACCCTCGAGCGCGACCGTCTTGACGAGGCCCATGACGCCGTGCTTGGCCGAGACGTAGCCCGCCTTGAACGGCGAGGCGACGAGCCCGTGGACCGAGGCGACGACGAGGAAGCGGCCGTCGCCGCTCGCGGCGAGCGCGTCCCAGGCGTAGCGGGCGAGCAGGAACGGGCTCGTCAGCAGGAGCGCGACGAGCGCGTCCCAGCGGTCCTCGTCGAAGTCGCGGATCGGCGCCACGTGCTGGAAGCCCGCCACCGGGACGACCGCGTCGAGGCGGCCGAAGCGCCCGAGCGCCGCGTCGACGACGGCGCGGTTCCCCGCCCTCGTCGTCAGGTCGCCGTCGGCGACGTCGACGCCGTGCACGTCCCAGCCGTCGGCGCCGAGCCGCTCCGCGATCGCCAGGCCGATCCCGGAGGCGGCGCCGGTGACGAGCGCGGCGCGGCGCTCCCCGCCGCTCATCGCGGCCGCGAGAAGATCACGAGCAGGGCCAGCTGCTCGTAGCCGACGAAGCGGTGCTCGGCTCCCGCCGGCACGAACGCCGAGTGGCCGACGTCGAGCTCGACCCGGTCCCCCTCGACGTCGAGCACGCCGGTCCCCTCGAGCACGACGTAGACCTCGTCGTCGGCGTGCGGCTGCTGCCGGTCGGGCTCGGGAGCGACGAGCACGTAGACGCCGAGCTCGAGCCCGGGGGACTCGTGGACGACCTCGTAGCCGCCGCCGGCAGCCTGCAGACGCTCCCTGACGGCGTGCAGATCGAGGCGGTCGACCACGGGGAAAGCCTAACCTCCGCCGTCCGATCCGGTCCTTTACATGATGCACACGCCTACCAGGTACCGTCCCGCCGTTCCCGTCGGAGGAGGTCTTCTGCAAGTGGCTCGTCTCGCACGCATCGCCCTGTTCGCAAGTCTCGCCGCGCTCCTGCTGCCCCTGTCCGCGCTCGCCGCCGAGCGGATGCCGGTCGGATTCCAGGACGATCCGACCTTCCGCTGGAACGGCGACGTGCCGGCCGAGCTCGACAAGGTGCAGGCCGCCAACGCCTCGATCATCCGCGCGACCGCCGACTGGCGCGCGATCGCGCCGAAGCGGCCGCGCAACGCCCGGAACTCCTTCGACCCGGCCTACAACCTCAACGACCTCGACGACCTCGTCCGCGGCGCCCAGCAGCGCGGCATCCAGGTGATGATCACGATCTGGGGCACGCCCGCCTGGGCCAACGGCGGCAAGACGCCGAACTACGCGCCGAAGCGGGTGGCCGACCTGACGAACTTCGCCCGGGCCCTGGCCGACCGCTACTCCGGCCGCCACGCCGGCTACCCGTTCGTCGGCCGCTACTCGATCTGGAACGAGCCGAACCTCGGCCTCTTCCTGATGCCGCAGTTCGGGGCGAAGCCGAACAGGAAGACCGGCAAGTACGCGATCCTCAGCCCCGGCATCTACGCCAGGCTCTACAAGGCCGGCTATGCGGGGATCAAGTCCGGCAACAGGCTCGCCGAGGTCGCGATCGGCGAGACCTCGAACCAGGGGCGCGACTACCCGAAGCCGGGCGCGCCGATCTCGACCGCGCCGGGCACCTTCGCCCGCCTGCTCGCCCAGACGAAGGGGCTCAGGTTCGACGCCTACGCGACGCACCCGTACGCGACCCGGCAGAACCTGCCGCCGACGCAGAAGGTGCGCTGGCCGAACGTGACCCTGACGCAGCTGCCCAAGTTCGAGAAGTCGATCGACCAGTGGTTCAAGCGCAAGAACATCCCGATCTGGATCACCGAGTACGGCTACGAGACGAAGCCGGGCGAGCCGTCGGGCGTCGCCCGTGCGGACGCAGGCGACCTGGCTCTCGAAGGTGATGCGGACGCTGCGCAAGGACGAACGCGTGCAGATGTTCATCTGGTTCATCTTCCGCGACTCGAAGACGAGCCTCTGGCAGTCCGGCCTCTTCACGCCGAGCGGCGCCGTCAAGCCCGCGTACAAGACCTACTCGGCCCTGGCGCAGGTGATCGACGGCTACACGTACACGGTCAAGGCCGGCGTGCCGCCGCGCGTCACCCTCGCCGTCCCGCGCCTCTCCTACGTCTCCGCGCCGGGGCAGACGGTCGGGGTCACCTACCAGGTCTACGACAAGGCGCAAGCTGGTCGGCACGGGTCTGCCGACGGCGCCGCTCCTGATCGACCAGACGGTGCGCTTCACGGCCAACTTCGTCCCCGAGGCGGGCCACGACTACACGATCGAGATGGACGCCAACGACATCAACGGCAACCACGTCGTGCACACGTACGCCCTCGTCTGCCCGGCCAAGGCGAGGCGGCCAAGAAGCGCAAGGGCTAGCGGCGCGCCAGCCGCGCGAACGCGAGCAGCAGGCCTACCGCTGCAGCCGCTCCGGCGGCCGCCAGCGGTAGGCCTGCGCCCACCTGCAGGCCGGCGACGGCGACGACGAGCAGGCCCGCGAGCAGGGAGGCGGCGCAGGCCGCCGCGACCGCGGCGGCCGAGCGCAGGGCGACCTGCCGCTCGGCCCGCAGGCGTCGTGTCGAGGCCGATCGCGGCGTAGGCGAGCTCGGCGGCGAGCAGCAGGCCCGTCCCGTAGGCGATCGCCCAGCCGTCGAGCCCGTCGCCGCGGAGCGTCGCGGCGTAGAGGGCGCCGAGGCCGAAGAGCGACCAGGGGACGATCGGGGCCAGCCGCAGGGCCGCCGCCGCCCCGAGGGCGAGCGCGAGCAGGCCTCCGGCGGCGGCGCCGAGCTCCCACCAGGCGCCGGCGCGCGAGGCCGCGTAGGCGGCGAGCGCGCCCGCGCACAGCGTCGCGCCGCCGCCGAGGCTCAGGCGCGCCGGGTCAGGGCGTGGCGCCTGTACGACCGCACCTCCTCCAGCGGCACCTGCAGCGGCTCGCCGTCCCGCCACTCGGCGACGGCGACGCCCGCGCGCTCGTACGCGTACCGCAGCGCCTCCCGCCGCAGCCGCCAGAGCCGGTAGGCGAGCGCGTCCAGCTCGCCCGGCCCCTCCGGCGCGAACGGGATCGGCGAGACGTCGACGACGGCGAGGTCGAAGCCGCGCGAGCGCAGGTCGAGCAGCGCGCCGACGGCCCGTTCGTCGAGCAGCGGCGTCAGCGCGACGACGAGCGCCTGCGGCGGCAGCGTCCGCGGCGGCAGCACGTCGACGTCCTTCCACGCGTACGAGAAGACGATCTCGGTGTCGAGCAGCGCGTCGGCGATCCGGTAGGCCTGCACCGTCCCCGAGCCCGGCAGCAGCCAGCGGAGGATGCCGCCGAACCCGACCACGCCGACCCGGTCCCGGCGGGCGAGGTAGGCCTCGGCGAGCGAGGCCGTCGCGCGCACGGCCTGGTCGAGCGTGCTGCGGCCGCCGAGGCGCGCCTCCGTGAAGGAGTCGAGGAAGAGGATCACGTCGGCGTTCCGCTCCGGGTGCGCGTCGTTGACCCAGAGCTCGGCGCGGCGGGCCGACGCGCGCCAGTTGATCCGGCGGATCCGGTCGCCGGGCGCGTAGGGGCGGACGTCGGCGAACTCGATCCCGTCGCCCTTGGCGCGCGCGACCTGGTTCCCCGCGGTCAGCTGCGTCTCGCGGGGCGCGAGCAGCCGCCGCAGCTCCTGCTCGGACGGGTAGACGCGCAGCGACTCGCGCGTCTCCGCGCGGGCCTCCTCGACGAGCAGGCCGAGCGGCCCGAACGCGCGCAGGTGGACCTCGCCGAGCGGGTAGCCGCCCCAGCGGGCGGCGCGCACCCGCAGCTCGAGCGTCCGCGTCTCGCCGCGCCCGAGCCGGAGCGCGACCGCGCGGGCGCCCTCGACCGGCTCGAGCCCGGGCGGCAGGTCGACGAGCACCTCCAGCCGCTCGACCGGCGTCGCGGCGGCGAGCTCGATCGCGACCGCGACCTCGTCGCCCTCGATCGCCCGCGCCGGCTCGAGCCGCAGCGCGACGCCGACCTGCGCCCGCTCCGAGGCGGCGAGCCCGAGCCCGAGCGCGAGCGCGAACGGGCGCGGCGAGCGCGACGAGCTCGGGCCGCCGCAGCACCAGGGCCGCGAGGAGCGCGCTCGCGCAGAAGCCGACGTAGGCGGCGAGCTTCGGCGCCGCCCCGCGCGTCACTGCGCCGTGACCGCGTCCTCGGCCGCCGCGTCCTCGGCCGGGGGCGTCGGCACGGTCTCGAGCCGCTCGCGGACGACGTCCTCGGCGCTGACCCGCTGCACCCAGAGCTCGGGCCGGAGCGTCAGCCGGTGCGCGAGCGCGGGCACCGCGACCGCCTTCACGTCCTCGGGCGTGACGAAGTCGCGCCCGGCGACCGCCGCCCTCGCGCGCCCCAGCTTCAGGAGCGCCAGCGACCCGCGCGGGCTGGCGCCGACCTGGATCGCCGACGCCTCGCGCGTCGCGCGGACGACGTCGACCATGTAGCCGCCGATCGCCTCGGAGACGTGGACGGTCTCGACCGCCTGCTGCAGCTCGAGCAGCGTCGCCCGGTCGACGACCGGCTCGAGCTCGATCTCGTCGGTCCCGCGCGCGGCGCGGCGCTCGAGCAGCTCGAGCTCGTCCTCGCGGGCCGGGTAGCCGAACGACGCGCGCAGCAGGAAGCGGTCGAGCTGCGCCTCCGGCAGCGGGTAGGTGCCCTCGTACTCGATCGGGTTCTGGGTCGCGAGCACGAGGAACGGCCGCTCGAGCAGGTGCGTCTCGCCGTCGATCGTCGCCTGCCGCTCCTGCATCGACTCGAGCAGCGCCGCCTGCGTCTTCGGCGGGGCGCGGTTGATCTCGTCGGCGAGCAGCAGGTTCGCGAAGATCGGGCCGGGGCGGAACTCGAAGTCGCCCTCGCGCTGGTTGTAGATCGAGGAGCCGGTCACGTCGGAGGGCATCAGGTCGGGCGTGAACTGGATCCGCGCGAAGCGCATCGAGGTCACCTGCGCGAACGAGCGCGCCGCCAGCGTCTTCGCGAGGCCCGGGTAGTCCTCGATCAGGACGTGGCCGTCGGCGAGCAGCCCGAGCAGGACGAGCTCGAGCGCGTCCCGCTTGCCGACGACGGCCCGCTCGACCTCGTCGAGGATGCGGGCGGAGACGCGTGCGACCTCGGCGGCCATGGCCGGAACCTACAGCCTCTCCAGCGTGTCCACGAGCCGTGCCAGCGCCTCGCGGTCGACGCCGGGGCCGAAGCGGTCGTCGGGCGGCTCCCGGTCGGCGCGCAGGAGCTCCCACGCCTCCTCGCCGAGCGCGGCGCGGCCCGCCGGCGAGTCGAGGTCGATCCCGCGCGCGAGCGCGAGCCGCGCGCCTGCGACCTCGCGCAGGAGCGGCCGCAGCCGGGCGTGGTAGTCGTAGGCGAGCGAGACGCCGAGCGTGACCCCGCGCTCGACCCGCTCGAGCTGCGGCGGGCGCGCGTCCTCCGGCGGCTGCCGGCGCAGCGCCCGCTCGAACGCCGAGCGGCGCACCGGCAGCGCCCGGCCGGTCGCCCGCGCGGTCGCGAGCATCGCCAGCCCGGCCAGCACGAGCAGGTAGAGGTGGAACGCGAGGTCGCGGCCGACCGTGTGCAGGACGAGGAGCACGCCGAGCACGAGCGTGACGAGGCCGAGCAGGCCCGAGATGTCGGCGAGCGACCGCCTCATCGCGCCGCCCCGGGCTCGCCGTCTGCGCCGTCCGCGGTCCGGGCTCCGGCGCGCCGCCGCCGACCGCGAGCCGCCTGCCGCAGCTCGTCGCGGACGGCGGCCAGCGCCTCGATCGCGTCCTCGCGCATCGCCGGGTCGATCTCGTGCAGGCTGAACTTGGCGCGCTCGAACAGGTCGGTCAGCCGCTCGACCGAGGGGCCGCTCGCCTCGAGCTCGCCGAGCGCGCGGGCGAGGTACTCGTACGGCGCCTCGGCCGGGTCGCGCGGGAGCCCGTGCGCGCCGAGGATCGCCTCCATCCGCGCGTAGGCCTTGATCACGGCCCGGCGCGGGTCGGTCTCGGCGCGCACGTCGTCGATCGCGTCGTCGAGCGCGAGCGCCAGCTCCTCGCCGACCCGGAGCGGCCTCCGGGCCGCCAGCCGGCGGCGGCGCAGCCAGACCCAGGCCGCGACGGCGGCGAGCGCGAGCACCGCCGTGACGACGACGACGGCCCACTGGAAGGTCGGCTCCGTCGCCCGGCCTGCCGGTCGTGGTGCGGCCGGTCGCGCTGCCGACCGTGGGCGGCGTCCGCAGCAGGTTGTCGCCGATCCCGCGCGAGCGGCGCAGCTCCGCGATCGCGAGCGCGATCCCGAGGAAGACGAGGAACGTGACCACGTTCGAGAGCCAGCCGCGCCTGGCGCGCGGGCCGGTGGCCGCCTTCGTGCGGCGCTGGAACCAGAGCGCGTAGATCGCGAACGGGATCGCGAGCACGTAGGCGACGAGGAAGATCGAGAACGAGTAGTCGAGCAGCGAGCCGGAGGGCGCGGCGCCGCCGGCGCCGCCGCCCCCGAGGCCGCCGCGGCTCGCGAGCGCGACGACGGCGAGCAGGGCGAGCACGCTCAGCCCGACGAGGGCGAGGCGCGCGCCCGCGGTGCTGCGTCCGTCGTCGCCGGGCTCAGCCATCGTGCCCGCTGAGACGCCGCCGGTGCCGCCGCGGTTGGCGCTGCCTCGCGATCATTCGATTCAGCCTACCCCGGGTAGTCTGGCCGCATGGCCCACGGACACGGGCACGGAGACGGGCACGCGCACTCCGGCGCGACCGTGGACACGAGCGCCGACCGGCGCCTGCTCGGCGGCGCGCTCGCCCTGATCGTCGCTCTACATGCTCGGCGAGGTCGTCGCCGGCGTCCTCGCGCACTCGCTGGCGCTGCTCGCGGACGCCGGGCACATGCTCACCGACGCGGCGGCGCTCGCGATGGCGCTCGGCGCCGCGACGATGGCGCAGCGTCCGCCGCAGGGCCGCTGGACCTGGGGCTTCCGCCGGCTCGAGGTCCTGGCGGCGCAGGTGAACGGCGCCACGCTCGCCGTGATCGGCGTCTGGATCCTCTACTCGGCGGCGCGCCGGCTCGCGTCCCCGCCGGACGTGCACGCGGAGGTCGTGATCGCCGTCGCGCTCGCCGGGGTCGTCGTCAACCTCGCCGCGACGTCGCTGCTGGCGCGCGCGAGCCGCGAGTCGATCAACATCCGCGGGGCCTTCCTGCACGTCGCCACCGACCTCGCCGCGTTCGTCGGCACCGCGATCGCCGGCGTGCTGATCCTGCTGACCGGCTGGGACCGCTTCGACCCGATCGCCAGCCTCGCTCGTCGCGTCGCTGATGTTCTGGGCCGCGTACGGGCTCCTGCGCGAGTCGTCGCGGATCTTCCTCGAGGTCTCGCCGCGCGAGCTCGACCCGGACGAGGTCGGGCGGGCGATCGCGGGCATCGAGGACGTCGTCGAGGCGCACGACCTGCACGTCTGGACGGTCACGAGCGGCTTCCCCTCCCTCTCGGCGCACGTGCTCTGCCGGCCCGAGGTCGACTGCCACGCCGTCCGGCGGCGGATCGAGGGGATGCTGCACGACCGCTTCGGGCTCGACCACACGACGCTGCAGGTCGACCACGCGCACGGCGCCGGCAGCCGCGACGTCGAGTTCCGCCGCAGCGTCCGGCGCGGGTAAGCTCGCCGCCGTGGGAGCCCTCGACGGCAAGACGGCGATCGTCACCGGCGCCTCGAGCGGGATCGGCGCCGCCACCGCCGCCGCGCTCGCGCGCGAGGGCGCCCGCGTCGCCGGCGGCGCCCGCCGCGTCGAGCGGCTCGAGACCGAGGTGGCGCTGCCGCTCGACGTCACCGACCGGGCGAGCTGCGAGCGCTTCGTCGCCGAGGCGGTCGAGGCGCTCGGCGGGCTCGACATCCTCGTCAACACCGCCGGGCTCGCGCTCGGCCGCTACCCGGTCGACGAGTCGAACGAGGAGGACGAGCGCACCGTGCTCGAGACGAACGTGCACGGGCTGATGCGGCTGACCCGCCTCTGCCTGCCGCACGTCCGCGACTACGGGCACATCGTCAACATGGGCTCGGTCGCCGGCCGCGCCGCCTACCCGAACGGCAGCTCCTACGTCGCCTCGAAGTACGCCGTCCGCGGCTACACGTACGCGCTGCGGGAGGATCTGCTCGGCCGGCCGATCCGGATCTCGACCGTCGACGCGGGCCTGGTCGAGACGGAGTTCTCGCTCGTGCGCTTCAAGGGCGACGCGGAGGCCGCGCGCAGGGTCTACGAGGGGCTGCCGTTCGGCGGCGCCTGCACGCCCGAGGACATCGCCGAGTGCATCCTCTTCGCGGTCACGCGGCCGCCGCACGTGAACGTCGACGAGATCGTCGTCAAGGCGCTGGCGCAGTCGTCGGGCGCACGCGTCTACCGCCCCTAGGCCGCAGGGCGGGAGACGCCGGGCTCGCCCGGAGATGCTCACGGCGGGGGCCGCTCGCGCCGACATAGGGACCGATGCGGTCACGCACCTCCTTCGCGCTCGTCGCGCTCGGGTCGACGGCGGTCACGGTCGTCGTCTCGACCGTGCCGGCGATCCGCTTCGGCTACCGCAGCCCCTCGCTGCACGTCGCGCTCGAGACGACGGCCGCGCTGGTCGCCTCGCTCGCCGCCTTCCTCGTCTTCGGGCGCTTCCGGCAGAGCGGGCGGGCCCGCGACCTCGTGCTCGTCTGCGCCCTCGCCGCGCTGACCGTCACCAACCTGGCGCTCGTCGTGCTGCCGCCCCGCTACGAGGCGGGCGTCGGCGTCTGGGCCTCGCTGCTCGGCGGCGGCGCCGGCGGCGCCCTGCTCGCGCTCGCGGCGGCGCTGCCCGACCTCCGCCTCGCCCGTCCGGCGCGGGCCGCGCGGCTCGCGCTCGCCGGCTCGCTCGTCGGCGCGGCCGGAGCGGGGGCCGCGGTGCTGACCGTGCTCGCGTCGGTCGAGGCGGGGATCCCGACCGAGCTCGCGCGCTCGGCCGCCGCGGGCCCGCTCGTCACCGGCGGCCCCGCGGCGCTCGCCGCCAGGTCGCGACGATCCTGCTCTTCGCGCTCGCCGCCGTCGGCTTCGCCCGCCACGAGGGCGACCGGTTCGTACGCTGGCTCGCCGTCGGCGCGCTGCTCGGGGCCTTCTCCCGCGTCGACTACCTGCTCTTCCCGACCCGCTTCTCGGACTGGGTCTACCTGGGCGACGTCTTCCGCCTCGGCTCGTACCTCGTCCTGCTCCTGGGCGCCGCCGGCGAGATCCGCGGCTACTGGCTGCGGCTCGCGGATGCGGCCGTCCTCGAGGAGCGCCGGCGGCTCGCCCGCGACCTCCACGACGGGCTCGCGCAGGAGCTCGCCTACGTCGCCGCCGAGGCGGACGGCGCCGTCGCCGGGGCGGCCCGGCGCGCGCTCGACGAGTCGCGCCTCGCGATCGCGGCGCTCTCGCGGCCGCTCGACGAGCCGCTCGAGCTCGTGCTCGTCCAGGCGGCCGAGGAGGTCGCGCACCGCTACGGCGCCCGGGTCCGCTGCGCGGTCGCCCACGTCGAGGTCGAGCGCCCGCTGGGAGACGCGCTCGTCCGGATCGTCCGCGAGGCCGTCTCGAACGCGGCCCGGCACGCGGGCGCCGGCTCGATCCGCGTCGTGCTCGACGAACGGGCGCTGCTCGTCGAGGACGACGGCTGCGGCTTCGATCCCGACGGCCCCGCGACGGGGTTCGGCCTCGTCTCGATGCGCGAGCGGGCCGCGGCGGTGGGCGCCGCCCTCAGCGTGCAGTCCGGGCCGGGGCGCGGCGCCCGCGTCGAGGTGGCGCTGCCGTGATCCGGGTGCTCGTCGCCGACGACCACGTCCCCACCCGCGCCGGCGTCCGCGCCGTGCTCGAGCAGGACGGCTTCGAGATCTGCGCCGAGGCGGGCGGCGGGGACGAAGCGGTCGAGGCCGCCGTGCGCGAGCGGCCGGACGTCTGCCTGCTCGACATCCGCATGCCGGGAAGCGGGATCGAGGCCGCGGCGCGCATCTCGGCCGCCTGCCCCGGGACGGCGATCGTGATGCTGACCGTGTCCCGCGACGACGCCGACCTCTTCGACGCGCTCCGCGCGGGCGCCTCCGGCTACCTGCTCAAGGACATCGAGCGCGCGCGGCTCCCCGGGGCGCTGCGAGGCGTGCTCGCCGGGGAGGCGCCGCTGCCGGCGACGCTCGTCGCGCGGCTGGTCGAGGAGTTCCGCCACCGCGGCCGCCGCCGGCGCCTGCTCAGCGCCCGCCGGCCCGGCGTCGAGCTGCGCGAGCGGGAGTGGGAGGTGCTGGAGCTGCTCCGCGAGGGGCGCTCCACGGCCGAGATCGCGCAGCGGCTCTTCGTCGCCGAGGTCACGGTCCGCAGCCACGTCTCGGCGATCCTGAAGAAGCTGCGCGTCCCCGACCGCGCGTCGGCGGTCGCCTTCCTCGACGAGCGTTGAGCAGGATCAACGCCGGCTGGGCCGTTCGGCCCGCTGGGCGCGGCCGCAGGCGGTCGATGCCGGGAGCGTGAAGCTTCGCGACGAGGAGGGAATCGCGCTGATCATGGCCGTGCTGACGTCGGCGGTCCTGATGATCCTGGCGATCTCGACGATCTCGATGGCGACCTCGAGCCGCCGGTCGGCCTCCTACAGCGGCGCCGAGAGCGCGGCGTACATGCTCGCCGAGGCCGGGGTCGACCAGGCGATGGCGGTGCTCTCGAAGCCGAGCAACAACGCCCTCAACGCGAGCCTGCTGCCGGCCTCGACGACGACGACGTTCACGACCGGGACGGCGACCTGGGGCGGCGTCCTCAGCGGCAACTACTGGACGATCACCTCGACGGGCACGGTCGCCAATCCCAACGGCGCCGGGACGAGGCCGGCGACGAGGACGATCCGCGCCAGCGTGCGCGTCCAGCCGACCGTCACGCAGCCGCTGAACAACCCGGCCTGGAACTACGTCTACACGACCCGGCCGCCGTCGGCCGGCTGCGACGAGACGCTGCAGAACTCGGTCACGGTCTCCTCGCCCTTCTTCGTCAGCGGCAACCTCTGCCTGCAGAACACCTCCTCGATCACGGCCGGGCCGCTCGTCGTCAAGGGCTACCTCGACCAGCAGCAGAAGCAGAACACGGTCGGCACCGCGTCGAAGAAGATCAGCGACGCGCACATCGCGAACGGCTGCCGCTACCAGAACGGCGCCTTCCACAAGCCGTGCCTGGGCGCTCCCGACAACGTCTTCGCGACCGTGCTCGACGCGACGTCCGTGAATGTCAGCCCGCCCGTCGTCTACTGGGACGCCTGGTACCAGAACGCGAGCCCGGGCCCCTACTTCCCCTGCACGGCCCCGAGCGGCTCGACGCCGTCCTTCGACCTGCCGAGCCCGGACGGCCGCAACGGCACCTACAACCTGGCGCCGTTCAACCTGACGCCTGCCACCTCCTACTCGTGCAAGACGGCCGGCGGCGAGCTGAGCTGGAACGCGCTCAGCAAGGTCCTGACCGTCTCCGGGACGATCTTCATCGACGGCAGCGCCTACATCCAGAACGGCGCCGTCAACGAGTACAACGGCCAGGCGACGCTCTACCTCTCGGGCACCTTCCTGATCAAGAACTCGAAGCTCTGCGCCGGGCTCGCGGCCGGCGGCGGCTCCTGCGACGTCTCGACCTGGAACCCGAACACCGAGCTCCTCTGCGTGGTCGCGAACGGGAACGGCGGACAGGTGAACGCGTGGGACTCGATCCAGATCACGAGCGCGTTCTTCCAGGGCGCCCTCTTCGCGACCAAGTCGATCGACACCGACACGACCTCGCAGGTGGACGGCCCGATGGTCGGCGACCAGGTCAACCTCGGCCAGTCGGTGAACACGTCGTTCCCGACGATCACCCAGGTTCCGGTCGGGATGCCGTCGAACCCGACCGTCTACGCGCAGCCCGACCCGCCCCGGTTCCTGAACTAGCCGGCCGCGGCCCCGGCCTCGCGCCGCTTGTCCCAGTAGCGCCTCATGCCCCGGTAGCTCTGCCAGAGCGGCGCGGCCTGCTCGTAGGCGTCGCGCTCGGAGGCGGGGATCGCCTCCCGGGCCTCGCGGACGAAGCCGTCCTCGTCGGCGCCGCCCGCGACGATCTCGGCGTAGCGGCCGAGCTCCTCGCGCAGGCGGCCGAGGTGGTCGGCGACGTCCTCGAAGACGCCGAAGTGGATCAGGGCGAGGCGCTGCGGGACGCGCCGCTCGAGCTCGTCGATCGTGCGGTTCCAGGCCTCGACGTCGACGTCCGGCGGCGGCGAGACCGGCAGCACGTAGCGGCCGGGCGCGATCCGGACGCCGGCCGCGTCGCCCGCGTAGAGCGTGCCGTCCTCGTGCAGGTAGCAGACGTGGTGGCTCGCGTGGCCGGGCGCGGGGAAGGTCTCGAGCCCGAGCGTCTCGTCGCCGACGACCCGCACGTTCGCCTCGGGCACCGGCGCCAGCTCGCCCCAGAGCGGGTCGAAGGCCTCGCCGTAGAGCCGCCGCGCGCTCGCCTCGAGCTTCGCCGGGTCGACGAGGTGCGGCGCGCCGATCTCCGAGACGTGCACCCGCAGGCCCGGGTGCTCGCGGCAGAGCGCGCCGGCCGCCCCCGCGTGGTCGAGGTGGATGTGCGAGAGCAGCAGGTGGCGGACGTCCTCGAGCGCGAGCCCGCGACCGGCGAGCCCCGCCTTCAGCGCGTCGAGCGTCGACGCGGGGCCGCAGTCGAAGAGCGCGGGGCCGTCCTCGGTCTCCAGCAGGTAGGCGCCGACCGCCCGCTCGAGGCCCTGGTGGTGGAGGTCGATCGGCGCACGGCGCACGGCGGCCGTCCCTAGGCGAGCGCCTGCTCGAGGTCGGCGACGAGGTCGCCGGCCGCCTCGATCCCGACCGAGAGCCGGATCAGGTTCCGCGGCGAGGCGAACGGCGCGTCGGCGGTCGAGGCATGCGTCATCCGCGCCGGGTGCTCGATCAGGCTCTCGACGCCCCCGAGCGACTCGGCGAGCTGGAAGATCCTCGTCCGCGCGCAGACGGCGACCGCCTCCTCCTCGGAGCCGAGCAGGAACGAGACCATGCCGCCGAAGTCCCGCATCTGGCGGTCGGCGATCTCGTGCCCCGGGTGCCCGGGCAGGCCGGGGTAGAGGACGCGCTCGACCGTCGGGTGCGCTTCGAGGTACTCGACGACGGCGCGCGCGTTCTCGCAGTGCCGCTCCATCCGCAGCGCCAGCGTCTTCAGCCCGCGGAGGACGAGCCAGGAGTCGAACGGGCCGGGCACGGCGCCGAGCGACTTCTGCAGGAAGAAGAGCCGCTCCGCGATCGCGTCGTCGCTCGTGCCGCAGAAGCCGCCGACGACGTCCGAGTGGCCGCCGAGGTACTTCGTCGTCGAGTGCAGGACGACGTCGGCGCCGAGCTCGAGCGGCTGCTGCAGGTACGGCGAGGCGAACGTGTTGTCGACGACGAGGATCGCGCCGGCGGCGTGGGCGGCCTCGGCGGCGGCGCGGATGTCGATCACGTTCAGGAGCGGGTTCGACGGCGTCTCGACCCAGACCATCCGCGTGCCCTCGTCGAGGTGCGCCGCCAGGTTCTCGTTGAACTCGTCCGCCGGGACGTACTCGAAGCGGTAGCCCTTCGGCTCGTAGACCTGGGAGGTCAGCCGGTAGACGCCGCCGTAGACGTCCGCGATCAGGACGACCTTCTCGCCCGGGTCGACGAGGTGCAGCAGCGTCGTCGTCGCGCCGATCCCGGAGGAGAACGCGATCCCGTGCCGCGCCCCCTCGAGCGAGGCGAGCGCCGTCTGCAGCGCCGTCCGCGTCGGGTTGGCGACGCGCGAGTAGTCGTAGCCCTTGTGGACGCCGACCTCCTCTTGCACGTAGGTGGAGGTCTGGTGGATCGGCACGATCACCGACCCGGTCGTCGGGTCGGGCTCCTGGCCGACGTGGATCGCGCGCGTCTCGAACTCCATGTCTCGATGCTACGCGTCCCGAAGAAGCACTTGTCGCCACGGCGGCGCCGAATCACGATTCCTGGCGATGGAAGAGCCGGTCATCTACCGTGAGGAGGTGACGGCGATCATGTTCGCGCTGGGCGAGATTATCGACGAGCTGAGACGGATCCGGAGGCTGTTCGAGAATGGGGAAGAGGAAGAGAATCTGGAGGAGTGAGGAGGAGCGCCTCGCCTGGGAGCGGCACCTGGACGAGACGATCCGGAACCTCCGGGAGCTCGCGAACGGGCGCGCAGAGCGGGAATGGCGTGCCAAGCACGGCAAGGTCGGAAGCTAGGGCCGCCCCCGGCCCTTCCGGTTCGCACCGCTCGGCGCGTCCGTCGTCAGGCGGACGCCGAGGAACGTCGCGAGGCTCTGCAGCGGCTCGCCGAGGTCGACCGGCTCGACGCCGTCCTCCCACCAGAGGCCCTCGACCCGGAGGAGGCCCTGCTTGCGGTCGTGCACCGGCTCGATCCGGCCGACGAGCCGGTCGCCGGCGAGGATCGGCAGCACGTAGTAGCCGTACGCGCGCTTCGCCTTCGGCACGTACATCTCGAGCCGGTAGCGGAAGCCCCAGAGCGCCTCGGCGCGGTCGCGGTCGTGGACGAGGCGGTCGAACGGCGAGAGGAAGGTGACGCGGTCGCCGACGGGGCGGGCGTCGGCGTCGGGGTGGGCGACGAGGCGGCCGCGCTCGAGCCTGACGCCGAGCGCGCGGAAGCGCCGCTCCTCGAGCAGGCGCTTCGCCGTCGGCCAGCGGATCGTCTCCGTCTCCGGATACCAGCGCTCGGCCAGGTCCCAGACGCGCTCCTTGCCGCGCCGGCCGACGACCGCGACCTCGCCGCGCGCGTTGAGGACGCCGAGCAGCAGCCCCAGCTTCCGCTCGCCCCACCAGCGGTGCGCCTCGCGCCCCGACGGCTCGTGGTCCTCGATCTCCCGCGAGAGCAGCGGCCCGCGCCGCTCGAGCTCGCGCAGGACGTAGCGGCGGAAGGAGCGGTTCGCGTCGAGATACGCGATCCACCGGCGCGCGAGCGCCCCCTCCTTCGAGCGCATCCGCGCCCGGAGCAGGGGCAGGTCCTCCGCCGGCCAGACGAACGCGTTCCACTCGAAGAGCTTTCGCTCCTGCCAGAGCAGCCGGTCGAGCTCGGCCGGGTCGAAGGCGCCCAGGCGCGACCAGGGGACGAGGTGCTGCGGGGGCGCGACGACGGAGATCGGGTCGAGCTGCAGGAAGCCGAGCCGGCGGACGGTCGAGAGCAGGTCGGTCGCGGAGCCGTCGAGGAGCTGCGCCCGCACGGCGATCCCGCGCGCGTCCTCGACCGCTACGTCCACGCGACCGCCTCGAGCCCGATCGCGCGCGCGAGCCGGCCCGCGGCCTTCGCGAACGCCTCGCCGAGCGCCTTCGTCTCCCGCACGCCCGGCTCGAGGTGGAAGGCCTTCACCCGCAGGAGGCCCTCGCCGCGGTCGGACTTCAGGTCGGCGCGGCCGACGAGCCGGTCGCCGAGGAGGAACGGCAGCACGTAGTAGCCGTAGATCCGCTCGTGCCCGCGCTTGTAGACCTCGATCAGCGGCTCGAAGCCGAAGACGCGGGCGACGAAGGGCTTGTCCCAGAGCAGGCTGTCGAACGGCGAGACGAGCACGCCGGCGCGCGGCACGTCGCCGTCCACCTCCGCCGCCGCCGGCACGACCACCGGCGCCCCGCCGTCGTCGACCGCGACCCGGCGCACGAGCCCTTCCGCGACGAGAGCGTCGACGACCGGCCGCATCGCCTTCGCGCCGCCCCTGAACCGGCAGTGCTCGGCGATCCCGGCCTCCGTCAGGGCGCCGCGCCCCTCGACGGCCCGGAGCGCGTAGCCGCGCACGAACTCCTCCTCCCGGGGCGTCGGCGCGTCGAGGTACCGCTTCGGGATCACGCGCTCGGGCAGGTCGTAGAGCCGCTGGAAGCCGTCGCGGGCGGCGACGGCGATCTCGCCCGCCGCGAACAGGTCCTCGAGGATCCGCTTCTCCGGCTTCCAGTTCCACATCCCGCCTCCGCCGCCGCCCTCGAAGAAGCGGGTCGGCAGCGCGCCGTGCTCGCGGATCGCCTCGAGCACCCGCTCCTTCACCTCCGGGTCGTGGTCGTGCTCGCGGCCCCACCAGTGGCGCTCGCGCAGGTGCTCCATCCGCCGCTTGAAGAGCGGGTAGTCCTCGATCGGCAGCAGGCAGGCCTCGTGCGCCCAGTACTCGAACAGCCGGCCCGTGCGCAGCAGCCGGCTGACGGCCGTGTGCGGGAAGCGGCCGAGCCGCGAGCCCAGCGTCAGCCGGTGGGCGCGGTCGACGGTCGAGATCGAGTCGAGCTGCACCGCCTGCAGGCGCGCCACCTCGTCGGCGACGCGCGCGGCCGTCGCGTTCCGCGCCCGGGTCGCGTAGCGCTGGTGGGCGACGAGGTAGCGGCGAAGCTGTACGGACGAGACCGACTCCATGGCGCGGTTCTACCGCAGCGGGCGCAACCCGCGTCGCCCGGGGCCGTGGTTTTCCGCCGGCCTTGTGCGGGCCGCCACGGATGCACCTGAGCCTCGTGCCTGAAATCACAACAGGTGTCCGACTGGGCACGAGGGAAGAAGAGTGAGGGGAGTCACGATGGATGCCTCGGTTCGGTTCTCGCGGCGGACGTTCGTCACCTGGGTGGGGGGCGCCGGCGCCGGCTTCTACCTGTTCGGACGGCTGCCGGGCATGCGCGCGCCGGTCGCGCTGGCGCAGGTCCCCGGCGGGACGCTCGACCCGGAGGCCGTGCAGAAGTACGTCACGCCGATGCTGGTTCCGCCGGTGATGCCGACGGCCGCGACCCTGACGATGCGCGGCGGCAAGCCGGTCGACTACTACGAGATCTCGGTGCGGCAGTTCGCGCAGCAGCTGCTGCCGCCCGGCCTGCCGGCGACCATCGTCTGGGGCTACGGTGCGACGGCGGCCGAGAGCAAGCGCGGGCTGCTGCTCCACAACGCGCCGTCGCTGACGATCGAGGCGAAGTGGAACCGGCCCGTGCGGGTGAAGTGGATCAACGACCTCCGCGACGCGGAGGGGGACTACCTGCCGCACCTGCTGCCGGTCGACCCGACGCTGCACTGGGCGAACCCGCCGGGCGGCACCGGCGGCCGCGATACGCGGCCGACGTTCGATTCGACGCCCGGCCGCTACACGGGGCCGGTCCCGCTCGTCACGCACGTCCACGGCGCCGTCGGCGTCGGCGACGAGAGCGACGGCTACCCCGAGGCGTGGTACCTGCCGGACGCGAGGAACATCCCGGCCGGCCACGCGACGAGGGGGACGTGGTACGGGTTCTTCGCCGCGAAGGCGCGCGCGGCCTTCGGGGTCGAGTGGGGCGACGGCTTCGCGACCTTCCAGTACCCGAACGTCGACCGGGCCTCGACGAACTGGTACCACGACCACGCCCTCGGGCTGACGCGGCTGAACGTCTACGCGGGCCCCGCCGGCTTCTTCCTGATCCGCGGCGGGCCGGACGACGTCGTCCTCGACGCGCGCACCGGCCGCCCGGCGAGCCTGCCCGGCCCCGCGCCGCGGGCCAACGACAAGTTCCCGCCGAACAAGCCGTACCGGGAGCTCGCGATCGCGCTCCAGGACCGGTCGTTCGACGCGGACGGGTCGCTCTTCTACCCGGACTCGCGGGCGTTCTTCGACGGGATCGTCCGGGACTACATCCCGGACGGCGAGTTCTCGCCGATCTGGAACCCGGAGTTCTTCGGCAACACGATCATCGCCAACGGCGCCACCTGGCCCTTCCAGACGGTGGAGAAGCGGCGCTACCGGCTCCGCTTCCTGAACGGCTGCCAGTCGCGCTTCCTGATCCTCGACTTCGGCGACATCCCCGGCGTCGGGGTCTGGCAGATCGGCAACGAGGGCGGCTTCCTCGCGGCGCCCGTCGACCTGACCGGCGACAACGGCAACCGGCTGCTGCTGGCGCCGGCCGAGCGGGCGGACCTGATCGTCGACTTCGCCGACGTGCCGCTCGGGAGCCACGTGCTTCGCAATGTCGGCCCGGACGAGCCGTTCGGCGGCGGCGTCCCCGGCGTCGACTTCGACCCGGCCGATCCGAGCACGACCGGCCAGATCCTCCAGTTCCGCGTCGTGCCCGCGCGCGACGAGGACACGACGACGCCGCCGCGGTACCTGCAGCTGCCCGCGATCGCGCCGCTCCCCGGAGCGAGCCGCACGCGACAGCTCGCGCTGATCGAGAAGGCCGGTACCGGGGCCGCGCCCGACGAGGAGCAGGACGAGGAGCAGGAGGTCGAGGGGCCCGTGGAGGCGCTGCTCGGCAACCTCGAGAACGGCTTCTGGGTCGAGCGCAAGTGGATGGACGAGGTGACCGAGGATCCGGCGGTCGGGGCGACCGAGCTCTGGGAGATCTACAACACGACCGTGGACGCGCACCCGATGCACATCCACGAGATCGTCTTCGAGCTCGTGAACCGGGAGGGCCTCGTCGTCGTCGACGAGGAGGTCGTGCAGCCGGTGCAGCTGACGGGTCGGATCACGCCTCCCGAGCCGTGGGAGAGCGGGTTCAAGGACACGGTGACCGCCTATCCGGGGCAGGTGACGCGGCTGAAGGCGCGGTTCGCGAAGCCGGGCCAGTACGTCTGGCAC
>CAWIUN010000002.1:0-13944 GCA_963839285.1 uncultured Actinomycetes bacterium
CGGCGGCGAAGAGGACACCGCCGAGCGGCGGGCCGAGCAGCCCCGGCACGGCGGTGCGGCTCGCGTTCACGGCCACTGCCTCGCGGATCTGCTCTCGCGCCACCACCCGCCGAACCGCAGCCGCCTCGGCCGGGCCGAAGAGCACCCCGAGCGCGGCCTCGACGAACGCGACGACCAGCACGTGCGGGAAGGAGAAGCGGCCCAGCGCCAGCGCCACGGCGAAGCCCGCGGAGTTGAGCGCCCGTCCGGCGTCGCAGGCGATCAGGATCTTCCTCCTGTTCCGGCGATCGACCTGCAGGCCCGCCGGAACACGCAGCACGAACGCCGTCCCGGCCAGCACGGTGCCGACGAGCCCGGCCTTCACCGCGGAGCCCGTCGCCGCCAGCACGACGAGCGGGTAGGCGAACGACGAGATGCTGATCCCGAGATTCGAGGTCGCCTGGCCGATCCAGAGCGCGGCGTACTCGCGGTTCCGGCGCAGCGGGACGGGCACCGGTCGAACCTAGCCGCCCCGATCGGACGGCGGTCCCGGCGTCGAGCCACCGGTGTCGCGGGCGCCGTGAGCGTCACGGCGGGCGTTTGCGGGCCCGGCTGGAGCAGCGGCAGCCGCGAGGCCCGTATCCCTCGATCGTGCGATGCCCGACCGTCCCGCACGTCGTACGCTTGGGGCGACGGCCGCGGCCGTCAGATCTGCGGCAGCGCCCATGAAGTCACCGCCGAGCAGCTCGCCGCACCGTCCGCCGCGCCCTAGCGGCTGGACGCGTCTGCACCGCGCCGCCGCACTGCACTTCGCCGAGATCCTGGCCGCGGGAGCGATCGTCGGCATCGCGGCCATCCTGCTCGGGCTCGGCAACACGCTGCTCGGGCCCCGGACGACGGCGGTCGTCCAGGCTCCGCTGACCGTTCCCGCGGCGCCTCCGCCGCAGGCGGTGCCCTACACCGCGCCGGCCGCGGCGCCCGCGCCGACCCGCAAGAAGAAGGCGCCGGCCAAGCGGCCGGCGGCGGCGCCCGCGGGCTCGGCTCGGTCGGTCGTCGTCGTGCGGCCGGCTCCGGCCGCCGCGCCGGCGCGGACCGCCTCGCCTCCGCGGGCGCCGTCGCCGGCGAGCGCCGCACGGGCCGGCGCGCCCAGACAGAGGCGGTGCCTCCCGAGCCTGCGCCCGCCCCGACGCCCGCGCCCGCTCCGGCACCTACCGAGCCGCCGCAGGCTCCGGCCCCGCCCCCGCCCCCGCACCTGCTCCGGCCCCCGCCCCGGCACCGCAGCCGGCCCCGGCGCCCACGCCCGGCTCCGCCTCCGGCGCCGACCCCGACTCCGCCCAGCGTCCCGCCGCCGCAGGTTCCTCCCCCGGCTGCGCCCGAGCGCTCCCGCGGAGCCCGAAGGCTCGCGACCCGGCTGGGGCTACGGCGACTCGCAGCACGAGCACACGGGGCCGCCCGGCCAGGAGAAGGAAAGGAACAGGAGAAGGGAGAAGGGGAAGAGCTAGACGCGCGCCGACTCGGCGCCGAGCTTCCGCGGCGCGCCGTAGGCCCAGAGCGACTCCGGCACCGAGACCGAGCCGTCCTCCTCCTGGAAGTTCTCCAGGATCGCGATCATCGCCCGCGCCGTCACCGCCGTCCCGTTCAGCGTGTGCACCTGCTCGAGCCGGCCGTCGCGGCGGAAGCGGATCTCGAGCCGGCGGGCCTGGTAGTCGGTCGTGTTCGAGGTCGAGGTGATCTCGCGGTAGCGCTCCTGGCCGGGGAACCAGGCCTCGATGTCGTACTTCTTGACCGCGGACGCGCCGAGGTCGCCGGCGGCGATGTTGACGACGCGGTAGGGCAGCTCGAGCCCCTGCACGAGCTCCTCCTCGATCGCGAGCAGCCGGTCGTGCTCCTCGCGGGAGCGCTCCGGCTCGCAGTAGACGAACATCTCGACCTTGTCGAACTGGTGGACGCGGAACATGCCGCGCGTGTCGCGGCCGGCGGCGCCCGCCTCGCGGCGGAAGCAGGTCGACCAGGCGACGTAGCGGAGCGGCAGCCCCTCGAGCTCCTCGCCGCCGTGGAAGGCCGCGACGGGCACCTCCGAGGTGCCGACGAGGAAGAGCGCGTCCCGCTCGATCCCGTAGATGTTGACCTCGTCCGTCGGGAAGAAGCCGGTGCCGTACATCGCCTCCTCGCGGACGAGCACCGGCGGCAGCACCGGGACGTGCCCCTTCTCGACCACCCGGTCGAGCGCGTAGCGGTAGAGCGACAGCTCGAGCAGCGCGACGTCGCCGAGCCGGTAGACGAAGCGGGAGCCGGAGACCTTGGCGCCGCGCTCGGCGTCGATCCAGCCGTGCGGCCGGGCGAGGTCGAGGTGGTCGAGCGGCCGGAAGTCGAAGCTCGGCCTCTCGCCCACCTCGCGCAGCACCTCGAAGTCGTCCTCGCCGCCGTCGGGGACGTCGTCGTCGGGCGGGTTCGGCACGCGGGCGAGCAGGTCGCCGCGGCGGGCCTCCAGCTCGGCGAGCACCGTCTCCGCCGCCTGCAGCCGCTCCTTGCGCTCGCGCAGCTCCTCGAGCTGCTCCGGCGTCGGCTTCCCCTGCAGCTTCTGCTGCGCGCGGAGCTCCTCGACCTCGGCGGTCGCGGCGCGCCAGGCGGTGTCGGCATCGAGCAGCTCGCGGCCGAGCTCGCCGGCGCCCTTGCGGGCGAGCCGGGCGATCGTGCCGTCGGGATCGGCGCGGAGCTCGCGGATGTCGATCATCTCGACTCCAAGAATGCCTCAAGCACCTGCGCCACGCCTTCCTCTCCGACCGGCGGGCAGACGTAGTCGGCGACCGCGAGCACCCGCTCGTGCGCGTTCGCGACCGCGACGCCGAAGCCGGCCCAGTCGACGAGCTCGACGTCGTTCTCGCCGTCGCCGAACCCGAGCGAGTCCTGCTGCCGGAAGCCGAGGTGCTCGGCGAGGAAGGCGAGACCCGACGCCTTGGTCACGAGCGGGCTCGCGAGCTCGAGGAAGTACGGCAGCGACTTCGAGATGTAGAGGCGCTCGCCGAAGCGCTCTTTCAGCCGCAGCTCGAACGCGTCGAGCACCTCGGGCGCCTCGACCGCGACGAGCTTCGTCGGCGGCTGCTCGAGCCAGGTCAGGAGGTCGCCGACCTCGGTGATCGGCAGGCGCTGGAAGTCGGCGTAGCTGCGGTTCGCGTCGGTCGCCTCGCCGACGACGAGCTCGTCGTCGACGTAGCAGTTGAGCGGGAAGCCCTCCGCCTCGATCGCCTCGATCGCCTCCCGCGCCAGCTCGAGCGGGATCGGCTCGTGCCGCAGCCACTCGCCCGAGACCGGGTCGGCGACGACGGCGCCCTGGTAGCAGACGACCGGGTCGTGCAGCTCCGCCTCGAGCAGGTACGGGCGCACCGAGCGGAACATGCGGCCGGTGACGACGATCACGCGGATCCCGGCGGCCGCGGCCGCCTGCAGCGCCGCGCGGGTGCGCTCGGGCAGGACGCCGTCCTCGCCGACGAGCGTGCGGTCGAAGTCGGTCGCGACGACGGTCGCGTCGAGCGGGAACCCGGCGGGGAGGCGCAGGCTAGCCGTGCGTCGAGGCGTAGACGTAGGCCGAGACGTCGGCGATCTGCTGGTCGCTCAGCTGGCCCTTGTACGGCGGCATCCCGCCGCCGCCGTTGATCACCTGCGTCTGGATCGCCGTCAGCTCCGGCTTCAGCTCGTCCAGGTTCGGGCCGACGGTGCCGCTCGCGTTCGCCGCCTTCAACGTGTGGCAGCCGCCGCAGCCGGCGCTCGCGAAGACCTGCTTGCCCGCGCCGGCGTTCCCGTCCGGGAGCGACGGCGCCGCCTGCGTGGTCGTCTTCGGCAGCGAGCCGACGACCGTCTCGGCGGTCGGGACGCGGGTCGAGCCGCCGCAGCCGGCGAGCAGCAGCACGGCGGCGGCGACGGGCGGCGGCGATCGCGATCGGGACGAGACGGCGCATCGGGCGCGAACTCTACTCAACGGCCCGGCGGCGAGGCGCGGGAACCGGCCCGTTGAGGCGGGGTTAAGGCGCGGACGGGAACGCCGAAACCCCAACTACAATGGCGCTGTCCCCCTTTTTTCCGCAAGGAGTTGAAGACGTCGATGAAGCGCAAGGCGTACGGTCGCGACACCGGGCTCTCCCTCCGCATGCTGCTCGCGGGCAGCATGCTCGGAGTCCTCTACGTGGTCTTCGCTGTCGTCCTGTTCCAGGTCCTGAACGTCGGGCTCGTCCCGATGCTCGTGATCGTGATCGGGATGGCCTTCTTCCAGTACTACACCTCGGACAAGCTCGCCCTCGCCGCGTCGGGCGCCAAGGTCGTCCCGCGCGAGCAGGCGCCGGAGCTGCACGACATGGTCGAGCGGCTCTGCGCGATGGCGGACCTGCCGAAGCCGAAGGTGGCCGTGATCGACTCCGCCGTCCCGAACGCCTTCGCGACGGGCCGAAACCCGCAGCACGCCGCGGTCGCGGTCACGACCGGCCTCTGGGACCGGCTCGACCGGCGCGAGGTCGAGGCGGTGCTCGCCCACGAGCTCTCCCACGTCGCCAACCGCGACGTGATGATCATGACGATCGCGTCCTTCTTCGCGATGCTCGCCGCGATGCTGACCCGCTTCGGCATGTACGCGGGCATGTTCGGCGGCGGCCGGCGCGACAACAACAACGGCCCGCCGATCTGGCTGATCGTGATGGTCGTCTCGCTCGTCACCTACTTCCTCAGCTTCATCCTGATCCGGACGATCTCCCGCTACCGCGAGTACGCGGCCGACCGCGGCTCGGCGCTGATCACCGGCGCGCCGGAGTACCTGATGAGCGCGCTGCAGAAGATCGCCAGCCAGATGACGCTGATCCCGCAGCGCGACCTGCGCGAGGTCGAGGGGATGAACGCGTTCTTCATCGTCCCGACCAGCGTCAAGAGCGCCGCGGCCGAGCTCTTCATGACGCACCCGCCGATGGAGAAGCGGCTCGCCCGGCTCGCCGAGATCGCCCGCGAGATGGGCCGCCCGGTCGTCTAGGCTCCCCGGGTGGGGTTCCTCGACGTCGTCCTCGGCCGCAAGCGGCTGAAGGAAGCAGCCGACGAGCGCCTGTTCGCGCTCTCGACCGCGCAGGTGACGCTGCAGGTGGAGCTGGGGCTGAAGACGGCCGGCGCCGCCGCGGTCGTCTTCAAGCCGCTCTCGGCCGGCGAGTTCGTGCGCGCGGAGAACGAGCTCCAGTCGCTGCTCGACTCGGTCGCGCAGGCGTCCGGCTCGAAGATCGAGCGGCGGACGGACGACCTCGGCTTCGAGTGGCTGATCGTCCACGACCCGGACATCGAGGACCTGGTCACGACCGCGCACCTGATCGGCTCGGAGCTGAAGGCGCGCGGGTTCGGCCCGCAGCTCCTCGCCGCCGCCTTCACCTTCGCCGGCGGCAAGGAGAAGGTCTACTGGATCTACGGCTACAAGCGCGGCGCCTGGTGGCCGTTCGTCCCGACGGGCGACGGCAAGGAGCGCAACAACGCCGAGGAGCTCGAGCTGAAGGCGAAGCTGGAGCAGGAGCTCCCGATCGAGCAGGACCTGACGCGCTGGCTGGCGCTCTTCGACGCGCCGATCTGACGTCGCGACGCGCGGCGCCGCGGCAGGACCGTCGCGGCCCGCTCAGGCGGTCGAGGCGAGCAGGGCCTCGCCCTCGCGGACGTGCCGGGTGGCGCCGACCCCGCGGAAGAAGGCGAGCGCCCGCCCGAGCTCGCGGTCGGCGTCGGCGCGGCGCCCCTGCTCGACGAAGAGCTGCGCCGCCCGCAGGCGCGCGTGCGCCTCGTCGGGCAGCGAGCCGCCGGCCGCGTAGATCTCCGCCGCCCGCACCAGGTCGCCGGCCGCGTGCGCCAGTGCGGCGTCGACCCACGGCGAGCCCGGCGCCCGCTCGAGCGACGTCGGCGAGTCGCGGCCGCGCCCGAGCGCCTCGAGCGGGAAGACGATCCCGAACCAGTAGGCGGCGCCCGGTGCCCTCGTGCTCGCGCACGGAGGCGAGCAGCTCGTCGGCGAGCGCCTCTGCCTCGCGCGCACGGCCGAGGTGGAAGAGGAGCCGCGCGTGCGAGACGACCATCGGCCAGAGCGTCTGGGGATCGTTGAGCCGGCGGCCCTGCTCGAGGGCACGCTCGGAGTCGGCGAGCGCGCCGGCATCGTCGCCGCTGCCGAGCCGGATCCAGGCCCGGACGAGCCGAGCCTCCGACTCGAGGTAGCTGGGCGAGCCGGACTCGACCTCGGCGAGGAACGCGTCGGCGCCGGCGAAGCGCCTCCTGCCACTCGCCGAGGCAGAAGCGGTCGTAGGCGAGCTCGGCACGGAGGAAACGCTGCTCGCCGCCGAGGCCGAAGCGCTCGGCTGCCTCGGCGGCACGTCGGTGGAGGTCGTAGCAGCGGCGCATGTCCGCGCCGGCGCCGATCAGTGCGCGGCGAGGTTGATGTAGCCGCGGACGATGTCCCAGGCCTCGTTCGCCTCCTCGGCGATGCGAACGCTCTCCTCGAGGTCGCCGATCCCGCCCTCGTCCCCGAGCGCGGCCCGCGCGCTGCCCACGTTGTTGAGCGCGTTGGCGCGCAACGCGGGCAGCTCGAGCCTCTCGGCCATCGCGAGGGCCTCGCGGCCCGACCGGATCGCCTCCTCGAGCTCGCCCGAGAGCATCCGCCGGCGGGATGCGTCGGCGAGCACCGACGCCTTCACGCGCGAGGGCGGCGATCGGCTCGACCAGCCGCAGCGCCGCCTCGACCCGTTCGAGCGCGAGCGCGGTGTCGCCCTCGTGCCAGGCGATGTCGCCGAGGATGATCGCGGCCTCGGCCGCTCCCTCGACGTCGCCGACCGCGAGCAGCGCGCCCTGCGCCTCCTCGAGCACGTCGACCCCGCCCTTGCCCCGCAGCCACAGCGCCCGCGCGTACGCGAGCAGCAGCCTCGGTCGCTCGGCGTCGTCGTCCGGCCAGAGCCGGACCGCCTCCCGGTAGAAGGCGATCGCGGCGTCGTGGGCGTTGAGCGCGAGGGCGCGGTCGGCGGCGGAGCGGAAGGCGAGCCGGGCCGGCCGCTCGAAGGGAGCCGCGTCCTGACCGGCCGCGCGTGCGAACTCGAGCGCCGCGAGGTAGTGGTGGGCGAGCAGGTCGGCTCGATCCTCGAGTCCGGTCGGTCGCGAGCGAGGCGATCCACTCCGCCGCCAGCCGGTGCTTCTCGGCGCGGCGGCCGCGCGGGATCTGCCCGTAGGCGACGTCGCGCACGAGCGCGTGCAGGAAGACGTACTCGCGTCTCGCCGGCGACCGAGGCCCTGCGCTCGCGGCGGACGAACTGCCGCCGCTCGAGCCCGTGCAGCAGCCGCTCCGCCTCCGACCTGTCGACCTCCCCGATCCCGACCAGGGCGCCGAGCCAGAAGACCTTCCCCACCACGGCCCCGTCCTGCAGCAGCTCCTTCTCGCGCGGCCGACAGCGCGTCGAGCCGGGCGGCGATCATCCCCTGGACGGACGGCGGCAGCGGCAGGCTCTCGAGCTCGGAGAGGCCGTGCTCGCGGGCGAGGCGGACGAACTCCTCCGCATAGAGCGGGTTCCCCTCGGCGCGGTCGAGCAGCGCGCGCTGGACGCCCGGCCGGGAGCACCGAGCGCTCGAGCAGGAGGCCGATCAGCCTGGCGGTCTCGTCGTCGGCGAGCGGCGCGAGCGAGACGGAGGCGGCGTTCGGCTTGCCGCCGCCCCAGCCGGGACGGCGGGAGAGCAGCTCCGGCCTGGCCGAGCAGACGACGAGCAGCGGCACGTCCCCGGCCCAGTCGACCAGGTGGTCGACGAAGTCGAGCAGGCCCTCGTCGGCCCAGTGCAGGTCCTCGAAGACGAGCACCGCGGGGCCGGCCTCCGCCAGCTCCTCGAAGAAGCGGCGCCAGGCGGCGAACGCCTCCTGCCGGTCGTCGCGGCCCTCGACGGCGCGACCGAGGCCGACGAGCGGCCGGAGGTGGCGCTCGATCCAGGTGACGTCGTCGCCCGACTCGACGAGCGCGGCGACGGCCGAGCGGAGCTTCTCCCCCGCCTCGCTGTCCGAGTCGGTCTCGAGGATCCCGGCCTGGGCCTTGACCATCTCGCCGAGCGCCCAGTAGCTGACGCCCTCGCCGTAGGGGAGCGAGCGGCCCTGGCGCCAGACGATCAGCTCGGGATCGGCGTCGACCCGCTCGAGCAGCTCGGTCACGAGCCTGCTCTTGCCGATCCCCGGGACGCCGACGAGCGTCACGAGCTGCGTCGAGGGCTCGCGGCGGGCGCGGGCGAGCGCGCCGAGCAGGACGTCGAGCTCGTGCTCGCGGCCGACGAGCGGCGCGCCGGCGGCGCGGGCGACGTCGACGCCCAGCCGGGAGCGGACGTCCGTCGCCTCCCAGACGCGGAGCGGCTGCGCCTTTCCCTTCGCCTCGATCGTCCCGGCCTCGCCGTAGGCGACGACCGAGGCGGTCGCGGCGTGGGTCGCCTCGCCGACGAGGATCCCGTCGACCGGCGCCGCGGACTGGAGCCGCGCGGCGGTGTTGACGACGTCGCCGGCGACCATCCCCTCGCCCTCGGCCGGCCGGGCGCCCAGGGCGACCAGCGCCTCGCCGGTGTTGATCCCGATCCGCACGTGCAGGTCGAGGCGGGGATCGTCCGCGTTCAGCGCCGCGATCGCCTCCCGGATCGCGAGCGCCGCCCTGACCGCCCGCTCGGGATCGTCCTCGTGGGCGACCGGCGCCCCGAAGACGGCCATCACCGCGTCGCCGATGAACTTCTCGACGGTGCCGCCGAAGCGCTCGAGCTCGCCGCGGAGCCGGGCGTAGAACGGCGAGAGCAGCGCCCGCACGTCCTCCGGATCGAGCTGCTCGGCCCGGGCGGTCGAGCCGACGAGGTCGCAGAAGAGCACCGTGACGACCTTCCGCTCCTCGCGCGCGGGCTGCTCGGCGCCGAGCGGCGCGCCGCACATACCGCAGAGCCGGAAGCCGTCGGGGTTCTCCTGCCCGCACCGCGCACAGATCGGCACGCTGCGGAGTCTACGACGGTCAGGCGGGAATGTCCGGGATCAGCCCGTCGCCGCTGAAGAGCTCCCGCGCCTCCTCGAGCGAGAGGTCGTCGGGCGGCACGATCACGTCCGAGGCGGACAGGTCGGCGTCGTCGAGCCGCTCGCCGTGCTCGCGCACCGCCGCCCAGAGCTCGCCGAGCCGCGCCCGGAACCCGTCCTCGTCGCCCGCCTCGAGCGCCGAGACCGCCGCGTTGTCGATCTCGTCGAGGCGCGCCTGGTCGCCGTCGGGGATCCGGTACTGCCCCTCGCCCATCAGCCGGACGATCACGACCCGAGCTCCTTCTGCTCGCCGCCCTCGCCCCGGCCGAGCTCCGACTTCAGCCGCGCGAGGTCGTCGTCGACCTGCTTGCCGGACGAGAGCTGCTGCAGCTCGCGGTCGAGCGCGTCGCCGCTCGCGGTCAGGTCGTCGAGCGTGCCCGCCGCGGTCAGCTCGTCGATCGCCGAGGCCCGCGCCTGCATCTGCTCGGTCTTGTCCTTGGCGCGCTGGATCGCGAGGCCCGTGTCGGCCATCTGCTCGCCGATCCCGGTCGCGGCCTCGCCGATCTTCACCTGCGCCTCGGCGGCCGAGTACTGCGCCTTGATCACTTCCTTCTGCGTCCGGAAGGACTCGACCTTCGCGGACAGCTGCTTCTCGGAGCTGACGAGCTTCTCCTGCTGCGCCTCGAGCTGCTGCACCTGCGTGTCGAGCCCCTGCAGCTGCTGCTGCACCGCGGACTTGCGCTCGAGCGCGGCGCGCGCCAGGTCCTCGCGCTCGTGCGAGAGCGCGTCGCGGGCCTGCGACTCGAGCTTGACGACGTTCCCCTCCAGCTGCTGCTGCTGCAGCTCGATCCGCTTGCGCGCGGTGACGACGTCCGCGATCCCGCGCTTGACGTTCTGGAGCAGCTCCAGCTGCTTCTCGTAGGAGTAGTCGAGCGTCTCGGCGGGATCCTCGGCGCGGTCGAGCAGCTTCGAGAACTTCGCCTTCACGATCGCGGACGCGCGCCCCATCAACCCGGCCATCGAACCTCCTCGTCGTAGCTCCGAGATCGTTAGCGTACCGCCCGTGCTGATCGAGCGGAGCATGGATCCGGGCTGGCTGTCGAACGCGTACCTCGTGGCGGACGAGCCCGGCGGCACCGCGGTCTTCGTCGACTCGGGCGCGCCGCTCGCGCCGCTGCACGACGCGGTCGAGCGCGGCGGCCTCACCGTCACCCACCTGCTCGTCACGCACGCCCACCCCGACCACGTCGCCGGGAACGACGAGCTCGTCGGCCGCTACGGGATCCCGGTCGTGACCGGGCCGCTCGAGACCGGGGGCCTGCGCGTCGAGGCGATCCCCACGCCGGGGCACTCGGACGACATGGTCGCCTTTCGCGTCAACGACACGGTCGTCTTCTCCGGGGACACGCTCTTCCGGGACGCGGTCGGCGGCGGCGAGTATGCGCGGATCCGCGCGGCCGTGATGGACGTCTACATGGCGATGCCGCCCGAGACGCGCGTCCTTCCCGGCCACACCGACGAGACGACGATCGGCCGCGAGTGGGAGGAGAACCCGTTCGTGCGGGTCTGGCGGGGCGCGGAGCCGGAGGGGACGGAGCAGGTGACCGTGGACGGCGAGCGGGCGACGCTGGTCGTCTGGTCGCCCGACTACGACGGCAAGGGCAAGGCCTGGGTGCGCTTCGCGGACGGCCGCGACGCCATCGTCGGCGGCTCGCGCGTCGAAAGGAGCTAGCGCCGTGTGCTTCGAGCTCGACTCTTCCCCGCCGATCCCGGTGCTCGCCGGCGCCGCCGTCGACCACGAGGACCTCGTCCTCGAGTCGGGCGACGGCACGCGCTTCGCCGCCTTTCTCGCCCGGCCGGAGGAGCCGACCGGCACGGGCGTCGTCATCCTGCCCGACGTCCGCGGCCTCTACCGCTTCTACGAGGAGCTCGCCCTCCGCTTCGCCGAGCGCGGCGTCACCGCGGTCGCGTTCGACTACTTCGGCCGCACGGCCGGGGTCGAGAAGCGCCCGGACGACTGGGAGTACGCAGAGCACGTCCAGCAGACGACACCCGAGGGGATCCAGGCCGACGTCCGCGCCTGCGTCGAGCGGCTGCGCGCCGAGGGCGCCGGATCCGTCTTCACGGTCGGCTTCTGCTTCGGCGGCCACCACTCGTGGCTCGCCGCGGCGGGCGGTCACGGGCTCGCCGGCGCGGTCGGCTTCTACGGGATGCCGGGCGCACGCGGCTCCTCGCCCGGGCCGGCCGAGCGCGCGGCCGAGCTCGAGGCGCCGATCCTGGCGCTGCAGGCCGGCGCGGACCAGCACATCACCGCCGAGCACAACGAGGCGTTCGAGCGGGCGCTGGCAGACGCAGGGGTCGAGCACGAGCTCGTCGTCTACGAGGGCGCTCCGCACAGCTTCTTCGACCGGAAGCAGAACGAGTTCGCCCAGGCGTCCGACGACGCGTGGAAGCGCGTCGTCGAGTTCCTCGAGGAGCACGGCTGATCGACCCGATCCACCCCGCGATCGAGGAGTACGCCGAGCGCCTGAGCTCGCCGCACGACCCGCTGCTCGCGGAGCTCTCTGCCGAGACCGCGGAGGCGCTCGGCAGCACGATGATGCTGACCGGCCCGGTCGCCGGGCGCTTCCTCGAGCTGCTCGTCTGGGTCGCCCGGCCGCAGCGCGTGCTCGAGATCGGCACCTTCAGCGGCCACTCCGCCCTCGCGATGGCGGCGGCTCTCCCGGAGGGCGGGCGGATCGACGCGTGCGAGCTCGACCCGGAGCGCGCGGCCTTCGCGCAGCGCTGGTTCGACCGCTCGCCGCACGGCTCCCGGATCGCGCTCCACGTGGGCCCCGCGCTCGAGACCGTCAGGAGGCTCGGGGGCACGTTCGACCTCGTCTTCGTCGACGCCGACAAGCCCGGCTACGTCGACTACTACGAGGAGGTGCTGCCGCGCCTCTCGGAGCGGGGCCTGATCGTCGCCGACAACACGCTCCGCGGCGGCGGCGTCGTCCGGGACTCCGACGACCCGATCGCGCGCTTCAACGAGCACGTCGCGGCCGACCCGCGCTCGGTGCAGGTGCTGCTGACCGTCCGCGACGGGATGACGCTGATCCGTCGCGCCTAGGGAACGACCGCGGCCTTCAGGTAGTCGCGCGGCGGGTCGGCGAAGAGCGCGGCGACGCCTTCGAGCCCGACCCGGTGGGTGACGAGACGCTCCCACGGCCGGGCGCCGCTCGCCAGGAACGCGAGCGCGGCGCGCACCGAGCGGGGCGTGTGGTGGAAGGCGCCGCGGAGGGTCAGCTCCTCGTAGTGGACGCGGTAGGCGGACACCGGCACCTCCGTCTCGCGCGGGAGGCCGCCGAAGAAGACGACGGTGCCGCCGGGCCGGACGAGCTCGACCGCGTCGCGCCACGCCTGCTCGCTGCCGACCGCCTCGATCACGACGTCGGCGCCGGCGCCGTCGCCGGGCTCGCCGCCGAAGTCGCGCACGAGCGCGCGCCGCTCGGGGCGGCCGCCGACGGCGACAGCCCGGCCGCCCGCGTCGGCGACGGCCGCGCAGAGCATCAGCCCGATCGATCCGACCCCGAGGATCGCGACGCGGTCGCCCGGTTGCACGCCCGCCCGCTCGACCCCGTGCAGGCAGCAGGCGAGCGGTTCGAGCAGCGCGGCGGTCTCCGCTGCGAGCCGGGGCGGCACCGGCAGCAGGTTCGTCCGCGCGATCCGCTCGGGGACGACGATCAGCTCCGCGTAGGCGCCGTTCAGCAGCTCGAGCCGCTCGCAGAGACCGCCGCGCCCACAGCCGGGGCAGGCGCCGCACGGGGCCGAGTTGGCCGCGACGACGCGTCTCCCGGTCGCGACCTCGATCCCGCAGAACTCGTGCCCGAACGGGCTCGGAGCCTCGCCGAGCAGCAGCGGGTGCCCGCGCCGGAACGCCTTCAGGTCGGTGCCGTCCGTGAGCGCGACCTCGACCTGGACGAGCACGTCGCCCGGGCCGGGCTCGGGATCGGGCACCTCCTCGACCCGCAGATCGCCGGGTGCGTGGAAGCGCAGCGCCCTCACGGCGTGAAGACGACCTTGAGCGCGTCGCCGCGGCGGTAGGCGTCGAGCCCCTCGCCGAAGCGCTCGAGCGGGTAGACGGCCGGCTCGGGCAGCCGCAGGGAGGGCAGCAGCGCGATCGCGTCCCGGAAGCAGGCGGGCGTCCCGGAGCGCGAGCCGACGAGCGTCAGTTCGTTGCGGTAGACCGTGTCGAGGGCCGCCTCGACGAGCTCGGGCGGCGCCGCGAAGACGACGAGCGTGCCGCCGGGCTCGAGCCGGCGCAGCGCGTCGTTGAGGCCGCCGTGGGCCGCGAGCACGGCCGCGTCGACGGGTTCGTCGTCGACGACCGCGCCGAGCGCTCGGGCCCGCTCGAGCCTGTCCTCGCGCAGGTCGGCCGCGACGGGCGTGTCCCCGCGGGCGGCGAGCGCCTGGATCCACAGCTGCCCGACCGCGCCCGCACCGACGACGAGCACGCGGCCGCGCGGGACCCGCTCGCGGGCGCGCAGCACGCAGGCGAGCGGCTCGACCCAGACGCCCGCGAGCCGGTCGAGCTCCGCCGGGAGCGGCAGGCAGTGGGTCGCCCGCAGGTACTCGGCGAAGCCGCCCGGCTCGATCCGCGCCGCCCGGAACTCGCCGCAGGTGGACTGGTGCCCGGCGAGGCAGCGCTCGCAGGTGCCGCAGGGCACGCGGTGCATGACGGTGACGGGCGAGCCGTCCTCGAGCTCGCCGGCGATCTCGTGGCCGAGCACGCTGCCGGCGGCCCGTCGGCCGAGCTTCTCGACGTCCGAGCCGCAGAGCCCGCATGCCGTCACGCGCACGAGCAGCCCCGCCCCGCGCGGCTCCGGCACGTCGGCGAGCCCTGGCTGACCCTCGGAGTCGAGGACGATCGCGCGCACGGGCCCATCCTAGGGTCGCTCGCGGCAGCGCCGCCGCTCGGGCAG
>CAWIUN010000003.1:0-104303 GCA_963839285.1 uncultured Actinomycetes bacterium
CGCTACGGGTGGTTGTCGCGCGGGTCCCAGAGCGGGACGGCGGCGGTCTGCTCGTAGGCCATCCCGTGCGGGTAGCTGATCAGCTCGACGTAGGTGCCGAACGGCGTCCGGAAGTAGTTGATCGTCTGGCCGGCCGCGGGCCCGTCGGTGACCGGCAGCGGCCCGAGCAGCTTCTCGGCGCCGCGGCGCTGCATCGTCTCGACCGCCTTGTCGATGTCGCGGACGTAGTAGGCGATGTGGTGGCCGCCGTAGTCCGAGTTCCGCGCGAAGGTGCGGTCCTGGTCGGGCGCCCGGTACTGGAAGAGCTCCACGTTCGGGCCGTTGCCGCCGCGCAGCATCCGGATCTGGTCGACGACGGCGCGCGGGTCGACGTCGAGCAGGTCCTGCATGAACGTGCCCGTGTCGTCGAGGAACGGCCCGAACGTGAGCGGGTTCGCGAAGCCGAGCACGTCCTCGAACCAGGCGGCGGCCGCGGCGACGTTCGGGACGGTGATGCCGACGTGGTCGATCCCGAGCAGGCCCGGCACCGTCGTCTGCACCGGGTCGAGGCCGTTCCGCTTCGGCGTCCAGAGCGGCTTGACGCTCGGCACCTGGTAGGCCATCCCCCGCGGGTAGCTGATCAGCTCGACGTAGGTGCCGAACGGCGTCCGGAAGTAGTTGATCGACTGGCCGGCGGCGGGCCCGTCGCTGACCGGCAGCGGCCCGAGCAGCTTCTCGGCGCCGCGGTCGACCATGTGCGCGACCGCCGCGGCGATGTCCTCGACGTAGAAGGCGATGTGGTGCCCCGACCAGTCGCTGTTCCGCGGGAAGCTCGTGTCCTGGTCGGGCGCCGTGTACTCGAAGAGCTCGATGTTGGCGCTGTGACCGATCCGCACCATCGTGATCTGCTCGACGACGGCGCGCGGGTCGACGTCGAGCAGGTCCTGCATGAACGTGCCCGTGTCGTCGCGGAAGGGCCCGAACGTGAGCGGTGCGGTCGCGCCCATCACGTCGCGGAACCAGGCGACCGCCTCGTCGACGTCGGGGACGGTGATGCCGACGTGGTCGCAGCCGACGAGGTTGAGCTCGCCGGCGCCCTTCGCCGTCGGCGAGCCCGCCGCCGCGGCGCGGGCCCTCCCCGCGCCGAGGAGCAGCGGCCCGGCCGCGGCCCCGACGCCGAGCGCCGCGGCCCGGCCGAGGAAGGCCCGCCGCGGCATCGCCTGCTCGAAGAGACCGTCGTCCGTCGCCATCTCCGCTCCTTTCGCATGCACGTTTGCTTCCCGCGGACACTCTCACGCCCCCGCACCCCTGTCGACTCAGCCACAATGAGAAGACGATGGCCGAGATCGAGAAGAGCGAGCAGGAGTGGCGGGCGGAGCTGACGCCCGAGCAGTACCGGGTGCTGCGCGAGAAGGGCACCGAGCGGCCGTTCAGCGGCGAGTACGACCACGTCTTCGACGACGGCACCTACCACTGCGCCGGCTGCGGGGCCGAGCTCTTCTCCTCCGACGCGAAGTACGACTCGGGCTGCGGCTGGCCCGCGTTCTCCGCGCCCGCCGACGCCGAGGCGGTCGAGGAGGAGACGGACACGACCCACGGCATGACCCGCACCGAGGTGCTCTGCGCGAGCTGCGGCGGCCATCTCGGCCACGTCTTCCCGGACGGGCCGCACCCGACGGGGCTGCGCTACTGCATCAACTCGGCGGCGCTGAAGCTCGAGGAGTAGCCGTGGCCGACGCCGTCACAGGGGCCCTCGCGGCCGTCGTCGACGACGCGCGCGCGCAGATCGCGGCCGGCGAGGAGCCGGACGCGGACGCGCTGCGGGCGCGGATCCGCGAGACGGGCGCAGACGCGGAGGCGGTCGAGCGCGCGCTCGGGCGGCTCGAGCGGGTGCTCGCGGTGCACCGCGCCCGGGCCCGGCTCGCGGAGACACGACCCGCGCCGCGGCCCGTCCTGCCCGGGCGCAGGCCGAAGCCGCTGCTGCGGACGCGCGCGACGATCACGGGGAACATGGACGTCCGCCGCGCCGGCGACGAGGGCGCGCCGGCGCTCGCCTGGGACGCCGCGCCCGGGGTCGAGTCGTGGGAGGTGCGCTTCAGCGAGCGGCCCGACGCGCGCTCGGAGTACGTCGTCCGCGAGACGCTGACGCTGCCGGGCTCCGCGACCGGCGTGCCGCTCTCCCTCGGCGCTCAGACCCAGCGGATCCACGTGCTCGGGCGCGGCCGCGGCGGCAAGCTCGTCCGGCGGGCGCTGATCGCCGGGCTGACGCGCGAGAACTGGCGCGAGCGCTGGCAGCGGCGCGCCAGCGCGGCCTAGCCCGCCAGCTAGACGGACGCCGTGATCGTGATCCCGCCGCGCGCCTTCTGGCGCAGGCCGACGTGCACGGCGCCGGGCTCGAGCCGGAGCGCCTCGGCGAGGTCGTCGCGGATCCGGACGGCGAGCGCCTCGCAGAAGTGGCCCTCGTTGCGGAAGCGCATCAGGTAGAGCTTCAGCGACTTCGACTCGAGGCAGAGCGCGTCGGGCGCGTACTCGATCGACGCCGTGTAGAGGTCGGGCTGACCGGTGACCGGGCAGACCGCGGCCAGCTCGTCGCTCTGGAGCTCGACCCGCGCGACGCCGGGATTCGGAAAGGTCTCGAGGCCGGCGTAGTGCTCGGAGCCGGCATGGCCGAGGGCGACGAATTCGTCGGGCACGGCACCATAGAGCTAGACCGACGCGGTGATCGTGATCCCGCCGCGCGCCTTCTGGCGCAGGGCGACGTGCACGGCTCCCGGCTCGAGCCGGAGCGCCTCGGCGAGGTCGTCGCGGATCCGGACGGCGAGCGCCTCGCAGAAGTGGCCTTCGTTGCGGAAGCGCATCAGGTAGAGCTTCAGCGACTTCGACTCGAGGCAGAGCTCGTCGGGCGCATACTCGATCGACGCCGTGTAGAGGTCGGGCTGGCCGGTCACCGGACAGACCGCGGCCAGCTCGTCGCTCTGGAGCTCGACCCGTGCGACTCCGGGGTTCGGAAAGGTCTCGAGGCCGGCGTAGTGCTCCGAGCCGGCGTGGCCGAGGGCGACGAATCGTCGGGCACGACAGCATCGTACGGGCAGCCGGTTTCAGGCCGCCGCCGGCGCGAGCGGCAGCGGGCGGAACCCGTCGATGCGGAGGGGAACGAGGCGGTGGCCGCGCACGCCGCGCCGGTCGAGGTCGACGTCGAGGACGGCCGTCCTGGCGGTGACGCCCTGCGACGGGAAGACGAAGTTGCCGAGCGTCCAGGCGACGAGCGTCGAGCGGGAGGGGCGGGCGACGCCGCCGAGGACGTGCGGGTGCGCCCCGAGGACGAGGCTCCCGCCGGCGTTCAGGCAGCTGCCGGCGAGCACGCTGCTGCCGGCGCGTCCGGCTCGGGCCGAAGCTCGGTGCCCCAGTGGAAGTAGCAGACGACGACGTCGGCCGCCCGGCGGGCCGCGCGGACGTCTGCGTCGATCGCGGCCGGCTCGGCGCGCGCCGTGCCGGGCTCGCGCGCCGTCGCGGTGAAGCCGTCGGGGTTGACGTCGGAATAGCCGAGGAGGGCGATCCGGAGACCTCCGGCGTCGACGATCGCAGGGCGGCGGGCGGCGCGCTCGTCGGCGCCGGCGCCGACCGGCCGGATGCCCGCGGCGCGCACGTTCCGGACGGTCTCGAGCAAGGCGGCGCGGCCGAAGTCCCCCGCGTGGTTGTTCGCGAGCGTCAGCACGTCGAAGCCGGCGAGCCGGGCGAGCGGCCCGAGCAGCCGGGGCGGCCCGCGGAAGGTGTACTCCTTCGCCGCCGCCGTGCCGCCGGTCGTCACCGCCGTCTCGAGGTTGCCGACGGTGACGTCCGCGGCGCGGAGGACGGGCGCGACCGACCGCCACGCGTACGCGGCGCCGTGCCGGGCGAGCGCCGGCCCGACCTGCTCGCCGAACGTGATGTCCCCGACCGCGCGGAGCAGGGCCGGCCGGACGAGCAGCGTCCCGACCCGGTGCGTGCGGTCGCCGACCGCGACCGCGAGGCGGTGGCTCCCGGGGCGGCCGGCCGTGAAGCCCAGCCGGTAGCGGCCGTCCCGGCCGGCGACGGTCGTCGCGACGACGCGGCCGCCGGCGAGGAGGCGGACGTGCGCTCCGGGCGTGGCCGAGCCCGCGATCGGGACGCGGACGCCCGGCGCCCTCCAGTCGGGCAGCCGCGTGGAGACCGTCGGCCCGACGGCGCCGGCGGCCGTCGAGGTCTCGTCGCGCCAGAGCAGCAGCGTCAGCGCCCAGACGACGGCCGCCGCGACCGCGAGGCCGGGAAGGTAGCGTCGCATCGTCCGGGCTTCGCACGGCCCGGGAGGACTCCTCCCTCCCCGGGTCGCGCTAGGCGGGCACCGAGCGCCGTGCTCGACGCCGCCGGTCGGAGCCGCTTCGGCGCTCGCGGCCCGGCGGCAGTTCGACCTGCCCGCGCGTTCGACGGCGATCGGCACCGGAGCGCCGGTCGCGTCCGGATCGCCGCTCCTCCGTCGCGGCCGGGCCTTCGGCGGCTCCGACCCACGCGAGGAACCAGGCGACCGCGGAGACGAGCAGGCCCACCTCGGCGGCGCCGGCCGCGGCGCCGATCCCCTTCGCGGCCAGCAGGACGGCCGTCGCCGCCGCCGCGGCCAGCGTCGCGCACCCGAGCGCCGCGAGCGCGAGCCTCGTGCCGCCGCGGCCGCCAGTCCACGCGGAGGAGCGGACGTCGCCGGCCGGCGCCGCAGCGGCGGGCGCGAGTGGCTCGACGCCCGAGGTGTACGCGGCGATCCGCGAGCGAAGCATGGCCGACGGCACCGGCGCGGGTCCGGCGCCGGACGACCCCACCGGCGCGAGCAGGCGAAGTCGCTCGACCTCCCGCTCGGCTCGCCGTCGGCGCAGGGGGCGACCGTCGCGCCTGCTCCGCTCGAGCTGCTCCTCCGCGACGCGCAGCCGCGACGCGAGGACGAGGCCGCTGAAGTGGAGCCGGAACGTCTCTGCGTGTTCTGCACGACGCATGTCCGTTCGATTCTGCGACGCGGGCCGCCGCCCTGCAAGACGCGACGTCAGGCGGCGGATGCGGACACGTCGAGCACGGCGAGGAGCGCCCCGACGCAGGCCGGGTCGAACTGGCTGCCCGCGGCGCGCTGCAGCTCGTCGACCGCCTGGGTCTTGTCGACCTGCGAGCGGTAGGGTCGCGGCTCGATCATGGCCCGGAACGCATCCGCGACGGCGACCACCCTCGCCCCCAGCGGGATCCGCTCGCCCGCGAGCGCCTCGGGGTAGCCCCGGCCGTCCCAGCGCTCGTGGTGCGAGCGGACGATCGAGACGACCTCGTGCGAGAAGACGCGGCCCGCCAGCTCGGCCCCGTCGTCGGGATGGCGGCGGACCTCCTCCCACTCCTCGTCGTCGAGCGGCCCCGGCTTGAGCAGGATCCGCTCGTCGAGATCGAGCTTGCCGATGTCGTGAACGAGCGCGCCGGCGATCAGCGCGGCGAGCCGCTCCGGCGAGAGCTGGAGGAACTCGCCGATCCGGCGGGCGAGGTCGGCGACCGCCTCCGCGTGCTCGTCGGGAAAGGCACCCGCGTCCGCGAGCTCGCGTGCGACCCGGCCGCCGGCGGTGCGCAGCTGCGTCACCTGGACGCCGGCCCGGCCGGATCCGTGCTCACGGCGATCGCTCATCGATGTCCCCCTTTCGGGGGATGGCCCGCCACTCCTCTACACTCAGCCACACTGCGAGGCGGGCGGCCCGACCGGGTCTCGCAGCCCGACGAGGACGATTGGGACGGACGACACGGTGAAAGCGGCAACTCGAGCGGACGCGGCGTCGCGGGACGGCTGGTGGACCGCGTTCGGCCGAGGTCGGCTGCGGCTCGCAGTCGTGGCCGCCGCGCTGCTCGGGATCGCGGTCGTGTGGGCGGTCTCGTCGACCGTCGGCTCCCGGCGCACCGATTCGACGGACAGGTGGCTCAGGCGGGTCGTCGACACGGCGCAGGTGACCTTCGACGAGCGGACGCTCGCCGCCGACCGGAGGGCGTCCACCCTCGCCGGGATCCGTTCCGTTCAGCAGGCGCTCGCCGACCGCGACACCGCCGCGCTCGCGCGGATCGCAGACCGCACCCCCGCGGACGGGGTTCATCGTCGGGGGCCGCACCGTCGGCACGCTGCAGGCGACGTCGGCGCGCCGCGCCGTCCGCGTCTACGCCTCCGGCAAGGAGGTGGGAACCGTGGTCGCGACGGTCCCGCTCGACGAGTCGTTCCTGCGGGCCGTCCGCAGCCGGGGCGGGCTCGGCGACACCGGGCTGCTCGCGATCGCACGCGGCACGACGGTCACGGCGGGACCGGCGACCGGGACCGAGCTGCGCGTCCGGGCGGGCGAGCCGACGGCGGAACGCGCGCTCGGCCGCCGCTACCGCGCCCTCTCGACCACGCTCGTCGGCGGGCCGTCGGCGCTCAGCTTCGTCGCGCTCGCTCCTGCGGCGCGCAGCGGCGGCTGGATCGTCCTGCTCGAGGTCGCGCTGCTCGTGCTGGCCCTCGCGGCGGCGGCGACGGCCCTGCTCGGTGGTCGTGGACGCGCGTCGCCGACGGCGGCGCCCGCCGCCACCGTTCGCGACGCCGTCGCGCTCGTGGGCGACACCCTCGCCGCGACGCACAACCCCGAGGCGCTCCTGCCCGTCATCCTCGCCGCCGCGATCGAGGCGAGCGGGGCGGTCGGCGGCGAGCTGCTCGAGGATGGACGGCTCGTCAGCCGCAGGGGCACGATCGACGCGGCGGCGAGGCCGCTCAGCGCCGACCTCGGCGACGCGGCCGGCCGCGGGATCCGCCTGCTGCTCTGGCCGCCCGCGGACGGGTTCAGCTCCGAGGCGGAGGAGGCTGCCGCCTGGTTCGCGGAGCAGGCGACGATCGCGCTCGAGAACGCCCGGCTGCACAGGATCGTCGAGCACCAGGCGGTCACCGACGCGCTGACGGAGCTCGCCAACCGCCGCAGCTTCATCGACCGGCTGGCGACCGAGATCGGGCGCGCCGAGCGCTTCGGCTCGCCGCTGACCCTCGTGCTCGCCGACCTCGACGACTTCAAGCGGATCAACGACCGGTTCGGCCACATGACCGGCGACGACGTCCTGGTCGCCTTCGCCCGCATCCTCCGGGCCTCCGTGCGGGAGATCGACCTGCCGGTTCGCCTCGGCGGCGAGGAGTTCGCGCTCGTCCTACCCGATACCGACCTCGCGGGCGGCGTCAGGCTGGCCGAGCGGTTGCGCCTGACGCTCGCGCAGTCCCGGATCCCGACCGACTCGGAGTCCGGTGCGGGTGACCGCCAGCTTCGGCGTCGCCTCCCACGCGCCGAACGGGACGGGCGACGAACTGCTCGCCGAGGCCGACACGCAGCTCTACCGCGCGAAGCAGCTCGGCAAGAACATCGTCGTCTCGGCCGAGCATCGAGGCGCCGGCCGGATCTGATCCCGGGCCGGGCGCCGTCCGCCGCCTGCGCCACAATCACGACGATGCGTTCCCTGCGCTTCGCCGCCTTCCTCGCCTCGCTCGCCGCCGCCGCGGTGCTGTCGGTGCACCTGTGGCTCCAGCTCGTCACGCCCGAGTCGAACGGGCTGTCGCTCGCGCAGCCGCAGCCGAGGCAGCGGTCGGCGCAGCCGAGGCGCGGTCGCCGCAGCCGAGCCCGCAGTCGCCGCAGCCGAGCCCGCAGTCGTCGCAGCCGAGCCAGCAGCCGCGAATCGTCGGCGTCGAGATCGCGCCCGACCTGACGGCGCCGGCCAAGCGCCGGACGCACACCCGCACGCGTCCGGTCGCGCCCCCGCCGCAGATCAGGCTCACGGCCTCGCGCGCGGCGCCGCGGTCGGCGCCGCCGGCGGCCCTGACGGCCGCCTCCGCCTGCCGCGGCGCCGACGCCCCGCGAACGACCCCGCCGCAGACGCCGGCGTCGAAGCCGGAGCCGAACGCGGCGCCCGCTCCCAAGCCGAAGTCGGCCCCGAAGCCGGCTCCTGCTCCGAAGCCGAAGCCGAAGCCCGGCCCGAAGCCCGACGCCCGGCCCGAAGCCGAACCCGACCCCAGCTCCGACGCCGGGTCCGACGCCCGGCCCGGAGCCGACCCCGCTCCGCCGCTCCGGAGCCCGACGCCCGGCCCGGAGCCGCCCGGCCCCGGAGCCGACGCCGACCCCCGGCCCGAAGCCGAAGCCGACGCCGACGCCGGGCCCGAAGCCGACGAGCCGACCCCCGGTCCGAAGCCGGCACCTTCCCCGGAGCCGAGCCCCGCGCCCGCGCCGAGCCCCGCCCCGTCGCCTCAGCCCCCACCCGAGCCCGGCCCGACCCCACCGCCGCCCACACCGCCGACGCCGCCGACCCCGCCCGTCCCGCCCGCTCCACCGACTCCGTCCCGTCACGCCGCCGACGCCGCCCGCTGCCCCGGAGACACGACCCGGCTGGGGTTGGGGCGACGACAACCACACGCACGTCGGCCCGCCCGGAGGCGGCCATCGCCACTGACGCGCAGGACCCGGCCGGCCCGAACGAGCGGCGCCGCCTGCTGTCCGCGCGACGACCGCTCCAGGGAGGCATCGAGTGCCTGAGCCGGCGGGTGCTCGCGGCCGTCGAGGCCCACACCTCGCAGCACGAGCAGGTCCGCTTCTGCCTTCGCGGCGACCTCAACCACTCGCTCGTCGTCCTCGCCGACCGCCTGCTGATCGTCAAGCCGGGCTTCCACGCAGGCACGACGTTCGGGAGCCTCGTGACGACGATCTTCCACCGGGACGTCACCGGCATCCAGGTGCAGACCTACTTCATGTCCGCCTGGATCGAGATCTCGACGCCGAGCTTCCAGGGCCGGGAGCGGAAGCGGAACCGGCATCCGCGCCCGTCGGACCGGGACGTCTACAAGCTGCCGAACTGCATCCCGATCAAGAAGCGGCACCTGTCGGGCTACCGGGAGCCGCTCGCGAGCCTCCTCGAGCTCGTACGGTCGGCGAAGGAGACGGCCGCGCCGGCCGCGCCGCCGTTGCCGGGCCAGCTCGCCGAGCTGGTCGAGCTCCGTCAGGAAGGGCTGTTGACGGATCCCGAGTTCGAGCGGGCGAAGGCGCTCCTGCTCGAGCGGCGCCGCAGCGCCTGAGGCTGCGGCCCGCGGGCGCGCTCGCCGGCGGGCGTGTCGCAGACGCCGCTGCCGCCGCACCCGTCGCAGACGCGCGCGATCGCGCGCAGCCCCGGAATCGGGTACACGAAGGCGTCGACTCGACCGGTTCCGCCGCAGTTGAAGCACAGATCCGGCTGGTCGACGAGGTCGCCCAGCCACCGCATACCCCGGGTATCGGCAGCGAGGAGCCGATCCTTGAGCCGAGTCGAGCTCGACCGGCATCGTCTGTGCCGCCGAGCGACCGTTCGAGTCTAGAAGACGACCAGCCGGTCGCGGTGGACGACCTCGACGCCGGCGGGGCGCCCCTCGAGCTCGCCCGCGTCGACGGAGCTGATCCCGCGCGCGAACACGGTGCCGTCGCCGTCTGCGATCTCGATCCCGTCGCCGGCGCGGAACTGCGCGTCCCACGACTCGACGCCGACCGCGAGCAGGCTGCGGCCGCCGCTCTCGACCGCGCGGCGGGCGCCCTCGTCGACGACGACGCGCGCCGCCATCTGCTTGCCGAAGCGAAGCCAGAGCTTGAAGGCCGAGCCGCCGCCGGCCTCCGGCTCGAAGCGGGTGCCGCGGAGGGTGCCGCCGACGGCGCGGCCGAGCACGTCCTCGCCGTCGCCGGCCGCGATCACCGAGGGGATCCCGCCCGCGGCGGCGAGCTCGGCCGCGCGCACCTTGCTCTCCATGCCGCCGCGCCCGAGCGACGAGCCCGGGCCGAAGGCGGCCGCGCGCGCGGCGGCGCCGTCGAGGATCAGCTCCGAGCCGGCGGCGCCCGGCGCCGCCGAGAGCACGCCCTCGACGGTGGTCAGCAGCACGAGCAGCCGCGCGCGGAGGAGCACGGCCACCTGGGCCGCGAGCGCGTCGTTGTCGCCGAAGCCGATCTCGTCGGTCGCGGTCGCGTCGTTCTCGTTCACGACCGGCACCGCGCCGAGCGCGAAGAGGGCGCCGAGCGCGTTGCGGACGTTGACGTAGGCGCGCCGGTCGGCGGTCTCGGCGGCGGTCAGGAGGATCTGCCCGGCGGCGAGCCCCTCGCCGGCGAGCGCCTCGTCCCACGCCCGCTGCAGCGCCGCCTGGCCGAGCGCCGAGGCCGCCTGCAGCCGCGGCAGCGCGCGCGGACGGCGCTCGAGACCCATCCGCTCGAGCCCGAGCGCGATCGCGCCCGACGAGACGACGCAGACCGGCGTGCCCGCGCCGACGAGGGCGGCGATCTCGCGGCTCCGCGCCCGCAGCAGCTCGCGGCGCGGTCGCCGGTCGCCGCCGACGACGAGGCTCGAGCCGAGCTTGACGACGACCGGCTGCCTCAGCGGTGCTGGCTCCCGTCGCCCACGACGCGGTACTGCCGCAGCCAGAGGTCGCGATAGGTGACCGGCCCGCGCGGGCCCGGCGTCCAGTCGACGTTGATGCCCGTCTCGGGCGCGCCGGTGAGCGCGAAGCCGTCGGTGAAGCGCGTCGGCGCGTGCCAGTAGGCGGCGGTGCCGCGGTAGCCGTCCAGGAAGGCCTCCGCCGCCTCCACGTCCTCGGTGACGATCCCCGCGGCGAGGCCCGACGTCTCGCCGTTCGCGATCCCGAGCGCCTCGGCGAGCCCCTCCACCTCCTCGACGGTGACCGTCTCGACGCGCTCGGGGTCGTTCGCCCACTCGTGCCCGAGCCGGCGCTCGTGCGGCGCCAGGTCGGCGGTCAGCCCCAGCTGCTCGAGCTCCCCCACGAGCCGCGGGAGCAGCCCGCTCGCGCGGTCGACGAGCAGCAGGTTGAGCCGGTTGCAGACGCCGAGCCGGTCGAGGCTGGTCTCGAGCAGCCGCTCGGCCTTCTCGGGGTCGGCGGCCGCGTGGACGTAGAGGACGCCGCCGCCCTCGGCGTGGGCGAGCGTGCGGACGCCGTGCTCGGCGGCGAGGCGGGAGAGCGCGGCCGTCACCGGCCCGCTGCCGCGCAGGATCACGAGCGGGACGAGCTGCGGCAGCGAGACGAGGGCGCGGGCGCCTTCCCGGTCGGGCGTGCGCACGAGCCCGACCGCCGCCGGCGGCAGCCCCGCCTGCTCGAGCCCGGGCCGGAGCACGTCGTCGACGAGCGCCGTCACCGTCCGCAGGGCGGCGCCGCCGGTGCGGAGCACCGCCGCGTTGCGGCTCTTCAGCAGCTGCGCGGCGACGTCGACGGCGACGTTCGGGCGCGCCTCGAAGTTGGCGCCGACGACGCCGATCGGGATCCGCCGCTCCGAGACGACGAGCCCGTCGGCGAGCGTCCAGCTCGCGATCTCCCGCTCGAGCGGCGGCAGCGCCGCCATCGTCTCGAGCTGCTCGCGGATCGCGGCGAGCCGTGGCCCGTCGAGGCGCAGCCGGTCGAGGGCGCCCGCGTCGAGACGCCCCTCCGCCTGCTCGAGGTCGGCCTCGTTCGCCGCGAGCACGGCGGCGGCGCGCTCCTCGAGGAGCCCCGCCGCCGCCTCGAGCGCGCGGCCGACGCCCTCGTCGGTCAGCGCGGGCAGCGCCGCCGCCGCCGGCGCCGCCTCGAGCTCGACCAGCGCGAGCACGTCTGGCTCCGTCCGCATGCCCGACAGACTAGAGCGGCTCGCCGCCCGGGACCCGCTCGACCGCGGCTCCGTCCGCGCCGGCCGCGCCGTCGGCCGAGGCCGGCGACTCGGCGCCGAGCAGCGTCTTGAACACGACCTTGAGCCGCTCGACGAAGGTCTTCGCGAAGAGACCGCCGAGGCCGGAGAGGAAGACGATCCCCTGCGCGCTGAACGACTGCGAGCCGTCGGTGGTCGCGATCAGGAAGCCGCCGACGAGCCCGACGTAGACGAGCAGCCCCATCATCGCGCCCATCACCGGCCGCATCGCGAACAGCGGGATCAAGCGGGCGGCGAACTTGTCCTTCGGCGACCGGGCCGGCAGCTTCGTCCCGTCGGCGAGCTCCCAGCCGTTGGCGATCCGCTGCGACGAGGACTGGAGCGCCGACACGGTGCTGCCGGCCACGCCCGCGAGCAGCGAGAGCCCGGCCAGCCGCAGCCCGGACGCGGTCGAGGAGCCGTCCGGGAGCAGCAGCACGATCCCCGCGAGCGCGCCGAGCGCGACGGCCGCGGTGCCGGCGACGACGCACCAGGCGTAGACCCGCAGCCGGGCGACCTCGTGCTCGATCGCCGCCCTGCGCTCGAGCTCCCTCGCCTCGCGCTCGGCCTTGTCGCGTGCCCGCGCGCCGCGCGCCCGTGCGGCCGCCTCCGTCGGCGCGTGCCCGTTCTCGCGTGCCGCGGTCGTCGTCGAAACCGGTTTCGTCCCGCTTGCCATGCTGCACCTCCCGGTCTGCGGCGGCCGCAACGCCTTTGTTTCGCTTCGCACAACCTAGACGATCGATTCCGACTTGTCGCGGCCGGGACGCCGGCGGCGGGCGCCTCAGCCGCGGCCGGCGAGCCGGGCGTCGACGGCGGCGGCGCACCTGCGCCCCTCGTCGATCGCCCAGACGATCAGCGACTGGCCGCGGCGGGCGTCGCCGGCCGCGAAGACGCCCTCGACCGAGGTCTCGAACCGGGGCGCCGCGGCGTTTCCGCGCGCGTCCCGCTCGATCCCGAGCGCGTCGAGCAGCGCCGGCTCCGGCCCGACGAAGCCCATCGCGAGCAGCACGAGCTCCGCCGGGCGCGACTCCTCGGTGCCGGCGACGCGGCGCGAACGGCGGCGCGCCGGAGTTGCGCGCCCAGTGGATCTCCTGCACGCGCCCGTTGCCGGACAGGTGCGTGGTCGAGATCGCGAAGTCGCGCTCGCCGCCCTCCCTGAGCGCGTAGGAGGTGCGGAGCTTCATCGGCCAGCGCGGCCACGGCGTCAGGTCGTCGGGACGACGCTCCGGCGGCTCGCCGAGCAGCTCGATCTGCGTCACCGAGGCGGCGCCCTCGCGGTGGGCCTGGCCGACGCAGTCCGCGCCGGTGTCGCCGCCGCCGATCACGACCACGTGCTTGCCCGCCGCCGAGATCGGCCGCTCCGGCGCCGGGCCGCCGGCGACCTGGCGGTTGCGCTGGTAGAGGTACTCCATCGCGACGTGGACGCCGCCGAGCTCGCGTCCGGGCACCGGCAGCTCGCGCGGCACCCGCGAGCCCGTCGCCAGGACGACCGCGTCGTGCTCGTCGCGCAGCTCGAGCGGGTCGACGGTCGCGGCCGACGTCGACGCCGTAGCGGAACTCGACACCCTCGGCCTCGAGCTGCCCGAGCCGGCGCTCGACGACCCACTTCTCGATCTTGAAGTCGGGGACGCCGAAGCGGAGGAGCCCGCCGCCTGCCTCGTCGCGCTCGTAGACGACGACCCGGTGGCCGGCGCGGTTGAGCTGCTGCGCGGCCGCGAGCCCCGCCGGTCCCGAGCCGACGACGGCGACGCTCCGGCCGGTGCGCCGCTCGGGAGGCTGCGGCGTGATCCAGCCCTCGTCCCAGGCGCGGTCGACGATCGCGCGCTCGATCTGCTTGATCGTGACGGCGCTGCCCTCGTCGATCTCGAGCACGCAGGCCGCCTCGCAGGGCGCGGGGCAGAGCCGGCCCGTGAACTCGGGGAAGTTGTTCGTCCGGTGCAGCTGCGCGATCGCCGGCCTGAACCGGTCGCGGTAGACGAGGTCGTTCCAGTCCGGGATCAGGTTGCCGACGGGGCAGCCCGAGTGGCAGAAGGGGACGCCGCACTCCATGCACCGGGCGCCCTGCTCGCGCAGCCCGGCGAGCGGCAGCGTGCCGACGAACTCGCGGGCGTCGCCGACGCGCTCGCCGGGGTCGCGCTCGGGCGTCTCGACGCGCGCGTAGCGGAGGAAGCCGCGGAGCTCGCCCATCAGGCCACGGCCTCCTCGGACTCGGGCGCGGGCTCCGACTCGGTCGTGACGAAGCCGTCTCCCCCGCTCGAGAAGGTCGCGAGCGCCCGCTTGAAGTCGTGCGGCAGCACCTTGACGAACCGCGGCAGCGTCTCGTCCCAGCGCTCGAGCACGCGCGCGGCCACGGTCGAGCCGGTGCGACCTGCGTGCTCGGCGACGAGGGCGCGCAGCTCCTCCGCGTCGCCGCCCGCGACCGGCTCGAGGCCGACCAGCTCGGTGTTGCAGCGGGCGCGGAAGCCGCCGTCCACGTCGAGCACGTAGGCGATCCCGCCGCTCATGCCGGCCGCGAAGTTGCGCCCGGTCGGGCCGAGGACGACGACGCGGCCGCCGGTCATGTACTCGCAGCCGTGGTCGCCGACGCCCTCGACGACCGCGGCGGCGCCGGAGTTGCGGACGGCGAAGCGCTCGCCCGCGAGCCCGCGGAAGAAGGCCCGGCCGGAGGTGGCGCCGTAGAGGACGGTGTTGCCGACGATCACGTTCTCCTCGGGCACGAAGCCGGCGTCCTCGGGCGGGCGGACGGCGACGACGCCGCCGGAGAGCCCCTTGCCGACGTAGTCGTTCGCCTCGCCGACGAGGGTCAGCTCGATCCCCCGCGCGAGCCAGGCGCCGAACGACTGCCCGGCCGACCCGTGGAAGGTGAAGCGCCGCACCGGTCCCTCCTCGTGACATTTCGTCACATGGTGGGACAGGATCGCGCCCACGGCACGGTTCACGTTCCGGATCGGGAACGTGCCCTCGGTCCGGTCGAGCAGCTGCCAGTCGAGCGCGTCGGCGAGCGGCGAGTCCTGGGCCCGCGTCCGCCGCAGCGGCGCCCCCTCGGGCTGCCGCAGCAGGTTCGAGAGGTCGATCCCGCGCTGCTGCCAGTGCTCGATCGCCTCGTCGGCCTCGAGCAGGTCGACGCGGCCGACGAGCTCCTCGAAGCGGGCGATCCCGAGCCTCGCCATCAGCCGCGCGCGCCTCCTCGGCGACGAAGAAGAGGAACTCCACCACGTGCTCGGGCTGTCCCCTGAAGCGCGTGCGCAGCTCGGGATCCTGGGTCGCGATCCCGACCGGGCACGTGTTCAGGTGGCAGGCGCGCATCATCACGCAGCCGGTCGCGATCAGCGGCGCCGTCGCGAAGCCCATCTCGTCCGCGCCGAGCAGCGCCGCGACGACGACGTCGCGGCCCGTCTTCAGCTGCCCGTCGGTCTGCACCCAGACGCGCGAGCGGAGGTCGTTCGCGACGAGCGTCTGCTGCGTCTCGGCGAGCCCGAGCTCCCAGGGCACGCCCGCGTGCAGGATCGAGGAGAGCGGCGAGGCGCCGGTGCCGCCGTCGTGGCCCGAGATCAGGATGTGGTCGGCGTTCGCCTTCGCGACGCCCGCCGCGACGGTGCCGACGCCGACCTCGGCGACGAGCTTGACCGAGATCCGCGCCTCCGGGTTCGCGCAGCGGAGGTCGTAGATCAGCTGCTTCAGGTCCTCGATCGAGTAGATGTCGTGGTGCGGCGGCGGCGAGATCAGCCCGACGCCGGGCGTGGTCAGCCGCACCGACGCGATGTACGGGTCGACCTTGTGCCCGGGCAGCTGCCCGCCCTCGCCCGGCTTCGCGCCCTGCGCCATCTTGATCTGCAGCTCGTCGGCGTTCGCGAGGTACTCGATCGTGACCCCGAAGCGGCCCGAGGCGACCTGCTTGATCTTCGAGCGGCGCTCGTCGCCGTAGCGGACGGGGTCCTCGCCGCCCTCGCCCGTGTTCGAGCGGCCGCCGATCCGGTTCATCGCGACGGCGAGCGTCTCGTGCGCCTCCCGCGAGAGCGACCCGAGCGACATCGCTCCGGTCGAGAAGCGCTTGACGATCTCGGCGGCGGGCTCGACCTCGTCGAGCGGGATGCCGCCGTCGGCGCGCTCGCGCAGCCGCAGCAGGCCGCGCAGCGTCGAGCGGCGCGCCGCCTCGGAGTTGACCTCGGCCGCGTACTGCTCGTAGGTCTCCCGGCCGCCGGCCCGCACCGCGTGCTGGAGCAGCGCGATCGTCTCCGGGTTCCACTGGTGGTGCTCGCCGCCCGCGCGCCAGGCGTAGAGCCCGATCACCGGCAGCAGCTCGTCCGCCGTCCCGGGGTAGGCGCGCGCGTGGCGCGAGAGCGTGTCCTCGGCGATCGTCCGGATGCCGATGCCGCCGATCCGCGAGGCGGTGCCGGTGAAGTGCCGCTCGACGAGCTCCGGCGCGAGGCCGACCGCCTCGAAGATCTGCGCGCCGCAGTAGGACGGCATCGTCGAGATGCCCATCTTCGACATCGTCTTCAGCAGGCCCTTGGCGATCCCCTTGACCGCCCGGCGCTGCGCCTGCTCGGCGGTCATCCCCGTCGGGCAGGCGGCCGTCCGCGGCGAGCTGGGAGAGCGTCTCGAGCATCAGGTACGGGTTGACCGCGGCGGCGCCGTAGCCGACCAGCACCGCGACCGAGTGGACGCTCCGCACCTCGCCGGACTCGCAGACGAGCCCCGCCTGCAGGCGCGTGCCGGCGCGGACGAGGTGGTGGTGCACCGAGGCGACCGCGAGCAGCGACGGGATCGGCGCCCGCTCCGCGCACATGCCGCGGTCGGAGAGGATCAGGATGTTGGCGCCGCCCGCGAGCGCCGCGTCCGCCTCGGCCGCGATCCGCCCGACCGCAGCCTCGAGGCCCGTCCGGGCCGTCGGAGACCGGCCAGGTCGTGTCGATCGTGTGCGCCTCGAAGGGGTTCTCGGCGCCCCCGACGGCCCGCAGCCGCTCGAGCTCCTCGTCGAGCAGGATCGGGTTGTCGATCACGAGCTGGCGCGCGTGCTCGGGCGTCTCGGCGAGCAGGTTCCGCTCGGAGCCGACCGAGGCCTGGACGCTCATCACGACCGCCTCGCGGATCGAGTCGATCGGCGGGTTCGTCACCTGCGCGAACAGCTGCTTGAAGTACGAGTAGAGGAGCGGCCGGCGCGCCGAGAGCGCCGCCAGCGCCGAGTCGTTGCCCATCGAGCCGACCGGCTCCTCCGCGTTCGCGGCGAGCGGCGCCAGCAGCACCTTCATGTCCTCCTGCGCGTAGCCGAAGGCGAGCTGGCGCGCGCGGAGCGGCTCGGCGGGCGGGGCCGGCGCGTCGGCCTCGGGCAGGTCGGCGAGCCGGACGACCTCCTGCTCGTACCAGGCGCCGTAGGGACGGCGGGTCGCGACGCGCGCCTTCAGCTCCTCGTCGGGGACGATCCTGCCCTCGTCGAGGTCGACGAGGAAGAGCTTGCCCGGCTGCAGGCGGCCCTTCCGGAGCACGTTCCCGGGCTCCACCTCGAGCACGCCGGCCTCGGAGGCGAGCACGACCCAGCCGTCGCGGGTCTCGAGCCAGCGGCCGGGGCGCAGGCCGTTGCGGTCGAGCGTCGTCCCGATCAGGCGGCCGTCGGTGAACGAGACCGCGGCGGGGCCGTCCCACGGCTCGATCAGGCAGCCGTGGTAGTCGTAGAAGCCGCGCAGCTCGGGCGAGATGTCCTCGCGGCGCTGGTAGGCCTCGGGGATCATCATCATCACGGCGTGCGGCAGCGAGCGGCCGGCGAGCACGAGCAGCTCGAGCACGTTGTCGAGCGTCGCCGTGTCGGAGCCGCCGGGGCGGACGACCGGCAGCACCTTCTCGAGGTCGTCGCCGAAGAGCTCCGAGGCGAGCTGCGACTCGCGGGCCCGCATCCAGTTGACGTTGCCGCGCAGCGTGTTGATCTCGCCGTTGTGCGCGATCAGCCGGTACGGGTGCGCGAGCTCCCAGCTCGGGAAGGTGTTGGTCGAGAAGCGGGAGTGGACGAGGGCGAGCGCCGAGGCGAGCCGCGGGTCGCGCAGGTCGGGGAAGTAGCCCGGCAGCTGCGGGGCGGTCAGCATGCCCTTGTAGACGAGCGTCTTCGAGGAGAGGCTCGGGATCGCGAGGTCGGGCCCGGCGGCGAGCTCGGCGACGCGGCGGATCACGTAGAGCTTGCGCTCGAACGCGTCCCGGTCGCCGGCGAGCTCGGGCGAGGCGGCGACGACGAGCTGGCGGATCCGCGGCGCGTTGCGGGCGGAGGTCTCGCCCGCCTGCGAGCCGTCGACGGGGACGTCGCGCCAGCAGACGAGGCGCTGGCCCTCCGCCGCGACCGTGTCGGCGAGGAGCTGCTCGAGCTCGGCGGCGCGGGCGGCGTCGCGGGGGCAGAAGACGACGCCGACCCCGTACGCTCCGGCGCGGGGGAGCTCCTCGCCGACGACGTCGCGGAAGAACGCGTCGGGCAGCTGGATCAGGATCCCGGCGCCGTCGCCCGTGCGGGCGTCCGCGCCGGCGGCGCCGCGGTGCTCGAGGTTCTCGAGCGCGACCAGCGCGCGCTCGACCGTCTCGTGGCACGGCCGGCCGTCGAGGCGCGCGACGAAGGCGACGCCGCACGCGTCGTGCTCGTAGGCGGGGTCGTAGAGGCCCTGCTTCCTCACCGGCCGTCCCCCGTCTCCTTCTGGGCTAGTCCGGCGGGACGGGGAGGTGAGCCGGCTAGCCGCGTCGCGGGCGCGCGAACGAAATCGACTTGACGAAGACGGTCTGGCCGGCGCGCATCGCTTTAGAGGGTAAAGCATCGCCCGGATGCCCGCAACGGCGAGCGTCCGCGCCGGGGACTTGTACTACGCATCAGACCTCTGGCCGAGCTCGCGCCGCAGCTCGTCCCCGTGCTCGTCGAGCGCGGGCGGCGGCAGGCGCGTGGCGGCGGGCGTCCGCTCGAGCCGGGCCGGGAACGCCACCGTGCGGACGCCGCCGGTCTCGTCGACGACGTCGAGGCCGAGGGAGGCGGCGTGGGCGAAGCCGGCGGGGACGTCGTTGATCGGGCCCGCGGGCACGCCCGCCCGGGCGAGCGCCGCCGCCCACTCGGCCGCCGGCCGCGGCGCGAGCCGCTCCTCCAGCAGCCGCCGCAGCTCGTCCCGGTTGGCGACGCGGTCCGCGTTGGCGGCGAAGCGCTCGTCGGCGGCCAGCTCCTCCGCGCCGAGCGCCGCCGCGAGCGCGGCGAACTGCCGGTCGTTGCCGGCGCAGATCATCAGCTCGCGGTCGGCGCAGCGATAGGTCGCGAACGGCTCGATGCTCGGATGGACGTTGCCGAGCAGGCCCGGGACGGCGCCCGCGTTCAGCCAGCCGGTCGCCTGGTTCGCGAGCGCGGCGAGCGTGACGTGGAGCAGGTCGAGCGTGATCCGCTGGCCGCGGCCGCTCTCCTCGCGCTCGCGCAGCGCCGCCAGGATCGCGGTCGCGGCGTAGAGGCCGGCGATCACGTCCACGAGCGCGACCCCGACCTTCGACGGCGAGCCGGGCGGCCCGGTGATCGACATCAGCCCGCCGACGGCCTGGACGAGCGGGTCGTAGCCGGGCAGGTCGCGCCCCTCCCCCTCGCCGAAGCCGCTGATCTCGCAGTGGATCACGCGCGGGTTCGCGGCCGAGACCTGCCGTGGCCGAGGCCGAACCGCTCGAGCGTCCCGGGGCGGAAGTTGGCGACGACGACGTCCGCGCGCTCGCAGAGCCGCCGCGCGACCGCGAGGTCGCCCTCCTCGCGCAGGTCGAGCGCGATCGAGCGCTTGTTCCGGTTGGCGGCGTGGTGGTAGGTCGAGCGTCCGTCGGCGTCGAACGGCGGCCCCCAGCCGCGCGTGTCGTCTCCCCCGGGCGCCTCGACCTTGACGACGTCGGCGCCGAGGTCGCCGAGCGTCATCGCGGCGGTCGGCCCGGCCAGCACGCGCGAGAGGTCGGCGACGAGGACGCCGTCGAGCGGGGCCGCCACGCCGGTTCAGTCGAAGCGCTCGAGGAAGACGTCGATCTCGCAGCCGCACGGCAAGCCTTCGTCCCGGGCGGCGAGATTCGCGCCGGGCGGGCTCGGCGCCGGGCGGCGCGTGGCGACGACGGCCGCGACCGCGACCTGCCCGCCCGCGGCGCGACGGCGCCCGGCTTCCCGGAGCACGTCCGGCATCGCCTCGATCCTAGCCGCGCGGCGCGGGCGGACCGGCTGGCGGCGGGGTGCGGGAACCGAGGCACCGGCACCCCGCCGCCGGAGGACGGCTATTCGCCGAAGGCGGCCGATGCGAGCGCGTGGTACGTGAAGAGCGCGAGCTCGCACTGGGCATGGTTGTTGATCGTGAACGTCACGAACGGCCAGCCCGGCCCCTCGTCCAGCAGGAACCCGGGATACGTGAAGGCGAACGTCATTCCGCTCTCCGGGTCGGTGAGCCCGTTCTCGAACTGCGTGCACCGCTGGTCGAGCGAGAGCAGCACCTCGGGGTTCTCGTCGGAGGGGAACCGGTAGGCGTCGACTCCCTGCCAGACCGTCGAGACGCAGGTGCCGAAGTCGGTGTAGCCGGTTCCGGGCTGCGCGACGAGCGCCTTGCACGCCGTCGCCGGGTTCGCGATCACCTGCTTGCGCTCTGCAGCGGCGGTCGTCGCCAGCGCGGCAGCGACGGCCGAGACGAGCGCGAGCACGAACAGCTTCCTCATCCTACGATCCTCCTATTGGCGCGCCAGGCACTGGGTGTCCGTCGTGCTCTGCGCCTTGTCGTTGTAGAAGTCACCCAGGTTCTTCGAGCCTTCGAACGACGCGTCGCCGGCAGTCGCGTCCTGGATGACGTGGTTGATGAACGGGCGGACCCGCGTGCCGTCCGGCAGCGTCAGCTGCGCGAGGTACGGGGCGCAGTAGCCCATGTTGTTCTGCTTGAACTCGTGCGGGTACGGATCGCCGTCCGCACGAGCGCCGCCCGCGAGCGCGAGCGCCGCGACGGTGAGCGCCGCGAAGTACACCGGCAGGTTGCGCATCTCTCTCCCCTTGTCCCCTTGTCCGCAATCGTGCGCGGCGGGATCCTACCGCACCGCCGGGCCTACGGAAGCGGCGTGCGGTCGATCCGCGGGTCGGCCCAGACGTCCGCGTCGTCGCGGCTCGTCGACGAGAACTCCGAGACGAGCGCCCCCTCCGGGCCCGCCTGGAACCAGTGCCAGGTGTCCGGCGGGATCGTGTGCTGCTCGCCCGGCCGCAGGCGGATCTCGCGCATCGAGTCGTACGCGCCCTGCGGCGGCCGCGCGGCGGGGTCGGGCGTCGGCTCGCCCGCGACGTGCAGGTAGACCTCGCCGCGGCGGCAGCGGAACGTCTCCTCCTTGCCGGGCCCGCCGGCGACCGGCGGGTGCCGGTGCTGCGGGCAGGTCTGGCCGGGGCGAAGCAGCAGCTCCTTGGCGCAGTAGCGGTCGGTGTTCGCGTAGGTGAGGAGGACGAGCCCCTGCCGCTCGAACTCGCCGAGGCCGAAGTCGGCGACCTCGAGGGAGGCCTGCTCCTCCGGCGTCAGCACGATCCCGGCCGCGGCCAGCTCGGCGGCGGCTCGGGCGCGGATCGCTGCGGGCTCCATCGCCCCGATCCTAGACGGGCCTCGCGCCGTCGACGGCGCGGCAGACGAACGCCATCGGCTCGAGGCCCGTCTCGGCCCGGTAGACGGCGCCGCTGCCGAGCGCGATCCGGTCGACCTCGCGCGTCCGGGCGACGGCGACGACGCAGCCGCCGAAGCCGCCGCCGGTCAGCCGCGCCCCGAGCGCGCCGGCCTCCTCGAGCGCGGCGACCAGCACGTCGAGCTCCGGCGTCGAGACCTCGAAGTCGTCGCGGAGGCTCGCGTGGCTCGCCGAGAGCAGCCTGCCGACGGTCTCGAGGTCGCCGTCGGCGAGCGCCGCCGCCGCCTCGAGCACGCGGGCGTTCTCGGAGACGACGTGCCGCGCGCGCGGGTCGTCCGCGACCTGGTGCGGCTCCGCGTCGCGCAGCGCCGGCACGCCCAGCCGGGCCGCGGCCGCCTCGCACGCCGCGCGCCGCTCCGCGTAGGCGCTCCCCTCCAGCCGCCGCGTCTGCCCGGAGTGGACGATCAGCACCGCCAGCTCCGCCGGCAGGGCCACGGGCCGCACCTCGAGGCTGCGGCAGTCGATCAGGAGCGCGTGCCCGCGGCGGCCGCGGATCGAGGCGAGCTGGTCCATGATCCCGCAGGGCACCCCGGTCGCGATCCGCTCCGCCTCCTGGCAGGCGCGGGCGAGCTCGAGCGGGTCGAGGACGAAGCCGGCGGCGTCGCAGAGCGCGAGCGCGATCGAGACCTCGAGCGCGGCGCTCGACGAGAGCCCGGCCCCGGGCGGCACCGTCGACGAGACGACGCCGTCGATGCCGACGGGCGGCCGGCCGCGCTCGGCCAGGGTGCGGAGGACGCCGGCGGCGTAGCGGCCCCAGGGCGGCTCGACGCCGGCGGGCTCCGCGGAGCCGTCGGCGGGGAGCTCGACCTCGTCCATGCCGGGATGCTCCGAGCGCAGGCGCAGGCGCCCGTCGCCGCGCGGCTCGGCGGTGACGCGGCACTCGCGCCCGATCGCGAGCGGCAGCACGAAGCCGTCGTTGTAGTCGGTGTGGTCGCCGATCAGGTTGACGCGGCCGGGCGCCCGGAAGACGGACGGCTCAGGCATCGCGCAGCGCCCTCGCGGCCGCCTCGGGCTCGACCGGGTTCATCAGCGTGCCGCTGCCGACCTCGCCGGCGGCGACGAAGCGCATCGTCCCGGCCGCCCGCAGCGGCGGCGCCAGGTGGACGTGCAGGTGGACGCCGGGGTGGATCCAGAGCATGTACGGGAAGGGCCGGTCGAAGAGCCGGTCGTAGCGGCCGAGCACGTCGACGAGCGCGGCGGCGAGCCCGTCGCGGCCGGCGTCGTCCAGGTCGGGCAGCCCCTCGACGTGCGTCTCGGGGACGAGCAGCGCCCCGTACGGCCAGCCCGAGGCGAAGGGCACGTAGGCGGTCCAGCCGCGCCGCGTCGAAGACGACCCGCTCGCCGCCGCGCTCGGCGGCGACCTGCGCGCAGAGGGTGCAGCGCCCGGCCGCCGCGGCGACCTCCGCCTCGCGCGCCGGCACCGGCGGCACGAACGGGAAGGCGTAGATCTGCCCGTGCGGGTGCGGGATCGTCGCCCCCACCTCGGCGCCGCGATTCTCGAAGACGAGCACGTACTCGACCTCGGGCCGCGCGAGCAGCGCCTCCGTCCGCTCCGCCCAGAGGTCGATCACGCGGCGGACGCCCACGATCCCGAGCGAGGCCATCGACGCGTCGTGGTCCGGCGTGTAGAGGACGACCTCGGCCGCGCCCCGGCCCGGCGCGACGTCGCCGTCGAGGTCGACCGGGTCGCCGGGCGTGAAGATCGGCCAGCGGTTCGGAAAGGCCCTGACCGTGTACGGCTCGGGCGCCTCGAGGCCGCCGACGCAGAACGGGCAGTCGTCGGTGGGCAGGTTCGGGCGGCCCTGGCGCGACCCGGAGACCGCGACCCACTCGCCGGTGAGCGTGTCCCGGCGGAACTCGGAGTTTTGTGGGAACGTTGCCACAGCGCTATTACACCGTTCCGACACGAGGAAGGCGAGATGAGCGAACCGAAGACGAGCCTCGGCATCCGGGCGCTCGGCCCGACGGTCACCCGCTTCGTGCCCGGCGGCTACCGGCCCGACGCGGCGCTCGCAGCGTGACGCAGGCGCTCGTCGGGCTCGACGTCGGCACCTCCGGCGTCAAGGGGATCGCGATCGCGCCCGACGGCGAGGTGCTCGCGCGCGCCGAGCGCGGCTACCCGCTCTCGACGCCGCGGCCGGGCTGGGCCGAGCAGGATCCGGAGGACTGGTGGGGCGCCGCGCAGGCCGTGCTCGCCGAGCTGCCGGACGGGCCGGTCGGGCTCTCGGGGCAGATGCACGGGCTCGTCGTCCTCGACGCCGACGAGCGGGTGCTGCGGCCGGCGATCCTCTGGAACGACCAGCGGACGGCGGCCGAATGCGCCGAGATCGAGGAGCGGGTCGGGCTCGCGCGGCTCGTCGAGCTGACCGGGAACCGGGCGCTGACCGGGTTCACGGCGCCGAAGCTGCTCTGGCTGCGGCGGCACGAGCCGGACGTCTACGCGCGGATCCGGCACGTGCTGCTGCCGAAGGACTACGTCCGGCTGCGGCTCGAGGGCCGGCACGCGATCGACGCCGCCGACGCGTCGGGGACGCTGCTCTTCGACGTCGCGCGGCGGCGCTGGAGCGACGAGATGCTCGACGCGCTCGAGCTGCCGCGCGCGCTGGCTGCCGGAGGCGTTCGAGTCGACCGAGGTCGGCGGCGCGGGCGACCAGGCCGCGGGCGCGCTCGGCGTCGGGGTTCTGGGTGTCGGCGTCGACCGGCCGGGGCCGCTGTCGGTCGTGCTCGGCACCTCGGGCGTCGTCTTCGCCGCGCTGCCGTCGTACGCGTCCGACCCGGAGGCGCGCGCGCACGCCTTCTGCCACGCGGTGCCGGACACCTGGCACGCGATGGGCGTGATGCTGTCGGCCGCCGGCTCGCTCGCCTGGCTGCAGGCGGCGCTCGCCGCGCCCTACGACGACGTTGCTCGCCGACGCCGAGCGCTGGGAGCCGGGGAGCGAGGGGCTGCTCTTCCAGCCGTACCTCGCCGGCGAGCGGACGCCGCACGCCGACCCGCTCGCGCGCGGGGCCTTCGTCGGGCTCTCGCTCCGGCACGACCGCGGCGCGCTCGTGCGGGCGGTGCTGGAGGGCGTCGCCTACGGGCTCCGCGACTCGCTCGAGCTCCTGCGCGAGCTCGGCGTCGAGGCCGGGGTCGCCCGGGTCTCGGGCGGCGGCGCCCGCAGCGCGCTCTGGACGCGGATCCTCGCCTCGGTGCTCGGCCTGCCGCTCGAGCGCACCGCGGCCGAGGAGGGCGCCGCCTACGGCGCCGCGCTCCTCGGCGGCGTCCGCGCCGGCGTCTTCGCCGACGCCCACGAGGCGGTCGCGGCCTGCGTCCGCGTCACCGAGCGGATCGAGCCTGATCCCGCGTGGACGGCCGCCTACGCCGACGGCTACGCCCGCTACCGCGCGCTCTATCCCGCGCTGCGGCCGCTGCAGCCGGGCGCCTGACGCCCGGCTGCGCCGGACGGTTCGCCTTGACTACCAGAAGATATCTTCCTATTCTTCCGGCGTGCCCCGCCGAAAGCCCGGAGCCCTGCTGCCGCTCGAGCTCGAGATCCTCGAGGCCGCCCTGACGATGCGGCGCTCCGGGCCGGGCAGCTTCCACGGCTTCGGCCTCGCCCGGACGCTGCGGGAAGCGACCGGGTCGCGCTCCCTGACCGCGCACGGGACCCTCTACAAGGCTCTGGGCCGCCTCGAGGAGCTCGGCCTGCTCGCCTCGCGCTGGGAGGATCCGGCGGCGGCGGCCGGAGGACGCCCGCGGCGGCGGCTGTACGAGCTCACCGGCGAGGGCGCGCGGCGTCGCCGAACGCGCTCGCGCCGAGGGGCCCGGCGCACGTCCCGCACGCGTCGCCGCGGAGCCGACATGAGCCCGGAGCGGCTGGCCGCGCTCGTCGGCGGCCTGGGTGCGCTTCTACACGCGCGGCCTCGCGCCCGCGGTCGCCGAGCGCCGGATCGAGGAGATCGACGCCGACCTCCACGACCAGGTGGCGCACGAGCGCGCGGCCGGCGCCGGCGACCTGCGGATCGCGCTCGCGATCGCGTCCCGGACGATCCGCGGCGTCGCCGCCGACCTCGCCTGGCGCCGGCGCCAACCGAGGGCGACCTCGACCCGGGAGGGCCGCATGAAGCCCCGCACGACCCTGTCCCGTTCGGCCGGCCGCGTCGCCCTCGGCGTGGCCGCCGTCCTCTCGCTGCCGCTGGCGGCGATGCTGCTGAGCGACCAGGTCGTCTGGAGCCTCGCCGACTTCGTCCTCGCCGGCGTCCTCCTGACGACGATCGGCGTCGTGCTCGAGCTGGCGGCGAGGCGGCGCGGGAACCTGGCCGCCGCGACCGCCGTCGGGGCTCTCGGCGTTGCGGCGGGCGTGCTCGGGGAGGCAGACGACGCGCCGGGGCTCGTGCTCCTTGGGATCCTGCTGGTCGGCAGCGGGCTCGCGCTCGCCGTGCGGACGGCGCGGAGCCGCGGCTAGCGCGCCCACTCCAGCGGCTCGGGGCGCGGGAACTCCGAGCGCACCTCGACGGCGCCGCCGCCGTCGGCGGAGGCCTGGATCGCGTTCAGCACCTCGACGACGTGGGCGGCGTGCTCGGCGCCGGCCCGGTGCGGGCGGCCGTCGCGGATCGCCTCGGCGAGATCGACGAGGGCGCGGCTCCAGTCGGTGCCCGGATAGGGCTCGCGCAGGTAGCGGCACCGGCTCGTAGTGCTCGCCGTCGCTCGTCCGCTCGACGCGCGAGTCGAATTCGGCCCAGTCGGGCAGGTAGAGCGTCTCGTTCTCGCCGTGGATCTCGAGGCCCGCGCTGCTTGCCCTGGCCGACCCAGAAGGTCGCGGTCAGCCGCACGACCGGGCCGTCCTCGAGCTCGAGCGCGGCGACCCAGAAGTCGTTCGTCGCCAGGACGAACGGGTCGCCGAACTTGGTCACGCGCTCGGCGCTGCAGGATCGTGCCGTAGGCGCTGACCCGCCGCACCGGCCCGAACATCGCCGTCAGCGCGGTCAGCGGGTAGACGCCGACGTCGACGACGGGCCCGGCCGTCGAGCAGCGACTGCGGCGCCGGGTGCCAGGACTCGATCCGGCCCCAGTTCGCCTCGGCGTAGATCGCGCGGATCGTCCCGAGCGAGCCCTCGCGGACGAGCTTCCACGCCGTCTGCAGCGCCTCGCCGAGCAGCGTCGCCGGCGCGCACGAGAGCCGCAGGCCGCGCTCCCGCGCCAGCTCGGCCAGCTCCCGCGCCTCGTCGTAGAGGAGCGCGACCGGCTTCTCGGTGTGCACGTGCTTGCCCGCCTCGAGGCAGGTCCTCGTCACCGACGCGTGCGCCTGCGGCGGCGTCAGGTTGACGACCGTGTCGACCGCGTCGTCGGCGAGCACCTCCGCGAGCGAGCCGTAGGCGCGGACCGCCGTAGGTCCCGCAGAACTCGGCCGCGCGTCCGTCGAGCACGTCCGTCGCGCCGGCGAGCTCGAGCGACTCCTGCCGGCCGATCGTCTGCGCGTAGCGGTCGGCGATGTTGCCGCAGCCCGCGAGCGCGACCCTCATCGCAGCCACCCCTCGACCTGCTCGCGCATCGCGCGGCACTCCTCGCCCGGGATCGTGGTCCTCCGGCTCGTGCTCGATCGTCAGCGTCCCCGCGTAGCCGAGCGACCGCAGCGCCCGCACGCAGCCCTCGACGTCGACGATCCCCTCGCCGAACCGGCAGGTCTCGTGCGGCTCGCCGACCGCGCGCACGTCCTTCAGGTGGACGGCGGCGACGTGCCCGCCCAGCTCCTCGATCGCGCGGGCGGCGTCGTAGCCCTGCGTCCCCCACCAGCCGGTGTCGACGCAGGCCGCGAACGCGCCCTCGCCGCGCTCGATCTTCGCGAGCACCTCGGCGGGCGTCCGCTCGGGGTGGTTCTCGACCGCGAGCACGACGCCGTACTTGCGCAGCACCGGCGCGAGCAGCTCCGGCTCGCCCGAGAACCCCGCGCCGATCAGCGGCGTCCCGAGCGCCTGCGCCAGCTCGCACGCCCGCTCGACGTTCGAGGGGCCGACCCACGTCGCGTAGCTCGAGACCCGCAGCCCGCGGCGCGCGAGCTCCTCGGTCGCCGCCTCGACGTGCGCGTCGGTCGCCCAGTCGGCGCCGAGGTGCGCGCCCCAGACGTCGACGGTGTCGAAGCCGAGCGCGACGACGTCGTCGAGCACCGCGCCGAACCGCTCGCGGTAGGTCTGCTCGGGCGCGAAGGCCTCGTTCGTCGCGCGGTCTCCGTGGCCCCAGCCGTGCATCGCGAACCCCGTCTCCCTGGCGACGTAGTTCGCGGTCATGAACGCGATCGCGTTGCTCACGTGCTCAGCACCTGTCCTTCCGCTCGAAGTCGCTCCTGCAGCTGCCCGACGTCGACATCCTGCACCGCCACCCCGCGCCGCGCCGCCTGAGCCGCCGCCAGCCCGGCCGCGTGGCCGAGGAGCATCCAGGTCGGCTCCATCCGCACGGACGCGTAGGCGACGTGCGAGGCCGAGAGGCCGACGGGCACGAGCAGGTCGGTCGCGTGCTCGCGCCGCGGGGTCAGGCAGCGGTACGGGATCGGGTACGGCGGCACCGGCACGGAGAGGTAGCCCTCGTTGAAGACGGCCGGCTCGGGGACGTACTCGGGCAGCGTCCGCCAGGTCCGCTCGACCTCGCGGACGTCGATGTTGTAGGAGCCGAGCGCGACGACGTCCGGCTGCGGCCGCGCGCCGAGGACGTCCGCCTCGGTCAGGACGTGCTCGCCGACGAGCCGCCGCCCCTCGCGCACGTAGAGCTGGTGCGGCCAGCCGCCCGTGTCGGCGAACTCGTCGGCGCAGAGCCCCCAGCCGCGCGACCTGCCGGCGGATCGGCTCCGGCGCCTCGGTCGCGAGGTAGAAGAGCAGGCCCTGCGCGTAGCGGCGGTGGCGCTCGCGGATCGCGTCCCGGTCGCCGTCGAGCCAGCCGCGGTTGCAGCCGTCGAGCAGGTTGAGCGAGAAGGGCCCGATCGAGTTGACGTCGCACTTGCCGTTCGGGAGCAGGTCGTGGACGAGCCCGAGCAGGTCGCGCGCCGCCGGCTGCACGGCGCAGAGGTGGCGGCGCAGCAGCTCGAAGTCGGCCGGGTCGTAGCCGGGCGGCGGCTCGAGCGGCAGCCGGTTCTCGGGCCGGTCGGTGAGGCAGAGCCTGAACTGGAACGCCTGCAGGGCACCGTCGCCCTCGCCGAGCCGCTCGGCCGGCCGGCCGCTCTCGTCGAGCTCCGGCTCGCGGACGAACGGGAGCAGCGAGCCGTCGCCGGCGAAGGGCGAGATCCGCGCCGGGAAGTTGTGCTTCGAGGGCCGGTAGGCGGGCTGCCGGCCGGCCCAGCGCTCGCCGTGGAGGCTGCGCGGCTCGCGTCCGACCGCGAAGGGGACGCCGCGGGCGGCGAGGACGTCGCCCTCGTAGCTCGCGTCGACGGTGACCGCCGCCTCGGGCAGCTCGTCCGTCTCGAGGCGCACGTCGACGCGGTCGAGGAGGCCCCGCAGGATCAGCTCGGCGACGTGCGGCTCGGGCCCCTTGACGCCCCAGAGCGGGACGCCGTAGTGCCGCGCGACCTCGCCGTAGAAGCGCCGCGCGAAGCCGCCGAGCACCCGCGCGTCGCCGACGTCCGTCCAGGAGAGGCCGCCCGAGACCATGCCGCCGACGTGGGCGCCCGGCTCGACGAGCACCGTCGCCGCGCCCGCCTCGGCGGCGGCGACGGCGGCGGCGACGCCGGCCCCGGTCGCGCCGAAGACGGCGACGTCGGTCATGCGAACGGCCGCAGCAGCGCCGCGCCGGTCGCGGCGTCGACGCCGAGCTCGAGCGCGGCCAGCAGCGCGGCTGCGTCCTCGGGCGGCGCGGTGTCGTTCGGCGCCCCGAGCGCGTCCGCGACCTCGGCGCCGTACTCCGAGAGCGCCCGCTCGAAGGAGGCGAGCGGCTCGTAGCCGTGCGGGTCGCGGCACCAGTCCGCGACCGTCGCGAGCGCGAGCTTCGACGGGATCGCCTGCACCATCGCGTTCGCGACGAGGCCGGCGCAGCGGCCCGTCGGCGAGCCGCGGGTCGCGGCCGAGGAGCGGCCCGAGGAAGAGCCGCTCCGGGTCGAAGTCGTTGACCGGGTAGTTGTCCCAGAGGAGCAGCTCGTGGCCGCGGAAGCGCTCGACGGCGAGGTTGAGCGACTCGCGCGAGATCCCGATCGAGACGACCTCGGGCCCCGTCCAGTAGACGACGATCTCCGGGTCGAGGTCGGGCGCGAACGAGCGCCGGTACGGCGAGTCGCCCGTCCCCGCGTAGCCCATCGGGCAGACGACGAGCGGTCCCGGCTGGTCGAGCTCGGCGTGGAAGCGGTTCGAGAGCTCGCACTGCGCCGCGCCGCTCGGCCGCTCCGCGTGGCCGTAGCGCTCGTCGTCCTCGGGGCAGTTGAGCGTGTGCTCGACGTCGTCCCAGAGGAGCTGGAACGAGCGCACGCCGGCCGACCGCACCTGCTCGCACTTGGCGAGGAGCGCCGCGAAGTCCTCGTCCCGCGAGTAGCAGATCGAGAGCCCGGGCGCGATCGCGTAGGCGAGCTCGACGCCGTTCCGCCGCGCCTCGGCGGCGAGCTCGCCGAGCCGCTCCAGCTCCCCGTCGGGGTACGGCTCGCGCCAGAGCCTGCGGTGGTAGGGGTCGTCCTTGGGCGCGTGCACCCAGGTGCTCAGGCCCTCGCGCCCGCAGAAGCGGATCAGCTCGAGCCGCTCGTCGTGGCTCCAGGGCGGGCCGTAGAACCCCTCGATCACGCCCCTGATCACGCGACGAGCTCGAACCTCGGCCGCCGCTGCCAGTAGACGGGGTTGTGACCGGCGACCATCAGGCCCTGGCCCCAGTTGACGTGCTCCTCGCGGCCGTCCCTGAGCAGCGGCGGATCCTCGGGGTCGCGGTACTGGAAGAGGACGTTCCGCCGCGTCCGCGCCGAGCGGTTGACGCCCGAGCCGTGGATCGTCAGGTAGTTGAAGAAGGCGACGTCGCCGGCGCTCGCGGGGAGCGGCGTGCCGGCGGAGAGCGGCACGTCGAGCGCGTGGCTCTCGCCGGTCTCCTCGATCGGCCCGCGGAGGTGCGAGCCGGGCACGACCCGCAGGCAGCCGTTCTCCTCGTCGGCGTCGTCGAGGTGGATGCTCGCTGCCAGCATCGTGTGCCGCTCGTGCGGGAAGTAGGGGTAGTCCTGGTGCATCGGGAAGGGCGCGCCCTGCTCCGGCGGCTTGACGAGCATCTTCGTGTGGTGGAGCTGCACGTTCGGGCCGATCAGGCTCGTCAGGACGCCGACGAGGCGCGGGTGCGCGACCGCGCGCGTGAAGACGCCGGCGTGGTACTGGACGTTGTGGAAGCCCTTCAGCACCGTCTCCTCCCGGACGGCGCCCCAGCGGTGGTTCTCGTCGTGCTCGGTGCCGGCGACCGCGTCGAGGATGCGGCCGATCGCCTCGCGCATCTCCTCGACCTCGGCGGCGCCGAAGACGCCCTTCGCGAGCAGGTAGCCGTGCTCGCGGTAGAAGGCGGCGTCGCTCATCGCTGTCCCTTCTCGCGCCACGGTCGCCCGTGCGCGTCGACGATCTCGATCAGGCTCTCGAGGCGCGGCACCGCCGTCTCGCGCAGCGCCGGGCCGGGGTCGTCCGCGTGGACGAGGTCGCTCCAGACGGCGCGGCCGGCGAGGAAGCCGGAGGCGCCGCCCCTGCAGGAGGCCTCGACGGCCGCGGGGAAGTCGGCGAGCTCGACGCCGTTCGAGAGCACGACCCACGGCATCGGCACGACCTCGTCGATCCGCCGGCAGGCCTCCGTGACGCCGTCGCCCCTGCCGCGGTAGGGCACCTCGACCTTGTAGAGCGAGGGGCCGGCCGACGAGAGCTCGGCCGCGGCCTCGACGATCGCCGCCTCGCGGTCCTCGTGCCGGACGATGCCCTCGAGCACCGAGAGGAGCCCGAGCGAATCGGCCAGCTCGACGAACCGCCGCGCCGTCTCGAGCCGGCGCGGGCGCTCGGCGTCGTCGCGCCAGATCACGAGCAGCTTCAGGCCGACGGCGGGGCCCGGCTCCACGCCGCCCTCCGACAACGCAGTGTCGAGGCCCGTGTCCTCGACGGGCCCGCCCGGCTCCTGCACGAGCGTGTCGACCGCGAGCATCAGCCCCCGCGGGCCGATCTCCGCGACCCGGTCGTAGCCGAACTGCCTGTCCATCAGGAACCCGGAGGCGACCGGGCCGAGCTCGCGCGCGACCGCGAGCTTGAAGCGGACGAGCCGCTCGTCGGGGGCGTCGCCGCCCATCATCGCCCGCAGCGACTCGCGCTGGTCCATCGCGACCATCGCGAAGGTGCCGTTCGGGCGTGCGATCGCGTCGAGCGTCTGGGTCATCGGACGTAGAGCCTCCTGCCGTCGAAGTCGGGTGTGTGGTCCCAGCGGGTGCCGTTCCGCTGCATCGCGCGGGCGATCAGCTCGCGGCGGCGGACGCTCTCGGCGCCGTCCGCGGCGAGCCTGCTCCGGGTCGAAGCGCTCGAGGATCGCCGCGCGCAGCTCGGCCCGCACCTGGTCCTCGCCGGCCACGTCCTCCCACTCGCCCGGGTCGGCCTCGAGGTCGAAGAGCCGCTCGTCGTGGCCGTGGACGTAGACGTACTTCCAGCGGCCCTTCCGCGCCATCAGGCAGGGCGCCCGCACCTTCTCGACGTGGTACTCGGAGAAGACGACGCGCTCCGACTCGTCGAAGAGGCTCTGCCCGTCGAGCGGCAGCGGCGGCTCGATGCCCGCGAGCTCGAGCAGCGTCGGCGCCAGGTCGAGCAGCGAGACCGGCCGCGCGACCGAGGTGCCCGCGCCGCGCCCGTCCGGCAGCCGCACGAGGAGCGGCACGCGCACCGACCACTCGTAGAACGTCCGCTTCTGCACCATCCGCCGCTCGGCGAGCATGTCGCCGTGGTCGCTCGTGAAGACGACCGCCGTGTCGCCGGCGACCCCGGCGTCCTCGAGCGCGTCGAGCAGCTCGCCGAGCTTGCGGTCGACGTAGCTGACGAGCCCGTAGTAGGCGCGGCGGAGGGCGCGGAGGTTCTCGGGCGAGTCGAGGTCGACGGCGTCGGTCTCGTGCGCCTCGTTCGCCCAGCGGTCCATCGCCGTGTAGTTCGGGTCGCGCCCGCGCTCGGGCAGCTCGATCTCGGCGCCCTCGTAGAGGTCCCAGAGCTCCCGGCGTGACGACGAACGGGTCGTGCGGGTGGTGGTACGAGGCGACGAGGAAGAACGGCTCCTCCGAGTCCGGGCCGCGGCCGCGCAGGAACTCGAGCGCGCGGAAGTGCGTCTCCTCGTCGAAGGCGAGGAACTTCGTCCAGGGCGCGACCCGCACCTGCGGCGGCACGTAGCTGCGCGCGTGGCCGCCGCGGACGAAGCGGCCCTCGGGATCCTGGGTCGGCACCCAGTCCATGCCCGCGGGGAAGACGTCGGTCGTCAGGCGCCGGCGGAACCCGTGCAGCTGGTCGGGCCCGACGAAGTGCATCTTGCCGCTGAGGACGCACTCGTAGCCCGCGTTCGTCAGGTGGTGCGCGATCGTCGGCTCGTCGGCGTGGAGGACGGCCGCGTTGTCCCAGCAGCCGAGGTCGGAGGCGTGCCGGCCGGTCATGAACGCCGCCCGCGCCGGCGAGCAGAGCGGGTACGGCGTGTAGGCGGCGTCGTAGCGGATCCCCTCGGCCGCGAGCCGGTCGAGCGCCGGCGTCCGCACGACCGGGTGGCCGTAGGCGCCGGTCAGGAAGGGCACGAGCTGGTCGACCATCACGAGCAGGACGTTCATTCCGGCACCTCCCCGGTCCTCGCGATCCCGGCGTAGAAGCGGCCGCTGTCCTTGACCGTGCGCTCGAGCGTCTCGTGGTCGACGTGGACGAGCCCGAACCGCTGCCCGTAGCCGAGCGCCCACTCGAAGTTGTCCATCAGCGACCAGTGGCAGTAGCCGAGCACCGGCACGCCCCGCTCGATCGCCGCGTGCACGGCGGCGAGGTGGTCGCGGATGAAGGCGATCCGCCGCTCGTCGTGGAACGGCTCCGAGAAGACGGCGCCGTTCTCGGTGATCAGGATCGGAACCTCTCCGTAGCGGTCGCGGATCCAGACGAGCAGGTCGGTGAGGCCGCTCGGCCAGATCGGCGTCCCGGCCTCGGTCTGGGCCACGCCGCCGGTGAAGCCGCCCGTCGAGGCGATGCCCTCCGGGACGACCACCCGCCACGGCCAGGGCTTGTCACCCGGCGCAGCCTGCAGCCAGCGCGGCGCGTAGTAGTTGACGCCGAGGTAGTCGGTCGGCGCGGAGATCGTCGCGAGGTCGCCGTCGCGCACGAAGTCGAGCGGCGCCGATCCGCTCCTCGTAGCGCGCCGCGCTGGTCCTCCGGGTAGGCGCCGCGGAAGATCGCGTCGAGGAACCAGCGGTTGACGTAGCCCTCGGAGCCGCGGACGGCCTCGAGCGTCGGCCGGGTCGTCGGTCAGCGGGTAGTGCGGCATCAGGTTCGGCGCCAGGCCGATCTTCCCGTCGCGCCCGGAGGCGCGGAACGCCTCGACGGCGAGCCCGTGCGCGTAGAGGAGGTGGTGGAAGACGGTCGCCTCGGCGCGGAGGTCGTCCTTCACGCCCGGCGCGTGCAGGCCGAGCAGGAAGCCGAGCAGCCCGACGATCCAGGGCTCGTTGATCGTCAGCCACCACGTCACCCGGTCGCCGAAGTGCACGTAGCAATTCGTCACATGCTCCGCGAACTCGTCCGCGGTGTCGCGGTCGCGCCAGTCGAGCCGCGCCGGCAGGTCCCAGTGGTAGAGCGTGACGACGGGCTCGATCCCGCGCTCGAGCAGGCCGTCGATCAGGGAGTCGTAGAAGGCGACGCCGCGCGGGTCGCGCAGCCGCGGCCAGGCGATCGAGAAGCGGTAGGCGTTCACGCCGAGCGACGCGATCAGGTCGAGGTCCTCGCGCCAGCGGTCGTAGTGGCCGGTGCCGCGGTCGCCGGTGTCGCCGGACTCGCCGACGAAGCCGTCCCAGATCGACGGCTCGCGCCCGTCGCGGTCGGTCGCGCCCTCGATCTGGAACGACGAGGTGGCGACGCCCCAGATGAAGCCCTCGGGGAACCTCATGCCAGGAGCTCCTCGCAGGCGAGCAGGAGGACGCCGTTCGTCCACGCGTGCGCGAGCGGGTCGATCGTCCCCTTCGGCCCGAAGACGTCGGTCTGCAGATAGCGCTCGGCGGTCATGCCCCTGCGGGCGCCGAAGTCGCCGTCGTGGCGCGCGACGACCTGCCGGAAGCAGGCGAGGTTCTCGAGCGCGCTCTCGCGGTAGTACGCGTCGCCCGTCGCCTCCGCGAGGCGCAGCATCTCCGGCAGGCAGAAGAGCGCGAACGCGTGCAGGTGCTGGTTCGCCGGGCTCGCCTGGTCGGCGCCGCGCGTGCGGAAGCCGTGGCGGCCGAGGTCGGTGTCCGGCGGGAAGTCGACGTCGTAGGTGTAGCGGAAGGTCAGCATCCAGTCGGCCGCGCGGCGCGCCCACTCCCAGTCCTCGAGCGCGACCGCGGCCATGACCGCGGCGATGCCGTCCTCGTGCGACGGGGCGACGTCGACGTCCTCGGGCGCGCCGTGCCAGTGCTCGAAGCGGCGGAAGTACGCGCCGGCGCGCCCGGCGGCGTCGAGCTCGCCCGCCTCGACGAGCGCCGGGATCCAGGCCATGCCGGCCGTCCCCTCCCACGACACGGCCTCGCCGGTCGCGATCGAGTGGGCGGCGGCGAGGGCGCCGTCCCCGCGCTGCGCGCGCATCGCGACGGCGAGGTTCGAGCGCGCCGACCGCTCGCGGCCGGCGCGGAGCATGAAGAGCGTCGCGTCGGCGAGCGTCCGCGCGTGGGCGCGGTCCGAGTCCGGGTGCCAGCCCCACGTCCAGCCGCGGTCGCGCGTCCACTGCGGCCAGTAGGTGCCGCCCGGCGTCAGGCTCGCGTCGATGTGGTCGAGGACGGCGTCGGCGGCGGCGACGTAGTCGCTCGAGCCGACCCGCCGCCCGTGGCGCAGCAGGGCGTAGGCGTAGGGCGCGCCGCTGACCCAGGAGACGTGCATGTGGTCGCGGACGGTCTCGCCGTCGAAGCTGCGCGTCTCGACGAGCCGCGGCGGGTCGGCGAGGTAGTGCCAGCGCCAGAGGCCCCAGGCGGCGAGCTCGGCGGCGGTCTCGACGTCGACCCGGCCCGGGTCGACGAACGGCTCGGCCGGGCGCAGCGCCGAGCGGTCGACCTCGCGGACGTCGAGCTCGACCGACTCGCCCGGCCGCCAGCGGTGCGTCCGCACGTCGGGCGGCGCGGGCGTCTCGGAGCCGTCGTAGCGGATCGGCTCCTCGCGGTAGGGGAAGTCGAGCCAGATCCGCGTCCGGCCGTCCTCGTGCGCGAAGCCGACGCCGGCCTGCCCGAGCGGGCTCACGCTCGCCGGTCGCGAGCCCGCGGTCGCCGCAGAAGACGGCGGGCGTGGCGCAGCGGTCGGCCCGGAACGACCACGACGGCGACTCCATCCGCGCCGCGTCGAGCCGCGGCCGCGAAGCGCGGGTAGATCCGCGTGCAGCCCTCGGGCCGGTTCTCGCCGTAGAAGACGCCCGGCACGAGCCAGTCCGGCGCCGCCGTCCAGCTCGAGCTCGTAGCGGATGCCCGCCTCGACCGGCTCGGAGCCCGTCCAGGTGACGCGGGCGCCGTCGAAGGCGAACCCCTCGACCGGCGAGCCGTCCGGCCTAAGCGCCCGGAACATTCCACCCCCAGAGCACCGGCCCCGGCACCTCGCGCTCCTCGCCCGGCAGCAGGTCGACGACGTCGCCGCAGACGATCCCGATCGCCGCGACGTCGCCCTCGTTGCGCAGCAGCGTCCGACCTTGTGACGATTCGTCACGAGCAATCCGGGCGGGCGCCAGATCGAGGAGCGGCGCCAGGCTCTCCGTCTTCGTCATCACGTAGCGGTTCGCGCCGTCGAGGTCGACGAGGAAGACGTCGGTCGCGATCGCCTCGAGCGGGCAGACGGATCTCGCCGTCGCCGCGCGCGACCTCGGTGCCGTGCAGGTCGACGATCCGGCCCGTCCCGTGGCACGACGACCTCCTCCTCGCCGCCCCAGCAGCAGGTCGCGAAGCGCGCGCTCGGCGCCCCGAGGTAGGCGCGCTTGACGCCGAAGTAGGCCGGCTTCGGCTCGCCGTGCCAGTCGACGACCGCGGTGCACCAGGCGTTCGGGTACGACTCGGCGAGCTGCCAGGGGACGACGCCGGCGCCGCGGCGGAGGGTCGCCTCGACCGCGTAGCGGAGGCCGTCGTACTGCAGCCACTGGCTGGCGCGGCGCATCGTCTCGACGTCCCCGATCCGGCCGCCGAAGGCCTCCTGCACGAACGGCGCGTTACACCACCAGGCGCCGAGGTGCTCGTAGACGGGATTCGAGCGGTCGGCGGGCCAGCGCTCCTCCGCCGGGATCAGCCGCTCGAGCGCGGCGCGGTTCGCCATCCCCTCGACCCCGAACTCGCTGTGCAGCTCGCAGGTGCGCGCGTCGTAGTGCGCGTAGTGGGCGCGCAGGCCCTGGTGCTCCCAGGGGCCGTGCTCGTCGCGCCCGTCCGGCGACGGCGAGCTCGACAGCCAGGAGCGGGCGGGATCGAGCTCGCGGACGACCTCGCGGAGCGCGGCGACCGCCGGCGTCTCGTCGGTGACGTCGAGCTCGTTGCCGGCGCCCCAGACCGCGAGCGCCGGGTGACGGCGCAGGCGCGTCACCTCGGCGCGCGCGTCGGCGGCGAGCTGCGCGAGGAACGCGGGGTCGTCCGACGGGACGCTCTCGAGCCCCGGAGCTCGACTGCGAGAACTCCTGCCAGACCGCGAGCCCGAGCCGGTCGCAGGTCTCGTAGAAGTGGTCGGACTCGAGCAGGCCGCCGCCCCAGACGCGGATCAGGTTCGCGCCCGAGGCGGCCGCGAGCCCGAGCAGCCGCTCGACCTTCTCCGGCCGCGGGACGCCGTAGAGCGGGTCGACCGGGCACCAGTTCCAGCCCTTGATCTGCGTCGGCTCGCCGTCGACGACGAGGCGGTACCGCTCGTCGAGGGTCGCTCTCGGCGTCGCCGCCGGCCCCGGCCCGGGCGGCAGCTCGTCCAGGAGCTCGACCGGCCGCCAGATCCCCTGGTGCACCATCCGCGGGCAGAAGTCCCAGCCGTAGCTCATCCGCGGCTTGTGGACGGTCACGCGCGAGGTGCGGCCGACCTGCGGCTCGCTCTCGGGCGCGGGATGGACGACGACCGCGAGCAGGTGCTCCTCGCCGTCGGCGAAGCGCGAGACGTCGACGTCGAGCGGCCGGAAGGTCGACGCGTGCTCGGCGAGCAGCTCGCCGTCGACGAAGACCGAGCGCGCGGTGGTCGATCCCCTGGAAGCGGACGAAGCGCGCGTCGCGGAAGCGCCGCCGGTAGATCCAGGCGCGTTCCGGCACCCACTCGGCCTGGAGCGAGTTGCGCCCGTGGTAGAGGTCGGGCAGCACGCCCGCGCGCATCAGGTCGTCCAGCACCGACCCCGGCACCCGCGCGGGCAGCCAGTGCGGCGCGTCCCACGGCTTGACGAGGTGCCACTCCCACTCGTCGCCGAGGCAGCCGCGGATCTGCCAGTCGGCTAGCTCGTCCACTCGGTCAGGTCGACCTCGCGGACCCCTGCCGCGAGGTGGAAGGTCTTGAGCTCGTGCGGGCCGAAGTCGGCCTCGATCTCGCGGCCGAGCACGCGCAGGGTCACGTGCGCGGCGCGCCCCGCGGTCTCGTGGGCGCGGACGACGACGCCGTCGCCGTCCTCGGCGCGCTTCAGCACCGTCATCACGACGGAGCCGGCGTCCTCGGCGTACGAGGCGCGCTGCGGCAGCGGCCCGTCGTGGAAGGTCTCGATCAGCGCGAACGGCGGCTGGTTCAGCTCGGCCGCGAGCCGGGGCACGTCCGCGTCGACCCAGTCGCCGGCGTGCGGGACGAGCCGGACGAGGAACGTCTGCCGGCCCTGGTCCATGTACTCGAAGTCGCCCGCCTCGTCGAGCTCGCGCGGGTCGTGCCAGGCCCAGACCGGGCTGCGGACGGCGCTGATGCCGATGTCGCCGCCCCTGACGTCGTAGCCGTACTTCGCGTCGTTGACGACCGAGAGCCCGCGACCGCCGGCCGAGACGTCGACCCACGCCTGCCCCGGCTCCTCGTCGCCGGACGCGGGCCGCACGAGGTGGCCGTACGGCGTCTCGAAGGTCGCCTCGTCCGTCTCGACCGAGGTCGGGTAGCGGAGCTTCAGGAGCTTCAGCTGCTCGTGCCAGTCGAGCGCGACGCGGACGTCGACGTAGCGGCGGTCGGCTCCGAGCACGTAGTCCTCGCGGAGCGTCGAGGAGCCGAAGCGGCTCTCGACCCGCAGGATCGCCCGCACCGGGCCGCACTCGACGAGCGTCGTCGAGACGCACTCGAACTCGCCGAGCTCGTCGTCGTAGGCGGTGACGCCGTGGCCCCAGGTGTCGGAGCGGTCGTCGACGACGACGGCGTGGCGTGCGCCCGGCGCGGCGAGGTCGGCGCCCGAGGCCTTGTCGAGGAGCGTCGCGATCCGGCCGGTCGCGGGATCGAGCTCGAGCAGCAGGTGCTCGTTCTCGAGGCGGGTGTCCGTGCCGGCGAGCGGCTCGCCCTCGACCGTGCCGTTCCGCACCCGGTAGACGCGCCAGCCGAGCGGCGGCACGCTGACGGGGAAGCAGAGCCGCCCGCGGGAGCTCGACATCGTCGTCAGCGGCCGCGTCATCTGCATCGGCACCGGGACGTCCTCGTCGTCGACGACGTGCGCGCCCTCGGCGCGGAGCCACGTGTACTCGACCTCGACGTCCGTCTCGAGCCGCCACGGGTGCGGGTTGAAGACGACGACGGGCCGCATCTCCTCCGCCTCCTCCGGGATCGCGATCTGACGCGAGATCGACTGGACGGCCGCGTTGAAGGCGCTCGCGGCGACGGAGGAGGCATGGCCGATCTGGTCGCGGGCGTCGTCGTAGGCCGGCTCGATCGAGGTGCCGGCGAGCGTGTCGTGGAACTGGTTGAAGAGGAGCAGCTTCCAGGCGCGGGTCAGCTCCTCGTGCGGATAGCGGCTGGAGGCCGAGGTGCTCCGCGACCGCCGCCCACTTCTCGGCGCGCAGGAGCAGGTTCTCGGCGCGGCGGTTCCAGCGCTTGATCCCCGAGTGGGTCGTGTAGCAGCCCGGCGCGTGGTGCTGCAGCTCGCCGCGGACGACCGGGGTGGCCGCCGTCTTCCGCCAGACCGTCGAAGAACGCGCGCAGCGAGCTCGGCTCGAGCCGCGGGAGGCGCCCCTCCTCGTTCAGCGCGCGGATCTGGTCGAGGTTCGCCTTCGTCGGCCCGCCGCCGTGGTTGCCGACGCCGTAGAAGACGGCCCACTCCCGCTCGCCGTCGGGCAGCGAGGCGACCGCCGCCTCGACGTGGCCGCCGAGGTCGTCCTTCGGGGCGCAGTACTCGTGCGGGATCCGGTAGGCGAGGACGCGCGAGCCGTCCGGCGACTCCCACCAGAAGACCGGGCTCTCGAGCTGCTTCTCCTTCGGCCCCGGGCGGAGGAAGACGTAGGCGTCGCAGCCGCTTCCCGCGAGGATCTGCGGGATCGTCGCGTTGTGGCCGAACGAGTCGAGGTTGGCGCCGACGCTCGCGGTGACGCCGAGCTTCTCGCGCAGGTAGCGCTGCCCGTAGAGCGCCTGGCGGACGAACGACTCGCCGCAGGGGATGTTGCAGTCCGGCTCGACCCACCAGCCGCCGACGACCTGGAAGCGCCCCTCGGCGACCCTGGCGCGGATCTGCTCGAAGAGGGCGGGGTCGGACTCCTCGACCCACTCGAAGAAGAGCGACGAGTCGCAGGTGAAGACGAAGTCGGGGTACTCGTCGAGCCGGTCGACGGCCGACTGGAAGGTCGCGCGCACCTCCTGGTAGCCCTCCTGCCACTGCCAGAGCCAGACCGGGTCGATGTGCGCGTTCCCGATCATGTGCAGGCGCCGGCTCTCGCTCGTGACGGTCGAGCTGGCGGTCACGCCGGCCGCCTCGCCCGCCGTCCCGTGACACTCGTCACAGGCTCGCCGCGCCTCGGCCGACCTCTCCAGCCGCCGCCCACCGTCCTCGTGACACTTCGTCACAAGGGCTCTCCCGCCGCCCACGCGTCGACGCGGTCGATCACCAGGTGCATCAGCAGCAGGTGCATCTCCTGGACGCGGGCGGTCGTCTCGGACGGGACGACGAGCGCGTGGTCGGCGTGGTCCGAGGCGGGCGCGCCGCCGCCGAAGAGCACCGTCACCGCGCCGAGCTCGCGCGCCTTCGCGAGGCCGCGGACGACGTTCTCCGAGCGGCCGCTCGTCGTGTAGCCGACCGCCAGGTCGCCGGGCCGGACGAGCGCCTCGAGCTGGCGCGCGTAGAGGTCGGCGAAGTCGTAGTCGTTGGCGATGCAGGTGACCGCCGACGGGTCGGCCGAGAGCGCCTGCGCGGCCAGCGGGCGGCGCTCCCGCTTGAAGCGCCCGAGCAGCTCGCCGCTCAGGTGCTGCGCGTCGGCGGCGCTGCCGCCGTTGCCGAAGGTGTAGACGCGCCCGCCCCGCTCGTAGACGGCGATCATCGCGTCGGCGACGCGCCCGACCTCCGGGAGCAGCTCCCGGATCCGCTCTGCCAGCTCGATGTGATCGTCGATCGGGTCAGCCACGCGACTCGGCACGGTCGTAGACGACCGCGGCCGCCCCGACGACGCCGACGTGGTCGCCGAGCGCGGCCGGGACGATGCTGACCGCGCGCCCGACGGGCCCCATCGCGTGCTCGAGCACCCAGCGGCGGGCCGGCCCGAGCAGCTGCTCGCCCGAGCGGGCGACGCCGCCGCCGATCACGACGAGCTCCGGCTCGAAGAGGTTGACGATCGAGGTCAGGCCGCAGGCGAGCGCCTCGACGGTCTCGTCCCAGAGCGCCGCCGCGGCCGGGTCGCCGGCGCGTGCGCCTGCCGCGACCTCCTCGGCGGTGCGGAAGGGGAGCCCCGCCTCCGCGGCGCGCTCGGCGATCGAGGTGCCCGAGACGTACGCCTCCAGGCAGCCGCGCCGGCCGCAGCCGCGGCACTCCCGCCCGTGCCAGTCGACGGTCACGTGCCCGAGCTCGCCGCCGTTGCCCTGGGCGCCGCGGTAGAGCCGCCCGTCGACGACGACGCCGCCGCCGACCCCGGTCGAGAGCGTCAGGTAGACCATGTTGCTGACGCCGACGCCGGCGCCGTAGCGGTGCTCGCCGGCCGCCGCCGCGGTCGCGTCGTTCTCGAGCACGGCGGGCCGCTCGTAGGCCGCCTCGGCGAGGGCGACGATCGGCACGTCGCGCCAGCCGGGCAGGTGCGGCGGGGCGAGCAGGACGCCGCGCTCGGCGTCGAGCGGGCCGCCGCAGCCGATCCCGACCGAGGCGACCTCGGACCGCTGCAGGCCCGACTCGGCGGTCGCGCGCCGGCCGAGCTCGAACAGCCGCTCGAGCATCGCGTCCGGCCCGCGCTCGGCCTCGCTCGGCTCGACCAGGAAGGACAGCACCCGCCCGGCCGCGTCGACGACGCCGGCGGCCAGCTTCGTGCCGCCGATGTCGAGCGCGAGGACGGGCGCGGCCGCCTGAACGACGTCGCGGTCGCCGACCACGACGCGTGTCCCCGTCGACGCCTGCACGGCCTAGCCCTTGCGTCCCTGGGTCGCGATGCCCTCGATGAAGTACCGCTGGCCGAGGAAGAAGATGATGATCATCGGGACGGTGGCGATCACGAGCGCCGCCAGGATCACCTGGTAGTCGCCGTGCCCGCCCGCGGCGGGCCCGAGCACCCCGAGCAGCGAGTAGAGCCCCCGTGGGATCGTGAACTGGCTGTCGTCGCGCAGGTAGATCAGCGGCTTCATCAGGTCGGTCCAGCTCGCCTTGAACTCGAAGATGAAGGTGACGATCAGCGCCGGCTTCGCGATCGGGACGACGATCCGCCAGAACATCGTCCAGTAGTTGTCGCCGTCCATCCGCGCCGCCTCGAACAGCTCGCGTGGGATCCCGAGGAAGAACTGCCGCATCAGGAAGACGTAGAAGGCGCTCGCGAACAGGTTCCCCATCCAGAGCGGGTACTGCGTCCCGGTCAGGTGGAGCTTGTTCCAGATCAGGTAGGTCGGGATCATCGTCACCGCGCCCGGCAGCATCATCGAGCCGAGGATGAACGAGAAGAGCAGGTTCCGGAGCGGGAAGCGGAAGTACGCGAACGCGAAGGCGACGAGCGCGCTCGAGATCGTCACCGTCGTCGCCGCGAGCGTGTCGATGTAGAGGCTGTTCCAGAACCAGCGGGCGAACGGCACCGCCTGCGAGATGTCCTGGATGCCGCGGAAGACGTCGAGGTAGTTGGACGGATGCAGGTGCGCGGGGATCAGCTTGTTGTCGAAGACCTCCTCGCGGGGCTTCAGCGACGCGCTCACCACCCAGGCGAACGGGTAGAGGAAGAGCACCGTGAAGCCGAGCAGCAGCAGCAGGTAGAGGCTCGTCCGGATCGGCTTCTCCGGCCGGCGGAGGCGCCGGCGCGAGGGCGCGGGCGCGAGCGGCTCGGTCGGCGGCACCGCGACCGGCTGCTGCACGGGTGTCGGCGTCGCGCTCACTTGCGCTCACCCTCGTAGTAGACGAAGCGGCGGCTGGCGAGGATCTGGACCGCCGTCACGATCATGATCAGGCCGAACAGCAGCCAGGCGAGCGCGGAGGCGTAGCCCATGTGGAAGAACTGGAAGGCCTGCTGGAAGAGGTAGATCACGTAGAAGAGCGTCGCGTCGGTGCCGAACGGCGTGTTCGGGTTGAAGAACGCCGTGTAGACCTGGTCGAAGGTCTGCAGCGCCGCGATCGTGTTGATGATCGCGATGAAGAAGAGCGCGGGGCTGATCATCGGCACGGTCACGTCGCGGAACTGGCGCCACTTGCCGGCCCCGTCCATCGCCGTCGCCTCGTAGAGGTGCCTGGGGACGCCGACGAGGGCCGCGAGCAGGATGACGACGCTGGCGCCCACCGACCAGAGGTGCATGATCACGAGGCTCGGCTTCACCCAGCTCGGGTCGGTCTGCCAGTAGGGCCCGTGGATGCCGAGGTGCTCGAGCGCCCCGTTGATCAGGCCGTAGTCGCCGTTGAAGAGGAAGAGGTAGAGGATCCCGATCGCGACCGCGGGGGTCATCACCGGCAGGTAGAAGACGGTGCGGAAGAAGCCCGCGGCCCGGCCGACCCGCGCCAGCAGCATCGCGAGCGCGAGCGAGAGGATCAGGTGGGCCGGCACGACCATCGCGGTGTAGATCAGCGTCACGCGCAGCGCCGTCCGCACCTTCGGGTCGTGGAAGAGCTGCTGGTAGTTGTCGAAGCCGACGTTGTGCGTCGTCTGGATGATGCTGTAGTCGGTGAACGAGAGCACCGCGCTCGCCACCATCGGCCCCGCCGTGAAGACGACGAAGCCGATCAGCCAGGGCGACAGGAACGCGTAGGCGGCCCAGGTCTCGCGCTCCTTGAAGCCGGCAGCCCAGCGCCGGGCCCTCAGGAGAGGGCCCGGCGCCGTCGTTCTCGCTGCCATGCTCACGGTCGAGCGGGAATCGCGACCTACCGTGCGGCCTTGATCGCCGCGACCGACTCCTTCTGCGCCTGGTCGAGCGCCGCCTTGGGCGACTGCTGACCGGCGAGGACGCGGTTGATCGCGTCGTTCCAGGCCTTCTGGAACTCGGCGCTCGCCGGCGACGCCGGGATGCCGACCGAGAAGCGCTGCTGGTCGTAGTACTTCTTGACCGCCTGGTCGAAGTACTTGTTCAGCTTCGGGATGCCCTTGTAGATGATCGCGTCCGCCTTCGCGTTGCCGGTCAGGATGCCCGTGTAGGGCTGGTTCTTCTCGGCGCGGATCTTGGCGCGGTTGTTGGCCGCCGCGACCCAGGTCGCGGTCGACGTCATCACGCGGGCCCACGTGCAGGCGGCGCCCGGGTGCTTCGCACCCTTCGGGATCGCCCACGCGGAGCCGGTCTCGTACTGGATCGGCTGGTTCTTCAGGTTGCGGAACTGCAGGCCGGTGATGTGCACGTTCGGCGAGGCGCCGGCGAGCACGTTGTAGTACCACTGCTCCATCGGCCAGGCGCCGATCTGGTTCTCGGCGACCTGGTTCTTCGAGCCGAAGAAGTCCCAGGTGTCGCGGAAGGACTTGAACTTGTCCCAGCCGCCCTGCGCGTTGATCAGGCTCATCGTGTAGGTGAGGGCCCTGACCGCGCGCGGGTCGTTCAGGTGCGGGGTCAGCCCGTCCTTCGAGAGGATGTCGACGCCGTAGGCCTTCGCCCAGAGCGGGAAGAACTCCGGGATCTTCGGGTCGAAGCCGATCCGGGTCACCTTGCCGCCCGAGTCGAACTTGACCATCTGCTTCGCGGCCTTCAGGAGCAGGGCCGGCTTGGCGGGGTTGAGCCAGCCGATCGGCGTCTTCGTCATGTCGAGGACGTCGTTGTTCACCAGGATGTTCCGGATCGTGTAGAACTCCGGGATCCCGTAGGTCTTGCCCTTGTAGGTGACCTCGTTGAGCGCCGCCTTCCGGTACTGGCTCATGTCGATCTTCTGCGACTTGATGCAGGAAGACAGCGGCACGAAGGCGCCCTTGGCGGCGTAGGTGCCGACCTTCTGGCGGTCGAGGTAGACGAGGTCGGGGACGTTCCCGGAGGCGACCGCCGCCAGGAACTGCTGGTCGTTGAAGCCGCCGCTCGGCCGGGAGACGCCCCCGCCGACGGCCTTGGTCGCGATCGCGGCACGGGACTCGGCGACGTCGTCGCCGGTGCCGAAGCCCATGATCGTGAGGTTGTCCGCGCTTGCCTGCGCGCTGCTGTCGACCTTCGCGTTGGCGAGCGACGCGGTGACCGCAGCAACGGCGACCGCCGCGATCACGAGCAGAAAGGCGAACCGCCTTCGCTGACGAGTCATAAGCGTGTTTCCCTCCCGAGACGAATGATGTGGCATCGTTCCCAGAACCGTGGTGTGAGAACGTAACCACACTCCTGGAAACCGGTCAAGGGGCGTGGCTTCCTCCCCCGACAGCTAAGGCGTCGCGAGCGCGCGGAAGTTAGTTGCGCGGAGGCGCGCCGCTCGAACCGCGGACGACGAGCCGGGGCTGCAGCCGCTCGACGACCGGCGGCGAGCCGGGATCGCCGATCCGACGCAGCAGCAGCCGGGCGGCGCGGCGGCCCATCTCGGTCGTCGGCTGGGCGACCGCGGTGATCGACGGGCTGACCATCTCCATCCAGGGCACGTCGTCGAAGCCGACCAGCGAGATGTCGTCCGGCAGGCGCAGCCGCCGCTGCCGCAGCACGTGCCAGGCGCGTTCCGCGAGCAGGTTGTTGGCGGCGAAGATCGCCGTCGGCGCCTCGACGTCGAGCAGGGCGCCGATCCGCGCGTCGGTGTCCTGCCCGGTCGGCGCCACGCGCACGACCAGCTCCTCGTCGACCGCGGCGCCGAGCTCCGCGTGGGCGGCGCGGTAGCCGCGCAGACGCCCGATGTCGCTCGTCCAGTCGGTGTCGACGACGAGCAGCCCGATCCGCCGGTGGCCGAGCTCGAGCAGGTGCGCCGTCGCCTCGCGGGCGCCGAGCTCGTTGTCGAGCACGACGGCGTCGCACGGGGGGTCGGCGAGCCGCCGGTCGAGCTCGACGACGTGGACGCCGTGGCGGGCGAGCAGCGCCGAGGCCTCGCGGCCGACGGGCGTCATGATCACCCCGGGCACGCGCAGCTCCAGGAACGTGCGGGCGCCGGCGATCTCCTCGGCGCCGCTGAGGTTGTCGGCGACGAGCACCATCTGGTAGCCGGAGTTGCGGAGGGTCTGCTCGATGCCCGCCCCGAGCCGGCCGTAGAACTGGTTGCCGAGGTCGGAGACGACGACGCCGACGACGCTGCTCTGACGCTGCTTCAGCGTGCGCGCCGAGGCGTTCGGGACGTACCCGAGCTGCTCGGCGACCTCGAGCAGCCGTGCACGCGCGTCGGCGGAGACGTAGCCGCGCCCGCTGAGCGCGCGCGACGCGGTCGAGGCCGACGTGCCGGCCTCGCGGGCGATGTCCGCGAGCGTGACCGGGCGCGGGCGCCCGAGCGGCGTCAGCTCCTGGTCGCCGGGCAGCGGGTCGATCACGAGACCAGCTCCTCCGCCGCGCCCCGGCGGGCGCGCCACGTCGCCCAGGCGGTGCGCAGCCGGGCGTAGTCCTCCGGCTCGAGCGCCTCCCCGGTCGAGTCGACGTGGGTCGCGTAGTAGAGCGCCGGGACGCCCAGCGCCGCCTTCTCGCGCAGGTACGCGCGCCACTCGGCCAGGCTCGGCGCCTGCCAGTCGTCGGTGTCGACGAGCAGCTCGGGGCAGGCGGCGGCGGCCACGGCGGCGCGGTGGCGCATCTGGCGGACCACCTGCGGCGGCCCCGGGTCGTCCATCCTGAGCATGTCGTTGAGACGGAGCATGTCGGTCACGTCGGCGAACGCCGGGTGCGGCGTCTGCGTGATCAGGAGCGCGTCCGGCTTCGCGGCCTTGGCGGCCCGGTGGACGACGAGGAGGAGCTCGTGCAGGAGCGCGATCCCCCACGCGGTCCCGTGGGCGGTCAGGGCTCTCCCGACCGGGCGTGCGGCCGGTGAAGTCGATCTTGAGCCCGTCGGCGTCGAGCCCGCCCTCGACGAGGTCGGGCGGGGAGAGCAGCCGGCGGACGACGGCCGCGAGCGCCTCCCGCGTCGCCGGGTTGGTCGGGTCGAGGCCGACCGCCCCGCCGTCCGGCGTCCGCACGCACAGCTCGGCCGGCAGGCCCTCGGGATCCCAGGCCTTCCACCAGAGCAGCACCTTCTGGCCGCGGGCGTGGCGACCGGCGATCCAGCCCGCGAGGTCGGGCCACTTCTCCTCGTCCGGCTCGTTGCCGCCGTAGCTCGCCTGCCACTTGTCGTCGAGCACGACCGTGCCGGGGACGACGCCGTGCTCCTCGAGCGCCTCGAGGAAGCCGTCGTAGGCGCGCTGCGTCGCGGTCGCGCCCCAGGGGAGGCCCGCCTCGGTCGCCAGGTGCACCTGCGCGCCCCAGCCGCAGAAGATCGGCTCGGACCACCAGCCGGGCGCCTCGCGCGCGGCCACCGGGGGCGCGGCGCCGCGGGCGGCGAGGTCGTCGCGGTGGCGGCGCAGGCCCGTGTAGGGGTCGCGGACGCCGGGCGTCAGCACGAGCACCGGCGCCTCGAACTCGCCGGCGGCCTCGGTGTGCCCCTCGTACTCGAGCCGGAGCGAGCAGAGCCGGTCGCCGGCGTCGTAGACGAGGTTCGAGAAGGTCAGCTCGCCGACCGGCGCCGCGAGGCCGAGGTCGAGCCAGCCGCCCTCGACCGGTGCCGCGGGATCGTCGACCTGCTCGGCGGCGGTCAGGGCGAGGTAGAGCGGCGCGGGCGTGAAGAAGTAGTGGCCGCGGCCGAGCGCGCCGTCGCCGGTGACGCCGATCCCCGTCGTCTCGCCCGCCGGCCGCACCAGCGTCGCGACGTCGCCGGGGCTCGGCGTGAAGAGCGTCCGCGCGTTCGAGATCGTCGCCTGGAAGCCGGTCGGCCCGGCCGCGAAGAGCGCGCGGAAGCCGAGCAGGTGCACGTCCGCGAGGACGCCGGCCCCGCTCACGCGCGTGTGCAGCTCGAGCGCGTCCTCGTCGCAGACGATCGTCGTCGAGGCCCGCTCCCAGACGGTCGAGCGGCGCGCGACCTCGATCGCCGGCCGCTCGCCGGGGAGAAGCCGCGGCGGCTCGACGGCGAGCGTCTCGTCGACCGCGGCGACGGTGTCGAGCGCGGCTGCCGGGCGCAGGCAGAGGAGCCGCTCGCCGGCGGGCGCCGAGAGCCACGCCTCGAGCCCGTCCGCCGAGACCTCGAGCGCGTAGGCGCGCGCCTCGACCCGGATCGTGCCGTCGTCTGCCCGGATCGCGCGGGTCATCCGACCTCCACCAGCGCCTCCGCCTGCTGGCCGAAGCGCGTCTCGCCCACCGTCACGTCCGCCGCGAGCCAGGCCGCGGTCGAGCCCGGCACGACCCGGAAGGAGGCGACGGCCTCGCCGCCGGCCGCGACGGGGACCTCCTGCTCCGCCGGCTCGGCCGTCCAGCCGGGCGGGAGGGCCAGCCGGACGGTCGCCCGCTCGTCCCGGTCGAAGGGGTTGCGGACGCTGACCTCGAGCCGGAGCGGCTCACCCGCCCTGCCCTCGGAGCGGTAGGGGTCGATCCGCGCGGCGAAGCCGCCGGGGCCGAGGTCGACCTCCGCCAGGGGCAGCAGCTCCCGGTGCAGCTCGGCGAGCCGGCGCCCGTCCTCGGCCAGCCGCTCGAGCAGGCCGTCCGTCACCTCGATCACGCCGGAGTGGCCGGTCAGCAGCAGGTCGGGCCGCAGCGTCCGGTAGAGCTCGGCGCTCGCGACGTAGTCGTCGAGGCGGAAGCCGTTCCGGTACTGGTAGTTGAGGATCGCGCGGCCGTCCGGGAGGTGCGAGTCCTGGTCGCCGGTCGCGAGCACGTGCCGGCCGTCGACCTCGAACTCGACCCCGCAGGCGTAGAGCGTGTGGCCCGGCAGCGGGTGCAGCGTCAGCTCGTACTCGTGCCAGGGGACCGACACGTCGAGCGGCAGCACCCGGTCGACCGGGATCGGGTCGTACCAGAGGCACGGCAGGTCGCGGCGCGCCGGGGCCTCGAGCACCGGCGCGATGTGCTCGGCGGCCCAGACCTCGGCCCCCTCGACCTCCCGGAGCAGGTTGACGCCCGCGACGTGGTCGTCGTGGTAGTGGGTGACGACCACCGCGTCGATCCGCTCGACGCCGTGGTCGCGGCGGAGCGAGTCGAGCGAGGTCAGGAGCGGGCGCCGCGCCGCGCGGTCGGTCGGCAGGTCGACGCCCGGCGCCTGGTCGTAGCCCCAGTCGAGCAGCAGGGCGGATCCGGAGTCGGAGAGGAGCGCGTACGAGGTCGCGAAGCTCGTCCGGTTGCGCAGCAGGTGCGGCGTCACCGGCACCCAGGGGGCGCGCTCCCAGGAGGCGAGGTCGTAGCGGTGCTCGAGCCGGAGCTCCGCGAGCTCCTCCAGGCGGCCGCGGAGCCGCTGCAGCGAGACCTGCGGCTCGGCGACCGGCTCGCCGTGCGCGGGCAGGAGCAGGTCGGGCTCGCGGGCGGCGAGCGTCCCGCAGGAGAGGTACGACGCGATCAGGCCCTCGGCGCCGGTGTACGTCCACTGCGTCGCCGCCAGCGACCAGACCTGCCCGTCGCCGTAGACGAGGTCGCCGCAGAAGGCGAGCAGGCGGCCGTCGTCGACGAGCAGGTAGGTGACCGACCCCGGCGTGTGGCCGGGCGTCGGCAGCGCGTAGAGCTCGACGCCGCCGTAGGCGCGCGTCCGGTACTCGGCGACCGTGCCCGCGACCGGGACCGACTCGAGCAGCGAGAAGCGGTCCTGCCGCAGGTCGTAGTCGTTCTCGACCGCCGCTGCCGCCAGTGCCGCTCGGCGCCCGCGACGAGCTCCTGCTCCGCCTCGGGCACCCAGATCCGCGCGCCCGCCGCAGCCGCCCGCGCGAGGCCCGCCGCGGTGTCGCGGTGGTGATGGGTGAGCAGCACGTCGGTGACGCGGTCGACCCCGAGCTCGGGCAGCGCGTCGAGCACCGCGCCGCTGCCGACGTCGACGAGCACGGCCTCGCGGCCGCGCCGGAGCACGTAGACGTTGCAGCTGTCGCGCACGCGGACGACCGCGGGCGTGATCGCGTCCTGGCCGGGCATCCCGCTCGAATCTACTCCGCGGCCCGCGGTGTGGCAACGATTGCATGTCTGCGGGCCTGCGGTTATCTTCCCCGGCATGGCCGAGATCGTGCTCGAGCACCTGACCAAGGAGTTCGTCGGCGGCGTGCGTGCCGTCGACGACGTCAGCCTGACGATCGAGGACGGCGAGTTCATGGTGCTCGTCGGCCCGTCGGGCTGCGGCAAGACGACGCTTCTCCGCTCGATCGGCGGCCTCGAGCAGGTCACCGGCGGGCGGATCCTGATCGGCGACCGCGACATCACCAAGGCTCCGCCGGCGCAGCGCGACCTGGCGATGGTCTTCCAGAACTACGCGCTCTACCCGCACATGACCGTGCGGCAGAACCTCGGCTACGCGCTGCGGGTGCGCAAGACGAAGAAGCAGGAGATCGCGCGCCGCGTCGAGGAGATCGCGAAGCTGCTCGGGCTGCACGAGCTGCTCGACCGGCGGCCGCGCCAGCTCTCGGGCGGCCAGATGCAGCGCGTCGCGATGGGCCGCGCGATCGTGCGCGAGCCGCAGGCGTTCCTGATGGACGAGCCGCTCTCGAACCTGGACGCGAAGCTGCGCGTCGGCATGCGCACCTCGCTGCAGGAGCTGCACGGCCGGCTCGGGACGACGACCGTCTACGTCACCCACGACCAGGTCGAGGCGATGACGCTCGGGCAGCGGGTCGCGGTCATGCGCGACGGCAAGGTGCAGCAGGTCGACGCGCCGCAGCGCCTCTACGAGCGGCCGGCGAACCTCTTCGTCGCGGCCTTCATCGGCTCGCCCGCGATGAACCTCGCGCACGGGCGGCTGACCGAGAACGCGGTCTCGCTCGGGACGCTGGAGGTCCCGCTCGACCCCGAGCGTCGGCCCCCGCTCGGCGCCGGCTCCGAGGTGATCGTCGGCATCCGGCCCGAGGCCTTCGAGGACGTCGCCTTCGCCGACCCGTCGCTGCCGCAGACCGAGGTGACCGTGCAGGTGCTCGAGGAGCTCGGAGCCGACTCGCACGTCTTCTTCGACCTCGACGCCGAGCCGGTCGTGATCGAAGAGGCGAGCGCGGGCGACGAGGAGGACAAGGCCTCGCTGATCGCCGACCGCGACCGGCCGCTCTTCACGGCCCGGGTCGACCCGCGCACCGAGGCCCGGCGCGGCCAGACGCTCCGGCTCGCCGTCGACCCGACGGCGCCTCTACTTCTTCTCCCCCGAGGACGGGGCCAGCCTGAACGACCCGCAGCAGGTCGCCGCGGCCGTCTGAGCCCGGGTGATCCGGCACCTCGAGTACACCCGCGGGCGCCTCGCCCGCACCTCGGAGCGGCTGCGCGCCGCGATCTACCCGGAGCAGGTCGCCCCCGACGAGCTGCTCGTCGCGGGCCCGGTCGACCGGATCGGCTACGAGGAGGCCCGTGGGCTCGACTACCGCCCGGCCGTGCTCGGCGAGCGCTTCGGCCCGCTCTGGGCGACCTACTGGCTCCGCTTCGCCGCGACGGTGCCCGAGCGCGTGGGACGGCCGCCGCGTCGACCTCCTCTTCACCTCGCTCTCGGAGGCGACGCTCTGGCGGGACGGCGTCGTCGTCCAGGGGCTGAACACCGGCGGCGCCGGCGAGCGGCCCGACGCGGTGCTCGCCGAGCGGGCCCGCGGCGGCGAGCGGCTCGCCTGCGAGCTCGAGCTCGCCTGCAACGGCATGTTCGGGCGCCGCTCGCAGGCGCGGGCCGAGGCCGAGCTCGTCGACGCGAAGCTCGCCCTCTTCGACGAGCGGGCGTGGACGCTCTACTTCGACTTCGAGACGCTGCGCGCGCTCGAGCGGGAGGAGGACCTCGACCCGGCCTGGGCCGGCAAGCTGCGGGGCGAGCTGAACCGCTTCTGCAACGAGCCGGATCCGGCGATCCTGGCGGCGCTGTACGAGCACGGAAACGCGACGCACGCGCACGAGCTCTACGCGATCGGCCACGCGCACCTCGACACCGCCTGGCTCTGGCCGCTCGCCGAGAGCTACCGGAAGGCGACGCGGAGCTTCTCGAGCCAGGTGCGCTACATGGACGACTACCCCGAGTACCGCTTCGCCTGCTCGCAGGCGGTGCAGCTCGCCTGGATCGAGGAGCGGAACCCGGAGCTCTTCGGGCGGATCCGCGCCAAGGTCGAGGCGGGGCAGTTCGTCCCGGTCGGCGGCGCCTGGGTCGAGCCGGACTGCAACGTCCCCTCGGGCGAGTCGCTCGTGCGCCAGTTCCTGCACGGCCAGCGCTACTACGCGTCGCGGTTCGGCGCGCGCTGCAAGGAGTTCTGGAGCCCGGACGCGTTCGGCTACGCGGGCCAGCTGCCGCAGATCATGCGCGAGGCCGGGATCACGCGCTTCCTGACCCAGAAGCTCTCCTGGAACCGCTTCTCGAAGCCGGAGCACCACACCTTCGTCTGGCAGGGCGACGACGGCTCGGAGGTGCTCGGGCACTTCCCGCCGGCCGACAACTACTCGTCGAACGTGCAGGTCCCCGAGCTCGCGAAGGCCGCCCGGCAGTACCTGGCGCACGAGTACTCGGGCCGGAGCCTGCTCGTCTTCGGGCACGGCGACGGCGGCGGCGGCGCCACGAAGGACATGTTCGAGACGCTGCGGCGGGCGCGCGACCTGCAGGGGCTGCCGCGGACGCGGACGGCGTCGAGCGACGAGTTCTTCTCGGCGCTGGAGGCGGAGGAGGCCGAGCGGCCGGTCGTCGTCGGCGAGCTCTACCTCGAGTACCACCGCGGCACCTACACGACGCAGGCGGCCGTCAAGCGCGGCAACCGGGTCTGCGAGACGCTGCTCCACGACGCCGAGTTCCTGGCGACCGTCGCGGGCGACTACCCGCGGGCGGAGCTCGACCGGCTCTGGAAGCTGCTCCTGCTGCAGCAGTTCCACGACATCCTCCCCGGCTCCTCGATCACGCTCGTCTACGAGGACGCGGCCCGCGACTTCGCCGAGATCGAGTCGGGCGCGGAGGCGCTCGTCCGGGCGGCGCTTCCCGCCGGGGACGTGCCGGTGAACACGGCGCCGTTCCCGCGCCGCGAGGTCGCCGAGCCGCCGACCGGCGGGCTGCGGGTGGTCGAGGCGCCCGCCTACGGCTTCGGCGCGGTCGTCGAGCCGGACGACGAGGTGCGCGTCGACGGGCCTCGTGCTCGAGAACCGTCACCTGCGCGCCGAGCTCGGCGGCGACGGGACGGTGCTCTCGGTCCTCGACAAGGCCTCGGGCCGCGAGACGCTCGCCGCGCCGGGGAACCGGCTCGAGCTCTACGACGACCGCCCCGTCGACTTCGACGCGTGGGACGTCGACCCGTTCCACCTGCAGACCCGGCGCGACTGCCCGGACGCGGAGTCGTGGCAGGTCGTCCGCGCCGAGCCGCTGCGCGCCGAGATCGCGTTCGAGCGCCCGCTCTCGGAGCGGAGCCGCCTGCGCCAGGTCGTCCGGCTCGACGCGGGCTCGCGGAGGCTCGAGTTCCACACGGAGGTCGACTGGCACGAGGAGCGGACGCTGCTGAAGGTCTGCTTCCCGCTCGACGTGCGGGCGAAGAGCGCGACCTACGAGACCGCCTTCGGCTTCGCCGAGCGGCCGACGCACTTCTCCACCAGCTTCGACGCGGCGCGGTTCGAGGTGCCGGGCCACCGCTTCGCCGACCTCTCCGAGCACGGCTTCGGCGCCGCCGTCCTGACCGACTGCAAGTACGGCTACAGCTGCCTCGGCAACGAGCTGCGGGTCAGCCTGCTGCGCTCGCCGAAGAGCCCCGACCCCGAGGCGGACCTGGGCCGGCACGTCTTCGCCTACGCCCTCCTCCCCCACGCGGGCGGCTGGCGCGAGGGCGGGCGTCGTCGCCGAGGCGCGGCGCTTCAACCAGCCCCTCCGCTGGGGGCACGGCCGCTCGGGCTCCGTCGCCTCCGTCGACACGCCCGGCCTCGTCCTCGACACGGTCAAGCGGGCCGAGGACTCGGACGACGTCGTGCTGCGCCTCTACGAGCCCCACGGCGGCCGCGGCGTCGCGCGCGTCCGGCTCGCGCTGCCGTTCTCGCGAGGCCGTGCGCGCGAACGCGCTCGAGGACGAGCGCGGGCCGCTCGAGGTCGAGGGCGACGAGATCGTCGTCCCCTTCCGCCCGCACGAGCTGATCACGATCACGGCCCGCTGACGCCGGGTCGTCTGCGTCGGGCTCGCGACCCGGGACACGATCCTCGTCGTGCCGCGGCTCCCCGGCCCCGGCGAGCGCGTCGTCGCGACCGAGGCGGCCGTCGCCGGCGGCGGGCCCGCGGCGACCGCGGCCGTGACGCTGGCGCGGCTCGGCGTCGAGACGGCCTTCGTCGGGCGCGGTCGGCGACGACGACGCCGGGCTCGAGATCCGCGACGGGCTCGCGCGCGAGGGCGTCGACGTCGAGGGGCTCGCCGTCGTCCCGGGCGCCCGCTCGCCGCAGAGCACGATCCTCGTCGGCCCCGGCGGCGAGCGCACGATCGTCCACGTCCCCGGCACGGCGGCGCTCGCGGTGCCCGAGCTCGACGCGGAGTGGGTGCACGTCGACCAGACGGGCTACCCCGCCGTCCGCGGCCGCGGCCACCGGCTCTCGGTCGACGCGGGCAACCCGATCCCCGGCCTCGACCTCGCCGAGGTCGCGCTCTACGCGCCGACGGAGGCGGGGCTCGACGGCCGCACGCCCGAGGACGCGCTCGCGGCCGGCGCCGGGCTCGTCGTCGTCACGCGCGGCGCGGCCGGCTGCCTCGCCGTCACGCGCGACGGGGAGCGGATCGAGGTGCCGGCGCCGCGCGTGGACGCCGTCAGCACGCTCGGCGCCGGCGACGTCTTCCACGGCGCCCTGCTCGCGCAGCTCGTGCGCGAGGTGCCGCTCCGGCGAGGCGCTCGCGGAGGCGAACCGGATCGCGGCCGAGTCCTGCCGCGCCCTCGACGGCCGCTCGGCCATCCCCGCCGGATGAGCCGGGACTGGTGGCGCAGCGCCGTCCTCTACCAGGTCTACGTCCGCAGCTTCTGCGACGCGGACGGCGACGGCGTCGGCGACCTGGCCGGGATCCGCTCGAAGCTCGGCCACCTGCACGAGCTCGGCGTCGACGGGATCTGGCTGACGCCGTTCTACCCCTCGCCCGGCGCCGACCACGGCTACGACGTCTCCGACTACTGCGACGTCGACCCGCGGTTCGGCACGCTCGAGGACTTCGACGCGCTGCTCGCCGACGCGCACGCGCTCGGCCTGCGCGTGATCGTCGACGTCGTCCCCAACCACTGCTCGATCGAGCACCCGTGGTGGCGCGAGCATCCGGACTGGTTCGTCTGGCGCGACGAGCCGAACAACTGGCGCTCGGCCTTCGGCGGCCCCGCCTGGAGCTTCGACGAGCGCCGCGGGCAGTGGTACCTGCACCTGTTCGCGCCCGAGCAGCCCGACCTCGACTGGCACAACCCGGCGGTGCGGGACGCCTTCGAGGACGTGCTCCGCTTCTGGCTCGACCGCGGCGTCGACGGCTTCCGGGTCGACGTCGCGCACGGGCTCTTCAAGGATCCGAGCTTCGCCGACGAGCCCACGTTCGACGAGGTGCTGCAGTTCGCGGACGCGCGCACGGCGATCAACCAGCCGGAGCTGCACCCGCTCTACCGGCGCTGGCGCGCGCTCGTCGGCGACCGGATCCTCGTCGGCGAGCTCGTCCTGCACGACCAGGCGCGCGTCGCCGAGTACCTGCGGCCCGACGAGCTGCAGCTCGCGTTCAACTTCACGCTGCTGAAGGAGGAGTGGGACGCCGGGCGGATGCGGGCGACGATCGACCGGACGCTCGACGCGCTCGGCCCGGTCGGCGCGGCCGCGACCTGGGTGCTGGAGAACCACGACGTCACGCGCTCGCCGACGCGCTTCGGCGGCGGCGCGGCCGGGCTGCGCCGGGCGCGTGCGGCCGCGCTGCTCCTGCTCGCCCTGCCCGGGCACCGCGTTCGTCTACCAGGGCCAGGAGCTCGGCCTCGAGGAGGTCGACCTCCCCGACGGCGCTGCGCCAGGACCCCGTCTTCTTCCGCTCCGGCGGCGCGCGCAAGGGCCGCGACGGCTGCCGCGTGCCGCTCCCCTGGGCGGACGAGCCCGGGCTTCGGCTTCACGAGCGGGACGCCGTGGCTGCCGATCCCCGAGGGCTGGGGCGCGGTCGCAGCCGACGCGCAGCGGCGGGACGCGGGCTCGACCCTGGCGCTCTGGCGCGCCGCGCTGGCGCTCCGGCGCGCGACCCCGGCGCTGCGCGAGGGCGGCTTCCGCTGGCTCGAGGCGCCCGACGGCGTGCTCGCCTTCGAGCGCGGAGAGGTTCGCTGCCTCGTCAACGTCTCGGCGGAGCCGCTGGAGCTGCCCCCGGGCGAGCTGCTGCTCCGCAGCGACGGCGAGACGCGGCCCGCTCGCGGCCGGCGCGGCCGCCTGGGTCGCCAGAGGCTTGATGCGTATTGGACGTCCCTAGCGGGGCCGTTCCAGGCCAAGCCAGGGCGTGCCGGCGTCCGTGGCGCATGCTGGTTGCACGTGTGAGGACGCCGGTGCGGCCTGGCGCCGCGCCTGGGGCGGCAACCGCGGCCGCGGCCAATGCGCATCAAGCCTCTAGCGCGAGGCGGCGTCGAGGGCGCGCTGCGCCTCGGACTGGGCCTGCTTCAGGGCCGCCGCGGCCGACTGCTGCCCGGCGAGGACGCGGTTGACCGCGTTCTGCCACGCCGTCGTCACCTCGGCGCCGGCCGGCGACGCGGGCAGCGCGAAGGACGCGTCCTGCGCCTTCAGCACGGTCTGCACGATCCGGTCGTACTGGGTGCCGCTCGGCGTGTAGAGGTCGTTCATGATCTTCTCGTCGGCCGTCTTGTTCGCCGTGTAGATGCCGGTGAACGGGTAGCCCTTCTGCTTGGCGACGGCCAGGCGCGCCTTCGCGGCGGCGAGCCACGCGTCGACGCTCGTGATCGTCTTCGCCCAGAGGCAGGCGAGCCCCGGGTGCTTCGCCTGCGCCGGGATCGCCCAGGCGCTGCCGGTCGAGTAGTTGATCGTCTCGCCGCCGCGGCTGCGGAACGGCAGCACGCTCAGCTTCGCCTGCGGCGAGTTCTGCGCGAGCACGTTGAAGTACCACTCCTCCATCGGGAACGCGCCGACCTGGTTCGCGGCGAACTCGTTGTCGGCGCCGAAGAAGTCCCAGGTGTCGCGGAAGGCCTTGAAGGCGCCCCAGCCGCCCTGCGCGCGGATCAGCCCGACCGCGTAGTCGAGCGCCTCGATCGCCTTCGGGTCGTCGAGGTTCGCGTGCAGCCCGTCCTTGCCGAGCAGGTCGACGCCGTTCGCCTTCGCCCAGAGCGGGAAGAACTCCGGGAGCTTCGGGTCGAAGCCGATCCGCCGCACCTTGCCGCCCGAGACCTGCGCGACCTTCGTGGCCGCCTGCTTCAGCTTCGACCAGTCGCTCGTGTCGAAGGCGTCGGCCCCGCCCGCCTGCTGCGCGAGCGAGTCGTCGACGATCACCGTCCGGGTCGTGAAGAACTCGGGGATCCCGTAGGTCTCGCCCTGGTAGGTGACCTCGCCGACCGCCGCCGGCCGGTACTGGCCCAGGTCGATCGACTGGCCGTCGATGCAGTCCGAGAGCGGCGTTAGCGCGCCCTTGGCCGCGTAGGTGCCGACCTTCTGGCGATCCATGTAGACGAGGTCGGGCGCGTTGCCGGCGGCGACCGAGGCGAGGAACTGCTGGTCGTTGAAGCCGCCCTCGGGGTTCTGCACCTTCGCGGGCGCGAGCGCCTTCTTCGCGAGCGCGATCCGCGCCTGCGCGACCTCGTCGCCGGGGCCGAAGCCGCTGATCCGGAGCGTGTCGGAGGCCGTCGGCCTGACGTTGCCGAAGTCGCTGCCGCCGCCCCCGCCGCCCGAGCCGCCGCAGCCCGCGGCGACGAGCGCCAGCAGCGCCGCGACGGCGCCGAGGACGATCCGGTGCGCGACCCGTGCCACGGCCGCCTGCCTTGCCGCGGCCGCGCGCACGCAAACCCGCCCGGTGTGCGAGGATCCCGCCGTGAGGCAGGTCGAGGCAACGGCGAGGCCGCTCGTCCCGCCCGCCGAGGGGTCGCAGCTCGCGCTGACGGAGCTCGAGCTGGCCGCGGGCGAGCAGGCGGGCGTCGCAGGCGCGCGGCGCCGACACGCTGCTCTTCGCGGCCGCGGGCGACGGGAGGCTCGAGCTCGCGGGCGCCGAGCACGCGCTGGCGGAGCACGCGGCGGCGCTCGTGCTCGACGGCGAGCAGGCCATGCTGGCGGCAGGGCCCGGCGGGCTGCGCGCGCTCGTCGCGCACGTCGGGCCGGAGACGCACCGGCACGCGCCGATGGGCGACCGCGCCGTCGCCGTCCCGCTCGAGACCGCGGAGACCGCCGCCGCCACCGGCAGCCGCTCCTTCCAGATCCTCTTCGGCCCGCACAACGGCTGCCTCGACGCCACGCTCTTCGTCGGCTTCATCCCGCCCGGGGCCGCGACGTGGCACTACCACCTCTACGACGAGATCGTCTGGATCGCCGCCGGCGAGGGCCGCCTGCACCTCGGCGAGGAGCGGACACCGCTCACGCCCGGCTCCGCCTTCCGGCTGCGGCCGCAGGAGCGGCACGTCGTCGAGAACCTGAGCGCGACCGACGAGCTCGTCGTGCTCGGCCTCTTCACCCCGGCCGGCAGCCCGTCGGCCGCCTACCTCGACCTCGAAAGGACCTAGATGCCGAAAGTCGTCCGCACCGCCGACGTCTCCTGGGAGGGGAACCTCGCCCGGGGCACGGGCTCGATCTCCGGCGGCTCGGGCGCCCTCGGCGGCCTCCCCTACTCGCTGGCGACCCGGGTGGGCGCGCCCGAGGGGAAGACGAGCCCCGAGGAGCTCGTCGCCGCCGCCCACGCGGGCTGCTTCACGATGTCGCTCGCGGGCGAGCTGACCGGGCGCGGGACGCCGCCGGGCCGGCTGCACGTGACCGCGACGGTGACGCTCGACGAGGTGCCCGGCAAGGGCCATCTGGTCGTGCGCAGCGAGCTGACCGGCGAGGCGCGGGTCGACGGCGTCGACGCGGCCACCCTGGCCGAGATCGTCGAGGCGGCCGAGGCCGGCTGCACGATCTCCGCGCTCGTCCGCGCGAGCGCGGAGGTGACCGTCGACGTCAGGCTGGCCGGCGCGTGATGCGGGGCCTCGACGGCAAGACCGCGGTCGTCACGGGCGGCGCGACCCTGATCGGCGCCGCGGTCGTCCGCGCCTTCCGCGAGGCCGGCACGAACGTCGCCGTCGCCGACATCGACGCCGCGGGCGGCGAGGCGCTCGCCGCGGAGCTCGGCGAGGGCGTCCGCTTCCTCGAGACCGACATCCGCGACGACGCGCAGCTCGAGCGGCTGGCGTCCGCGACGGCCGAGGCCTTCGGCGGCATCGACTTCCTCGTCAACCTCGCCTGCTCCTACGTCGACGAGGGCTTCGCCTCGACGCGCGAGGACTGGCTCGAGTCGCTGAACGTGAACGTCGCGAGCGCGGCGCTGGCCGCGAAGGCCGTCCACCCGCACCTCGTCGCCCGCGGCGGCGGCGCGATCGTCAACTTCACGTCGATCTCGTCGAAGGTCGCGCAGACCGGCCGCTGGCTCTACCCGGTCGGGAAGGCCGCGCTCGTGCAGCTGACGCGCAACATGGCGATGGACCTCGCCGGCGACGGGATCCGCGTCAACTCGGTCTCGCCGGGCTGGACCTGGTCGAAGGTGATGGTCGAGCTCTCCGGCGACGACCGCGCCAAGACGGACCGCGTCGCCGCGGCCTTCCACCTGCCCGGCCGCGTCGGCGACGCCGAGGAGGTGGCGCAGGTGGTGCTCTTCCTCTGCTCCGAGAACGCCTCGTTCGTGACGGGCGCCGACTACGCCGTCGACGGCGGCTACTCCGCGATGGGGCCGGAGCAGGCGGAGCCCGCGATCCCCAAGCTCGCCGAATAACGGAGGTGCAACGCGCATGAGCAGGTTCCTGATCGTCGGTGCGGGCCAGGCGGGGCTGCAGCTCGGCTTCGGCCTCCTGCAGGCGGGCCACGAGGTCACGGTCGTCTCGAACCGGACGCCCGACGAGCTCGAGAGCGGCCGGGTGATGTCGAGCCAGTGCATGTTCGACGCGTCCCTGCAGCACGAGCGCGACCTCGGGATCGCCTTCTGGGACGACGAGTGCCCGCCGGTCGAGGGCATCTCGCTCGTCGTCCCCGCGCCCGAGGGCGGCGGCAAGGCGATCGAGTGGGCGGCGCGGCTGGAGGCGCCGGCGCAGTCGGTCGACCAGCGCCTGAAGATGCCGCGGTGGCTGGCGGAGCTCGAGGCCCGGGGCGGCCGGGTCGAGCTCGCACGAGGCCGGCGTCGAGGACCTCGAGCGGTACGCGGCCGAGCACGACCTCGTCCTCGTCGCCGCGGGCAAGGGCGAGATCGTGCGCCTGTTCGAGCGCGACGCCTCCCGCTCGCCCTACGAGGCGCCGATGCGGGCGCTCGCGCTCACCTACGTGACCGGGATGACGCCGCGGCCGGAGTTCTCGGCGGTCTGCTTCAACCTGATCCCGACCGTCGGCGAGTACTTCGTCTTCCCGGCCCTGACCACGAGCGGGCCCTGCGAGATCATGGTCTTCGAGGGCGTCCCCGGCGGGCCGATGGACTGCTGGGGCGACGTCTCGACGCCGCAGGAGCACCTCCAGCGCTCGAAGTGGATCCTGGAGACGTTCCTGCCCTGGGAGGCGGACCGCTGCCGCTCGGTCGAGCTGACCGACGAGAACGGCATCCTCGCCGGCCGCTTCCCGCCGACCGTGCGCAGGCCGGTCGCGGAGCTGCCGTCGGGGGCGCTCGTGCTCGGGCTCGCCGACGCGATCATGCTCAACGACCCGATCACCGGCCAGGGCTCGAACAACGCCGCCAAGATGGCCGCGTCCTACCTGGACAGCATCCTCGCCCACGAGCAGTCCACGCGGCGGGGGCGCCTACGACCGCGCCTTCATGGAGGGCGCCTTCGAGCGGTTCTGGGAGGAGTACGGGCAGTACACGACCGCCTGGACGAACGCGCTGCTCTCGCCGCCGCCGCCGCACGTGCTGGCGCTGCTCGGCGCGGGCAACGAGCACCAGGAGGTCGCCGACCGCTTCGTCCAGGGCTTCAACGACCCGACCGACTTCTTCCACTGGTTCATGGACCCCGCGAGCGCGGAGCGGTACCTGGCGGAGGTCGCCGCCTAGGCCGTGAGCCGGATCGCGGTCGTCGGCGCCGGGCAGTCGGGGCTGCAGCTCGCGCTCGGGCTGCTCGGCGCCGGTCACGAGGTGACGCTCGTCTCCAACCGCAGCGCCGCGGAGGTCGCGCGCGGCCCCGTCCTCTCGAGCCAGTGCATGTTCGCGAGCGCCCTCGCGGCCGAGCGGGCGCTCGAGCTCGACCGCTGGTCCGACGACTGCCCGCCCGTCGAGGGGATCTCGCTCGCGGTGGCCGACGGCGCGGGCGGCAAGGCGGTCGACTGGGCCGCCCGGCTCGACGCGCCCGCGCAGTCGGTCGACCAGCGGCTGAAGATCCCCGGCTGGCTCGACGAGCTGGAGGCGCGGGGCGGCGCCCTCCTCGTCCACGAGGCGGGCGTCGACGACCTCGAGGCCTACGCCCGCGAGCACGACCTCGTGATCGTCGCGACCGGCAAGGGCACCCTCGGCGGCATCTTCGCGCGCGACCCGGAGAAGTCGCCCTACGACACGCCGCAGCGGGCGCTCGCGCTCACCTACGTGACCGGGATGACGCCGCGGCCGGAGCACTCGGCCGTCTGCTTCAACCTGATCCCGGAGGTCGGCGAGTACTTCGTCTTCCCGGCCCTGACCACGAGCGGGCCCTGCGAGATCATGGTCTTCGAGGGCATCCCCGGCGGGCCGATGGACTGCTGGGACGACGTCCGCACCCCGGAGCAGCACCTCGCCCGCTCGCTGGAGCTGCTCGAGCGCTTCCTGCCCTGGGAGGCGGAGCGCTGCCGCTCGGTCGAGCTGACCGACGAGAACGGCGTCCTCCGCGGCCGGCTCGTGCCGACGGTGCGCCACCCGGTCGCGCAGCTGCCCTCGGGAAGGCCGGTGCTCGGGATGGCCGACGCGGTCGTCCTCAACGACCCCGTCACCGGCCAGGGCTCGAACAACGCGGCCAAGTGCGCCGAGCTCTACCTCGAGAGCGTGCTCGGGCGGGACGGCGGCCCGTTCGACGAGGCGTGGATGCAGGACACGTTCGACCGCTACTGGCGGGGCTACGCGCAGTGGGTCGTCGCCTGGACGAACTCGCTGCTCCAGCCGCCGCGGCCGCACGTCCTCGGCCTGCTCGAGGCGGCGGAGGAGCTGCCCGGGCTCGCGGGGACGATCGTCAACGGCTTCGACGACCCGCGCACCTTCTATCCCTGGTGGTTCGACGCCGGACGAGGCCGCGCGGCTCGTCGCCGCCAAGCGCGGGCAGGCGGAGCGCGACCGCTTCGACCGCCGCGACCTGCGGCGGGCGCTCGGCCAGTTCGCGACCGGGGTGACCGTGATCACGACGCGCGGCGAGGACGGGCGCCGGGTCGGCGTGACCGCGAACTCCTTCGCGTCGCTGTCGCTCGAGCCGCCGCTCGTCCTCTGGTGCCTCGACCGCGACGCGCCGAGCCTGGCCGCGTTCAAGGCGTGCACGCACTTCGCCGTCAACGTCCTCTCGGCCGAGCAGCACCACCTCTCGCGCCAGTTCGCGACCCCGGCCGAGGACAAGTTCGCCGGCGTCGAGCCGCTCGAGGGCCCCGGCGGGGTGCCGCTGCTCGACGGCACGATCGCGCACTTCGTCTGCCGCAGCGTCCGCCAGGTCGACGCCGGCGACCACGTGATCGTGATCGGCGAGGTCGAGCACTACGACACCTTCGAGGGCGAGCCGCTCGTCTTCCACTCGGGCGTCTACCGCGTGGTCACGCGGCACCCGGAGCTCTGATCGGCGGCGGCACGAGTCCGGCGGAGGTGTACATCTCCGTCTGATGGAGGTGTACACCTCCATCAGATCCGCCGGGGGAGAGGACGTCTTCCCGGTCGCTGCGCTCAGCCGCCGAAGAGCGCGCCGAGCGCCGGCGCGTCGACATCGAGCTCGAGCGCGCGCAGGGCCGGCTCGAGCTGCTCCGGCCGGCGCGGGCCGACGACGACCGCGGTCACCTGCGGCTGCGCGAAGAGCCACGCGAAGGCGAGCGCCGCCGGGTCGCCGAGCCCGGCCAGCCGCTCGAGCGCGTCGTAGACCTTCTCGTCCTCGAGGTGGCGGTAGGGCTCGGGGCGCAGCGTCATCCGCGAGCCCGCCGGCGCGGGCGCGTCGCGGCGGTACTTGCCCGTCAGCCAGCCGCCCGCGAGCGGCCCGAACGGGGTGAAGCCGAGCCCGTGCTCGGCGCAGAGCGGCAGCACCTCGCGCTCGGGCTCGCGGTCGAGCAGCGAGTACGAGTTCTGCACCCAGCGAGGGCTGCCGGCCGCGAGCGCCTCGCGCAGGGCGTCTCCGTCCACGTTCGAGACGCCGTAGGCGCCGACGAGGCCCGCGGCGACGAGCTCGTCGAGGACGCCGAGCGTCTCCGCGACGGGCGTGTCCGGGTCGGGCTCGTGCGTCAGGTAGAGGTCGACCCGCTCGACGCCGAGCCGGCGCAGGCTGCCCTCGAGCTGCCGCCGCACCCGTTCCGGCGCCAGCCCGTGATCCGACGGGTCGCCCTCGACCGAGTGGAAGACCTTCGTCGAGAGCACGAGCCGCTCGTGCACGTCCGGCCCCTTCGCCGCGCGCCACTCGCCGATCCACGCCTCGCTGCGGCCGCCGCCGTAGGCATCCGCGGTGTCGAAGGTCGTGATCCCTGCCTCCCAGGCGGCGTCCATCAGCGCGAAGGCCTGCTCCCGCGTCTCGCCCCGGCCGAAGAACGCGGGCGCCGAGCCGATGCCGCCGAAGTTGCCGCAGCCGAGGATCACGCGCGAGACCTCGATCCCGCTGCCGCCGAGCTCCCGCCGTTCCACCGTCGCAGCCTAATAGGATGGCCTCGTGAGCACGACGACGATCGACGTCGAGGCGGTCCGCCGCCGCTACACCTCCCTGCAGGGGGACTTCGTCTTCCTCGACGCGCCCGGCGGCTCGCAGGTGCCGGACGAGGTCGGCGAGGCGATCGCGCGGACGCTGCGCGAGGCGAGCGCCAACCTCGGCGCCCCCTACGAGACGAGCCGCCGGGTCGGCGAGATCCTGGAGCGCTCGCGGGCGACGGCCGGGCGGTTCCTCGGCTGCTCCGCGGACGAGGTCGTCTTCGGCGCCAACATGACGACGCTCAACTTCATGCTGACGCGGACGGCGTCGCGGGAGTGGCGCGAGGGCGACGAGCTCGTCGTGACGCGGCTCGACCACGACGGCAACGTCGCGCCCTGGCTCGAGCTGGCGCACGACAAGGGCCTCGTCGTCCACCTCGCCGACGTCACGCCCGACGGCCGGCTCGACCTCGACGACCTCGCCTCGAAGCTGTCCGACCGGACCCGGGTCGTCTCGTTCCCGTGCGCCTCGAACGCGATCGGCACCACGACCGAGATCCGCCGCGTCGCCGACCTGGCGCACGAGGCGGGCGCGATCGCCTGGGCGGACGCCGTCCACTACGCCGCGCACGAGCCGCTCGACGTGGCCGAGCTCGGCGTCGACGTCCTCCTCTGCTCGCCCTACAAGTTCTGCGGGCCGCACCTCGGGCTCGCCTACGCGCGCGCCTCGCTCGCGGAGACGTGGCGGCCGTACAAGGCCCGTCCCGCCCCCTCGACGCCGGTCGGCCGCAGCTTCGAGACCGGCACGGCGCCCTACGAGCTGCTCGCCGGCTTCGAGGCGACGGTCGCCTACCTCGACTCGATCGGCGGCATGGAGCAGATCCGCGCCTACGAGCGCGACCTCGGCGAGCGGATGCTCTCCGGCTTCTCCGACCGCGTCACCGTCTACGGGCTGCAGACGATGGAGGGGCGCGTCCCGACCTTCCTGATCGACGTCGAGGGCGTGCCCGCGCAGGAGGCCGCCGACCGGCTCTGCGCGCAGGGCTTCGGCGTCTGGGCGCACGACAGCTACTACTCGCTCGGCCTGCACGAGCGGCTCGGCTGGGGCGAGGCCGTCCGCGTCGGGCTGATCCACTACAACACGGCCGACGAGGTCGACCGCTTCCTCGAGGCGCTGCACGCGCTCTAGCGATGCCGCGGCGGACGATCGACGAGCTCCTCGCCGACGCCCGCAGCCGGATCCGCCGCCTCGGGCCGGAGGAGGCGCTCGCCGCCGCCGAGGCGGGCGCGCTGCTCGTCGACACCCGCTCCCGCGAGGCGCGCGAGCGCGACGGCGTCATCCCGGGCTCGCTGCACCTGCCCCGGACGGTGCTCGAATGGCGGGTCGACCCCGACAGCCCCTGGCGGAACGAGCACGTCGGCGGCCTCGACCGGCAGCTCGTCGTCGTCTGCGAGGAGGGGTTCTCCTCCAGCCTCGCGGCCGCGGTCCTGGTCGAGCTCGGCTTCGAGCGGGCGGGCGACCTGGTCGGCGGCTTCGAGGCGTGGAAGGCGGCCGGGCTGCCGGTCGCACCCGCTCCGCCCGAGCCGGACGACGGCCGGCTCGCCGGGGCAGGGGGATCCGGCGCCGTGAGGCTCGGCGTCGAGGCGGCGCTCGTCGACGGGTCGCTCGTCCGCGGCGACGTCGAGGTCGACGGCGGCCGCGTCGCCGCGGTCGGGCTCGGCGGCGGCGGCCGCGGCACGGCGGTGCCGGGGTTCGTCGACCTGCACGTCCACGGCTTCGGCGGCGTCGACTTCTCGCAGGCGGACGCGGACGGCTACCGCCGCGCCGGCGAGGCGCTGCTGGAGACGGGCGTGACCGCCTTCCAGCCGAGCCTGATCACGGCGCCCGAGGAGGAGCTCGTCGCCGCGCTCCGGGAGCTGCCGTCCGGGGAGATCGGCCCGCGGGTGCTCGGCTGCCATCTCGAGGGGCCGTTCATCTCGCCGGCGCGCCTCGGCATGCATCCGGCGGCCTCGCGGCGCGACCCGGAGCACGCCCTGCTCGAGCGGCTGCTCGCGGCCGGGCCGGTGAGCCACGTCACGCTCGCGCCCGAGCTGCCCGGCGGCCTCGAGCTCGTCGAGGCGCTGGTCGCGCGCGGCGTCACCGCCGCCTGCGGGCACACGGACGCGACGGCCGGGGAGGCGCACGCCGCCTTCGACCGCGGCGCCGCGCACGTCACCCACCTCTTCAACGCGATGCGGCCGTTCGCCCACCGCGACCCCGGGCTCGCCGGGGCCGCGCTCGCCCGGCCGGACGTGACCGTCGAGCTGATCCTCGACGGCCACCACCTCGCCGACGAGGCCGCCCGGCTCGCGCTGCAGGCGGCGCCGGGCCGCGTCGTCGCCGTCACCGACGCGCTGGCCGCGGCCGGCGTCGGCGACGGCAGCTGGCACCTCGGCGGCGTCGAGGTCGAGGTGCGGGACGGCGTCGCGCGGATGGCCGGCGGGGTGCTCGCCGGCAGCGTCCTGACGATGCACCGCGCCCTGCTCGAGCTCGTCCGCCTGGGCGCGACGCTCGAGCAGGCCGTCGACGCGGCGACGCGCGTCCCCGCCCGCGTCGCGCGGCGCCCCGACCTCGGCACGCTCGCCCCCGGCTCCCCCGCCGACGTGGTCGTCCTCGACGGCGAGCTCGCGATCCGCCGCGTCCTCGTCGCCGGCAGCGAGCGCGTCGCCGCCTGACGGCGAGGCTCAGGCGAGCCGGTAGGCGAGGTAGCGGACGGTCTCGCCGTCCCGCTCGAGCTCCCGCTCGCGCAGCGTCTCGACCGAGAAGCCGTGCAGGCGGATCAGCTCGTGCAGGTAGTCGATGTCGCCCGTCGTGCCGAACGCGAGCAGGATCCGTCCCGCCCCGGTCAGCCGGCCGCGCGCCTGCTCGAAGAACGCGGTCAGCGTCGCGTAGCCCTCGTCGGCGGTGCCGCGCTCCCGCAGGTCGCGGGGGCGGAACCAGCGGAACGGCGGGTCGAAGACGATCAGGTCGAAGCGGCCGTCGACCGCGGCGAAGAGGTCGCTCTCCCGCGCCGCGAACCGCTCGGCGACGCCGTTCCGCGCCGCGTTCTCGCGGGCGCAGGCGACCGCGGCCGGGTTGACGTCGACGGCGACGACCTCCCCCGCGCGCGCCGCGGCGACGATCCCGTTGACGCCGCTGCCCGTGCCGAGGTCGAGCACGCGCTCGCCGTCGCGCACCTCCGTCTCGACGAGCTCGGCGAGCCCGAACGGGTTCGGCGGATAGACCTCCGGCGGGACGACGAAGCTGCGGCCGAGCGCCTCGACGACGACCGGCCCGCTACGCCTGTCCCGAACGTACGCGTCCTCGTGCCAGGCCCGCAGCCGCTCGACGCGTTCCGGGCTCATGCGCGGCCGGTGCGCCACCGCCGGCCTCAGTCGCGGCCGTGCTCGCCCCAGCCGTGCCAGCGGTCGACCTCGACGATCGCCGTCCAGCTGTCGCGGCCGCGGTCGCGGTAGGGCTTGCCCGTGTAGTGCTCGGCGAGGCGGTCGATGTCTGCGAGGCCGGGGTCGCGGCGCAGCTCGCGGACGCGGCCGACCAGCGAGACGTGCGAGTACCAGCTGTCGGCGTCGAGCACCGTCAGCGCGACGCGCGGGTCGGCCCGCATGTGCCCGAGCCGGCGGCGGCTCGCGTCCATGTTCAGCAGCACCGTCCCGTCGTCCCGCCACTCGTACCAGGTCGCCGCGGTGTGCAGCTCCCCGTCGGGGCGGATGGTCGCGACGACGCAGGGGTTCGGGCCGGCGCAGGAACTCCTGCAGGTCGGGCGGCGGCGTCCCCTTCGGCATCCGGGGGAGCCTAGCCTCCCTGCCGCAGCTCGCGCTCGACGTCGTCGAGCCAGGAGGCATGCGCGTCGACGATCCGGCGCGCGAGCGCGTGGTTCAGGAGCAGGTAGCGCTCGCGGTGCGGCAGCGTGTGCGCCATCTGCTCGGCGACGTCGAGGCGGGCGCGCAGGTCGGCGATCTCCTCACGCAGGGCGGCGAGGCTGCCGAGCGCGACCTCGTCGCCGACGAGGTCGGCCGCGAGCAGGCGCAGCGCCGGCTCCATGAAGATGCGCGAGAAGCCGCTCGGCTCCTGCATCCAGGCGCGGAGCGCGTCGAGCCCTGCCTCCGTCAGCGTGTAGTGCGTCCGCGGCCGCGTCTGTCCCGGCTCCGAGCGCGCGTCCAGGTAGCCGAGCCGCGCGAGCCGCTTCGGCTCCGCATACCACTGGCTGTCGGCGAACTCGGCGTAGATCCGCCCCTGCCGCGCCATCCTGACGAGGTCGTGGGCGCCGGCCCCGTCGCGACCGACGAGCACGAGCACGACGTGGGAGAAGAGGGTCAGGTCGCCGCTTGACATAAGCTCCGATCCGGAGGTATAGCTTCAAGCTCCGATCCGGAGTTTAGAGAAAGGAAGACGATGGCAGGTCACGGTCGGCACGGAAGCGATCTGGTTCCTCGACACCCTCGTGCGCGTGCGCGCGGCGCACGGCGCGGGCGACGACGGGCTCAGCTGCCTCGAGAGCAGCGCGCGCCGCGGCGACTCGCCGCCGCTCCACGTCCACCACACCGAGGACGAGCTCTTCCACGTCGTCGAGGGGCGGCTGCGCCTTCGCGTCGGCGGGGCCGATCTGGAGCTGGGCGCGGGCGGGACGCAGCTGGCGCCGAAGGGCGTCCCGCACACCTACCGGGTCGAGTCCGAGCAGGCGCGCTGGCTGACGGTGACCGCGCACGGCGACTTCGAGGCGTTCGTGCGGGCGTCGGGCCGTCCCGCCGGGACGGAGACGCTGCCCGAGCCGTCGGGGCCTCCGACGGACGCGGAGCGCGAGGCCTTCGCCGAGCTCGCCGGCCGCCACGGGATCGAGCTCGTCGGGCCGCCGCTCTAGGCGAGGATCGCCGGCCAGCGTCTCGGCGTCGAGGTTCCCGCCCGAGACGACGGCGACGACGCGGCCCGTGCCGGCGCGGCCCGCGAGGGCGGCGGCGACCCCGAGCGCGCCGGCGCCCTCGGCCACCACGCGGGCGCGCTCGGCGAGCAGCCGCACCGCGGCGGCGGCGTCGTCGAGCGCGCACCGCGAAGGCGCCGTCGAGCAGGCCCGAGGAGACGCGCGGCCACATCGACGGCAGCACGGCGCGGCCGCCCGCGCCGTCGACCCACGGAGGGACGGAACTCGATCTCGACCGGCTCCCCGGCCGCGAGCGACGCCGTCAGCGGCGCGGCGGTCTCCGGCTCGGCCGCGTAGACCCGCACCTCGGGCCGCAGCGCCTTGACGGCCGTCGCGATCCCGGTCGAGAGGCCGCCGCCCCCGAAGGGGCAGACGACGGCGTCGAAGTCGTCCAGCTGCTCGCAGAGCTCGAGCCCGATCGTCCCGTTGCCGGCGATCACCGGCTCGTCCTCGACCGGGTGGACGAAGAGCGCGTCGACGCCCGGGTAGGCGCGGTCGAGCATCGTCTGCCACCAGGTCTCGTGCGGGACGCGGATCACCTCGCCGCCGAGCCGGGCGACCGCGCGCAGCTTCGTCTGCGGCGCGTTCTCGGGCGCGACGACGACGGCGCGCACGCCCGCCTCGCGCGCGGCCCACGCGACCCCCTGGGCCATGTTCCCGGCGGACGCGGTCAGGACGCCGCCCGCGACGGCCTCGGCCGGGGCCGAGCGGACCGCGTTCAGGGCGCCGCGCAGCTTGAAGGAGCCGATCGGCTGCAGGCACTCGAGCTTCAGCCACAGCTCGCACGGCGCCTCGGGCGCGTCGAGGCGCACGAGCGGCGTCCGGAGGACGGCGTCCGCGATCCGCTCGCGCGCCGCGCGGATCGCCTCGAGCGAGCTCACCCCTGCTCGTTGGAGAGGTTCGTCAGCTCGGTGCGCACCCGCCACAGCTCCGGGTAGAGCTGGTGCTTGATCAGGCCGCCGAGCAGCTCGACCGGCGTGCCCTGGGTGCCGACGACGTCCTCGCCGATGATCCGGGCGACGACCTTGTAGTGCCGGTAGCGCCAGACGCCGACGCGCTCGTCCCACTCGGTCAGGCACTCGGCCAGCTCGTAGAGGTCGTCGTCCTCGCCGGCGCGCGTGTAGACCTCCGCGACCGTGAAGCCGCGCTCGCGCCGGAGCTCGTTGAACGCCTCGCCGAGCGGGGTCGAGACCCGCCGCAGCTCGCGGAAGCCGGGCGAGTCGAAGCCCGACCCGTGCCCGAGCACCTTGCGGATCTCCTGGTACTCCCACGGCGACATCTCCTCCAGGTGCGCGAGGAAGCCGGTCACGTAGCCGAGGCAGGCCCCCGCGCGCCGCAGCAGCCGCAGGGCCGGCCGCAGCTCGCGCGCCTCGACGTGCCGCGTCGCCTGCTCGACCTCGGCGCAGGCGAGCTTCAGCCAGAGCTCCGAGGACTGGTGCACGACCATGAAGAGCAGCTCGTCGCGGTGCACCCACTCCTCCGGCGAGCGCTGCAGCGCCAGCAGGGCGTCCGTCTGCAGGTAGCGCTCGTAGTCGGAGGCGCCCTCGTAGGGCAGGATCGGGCCGAGGTCGGGATCGGGTCCGCCGCTCACCGTTCGCTCCCTTCGAAGATCCGCATCTCGAGGCCCGCGAGCGGCACGCCGCCGTCGGCGGTCACGAGCCAGGTGTCCTGCATGTACAGGCACGCCTGCCCGTCGTCGGAGATCACGTGCGGGTGCATCGACAGCACCATGTTCTCGCGCAGCACCGTCTCGTCGCCCTCGCCGATCTTCGGGAACTCGATCATCGTCATCCCGATCGAGTGCCCGGTGACGTGGCCGAGCTTCCAGCCGCGGTCGACGAAGCCCTTCGAGACGGCCCGGTGGACGTCGTGGGCGGTCGCGCCGTCGCGCATCGCGGTCTGCGCGGCCTCGTAGTACTCCTCGTAGGCCTCGAGCATCCGCGCCGTCTCGGCCGAGGGGCCGCCGGGCGCGATCGCGCGCGAGACCTCGACCCAGTGGCCGCCGGGGCCGGCGATCTCGAGCGACGGCAGCACCAGGTCGGTCGGCTCGATCCGGCGCGCGCCGGCGATCCTGAACTCGGGCAGCGCCGAGCCGTCCGGCCCGGTCAGGACCATGTCCATCGTCAGCCGGCCGCAGCCCTGCTCGACGAAGTACCGCTCGCACGGCGCCAGGATCTCCCGCTCGGTCTTCCCGGGCGCGAAGGCCTCGAGGAAGCGCCAGAAGCCCTCGGTGTTGATCCGCACCGAGTCGCGCACCGAGGCGATCTCCGCCTCGCTCTTGATCGCGCGCGCGTGGTCGAACGCGACGTCCCAGGGGACGAGCTCGGCGGCGCCCTCGAGCGCGCGGTAGTCGCGGACCGCCATCACGTAGTCGAGCCCGTAGACGCCGACCCGGCGCCCGCGGACGCGGTCGGCGAGCCATTCGCCCGGCCGGTCGACGAAGACCTGCTCCTCGATCCACGTCGTCCCGTGCTCGCCGACGTAGCGGGCCTCGCTCGGGAAGACGATCGCCGGCTCGCCCTCGAGCGGCAGCAGCACGTAGGCGTAGCGGTGGACGATCACGAAGCCGGACATGTAGGTCACGGCTCCCTCGAAGCCGGTGTACTCGTTGCCGCTGACGACGACCGCGTCGAGCCCGTCGCGCGCCATCGCCTCGCGCACGAGCCCGTAGCGCCGCTCGATCTCCCCGCCCGGGGCCTCTACCACGATGCCTCCACTCCTTTCACCAGTGCCCAGATCGTCTCGTGCGTCGGCGTCGGCACGCCGAGCTCGCGGCCGAACCGCGCGATCCCGCCGTTCAGGTAGTCGACCTCGGTCTGCCGGCGCGCCTCGACGTCCTGCAGCATCGACGCCTTGTGGCCGTACGCTACCTCGGGGCGCGCGGCGTGGTCGATCAGCTCCTCCGGGTCGGCGTCGAGGACGATCCCCTGCGCCGCCGCGACCGCCTTCCCCTCGTCGACGAGGCGGGAGGCGAGCCGGCGCAGCGGCGGCTGCTCGCAGACGCGCCCGTGCGTGAGCCCGGTCAGCGCCCCGAGCGGGTTCGTCGCCGCGTTGAAGATCACCTTGCGCCACTGCGGCCCGCGCGCGTCCTCGACCGCCGCCGTCGGCATGCCGCCGCGCGTGCAGGCCTCGGCGAGCCGCTCGACCTCGGAGAGCGGCGCCGGCCTTCCCTCGAACGGGCCGAGCGTCGTCTCGCCCTTGACGTCCCACTGCACGACCCCCGGCTCGAGGATCTTCCCCGCCGGGAAGGTCGTGCCGCGGACGACGCGCTCGACGTGGCCCGCGAGCACCTCCTCGTTGCCGATCCCGTTCTGGACGGTCGCGACGCAGCCGCCCGCGAACGCGTGCGCGGTCGCGGCGATCGCCGCCTCGGTGTGCATCGCCTTCGTCGCCACGATCCCGAAGTCGCACGGCGGCAGCTCGGACGCGTCCGCGGTCGCACGCAGGCGCGCGTGCACCTCGCCGGCGCCGACGAGCCGCAGGCCGTCCCGCTCGATCGCCTCGACGTGCGGCCGCGAGAGGTCGTACGCCCAGACCTCGACGTCCTCGAGCGTCGCCAGGTTGGCCGCGAACAGCGAGCCCACCGCCCCGCAGCCGACGACGCAGACTCTCACGCGTAGCTCGCCTCCTTCGCCCTGACCAGCCGGTAGAGCGCCGTGTGCAGCGGCGCCGGGACGCCGAGCCGCCCGGCCTCGCGCACGAGCGCGCCGGTGATCGTCTCGATCTCGGTCGGCCGGCGCGCCTCGACGTCCTCGAGCATCGAGGGGTAGTGCCGGTGGCCGCGGCGGGTGGCGTGCAGGTTCATCTCCCAGGGATCCTCTCCCAGCTCGACGCCCGCGGCCGCGGCAACCGCCTTCCCCTCCTCGACGAGCTCGAAGACGAGGTGGCCGAGGTCGCCGGGCCGCTCGCGCTCGCCGAAGTGGAAGTCGTGCGGCAGCCCGGTCAGCGCCGAGACGGTGTTGACGGTCGCGTTGAAGATCAGCTTCGACCACTGGGCCGGGCGCAGGTCGGCGAACGCCTCCGCCTTCAGGCCGGCCGAGCGGACGAGCTCCGCGATCGCCTCGCAGTCGGCGTGGGTCGTGCCGCGGTAGGGGCCGAGCCAGGTGGCGGTGTCGAGGATGTACTCGACGTGCGTGTCCGCGTGGCGGGTGCCGCTCATGAAGGTGACGGCGGAGACGAGCGGCCAGTCGCCGTGGGCGCCGACGACCGCCTCGGCGCCGAGCCCGTTCTGGACGGTCATCACGGTCGCCCCGGGGAAGGCGCCCTCGAGCCGGGTCGCGACGCGCCTCGAGGTCGACGCCCTTGCAGGCGACGATCGCGAGCTCGGGCTCGGGCAGCGCGGCCGGGTCGCAGGCGGCGCGCACCGGCACGGTGAAGTCGCTGCGGCCGCTGACGCGGAGCCCGTCCCGCTCGAGCGCGGCGGCGTGCTCCTCGCGGCGCGTCAGCACCGAGACCTCGCAGACCCGGCCGAGATGGCCGGCGAAGAGGCTGCCGATCACGCCTCCGCCGGCGACGCAGACCGAGCGGATCACGCCGGCTCCGACCTCGCTCGTGACACTTCGTCACTTGGACCGCTCGAGCGGCGGCGCGGGAGCCGGAACTCGCGGCCGCCGGTCAGGCCGGAGGGGCGGACGATCAGGACGACCGCCATCAGGACGCTGACGACGACGAGCCGGGTGCCCGCGGGCAGGTCGAGCTGGGCGCCGAGCACGTCGACGCCGTTCTCCGCCTGCGCGAGGAACGAGTCGAGCGCGCTGACCGCGAGCGCGCCGACGACGGCGCCCCAGAGGCTCGTCGTGCCGCCGACGACGAGCATCGCCAGCGTGATGAACGTCAGGTCGAGGTAGACCGACTCGGTGTTGACCGGCAGCAGGTGGACGTAGAGGCCGCCCGCGAAGCCGGCGAGGCCGCCCGAGAGCGTGAAGGCGTAGAGCCGCTGCCGGTAGATCGAGATCCCGGCCGCCGAGGCCGCCGCCGGGTCCTCGCGCGTCGCCGCGAGCATCCGCCCGAAGCGGCTGCGCTGGTAGGCGAAGGCGACCGCGACGACGAGCAGCGCCCCGATCGCGGCCTGGCCGAGCCCGGTCGTCTCCGGCACGGACGAGAAGGTGTTCAGGCCGGGGCCGATCGTCTCGTAGTAGCGGAGGACGTTGTGCGTGATCTCGAGCACGGCGAACGTCGCGATGCCCGCCGAGAGGCCCGACAGCCGCATCAACGGCAGGCCCGCGGCGAAGCGCGAAGACGGCGCCGACGCCGGCGGCGATCGCGAGCGAGGGCACGTTGCCGACGGTCGTGTCGCGGAGCACGTGCGCGAGGTTCGGCATGATCGCCGGCTTCGACTCCCCGGGCACCGTCAGCACGCCCGCCGCCCAGGCGCCCGCGGCGACGAAGCTGACGTGGCCGAAGGAGAGGACGCCGGAGTTGCCGATGAAGAGGTAGAGCGCGACGACGATCGAGACCTTGACGAGCGCGTCGACGAAGTAGATCTCGCTCGAGCTCGAGACGGCGAGCCCGAGCAGGGCGCCGCCGCCGACGAGCGCGGCCGGCGCGAGCAGCTGCGAGAGCCGGCGGGCCGCGCTCACAGCCGCTCCGCCGCTCCCCGCGCGCGGGTGAAGAGGCCGCCGGGCCGGACGAGCAGCACGAGGATGACCGCGGCGAACAGGAACGAGGGCAGGTACTGGCTCTGGTCGGTCGGCAGGGCGCCGCCGAGCAGGCCGCTCGCGAACCCGATCGCGAAGCCGCCGAGCGTCGCCGGGATCGGGCGGTTGAGCCCGCCGAGGACGACGCCCGGCGAGGACGACGATCGTGTCGCGCAGGGCGAAGTCGGGCGTCACGAGCGGCGTCTGGACGGTCAGCATGATCGCCGCCACCGCCGCGAGCAGGCCCGAGATCAGGACGGCGCCGCCGATGACGCGGTTGGCGCGGACGCCGAGCACGCGCGCGGTCGCGAAGTCCATCGAGGCGGCGCGCATCTGCAGTCCGACCGACGTCCGCGTCAGCAGCAGGTGCAGCGCCAGCAGGCAGAGCGCGACCACGCAGACGGCGACGATCGTGATCTTGCGGATGTCGACGCCGGAGATCGTCACCGGCCGGTTCAGCTGCGCGACCGAGGCGGCGATCTTGCCGAGCGGCCCGAGCCAGAGGAGCGCGACGCTCTGGAGCAGGAAGGCGACCGCGAAGGTGGCGACGAGCATCACCGCCGGCGACTGCGTCCGCAGCGGCCGGAAGACGAGCCGGTCCATCAGCCCCGAGAGCACGAGCACGACCGCGAAGCAGAGCAGGATCCCGGCCCAGAGCGGCCAGCCCCAGTCGGAGGCGAGCGCGAGCGCGTAGGCGCCGGCCATGATCAGCTGCCCGTAGGCGAAGTTGACGAGCCGCAGGACGCCGAAGACGAGCCCGATCCCGACCGCCATCAGGGCGTAGATCGCCCCGAGCGCGATCCCGTCCGCGAGCGTCTGCCAGTCGATGTTGAGGACGGCGAGCACTATGCCCGCTCCGCTCTCCGGTCGTCTCCGACGGGTCGACGACTCATGCGAAGTAGGCGGCGACGAGCGCCTCGGTGTCGGCGGCGTCGTCGCGGGTCATGGTCAGGCGCAGCTCGCCGCCCGCGAGCACGTGCGAGCGGTCGGCGAGCGCGACCGTGCGCTGCGCGCGCTGCTCGACGAGCAGGACGGCGAGGCCGCGGTCGCGGATCGCGGCCAGCGCGGCGAAGACGGTGTCGACGATCCGCGGCGCCAGGCCGAGCGACGGCTCGTCGAGCAGGAGCACGTCCGGCTCGGCGACGAGCGCGCGCGCGATCGCGAGCTGCTGCTGCTGGCCGCCCGAGAGCGCGCCGGCGGTGCGCCGCCGGAAGTCGCGCACGACCGGGAAGAGCTCGTAGACCGACTGCAGCGCCTGCCCTGTGCCGCTGCGGCTGCGCCGGCCGGCGAGGCCGAGGCGGAGGTTCTCCTCGACCGTCAGCTCGCCGAAGATGCGCCGCCCCTCGGGGACGAGCGCGACGCCGCCGCGCGCGACCTGCTCCGGCGGGCGGCCGACGAGCGAGGCGCCGCCGAGCCGGACGGCGCCGGCCGCGGCGGGGACGAGCCCCATGATCGCGTGCAGCGTCGAGGACTTGCCGGCGCCGTTCGGGCCGATCAGCCCGACGATCTCGCCCGGCCGCACCTCGAGCGAGAGCCCGCGGACGGCGTGGACGCCGCCGTAGCGGACGTGCAGGCCCTCGACGACGAGGGCTCCCGCCCCGGCGGAGCCGGTGCGTGCGGGCCCGTGCGGCCCGGCGCGCGCCGTTCACGCGTCCTCCTCGTCGGCGTGGACGGCGCTCTCGCCGAGGTAGGCGGCGGCGACGTCGAGGTTGCCGCGGATCTCGGCCGGCGTCCCCTGCGCCAGCGTCGTGCCCTGGTCGAGCACGTGGATCCGGTCGCAGATCTCCATGATCAGCGCCATGTTGTGGTCGATCAGGAGCACGCCCGCCCCGTGGTCGTCGCGGACCGAGCGGACGACCGCCGCGAACTCCGGGCACCTCCGCCTCGGGCAGGCCCGCGGCGGGCTCGTCCAGCAGCACGAACCGCGGACCTGTCGCGAGCGCCCGCGCGACGCCGAGGCGCCGCTCGTCGCCGTGCGCGAGCGCGCCCGCCGGCCCGTCCGCGTAGGCGGCGAGGCCGAGCAGGCCGAGCAGCTCCTGCGCCCGCCGCGCCGCCTGCCCCGCCCGGCGGCCGACGCCGATCGCCGCGACCTCGACGTTCTCCCGCACCGAGAGCCCGCGGAAGGCGTGGCCGTGCTGGAACGTGCGCGCGAGCCCGTGCCGGCCGCGGCGGTGCGGCGGCCAGCGCGTGACGTCGCGCCCGTCGAGCTCGACCGTCCCGGAGGAGGGCCGGTCGAAGCCGCTGAGCAGGTTGACGAGCGTCGACTTGCCGGCCCCGTTCGGGCCGATCAGGCCGACGACCTCGCCCGGCCGGAGCGCGAGCGAGACGTCGTGCAGCGCCTGGACGCCCTCGAAGGAACGGGAGACGGACGAGGCCCGGAGCGCTCCTCCGGGCCTCGCCGCCGTCTCCGGATCGGAAACCGCCGCCAACGCCCCTAGATCTTCGGGACGACCTTGGCGACGACCGTGCCCACCTCGCGCGGCACGTTGTTCTGGATCTTGATCACCCGGTACTGGCGCCCGAAGACGGTGTGCAGCTTCGGCGAGAAGCTGACGAGGCCGGAGAGCGTCGGCACCTTCTTGAACTTCTCGAGCTGCGCCGCCAGCCTGGCGCCGTTCGTCGAGCCCTTCGCCCGCCGGATCGCGGTGATGACGCCGTCGACCGCCGCCGGGCCGGTGATGAAGCCGCCGGTCGCCGCCTTCACCTGCTTGGCGAGCTTGTTGACCGCCGGGTTCGGGTCGCCGCCGAACGCGTTCGCGAAGGTGACGAAGTAGTACTCGGTCACCTTCGGGCTCTTGGGCAGCCAGTAGGTGCCGTCGCCGGCCCACGAGTTGAGGATCGGCGTGTCGTTGCCGAGCGTCCGCAGGCCCGAGACGAGCGTCGAGAGCGCGCCGAACGCGCCGGCGGTCGCGGTGACGACGACGTCGGCCTTGACGCCGTTCAGCCGGCTGACGACGTTCTGGACGTTGTTGCCGCCGAGCGACTGGTAGGTCTCCGAGGCGACGATCTTGCCGCCGCGCTGCTTGAAGCGGGCCTCGAACGCCTTGACGACGTCCTTGAAGTAGACGATCACCGTGTCGGTGGCGAGCGCCGCCGTCCGCCAGCCCTTCCGCCAGGCGTAGTCGGCCATCGCGGAGCCCTCGTCCTGGGCGACGTTGCCGAAGCTGAAGGCGAGCTTGCCCTTCGAGCCGAAGCGCTTCGGGCCCATCTGGTCGGTGCCGATGCAGGGCGCGACCGCGAGCACGCCGCGGTTGATCGCCTCCTGCACGACCGGGGCGGCGAAGTCGACGTCGCAGGTCGTGAAGATGACGTCGGCGCCCTGGCCGAGCAGCTTCGCCGCGCAGGCCTTGGCGACCGCGGGCTTGTTGCCCTGGGTGTCGCAGGTCTTGATCTGGAGCTTGCGGCCGCTGACGCCGCCCAGCTTGTTCCAGTAGGCGACCCGCAGCTTCGCGGCCGCGAGGGCCGGGTTGTCGAACGGCGCCATGGCGCCCTTGCTGTCGAACGCCCAGCCGATCACGATCGGCGACGCGGAGGCGGAGTGGGTACGCGCCGCCGCGGTCGCCGCCACGCCCAGCGCCGCGACGACCACGAACGCCGCCGCCACCGCGCGGGTGCTGACTCCTCTCATCTGGACTCCTTACTCGGGGGCCGCCGCAGGTCAGCGACGGACGGGGGACACGGACATTGCGAGAACGAGCAGGTCGGGTCAAGCACGGGGCGTCACCGCCAGGGCCTCGCGGAGCGAGGCGATCCCGCGCCGGGCCGCCTCGGCGACCGGCAGCGACCAGAGCGAGTCGTCGTACGGGGCGCCGAAGGTGCCGTCGTCGGAGAAGATCTCGAGGTCCCAGTAGCCGTCCCAGCCGGCGTCGGCGAGGGCGGCCAGGATCTCGGCGACGGGCGCGTCGCCCTCGCCGGGGAGGGCCCGGTCGGCCCAGCCGCGCGTCGGGCTGCGGTGGTCGGCGACGTGGACGCCGGCGAAGCGGCCGGCGTGGGCGGCGATGTCCTCGAAGAGGGTCGGCGTGTTCCAGAGGTGCCAGACGTCGAACTGGAGCGCGAGCGCCGGCGGGTCGCCGGCGTCCCGGCAGAGCGCGAGCGCATCCGGGATCGAGCAGGCGATCGTCCACTCCTCGCCGCCGTCGCGCTGGTAGGGCTCGAGCGCCACGGTCAGGCCGACCGAGGCGGCCTCGGCGGCGACCGTGCGCAGCCCCTCGACCACGGTCGAGCGCGCCTCGTCCGGGTCGAGCCCGGCGCCGCTGCCGGTCAGGCAGACGACGCCCGCGGGCCGGAAGGGCGCGAGCCGGTGCAGCGAGGCGCAGAGGGCCTCGACCCGCTCGGCCGGGTCGGTCGGGCCGCCGAGCAGCGGCAGCGGCAGGATCGAGGGGACGAGCGGGACGGCCGACGCGCGGCCGAGCCCGGACGGCCTCGAGCAGCTCGAGCGCGGCCTCGTCCCCGCCCTCGAGCTTCAGCTCCCAGATCCCGATCCCGTCCGCGCCCGCGTCCGCGTAGGCGCGGACGTCCGCCGCGAAGGACGCGGTCAGCGTCGTCACCTGCGATATCGAGATCCTCGGAGAGCGCAGGGCGCGATGATCTCACGGGTTTGACATCTGATCAAGAGCATGTGACGCTGGCGCGGTGACGCAGACGGGTCGACCGCGCCAGGGGTACCGCACGATGGCCGAGTTCGCCCTGGAGGAGCTGCGCGAGGGGATCATCCTCGGCGAGATCGGCCCCGGCACCCCGCTCCGCCTCGACGAGCTGGCGAAGTCGCTCGGGATGAGCATCTCGCCGATCCGCGAGGCCGTCCGCCAGCTGGAGGCGCTCGGGCTCGCCGTCCACTCCCCGCACCAGGGCGCGAAGGTGGTCGCGCTCGACGTCGAGGAGCTGCGCGACCTCTTCACCGTGCGGCTCGTGCTCGAGTCGGATGCGGTCCGGCGCGCGGCGGCGGCCTTCTCGGAGGAGGACGGCGACGCTCGCGGCCGAGCAGCTGGCCGCGGCCGACGAGGCCCGCGCGACCGACGACGTCCGCGGCGCCCTGCGCGCCCACACCGACTTCCACTTCGCGATCTACGCCGCCGCGCGCTCGCCGTGGCTCGTGCGCCTGATCCGCCCGGCCTGGGACAGCTCCGAGCGCTTCCGGCCGGTGCTCTTCTCCGCCGACGGCGACCTGCAGAAGCGGCATCGCGCCTTCGACGGCGCGCTCCTGAAGGCCTGCGTCGACCACGACCCGGACGCGGCCGCGAAGGCGCTCTACGGACATCTCGAGCTCGCGAACGAGTACTACGCCCCCGAGCTGAAGGGCCGCTCGATCTTCATCTGACCAGGCCGCGCAGCCGCCGCAGCGCCCGCTGCGGCGCGGGCGGCTCGAGCAGCTCCTGCGCGACGAGCGTCCCCGAGCCGGCGCCGAGGCCGGGGCCGGGATGGGTGCTGGCGCCGATGTGGAAGAGCCGCTCGACGTGGGTGCGGTGCCCGGGCGCGGCGGGGAACGGGCGCCAGACGAAGTTCTGGTCGAGCGCGAGCGAGCCGCCGTAGGGGTCGCCGTAGGCGAGGTTCGGGTTCGCGGCCGCGAGGTCGGCCGGCGAGAGCGCCGTCCGCGCGAGGATGCTCGACTCGAGGTTCGGCACGTGGGCGGCGATCCGCGCCTGGATCCGGTCGGCGTAGCGCTCGCGCAGCTCCTCGGTCCAGGTGCCGTCGCCGACGTCGAGCTCTCCGGCCGCGTCGCCCTTGACGTGCCAGGGCAGCTCCTGCAGCTGGATCCAGAGGATGCCCTTGCCCTCCGGGGCGCGCGAGGGATCGATCGTCAGCGGCTGGCCGACGACGACGGTCGCCTCGGCGGGGAGCAGGCCGCGCTCCGCCTCGTTGACGGCGCGGGAGACGCCGTCGAGGCCCGGGGTCAGGTGGACGATCGCCGAGCGGGCGAGCCGCTCGTCGCCCTGCCAGCGCGGCGGCTCCGAGAGCGCGAAGTGGACCTGCATCTCGGAGCGGCCGTGGCGGACGCGGCGGGCCTTGCGCGCGAGCTCGTCGTCCGGCTCGCCGAGCAGGCGGCCGTAGAGCTGGTCCGGCAGCACGTTGCAGACGACGGCGCGCGCGGCCGAGACGGTGTCGCCCGCGGTCGTGCGGACGCCGACGGCGCGGCCGCCCTCGACGAGCACGCGCTCGACCTCGACGCCGGTCTCGCAGCTGCCGCCGTGCTCGCGGATCAGCGCCGCGAGCGCGTCGGCGAGCCGGGCGCCGCCGCCGCGCGGGACCGGCATGCCGCCCTCCTGCACCGCGACCGCGATCACCTGCGTCATGAACCCGGAGGCGGCGGCGTCGGGCCCGAGCCCGGTGTGCAGCACCCAGGGCGCGAGCAGCCCGTGCGCCCGCTCGGAGGCGAACGTCTCGGTCAGCCAGTCGCGGCTCGAGATCAGCATCCGCCCGGCGAACTCGACGAAGCCCGCGCCGGCCGAGCCGCCGCAGCCCCTTCGCCCCCAGCGCGAGCCCGCCCCGCGACCAGAGCTCGGTGCCGAGGATCCCGAAGGCGAGGTCGGCGTTCGGGAGGAACTCGCGCGAGCAGCGCCTGCCAGGCGGCGCCGTCGCCCGCGTGGTGCCGGTCGAGCTCGGCGGCGTTCGCCTCGGCGCTGCGCAGCAGGAAGGCGGCCTCGCCGTCGGGGTAGAGCGTCGCGGTCGGGTGCTCGGTGTTCAGGTACTCGAGGCCGTGCCGGGCGAGGTCGTCGCCGAGCAGGGCGTGCGCGGCGCCGCCGACCCAGAGCGGGTGCCAGGCGCTGTAGACGTCGTGCAGGAAGCCGGGCTCGGTGAGCTCGGCGCTCCTGATCGCGCCGCCGAGCCAGTCGTTGCCGCTCGAGCACGCAGACGCGCATGCCGCCGCGCGCGAGCAGGGCGCCGCAGGCGAGCGAGTTGACGCCGCTGCCGACGACGACGACGTCGACGTCAGCCACGATCCCGGCTCCCGCCGACGCCGCTTGCCAGCTCCCGCAGCTCGTCGTCGGTGACGAGGCCGCGCTTGGCCGTCCCGCGCGCCTTGACGGCGGCGAGCAGGCCGGCGTAGCGCTCCTCCGGGACGTCGAGGCCGAGCTCGGCGACCTTGATCCGGATCGAGTCGAGCCCGCTCTTCTTGCCGAGCACGATCCCGCGGCGGGCCGCGACGAGCTCGGACGAGTACGGCTCGATCGAGGGCGGGTCGTGGAACTGGCTCGCGACGGCGCCGCTCTCGCGGCGGAAGAGGGTCTCGCCGGTGACGGGCTTCCAGGGCTCGAGCCCGTAGCCGGAGAGCTCCTGCACGCGCGCGGAGACGGCGCGGATCCGGTCGAGCCGCAGGTTCGACTCGACGCCGTAGAGGGCGCGCAGCGCGAGCGCCACCTCGCCCAGGTTGGCGTTGCCGGCACGCTCGCCCATGCCGTTGATCGTCCCGTGCACCCAGCTCGCGCCGGCGCGGACGGCGGCCGCCGCGCTCGCGGTCGCGACGCCGAAGTCGTTGTGGCCGTGGAAGTGCACCGGCGCCCCGTCGACGAACTGCAGCGTCCGCCCGACGAGGTCGCCGACCGCCTCCGGCGAGGCGATCCCGAGCGTGTCGACGACGACGACCTCGCGCGCCCCCGCCTCGACCGCGGTCTCGTAGACGCGGCGGTAGAAGGCGGGGTCGGCGCGGGTCGAGTCGACGCCGAAGAAGGCGGCGTGGATGTCGTGACCTGCGGCGAAGCGCATCGCCTGCGCGATCCGCTCGAGCATCGTCTCGCGCGAGACGCCGATCGCGTCGAGCTTCAGGTCGGAGATCGGCGACTCGATCACCGAGTGGCGGACGCCGAGCTCGACGAGCGCCTCCAGGTCGGCCGGAACGGCGCGCGAGAAGCCCCAGACCTCGGCGGAGAGCCCGGCGTCGGAGATCAGGCGGACGGCGTCCCAGTCGTCCTGGGAGACGCGCGGGAAGCCGGCCTCGATCCGGTCGATCCCGAGCTCGTCGAGCAGCCGCGCGATCTCGAGCTTCTGCTCCGGGTCGAGCACGACGCCGACGGTCTGCTCGCCGTCCCGGAGCGTCGTGTCGTAGAGGCCGACGTGCCCGCGGATCGCGTACGGGTCGTTCAGCCCGCCGGTCCAGATCAGGTCCTGCACGGCACCACTCCGTCCGGGAAGGGCGAGAGCTGCTCGGCGCCCTCGCGGGTGATCAGGAAGTTGTCCTCGACCCGGAGGCCGCCGCCGCCGTCCCAGTAGCAGCCCGGCTCGATCGCGAGCACCATGCCCTCCTCGACGGTGCCGCCGCCGGCCTGGTGGGCGTAGGGCGGCTCGTGCGCGCGGGCGCCGACGCCGTGGCAGACCGGGTGCGACGGCTGGCCCGGATAGCCGAGCTCGGCGAGGCCCTCGCGGACGAGCAGGTCGAGCTCGGCGAGGCTCGCGCCCGGCCGGCAGTGGTCGATCGCGCGCCGGTAGACCTCGAGCAGCCCGGCCTCGAGCTCGCGGTAGTCCTCGCGCAGCTCGCCCGGGCAGAGGTTCTTCGTGTGGTCGGCCCAGTAGCCGTCGGCGCAGACCCAGATCTCGAAGAGCGTCGGCTGGTCCGCCTGCACCGGCCGGTCGGCCGTGGCGGTGAAGGTGCGGATCCCGGGGCCCGACCAGACGAGCGAGAAGCCGAGCGCGAGCTCGACCGAGCCCTGCCAGCCCGTGCCCTCGCCGTGGACGAAGCCGAGCCAGAGCGCCGCCGCCTCGCTCTCCTTCATCCCGGGCTCGAGGCGCGCGCGGACGTGCTCCATCGCGGCGGCGGCGATCTCGTTCGCGACGCGGACGCGCGCCGCCTCCTGCTCGGTCTTCAGCGCCCGCGCCTCGGCGAGCAGCGGCGCCGCGTCTTCGGCGCCCGGGAAGGCGTCGAACCAGCCCTTCGTGAACGTGGTCGGCTCGCCGACCATCCGGTCGGAGGCCTGCGTGCCGAGCGAGAGCTCGAGCCCGAGCCGGTCGTAGCCGCGCGCCGCGTCGAGCGCCGCCTCGAGCGTGCGCGCCGGCACCGGCCGCGGGTCGCGCTCGTCGTAGCCGCGGACGAGGCGGACGTCGCCCGTCCAGGCGGTCCGGGCGGCGTCGTCCGCGGAGGCCTCGAGGCAGAGCAGCACGGGCTCGCCCTCGCGCGGGAAGACGCAGGCGTCGTAGCCCTTCATGCCCCAGAAGTTCGTCAGGTAGAGGACGTTGTCGGGCGCGCGGACGACGAGCGCGTCGAGCCCGCGGTCGGCCATCAGGGCGCGCACCCGCTCGAGCTTCGCGTCGTCCCGCGGCCAGCTCACGCCTCAGTCCGCTCCGGAATCGTCACGCATCCGGCACACCTGCGTGCGCATTTCCCGGGTATCGTCGGCTTCGAGGGAGGCGGGTTGAGCCCCACCCAGGGTGGGGGTGTGGCCGGAGGACATGGCCCTAGACGCCCTCTCCCCAGGGGCGGATGCGCGGGCGGGGCGGCTCGCCGTGGGCCTCCTGCCAGGAGACGACCGGGTTGCGGAGGACGCCGATCCGCTCGATCTCCGCCTCGATCACGTCGCCCGGCTTCAGGTAGAGGCGCGCCCGCTCCTCCGGCGACTTGAAGCCGGCGACGCCGGAGACGGTGCCGGTCGAGAGCACGTCGCCGGCCGAGTACCCGAGCGCGGAGAAGTTCGAGAGGATCTCCGGGATCGTCACGCTCATGCGGCCCGAGTGCGACTCCTGCCGCACCTCGCCGTTGACGCGCAGCTGCATCGCGAGGTCGTGCGGGTCGGGGATCTCGTCCGGGGTGACGATCCACGGCCCGAGCGGGCAGAAGGTGTCGATCGCCTTGCAGAAGCTGAAGACCCCGGAGCGCATCTCGCCGCGCTGGATGTCGCGCGCGGTGATGTCGTTGAAGATCAGGTAGCCGCCGACGTAGTCCGCCGCCTCCTCGGGCGAGAACCACTTCCCGGCCCGCTTCAGCACGACCGCCAGCTCGAGCTCGTAGTCGAGCTCCTCGGTCAGGTGCTCCGGGTAGACGACCGGCTCGTCCGGGCCGACGATCGCGTCCACGTTCTGGAAGAAGTTGATCCAGGGCGCGATCTGGTGCGACCAGTCGACGTTCTTCGACTCCTCCTCGTGCTCGCGGAAGTTGCCGGCCGTGTGGAACAGCTTCCTCGGCACGATCGGCGCCTCCAGCCGCGCCTCCGCGAGCGGCGTCCGCTCGCCCGCGTCGTCGGCGCCGCCGCGCTCGAAGTACGCGCGCATCGTCGGCGCGTCGAGGCGGACGACCTCCTCCCCCTCGACCCGGCCGACCTTGCCGCCGTCGTAGGTGACGAGCCTCACTCGACCACCCCGCAGACCCGGGTCGCCGCCAGCGCGTAGACCTGCGCCGTCTTGACCAGCCCGTCGATCTCGAGGTTCTCGCCGTCGGTCGTGTCGAGCAGCCCGCTCGAGGTGCCGTAGTTGACCGTCTCGATCCCGTAGCGGGTCAGCGCGCTCGCGTCGGAGAACCAGCGGGTCGTGTCCCGCTCCGGCCGCGCGCCGAAGACCTGCTCGTGCGAGGCGTCGATCGCCTCGATCAGCGGGTGGTCCTCCGCGATCTCGGCGCCCGGCGCGGTCACGTAGACCTCGCCCTCGACGCCGTAGCCGGGGAACCGCTCCGCGAGCCCGCGCACCATCTCCAGCACCTGCCGCCGCGCCTCGGCCATCGGCTTTCGCGGCGGCACGCGCACGTCGAGGAAGAGGTCGGTGCGGTGCGGCGTCCGCGAGACGCGCCAGCCGAAGCCGCCCTGCAGCGCGCCGACGTTGACGATCGCCTTCGCGCCGCGGTAGGAGTTCGCCGGGTCGTCCTCCCAGACGGGGATCCACTCGAGCACCGCGTCGAGCACCTCGCGCATGCGCAGGATCGAGTTCTCGCCGCGCTTGCCCTCGCTGAAGGCGGTGTGGATGAAGTTGCCCTGCACCGAGATCCGCAGCCAGAGCGAGCCGAAGTGGCCGAGCACGACCTTGCCCTCGGTCGGCTCGCCGAGGATGCACATGTCGGCGACGCCGCCGTGCGAGACGAGGTAGCGCGAGCCGGCCGCGTAGCCGCGGTACTGCGCGCCCTGCTCGGCGCCCTGCTGCGTCTTCTCGATCTCGCCGCAGACGGCCGCGACGAGCACGTCGCCGCGCAGGCGGACGCCCGCGTCCCGGAGGGCGCGCACCGCCTCGACGTAGCAGGCGAGCGCGCCCTTCATGTTCGAGATCCCGAGCCCGTAGAGGCGCCCGTCCTTGACGAACGGCTGCGGCTGGAACCCGCGCACGTGCGCGAGCCACGGCTCCCGGCCGGAGTACGAGGTGTCCATGTGCCCGTTGAACATCAGGCTCGGGCCGCCGCCGGCGCCCTCGAGCGTCCCGAGCACGTTCGCGCGGCCGTCCTCGACCTGCTGCCACTGCACCTTCAGGCCGAGCGAGGCGAAGGTGTCGCGCATCAGCTCGGCCAGCGCCTGCTCGTCGCCGGTGAAGCTCGGCGTCGCGATCAGCCGGCTCGCGGTGTCGACGAGCCGGTCGCGGTCGATCGTCAGCTCGGCCACGCCGGGTCAGCCCCGCACGTGCGGCAGGACGTGCTCGCAGAAGGCGCGGATCTGCCCGTGGCGGTCGTCGCCCCAGAGCTCGAGCATCACGTGCGTGCAGCCGGCGTCGCGGTACTCCTGCATCGCCGCGACGCAGTCCTCGGGCGTGCCCGCGATCGGCTTGCAGCGGTCGAGCAGCGAGTCGGTCACCTTCTCCTTCGCGGCCAGGCGCCCGCCCTGCTCCATCGCCTCGGCGACCGGCTGCAGCTCCTCCATCTCGATCTCCGCCAGCTCGAGCAGCGTGTCCGCCGAGCCGCGGATGTTCTGGAACTTGTTCGCCAGGTACATGCCGGCGATCTCGCGGGCGCCGTCGCGCCCCCGGTCGCGGTCGGTCGGGTGGATCGAGGCGACGATCGTGCAGCCGAGGTCGACGTCGTCGGGGTCGCGGCCGGCCTTGGCGGCGCCCGTCTCGATGTTCTCGCGCGTCCAGCGGACGAAGGCGGGCGTCGTGATCGACGGGGTCAGGAGGCCGTCGCCGATCTCGCCGCCGAGCTGCTGCATCAGCGGCGCCGTGCCGGCGACGTAGACCGGCACCTGGTCGCGCGGCGCGTGCGCCTCGTCCGCGAGGGCGGGGATGTCGGCGCTGTAGACCTTGCCGTCGTAGTCGAAGCGGCCGCCGCCGAGGATCCCGCGCACGATCTCGACCGAGTCGCGCATGTGCGCGAGCGGCTTCGTCACCTTCGGCGGCCCGCCCTGCTTGGTGTTGTTGAGGAAGATCTTCGAGGTGCCGAAGCCGACGACGAAGCGGCCCGGCCCGGCCGCCTCCTGGACGACCCGCGCGTCCATCGCCGCCTGCACCGGATGCCGCGTGTAGGGCGAGATGATCCCCCAGCCGACCGTCAGCCGCTCGGTCGCACGGGCCATCAGCGCCGAGACGACCGTCGAGGAGCGCGCCTCCATCTGGTGCTTGCGCCACCACGGGTAGGCCTCGGCCAGCCAGACCGTGTCGATGCCGGCCTCGTCCATCACCCGCGCGGTCGCGAGCATCTCCTCGAGCGGCTCCATCGTCAGCTGCATGACGCCGACGCGGAACGGAGGCGCGGCCATCCGCTAGTCCTCGGTCGACTGCGTCGGCCCGGACGGGTCGCCGGAGTAGGCCTCGGGGCTGCCGGGGCTGATGCCCGACTGCGCGCCCTCCGCCGGGTCGACCGCCGCCGCGTTCACCTGCTTCTCGAGCGCGGTCAGGACGTTGCCGACCTGCTGGTTGACGATCGGCTGCAGGACGCGCTGCCCCATCGAGCCGACCGGGCCCGCGATCGAGACGTCCGCGGCCCACTTCATCAGCGTGCCGTCGCCCTGCTCGGAGAGCGCGAACTCGGTCTGCATGCTCAGGATCGCGCCGACGCCGTTGCCCTTCGCGTGCAGGCTCGCGTACTCGATCGGCCGCTCCTCGGTCTTCTCGAAGGCGATCGACATCGCCAGGCCGCCGAGCCCGAGCGGGATCTTCACCTTCGCGCTCCAGTGCCGGTCGTCGGCGATCTCGAACGACTGCACGCCCGGCATCAGCTCGGCCATCCGCTCGGGGCTGTTGAGCACGTCCCAGACGACCTGCCGCGGCGCGGTGAACGCGCGCTCGCCCTCGACCTTCATGCCTCGCGCACCTCCACTCGCGACTTCGACGCCTGCGGCTCGCTCAGGAGCTCCCAGACCCGGTGATAGGGGTTGCAGCTGTCGTAGACGACCGGCGCGCCCGCGCCGCGGAGCGCGTCCTGGATCGCGGCGCAGACCGCGTGGATCGCGGCGCCGCCGCCCTCGCCCATCCCCTTCGTGCCGAGGTCGGAGAACGGCGACGGCGACTCGAGGAAGCCCGTCTTCAGCGGCGGCACGTCGAGGGCGTGCGGCACGTGGTAGTCGTAGAAGTTCGGCGTCAGCAGGTTGCCGTCCTCGTCGTAGGTGAACGTCTCGTGCGTCGCCGCGCCGATCCCGTGCGCGGTCGCGCCCATCACCTGGCCCTCGACGATCTGCGGGTGGATGCGGGTGCCGCAGTCGTCGATCGCCGCGTAGTCGACGATCTCGTAGACGCCGGTCTCCGGGTCGACCTCGATCACGGCGACGTGCACCTGGGCCGCGTAGGTCAGCGTCAGGTTCCCGTACTTGCGCTCGACGTCCGGCACCTCGAACGGCGGCACGTAGACGAAGCGGCTGTTCAGCGTGATCTCGCGCGCCTCCAGCGGCAGGACGGCGTTGTTCGCGTTCACGATCGCGCCGCAGGCCATGAACGGCAGCGCCGCCTCCGGGTCGTCGGCCCGCTTGGCGAAGCCTCCCTCGAGCACGATCTCGTCGGGCGAGTCGGCGCCGAGCACGCCCGCGGCCAGCTTCCTGATGTCGGCGGCGAGCCGGTCGGCGGCGCCCTTGACCGCGCCGAGCCCGGTGACCGCGAACTGGCTCGCGTAGGTGCCCGAGAAGCCGGCGTGGGAGTTCCAGTAGTCGTCGTGGCCGGCGCGGACGTTGACGTCGTCGGGCGAGAGGCCGAGGATGTCCGCCACGACCATCGCCGCCGTCGTCTCGTGGCCCTGCCCCTGCGGCGTCGTCCCGAGCGTGACCACGACCTCGCCGAAGATGTCGAGCTTGACCGTCGCCACCTCGTTGTTGCCCGAGAACTGCAGCTCCGGGTTGACGAGGCGCGACTGCGCCGAAGTTGTTCGTGCCCGAGTCGAGCGTCGAGCCGATGCCGACGCCGAGCAGCTTCCCGCGCGACTCGGCGTCGCGGCGGCGCTCCTCGAGCGCGTCGTAGCCGACGAGATCGAGCGCCTGGTCGAGCATCGCCGCGTAGTCGCCCGAGTCGTAGACGCAGCCGTTCGGGGTCGTGTACGGCATCTCCTCGGCGCGCACGTAGTTGCGCTTGCGGAGCTCGACCGGGTCGATCCCGAGCTCGTGGCCGACGATGTCGATCACGCGCTCGGTGAACCAGAGGTGCTGCATCCGCGAGTAGCCGCGGTTCGGCGAGCACGGCGCCTTGTTCGTCAGCACCTGCGTGAACTCGAGCCGCACGTTCCGCCAGCGGTACATGCCCGGCGTCACCTGCGCCCAGATGACGCCGCCGAGCGGCTCGTAGCGGAGGAAGGCGCCCGCGTCGTCGAGGGCCTTCGTGCGGAAGCCGAGCAGCGTCCCGTCGTTCTTGACGGCGACCTCGGTGTCGAGGAACCAGCGCTCGTTCCCGTGCGACATCGAGAGGTGGAACTCGGTCCGCCACTCGGTCCAGTTGACCGGGCGGTCGAGCTTGCGCGCCAGCAGGCACATCGCCACGAGCTGCGGGTGGGTCGTGATCTTGTTGCCGAAGCCGCCGCCGATGTCCTGGGTGACGAAGCGCAGCTTGTCGAGGCCGCAGCGCATCGCCGGCCCCATCATGATCGCGGCGAAGCCGGGGAACTGGTTGTTGCAGTGGATCGTCCACTGGCCGGTGCCGCGGTTGAACTCGACGAGCGCGCCGTCGGTCTCGAGCGGCGTCGAGTTGAAGCGGTCGAAGTGCAGCTCCGAGATGTGGACGATCCGGTCGGCCTCGGCGACCGCGTCCTCCCAGCTGCCCCACTCGTAGACGCCCTCCCAGGCGAGGTTGCCGCCGGCCTCCTCGTGCAGCACCGGGGCGTCCTCGTCGCGGGCGCGGCGGGCGTCGACGACGACGCCGAGCGGCTCGTACTCGACCTCGACGAGCTCGGCGGCGTCGCGGGCGAGCTCGCGCGTCTCGGCGACGACGATCGCGACCGGGTCGCCGACGAAGCGGGTCTTGCCGACGGCGAGCGCGTAGTCCTGGACGGCGGAGCCGGGCGGCGCCGCGATCTGGAAGAACGGGTCGGTCAGGAGCGCGACCTCGTCGCCGGTCAGCGTCCCGAAGACGCCCTGGATCTCGAGCGCCTTCGAGACGTCGATCGACGTGATCCGGGCGTGCGCGTAGGGCGAGCGGACGTAGTGGGCGTAGCCCATGTCGTGCCGCTTGATGTCGTCGACGAAGACGCCCTGGCCCTGGACGAGCCGGCGGTCCTCCTTGCGCGGCACGTTCCGGCCGGCCCAGCGCTCGGGCTCGGCCGGCGCCTCGACCTCGGTGCGCTCGGGGGCCGCGGTCTCGGAGCGGGTCACGGTCATCCGGCAGCCGCCTTGACGGCGTCGATGATGTTCCAGTAGCCGGTGCAGCGGCAGATGTTGCCCTGCAGCCCCTTGCGGATCTCGTCCTCGATCGGGCTCGGGTTCGCCTCGAGCAGCGCGGTCGCGCTCATCAGCATCCCCGGCGTGCAGTAGCCGCACTGGAGCGCGTGGTGGTCCGAGAACGACTGCTGCAGCGGCGTCAGCTCGTCGCCGTCGCCGGCGAGGCCCTCGACCGTGCGCACCGACGAGCCGTCGGCCTGGACGGCGAGCAGCATGCAGCTCTTCACGAGCACGCCGTCGTAGATGACGCTGCAGGCGCCGCAGTTGCCGGTGTCGCAGCCGACGTGGCTGCCCGTCAGGTCGAGGTCGTCGCGGAGGAAGTGGATCAGGAGCTTGCGCGGATCGACCTCGCGCTCGTAGACCGTGCCGTTCACCTCGACGGAGATCCGCCGGCCCGCAGTCGCGGCGCTCGCCTCCACTAGCCCTCCCTCCGCTCGCTCGCCTGCGTGATCGCGCGCGCGGCCAGCACCTCGGCCAGGCGGCGCCGGTAGTCGCCCGACGCGTGCACGTCCGACGGCGGGTCGAGGTTCGCGTCGCGCACGGCCTGCGCGGCGGCCTCGGGGTCGGCCGAGCCGGGCCGGAGCACGACCGGCACCGCGTCGACGCAGCCGACCGCGATCCGCGGACCTGCCTCGAGCGAGGCGGCGACGTTGACGATGCAGGTGCCTTCCCGGCCGATCGTGACCGCCGCGAAGCCGTCGGCGCGGCCCGCGGGGACGACGATCCGGGTCAGGAGCTCGCCGGGCGCGACGGCGGTCATGTAGACGCCGAGGAAGAACTCCTCCGACGGCACCGTCCGCTCGCCGTCCGGGCCGACGATCGTGAACTCGGCGCCGAGCGCGGCGAAGAGCGGCGGCAGGTGGTTGGTCGGGTCGTTCGAGCAGACGTTGCCGCCGAGCGTGCCCCGGTTGCGCACCTGGACGTCGGCGATCGTGGCGCAGACCTCGGCGAGGATCGGGCGCGCCGCGGCGGCCTCGCTCGCGAGCAGCTCCGTGTAGGTCGTCATCGCGCCGAGCTCGAGCGCGCCGTCGCCGCGAACCGAGACGCCCTTGAGCGCCTCGACCCGGTTCAGGTCGACGAGCGCGTCCGGCGAGGCCGCGCGCGCCTTCATCACGTTGATCAGCGTCTGCCCGCCCGCGAGCGCCCGCGACCCCTCGAGCTCGCCGAGGAGCGCGAGCGCGTCCTCGACGGTCTCCGGGCGGGCGTATCCGACCTCGCGCAAGAGCATCGTGAGGTCGTCTTATAAAATGTCGGACCTGTCCGGCGCAACTACGTACCGTTTGTCTCGCGCTCTCAGCGGCCGAGATAGGCGCGGCGGAGGTCGTCGTTCTCGCGCAGCTCCGACGCCGCGCCCTCGAGCACGAGCCGGCCGGTCGAGAGCACGTAGCCGCGGTCGGCGATCGAGAGCGAGACGTTCGCGTTCTGCTCGACGACGAGGACCGCGACCCCGGACTCGTGCACCTGGCCGATGATCTCGAAGCTCCGCTCGACCAGGATCGGCGCCAGCCCCATCGACGGCTCGTCCATCAGCAGCAGCTTCGGCTTGCCCATCAGCGCCCGCCCCATCGCGACCATCTGCTGCTCGCCGCCCGAGAGCGTGCCGGCGAGCTGCGAGCGGCGGTCGTGCAGGACGGGGAAGAGCGAGTAGACCCGCTCGAAGTCCTCCTTCGAGCCGCCCCCGTGCAGGTAGGCGCCCATCTCCAGGTTCTCGAGCACGGTCATCGGCGCGAACAGGCGCCGGTTCTCGGGCACGATCGCCATCCCCTTGCGGATCCGGTGGCTGGTCGGGCGCCTGGTCACGTCCTCGCCGTCGAAGACGACCCGGCCGCGCCGCGGCTGCACGAGCCCGAGGATCGTCTTCAGCGTCGTCGACTTGCCGGAGGCGTTGCCGCCGAGCAGGCAGACGAGCTCGCCGCGCCCCACCTCGAGCTCGAGCGCCTGCAGGATGTGGATCTGCCCGTAGTAGGTGTCGCACGCCTCGAGGCGCAGCAGCGGCTCGCCGCCGTTCCCGCTCATTTCGTCGCCGCCGCCTTCGTCCCGAGGTAGGCCTCGACGACGCGCGCGTCGGTCGCGACCGCGTGGAACGAGCCCTCCGCGATCTTCTCGCCGTGGTCGAGCGCGACGACGCGGTCGGAGATGCCCTCGACCACGTGCATGTCGTGCTCGATCACGAGGATCGTGTAGCCGCCCTCGTCGCGGAGCTTGCCGATCAGCTCCGCGATCTCGTGCGTCTCGACCGGGTTCATCCCCGCGGCCGGCTCGTCGAGCAGCAGCAGCCGCGGCTTCGTCGCGGTCGCGCGCGCGATCTCGAGCCGGCGCCGGTTGGCGTAGGAGAGGCTGTAGGCGGGCTGGTCCCAGCGGTAGCCCATCAGGCGGTCGCCGAAGAACGAGAGCCGCTCCTCGGCGAGCCGCTCGATCTCGCGCTCCTCGCGCCGCATCCCCGGCGTCCGCAGCATCGAGCGGAAGACGCCGGCGCGGGTGTGCGCGTAGGCCGCCGCCATCACGTTCTCCTTCACCGACATGTTCAGGAAGAGCCGCAGCGACTGGAACGTGCGGGAGATCCCGCGGCCGGCGATCCGGTGCGGCTGCAGACCGACGATCGACTCGCCGTCGAGCAGGATCTCGCCCTCGTCGGGCCGGTAGATGCCGGTGATCAGGTTGAAGAGCGTCGTCTTGCCGGCGCCGTTCGGGCCGATCACGCTGACGACCTCGCCCTCGCCCACCTCGAGGTCGAGCGCCCGGACGACCTGGAGGCCGCCGAACGCGAGCGAGACCCCCCGCAGCTCGAGCAGGCTCATACGATCTCCACCCGCCGCTCGCCGAGGAGGCCGTTCGGGCGCAGGATCATCAGCGCGATCAGGACGAGCCCGAGCACGATGTAGCGGGCCGGCTCCGGCTTCGAGAGCATCACGTTCTCCCAGACGAACGCGGCGAGGTAGAGCGTCGGCGGCAGCAGCGCCAGGCGGGCCCAGCCGTGCACGAGCGTCAGCACGAGCGCGGCGCCGATCAGGCCGACGTAGGTGACCGGCGCGACCCAGGCGGCCGGATGCGCGGGGACGACGACCCAGTGGGCGACGGCGCCGGCCAGCCCGCCCCGCCCGGTCCCCGCGGTCCAGGACGAGTCGACCGCGCCGGCGACGGCGTGCGCGACGAAGCCGAGCGCGACCGTCGCGCCCGCGACGATCCCGAGCCGGCGCGAGAAGCGGAAGGCGAGCAGCGTGCCGCCGACGAGCGCCAGGTAGAAGACCCAGCGGGACTTGTCCGGCTCGCGCAGGAGCTCGAGCAGCGGGCCGACGATCACGGCCCCGAGCACGACGCCCGCGCTGGCTGCCGGCGCCGCCGAGGATCACCATCGTGTAGACGACGATCAGGAGCACGAAGTAGAAGGTCTGCGGGAAGACGCTGCCGTTCAGCGCCGCGAAGAGCGAGCCGGTGAAGGCGGCGACGGCGGCGCCGAACGCGAAGCTGAGCAGCTTCAGCCAGTTGACGGGCATGCCCATCGCCTCGGCGGCGAGCGGGTCCTCGCGGAGCGAGCGCCAGGCGCGACCGGTGCGCGAGCGGTCGACCAGCCGCAGCGCGACGTAGACGAGCACGAAGAAGGCGAGCGCGACGTAGAGGTACTGGGCGGCGAAGAGCCCCTCGTGCTGGACGGCGAGCTCGCGGCCGAAGAGGTGGAACGGGTCGACGTCGAGGATCCCGTTCGGGCCGCCGGTCAGGTCGTGCCCGTAGACGTTGTCGCCGTTGACCATCAGCGTCTGGAAGAGCTGCAGGAAGAAGAGCGTCACGATCGCGAGGTAGTCGCCGGCGAGCCGTCGCGACGGCAGCCCGAGCAGCAGGCCGACGATCGCGCCGATCACGACCACGGTCGGCACGGAGACGAGCGTCGGCAGGTGGATCCCGAACTTGTCCGAGTCGAGGATCGCGTAGGCGTAGGCGCCGATCCCGTAGAAGGCGACGTAGCCCAGGTCGAGCAGCCCGCCCCAGCCGACGACGACGTTCAGCCCGAGCGCGAGGATCATGTAGAGCACGGTGTCGAAGGCGACCCGGCGCACGTAGCCGCTCGACTCGACCAGCGGCAGCAGCGAGAAGACGGCGACGAAGAGGATCAGCCAGGCCCACCAGGGCACGAGCCGCAGACGCGCCTCGACGACGCCGAGCGCCCGGCCGCGCGTCAGCCGGCGCTCGCCGTGCCGCGCGACCCACTCGTCGCGGCCGACCGCCGGGCCGACGCCCGGATCCGGGACTGGCGGCGTCGAGTCGCTCACGTCAGACCTTCTTGATGTCCGGCCGGCCGAGCAGGCCCTGGGGCCGGAAGATCATGAAGCCGACGAGCAGCAGGAAGACGAACAGGTCCGACCACTTGGTCGAGACGTAGCCCTGCACGTAGGCCTCCGAGAAGCCGAGGATCAGCCCGCCCGCCATCGCGCCGGGGATCGAGCCGATGCCGCCGATCACGGCGGCCGTGAACCCCTTCAGGCCGGCGATGAAGCCGATCGAGACCTGGGTCGGGACGCGCAGCGCGAAGAGGACGCCGGCGGCGCCCGCGAGCGCGGAGCCGAGCACGAAGGTGAAGACGATCACCCGGTCGATGTCGATCCCCATCATCGCCGCCGCCTCGCGGTCGAACGAGGTCGCCCGCATCGCCTTGCCGGTGCGGGTCTTGTTGACGAGGAACCAGAGCAGGACCATGAGGACGAGCGCCGAGACGATCGTGATGATCCGCAGGAGCGGCACGCGCACGTTGCCGACGTCGAAGCCCTTGAAGTAGAGGGCACCGCCGGAGAGCGCGAAGGTGTCGTAGTTGCGCGGCGCCGCCCCGAAGAGGAGCTGCATCGAGTTGGCGAGGAAGAACGAGACGCCGAGCGCGCTGATCAGCGGCGCGATCCGGGGCGCCTCGCGCAGCGGCCGGTAGGCGAACCGCTCGATCACGACCCCGAGCACGGCGCAGCCGCCCATCGCCGCGACCGTGACGAGGGCCAGCAGCGCCCAGACCGGGATGCTCGGGCTCGCCGAGCCGCCGAAGGCCTGCAGGACGCCGAAGCCGATGAACGACCCGACCATGAAGACGTCGCCGTGGGCGAAGTTGAGCAGCTTCAGGACGCCGTAGACGAGCGTGTACCCGAGCGCGATCAGCGCGTAGACGCTCCCGAGCGTCAGGGCGTCGACCGTGAGCTGGATGAAGGTGTCCACGCGGGATGGGGGCCGCGGGCGGCCCGGCTGGGCCGGACCGCCCGCGGTGAACCGGACGTGCTATCCGACCAGCTTGTACGAGCCGTCGGACTGGATCTTGAAGATGTAGAACTTCGCGTTCAACGGATCGTTCGACTTGGTCGAGAAGCGGAACTTGCCGCCCAGCAGCCAGTTCGAGATCCGCACCTTCTTCACCTGCCGAAGCACGTCGCGCCGCTGCTTGATCGTCCCCTTGCCGGCGACGCACGCCTTCTTGATCGCGTTCAGCGCGACCTGGACGGCGCCGTAGGCGGGCGGGCCGAACGAGCCGACCGCCTTGCCCTTGTTGTCGGCCTTCCAGCCGGCGATCAGCGCCTTGTCGGCGGCGATGCCGGTGATGTCGGGCGCGAAGTTCGAGACGTACGAGCCCGGCACCTTGAACTGCGAGGAGTCGTTCGAGCCGTCCGACCCGAACACCTTCGCCTTCTTGCCCTGCTCGAGCAGCTGCTGCGCGAACGTCTGCGCGTCGCCCGGCTTCTGCGTCGGGAAGAAGACGATGTCGGCGTCGCTCGGCACCTTGGTCACGAAGGCCGAGTAGTCGGTCGTCGTGTTCGAAGCCGAGAGCCGCGAGGTCGAGACGCCGCCCTTCTTCAGCGTCCGCTCGACCGCGTCCGCCAGGCCCGTCGAGTACGGCTCCTGGAAGTCCATGACCACGACCTTCTTCACCTTCAGGCGTCTTGATCATGTAGTTCGCGTCCGTCGGGCCCTGGATGTAGTCGCCCGGGACGACGCGGAAGAACGCGGGCGTGCCCTCCTTCTTGCCGCCCTCGGTCTTCGTCAGCGTCGTGCGGGTCGCCGACGGCGAGATGTGCGCCATCCCGGCGTTGAAGTAGGCCTGCGCTCGAGGCGGCGACGGCGCCGGAGGTCGCCGGCCCGATGATCGCGACGACGCGGCTGTCGGCGATGAACTTCTGCGCGACGGTGGTCGCGACGCCGGAGCCCTGCTCGACCGGGGTGTCGCCGTTGACGATCTGGATCTTGAGGCCGAGCCTCGGCGCCAGCGTCTTGACGGCGTACTTGGCCCAGCTCGCCTGCTCGTTGCCGAGGAAGCCCGCGCCGCCGGTGAGCGGCGTCACGAGCCCGAGCTTCAGCGTGCTCTTGCAGCTGACCGCGGTCGCGGTCGAGCTCGCCTCGCGGCTGCCCTGCGCCGTCGCCGCGACGACCGCAGTGGCGAGAAGCGCGAGAGCGAGGGCGATGCCCTTCTTCATCTGGTTCCTCCTTGCTTGCCGGGGAGTCGTGCGCGCGGCTCCACGTCACCGCTCAGGCGCACCAGTGTCCCCGGCCCGAGTCGGTGTGTCAATGATCAAATACCTCGCGAGCCGCGTGCTCGGATCCGTCCATGTACCTGATGAGACGACCGAACGCGGCCTCGGTTTGAGCGGCCTCGGGCTCGACGAGTCGAGCGGCCTCGCGCCGGTCAGGCCGCCCGCTCGAGCTCGTCCCGCCACCGCTCGAGCAGGCCGAGCACCTCGTCGATGCTGTCGACGACCGCTCCGCTCTCCTGGACGCAGCCCTGGACGAACAGGTTCAGACGCCGGCCCCCGCCGGCGCTGCGGAAGTCGGTCAGCAGGCCGACCGTCCCCTTCTTGCGGGGGTCCGAGAGCGCGAGCCCGTGGAAGAGGCCGATCTCGCACGCCGTCCCGTCGTCGACCGTCGGGCCGTCGAGGAGCGCCACGACGGCGTTGGCGTCGGCGAGCCCGGCGACGTCCTGCTCGAAGATCCGCGCCGGCTGCGGTCTCGGCGTCGGCGAGCGCCTGCTCGTGCGGGACGAAGACCTCGATCCCGGCGGCCCGGATCCGGGCCGCGCACCGGTCGAGGAACTCGCGCTCGTAGGGCGTGAACAGCGGGCCGGCCAGGTAGACGCGCACGGCCTGCACGATCGCCGCGCGGCGCGGATCCGTCAAGACGGTCAGACGACGAGCTTGACGATCGCGACGCAGCCGACGCCGACGATCACGGCCCGCAGCCAGACCGGCGGCAGGCGCCTGCCGACGTGGGCGCCGAGCTGCCCGCCGACGACCGCGCCGACCGCGATCAGCAGCGCGGCCCCCCAGGCGATGTGGGCGACGAAGACGAAGATCGCCGCCGCGACGAGGTTCGTCAGCAGCGCGAGCACGTTCTTGAGCGCGTTGATCCGCTGCAGCCCCTCGTGCAGCACGAGCCCGAGCACGGAGAGGATCAGGATCCCCTGCGCGGCGCCGAAGTAGCCGCCGTAGACGCCGGTCAGGTAGAGGCAGGCGAGCGCGAGCGGGCCGACGCGCTCGGGCCGGCCGTCGCGCCGGGCGGCGAGCCGGGCGGAGAGCCGCGGGCCGACGACGACGAGCACGAGGGCGATCGCGATGAAGACGGGGACGATCTCGCCGAAGGCGGACTCGGGCAGCACGAGCAGCAGGACGGCGCCGGTGATCCCGCCGAGCAGCGAGACGACGCCGAGCCGCGCCGCGCGCGCTCCCTGGCCCGCGAGCTCGCGCCGGTAGCCGAAGCGCCCCCGAGAGCGAGCCGGGCACGAGGCCGACGGTGTTCGAGACGTTCGCGGTCACCGGCGCGTAGCCGAGCCCGATCAGCACCGGGAAGGTGATCAGCGTCCCGGAGCCGACGATCGTGTTGATGCCGCCCGCCGCGACGCCGGCCGCGGCGATCGCCAGCCCCTCGAGCACGGTCACGGCCGGAGCCTACGGCAGCCGGGGCGCGAACACCGCCGAGAGCGCTCCCGCGGCGACGAGCAGCAGGGCCGCCAGCCCGAGGAAGTCCCGGGTGATCTCGACGCGGCCCTGCTCCCGGCCGAGGCTCGAGCCGAGCCGCTCGTAGGCAGAGCGGAGCGCCTCGGCGCTGCGCGCGTCGTAGAACTTGCCGCCGGTCGTCTGCGCGATCGCGCGCAGCGTCGCCGGGTCGGGCGGCACCGGGATCGAGCCGCCGCCGCCCAGCCGCCGCCGCAGCCGCCGCCGAACCCGCCGCCCGCCGCCGAAGCCGCCCCCGCCGAAGTCGCGCTGGAGGACGCCGTTCGGGGTGCCGAGCGCGACGGTGTAGACGGGCGCGTTCGCCTCCTTCGCCCGCTGCGCGCCCTCGAGCGGCTGCAGCGTCCCGCGGGTCTGCTTGCCGTCGGAGAGGAAGAGGATCGAGAGCGGGCCCTGCTTGCGCTCGGGCGCCGCCGCCGCGCTCCGGACCGTGTAGGCGATCGTCTGGGCGCCGGGCCGGGGGCCGCCGACCGACTGCAGGCCGAGGTCGACCGCGGCCGCGATCGCGTCGCCGATCGCCGTGCCGCCGAAGCCGGGGAAGTAGCCGAGCGTGTCGACCGCCTGCAGGAGCAGCTCCCGGTCGGTCGTCGCCGGCGCGATCACCTGCGGCTCGCCCGCGAAGGCGACGATGCCGACCCTCAGCTTCTTCGGCGCCCGCTCGAGGAAGGTGCGGACCGCCGCCTGCGCCGCGCCGAGCCTGGTCGGCTTCACGTCGGTCGCCTGCATCGAGCCGGACGCGTCGACGACGAGGATCACGGTCGCGTTGTCGCGCTCGACCGACGTCGTCCGGCTCGGCCGGGCGACCCCGACGCAGAGCGCGGCGACCGCGAGGGCGAGCAGGGCGGGTGCGACCCACCGGCGCCAGGAGCGGCCGCTGCCGGCGACCGAGGCGAGCACCTCGAGGTTCGTGAAGCGGACGGCGTAGCGGGCGCGCCGGCGCTCGAGCAGCCGCCAGGCGACGGCGGCGACCGGCAGCACGAGCAGGGTCAGGAGCAGCAGCGGGTGCCCGAGGTGCACTACGTCCCCCCCGCGCAGACGGCCGAGACCTGGACGACGGCGCGGACGCCGGAGAGGGCGAAGCCGCCGCGGGCGGTGACCGCGACGCTGCGCCCCCGGATCCGGGCGCGGGTCGTCGCGGCCGCGATCTGCGTCCGGGTCGGCGGCGCCTCGGTGTAGAAGCCGACCGCGTGCGAGGCGCCGACGAGCCGCTCGTTCGCCGAGCAGGTCGCGGTGACGGTGCGCGTCGCGCCGGCCGGGATCCGCGCCGTCCTCGTGCGCCGGACCGTCGGCTGACCCGGCGGCACCGTCTTCGTCGCCGAGGTCGGGATCCGCCGGCCGCCGCCCGCGGCCGGGATGCAGCCGACGTGCGGCCGGAACGTCTGCGGGCCCGAGCCGGCGCCGACGTAGGAGGCGAGGAAGACGGCGGAGCGCGCGGTCGTGATCCCCGGGTTGACGGGCGTCCCGAGCGTGCCGAGGAAGCCGACGTCGATCGCCCGGTCGGTCAGCTCCGCGTCGAGCCCGCCGACGATGTAGCCGCGCGGGCAGGTGAGCTGGAACTCGACCCGGGGCCGCGGCACGCTCGCCGCCGCCGGGACGACGACCCAGGGGCCGGCGACCGGCACGCAGACCTGGAAGCCCTTGCACTCGTTCGTGGCCCCGGCCGGCGTCGCCAGCACGGCCGCGGCGGCGGCGAGGGCGGCGAGGACGAGCAGCACGCGGGCGGTCACGGGATCACCCGCCGGAAGAACGCCAGGGAGAGCCCCGCGCCTGCGAGCACGAGCCCGGCGGCGCCGCCCGAGAACATGTCCGTGATCTCCCGGTCCTTGGCGACGTGCCCGAGCCGCGAGCCGAGGCTCTTGTAGACCTCCGCGAGCTTCGCGTCGCTCGGGGCGCGGAAGAACTGGCCGCCGCTCAGGCGCGCGACGAGCTGCAGCGTCGCCGCGCTCGTCGGCACCTTGATCACCTGCGTGTAGCCGCCGGGGAGCTGCACCTCCACCTCGCCGTCCGGCGTCCCGAGCAGGACGGTGTAGACGGGCACGTGCAGCTGCCGCGCCTTCGTGGCCGCGTCGCGCGGGGCCGTCCGGCCGCCGTCGCGGGCGCCGTCGGAGATCAGGAGCACCGAGGTCGGCGGCACCGAGCCGTCGCTGCCGCGCTGCTTGCGGCCGAGCTGGGCGGCGAGCGTGACGGCGTCGCCGAGCGCCGTCCCCTCGCCGGTCTTCAGCGACGCGAGCGACTTCTCGACCAGGCTGCGGTCGTCGGTCGGCGGCAGCGCGACGACGGCGCGCGACCCGAAGGCGATCACGCCGATCCGGAACTTCTTCGGCGCCTCGTCGAGGAAGGCCTTCGCGGTCGAGACGGCGGCGCCGAGCCGCGAGGGCGCCACGTCGGTCGCCCCCATCGAGCGCGACGTGTCGATCGCGAGCAGCACGGTCGCCTCCTCGCGCGGCTGGTTGACGATCGCGTGCGGGCGCGCGACGCCGAAGATCATCGCCGCGAGCCCGGCCAGGAGCACGGCGAGCGGCAGGTAGCGGAGCCTGCCCGGCCGGCGGTCGACGAGGTTCGGGATCAGCGCCGGGCTCGCGAACGCCGACGCGGCCGCGCGCCGGCGCCGGTCGGCCCAGACCCAGAGGGCGAGCAGCGCGGGCAGCGCGAGCAGCGCGAGCAGCCAGAGCGGCGACTCGAACCTCACCGGAGCTGCCGCCTCCGCCGCAGGAAGACCGCGAGCGTCCGCAGCCAGTCGCCCTCGGTCGAGAGGACGACGTGGCGGACGCCGACCGACGAGAGCACGCGCGCGAGCCCGCTCCGCTCCTCGGCGGCCGCGGCGGCGAAGCGGTCGCGCAGCTTCGCGTCGCGGGTGTCGACGCGCAGCTGCCTGCCCGTCTCCGGGTCGACGAGCCAGAGGTCGCCCGCGTTCGGGAGCACCTGCTCGCGCGGGTCGCGGATCTCGACGGCGATCACGTCGTGGCCGCCGGCGAGCTCGAGCAGCGGCTGCCGCCAGTCGATCGTGCCGCGGAAGTCCGAGACGACGACGACGAACCCGCGCTGGCGGGCGACCGCGCCGGTGCGCGCGAGCGCGTCGGCGAGCGTCGCGTGCTCGGAGCCCGGCACGTGCTCCTCGCGCAGCGCGCGCAGGAGGCCGAGCAGCCCGACCCGCCCCGGCGCCGAGGGCATCGTGCGCGGGTTCGCGTCCCCGAAGGTGACGACGCCGAGCCGGTTCCCGCGCCGCGTGCCGAGGTGGCCGAGGGCGAGCGCGACGCCCTCGGCGACGTCCGCCTTGCGCCGGTCGGCGGTGCCGAAGGCCATCGAGGCGGACGTGTCGAGCACGAGCCAGGTGACGAGCACCCGCTCGGCGAGCTGGACGCGCACGTGCGGCTCGCCGGTGCGGGCGGTCACGTTCCAGTCGAGCCGGCGCACGTCGTCGCCGGGCGCGTACGGCCGCACCTGCGCGAGCTCGGAGCCGTCGCCGAGGTGGGCCGAGCGGTAGTCGCCGGCGAGGAGCGAGTCCATCCGCCGCCCGATCTGGACGTCGAGCGCCCGCAGGAGCGCGTCCGGCATCGGGCCGGGGCCGGGCTGCTCCGGCGTCGCCCTGCGCAGCAGGGCGTGGAGGACGCTCACGCGCCTCCCTCGCCGTCGTGCCGTGACCTCCGGCCCCGCGCCGCGGGCGACGGCCGAGGAGCCCGCGCGTGCAGCGTCGAGACGGGCGACCTCACCTGCCTACGCCGCCGTCAGCCGCGAGAGGTCGATTCGCGGCGCCTCGACCGCCTCGAGCACGGCGTCGAGGATCGCGTCCGAGCCGACGTCCTCCGCGAGCGCCTGGTAGGTGAGCACGAGCCGGTGCCGCATCGCGTCCTTGGCGAGCTCCTGCAGGTCGGCGGCGACCGCGTACTCGCGCCCGCGGACGAGCGCGAGCGCCCGCGCCGCCTGCACGAGGCTGATCGGCCCGCGCGGGCTCGCCCCGTAGGCGATGTAGTCGGCGAGCTGCGGCAGCCCGTGCGCGGCCGGCTCCCGGGTCGCGGTCGCGAGCGCGACGGCGTAGGAGACGAGCGCCGGGTCGACGTAGATCGAGAAGACGGCCTGCTGCAGCTCCTTCAGGTCGTCGAGCGAGAGCGCCTGGCGCAGCTCGGGGGCGTCGGTCAGCTGCCGCTGCACGATCGTCAGCTCCTCGTCGTGCTCGGGGTAGCCGATCACGACCTTGAGCATGAAGCGGTCGATCTGCGCCTCGGGCAGCGGGTAGGTGCCCTCGGACTCGATCGGGTTCTGCGTCGCCATCACGAGGAACGGGTCGGGCACCTCGTGGGTCGTGTGACCGATCGTCACCTGCCGCTCCTGCATCACCTCGAGCAGCGCCGACTGCACCTTGGCGGGGGCGCGGTTGATCTCGTCGGCGAGCAGGAAGTTGCAGAAGACCGGGCCGAGCTCGGTGTCGAACTCGCCCTGGCCGGGCCGGTAGATGCGCGTGCCGACGAGGTCGGAGGGGACGAGGTCGGGGGTGAACTGGATGCGCGCGAAGGAGCCGCCGAGCACGCCGGCGGTCGTCTTGATCGTCAGCGTCTTCGCGAGGCCCGGCACGCCCTCGATCAGCAGGTGGCCCTGGGCGAGCAGGCAGACGAGCACCCGCTCGAGCATCGCGTCCTGGCCGGCGATCACGCGCCGGATCTCGAACAGCGCCTGCTCGAGGCGGTCCTTCGCCTCCGGGGGCGAGAGGACCTGCACGCCGCTCGCGCGGGAGGCGCGCGGCTCCTCGGGCAGCGTCGCAGGGTCGGTGGGCTCGGTCACCAGGGCTCCCTTCGCTCGTCGTCGGAGTCACATACGAAAGCAGAGAGAGTTAAGTTTGGGGTAAGACCGCAGTGTGGAGGCGCCGACGACTGCCGAGGAGCTCGACGCGCGCGACCCGCTCGCCGGCTTCCGCGAGCGCTTCGTGCTCTCGCGGCCCGAGCGGATCTACCTCGACGGCAACTCGCTCGGGCGGCTGCCGCTCGCCGCGGCCGAGGCGCTCGCGTCCCGGGTCGAGGAGTGGGGCGAGCGGCTCGTCTCGGCCTGGCCCGACTGGATCGACCTGCCCCGCGAGGTCGGCGACCTGCTCGCGCGGGCGGCGCTCGGCGCCCGCGCCCGGCGAGGTCGCGGTCTCCGACTCGACGACCGTCAACCTCTACAAGCTCGCCGCGGCCGCGCTCGCCGACCGGCCCGGCGCGCTCGTCGCCTGGGCCGACGAGTTCCCGACCGACCGCTACGTGCTCGAGGGCCTCGCGGAGCGCGAGGGCCGCGAGCTGCGGCTCGTCGAGGCCGATCCCGTCGAGGGGCCGGGCGCCGCCGACGTCGAGCGCGCCTGCGCGGGCGGCGCCGCGCTCGTCGTCTGCTCGCACGTCGCCTACCGCTCCGGCGCCCGCGCCGACCTGCGCGCGGTGACCGAGGCGGCCCACGCGGCGGGCGCGCTCGTCCTCTGGGATCTCTCCCACGCCGCCGGCTCGGTCGAGGTCGGGCTCGAGGCGGCCGGCGCCGACCTCGCCGCCGGCTGCACCTACAAGTACCTCTGCGGCGGGCCGGGGGCGCCCGCATTCTGCTACGTGCGCGAGGAGCTGCAGGAGCGGCTGCGCTCGCCGATCCAGGGCTGGTTCGGCCAGCGCGCGCAGTTCGAGATGGGGCCCCGCTACGACCCGGAGCCCGGGATCGCCCGCTTCCTCGCCGGGACGCCGCCGATCCTCGACCTGAGCGCCGTGCGCGCGGGCGCCGACCTCGTCGAGGAGGCGGGCATCGCCGCGATCGAGGCGAAGGGCCGCGCGCTGACCTCGTACGCGGTCGAGCTCGCCGACGCCTGGCTCGCGCCGCTCGGCTTCGAGCTCGGGACGCCGCGCGACCCCGCCCGCCGCGGCGCCCACGTCTCGCTGCGCCACCCGGAGGCGTGGCAGATCACGCGGGCGCTCGTCGAGCGCGCCGACGTCGTCCCCGACTTCCGCGCGCCGGACTCGGTCCGCTTCGGCTTCCCGCCGCTCTACACCCGCTTCGCCGACGTCCACGAGGGCTTCCGGCGGCTGCGCGACCTCGTCGCGGTCGGCGCCCACCGCACGTTCCCGCCCGAGCGGGCGCGCGTCACCTAGACC
>CAWIUN010000004.1:0-44938 GCA_963839285.1 uncultured Actinomycetes bacterium
TCGATCATCGCCCGCCCGAAGGCCGACGTCGAGACCTCGTTCGCGCCCTCCATCAGCCGGGCGAAGTCGTAGGTGACCTGCTTGTCCGAGATCGCCGCCCCGAGCGACGCGACGATCAGGTCGGCGGCCTCGACCCAGCCGAGGTGGCGCAGCATCATCTCGGCCGAGAGGATCAGCGAGCCGGGGTTGACCTTGTCCTGGCCGGCGTACTTCGGCGCCGTGCCGTGGGTCGCCTCGAACATCGCCACCTCGTCGGAGAGGTTGCCGCCGGGCGCGATCCCGATCCCGCCGACCTGGGCCGCGAGCGCATCCGAGATGTAGTCGCCGTTCAGGTTCAGCGTCGCGATCACGTCGTACTCGCCCGGGCGCGTCAGGATCTGCTGCAGGAACGCGTCGGCGATCACGTCCTTGACCGTGATCCGCCGGCCCTCGTGCTCGAGCACCTGCCAGGGGCCGCCGTCGAGCGGGGTCGCGCCGAACTCGCGCGCCGCGAGCGCGTAGCCCCAGTCGCGGAAGCCGCCCTCGGTGAACTTCATGATGTTGCCCTTGTGCACGAGCGTGACCGACTCGCGCCCGTTTGCGAGCGCGTACTGGATCGCCTTGCGGACGAGCCGCTCGGTGCCCTCGCGCGAGACCGGCTTGATCCCGATGCTCGAGGTCTCCGGGAAGCGGATCTTCTGGACGCCCATCTCGTCCTGCAGGAAGTCGATCACCTTGCGGGCGGCCTCGGTCTCCGCCTCCCACTCGATCCCCGCGTAGATGTCCTCGGTGTTCTCGCGGAAGATCACCATGTCCGTCTTGGACGGGTCCTTGAGCGGGCTCGGCACGCCGGGGAAGTGGCGGACGGGCCGCAGGCAGACGAAGAGGTCGAGCTGCTGGCGCAGCGCCACGTTCAGCGAGCGGATGCCGCCGCCGACCGGGGTCGTCATCGGCCCCTTGATCGAGACCGAGTAGTCGCGCGCCGCCTCGAGCGTCTCGTCCGGGAGCCAGACGTCGCTGCCGTAGAGGCGCGTCGACTTCTCGCCGGCGTAGATCTCCATCCAGTGGATGCGGCGCGAGCCGCCGTAGGCCTTCTCGACCGAGGCGTCGACCACGGCCTGCATCACCGGTGTGATGTCGACGCCGATCCCGTCGCCCTCGATGAAGGGGACGATCGGGTTGTCGGGTGTCGGCTCGCCGGGGACGATCCGGGCGCCGTCTGCGGGGACCTCGATGTGCGTCGTCGCGCTCATTGACCTACCGTGTGCTCGTGGGGACGAAGGAGGCCCAGGCTACCGGAGCCGTCCCGGAGGACGCGGCGCGACAGATCGCCGCGGTCCTGATCGAGGGCTTCGACAAGCACTACCGGCTCTTCCGCGCCACGAGCGCCCGCGCCCGCGAGCGCTTCGAGGCCGGCGCCTGGACGGAGCAGCAGCACGCGGTCCAGGAGCGGATCCGCTTCTACGACGAGCGCGTCCGCGAGTGCGTCGACCGGCTGCGCGCCGAGTTCGACGTCGAGGCGCTCGCCGACCGGACCTGGCGCGACGCGAAGCTCCACTACGTCGGCCTGCTCGTCGAGCACCCCCAGCCCGAGCTCGCCGAGACCTTCTTCAACTCGGTGATCACGCGGATCCTCCGCCGCACCTACTACGCGAACGACCTGATCTTCGTCCGCGCGGCGATCTCGACCGAGTACATCGAGTCCGACCCGCCGATCTACCGCAGCTACTACCCGCGGGTCGACGGCGAGCGCGCCTGCCTGGAGCAGGTCTTCCGCGACTTCGGCTGGGCGCCGCCCTTCGCCGACCTCGAGCGCGACCTCGACCGGCTCGAGCGCGCGCTGGCCGAGCGGCCCGGCGGCCCCTGGCCGCACCTCGAGCCGAACTACCAGCTCCAGGTGCTCTCCTCGGCCTTCTACCGGAACAAGGCGGCGTACGTCTTCGGCAAGCTCGTCAACGGCCACGACGAGCTGCCCTTCGTCGTCCCGGTGCTCCACGACGAGGCCGGCCGGCTCGAGCTCGACACGATCCTGCTCGACCCGGCGCAGATCAACCTGCTCTTCTCGCTCTCGCGCGCCTACTTCATGGTCGACATGGGCGTCCCGTCCGGCTACGTCGACTTCCTCCGGTCGATGACGCCGGTGCGGGCGCGCTCCGAGCTCTACACGATGCTCGGGCTCGGCAAGCAGGGGAAGACGCTCTTCTTCCGCGAGCTGCTGCAGCACCTGCACCACTCCCGCGACGCGTTCGTCGAGGCCCCCGGGATCCGCGGCCAGGTGATGCTCGTCTTCACGCTGCCCTCCTTCCCCTACGTCTTCAAGGTGATCCGCGACGCGTTCGGGCCGGGCAAGGACACGGATCGCGGGACCGTCCGCTCGAAGTTCACGATGGTCAAGCACGTCGACCGCGTCGGCCGGCTCGCCGACACGCTCGAGTTCGTCGACCTGGCGCTGCCGCGCGAGCGCTTCTCGCCGGAGCTGCTCGAGCAGCTGCACGAGCTCGCCCCGTCGCAGGTCGCCGACGGCGACCCGCTCGTGATCCGGCACTGCTACGTCGAGCGGCGGATGGTTCCGCTCAACCTCTACATCGACCGCGCCTCGCCGGAGGAGCTCGAGGCCGCGGTCGTCGACTACGGCAACGCGATCCGCGACCTGGCCGCGGCGAACATCTTCCCCGGCGACATGCTCTGGCGGAACTTCGGCGTCACGAGCTACGGCAGGGTCGTCTTCTACGACTACGACGAGATCGACTACCTCTGCGACGTCAACTTCCGCCGGCTGCCGGCCGCGCCCGACCCGGAGGCGGAGCTGGCGGCGGAGCCGTGGTACGGGGTGCTGCGCAACGACGTCTTCCCGGAGGAGTTCGCGACCTTCCTGCTCGGCGACCCGCGCCTGCGCGAGCTCTTCCTCCGCCACCACCCGGACCTGCTCGAGCCCGAGTTCTGGCAGGCGGCCCAGCGGCGGATCGAGAGCGGCGAGCTGATGGACTTCTACCCGTACCCGGAGTCGCTCCGCTTCCGGAGCCGCGCCGGGGCCGGTTGACGCGGGCGCCGCCCCGGGCGGAGAATCGACGCTTCGCAACCCGATGGGAGGTACCGATGTCCTGGAGCCTGCGGGGAAGCTACGTGGAGACGTGCTCGTGCGACCTGATCTGCCCGTGCAACGCCTCCTTCGACCACGGGGCGACGTACGACTTCTGCCGCGTCGTGCTCGCCTTCGCCGTCCGCGAGGGCGAGATCGACGGGACGGACGTGAGCGGCCTCAACGTCACGCTCGTCGCCGACACGCCGAAGGTGATGACCGACGGGAACTGGCGGCTCGGGATGTTCGTCGACGAGCGGGCGAGCGAGGAGCAGGCCGAGAAGCTGACCGCGGTCTTCGCCGGGCAGCTCGGCGGCCCGATGGGCGCCATGGCGCCGCTCGTCGGCGAGGTGCTCGGCGTCGAGCGCGCCGCGATCGAGATCGTCGACGACGGGGTGCGGCACAGCGTCCGCGTCGGCGACGCGATCGACTTCGAGATCGAGGACATCGTCCCGTTCGGGGTCGAGACCGGCGAGCCCGTCCGCTTCCAGGGGATGTTCCACCCCGCGGGGTCGAACCTGACGATCGCGGAGGCGACGCGATCGCGGATCGACGCCTTCGGGATCAGCTACGAGGGGAAGACGGGCCTCTCGACGTCGGAGTTCGCGTGGGCCGCCTGAGGGCGTGACCGCCGCCGTCTCCGACCGGCCCACGGAGACGGGGCTCGCCCCTGCCTTCGCGGCCGTGCGGGCCCGGCTCGGGCTCGTCGCGCTGCTCTTCGCGCTGGCCGGAGCCGGCTGGTGGTGGACGGCGGGCCAGATGCGCGGCATGGACGACGGCCCCTGGACGGGCCTGGGAGCGGCGGGATGGTTCCTCGCCGTCTGGCTCGTGATGATGGCGGCGATGATGTTCCCCTCGGTCGCCCCCACCGTCGCCCTGTACTCGCGGATCACCAGGGAGCGTTCGCGGCTCTCGCCGCTCCTCTTCGTGGGCGGCTACCTGGCCACGTGGACGGCGTCGGGCGCGGCCGTCTTCGCGGTCGCCCTCGCGGGGCGCGAGGTCGCGGGGGACGTGCTCGCCTGGGACCGTGCCGGCCGCTGGGCCGCGGGCGCCACGCTCGTCCTCGCCGCCGCCTACGAGCTGACCCCGCTCAAGGACGTCTGCCTCGGCAAGTGCCGGAGCCCGCTCGGCTTCGTGCTCGGCTCCTGGCGGGACGGACGCCGGGGCGCGGCGCGGATGGGCGCCGAGCACGGCGCCTGGTGCGTCGGCTGCTGCTGGGCGTTGATGGCGTCGCTCTTCGCGCTCGGGATCATGAGCCTCGTCTGGATGGCGTTCGTCTCGGGGCTGATCGCGGTCGAGAAGACGATCCCGTGGCGGCGGGTCGCGACGTACGGCACCGCGGTCGTTCTGCTCGCCCTCGGCCTGCTGCTGCTCGTCGCGCCAACCGCGGTGCCGTCGCTGACGATCCCCGGCGGCGGCATGGGGGGCATGGGCGGCATGGGCTAGCCGCCGGGCGGCCGGAGCGGCGGCCGCCCGGCGGCGCGGGTGGTTGGGTCAGCCGCGCTCGAGCCGGAAGGGCTCAGGCCGGCTCGGACGCCGGCTCCTCCGGCGCCCGCGGCGACGGCCGCACGAAGAGGGCGCGCGCGAGCCAGGCCGGCAGGTACCAGTTCCAGCCGCCGAGCAGCCGCATCAGCGCCGGCACGAGCAGCGCCCGGATCACGGTCGCGTCGAGGATGATCCCCGCCGCGAGCCCGATCCCGAACTGCTTGATGTCGACGCCGGGGCCGGTCGAGAGCACGAAGAACGCGAACATGAGGACGAGCGCCGCGCTCGTGACCAGCTTCCCGGTCCGCGCCAGCCCGAGCGCGACCGCGTGCCGCGTGTCGCCGGTCTCGTCGTAGGCCTCGCGCATCCGGCTCAGCATGAAGACCTCGTAGTCCATCGAGAGCCCGTAGAGGAACGCGAAGATCATCAGCGGGATCCAGGGGATGATCGACTGCGTCGCGTGCACGCCCCAGATCGACTCGGAGCCGTGCCCCTGCTGGAAGATGAAGACGATGATCCCGTAGGCGGCCGTCAGCGAGACGAGGTTGAGCACGACCGCCTTCAGCGGCAGCACCAGCGAGCGGAAGGCGCGTGCGAGCAGGACGAACGTGAGCAGGACGACGAAGCCGAGCACGTAGGGGAAGTTCGAGTAGACGGCGGCGACGAAGTCCCGGTCCTCGGCGGCGACGCCGCCGAGCGTGCCGCCCGTTCCGTGCAGCGCGGCGCGGACGCGCTTGATCGTCGTCCGCACCTCCTTCGAGGCGCCGTCGCTCGCGGGGAACGCCTCGACGAGGCCGTTCGGGCCGTTCTGCCAGCCCGGCGGGGCGACCGCGGCGGCGACGCCCGGGCACCGCGCGCAGCTTCTCGACCACCGGCGCGCGCGGCTTCCCGTGCTCGACGAGGACGACGAAGGGCTTGAGCACGCCGGGCGAGATGCCCGCGTCGGCCAGCGCCGCGCGGCCGTCGATCGCGTCGCCCTGCCCGGGGAAGTCCTTCACCTGCGCCTCGCTCGGGTTCAGCTGCACGCCGAAGAAGACGAGCGTGCCGACGACCGCGAGCCCCGCCGCCGCGACGGGCAGCGGGCGCCGCATCACGAGCCGGGCCCAGCGCCCCCACCAGCCGTCCTCGGGGTGGCCCTTGTCGACGAGCCGCTTCGGCAGCAGCCTGACGCTGTTGATCCGGGTGCCGAGCGTCGCCAGCAGCGCCGGCAGCAGCGTGATCGCGGTCAGCACCGAGACCGCCGGGATCAGCATCCCGCCGATCCCGATCGAGCGGATGAACGGCAGCGGCAGCACCAGCATCGAGAGCAGGCCGACCGCGACCGTCGAGCCGGAGACGATCACGGAGCGGCCCGCGTGCGTCATCGTCTCGACGACGGCGGTCTCGACGTCCTCGCCCTCGCGCAGCTCGTCCCGGAAGCGGAAGATCATCAGCAGCGCGTAGTCGATCGCGACGCCGAGGCCGACGAGCGCGATCAGGAACTGGACGATGATCGAGACGTCGGTCAGGTAGGTCAGCGCCCAGACGAGCGTGAACGTGTTCAGGATCGCCGCGACCGCGACGACGAGCGGCATCAGCACCGCCGGCAGCGTCCCGAAGACGAAGAAGAGGATCACGAGCGAGCCGAAGCCGCCGATCAGCGCCTCGGTCAGCACGCTCGGCCCCTGGCCGCCGTCGGACGAGGCCTCGTAGATCGCGTCGCGGCCGGTCAGGTTCGCCTCGACGCCCGGCCGGCGTCTTCGCCTTCAGCGCCGCCCGCACCCGGTCGACGTGCGTCGTCGAGGTGAACCCGGGCGTGCCGGGCGGGTAGATCTCCGCGAAGGTCGTGTGCCCGTCGGCGGAGACGTAGGCGCGGCTGCCGGTCGAGAAGTAGGAGGAGACGCGCGAGCCGGGGTTGACGGCCGCGGCCGCCGCGATCGCGTCGCGGATCCCGGTCGCCTCCGTGACGGCGCCGTCAGCGTGGAAGACCGCGACGAGCGGCGCCTGCTCGCCCGTCCCGAACGCCTTCAACGTCCGCTGGTTCGCCTCGTAGGCCGAGTAGCCGGGAATCGAGAAGCTCTCGAACCAGCGCTTCGAGACCTGGCCCGCGGCGAAGCCGCCGAAGAGGGTGAGCGCGATCCAGGCGCCGATCACGAAGCGGCGGCGGGCGACGATCAGATGCGCGAGGCGCGCGAGTAGGGGCGGGTTGTCGCCGGTGGTCGGCACGGGGGGTCTCTCTCTCGGCTGTGACGCGGGTCGGGTGGTGAGACCGGCTCGCGGCCGGAAACTCATCGCGTTCCAGGGAGGGTAGATCGGCGACCCCGGCTCGCGCCGGGCGTACCTCGACCGACGCGAACGCTCGCGGCCCTCCGCTCTACAGCAGACCGTCGTGCATGTCGACCCGGTTCTTGCCGCGCTCTTGGCGCGGTAGAGGGCCCGGTCGGCGGCGTCGACGAGCTCTCCGAGCGCCGTGCGGGTGCCCGAGGCGACGCCCACGCTCGCGGTCACGCGGCGGGGGCCCGTCGTCCCGTCGCCGAAGTCGCGGCTTGCGAGCGCGACGCGCAGCCGCTCCGCCAGCTCCCACGCCCCTTCGATCGTCGTGTCGGGAAGTTTGGTCCGCCGGCAGCCGCTCGCCTTCCAGCGAGGCGGGCGCGGCGAAGATCCGGTCGCCGCGCGCGAGCAGGAAGCCCTCTCCCGGCTGCAGCGGTGCCACGTTCCGCAGTCGCGAGAGAAACGCGCCGTCGAGCGGGACGGAGACGCTCACGGTGCCCAGGAGGCGCCCGCCGGCATACACGTCGACCGCGCGCCGCAGCATCGGGGGAGCGGAGGCCGTCCCGCCCTGACGGCCCGGGAGCGAGGCCGCCGCGCCCGGTTCGTTCGCGGTCAGTCGCGCGAGCGCCCGGCGGTCGCCGTCGGCGAGCGCCCGTTGCAGTGCCGGCCGCGCTGCGAGCGCCGCCGCGTCCTGCTGCGCCTTCGCCGCCAGCTTCCCCGCCTCGCTCAGAGCCGCCTGGAGCGCCACGTCCAGGTGCGCGTCGAGCGCGTTCTGCTCGCGCTGGCGTACCTCGTGGGCGAGCACGGCGCCCGCGCCCGCCATCGCCGCGATCAGCACGATCACGAGCGCGACGGCGGCGCGACGGCCGACGGTTCCCTCGTGCCCCTCGTGCGTGCGGGGCAAGGCGACGAGCGGGGTCGTCACGGCGTCGGCGAGGCGTCGCCCGGATCCACGGCCGTGCCGTCGCGGTTGCGCGGATCGGCAGGGGCGGCCGGCTCGTTCGGCGAACTGCCGGGCGGCGAGTCGTCTCGGGTCGGGGTGGCGGGTCCGACGGGTCCGACGGGCGCGGAGTCGGCGGTGCCCGAGGCGCCGTCGGCGCTCGTCGCGGTCACCTCGAGCCGGATCTGGTGGCCGAGGTCGTCGTGCGTGAGCGTGTAGGCGGCTGCGGTGGCGTCTGCGATCGTCGAGCAGGTGCTCGTGCTGGTCGCAGCGCTGCCAGGCGTAGGCGAGGGTGGCGTCGGGATCGCTCCAGCTGCCCGGGTCGCCGGTCAGGGTCGAGCCGACGCGAGGCTCGCCGGAGATCGACGGTGCGGCCGTCGCGGTCAGGGGGCGAGCGCGGGCAGGACGGGCCCGGCGGGTGCCGAGAGCGCGGTCGTCGTCCCGCCCGCGTTCGTCGCGGAGACGGCGACGACGATGACGAAGCCGACGTCTCTGCCGTGAGAGTGTAGGCGGCGGCGGTGGCGTCTGCGATCGTCGAGCAGGCGCCGTTCTGGTCGCAGCGCTGCCAGGCGTAGGCGAGGGTGGCGTCGGCGTCGCTCCAGCTGCCTGGGTCGCCGGTCAGGGTCGAGCCGACGCGAGGCTCGCCGGAGATCGACGGTGCGGCCGTCGCGGTCGGGGCTGCGGGCAGGACGGGCCCGGCGGGTGCTGAGAGCGCGGTCGTCGTCCCGCCGGCGTTGGTCGCGGAGACGGCGACGACGATGACGAAGCCGACGTCCTCTGCCGTGAGGGTGTAGGTGGCGGCGGTGGCGTCTGCGATCGTCGTGCAGGCGCCGTTCTGGTCGCAGCGCTGCCAGGCGTAGGCGAGGGTGGCGGCGGCGTCGCTCCAGCTGCCCGGGTCGCCGGTCAGGGTCGAGCCGACGCGCGGCTCGCCGGAGATCGACGGTGCGGCCGTCGCGGTCGGGGCTGCGGGCAGGACGGGCCCGGCGGGTGCGGAGAGCGCGGTCGTCGTCCCGCCGGCGTTCGTCGCGGAGACGGCGACGACGATGACGAAGCCGACGTCCTCTGCCGTGAGCGTGTAGGTGGCGGCGCCGGCGTCTGCGATCGTCGAGCAGGTGCCGCCGTCACACCGGAGCCAGGCGTAGCCGAACCGGGCGGCGGGGTCGCTCCAGGCTGCCCGGCGTCGCGGCCAGCACCGATCCCTCCACGGGCGTACCGGCGAGCCCGGGATCCGCCGAGGCGACCGGCGCGCGCGGGACGACGGGACCGACCGCGGCCGAGCTCTTCGACGCGGTCGAGGTGGCCGTGGTCGCGGTGACCCGGACGCGCACGAGCGCGCCGACGTCGGCTGCGACGAGCGTGTACTGCGGTCGCGTGGCCGCGTCGATGGTCGTGCAGCTCCCGAACGTCGAGCACCGCTGCCAGGCGTAGCCGAACGCGGCGAGCCGTCGCTCCAGGTGCCGGACGTGGCCTTGAGCGTCGTCCCGACGACGCCGGCGCCCTCGACCGTCGGCGGCGTCGAGTTGGCGACGGGGCGCGGGCGGCCGCGGCGCGGGGGCGGGCGAAGGCGCGGTCTGCGGGGCCGACGGCGCCACCTGGGTCGAGACCGGTCGGGTGGGTGCGGGCGCCGGCGCCTGGTTCGCTGCGGGAGCCGGGCTCGGTGCGGGCGCGGGGCTCGGTGCCGGAGCCGTGCTCGACACGGAGACTCCGGTATGCAGCGCGGTCAGCGCCGCCGCCGACGCCGGGGCCGTGTAGCCGACCACGCCCGTGGCGAGGTAGCGGGGCGGCGAGGTGACGCCGCCCTGGAGGCCGCCGAGCGCGACCGTGCGCACGCCGTTCACGTACACCGCGAGGGTACGGTTGCGCCGGAGCGCGACCTCGACGGCGACGCTGCTGACGCCGTCGTTGGGGACGACCGCACCTGTCGCCACGTCGACCGCGCTCCCGCGAAGCCCGCCGGCGGGGCTCTGCAGCCGGAGCTGGCGGTTCGGCTGGGCCACCAGCGCGAAGACGACCCGGTGCTCGCCGTCGAGCATCTGCATCAGCCCGGCCGGGCCGGCGGGGGACTCGCCGCGACCCAGCGAGAGCGCGTCGCGCGCGACGATGCTTCCGGCCGCGCCCTGCTCGCTGAGATCGAGGAGGGCGTACGCGTTGCGGGACGCCGACCCGGTGCCTGCCTGCGCGCGGACGAGACCGCCGGGGCCGAGCTGCAGGGCGCAGGCGGAGCAGCGCCCGCCGCTGACGATCCGCTGCACCGCGAGCCCCGGACCGAGCGAGTGCGGCAGCTGCTCGATCCCGGACGCCTGGTCGGCGGACCGCGTCGCGGGGGCGAAGATCGACTGGGAGGCCTCCGGCGCGATCGCCTGTCCCAGCGAGGTGTGCAGGTCGCCTGAATGGAGGAGGCTGAGCCAGAGCGCCGCACTGCCGACCGCGAGAGCGGTGAAGACGAGCAGCCTGAAGGCAGCGGCGGTCACAGGAATGCGTTTCGGGGGCGGCCGGCCGACCCCCTGTCGGCCGGTCGAACACGACACTAGCGGCGCCCGCGCGGGGAAAACCCCCAAAGGAGTGATTCGGAAGCCTGCGCCCGCGGCGAGCGTCTGCCGCGCGGCTATCGTCGTCGGCCGTGAGCGCGGCCGGCGCCGTCCGAGTGGAAGACCGCGACGAGCGGCGCCTGCTCGCCCGTCCCGAACGCCTTCAGCGTCCGCTGGTTCGCCTCGTAGGCCGAGTAGCCGGGGATCGAGAAGCTCTCGAACCAGCGCTTGGAGACCTGGCCCGCGGAGAAGCCGCCGAAGAGCGTCAGCACGATCCAGGCGCCGATCACGAGGCGGCGGCGGGCGACGATCACGTGTGCGAGGCGGGCGAGCAGCGGGGTCGGCACGAACGGTCCTCCTTCTGGCGGTCGCGGTCGAGGGATCAGACGCCGCCCCGACCGGAAACTCATCGGCTGTCGGGCGAGCATACGGGCGCGCGCGGGGGCGGCGACGGCCACGGCGCCGCTATCGTCGATGGCCGCGTGGATGCCGGCCTGCCACCGATCTCGATCCTCGACCTGGCGCCGATCGTCGAGGGCTCGACGGCGTCGGCGGCGCTCGCGAACTCGCTCGAGCTCGCCCGTCTCGCCGAGCGCCTCGGCTACCGCCGCTTCTGGCTCGCCGAGCACCACAACGCGAGCGGGATCGCGAGCGCGGCGACCGCGGTCGTGATCGCGCACGTCGCGGGCGGCACCGAGACGATCCGCGTCGGCGCGGGCGGGATCATGCTCCCGAACCACGCGCCGCTCGTGATCGCGGAGCAGTTCGGCACGCTCGCGGCGCTGCACCCGGACCGGATCGACCTCGGGCTCGGCCGCGCGCCCGGCACCGACCAGGCGACGATGCTGGCCCTGCGTCGCGACCATCCCGGCTCGGACACGTTCCCGCAGGACGTGCTCGAGCTGCAGGCCTACCTCGCCGACGCGAAGCCGGGGCAGCGGGTGCGGGCGATCCCCGGCGCGGGCTCCCGGGTGCCGCTCTGGATCCTCGGCTCGAGCCTCTACGGCGCGCAGCTCGCCGCCGCGCTCGGCCTGCCGTACGCGTTCGCCTCGCACTTCGCCCCGGACGCGCTCCTGCCCGCGCTCGAGGTCTACCGCAGCCGCTTCCAGCCCTCGGAGCAGCTGCAGGAGCCGCACGCGATGGTGGCGGCGAACGTGATCGCGGCCGACGACGACGAGACGGCGCGCCGGCTCTTCACCTCGGCCCAGCAGACGTTCACGAACATGCTTCGCGGCCGCCGCGGGCGGCTGCCGCCGCCGATCGACGACATCGAGGCCTTCTGGACGCCGGAGGAGCGGGCGCGCGTCTCGCAGATGCTCAGCCGCTCCTTCGTCGGCTCGCCCGCGACGGTCCGCGCGGGGCTCGACCGGTTCGTGGCGGAGACCGCCGCCGACGAGCTGATCGTCGCCTCCGCCGTCCACGACCACGCCGCGCGGCTGCGCTCGTACGAGCTGCTCGCCGAGCTCGCGTAGGATCGTGCCGATGGCCAAGACGGTCGCCTTCGTCCACACCGTCCTCTCGCTGCCGCCGGCGTTCGCGGAGCTCGCCGACGAGCTCGTTCCGGAGGCGGAGGTCTTCCACATCGTCGACGAGAGCCTGCTCGGCGTCACCCGCAGGAGCGGCTCCCTGACGCCGACGACCCGGCGGCGCGTGCTCGGCTACCTCGAGTCGGCGGCGGAGGCGGGGGCCGACCTCGTCGTCGTCACCTGCTCCTCGATCGGCCCGGCCGTGGACGCCGGCGCCGGCTTCGTCCCCGTCCCGGTCCTGCGGATCGACGAGCCGATGGCCGACGAGGCGGTGCGGATCGGCTCGCGCGTCGGCGTCCTCGCGACGCTGCGCACGACCCTCGAGCCGACCGCGGAGCTCGTCGGCCGGCGCGGCGAGGCCGCGGGCAGGCGCGTCGAGGTCGTCTCGCGCCTCTGCGACGGCGCGTTCGAGGCGCTGCAGGCGGGCGACCGCGACCGGCACGACGCGCTCGTCCGCGAGGGGCTGGCGGAGCTCTCGGCCGGCGTCGACGTCGTCGTCCTCGCACAGGCCTCGATGGCGCGCGTCGTCGACGCGCTGCCCGAGGCGGAGCGCCCGGTCCCGGTGCTGTCGAGCCCGCGGCTCGGCGTCGAGCGCGCGGCCGAGCTGCTCGCTCAGGCGGGCGGCCGCAGCTCCGCGAGCTGAGCCGCGGTCAGGAGCCGCGTCGGCAGGCCGCGCAGCAGGAAGACGAGCTTCGCCGTCTCCTCCAGCTCCTCGATCGCGCTCGCGGCCGCCTCGAGCGTCGGCCCGGCGACGAGCGGCCCGTGGTTTGCGAGCAGCAGCGCGTGGCTCTCGCGTGCCCGCGCCCGCACGGCCTCGACGAGCGCGGGGTCGCCGGGGCGCCCGTAGGGCACGAGCGGCAGCCGCCCGACCCGCATCGCGTAGTAGGGCGTCAGCGGCGGCAGGACGTCGTCCGGGTCGGCGTCGGCGAGGCAGGCGGCGGCGACGGCGTGGGTCGAGTGCAGGTGCACGATCGCCCGCGCCTCCGGTCGCTCGCCGTAGACGGCCAGGTGCAGGAAGCTCTCCTTGGTCGGCGGGTCGCCGCCCGTGTGCGCCCCGCCGGCGTCGAGCCGCGAGAGCCGCGCCGGGTCGAGCGTCCCGAACGACGAGCCGGTCGGCGTCATCAGGAAGCCGTCCTCGACCCGGACGCTGAGGTTGCCGGAGGTGCCCGGCGAGAGCCCGCGCGCGTGCAGCGAGCGCGCCTGCGCCGCGATCGCCTGCCGGAGCTCGTGCTCGTTCATGCCGCCTCCAGTGCCTCGAGGAAGAAGTCGGGCCCGCCGAAGTTCCCCGACTTGAGGGCGAGCGCGAGCGCGGGCTCGCCGAGCGAGCGCATCCAGGGGACGCCCGGCGCGATCTCGGGCCCGACGGCGAGCGCGCGGATCCCGAGCGCGCGCAGGACGGCGCCCGAGGTCTCGCCGCCCGCGACGACGAGCGTCCGCGCTCCCGCGTCGACGAGCCGCGACGCCAGCTCGCCGAGCGCCGACTCGACGAGGTCGCCGGCCCGGGCCGCGCCGAGCCGCGCCTGGACGCGCGCGACCTCGTCGGGCTCCGCCGTCGAGTAGACGAGCACCGGCCCGTCCGCGAGCGCCGCGGTCGCCGCCGCGGCGAGCGACTCGAGGTCGCCGTCGAGGGCGTCCACCCTGATCGCGGGGAAGCGGGCGGCCATGCGGCGCACCTGCTCCCGCGTCGCCGCCGAGCAGCTGCCTGCGAGCACGACCGCCGGGCCGCGCGGCGGGGCGGCCTCGGCGCCGGGCGAGCGCTCCGGCAGCAGACCGAGCCGGCGGAAGCTCTCGGGCAGCCCGAGCGCGAGCCCCGAGCCGCCGGTGAGGAGCGGCAGCTCGGCGCCCGCGGCCCCGAGCGCGCGCAGGTCGTCGTCGGCGACCGCGTCGGCGATCGCATGCGCGACGCCCGCCCGTCGCAGCTCCTCGAGTCGCCGCCCGATCGCCTCGGCCCCCGCGCGGACGACGGCGAGCGGGACGAGCCCGACCGGCCGCGAGGTCTGGGCGCCGAGCACGCGGACGAGGTCGGAGTCGGTCATCGGCGTCAGCGGGTGGTGGGCCATCGACGACTCCGAGAGCAGCCGGTCGCCGACGAAGAGGTGGCCCTGGTAGACGGTTCGCCCGTTCGCCGGGAAGGCGGGGCAGACGAGCGTCAGCTCCGACCCGAGCGCGTCGAGGAGCGCGTCCGCGACCGGCCCGATGTTCCCCTCGGCGGTCGAGTCGAAGGTGGAGCAGACCTTGAAGAAGAACCGGCTCGCGCCGAGCTCGCGGAGCCACGCGAGCGCCTCGGTCGAGCCGGCGACCGCCTCGGCGACCGGTGCCGTCCGCGACTTCAGCCCGACCACGACCGCGTCCACCTCGGGCAGCTCGACGTCGCGTGCGACGCCCATCGTCTGCACCGTCCGCATCCCCCCGCGGACGAGCGTGTTGCAGAGGTCGGTCGCGCCGGTGACGTCGTCCGCGATCGCTCCGAGGAGAGGCGCCACGGCCCGATGCTAGCTCGACTCGGGGCTAGCTCGGCTCAGGGAAAGCGGCTCGTGGAGGCATCGAGGTCGTAGCGGCCGCCGTCCGTGCAGCCGTCCGGCACGCGATAGGCCGCGTTGGCGACGGCGCGGTTGTCGGCGAGCTGCGAGCGCATCAGCTCGGAGGCCCTCCCTTCGGAGAGGCCGAGCCGCCGCCCGAGCTCGACGCCCGTCTGGAACGCGTAGCAGTCCGCGACCCCCTCGTCCGCGACGCCGCGCAGGTGCCAGGCCTCGTGCGCGAGCACGGCGATCGCGCGCCCCGCGATCCCGTCCGGCACGCGGTGCCCCTCGTCGAGCCGGTAGAGCGTGACGCAGATCGACGGCGTCAGCCAGGCCCGCCGGCCGCCCACCTCGGCGAGGCCGTCCGCGTCCTGGACGTAGCCCACCTTCGCTCCCTGCTCGTCGCAGACGACCTCGGCCCGGTGCCCCGCGATCCGGCCGGCCTGCGTGGAGACGAGCCGCGTCGCCGCCGCCTGCGCCCCGGCGTCGAGCGAGCTCCAGCCCTGCCGCCGGTTCGTCGCCGCGACGAGGAGCGCCGCCAGCCCGAGCACGACCACCGCGGGCACGAGCCAGTCCTGGATCCGCGAGGCGGGCGCGGCAGGAGGCGGCGGCCGCCAGGTCCGCACGCCGCCGCCGGGCTCGACCGGGCCCAGCTCGTGCCGTCCCGGCCCGAGCGCCGCGAGCTCCTCGGCGTTCCGCTCGACCCAGGCCGCGAGCTCCTGCGCGTCCATCGCGCCGCAGTGGAGCTCGAGCGTCGCGTCGCCGTAGGGCACCTCGACCGTCCGGGCCTGCCAGCCGAGGTCTGCGAGGTCGCGCGGCTGCGGCCCCGGCCCGCCGCCGCCCCGCACGCGCGGCGCCGCCTGCCCGCAGCCCCTGGACGAGGAAGTGCAGCTCGACGCCGAGCGCGGCGAGGAACGGCAGCCAGACGGGCACCCAGACCTGGAGCCCGTCCGGCGAGAGGAAGTAGGCGACGACGAAGGCGACGATCCCGAGCCGAAGCAGCCAGAGCGGCCGCCGGCTGCGGTAGGGCGGCGGAGCAGCAGTGCCGTCGGCGCCTGCGTCCATCGAGACCAGAGTAGGCGCGGCGGCGCGGCTCCGCGCCCGCGCGTTCCGGGCCGGGGGCGCCCAGGCAGGCAGCGACCTCGCCCGCCGCCTAGGAACCGGCGGGACGAGCGACGCGCCGGCTCGTCCGCGCCGTCCTTCCTCGGATCGCTCCGGAGCCCTCGGGCTGCTCCATGAGGAAGGAGAGGGGACATGCGTCCAGAAACCGGGCCGCCAGTCCTGCGCACCATCCCCTCTCCCAGGGGGCCCCTCAAGCCCTCTTGCGATACATCGTACGCTTGCGCTATTCGCGATTACAAATCGCAATCCGTTCGAGTTGGGGCGCGTGAACCGGGACTCCCGCCGGCGCACGCGTCGGCGAGCGGACCGCGAGCCGGCGTCGAGTCGTCCTCGTCGGGGCCGTGCTCCTCCCGGCCGTCGCTTGGAGGGGCTCGGACGTGGCGGCTTGATGTCCTGCCTCGGCAAGGTTGCGAATGCGCGCCGGCTTCGGTCGACTGCGAGCGCCGCTGCACATCGGCAGAACCCGCATCATGAAATGAACAGGCGTAAGTGCCCCCGGCAAGAATCGAACTTGCGCACGCGGTTTAGGAAACCGCTGCTCTATCCACTGAGCTACGGGGGCGGAAAGCCGGCGTTTGCAGGAACTTCGTGAGAGAGGCGTCCCCGGGAACTTCCTCCACTTCGTGGGCTGTTCTCTCTGGGGCAGTGTATCCCGGACATCTCTGGCGCACCGCGCGCTTCGGGCTACGAGGCAGAAGTTCGCGTTGCTCTTCCGGCCGCATCGCCGCTTCTCCCCTTCACTTGGCGCCATCGATCCGAGCGATGAGCCCGTTCAGGTGTTCCGCGGCGATCCCCTTGTGAGTCTCGGGCATCAGCGCAACTCCGAGCCGGAGCTGCTCTCGATCGACGAGCTCCGCGCGGATCGCCTCGAGCGAGAAGTCGAGGTCGTGCGGGCGTCCTGCTGCGAGCTTCGAGAGCACGAGATCGTGTATCTCCATGCACCAGGCGACGACCGTCGAGCCACGCTTGTGGCCCGGCACTTCGATACGAACGAGGCGATTCTCCCATCCGGCGGGCGCTACGGGCGTCTCCGGGCCGACGCCGTATGCGTAGTACCCATACGTCCTGTCGAAGAGCGATCCGTCCCCGATCGCGCCGTCGATCTCCCCTGCCCGCTCTGGGGCCGTCTTCGGATAGACGTCGAGTTCGCGAGACATCAGCAGCGCCTCCGGCGGATCACGGTACTGACCGTGAATCGCCTGGCTTCCGATGACCACGATCTCATCGTTGACGATGTCAGCCGAGGCCCGCACGACGTGCTCGAAGTCCTCGCGCCTCACGCGAAGGCTCGCCGCTCGACCGCCTCGACCAGCTCTCGGCGCTCGTGCTCGCTCAGTTCCCCGGTGAACGGGGAGCTCTGCCGAAGCTCTCGCGCGTGCGGAGTATCGGCTGAGATCGTCCTTGCGATCCGCGGTAGCGGCTGCGCAAGCACGTCCTCCCACTCGCTCGCCCAGCGGGAGTTGATGCGGCCACTCGCGCTCCAGCTCGCCAGGCGCCGCCGCGCTCGACCGACGGTCTGCTCGTCCAGTCGTTCGGCGACGAGCCGATGGTAGGCGAGGGCGTGGAGTTCGGGCACGCGATGAGTCCGGCGGCGCCGTCGCGGCAACAGCCGTTCAAGGTCGACGCTCTCTGCGGCCTTGCGGCGGCGCTCGCGCACCACGGCGGCCAGCGGGCGGCTGGCTTCTGCAACGTCGAGGCGCTCAGCTTCCTCGAGAAGATCGAGAAGCTCAGGAAGCGGTATTTCGCGGCGCCCCTCGGGGGTCAGCACGGACGCAACGTCACGTCGGTCAAGCCAGCGCTTGAGCGCCGTCTGACTCACTCCGAGAAGCCGTGCCGCTGTCGCCGGCCGGACAGTGGAGCCGAGAGTGCGTTCGATGAATTCGCGCGCCTCGACCAGAGCCGCGCGGACATCGGGATCAGCGCTCTCCTCCAGCCGGCGGAGCCGCAGTACGTGGTGGATCCCCTCAGTGAGGTCGTCCCGCTCGGACATCATCGAACGCTACTCTAGCACGTTAGTTCAATAAGCAAGGACAAAAACTGAACCAGAGAACTTCACTAATCAGAGTTAAAAATCCAACTAAACTAGTGTCTGCCGCTGCTCCAGCCACTGGCTACGGGGGTGGAAATCCAGCTTCGAGCGAAAGCCCCTTGAGCTCGCCACGAGGTGCGCGGCCGCGGTTCGAGAAGCTGGCGGCTCCTCCCCGAGCGTCCGCTCGTGCAGCGTGAGCGCCCGTCCGAACCGAGCGAGAAGCGCCCGCCCGTGCGGCCGCTCGCAGGCACGAGAGCAAGCCTGGAAGGAGCAGCGACGTGTCGACGACGATTGACGCTCCGACTCGCAACGCAGTCGAAACCAGGCGGTGCAGGGGCAGGGCTTGACAGATCGATGGCCGTCGATATATTGACGGCCATGAATACGACCGTGACGGACCCGATCGCCTGCTGCGCGCCCGTGACCGCGGCCACGCTCTCGGACGCCGAGGCCGACGCGACCGCGGCGCTCTTCCGGGCGCTCGGCGACCCCGCCCGCGTCAAGATCGCCAACCGCCTCGCGAACGCCGACGGCGCCGTCTGCGCGTGCGAGCTCGAGCCGCTGCTCGGGCTCGCGCAGCCGACCGTCAGCCATCACCTGAAGAAGCTGACCGAGGCGGGGCTGATCGAGCGCGAGCAGCGCGGCCGCTGGGCGTACTTCTCGCTCAGGCGGGACGCCGTCGAGAAGCTCGCCGCGGTCGCCGACCTGAAGGGAGCGTGCTGCTGATGTCCACGACTGCAGACGAGCTGCGCGAGGAGGTGCGCCGGCGGTACGCCGAGTCGGCGCGCGCGGTCGACGAGAGCCCGGGCGGGTGCGGCAGCGGCGCCTGCTGCTCGGAGGAGCAGGCCGCCGCCGAGGCGAGATTCGGCGAGCTGCTCTACGACGCCGAGCAGCGCGGCGAGCTGCCCGACGCCGCCGTGCTGGCGTCGCTCGGCTGCGGCAACCCGGTCGCGGTCGCCGAGCTGCGCGAGGGCGAGACCGTGCTCGACCTCGGCTCCGGCGGCGGCATCGACGTGCTGCTCTCGGCCGGGCGCGTCGGCCCGGACGGCACCGTCTACGGGCTCGACATGACCGACGAGATGCTCGCGCTCGCCCGCCGGAACGCGCGTGAGGCGGGCGCCCGCAACGTCCACTTCCTCAAGGGCGAGATCGAGCGGATCCCGCTGCCGGCGGCCTCCGTCGACGTCGTGATCTCGAACTGCGTGATCAACCTCTCCGTCGACAAGCCCGCGGTGCTGGCCGAGATCGCGCGCGTGACGCGGCCCGGCGGGAGGATCGGGATCAGCGACGTCGTCGCCGAGGATCGCCTGACGGCGGCGGATCGCGCAGCTCGCGGCTCCTACGTCGGCTGCATCGCGGGCGCGCTCTCGAAGAGCGAGTACGAGGCAGGGCTCGACGCAGCGGGCTTCGAGCAGGTCTCGGTCGAGTTCACGCACGAGGTCGCAGACGGCATGCACGGCGCGATCGTCCGGGCGGTGAAGACGAGCGACCCGGCGGGGAAGGGCCTGCCGGTGATCCAGCCCGCGGCGAAGGCCGGCTGCTGCTGATGGCGGTCGGCGCGGGCCGCGTCTCGATCGCCGGCCTCCGGCCGGAGCACTGGCCCGAGGCCGCCCGCATCTACGCCGACGGGATCGCGACCGGCGACGCCACCTTCGAGACCGAGGTGCCCGCCTGGGAGCGCTGGGACGCGGCCCACCTCGACGAGCACCGCTTCGTCGCGCTCCGCGACGGCGAGGTCGTCGGCTGGGTCGCCGTCGGGCCCGTCTCCGACCGCCGCGTCTACGGCGGCGTCGTCGAGAACAGCGTCTACGTGGACGAGCGCGCGCGCGGCGACGGCGTCGGCCTCGCCCTGCTCGAGCGGCTCGTCGCCTCGACCGAGGCCGCGGGCATCTGGACGATCCAGACCGGGATCTTCCCCGAGAACGAGGCGAGCCTGCGGCTGCACGCCCGCGCCGGCTTCGAGGTCGTCGGCCGCCGCAGACGGCTCGGGAAGCTGCACGGCGTCTGGCGCGACGTCCTCCTGCTCGAGCGCCGCAGCGAGGTCGTCGGGTGAACGTCCTCTTCGTCTGCGTCGCGAACAGCGGCCGCTCCGTCCTCGCCGAGCGCCTCTTCGCCGCGGCCGCCGCCGGCCGCCACCAGGCCCGCTCGGCCGGCAGCGCCCCGGGCGAGCACGCCCACCCGCAGGTGCTCGAGGCGCTCGCCGAGCTCGGCATCGACGCCTCCGACCACGTCCCGCGCCTGCTCGACGACGAGGCGGTCGCCTGGGCGGACGTCGTCGTCGCGACCTGCGACGACGCCTGCCCCGTCGTCCCCGGCACGCGCTACGTGAGCTGGCAGCTGCCGGACCCGAAACACGAGCCGCTCGAGCGCGTGCGCGAGCTCCGCGACGAGATCGCCGCCCGCGTCGAGGCCCTGCTCGCCGAGCTCGAGGAGGATGCCGATGTCCGTGCCTGAGGCCGCGGTCCTGCGCCGGCTCTCGGCGCTCGACCGCTTGCTGCCGCTCTGGATCGGCCTCGCGATGGGCGTCGGGCTCGGGCTCGGCACGCTCGTCCCGAGCCTGAACGACGGCCTCGACAGGCTCCGCGTCGGCACCGTCAGCCTGCCGATCGCCGCCGGCCTGCTGCTGATGATGTACCCCGTCCTGACCAAGGTCCGCTACGAGGAGCTCGGCAGGATCAGCCACGACGGCGTCTCGAACCGCCGGTTCTTCGGCGTCTCGCTCGTCCTCTCCTGGCTCGTCGGCCCGGCGCTGATGTTCGCGCTCGCCTGGCTGCTCCTGCCCGACCAGCCCGCCTACCGCACCGGCGTGATCGTCGTCGGGCTCGCCCGCTGCATCGCGATGGTGCTGATCTGGAACGACATCGCCCGCGGCGACCGCGACCGCGCGGCCGTGCTCGTCGTCTTCAACGCGCTCTTCCAGGTCGTCGCCTACTCGCTGCTCGGCTGGTTCTACCTGACCGTCCTCCCGGGCTGGCTCGGCCTCGACACGCAGGGCTTCGAGGTCGGGATCTGGGAGGTCGCGCGCACCGTGCTGATCTTCCTCGGGATTCCGCTGACCGCCGGCTACCTGACCCGCCGGATCGGCCTGCGCCGCCGGGGCCGCGACTGGTTCGAGACGCGGTTCGTGCCCCGGATCGCGCCGATCACGCTCTACGGCCTCCTCTTCACGATCGTGCTGCTCTTCGCGATCCAGGGCGACTCGATCACGGCCCGGCCGCAGGACGTCGCCCGGATCGCGCTGCCGCTGCTCGCCTACTTCGCGCTGATGTGGACGGCCGGCTTCGCGGCGGGGCGGCTGCTCGACTTCCCCTATCCGCAGACCGCGAGCCTCTCGTTCACCGTCGCCTCGAACGACTTCGAGCTCGCGATCGCGGTCGCGGTCGGCGTCTTCGGCGCCGAGTCGGGCCAGGCGCTCGCCGGCGTCGTCGGCCCGCTGATCGAGGTGCCCGTCCTGGTCGCGCTCGTCTACGTCGCCCTCTGGGCGCGGCGCTTCTTCGTCGACCAGCGGGAGCGCAACGGGTGTCGACCGACCACGTATCGACCGAGCTTCCCGCTCGTCCGGGGGATGGTCCGGCTCCCCGTTTCGGACGATGAGGACACCGGTACCCCTCGGATGCGACTTGCGGCCCCCACCCACGAACCCGACGCGCTCGTCGCCTTCCTGCGCGAGCGGCGCTGCATCGCCTACACGGCCGAGGACGGCGCCGTCGAGGTGATCCCGCCGCCCGAGGTCGACCCGGCCGACGACTGGTTCGTGATCGACCTCGTGCGCAGCTGGCGCGCGCAGCGCGGCTCGCCGCCTCCGCGTAGCCCGATCGTCTAGCCTGCCTGCATGAGCGTGCGGGTCGAGGGCGAGCGCGTGGTCGAGGCGACGCGCGACGAGGTGTTCGCCGCCCTGACCGACCCGTCCGTCGTCGTCCAGACCGTGCCGCTCGTCGAGAGCTACGAGGCCCACGACGCCGACCACTGGGACGTCGTCGTCAAGCCGCCGCTGCCGCTCTCGAAGCCGCTGAAGCTCTCGTTCGAGGTGGTCGAGAAGCGGCCGCCCGAGTTCGCCCGCCTGCACTCGAAGGGGGGCGGGCCGATGGGCGGCGCCACGGTCGAGTCGAGCTTCCGGCTGACCGAGGCCCCGGGCGGGACGCTCGTCCGCTTCGTCGCCGAGCTGAGCTTCCACGGCATGCTCGCGCCGGCCGAGAGGCTGCTCGAGCCCGTCGCGCAGCGCCAGGCCGAGAAGACGCTCGACGCGATCGAGCAGCGCGTCGAGTCGCGGTAGCGCGCCGGGCTCTCCGCCGCCGGGTCTCTACAGCGTCGCGCGCCGCTCGTCCGCGCAGGCCTGCGCCCAGCGGCCGGCGGTCTCGACGAGCTGCGCCGTCAGCGCGTCGGCGACGCCCGGATCCTCGGCCAGGCCGCCGCGGGCGACCTCGACCTTCACCTGGTGCACCGTCGCCTCGTGGTCGCGGCCGACCTCGTAGTGCTGCTCCGAGACGATCGAGACGTCCTCGACGAGCGTCAGCAGCGCCCGGGCCAGCTCCTCGATCTCGGCCGGGGTCGCCTCGCGGCCGGCGACGATCCCGAAGTTGACCCGGATCTCGAGTGCGGGCGGGTCGCCGACCTCGGCGGCGAACGCGATCGGGGGTTCGACGTTCATCCCCGAGAGGTTTCCGCTCCCGGCCGACCCTAACCGCTCAGGACTCGCGCGGCTGCCAGCGGAAGCCGCGCACCGCGGCGACCACGCCGACGATGCCCCAGGCCGCGACCGCGCCGACCGAGCCGGGCTGCGACCAGATCGTCTGGTCGTCGAGCATGATCCCGCGCGCCAGCTTCGTGAAGTAGGTGAGCGGCAGCACGTCGGCGATCCCCTGCAGGAAGCCCGGGTAGCTGTGCGGCGAGAAGAAGGTGCCCGAGATGATCGCCATCGGCAGGTAGACCATGTTGATCACCGCCGAGGAGCCCTCGGCCGAGCGGACGACGGCGGTGATCGCGAGCCCGAGCGCCGCGAAGGTGGCGGCCCCGAGCAGGAGCGCCAGGATCAGCGAGAGCGGCAGCTGCGGGAAGCCGACGCCGAAGAGGACGCGGCCGAGCACGACGATCACGAGCGTCTGCAGCGAGAAGACGACCAGGGTCGAGCCGAGCACGGCGGCGATGTAGGCGCCGGGGGGCAGCGGCGTCGCGCGGACGCGCTTGAGGATCCCGCTCTCGCGGCGGATCACGAGCGTGATCGCGAGGCCGGCGAAGGCGGTCGCGGCGACGCCGTAGCCGATCATCCCGGCCTCCAGGTAGGCGGCGCCCTGGTAGCGGTTCTCGATCCTGTCGCTGCCGTAGATGGCGCCGAACATCAGGAAGAAGACGATCGGCAGCAGGAAGGTGAAGATCGCGGCCTCGCGGTTGCGCCAGAAGATCCGCTGCTCGGCCCGGAGCTCGTGCAGGAAGAGCCTCACTCGCCGGCCTCGTCGGCGGTCAGGGCCAGGTAGACCTCCTCGAGGGTCGGGACGGCGCACCTCGAGGCTCTCGAGCTCGTGGCCGGCGGCGACGGCCTCGGCGGTCAGCTCGTGCAGCAACCGCGTCGGCTCGGTCGTGCGGACGACGACGTCCTCGCCGTCCTCGCGGTAGCGGATCTCGGTCTCGACGGTGCCGCCGGTCAGCTCGGAGGGGCGGCCGACGCTGACGATCCGGCCCTCGCGGAGGACGGCGACGCGGTCGGCGAGCTGCTCGGCCTCGTCGAGGTAGTGGGTCGTCAGCAGGATCGTCTTCCCGAGCGAGCGGAGGTTGCGGACCGTCTCCCAGGCGTGGCGGCGGGCGGCCGGGTCGAAGCCGGTCGTCGGCTCGTCGAGGAAGATCAGCTCCGGGTCGCCGACGAGCGCGAGGCCGAGGTCGAGGCGGCGCTTCTGCCCGCCCGAGAGCGTGCGGACGCGGGCGTCGGCCTTCTCGCGCAGGCCGACGAGCTCGACGACCTCGTCGACGTCGCGCGGGCGGCTGTAGTAGCCGGCGAAGACGGCCAGGTGCTCGCGCACGCTCAGGAGCGGGTAGAGCGAGGAGGACTGGAGCACGACGCCGACGCGCTCCCGGAAGGCGCGGCTCGCCTTCGCGGGGTCCTCGCCGAGCACGGTCACCTCGCCCTCGTCGCGGTGGCGGTAGCCCTCGAGGATCTCGACGGTCGTCGTCTTGCCGGCGCCGTTCGGCCCGAGCAGGCCGAAGACCTCGCCGGCGCCGATCTCGAAGTCGATGCCGCGGACGGCCTCGTGCGAGCCGTAGGCCTTGCGCAGACCGCGCACCGAGACCGCTTCCGTCACGGCCCCAGACTAGATGCTGGAAAGCGGGGATTGCGGGGGGAGGCGATCGGCTCTACGCTGCGTCCCTCTTGTAACCGCAGTCACGAGGAGGGCACATGCAGAAACGGGGTCTCGGCGTCCTGATCGCCGTCGCCTCGACGGTGGCGCTCGTGGTCGCCGTCGCGTTCGCCGGGGGCAGCGCCCGTCCGGCCGACGCCGCCGGTCCGCCCGCCCAGGCCGCGCAGGGCCAGGGCCACGCCGTCACGCCGACGCACTTCCGGGGCGATCTCCGCCGCATCCCCGGGGGCAACGTCGTCCGCAGCGAGGAGCGGCCGGAGCCGCGCTCTCCGAACGACGCACCGCCGGCCGCGCAGAACGGCGACCCGTCGTCCAGACCGCGGCCGCGGCCGCGCCCGCGCCGACCTCCACGTCCTTCGAGGGCCTCAACTACTCCGCCTCGGCGCAGGCTGGCCGCCCGACACGAACGGCGACGTCGGCCCGAGCCACTACATCCAGACCGTGAACACGTCGATCGGCATCTTCGACAAGTCGACCGGCAACCGCATCGCCGCGATCACGTTCGACAGCTTGTTCAGCCAGGCCGCGACGGGCACGCCCGTGCGACGACTCCAACCAGGGCGACCCGGTCGTGGTCTACGACCCGATCGGCGACCGCTGGATCATCAGCGACTTCGCCTGGTCGAACTTCAGCTCCGGCGCCATGTACGAGTGCATGGCCGTGTCGGCCTCCGGCGACCCGGTCTCGGGCGGCTGGCACTTCTACGCCTGGCAGACCTCGACGGGCGGCTCGCTGCCCGACTACCCGAAGCTCGGCGTCTGGCCGGACGGCATCTACATGTCGGCCAACGTCTTCTCGACCACGGGCTCGGGCTCGTTCCAGCACGTCCAGGTGTGGGCGTTCGACCGCCAGCGGATGGAGGCGGGCCAGACCGCCGACGAGCGTCACCTTCTCGCTGCCGCGCACGATCGGCGGGGTGACGGTCTTCAGCCTGCTGCCGAGCAACATGCGCACGGTCACGGGCGCGCCGCCGGCCGGCGCGCCGAACTACTTCGCCTCGATCTACGGCGCCTACGCGATCCGGGTCTGGAAGTTCCACGTCGACTGGGCGAGCCCGTCGAGCTCGAGCCTGACGGGGCCGACGAACGTGCCGATCGCGACCTTCAACGTCGGGCCGGGCACCGTGCCGGCGCAGGGGGGCAACGCCGATCGACACGCTCAGCTACCGGCTGATGATGCAGAACCAGTACACGAACCTGAACGGGCGCGAGTCGCTCTGGCTGACGCACACGGTCGGCTCGGGCGGGACGCCGAACCGCGCGCAGGTGCGCTGGTACGAGCTGCCGGTCACGGGCGGGCAGATCGCCTCCTCGCCGGCGCAGCAGTCGACCTGGTCGCCGGACTCGCGCAACCGCTTCATGCCGAGCCTGGCCGTCGACCGGAGCGGCGACATGGCGATCGGCTACAGCGTCTCCGACTCGACGCTGTACCCGGCGATCCGCTACGCGGGCAGGCTCGCGGGCGACCCGGCGGGCACGCTCGGGCAGAGCGAGACGTCGCTGGTCGAGGGCTCCGGGAGCCAGTGCTGCAGCTTCTCCGACGGCTCGACGAACAGCCGCTGGGGCGACTACAGCGCGATGACGATCGACCCGGACGGCTGCACCTTCTGGTACACGAACGAGTACTACGCCACGCAGCCGACCTCGCTCGCGACGGACGACTGGAGGACCCGGATCGGGCACTTCTCGTTCCCCTCCTGCGGCACGACGCAGGCGCAGGCGCCGGCCGTCTCGTCGTTCTCGCCGACGAGCGGGCCGCCGGGGACGGCGGTGACGATCTCGGGCTCGAACTTCACCGGGCGCGAGCTCGGTGCGTTCAACGGCACGTCGGCGTCCTTCACGGTCGTCTCGGCGTCGCAGATCTCGGCGACGGTGCCGGGCGGCGCGACGAGCGGGCCGATCTCGGTGACGACGTCCGCCGGCACGGGCACGAGCTCCGGGAGCTTCACCGTCACCTCGGTCGCGCAGGCGCCGGTCGTCTCGTCGTTCTCGCCGACGAGCGGGCCCGTCGGGGACGGCGGTGACGATCTCGGGCTCGAACTTCACGGGGGCGAGCTCGGTGCGGTTCAACGGCACGTCGGCGTCCTTCACGGTCGTCTCGGCGACGCAGATCTCGGCGACGGTGCCGGGCGGCGCGACGAGCGGGCCGATCTCGGTCACGACGTCCGCCGGGACGGGCACGAGCTCGGCGCTCTTCACGGTCACGTCGACCGCGCTCGGCGCCGACGATCACGTCGTTCAGCCCGACGAGCGGGCAAGTCGGGGACGGCGGTGACGATCACCGGCTCCGGCTTCGCCGGCGCGACCTCGGTCGCGTTCAACGGCCGGAGCGTCGTCGTTCTCGGTCGTCTCGGACACGCAGGATCGGGCGACGGTGCCGAACGGCGCCAAGTCCGGGCCGATCACCGTGGCGACGTCCGGCGGGACGGCGACGAGCTCGAGCTCGTTCACCGTCACGAAGCGCTAGCTCGGGCGCGCGGCGGGTGGCCTCCTCCGGGAGGTCACCCGCCGTCCACCTCGAGGCGCACGAAGGCGCCGGGCGGAAACGGGGGCTCGGGGCCGCCGGCGAGGGCGGCGGCGATCCTGCCGCAGTCGGGCTGGTGGCAGACGGCGACGACGACCTCGCCGCGGCCGTCGACGGCTGCGAGCAGGTCGGCGTCCGTCGCGCCGGGAGCGAGCTCCTCGACCGTCACCGCGGCGAGCCCGAAGGCTCTTGCGATCGCCTCGCCGGTCTCGCGGGCGCGCAGGAGCGGGCTCGTCAGCACCGCGTCGACGCGGGTCTCGCCGCGCAGGCGCTCGCCGAGGGCGGCGGCGGCCGCTCGGCCTGCGGTGGTCAGCGGGCGGAGCGCGTCGGGATTCCCCGGCGCCGCTTCCGCGTGGCGGACGAGGTAGACGTACACGGCACGAGAATCTACCCGCGGTCGGTGCGGGCGAACGCGGTGATCCGCCCGCGCGAGACCGCGTAGACGCTGCGGCCGACGGCGGCGACGCCGGTCGCGTGGGCGAGCCTGGACGTGCCGAGGTGCCGGAGCCGCGCGTCGAGCACGGCGATCCCGTCGCGGTCGGCGACGTAGAGGCGGGTCGGGGTCACGGCGAGCCCGAAGGCGGTCGGCATCCCTCGGGCGATTCCCGTCTGGCGGAGGTCCGGGTCGTAGCGGGTGACCGCGCCCGAGACCGTGGCGGCCAGGTAGACGGCGTCGCGCGTGGCGACGAGCTGCGCAGGCTGCTGGATCCCGGGCGTGGTCGTCGAGTCGAGCCGGGTCTCGGGCGTGAGCGCGCCGGTGTCGGGCTCGCGCGCGTAGGCGGCGAGCGCGCCGTGGCGGCCGCCGCCGGAGGCCGCGTAGACGGTCGTGCCGTCGGGCGAGACGGCGAGCGCGGTCACCTGCGCCTGCGCGACCGTGCCGGTGAGGGTGAGCGCGCCCGAGGCGGCGCGGCGGAAGCTCCAGAGCCGGTCGCCGCCGACGTAGAGGTTGCGGCCGTCGGGGCTGACGGCGAGCGCGTGCGGTCGCGCGATGCCGGTGACGGAGCCGCGCGTGGTCAGCTTGCCGGTCGTGCGGGAGCGGGCGTAGACGCCGACCGAGCGGCCGTTCGCGGCGGCGACGTAGACGCTCCGGCCGTCGGGGCTGACCGCGACCGCGGACGGCGTCTCGAGCCCGAGGCCGGGGACGCAGGTGCGCACCTGACGGGCGACGCACTGCTGCTGGGTCAGGCGGCCGGTGCGGGTGTTGCGGGCGAAGACGCCGAGCGAGCCGAGCGAGCCGACGCCGTTGCGGACGTAGACGCTGCGGCCGAAGGCGACGACCCCGCTCGGCCGCGGCAGGTTGCGGGCCTTGCCGCAGGCGCGGACGTCCGGCGAGAAGCACTGCATCTGCCGCAGCCCGGTCGCCGTCGTGCGGGCGGAGGCGACCGCGGCGGGGACGAGCAGCAGCAGCCCCGCCGAGGCGGCGAGCGCGGCCTTGTGACGAATAGTCACAAGGCGGAGCCGCCACCGCATCGAGTGCTTGTGACAAACCGTCACAAGGTGGAGCCGTTGCCGCATCGAGAGCATGTGACCAATCGTCACAGCGGGACGCCGTCGTCGCATCGAGAGCATGTGACGAATCGTCACAAGGAGATGGTGCCGTGCGGTTGTGTACGGGCTGTTAGCGGGAGGGAAAGGTTTTCGCGGTGCCGCTCTTCGCCCTCGACCCGGTCTCGATCCCCTTCGGCAACCCGCCGGGGCTTGCGTTCCTCTTCCTCGGCGTCGTCCTCTTCGTCGGGATCGCGGCGCTCTCGCACGCGCGTGAGCGGGCGTTCTCGGCGGCGATGTTCTACCTCGTGCTGGGCGCCGGCGCCGGCGTCGTCGTGCGGTTCGGCGGCGTCGGCCGGCTCGCCAGCCCGAGCGCCGACCACGACGTGCTCGAGATCGTCACGGACGCTGCGCTCGTGCTGGCCCTGTTCGCGACGGGGATGCGGATCCGGCGCAGGCCCACGTTCGAAGGCTGGCAGCTGACGATCCGGATGCTGGCAGTTGCGATGCCGGCGATGATCGCGCTCGTCGCGCTCTGGGGCGGGACGCTGATGGGGCTCGGCCTCGGCGCGGCGATCGCGCTCGGGGCCGCGCTCGCCCCGACCGACCCGGTGCTCGCCGGCGACCTCGGAGTCGAGCCGCCCGAGGAGGAGGAGGAGCCCGAGGACGAGCCGGAGTTCCTGCTGACGAGCGAGGCCGGCCTGAACGACGGGGTGGCGCTGCCGTTCCTCCTGCTCGGGCTCGCGATCGAGCGTGGCGACTCGCTCTGGGCCTGGGCGCGGGATGCGTCTCGTCTACGGGGTCGTCGTCGGGGTCGCCCTCGGCGCGCTGCTCGGACGCGCGATCGGGCGCGCCGCCTCCGAGCTGCGCGAGCGCGAGTTCCTCTCGCCCCTGTTCGACCGCTGGGTCGGCTTCGCCTCGGCGCTGCTCGTCTTCGGCGCGGCGGAGGCGGTCGGCGCGATCGGCTTCGTCGCCGCCTTCGTCGCCGGGATCGCCTTCCGCCGCCACGAGCTCGACGCGCAGTACCGCCGCGAGGTGCACGACGGGGCGTCGGTGCTCTCCCACTTCGCCGAGCTGAGCGTGATCCTGATCTTCGGCTCGATGCTCGCGCTCGGGAACTTCGACCTCGCGGGCGCCTGGGGGCTCGCGCTCGCGCCCGTGGCGGTGTTCGTGCTGCGGCCGCTGACCGCGTACCTGACGCTGCTCGGGACGAGCCGGCTCAGCAGCCGCGAACGACTCTGGGTCTCGTGGTTCGGCGTCAAGGGAGTCGCCTCGTTGAACTACGCCGCGATCGTCGCCGGAGCCGCGGTCTTCTCGGCGGCGGAGTCGGCGGCGGTGGTCTGGGCCGTGCTCTCGACGGTGGCCCTGTCGATCCTCGTCCACGGCCTGACCTCGTCGCCGCTGACGCGCAGGCTGCTCGGCGCCGAGCGCTAGCCGGAGGCTCGATACCTGTTGGACGTCCCTAGACGCGGAAGCTGCTGGAGCCGAGGAGCTTGCCGTAGCGCCGGTCGGCGGAACGCCCCAGGCCGGGCCAGACGTACCAGCGGTAGCGGCCCTTCTGGAGGCGGATCGTCTTGCCGGCGAGCCGCCACCGCTTCGGCAGCGTCAGGCGCGGCTTCTGCGTCCAGGTCGTCAGCACCTTGTGCCCGTTCCGGAAGATCTGGACGTTGTAGTAGGTGGCGCCCGCCTTCGGCAGCCAGGCCAGCACGGCGCCCGCCTTGACGCGGGCGTTCGGCGCCGGCGCGTAGAGGGTGCGGAGCTTCGCCGTCAACGAGGCGGTCGCCTTGTTGCCGGCCTGGTCGCGGCTCGTCAGCGTGTAGCGGTAGGCGACGCCGGCGCGGAGGCGCGCGTCGCGGAAGGTGGGCGCGCGGCCGTGGTAGACGGTCGTGGCGCCGGGCCCGGCGCGGCCCGGCGAGCGCGTGACCGCGACGTCGGCCGTGTCGGCCGGTTGCTTCCAGCGGAGCGTCGCGGCGTCGACGCTGAACTGCACGACCAGGTCCGTCAGCTTCGGCGGGGTCGAGTCGTAGCGGAGGGTCGCCGTCGCGGTCGCCGCGTTGCCCGCGTTGTCACGGCACGCGCCCGCGGCCGAGGCGGTGCCCGAGTCGGGGCCGGAGTAGGCCTTCGGCTGGTCGCAGTCGGCGATGCCGGAGAGCGCGTCCGTGCCGGAGAACCTGAACGTGACGGGGGCGTTGTACCAGCCGGTCGCGTTCGGCTCCCGGTCGGGCGCGGCCGTCACCGCGGGCGGCGTCGCGTCGTAGCGCACCGTCGTCGAGGCCGAGCCGCTGTTGCCGGCGGCGTCGGTGCAGCTCCCGGAAACGGTCGCGCCGCTCGTGTCCGGGCCGCTGTACGACGTTCCCGAGGAGCACGAGCCGATGCCGGAGCCGCTGTCCGAGCCGCTGAAGGAGACGGCGACCGCGTGGTTGTACCAGCCGTTCGCGTCCGGGGCGCGCGCGACGGAGGCACTCGCCGACGGCGCCGTCGCGTCGTACTTGAGCGCGAACGAGGAGGGGGCGCTGACGTTCCCCGCGACGTCGGTGCAGGTGCCGCTGACGGCTGGCCGAGCCGGAGTCGGGCCCGCTGAAGGTGACCGAGCTGCAGGAGCCGATCCCGGACCCGGCGTCACTGCCGGCGAAGCCGACGGTGACCGGGTGGTTGTACCAGCCGTTGCTGTCGGCGGCGCGGTCGGGCGAGGCGCCCGAGACGCTCGGCGCGTCCTTGTCGATCTTGAACTGGAGGTTGAAGGTGACGGTGGAGGAGCCGTCGGTCGCGGTGCACGAGAGCGACTCGCTGCTCGCGTGGAAGGTGCGGACGAGCGGACAGTTCGAGTCGGTCGCGCCCGACACGGAGAGCGACGCCGTCACGTCGCTGCGGTACCAGCCGTTGGCGCCCGCCGTCCCGGTCACCGTGTACGTGATCGTCGGACCCGCCGCCGTCGCGGCGGGAACGAGGGCGATCCCGAGCGCGAGCGCGAGCAGGAGCGACGCACGCCTCATCGCAGCGCCGCCTGCGAGCGGTTCCAGACGAGGACGGTCCCGAGCGCCGACAGCGACACGACGAGCGCGAGCAGCCCCAGCGCGGCGGCGCCGCCGGAGCCGACGCCGGCCGCCTCGACCGCCGGCTGCCGGGCGGGGGCAGCGCGGCGCGGCGGATCGTCGGCTGTGAGGCGACTCTCGGCGCCGGCGCTCTCGTCGCCGCGGCTTCGGGCGAGGTCGTCGGCGGCTTCCGCTCGGGCTTCGGCTTCGCCTTCCTCGCGGGCCTCGCCGGTGCTCGGGCGCTCGTCGGCGCGACGCGCGGCGCGACCACGATCGGCTCGCTCCGGGAGGGTCGCGGCGAGGGCGCCGACGTCCGGAGCGTGGCCGGAGCCGGCACGCGGGCGGCGGCCGGGGCCGCGCCGGCCGGGTTCGGGTCGGGGGCGAGCAACGCCGCCGACGGCGCCGAGTCGGGCTTGGGGCCCGCGGCGGCGCCCCGGCGCAGCGGTGGCCAGAACCGCGACGAGCGGAACGCAAAGCCGCAGACAGCCGCTCCACGCCCCCAGAGCCATCCCCTCCATCCTCGAAGCGGTCGGAACCTGTCCGTCTCGGAGCGTACTCCCCTCCTTGCCGTCTCTCAAGAGCCGGTAGGAGGGGCCCGGAGGCCCCTCCTCCGGCTCGGTGTCAGCTCGTCTGCCACCCTCCCTGTCCGGTCGCAGAGCGGTTCGCGGACGTGCCGCTCGACGCGCTGCCGTTCGCCTGCCGCTCGTGCCCCGCGTAGCCCGGGCTCCAGACGCGGACCGGCGAGGCGTCGTTGCTCGGGTGGAGCTGCGCCGCCGCCGAGGCGGCCCAGCCGAGCTGCCACGTCGCCGCGGACTGCCCGAGCACCTGGATCGGGTCGGTCCCGCCGCACCCGCAGCCGCCGCCGATCTCCTGGCGGCCGTGCTGCCGGGTTGCGGCGTCGTTCCCGGACGCCGCGGACGACGCCGCGGTGTTCGACTGCGCGACGCTGCCACCGCCCCCCGGGCTGAGCACGCGCACCGGCGACGCGTCGTTCGACGCGCCCCACTGCAGCGGCGGCAGAGAAGGCCTCCGCCGCCTGCCCGGTCGCCGCCTCCTGGCCGAGCGCCTGGATCGCGAGGCCGCCGCCCCCGATCCGCTGCGACCCGTCCTGCCCGGTCGACGCGCGGTTGCCCGCGGTCGCCGACGAGGCGACGGAGTTGTCCTGCCTGACGTGGCCGTCGCTGCCGCCGCTACCGACGCGGACGGGCGAGGCGACGTTGCCCGAGCCGCTGCCACCGCAGCCGCACTCGGACGGGTGGAACAGCTGCACGGCTTCCGACGCTGCGCCTGCGACCTGCTCGGTGCCGGCCTTCTGGCCGAGCGCCTGGATGCCGAGGCCGTCGCAACCGCACCTGCCGCCGCTCTCGTCCTGCCGGGCCCGCTGCGTCGTGGCGGCGTCGTTGCCCGCCGCGGCGCTCGAGGCCGCCGAGTTCGACTGCGAGACGCTGCCGCCGCCGCCCGGGCTCAGGACCCGGACCGGCGAGGCGTCGTTCGACGCGCCGTACTGGAGAGCTGCGGACTCGGCGAGAGCGGCCTGCCCGGTCGCGGCCTGCTGGCCGGCGATCTGGATGCCGTTCCCGGAGCCGTCGCTCTGGGTCGCAGCCTGGCCGGTCCCCGCCCGGTTGCCCGAGGTGGCCGACGAGCCTACGCCGTTTTCCTGCGAGACCGAGCCGGCACCGCCGTGGCTCTTGACGCCCACCGGCGAGGCCTCGTTCGAGGGCTCCGCCTGCGCGGCACCCGAGAGCGCGCCGGCCTCCTGGCCGGTGCCCGCGTGCTGCTGCGCCTGCTGGACCGGCGTGCCCTCGCACCCGCAGCCCTTTGCACCGGCCTGCGTCTGCGACGAGCCCTGCCACGTTCCCGCGGTGTTGCCGGCCGCCGCCGACGACGCTGCGGTGTTCGACTGCGTCACGGAGCCGTCGTTGCCGGGGCTCAGCACGCGGACCGAGACCGCCGTGTTCGACGGATCGACCTGATCGGCGGTCGAGAGCGCGCCTGCGGCCTGCTCGGTCGCCGCGCCCTGGTCGGCGGTCTGGATTCCGCCGCCGCCGCCGCACTCACAGCCCGAGCCCGCCTGGTCCTGCGAGCTCGTCTGGCCCGTCGACGCCGCGTTGCCGGCGTCTGCCCGGGAGCCGGTCGAGTTCGTCTGCGTGACCGAACCGGCGTTGCCGGGGCTGAGCACACGAACCGGCACGTTCGTGTTGCTCGCACCGACCTGCTGGGCGGCCGAGAGCGCCGCCGCGAGCTGGCTCGTCCCGGCGTTCTGCTGCGACGACTGGATGCCGCCGCCGGCGCCCTGGGACTGGCCCGCCGACTGGTTCGTCGAGCCCGTGTTGCCGGCGGCAGCCGACGACGCGACGCTGTTTACCTGCGCGACGTCGCCGTCGTTGCCGGGGCTGAGCACGCGGATCGAGATGTTCGTGTTGCTCGGGTTCGACTGCGTCGCGCTCGACGCCGCTCCTGCTTGCTGCGACGTCGCGGCCGTCTGACCTGCCACCTGGACGGGTGGCGAGTCGGCCATGGCGACGCCGCCGCCGCTCAGGGCTGCGGTTGCCGCCAGCACGAGCGCAAGAAGTTGCTTACGCATCGTTCCTCCTGACTGAGTGTCTGTCGAAGTCCGGGTCGCGGACGCGACCCTGTTGGACGGGACGACGGCCTCAGCCGGGACGCTCGGGCGGATCGCCGCCCCGTCCCTCGGCGCAGGCGCCGGGGGACGGGGAAGACCCGCCGCATCAGGTCGAGTGCGGCTGCGGCGGCGGCCGCTGCCAGCAGCCCGACGCCGGCCGGCGTGGTGCCCGTGCCGTGGGCGGAGCCGGCCGATGACAAGCTGGGAAGAGGAGTGGGAGGAGCCGCGGGCGGGCCGCCGGGCGCCGCCGGCGGCTCGTGCTGCGGCGGCGAGCCCGTCGAGCGCGCGGTCTTCCCGCTGCGCGAGGCGCCCGCGTGCACCCGGGCGAGCGTCGCGGCGTAGGCCCGCGCGCGCACCGTGGTCCGCACGACGACGCTGTGCTCGACCCGGGCGTGCCGCCCGCCCCCGACCTGCCGGATCGAGGTGCGCGACGCGGCCGTTGCGGTCGAGGAGGCGAGGATGGTCGCCGACGACCATGCCTCGCCGGCGGCGCTCGTCGCGAGCGGCGAGCCGAACGGCCCGAGGGGTATGGACGGCGCGACGACGGCCGGCATGGAGGGCGCGACGACGGCCGGCATGGTCGGCGCCGCCGGAACCATCGGAATCGACCAGAGCGGGAGCTCCGAGGGCCGTCTCCGCCGCCGGGAGCACGGGCGCCACCGGCGGTGGTGGTACCGCCGCCGGGGGAGGCCGCCGGTGGGAGCGGCGGCGGGGGCGGCGGCGAGGGCGCCGCGACCTCGACCGCCTGCAGCGTCGCAGCCGTGTTCACGGCCGCGGCGGCGGCGACGGTCTCCACGGTCTGGGTGACCGGGCCCGAGTCGCCGGGGCTCGCGACCCGGACGGAGACCGCCAGATTGCAGCTGACGCAGACGGTGACGTCCTGGAGCGAGAGCGCCGGCGGGTCGGCGTCGCCGCAGCTCCAGTTCCAGTTCCAGACCCAGACGGTCGCGTCGGCTCCGGCCGGAGGTACGGCCGGCGCCTGCGCGCCCTCGTCACAGTTCCAGCTCCAGTTCCAGACCCAGGACTGAGGAGGTGTCTGTGGCGATATCACCGGCTGTGGATCGGTAATATCGCCGGCGTTTTCCGTGCGTGGTATTACCGACGACTTGCGGCTCCGCCTGCGGCGCGGCGGCGGCCGCCGTCGAGGGGACGCTCTCGCTCGGCAAGGCCGCTTGCGGCGCGGGATCCGGCGCCGGCTCGACCGGAGCTGCGTCCGGCTCCGACCGGTCGGGCTGCGGCGTCCCGGTGGGCCCGTCGGCGGCCGGGGCAGGTGCCTCGGAGGCTGATACCACCGGCGATACCACCGGCGTCTCGACCGCCGGAGCGGGCACGGGAGGCGCTACGGGCTCCGGCGGAGCGGCCGGAAGGTCGGGAACCGTCGCCGCGGCAGGCGCGGCGACCGCGGCCGGGGCGACCGGAGCCTCCGGAGCGGCCGGAAGCGCCACCGGCGGCAATCCGTCGTCTGCCCGCGCGGCGGGCGCTCCGGCCATCGTCGCGCAGGCTGCGGCGACCGCAAGCGGGACGATCATCGTGCGCCGGATCCGCTCGTTCCCCATCTCTCTGTCGAGAGAGATACCCGAATAGCCGAGCCGAGTGATACGCGGAGAATGCGTCCGGGAACTCTTCCATTCCAATTCCGCAGGTATTACGATCCCCCGGTGACGTCGGTGGCGCCGTCGGGGGAGGGGGAGCGGGAGCGCCTGATCATCGGGCATCTTCCGCTCGTCGACTCGATCGCGGGGCGCTTCGCCCGCTCGGGCGAGCGGCGTGAGGATCTCGTGCAGGTCGGCGCGCTCGCGCTCGTCCGGGCCGTCGACCGGCGCGATCCCGCGCGGCCGGGCGAGCTCGCGGCGTACGTCGCGCGCTGCGTCGACGGGGAGATCCGCCGGTACCTGCGCGACGGGGCGGGGTCGATCAGGCTGCCCCGGCGCGTCCACGAGGACCTTCCCCGGCTGCGGCTCGTGCGGAGCGAGCTGGCCGCGTCGCTCGGGCGCGAGCCGGCCTGGCGCGACGTCGCGCGCGAGGCCGGGGTCGCCGACGAGGCGGCCCCCGGCGGGGCGGTCGAGACGGCGCGGCGGCCGCTGCCGCTCCGCGACGACCTGGCGGGCGCCGACACCGAGCTCGACGAGGCGATGCTCGCACGGGCGCTGGTCGCGCGCGCCGCGCGGTCGCTGAGCCCGCGCGAGCGACGGCTCGTCCTGCTGCGCTTCTTCCTCGACTGGAGCCAGGCGGACGTGGCCGCCGCGCTCGGCGTCTCGCAGGCCCAGGTGTCGCGCCTGCTCGACCGTGCCATGGTCAAGATGCGGCGGACGCTGGAGTCGCCGGCGGCTTTGTGCCGAACGCGACGAAACGCTACCCTCGGGGCAGATGGCGACGGTGAGGGGTCAGGAAGCGGCGCCGGAGACAGGGGCGAGCGGCCTCGTGCTCACCTGCGCGTCCACTGACGACGGCGGTGCGCGCTGGACGGCGCGGCTCGACGGCGCGCCGGAGTGCGTCGGCGAGGGAGACGACCCGGCGGAGGCGATCGCGGCGGCCGAGGCGGTCGCGCTGCGGCTGCTCGAGGAAGCCCGGGCCGCCGGCCGGGCGGCCGTGGAGCCGGCGGCGTTCGCCTCGAGCGGCCGGCTGCTCCTGCGGATGCCGAAGACCCTGCACGCCGAGCTCTCGGCACGCGCGGACGCGGAGGGAACGAGCCTGAACCGGCTGATCGTCCGCGCGCTCGCAGCGAGCGTGGCGGGCCGGGAGACCGTGCCGCCGGTCGGAGACCCGCTCCCGGCCGCGCAGAGCCGTCTGCCGCGCGCCGTGCGGCTGTCGCTCGCGGTCAACGCCGCCGTCGCCGCCCTGGCCGCCGCGGCCGCCGTGCTGATCCTCGCCGGCGTCTGGCACCCCGGCCTCTAGACTCGTCCGCGTGCCGCAGACGCTCCGCTACGTCGTCGCCGACGTCTTCACCGACACGCCGCTCGAGGGGAACCAGCTCGGCGTCTTCACCGACGCGCGCGACGTCCCGGAGGGCTTGATGCAGCGGCTCGCGCGCGAGCTCAACTTCTCGGAGACCGTGTTCGTGCTCCCGAAGGAGGGCGACGGGCACGCGCGGATCCGGATCTTCACTCCCGCGGTCGAGCTGCCCTTCGCGGGTCATCCGACCCTCGGCGCGGCGTTCGTGCTCGGGCTGCCGCTGCAGCTGACGGAGATCCGGCTCGAGACCGGGCGCGGCGTCGTCCCCGTGCGGCTCGAGCGGGAGGGGGCGCGGATCGTCTACGGCTCGATGGAGCAGCCCTATCCGACCGTGCAGCCGTTCGAGCGCGAGGCCGAGCTGCTCGCCGCGGTCGGAGTCGAGGCCTCGGAGCTGCCCGTCGAGGTCTACGACAACGGCGTCCGGCACGTCTACGTCGCGCTCGGGTCGGAGGACGCCGTCGCCGCGCTCGAGCCCGACCAGAAGGAGCTCTCCCGGCTCGGCCCGCTCGGCGTCAACTGCTTCGCCGGCTCGGGCGGCCGCTGGAAGACGCGCATGTTCGACCCGGCGGCCGGCGTCGCCGAGGATCCCGCGACGGGCTCCGCGGCGGGCCCGCTCGCGCTCCACCTCGTCCGGCACGGGCGGATCGAGCCGGGCGCGCAGATCGAGATCTCGCAGGGCGCCGAGATCGGCCGGCCCTCGACCCTCTTCGCCTCCGCCGACGACGAGCGCATCTCGGTCGGCGGCTCGGCGGTCGTCGTCGCGCGCGGGGAGTTCCGGCTCTAGCCCGCTATCGTGCCGCCGGGTGGTCTCGGTGGACGCCGCAACAGCAACTGGCGAGGTCCCGGCGCGGTCGCGCGCCCTCGCGCGCCTGCGCGCGGCGCTGCCCGTCGCCGTCGCCTGGCTCGCCGCGGGCGCGGCGCTGAGCCAGGCGACCGTCCGCGTCAAGGACTGGTTCGTGATGTCGGACGAGCTCTACTACGAGCGGCTCGCGCTCGCGATCGCCCGCAGCGGCTCGCCGCTGCCGCGGATCCACGGGCTGCCCGTCCCGAGCGTGAACCAGCTCTACCCGCTGCTGATCGCGCCCCTCTACCACGGCGACGTGCTCGTCCCCGACGCGCTCCACCGCGCGCACCTGCTGAACGCCTTCCTGTTCGCCTCGGCGATCGTGCCCGTCTTCCTGCTCGCGCGCGGGGTCACCGGCCGCTACCGCCTCTCGCTCGGCGTCGCCGTCCTCTCGATCGCGCTGCCGTGGTCGATCTACGCGTCGCTGCTCCTGACCGAGGTCGTCGCCTACCCGGCGTTCGCCTGGGCGGCTCTGGGGATCCAGCGGGCGCTGGCGGCCCCGTCGGCGCGGCGGGACCTGCTCGCGCTGCTCGGGATCGGGCTCGCGGTGCTGGCGCGGACGCAGTTCCTCGTCCTGCTCGCGGTCCTGGCGGTGGCCCTCGCCGGCGTCGCCGCCTCCGACCGCGACCTGCGCGGGACGCTCGCGCGCCACCGCGTGCTCGTCGGCGCCTACGCCCTGGTCGCCGTCGGCGCCGCCGCGCTCGCGCTCACGGGCGGGCTCGCCCGCGCGCTCGGCACCTACCGCGCGGCCGGAGAGGGGAACGTGCTGCCGCCGGGCCTCGCCGGTGCGACGCTCCAGCACCTCGCCGCGGTCGCGCTCGGGGTCGCGATCCTGCCCTTCCTGGTCGGCGTCGCCTGGGCGCTCGCCCGCCTCGCCGCGCCGCGCTCGCCCGAGGCGACCGCCTTCGCGTCGACGACCCTCGCCGCGGTCGTGCTCGTCGCGATCGAGGTCGCCTCCTTCGACCTCCGCTACACCGGCGAGGTCAGCGGCCGCTACCTCTTCTACGTCGTCCCGCTGGTGCTGGTCGCGGCCGCCGCCGCGCTCGTCGACCCGCCGTGGCCGCGCCGGGCGCTGCTCGTCCCGACCGGGGTCGTCGCCGCGGGCTTCGCGATGCTGCCCCTGCCGACCTACGAGAAGCTGAACGTCGACCGGCCGCTCGCGCTCGCCTACGAGCGGGTCGTCGACCTGGCCGGCTCGGCGGGCGCCGCCCAGTGGCTGCTCGTCGCCGGCACGGTCGTGCTCGCCGCGCTCTTCGTCGAGGGCTCGCTGCTCCTCCCCCGCCGGGTCGTCGCCGTCGCGGTCGCCGCCCTCGCCGCCGCCGCGCTCCCCGCGCTCTCCGCCGCCGCCTTCGTCCGCTTCCTCGACGTCACCGGCACGAGCGGGCGGCCGGTGACGCTCGACCAGGGGGTCGTCTTCGACTGGATCGACCGCGCCGTCGGGCCGTCGGGCCGGGTGACGATGATGCCGTACCCGATGGTGCCGGGCGACTACTGGGCGGGGACCGCGTACTGGTGGGACGTCGAGTTCTGGAACGCCTCGGTCGTCCGCGACCTGATCGACGGCGGCAGCTTCTACGTCACCTCGAGCTCCTTCCCGAAGACGCAGCTCTCGTTCGACCCGCGCACGGGCGTCGCCGACCGCTCGCCGACCCCGTACGCGGTGCAGTCGACCGAGGAGTCCCGCTTCCGGATCGCCGGCGACCGCGAGCTCGAGACCCGCGGCCTCTACCTGATCCGGGCCGAGCAGCCCTGGCGCGCCGAGTGGCTGACGCGCGGGCTCTACGACGACGGCTGGACGAAGCCGGGGCGGCCCGCGACGGTCCGCGTCTTCGCCCGGCCGCAGGACACCGCCGGGCGCGTCCGCTCGCTGACCCTGCGGCTGCGGACACCCGGGAACGCGGGCCCGTTCCCCTGGCGGATCGAGGCGGCGGGCACGCGTCCTCACCGGCGCGGCGACCGAGGACGTCGGCGACGCGACGATGACGCTCTGCGTGCCGGCGCACGGGCACGTCGACGTGCGCCTGACCGTCGACGGGCACGCGCCCGTCTACGGCGACCCGCAGAACTCGGTCACCTTCGGGCAGGCGCGCGAGGCGGGCGTCCAGCTCGAGCAGATCGCGCTCGCGGACGAGCTCGGCCCCGACTGCTGACGCGGGACGCTAGAGCAGGATCTGCGCGGCCGTCGCGGGCTCGCAGCCCCGGCGGACGAGCGCGATCGCGTCCTGCAGGTCGATCTCCGGCCGCAGGGCGAGCGCGAGCCCGTCGTCGGCGCCGAAGCCGCAGATGCCGAGGATGCGGCGACGGAACGTCGTCTCCTCCCAGGCCAGGTCTGCCTCGCTCGGCTCGCCCGACGGCGAGCCAGGCCTCGGCCTGCTCGCCGACGAGGCGCTCCTGCAGCGGCTGAGGCGACGAGGTGAAGCGGTCTCTGATCGGCGGCGTGAACTCCATACCTGCTTCCTACCGGCGGCGAGCCGCTTCACTCGCCCCTATTTCGGTGGTTCTCCTGCCAGGTTCACTCGCGGCGGCGCGAATCCGTAGCGCTCGAGCCGGCGCCGGTTGCGCTCCTGGTCGGCGATCGCGCGCGCGGGATCCTCGTCGACGCCGGGCACCCAGTCCTGCTCGACGACGAGCCAGCCGTCGTAGCCGCCGAGGTCGGCGAAGAAGGCGTCGAGGTCGAGGTCGCCGTCGCCGAGCGCAGAAGACCTGCGCCGCGGGGAGCGCCGTCGGAGAGCACCGGGCGGCCCTGCCCGCCGGCCGCGGCGAGCAGCTCCAGCGTCTCGTCGAGCGGCGCCAGCGTCTCGTCCGCGTCGCCGAAGCGGATCTGGACGAAGCCGCCTGCGAGCGCGAGACCGCGCCGTTCGAGCCGGGCGCGGAGGCTCGTGGCGGGTGCCGAGGTAGCCCGGCGGCCCGAGCTCGATCCCCTCGTAGCCCGCCGCCGCGACCGCGTCGAGCACCTGGTCCGGCCCGGGCACGTTCGGCAGGATCCCGACGGTCAGCTCGAACGCGCCGTAGCCGACCGGGGCGTTGGCGAGCCGGATCACCGGACGAGCGGCACGCGCGGGTCGGGCTCGAGCTTCGACCAGGCTCCGCGCACCCAGTGGAGCGCCGGGTCGTCGGCGCTGGCCATCGAGCGGCGGTCGCCGGCGAGGGCGTTCAGGTAGTAGAGGTCGTAGCCGTGCGCCGCCGCGGTCGTGTGGTAGCCGTAGGGGACGAGCATCAGGTCGCCGTCGCGGACCGTCTCGGTCAGGTCGAGCCCGTGCCGGGGGCTGTAGAGCCGCTGGACGGCGAAGGCGGCCGGGTCGGGCGTGCGGAAGTAGTAGGTCTCCTCGAGCACGACCTCGCCGGGCGGCTCGTCCTCGTCGTGCTTGTGCGGCGGGTAGCTCGACCAGTTGCCGGACGGCGTGAAGACCTCGACCACGAGCAGGCGCTCGGCGGGGAACTCCGGCGGGAGGATGTGGTTGATCTGGCGGGTGGCGTTGCCGGCGCCGCGCACCTCGACCTCGACGTCGCCCGGGCGGACGAGCACGGGGACCCGGCGGCGCTCGCAGCGGGCGCCGCAGACGGCGACGTCGCCCCGGGAGCGCAGACGGTAAGCGGTTTCACGGGGCAGGTAGAGCGCCCAGGGCATCCCGGCGAAGACGTGCTCGCGGCCGCCGAGCTCGAAGCGCTCGCCGCCTGCCTCGACGACGCACTCGCCGCCGAGCGGGACGAGGCAGACCTCCTCCTCGCCGGTGTCGCCCTCCTCGGCGTCGCGGACGACGCGGAAGGAGAGGTGGCGCCAGCCCGCGGCCTCGGGGGTGACCCGGTCCCAGCCGCCGTGGCGGAGGAGGAAGTTCACAGGTGCGTCCTGACCCGCTCGCGCGCCTGCTCGTAGGCGGCGCGGGCGGCCTGCACGGAGGGAGCGTCGGAGACCTCGGCGACGGCGACGTCCCACCAGCTCTCGTAGTCGGGCACGCCCTCGAGCGGGTCGACCGCGACGACGATCACCGTCGTCTCGCTGCCGGCACGGGCCTCGGCCAGGTGGGAGCGCAGCTCGTCGGGGGTCGTCGCCGTCCGCGCCCGCGCGCCGAGCGAGGCGGCGTTCGCGGCCAGGTCGACCGGCGTCTCGAGCTGCGTCCCGAAGCCCTCGGTGCCGAGCGAGCGCGAGAGCGAGCCGATCGACTTGTAGCCGCGGCTGTCGACGAGCACGACGGTCAGCTTCACCTGCCGCTCGACCGCGGTCACGAGCTCGCTCGAGAGCATCAGCCAGGAGCCGTCGCCGACGAGCACGACGACCTCCCGCTCGGGCGCGGCCAGCTTGACGCCGAGCCCGCCCGCCACCTCGTAGCCCATGCACGAGTAGCCGTACTCGACGTGGTAGCCCTTCGGGTCGCGGGTGCGCCAGAGCTTGTGCAGGTCGCCGGGCAGCGAACCGGCCGCGCAGACGAGCACGTCCGTCGGCCCGGTCGCGTCGTTGACCGCGCCGATGATCGCGCTCTGGGCGGCCGGCGGGCCGTGCTCGAGCCGGTAGAGGCGCTCGACCTCGGCGTCCCACTCGCGCGAGAGCCGGGCCGCCTCGGCGCGGTGGTCGTCGGGCGCGGCCCAGCCCTGGAGCAGCTCGCCCAGCCGCTCGAGGGTCGCGCGCGCGTCCCCGACGAGCGGGATGCCCGCGTGCTTGGCCGCGTCGAAGCCGGCGACGTTGACGTTGACGAAGCGGACTCCGGCCGCGGCGAAGGCGGTCCTCGACGCGGTCGTGAAATCGGTCCAGCGGGTGCCGACGCCGACGACGACGTCCGCCGTCGCCGCGAGGCGGTTGGCGGCGAAGGTGCCCGTCGCGCCGATCGCGCCGAGCGCCGACGGGTGGTCGTAGGGGAGCGAGCCCTTGCCCGCCTGCGTCTCGCCGACCGGGACGCCCGTCTGCTCGCAGAACGCGCGCAGCGCGTCCGAGGCCTCCGAGTAGAGGACGCCGCCGCCCGCGACGAGGAGCGGCCGCTCGGCGCCGCGGATCAGCTCGGCCGCGGCGGCGAGCGAGGGCTCGTCGGGGAGCGCGCGCGGCACGTGCCAGACGCGGCGGCGGAAGAGCTCCTCCGGGTAGTCCCAGGCCTCTGCCTGCACGTCCTGCGGGAAGGCGAGCACCGCCGCGCCGGTCTCGGCCTGGTCGGTCAGCACCCGCATCGCCGCGAGCGCGGCCGGGCCGAGCTGCTCCGGGCGCCAGATCCGGTCGAAGTAGCGGGCGACCGGCCGGAAGCAGTCGTTGACGGTCACGTCGCCGGCCCAGGCGGCTTCGACCTGCTGCAGCACCGGGTCGGGGCGGCGCGCCGCGAAGACGTCCCCGGGGACGAGCAGCACCGGCAGCCGGTTGACGGTCGCGAGCGCCGCGCCGGTGACCATGTTCGTCGCGCCCGGGCCGATCGAGCTCGTGCAGACGAGCGCGCCGAGCCGGTTCCGCATCCGCGCGTAGCCCGAGGCCGTGTGCACCATCGCCTGCTCGTTCCGCGCGGGCGTGAACGGCAGCAGCTCGGGCCGCTCGTAGATCGCCTCGCCGAAGCCGGCGACGTTGCCGTGGCCGAAGATCCCGAGGACGCCGCCGAAGAACTGCCGCTCGACCCCGTCGCGCTCGACGTGCTGGGCGGCGAGGAAGCGCAGCAGCGCCTGTGCGGCCGTCAGCCTCACGACGAGAGCTCTGCCGTCAGCGCCGCCAGCTCGTGCTGCAGCTCGGCGAGCTCGCGGCCGCCGGCCATCAGCCGCACGAGCTCGTCCTGGTCGAGCTCGCTCTTGGCGAAGTCGCCGAGGCTGCGGCCGCGGTTCAAGATCACGAAGCGGTCGCCGACCGGGTACGCGTGGTGCGGGTTGTGGGTGATGAAGATGACCGAGACGCCGCGCTCGCGCGCCTGCAGGACGTACTTGAGGACGACGCCGGCCTGCTTGACGCCGAGCGCCGAGGTCGGCTCGTCGAGGATCAGGACGCGCGCGCCGAAGTAGACCGCCCGCGCGATCGCGACCGACTGGCGCTCGCCGCCCGAGAGCGTCCCGACGGGCTGGTCGGGGTCGCGGATGTCGATCCCCATCTCGTTCAGCTCGCGGCGCACGATCTCCCTGGCCGTGCCGCCGTCGAGCCAGCGGAGCGGGCCGATCCCCTTGCGCGGCTCGGCGCCGAGGAAGAAGTTCCGCCAGATCGACATCAGCGGCACCATCGCGAGGTCCTGGTAGACGGTCGCGATCCCCTTCGCGCGCGCGTCCCGCGGCGAGGTGAAGTGCACCGGCGCGCCGTCGACGAGCAGGCGCCCCTCGTCCGGCTGGTGCACGCCCGAGAGGATCTTGATGAAGGTGGACTTGCCGGCGCCGTTGTCGCCGAGGATGCAGGTGACCTGGCCGGGCTCGACGTGGGCGCTGATCTCGCTGAGCGCGACGACGTTGCCGTAGTACTTGCAGATCCCGTCCGCCTCGAGCAGGCGTGCGGCGCCTCCGTTCGCGCCGACGGGCGACCCGGTCGCGGCCACGTCGCTCACCTCGCTTTCTGCGCCCGGTTGCGGACGATCGTGTTCAGGAGCACGGCGGCGAAGAGGATCGCGCCCTGGAAGGTGAAGGTCCAGTTCGAGTCCCACTGCGCGTCGACGATCCCGAGCTGCACCATCCCGAGCATCGCGGCGCCGAAGAAGGTGCCGATCACCGAGCCGTAGCCGCCGGTCAGCAGGCAGCCGCCGACGACGGCGCAGATGATGAAGATGAACTCGAGCCCGATGCCCTCCTTCGCCTGCATCGAGCGCAGCTCGAGCGCCTCGATGATCCCCATCAGCGCGGCCACGCCGGAGGTCATCATGAAGAGCGTGATCTTCGTCCGGACGACCGGGACGCCGACGTTGCGCGCCGCGTCCGGGTCGCCGCCGGCGGCGTAGATCCAGTTGCCGAAGCGGGTCTTCCCGAGCAGCCAGGCGCCGAGCACGGTCAGGCCGATCCACCAGAGCACCTTGACCTTGTAGTCGTACTGGGTCAGGTCGGCCGCGAAGAAGCGGCGGGCGGAGTCGAAGCCGCCGGCGGTGTCGACGTCCTGGATCGCGGTCTGGCCGGTCAGCTTCAGCGTCCCGGCGGCGTTGACGCCCTGGAGGACGAAGAAGGTCGCCAGCGTGACGATGAAGCTCGGCAGCCGCGTCTTGACGACCGTGATCCCGTTCAGGAAGCCGATCGCGAGCCCGAAGACGAGGACGCAGGCGATCGCCGGCCAGATGTTCATGCCCGCGTGGGTGGAGAGGTAGGCGAGCAGCAGGCCCGAGCTGCCGATCATCACGCCCGCCGAGAGGTCGAACTCGCCGCCGATCATCAGCAGCGCGACCGGGACGGCGACGATGCCGTACTGCGCCGCCTGGTCGGTCCAGCCGGCGGCGATCGCCGGGTCGGAGACCCAGCCGACCGCGCGCGCGAACCAGGCGAAGGCGAAGAAGATCGCGACCGCGCCGAGGAAGGCGCCGATGTCGGGCCGCATCAGCAGCCGCGAGAGCGGCCCGCGCCGGACGATGCGCTCGTCGCCTCGCGTCACGGGTGCAGTCGTCGTCTCCGCCACGTCTCCTTCCGTCGGCGGCGGGGTGGGCGACGGCACGGGCCGCCCACCCCTGCGCCGGTCGGTCTAGCGCGTGCCCTTGGCGGCCAGCGCCGCGACCCGGGCGGCGTTGCCCTTGTTGATGATCCCGGGGCCGGTCA
>CAWIUN010000005.1:0-137617 GCA_963839285.1 uncultured Actinomycetes bacterium
GCTCGGCGGGACCCCGTAGCCGCTGCGGCTGCCGACCCGGGCGGCGAAGATCGTCGTTTCGACGGCGCCGGCGCGGTTCACGGCCGGTCCGCCCGAGTTGCCGTGGCGGACGAGGCCGCGTACGGCGGTGACCGCCTCGGGCACGGCCCCGCCGCCGACCGTGGTGCGCCCGGGCAGGACCTTCGCCGTCGAGCCGATCACGCCCGGCTGCGCGTCGAACGGCCCGTTCTCGGGGAAGCCGAGGATGGCGACCGAGTCTCCGGGCTTCGGGGCCGCGAGCGCGAGCGGCGTCGCGCGCAGCCCGCGGACGCGCAGGACGGCGACGTCGTTGCCGCGGTCGAAGGCGACGACACTGGCCGGCAGCCCGCCGCCGGCCCCGCGCAGCTGCACCGTCGGGGCCCGGACGCCGGCGACGACGTGCGCCGCGGTGACGACCAGCTCCTTGCGGCCGACCCAGCCGGAGCCCTCGATGCCGACCCCGCAGGCGACGCCGGTGACCCGGACGACGCTGGGGAAGGCGCGACGCACGCCGGGCAGCCGCAGCACGGCGGGATCCGGCTCCGTGTCCGGCGGCGGCGGGCCTGCGATCGACGGGAACGGGTCGATTCGCGCGAGCGCGTTCAGCACCGTCCGCGGCGGCACGATCTGGTTCAGCCGGCGCACGATCGCCGAGTCGAGCGCGTGCCGGCGCAGCACCGTCTGGCCCGGCAGCTGCAGCGCGACCGCCCCGAGCACCCAGACGAGCCCGAAGCCGGCGGCCGCCCCGAGCAGGAAGCCGCCGATCGAGTCGAGCCAGCGCAGTGGCGGCAGCGGCCACATCGTCCCGCGCACGATCGAGCCGACGAGCCCGCCGACCGTCTGGAGCAGCCCCGCGCAGACGACCGCTCCCCCGAGCGCGGCGAGCGGCGTGTACGGCGACGACGACCCGCCGTTCAGGAACTGCGGCGCCAGCCGCGCCCCGAGCACCGCGCCGCCGACGATCCCCGCCAGCGAGAGCGCGCCCGCGACGAGCCCCGTCCGCAACCCCGCGAGCGCGACCAGCGCCACGACGGCGAGAGCGATCCAGTCGACGCGCGTCACCGCCCGAAGGCTACTCGGGAGCCCCGTCGGCGCTGTGGCTACAATGCCCGGGCCCGCGGGGGCGTAGTTCAGTTGGTCAGAACGCCGGCCTGTCACGCCGGAGGTCGCGGGTTCGAGTCCCGTCGCTCCCGTTCACCAAAGCCGCTGCAGAGGCGGCTCTTCTTCGCGACGACCCGGCACGTGGCGGCACGCACCGCGAAGGGAGCGCTGGTCAAATCGTGGCCCACGCGCTTCAAGCAAAGCCCCCGGTATGACGTTCAGAGTCGGCGCTCGTGATCGGTCGCGCGACCAGGACCGGTCATGAGTCCGGGAGTGCGAGTCAGGCGTCGGCGAACGCGAGTGCGGCCAGACTGTCGAGGTCGTCGCCCTGCAGCCTGCAGCGGGTCCAGCCGTCGCCCCGGTCGCGGCTTTCCCAGAGCTGACCGTCAGCGAGGCCGGCGAACAGACGTCCGCCGACGGCGAGCAGCGCGTACGGCATCGCCGGCAGCGGCTCCGGCAGCCCGCCCGCGAGCGGCTGCCAGGACTCGCCGTCGCGTCGGCGGTAGATGTGTGCCTGCGGGTCGCGGCGGCCGTGGGCGGCGTACGGACCGGTGCTCGCCGACACGTACCAGCGGCCCGCGTCCTCCGGGTCGACGGCGACCGACCAGGCGTAGTTCCGGTCGCGGCCATCGTCGGCCGGCTCCCACGTCTCGCCTCCGTTCGTACTGAAGGCAGTTCCGCCGCCGCCGGCCTCGTACGCCCGACCCGGTATGCGTGGGTGCCAGATCAGCGAGTGGACGTCGGGTTGCGCGCCCGGGCGGTGGTCCTGCCAGCTCTCGCCACCGTCAACGGAGCGCATCAGCCCGCCGAGCTCGATCCCGACCAGGAGCAGATCGGCGTCGTGGGGGCTGGGTGCGATCCAGCGCACGTGCGACGTCCACGGCCGCGGCGGGAAGCTCCAGCTCGGACGCGACGGCAGCTCGAGCAGCGCCTCCAGCTCGCGCCAGCTCTCGCCGCGGTCGTCGCTGCGGAACAACCGGCTCGGCTCGCTGCCCGCATACACCGCCCCGTCGGCGGCGCTCACCGCGAGCGAGAACACGCCCGGCTCAGGCAGCGCACAGTCGACCCAGCGTCCGCCGGCATCGACCGAGCGACGCACACCACCCTCGCGCAAGCCGGCGTAGACGGTGTCGGGATCACCCGGGTCGACGGCGAGGCACTGCGCGCCACTTCCGGACAGGCACAGCGTCACCGACCAGGACTCGCCCGACTCCTCGAGCCGTGCGATCCCATCGCCGGTAGCCGCGTACAAACGCGCCATCGCCACAGCCTAGAGCACCCGCATCCCGGCACCCTCGACACGACCCCGACCACGACGAAGGAGTCGCCTGGTCAGGTCTGTCGGCCCTCAGGTTCGCAGGACTCGGCCCGTTCGGAGGCGCTGCCGGCGAGAGGAAGCTCTGGTGCGCGTTCGGCGGGTCGGGGTTGCACTCACTCGAGCCACTCGGTCTCGAAGGTCGGATGCGCGTGGATGCACACGAGCTTCGAGCGGCCCGGCCCCTGGTTCCTGAACGTGTGCGGCGTGGCGGGCGGGACGACGACGATGTCACCGGCCCGGGCGTCGAGCTCCTCCTCGCCGGCGCGGAAGCTGAGGTTGCCCTCGACGACGACCCACGTCTCGTCGTAGGGGTGTCGGTGCAGCCGCGGTCCCTGGCCGGGCTCGCTCTCGTCGAGGATCAGCGAGCTGGTGGCGCCGACGTCTGCGCCTTCGAGATTGCCGGTCGGAAGCGTGCCGTTCTCGATCAATGGCATCGCGTTGAGCTCCTTTCAGAGTGTCGGCTCGACGACCATGTCCCACGTGATGACGACGAGCAGCAGCAGGATGAGGCGCATGCCCCAGGCCCAGCGTCGGAGGTGGCGCGCGGCGAGTGCATGATCGCGGTTCTCCACTGCGCGCTGCAGGGCGATTGCGGCACGACTCTGGAATGCGGCGCCGATCAGGAACGCGGCCGCGAAGAGGGCGAGGGCGAGGATGATCCAGCCTTGGCCGAAGCGCCAGGCGCCGTTGCCGTCGAACACGAGGCCGACGCCGAGGCCGACGACGGCCACCATGGACGGCGCAAGGATCAGCGGGCCGATCCTCGGCAGGCTCGCGCTGAAGCGCGCGACCGCCTCCTGGTCGCCGCTGCGGAGCGCGGACGCCGAGAGGACGACCAGGAGGACCAGTCCGCCGACCCAGACCATCGCGGCCAGCACGTGCAGGAACAACAGCCACTCATAGAGGCTCGTGGCGGCGACGGTCATGCCGCCTCCCTCGTCTCGACGACGGGTCGAGCTGCGGCAGCCTCTTCGTTTCGCACGCCTCGCGGGAGCAGCAGCGTCGGCAGAATCGCCGCGGCGATCAGCGCGAGGGCGACCCAGAAGCTCGTGCCGAAGGCGGCGCTCAGGCCGGGGAGCGCGCGGGCGTGCTCGGCTGCCGGCATCGCTGCGATCGCCTGGATGCCGCCGTGCAGGCCGTGCTCGTTGACGGCGATGGCTCGCTGGAGGACGATCGCGAGCACGGTCGTGCCGATCGCGCCGGCGATGCGCTGGATCGCGTTCAGGGCGCCGGTCGCCTTCGGCGTCTCCCGGTGGGAGAGCGTCTGGAAGGCTGCCGCCATCGACGGCACGATCGTGCTGCCGATCCCCAGCCCGAGCAGGAAGAGCGCCACGGCCAGGTACGCGTACGACGTGTCCGCGCCGACCTGGGTGTAGGCGAGCATGCCGAGCACGGCGGCGGCGATGCCCGCGGGCACGACTCGGCGGGCTCCGAACGTGTCGGTCAGCCGGCCGGCCAACGGCATCGCCAGCGCCGCGCCCAGCCCCTGCGGGGCAAGGAGGAGCCCGACGTCCGTCGGCGTCTGGTCGCGGACGAGCTGGTAGTAGAGCGGCAGCAGGAGCAGCGATCCCATCAGGGCGCCGATCAGCAGCACGTTCGCCGCCGCCGCGGCCGCGAAAGCGCGTCGGCGAAACAGGGACAGGTCGATCAGGGCCGCCTCTCCGCGGCCGAGCGCATGCCACACGAACACCGCGACGAGCGCCGACCCGGCCGCCGCCGAGGTGATCGTCCGCACCGATCCGAACCCGCCGGCGTTCCCGGCTGCCGACAGGCCGTACAGGAACAGCGCGATCCCGGGGGTGAGCAGGAGGAGCCCGCGGAGGTCGAGCCGCTCTCCGAGCTGCGGCCGCGCCTCCGGCAGCAATCGCCAGGCAGCCGCGACCGCGGCTGCGCCGACCGGCAGGTTGAGGAAGAAGATCCACCGCCAGGTCGTCGCGGCGACGATCGCGCCGCCGATGACCGGCCCGAAGATGGGCGCGAGGAAGCCGGGGACGAAGACGATGCTCATCACCCGCGCGATGCGCTGCGGCCCCGCCGCCCGGGCGAGGATCGCCTGCCCGACCGGCAGAATCATCCCGGCCCCCAGCCCCTGCACCACCCGGAAGCCGACGAGCGAGCCGACCGACCAGGCGAAGCCGGACAGCACCGAGCCGACGAGGAAGACGAGCAGCGAGACCAGGTAGACGCGCTTGCCGCCGAACCGCTCGCTCGCCCACCCGCTGAGCGGGATCACGCCCGCGAAGGCGAGCATGTACCCGGTCAGCACCCACTGGATCGTCGAGATCGACGCGTGGAAGTCACGCCCCAGCGTCGGAATCGCGACGTTCACCGCCGTCAGGTCGAAGACCGTCATGGCCGTGCCCAGGACGACCACTCCGCCGAGCAAGAGGAGCTCTCTGTCGAGCCGTTCCATCTCATCGCCTCCTCGGATCGGGAACACAGACGCCGACGTTCCCCTTCCATGAATATTCTAATCATAGGAACTTTCTGTGAGATGGTATCATCTCGCCGTGGCGACGGGACTTCGTGCACGCAAGAAGAAGCGCACGCGCGAGGCGATCGCCGACGCCGCCATGCAACTCTTCCTCGAGCGGGGCTTCGAGGCGGTGACGATCGCGGAGATCGCCGAGGCCGCCGAGGTCGACGCGAAGACGATCTACAACTACTTTCCGAGCAAGGCCGACCTCGTCTACCACCGGCTCGAGGACTTCGAGAACCGCCTGCTCGACGCCGTCCGCACGCGCAAGCCGGGCGAGTCGATCCTCGCGGGCTTCGCCGGCTTCGCCCTCGGCGCCCAGGGAATCCTCGGCGACGAATGGGCGAGCGAGCGCCTCCGCGCGATCGCCCGCATGATCACCGCCAGCGACACCCTGCTCGCCTACGAGGAGCAGATCTTCGCCGGCTACACGGACTCACTCGCCGCACTCGTCGCCGCGGAGACCAAGGCCCGCCCGGGCGACGTCGAGCCGTCCGTGGTCGCGCACGCGCTGATCGGCCTCCACCGCAGCCTCGTCGACTACGTCCGCCGCGGCACGCTCGACGGCATCCCCAACGCGACACTCGCCCGCCGGCTCCGTGCACAGACACGGCGAGCCGTCGAACGCCTCGAGCACGGCCTCGCCGACTACGGAGGCAACGACAGCGGTCGGACCACGCGCTGAGCCGGGCGGCGCATCGGGAGCGATGATTTCCGCCGCGTGCGGCGGTCACAGCAGCGACGGCAAGCTCGAACGCGAAAGGAGTCGAGATGGGCAAGCTGGTGGTGACCGAGTTCGTCTCGGTGGACGGGGTGTTCGAGGATCCGGGCGGCGCCGAGGATTACGTGCACGGCGGCTGGACCTTCGAGTACGACCGCGGCGAGGAGGGGAACAAGTTCAAGCTCGACGAGCTGATGGAGGCCCAGGTCCAGCTCCTGGGTCGGGTCACCTACGAGGGCTTCGCGGCCGCCTGGCCGTCGCGGGGCGGACCATTCGCAGAGAAGCTGAACAACGACCCGAAGGTCGTCGTCTCCTCCACGCTCGGCGACCCGGAGTGGCAGAACACGACCGTCCTCTCGGGTGACGTGGTCGACGAGGTCTCGAAGCTCAAGGCCGAGACCGACGGCGTCATCCTCGTCGCGGGCAGCGGCACCCTCGTCGGGACGCTCCTCGCGGCCGGCCTCGTCGACGAGCTGCGGCTGATGGTCTTCCCGACGATCCTCGGCCGCGGCAGGCGCCTCTTCCCCGACGGGATCGACCGGCTCAGGCTCACGCTCGCCGAGAGCAGACCGGTCGGCCCCGACGGCGTCCAGATCCAGATCTACCGGAGCAGTGACTGATCGGGCGGGCGTCCGGCCGAGAGGTGCTCGACAGCATTGCGTCGCGACGTGAGATACGTAAACCCGGGGAGACGGTTGCCACACCGTTGACGGCGCGAGAACACGGCTCAGGACTGCAGGAAGGCGACGACCGCGAGGACGCGCCGGTGCGTATCGGCGGCTACGGGAAGCTGCAGCTTCTGAAAGATGCTCGTCACGTGCTTCTCGACCCCACGGTCGGTCAGGAATACGCGCGCAGCGATCGCCGAGTTCGAGAGCCCCTCCGCCATCAGCTCGAGCACCTCGCGCTCCCTGGCGCTCAACGCGCCGACCGGGTCGTCGCGACGGCGCCGGCCGACAAGCTGAGAGACGACGCTGGGATCGAGCGCGGAGCCGCCCTCGGCAACTCGCTTGACCGCGGCGACGAAGTCGGCCAGGTCGTACACCCTGTCTTTCAGCAAGTAGCCGACCCCCTCCGCGCTTTCCTGCAGCAGGTCGACCGCGTAGCCCTGCTCGACGTACTGCGAGAGCACGAGCACGGCCGTCTCCGGGTGCTTCTCCCGGATCTCCTTCGCGGCGCGCAATCCCTCGTCGGTCTGGGTCGGCGGCATCTTGATGTCCACGATCGCGATGTCAGGCTTGTACGAGCGGACCTTCAGCAGCAGATCCTCCGCCGTGCCGCTCTGCCCGACGATCTCGAACCCCGACCTCTCGAGCAGGCTCGCGATCCCCTCGCGGAGCAGCACAGAGTCGTCGGCGACGACGACGCGGATCCGCGTCGCCTCACGTTCCTTCCGGTCAGGGGGCCCGACGTCGACACCGGCAGTGTCGCCGACAGACGCAACCGGCACAATCACGCAGGCTCGTCAGCGCACCGGCGGGAGCAGCGCCTCGATCGCCGACGCGGAGAGCTCGTCCTTCGGAACGAAACCACGCGCCGAGCTGCGCGCCACGAGCACCCCGAGATCGGCGACCTCGAGGCTCGACGTCAGGATGACGTGGACCGGTGCGTCGAATTGGGCGAGCCGTTCGGCGACCTCGAATCCGTCCACGTCCGGCAACTGGACGTCGAGGAGAACGAGATCGGGTCGGTGCTCCTTCGCCTGTGCGATGCCGCCGACGCCGGTGTCGGCCTCGGCGACGACGACGAATTCGTGGCGCTCGAGAAGCTGACGCGCGGCTCGCCGGAAGTCTCGGTTGTCGTCGATGATGAGAACGCGGCGAGGGATGAGGCGATCGTGCCCGCGCAGGGGGCGATGCGCAGTGTGGCTGGCCCGACTCTTTGCTCGGCGCGGTAGCGGTAGCGTGAAGGCGTGGAGGCCGGCATGACATCCGAGAGGGCCGGCAACGCGAAGCGCTTGGCCGAAGAGCAAGCTGCGCTCCGGCGAGTCGCCACGCTCGTCGCCTCGTCACCCCTGCCCGAGCAGGTCTTCCAGACGGTCGCCGAAGAGGCCGGGCGGCTCCTCGAGGCACGAACGGCCGCCACGGTGCGTTTCGAGGAGGATTCTGCGGTCATCGCCGGGAGCTGGAGCGACGGCGAGGGTGCGGGCATCGAGGTCGGCACCCTCGTCCCGTACAGCGAACCCGGAAGTCCGGTGTACCGCGCGTCGCACGAGGGCGGCCGCATCGACGACTACGCGGATCTCGCCGGCGAGGCCGCACGCCTGACGCGCCTGGCGGGCTACAGATCTGCCGTGATGGCACCCATCACCGCCGGCGGTCGTCTCTGGGGTGCGCTCTCCGTGTTCTCCGCACGCGCCTGCCATTTTCGTCCCGATGCGCAGCAGCGACTCGCCGACTTCACGAACCTCGTCGCACTCGCGCTCGAGAGCGCCGAAGCACACGACCAGCTGACCGCCTCGCGGGCGCGTATCGTCGAGGCGAGCGTGGCCGAGCGCCGGCGGCTCGAACGCAACCTCCACGACGGCGCGCAGCAGCGCCTCGTCACGCTCGCCGTGCACCTGCGAATGGCTCAGGAATGCCTCGGCGACGACCCGGAGGCGGCGGCGGTCATGCTCGCGGAGGTCGGCGACGACCTGAAGCTCGCGCTCGAGGAGCTTCGCGACCTCGCCCGCGGTCTTCATCCGGCCGTCCTCACGGACCGCGGGCTCGAACCGGCCCTCCAGTCACTCGCGAGCCGCGCCCCGTTTCCGGTCGAGGTCGTCGGCGTCCCGCCGGCGCGTCTCGCCGAGGGCGTGGAAGCAGCCGTCTACTACGTCGTCGCGGAGAGCCTGACCAACGCGGCCAAGCACGCCGACGCGTCCGAGGCGCGAGTCGAGATCTCGGCATCGGACGAGGAGGTCGTCGTCGAGATCCGCGACGACGGAAACGGCGGCGCGAGCCTGGCCGGCGGGTCGGGCCTTCGCGGGCTCGCGGACCGCATCGAGGCTCTCGGTGGTCAGCTCGACCTGGAAAGTGCTCCCGGGGACGGAACCGTCGTGCGGGCGATGCTCCGCCTCGGCTGACGAGCACGATCCGCCCTGCCGTCGAGAGTTCCCGTCCTGGTTCCCGTTGACGGCGAGCACGCTGCCGCTCGGGCGGCGCGGTCGTCGGGGTGCCGCAGTCCTGTGTCAGCGCGTTCGCGGCCTCGGTGTGGACAGCCACACCGAAGCCGCGAGCGAGCCTCATTTCCGGCCGGTCACGGGAGTGCGAGCGTGAACTCGTTACCCCGAACCCCTCGGAAGGAGCCCGGAAATGAGAGCAGCGAGCCACACACTGTCGACTGTCCTGAAGCGGCTGGCGGTCAAGCACCACGGAGGGAACGACGCCACCGCAGCGGCCGCGACGCCCCCGCATCGGCATGGGCACGGAGCGAGTGCCGCCGTGTCGACCGCCGGCAAGGGCCGCGGAGTCCTGCTGTTCGTTCTGCTGATCGCCCAGCTGATGGTCATCCTCGACATCACGGCCGTGAACATCGCCCTGCCGAGCCTCGCCGAAGACCTTCAGCTCACGGGTTCCAACATCAGCTGGACGATCACCAGCTACTCGGTCATCTTCGGAAGCCTGCTCCTCTTCGGCGGCCGCGCCGCCGATCTGCTCGGGCGGCGGCGGATGTTCCTGACGGGCCTCGGCATCTTCAGCGCGTCCTCGTTCGGGTCGGCCGTAGCAGGCACGGCGACGGCCCTCTTCGCAGCCCGTGCAGGCCAGGGTCTCGGCGCCGCGATGCTCTCTCCGGCAGCTCTCGCGATCATCATGACGGCGTTCCAGGGAAACCAGCGGGCGAAAGCCCTTGCCGCCTGGGGCGCGGTCGGAGGCGCGGGCGCCGCGATCGGAGTCCTCGTGGGTGGCCTCCTCACCGAGTTCGCCGACTGGCGGATGATCTTCTACGTCAATCTGCCGGTCGCAGCAGCCTTGGCGATCGCCGCGATCAGGATCGTCCCCGCCGATACGCAGAGGCCACGCTGGCGCGGGCTCGACCTCCGCGGAGCCGTGCTCGCGACCACGAGTCTCGGCGCGATCGTCTTCGCGATCAGCCAGGGTCAGACCGCCGGCTGGACGTCGCTTCAGACTCTGCTCTTCGGTCTCGGCGGCCTCGGCGGCCTCGCCGCCTTCGGTGCCCTCGAGCGCCGTACCGACGCACCGCTCCTGCGCATCGAGCGCCTGGCGGATCGCGCCGTCGGCGGCGGCCTTGCTCTCATGCTCGCCGCGGCCGGTTCGATCTTCGGCCTCTTCCTGCTCAGCTCGCTCTACCTGCAGAACGTCCTCGGTATGGGGCCGCTCGCCACCGGTCTCGCCTTCATCCCCCTCGCGCTGGCAGCAGGGATCGGGGCGCACGCGGCCGGGCACATCGTCGGCCGCCACGGCGTACGCGGGCCGCTCACCGGTGCATTCCTCGTCGCGGCCGGCGGCATGACGCTGCTCGCGCACGTCGGCGAGACCGGCAGCTACTTGCGCGACGTGCTGCCGGGAATGCTCGTCGCAGGACTGGGTCTCGGCGTCGCCGTCGTCTCGGTCTCGATCGCGATCCTGACGGGCGCCCGCGAAGAGGAGACGGGAATGATCTCCGGTCTCAACTCCACCGGGCACGAGATCGGCGGCACGATCGGCATCGCGATCTTCTCGACGATCGCGGCAGGCACCGGCATCCTCGCCGGCCCCCAGGCCGCCGCGGGCATCTCCCACGCGTTCATCGCAGCCGCGGTCGTCGCGAGCGTCGCCGGCCTGGTCTCGCTGGCGGTCCTCCCGGACGGACGCCGCTTCGTCGCGAAGCTGAGGCTGCAGCCGCTCGCGATGCCGGCCCACTAGATCGGTCGGCGGCATCGGGCCGCCCGAGGCGCCCAGCGGAACACGCACTCACGCGAGCGATCCCGGCCAGACATCGCCGGGATCGCTCCGCGTTCTCCACCGAGCCGCGCGGCGTCGGCGCCCGGGCGAGCACGAGCGCGGGAACCTCAGGCGTTGAGCAACCGGCCGAAGAACGAGCGGTACCGCTGCAGGGCGAGCCGCAGCTCCTCGGTGTCCACGTCGTCGCCCCTGTCCCACTGCGACTCGAGCTCCCGCCGCTCGTCGGCGAAGCCCTCGGCGAGACGCTGCATCAGGTCGGCGACGAGCGCGTCCGCGCGCTCGACCGCCTGGCGCGGCTGATCGACGAACCCCGTCTGGATCGACTCCCACTCGCCCCGGAACCTACGGGCCTGGTCGTCGGCCAGGAGCGGGGTCTCGCCCGCCGCGTCGGCCGTTCTTCCCGTCTCGGCCTCGCGGCTGTCGAGCTCGTCGGCGCCGTCGTCGCGGCCGTCCCGCGACGTGTCGGCGAGGTCTGCGGTCGAGAGTGACCGAGCGTCGCGTTCCATCAGTGAACCTCCTCGGTTGTGCGTTGGGATCGACGGGTGCCGTCCTCGAGCAGCTCGTCGAAGAGCGCGCGGTAGTGGCGCATCGCCTGACGCAGGTCCTCGGTTGCAGCGTCGCCGCGGTCGAAGCTGACGAAGATGTCGTGGCCCTGCCGGTAGTGCTCGACGACGTCGGGATGGTCGACCGAGACGAGGGCGGCCTTGCTCTCGAAGTCGTCGACGGGGTAGCCGCGCTCGCGCATGACCACCGCGACCAGCCGGTCGGCCTCGGCGACGGCGCCGGACGGGTCGTCGACGAACCGCGACTGGACCTGCTGCCAGTCGGCGAGGTAGCGCTCCCGCGCCGGCTCGGAGAGCGGACGGATGTCGAGCCGCTCGCGCAGCTCGCGCCGCTCCTGCAGGTCGGCCTCCGCCTCGCTGCGGCTGCCGCTGGCCGCGACCGTCCGGTCGTACTCGGGGCCGAAACGACGCTGCAGCTGACGCGAGCGCGCGCTGCGCGTACCGGCCCAGACGACGACGCCGACGACGACCGCGGCGGCGACGACGATCAGGATCCACGCCCATACAGGCATGGCGGACCTCCTTCGCTGGGGTGGGGTTCTGGTGCCGCGGACTGGAACGGCGCCGAGGCTGGAGCCGGATACGGATCGCGACGCGATGCTTGCGCCGCGATCCGGTGGCGGCGGCTCCTCGCGGCGGCGGCTGCCTGACCTAGACGGTTGCGATACGGGACGACAACCGCCGCGCGAGGCGAGCCTCCGCGGCCTCGACGACCGCGTGGGCCTCGAAGGGCGCCGTCGTCGTCAGCGTGATCTCGGTGCTTCGGCGTCCGAAGACGAGCGTGTCGACCATCACGCGCACCGATCCGTTCGCCGTGTCCACGTCGAGCAGCACGCGAACGAGCCGCGTGTAGGTGGCGACGCGCGGGAACGGGGCCAGGCGCACCGAGACGACGTGGCCGGCGACGCCCGGCTCCCTGGCGACGGTGCTGCGCAGGCAGGGCAGGAGCTGCTTCGACAGCACCGAGCGACGCCAGTCGAGCTGCACCATCCTCGGCGTCCGCAGCACCTGCACCTGGTTGTCGAACTGGATTCCCGGAGCGGTCCAGCGACTCCTGGCCGCACCGACGACCACGAGGTCGGACTGCTTCGGGTCGAAGTTCTTGCAGGAGAGGTCGCTCGACAGGTCGGCCTTCTGCAGCCCGCCCGACCACGTCGCCGTGGTGCCGAGATCCGCCTTCCGGAGGACTGTCGCCCTCGCGGCGGCCTGGCCGGCGGCCGTCAGGTGGATCGTCGGTTTGTCCGCCGAGGCTCCGGCGGCGAGGACGAGCGCCGCGCCGGCGACCCCCAGGAACACGCCGGACACCCGTGCTTCGATCCTCCGCCTCATCGGTGACCCCCCAGTCTTTTGCTGACCCGACCCGTATCGGCGGAGGCTAGCTCCTACCTGAGGGCGCGTGGCGGGCTCGGCCGAACCGCTCCTCGGGCGCGACGAGGCCCTGGCAGCGCGGAGCGGGCGGCCAAGGCCGCCCGCAGCACGAATTGAGTCAGTCGTCGGGCCTGTCGGGTTGCGCCTCCGCTGGAAGCGGTGTGCCCGAACCCGGCCGCGTGTGTAGCTCTCATCATCCGCAGCGCCCGGGCCGGCACCCGCCCCGTCCGGCTGGTCCCGCACGTCCGCCCGGGTGTGGCTCGATCGAGGGATCGAAGCGCGCGCCGGCGGAGCTCAGAGGGACGACAGCCAGGTCGCGAGGGCGAAGATCGCGACGGCGATCCCGACGTAGACGATTGCGCGCAGCAGGAACCAGAGGGCCCTGCTGCCCGAGCTTCGGTCCTCGGCCGCCTGGTGACCAGCCTCCGGCCGGACCTCGCCGTGCGGCGTCGACCCGTGTGCGAGCCCGAGCAGGAACAGCCGGATCTCCTCGTGGCACTCGGCGCAGACGACGCGGTCCGCGTCCGGGTCCGGATGGACGCCCACCCGGACGGTGAAGACCGTGTCCGCCTCGCGCCCACAGCGCTCGCAGCGCTCCCGTTCCCGCGTCCGCCCGCTCACGCCGACATCGTGCCGACACGCGGCATCCGCCGCACGGGACGAGCCCCCGGGGGCCGACGCCGCCGTGCGTAGGCTTGACGCCCATGCCGTTCGTGATGCGAGCCGCCCGGGTCTCGGCCGCGCGTGCAGCCGGAAGCATCTCGGCGCGTCACCCCGCCCGTCTCCGTCTCCTCGTCGGCGCGATCCTGTTCCTGCTCGCCGCCGACCATCTCCTCTGGCTGGAGCGGTTCCGCCGCGGCTTTCCCGTCGACATCGACGAGGCGGGATACCTGCAGTTCTCGTTCTTCCTCCACGACACGCTGCGGCACGACGGCCCCCACGCCTTCCTGTCCGCGTTCCAGCACGAGGGATGGGTCGCGCCGCTGCTCCCCGCGACGACCGCGGTGCTGGAGCTGCTCGGCGGCGCCGGACGCATCGTCCCGTCGATGGCGGTGGAGATCCTCTTCCTCGGCGTGCTCGTCGCGTCGACCGCGGGACTGACGAGCCGGCTCCTCGGCAGGCGCGAGGCGGGTGTCGTGGCGGCGCTCGTGGTCGGAGCGATCGCCCGCCGTGGTCGACTTCACCCGGACGTACCACCTCGTGATCCCGAGCGCGGCGACGCTCACCCTGGCCGTCTACCTCCTGGTCGCGAGCGACCGGCTGCGACGCCGGGGCCTTGCCGTCGCCTGGGGTCTCGCGCTGGGGGCGACACTGGTCTCGCGCTCGATGATGCTCGCGTTCGCGCCGTCGCTCGTCCTCGGCGCGATCTGGATGCTCGTCGTCGAGCGAGCCTTCCGACGCCGCCGCGCGCTCAACCTCGCGCTCGGGCTGGCGGCGGCTGCGTGCACCAGCCTCCTCTGGTACGCGACGAGCTGGCGTCCGATCCTCGACTACCTCTCGAGCGCGGGCTACGGCGCCGCGAGCGCGAACTACGGCTCCGGCGTCTCGCCCGCGACCACGCACTTCTGGGCGCGGGAGCTCGAGGGGGCGATCAACGGCTCGCTGTACCTGCCGCTCGCGTCGCTGCTCGCAGTCGTGTTCGCCGTCGCGGCAGGACAGCTGCTGCTCCGGCACCGGGGCGCGGGCGGACTGCTGCCGGCGATTCGGCAGGCGGCCCGCAGCGACTTCGTCGTGCCGGCGCTCGTCGTCGCCGAGGGCTACCTCGCGCTGAGCTCGTCCCGCAACGAGGGAACGGGCTTCGTCGTCCCGATCCTGCCCTCGCTGGTCGCGCTCGGGGTCGCCGCCGCCTTCGCCGTCCGGCCGCCCGGGCTCCGGGCGGCGCTCGTCGGCGGCCTCGTCGCCGTCTCCGTCTTCCAGCTCGTCGTCAAGGCCGACCTGGTCGATCCCCTCTCCCGTGCCCGAGGCGTCACCGTTCCCCTGCTCGGCCCGGTCGAGGTCGTCAACGGTCAGGGCTACCTCCAGCGGAACCTCGCGGCGAACGCCGGCTACGAGCTCGGGCCGCCGACGCGGTGGCTCGCCGGCCGCGAGCGGCGCTGGCTGCCGATGTACGCGCGGCTGGCCGCGGCGATTCGCGGCGCCGAGGAGCGGGATCCGCGCGTCCGCCTCGCCCCGCAGGAGCCGTTGCTGAACGCGAGCCTCCTCCGCCTGGAGTACTACGGGCTCTACCGGAGCGGCGGCGACCTCGGCTACGTGTCCGCCGGCGGCGACACGCCCGCCGCCTACGAGGCCTACCTGCGGGAGGAGCAGCCGCAGGTCGTCGTCACGGTCGACCGGGCCGGCAGGCAGTACGGCCCTCCCGTCACCCCCGCTCTCGTGGAGGCGGCCTTGCGGCACGAGGGGTAGGTACCTGCGGAGCGGCCGCGTCGAGACGCCGGACGGCCGCAGCCTCCGTCTCTGGCGCGAGCCCTGAGCGCAGGCGGGAGGCGGCCGTCGTGGCCGCCTCCCGCTCCGGCGCTACGGCAGGCGCTGCCCGCCGACGCCGACGTCGAAAGCGACGACGTCCGCGACGCCGTTCGCGAGGGCGCCGTTCGTCAGGTAGAGGAGCGTCGAGCCCCGCACGGTGCCGAACGCCGGCTGCGTCGGGTAGGCGAGTCCGGCCGAGCGGTCGGCGAGAAGCGTCAGCGCGCCGCTCGTCGGCGAGACCCGGTAGAGCCGGTTCGTGTCGTTCACCGAGACGTAGAGCTCGCCGGTCGCGTCGAAGGCCACCCCGTCCGCGCTCCGCAGCTGCGCCCGCTCGACGACGACCTCCGCCGAGCTCGCGTGGCCGCCCGAAATCGGCAGCCGCACGACCCGCCCCGCGTCGGCGACCGCGACGTACAGGTGCTTGCCGGTCGCGTCGAAGGCGATCCCGTTCGCGCCGATGCTCTTGCCCGGGGCGAGCAGCCCGCTCTCGAACCACGGCGCCGACGGCGTCGTCACGGCGGCGGTCGGGCGGAAGCGCCAGATCGCGCCGAGCGCGCTGTCGGAGACGTAGAGCTCGCCGTCGCGGAACGCCAGCCCGTTCGGGAAGCTCTCCGCCGGCAGGGTGAGCACGCGCACCGGCGTGCCGCCGCCGGCAGGGATCTTCCAGACACCCGGAGCCGGGTTTGCCGCAAACGTCGCCGAGGCGACGAACAGGCTGCCGTCCCCGTCGAACGCGAGCCCCGTCAGCAGCCCCTCGCCCCGCGGCACCGTCCCATAGGTCTCGACCGCCGCCCCGGCGACGGTCACCTTCGCCACCTCGCCCGCGAAGCCGAGCGTGACGTAGAGGCTGCCGCCCCGCACCGCGAGCGACTCGGGGAACGACCCGGGAGCGAACGTCGCGATCGGCTGTGGCCCGTTCGGCCCCCCGGGCAGGCCGCGCACGTTCGCGAGAGCCGGCGCCGCAACCGCGGCAGACGCAGCCGCGACGACTAGAAGTGCCCTTCTCATCGGAAACCCCCTTCTCTCCACGCCGCCGGTCGACGGCGCGGAACCGCGAAGCTGAACTAGCCGAGCGGCGCGAGCCGCGCATCAGCAGCAGCCCGCAGGCGTGCGCATCGTGCCGGTGCTCTGGCACGTGCCCGGCACGGCGAGAGCGCCGCGGCGGATCGTCCCTGCGGACGACCGCGAATCGCCCGCGCGGCCGATGCGAGCGGAGCCGCAGGAGCCGCAGGATCCTCCGGCACCGACTTCCCACCGAGAGAGGTAGACGATGACCGGCAGGCAACCAGCGTTCTCCCGCCCGACGTCCGGCTTCGGACGCCGCCGCGCCGCCCTCGGCGCGGCGCTGGCAGCAGCCGCGCTGGCCGCGCTGACGGCGGCCGCGAGCCCGCAGGCTGCTCCGCGGCCCGGCTTCGCGCCGGGCACCTGGACCGGCACCGGCACGATCAGCGGCGCGAGCGCGGACGGCCCGATGAAGACCGTGTTCAGCGGCAGCATCCGCTTCACGCTCACGGTCGCGCCCAACCTCGCCGCGCGCGGCAGCGGCACCTGGACGATGACGATGAAGGGCAGCGGCCCCGTCTCGAGCCTGATGAAGGGGAGCGCCGCAGTCCGCCTCAGCGGCACCGGCAGCGGCGTTCGTTACTCCGGCGTCCAGAAGGTGAGCGGCGTCGTCGGCGACGGCAGCGTCAGCCGGAAGATCGGCTTCAGCAAGCCGATGACCGGCAAGCTCGCGATCGCCCGCGCCGGCGCCTGTCGCGTCTCCGGCAGCTCCACCTCCGGCGGCGTCACGCTCCGCTGGAGCGCGCAGCTGAGGGGCTCCGGCACCTGCCGCGCCTGAGCGGCGGCGCAAGAGCGGCTCGGAGGGAGGCGGCGAGAAGAGCCGCCTCCCTCCCATGCTCGACCTCGGACCGGCCGCGTCTCCCGCCGTGCCTGCACCTGCGGCGACGGCCGCCCGCGTCCGCAAATAGCGCCCTTTTGTAGTCGCGGCCCCTGACCGAAGCGCAGCCGCGCGCTAGGGTTTCGCCAGAAGCACAAGATCGGATTGCGATTCTTCTGTGGCTGACACGCCACACTCGGGGTCGGGGTCAAAACCTGCAAGAGGAAGGACGACGCCATGAAGCGTCTCGCACTTCTGGCTGCGCTCGCCGCAGCGGCACTCGGCATCGCGGTCTCGACCGCCTCGGCGTGGCCGAGCACGACGGGGACACTCGACGGCAACGCGACCGAGGCGAACGGTCTCGTCACCTTGACGAGCGACGCCGTCGCCCCGTACTACGGCGCCTTCGACTTCGACGTGCCGAGCGGCACCACGTTCTCGACGCTCGACACGACGTTCGACTTCTCGGTCGTGTCGGGGGCGATCGGCGCCGGGTCGCCGCGGCTGTCCGTCGGGCTGGCGAACGGCGACACCTGGTTCGTCTACGCCTACGACGTCGCTCCGGGCAAGCGGTACGAGAACGGCTCCGCCAACGGCGGCGTCTACGTCAGCCGCGACGACGCGATGGCCGCGGCAGGCGACCAGGCCGTGGACTCGGCATCGCTCGTGGTCGACAACGGGGACCTGTCGATCAGCATCGAGGGACTCACCGTCGATCCCACCTGCATGCCGACGGGGTTCGTGCGTGACGGCGTCGACCTGACTGCGGCACGCATCGGCGGGGATGTCACCGGGCCTGTCGACGCGACCGGCTGCAACATCGGCGTCTACTACGGGCCCGATTCGGAGCGGAAGCGGTCTCCGACGCGGAGATCTACGGCGCGAACTACTACGGCGTCGTCGTCAACGGAGCAGCCGCCGACGTGACCGACAGCAGCATCCACGACATCGGCGAGAGCCCCTTGAACGGCGCGCAGCACGGGGTCGGCGTCCTCTACACGACCGTCGACCAAGAACGCCGAGGCCACCGGGACGCTCAGCGGCACCACGATCACGAACACGTCGGCGGCGACGTGCGGGCCGCTGGGCCCCGCGGTCGGCGGGGCGGTCGACACCTACCCGGGGATCAGATCGCCCGGCCCAGCGGCTGCTAGCCGGAGCGCCGCGCGAACAGACGCAGCCGCCGCCGCGTCGAGGCTCGACCTCGACCGGCCGCGTCTCCCGCCACGCCTGCACCTGCGCGACGACGCCCGGATGCGCCTCGTCCACCTGCTCCCAGATCGCCGTCAGCGGATCCGCCGCGAAGCCGTCGCCGCTGACGAGCAGCTTCGGATCGACCCACACCGGCTGGTCGTCGCGGTCAGGCATCGGCACGGGAGGCCGCCTGAGGTCCAGCGCCTCGATCTGCCAGACGCCGCCGACGAGCCGCTTCTGGAACCCCTCGCAGGCGTAGAAGCGGATCCCCTCGCCGGTCCCGCTCAGGCTGCCCGCGTCCGGGTCGGACGCCTCGTCGAGGTCGTTCTGCACCGACGCGGCCTGCCGCCACTGCTGCTGCCGCTCGATCCGCTGCCGCAACGCCCGCGCACCCGCCGCATCCACCAAAGACCGCCTTCTCCGAACAGGGACGGGGGAGCGGCCGAAGCCGCTCCCCCAGGGAGGTAGAGATGCTGCTTGCTGCTACTTGAGCTTGAAGAACGCGACGAGCGGCGAGTCGTCCTGCGTCGTCACCGTGACCCGGTAGCACTCCCCGGCCGTCTTCGGCGTCTGCCAGTTCTGGATGAACTGCCCAGCCGTGAGTCGTAGCGCAAGGAAGTGCCGCCCGTGGTCGTGACCTCGATGCTCATCTGTTGGCATGGTGCCGTCGCAGGCGACTTTGGTCGGCACGAAGGACTTGACGACCGAGGTGCCGTCAGTTCCGTCGAGCCGGCGAAGACCTCGAACTTGAGCGGAACAGTCGAGCCACCCTTGACCGTGTTGTAGACGCCGTCCATGTCCACCGGCTGATAGAAGCCGTTCAGCGTCCACGCGAGCACCGTGTAGCTGCGGGTAGCCGTCGCCGTCCGTCCGGCGTTGTCCATCGCCGTTGCCGTCAACGTGTGCGGCCCGACCGTCGTGAGGTGGCCAGAGACGGTGCAGCTCTTAGGCCCAGAAACGTCGATCGGCGGCCGTGCACGTCGGCGCCGCCGGAACCGAGCCGAAGTAGAAGCTGTCGCCGTCGTTGATCGAACCCGTCCACGAATCGACCGTCGGATTGCTCAGGTCGATCTTGAACGACGGGCTGATGCCGCTATTCGTGTTGCCTGCGTTGTCGCTGCACGACCCCGACGGGATCAAGACGGCGCTGCCCTCGTCCGTTCCGCTCGTCACGTTCTTCGGGAACGCGGTCGCGCACGAGGAATCGAGGCCGGCCAGACCGTCACTGGCGGTGAACCGGTTGGTGACGACGGTGATGTACCAGCTGTTCGTTCCCGCCGTTCCTGACTGAACACCGGCGTTCGTGATCGTCGGGGCCGTCTTGTCGAGCTTGACGCCGACGCTCGTGCTGTCGGCCGAGTTGCCTGCGTTGTCCACGCAGCTTCCCGTGCTCGGCACTGTTGTTCCGGTGTTCGTGCACTCTCGGTCGAGACGGTGGTGCCGCCCCCGACCGAGTCGGTCTCGATCCCCGACTGCGGGGTGCCATGTCGGCGCAGGTGAACGAGATGCTGACGTTCTGATTCGTCCACGTTCCAGGTGTATAGCTGCCGGTGTCAGCCGAAATGACGGGCTTGATCTTGTCGATGTCGATGTTGTTCACCATCACCGCGTTCGCCGTGTTTCCGGCGTTATCGATGCAGGTGCCCGTGTTGGTGACGCTCTGGTTCTCACCGCTGTAGCTGAGCGTGTCACCAGCAACAGTGTCGGTGGCGACACCCGAGTTCGCCGTGCCCTGATCGTCAGCACACGAGAACGAGACGGTGACGCTCTGGTTCGTCCACGTACCCACCGTGTAGGTGCCGGTACTGCCGGTGATCTTCGGCTTGACCGTGTCGAGGCCGATGGTGTCACTCGCGTCGGCGGAGTTACCGGCCGCGTCGAAGAAGCGGACGTAGACCGACTTCGAGGACGAGTCGCCGCTGCTCAGCGTGAACGACACGCTGCTGGCCGAGAAGTTCACAGCCGTCGTAACCGGAACCGTCGTGGCCGATGCCAGTCCAGCCGAAGTCTCGGCGAGCCGGTAGCCGGTGACGCCGACGGCGTCGATGCGCCGACAGCGCGGAGAGACGCTCGTGCTGTTCGTCCACGACGCGCCGCCGTTGATGCTGATCGAGCCGCGATCGGGAGCAGTTCCGTCGGTCGGAGGCGGAGGGCTGCAGTCAACGACGTTCCACGTCACGTGAACCTGCGTCGAGGTCTTCGTGTACGTCCCGCCACCATTCTTCGCGCCGCTGCCATCCCACGACACGTTGGCGGACTTTGATCCGGTAGCGGAACTATTCACGGTGAAGGAGACGGTGGTGGCGCTGCTCAGGGAACCATCCGACAGCGCGTTCCAGTTACTCGGCAGCGACAAGCTCCCGGAGCCGACAGTCGGTCGGCTGCATCCGCACCGCTGGCGCTACCAGTCAGCGAGACCGTCGCACTGTTTGCCCACACGTTCGAACCACTGCCGTTCTCGGCTGCGATCCGTACCTGCCCGCTCTTGTCAGTGTCAAGGCAGACATTGCCGAGATTTGCCGACGGACTTGAGTCGGCCGCGAACGTCCCAACCAGACTGTCGTCCACCGGAAGACTGTCCGCCGCCAAAGACCCACCGGCGATCGCGGCCGTGACACCAACCGCCATCGCAGCCATGACGGCCGCCCAGCGGAACCCTCTCTTACTCGTTCGACCCTTCATCTGAATCCTTCCCTTTCGGTTGCCGCAGGAAGTGACGTGTGCCGCCGCTCCCCAGCGCGTTCAAGACCTTGCGGCCCGTGGAAGCGGCGGCACGCCCGAGCAACGCGCTGGATGCTCGGAACTGCCGCCAACCCTCGGCCGCCCTCTCCCCGACCTCGACCCCGTTGCCTCTCCTCTCCGCAGATGCGATTGCCACAGCACGAGCCGTGCGTCGCAGTCACACGCTGACCCCGATGCCTCGCGGCAGCAAGGGCCGCTGCCGCTTAGATCGCTAAGCGGCCTGCGGCGCGTACAGGCGGAGCGCGGCGCGCAGCTCGCGGCGCGGGAAGGCGCTCTCGCCCGCGGCGACCGCGCGGACGATCGCGGGCAGGCGGCGCGGGTCGACGTCCTTCGAGAGGTAGCCGGCGGCGCCCGCGCGGAGCGCGTCGAGGACGTTCTCGACCGCGAGGTCCGCGCTGATCAGGACGACGCTCGTCTCGGGGAGCGTGCGGACGATCGACGCAGCGGCCCCGATCCCCGACAGGCCGGGCATGTGGAGGTCGAGCAGGCAGACCGCCGGCCGCGTCTCGAGCGCACGCTCGACCGCCTCGATACCGTCGGACGCCTCGGCGACGACGACCAGGCCCCCCTGCTCCAGATCACGCCTGAGTGCGGCGCGGAATAGCGGGATGGTCGTCCGCGAGAAGGACGGTCGGCGACGCTCCGATCGGCACTGTCCCGATCCTGCACGGATTCGCCCTGCCGGGGCGCTCAAGTATCCCGAGCGCCGGCGGAAGCGCTCCACCGCCTCGGCCCGGTCGCGCACGTCGAGCTTGCGCACGATCGAGCTGATGTGCGCCCGCACCGCGCTGCGCGAGAGCACGAGCCGGTCGGCGATCTCGGCGGTCGTGTGGTCGCGGGCGAGCAGGTCGAGCACCTGCCACTCGCGGCTCGTCAGGCGCGCCGCCAGCTCGTCGAGCGGCGCGACCGCCCGGCGGCGGGGGTCGCCGGCCCGGAACTCGTCCATCATCCGCGCGACGAGCCCGCGCGGGATCGCGGCGCGGCCCTGGTGCACGTCGACGAGCGCCTCCGGCAGCCGCCGCGGGTCGATGTCCTTGAGCAGGTAGCCGTGGGCGCCCGCCCGCAGCGCGGCGAAGAGGTCCGCGTCCTCCTCCGAGACCGTCAGCATGACGATGCGCGCCTCGGGCAGGCGGGCGGCGATCTCCCAGAGGGCGGACAGGCCGCTCCCGGGCATGCGGACGTCGAGCAGGACGAGGTCGGGACGGTGCTCGAGCGAGCGCGCCACCGCGCCCGGCGCGTCCGACGCCTCCGCGCAGACGACGAAGCGGCCGTCGCGCTCGAGGATCCTGCGCAGGTCGAGCCGGGTCGGCTCGTGGTCGTCGGCGACGACGACCCGGAGCAGCGTCCAGGGGCCTGCTTCCGTCAGAAGGCGACCTCGACGCGGGTGCCGCCGCCGGGGCGGCTCTGGATCCTGAACTCGGCGCCGACGGCGGCTGCGCGCTCGCGCATCGAGGTCAGCCCGAAGCCGCCCGTCGGCCCGGCCGGCTCGAAGCCGGCGCCGCGGTCGGTCACCCGCAGGCGCGGCCTGTCGCCGCGCCACCCGAGCTCGACCTGGACGCGTCCGGCGCCGCTGTGCCGCGCCGCGTTCGCCACCGCCTCGCCGGCGATGCGGACGAGCGCCTCCGTGCGCGCGGGGTCGAGCGCGGCGCCCGGCGCCAGGTCGAGGTCGACCGTCGCGCCGAAGCGGGCCGCCGCGTCCTGGGCCACCCGCTCGAGCAGCGCCTCGAGCGGCTCGCCGACCGGCGAGGAGAGCGCCGCGATCACGTTGCGCGACTCGCGGTAGGCCCGCTCCGCCGCCGCCTTCAGCCGCTCCGGCAGGTCGCCGTCCGGGTCGGGGTCGCGGAGCAGCGCCGAGGCCCGGCTGATGTAGGCCACCTCCTGCGCGAGCCCGTCGTGCAGGTCGCGGGCGATCCGCCGCCGCTCCTCGAGCACCGCGGCGGCCGCGGCCGCGCGCCAGTAGGCGGCGATCTCCTCGAGGGCGCCGACGAGCAGCGCCAGGTAGAAGCCGAGCCGGAAGAGGTCGCCGGTGTACACCCACTGCGAGTAGAGCGACGGGTAGAGGAAGTAGTGGACGCGCGAGACGGCCGCGAGGGTGGTCGCGACGGCGAGCCAGGTCAGGAAGCGGTCGCGCCGCCGCTCCGCCCGGATCACGAACCCGACCGCCGCGACCGCGTAGAGGGCGGCGATCAGGAGCTGCAGCGCGAGCACGGCGGCATGGCCGTCGAGCCGCGGCCTGCTCGCGCCCTCCGGCGTCAGCGTCGTGACGACGCCGGGGAGGAAGGGCTCGAGGAGGGCGATCGTCGCGGCGACGAGCCCGACGAGGCCGACGGCGGCGAGCGGCGCCGTCCACGACGGCACCGACACCCGGCGCGAGAGCGGCAGGGAGGCGATCGCGAAGAGCGCGGCCGCGACCGCGTGACCGCCGATCGCGCACCAGGTCGAGTAGAGGCCGCCGCCGCTCCCGTCCAGCGAGGGAACGGTCGCGAAGACGAGGTTCGTCAGCGCGAGGACGGAGAACGCGACCAGGAGCAGGTAGTCGCCGAGCCGCGCGGAGCGGCGGAGGCGCCCGAGGACGAGGAAGGCGCCGAGCAGGGCGACGAGCGCGGCCGCCGTCTCGAGCGCGACGTGGGCGGCCGGCGCCCGGTAGGCGAACCTCAGACCGGGGAGAGTTGCGACGAGCACCGTCGCCGCGCAGCCGACGAGCGCCGTCCCGAGCACAGGCGATCGCGGGCGCCGCATAGCCGACTCAGGGTAGTGCAGTCGCGCGCGGAATCACATCCCGCCGGCGGCCGGGACAGCCGAAGCCGCCCGGCGGCGATCACCCCGGAGGGGACGTCTAGGTCGAGGCGGCGCGGCTCGCGCCGTCGCCCGCGCGGCCGGGCGCCGGGGCCGCCGAGGCCGCGCCGGCCGTCACGATCAGGTTCCGCACCTCCCGCACCGCGACCGAGAGCCGCGCCAGGTCCGGCGGGCCGGCCGCGCGGAGGTCGGCGACGACCTGGAGCCAGCGGGCGACCGCGCTCTCGTGCTGCTCGAGCCAGGTCTCCGTCCGCTCGAGCGGCGCGCCGCCGTTGCCGCCGGCGGCGAGCACCTCGCCGGCGAGGGCCGCCTGCTCGCCGTAGACGTCGTCGCGGAGCGCCGCCCGCGCCCGCGCGTCCCAGCGCTCGTCGCGAGGCAGCGCCACGATCTGGTCGCGGAGCCAGTGCAGCTCGAGGCGCAGCCCGAGCGCGAAGTAGGCCTCTGCGGCCCGCGCCGGGTCGAGCCCGAGGCGCCCGGCGAGGTCGGCGACGTCGAGCGCCGGCACGAGCGCCTCGAGCCGGGCGGCGCGGCCCGCCAGGTCCGGCGGCACGCCGGACCCCCGCCAGCACGGCGGCCTCGCCCTCCGCACGCTCCCGCTCCGAGGCGCCGAGCAGCTCCGGCAGCGCCGCCGCGATCGCCGCCGCGCCGGGCGCGAACTCCTCGATCGCCGCCGCGATGTCGAGCGGCCGCCTCCGGTTGCGCAGCAGCCAGCGGGTCGAGCGCTCGAGCAGCACCCGCGTCCGGAGCAGCAGCGACAGCTGCGTCTGGGCGTCGACCCGGCCGTCGAGCTCCTCGATCTCGCGCCAGAGCGCCGGCAGGCGGAAGATCTCGCGCGCGGCGGCGTAGGCGCGGGCGACGTCGGGAGCCCCCGCGCCGGTCTCGTCGCCGAGCCGGAAGGCGAAGGTCGTCCCCGCGTGGCCGACGAGGTCGTTGACGACGCGCGAGACGATGATCTCCCGCCGCAGCGGGTGGCGCCGCAGCCGCTCGCCGAACCGCTCGCGGAGGAGCGCCGGGAAGTAGCGCTCGAGCTCGTGCGCGAGGTAGCCGTCCTCCGGCAGGTCGGAGGCGAGCAGCTCGCGCGAGAGCGCGATCTTCGTGTACGAGAGCAGGATCGCGAACTCGGGGGTCGTCAGGCCGGCCCCGCCCGCCCGGCGCTCGGCCAGCGTCTCCTCGCCCGGCAGGAACTCGAGCTCGCGGTTGAGCAGGCCCGACTGCTCGAGCGCGCGGATGTAGCGCTGGTGCACCTCGAGCATCGAGGCGGCCAGCACCTGCGAGCGCGAGATCGCCTGCGCCTGCTCGTAGTTGTCGCGGAGGACGAGCGCGGCGACGTCGTCCGTCATCTCGGCGAGGAGCTCGTTCCGCTGCTCGACGGTCAGCTCGCCGTCGGCGACGATCCCGTCGAGCAGGATCTTGATGTTGACCTCGTGGTCGGAGCAGTCGACGCCGGCCGAGTTGTCGATCGCGTCCATGAAGATCCGGCCGCCGCCGAGCGCGTAGGCGATGCGGGCGCGCTGGGTGAAGCCGAGGTTGCCGCCCTCGCCGACGACGCGGCAGCGGAGCTCCTCGGCGTCGACGCGGACGGCGTCGCTCGCCTTGTCGCCGACCTCGGCGTGCCGCTCGTCGCGCGCCTTCACGTAGGTGCCGATGCCGCCGTTCCAGAGCAGGTCGACCGGCGCGCGGAGGAGCGCCCGGATCAGCTCGTTCGGCGGCAGCGCCGTCGCGTCGACGCCGACGGCCGCGCGCACCTCGGGCGTCAGCTCGATCGACTTCGCCGCGCGCGGGAAGACGCCGCCGCCGGGCGAGATCAGGGCCCGGTCGTAGTCGGCCCAGGACGAGCCCGGCAGCCGGAAGAGGCGCTCGCGCTCGGCGAAGCTCGCGGCCGGGTCCGGGTCCGGGTCGAGGAAGACGTGCCGGTGGTCGAAGGCGCCGACGAGCTTGATGTGCCGCGAGAGCAGCATCCCGTTGCCGAAGACGTCGCCGGACATGTCGCCGACGCCGACGACGGTGAAGTCCTCGGCGTCGACGTCGAGGCCGAGCGCGCGGAAGTGGCGCCGGACCGACTCCCAGGCGCCGCGGGCGGTGATGCCCATCGCCTTGTGGTCGTAGCCGGAGGAGCCGCCGGAGGCGAAGGCGTCGCCGAGCCAGAAGCCGTACTCGCCCGCGATCCCGTTGGCGATGTCCGAGAAGGTCGCGGTGCCCTTGTCGGCCGCGACGACGAGGTACGGGTCGTCGCCGTCGTGGCGGGCCACGTCCGGCGGCGGCACGACCTCGCCGTCGACGATCGTGTCGGTCAGGTCGAGCAGGCCGCACATGAAGGTGCGGTAGCACTCGACCACCTCGGCCAGGAGCTCCGCCCGGTCGCCGCCCGCCGGCGGCCGCTTGACGACGAAGCCGCCCTTGGCGCCGACCGGCACGATGACCGCGTTCTTGACCGTCTGCGCCTTCATCAGCCCGAGCACCTCGGTGCGGAAGTCCTCGCGCCGGTCCGACCAGCGGATGCCGCCGCGGGCGACGCGGCCGCCGCGCAGGTGCACCGCCTCGACGCGCGGCGAGTAGACGAAGACCTCGACGAGCGGCCGCGGCTGCGGCAGATCCGGCACGAGCTCGGGGTCGAGCTTCAGCGAGAGGTACGGCTTCGGCGCCCCGTCGTCACCCGTCTGGAAGTAGTTCGTCCGCAGCACCGCCCGCACGATGCCCAGGTAGCTGCGCAGCATCCGGTCGTCGTCGAGGCTCTCGACCTCGTCGATCGCCGCCGCGATCTCCCGCTCGAGCGCGCGCGCCTTCCCCGGCGTGTCCTCGAACTGCTCGGGGTCGAGCCGCACGTGGAAGAGCTCGATCAGCCGGCCGGCGATCGCCGGGTGGGCGGCGAGCGCGTCCTCCATGTAGTCCTGGCTGAAGGCGCTGCCCGCCTGGCGCAGGTACTTGGCGATCGCCCGCAGGACGCCGATCTCGCGCTGCCGCAGCTGCGCCGAGAGCACGAGCCGGTTGAAGCTGTCGTTCTCCGCCTCGCCGCGCCAGGTGCGGGCGAACGTCTCCTGGAAGACCTCCCGCACCTGGTCGGGCTTGAACTCGACGCCCTGGTCGTGCCGGAGCCCGAAGTCGTAGATCCAGACCGGCTCGCCGTCGCGCGGCTGCACCTCGTAGGGCCGCTCGTCGGTGACCTCGACGCCCATGTTCTCGAGCAGCGGCAGCACCTCCGAGAGCACGATCGGGCGCGCGTGGCTGAGCAGCTTGAAGGCGAGGTGGTCGGCGGGCGAGTGGGCGGGCACGTAGAGGCTCATCGCCAGGTCGCCGACGCCGCCGAGCCGCTCGATCCGGTTGACGTCGAGCACCGCCTGCCGGGCGGCGAAGTCCTCGCGGTAGGCGCCGGGGAACGCGTCGCGATACCGCTCGAAGAGCTGCTCGCCCCGCTCCTCGCCGAGCTGCTCGACGAGCGCGTTCCGGAGGTCGTCGCTCCAGTCGCGGACGGCCGCGGTGATCCTGCGCTCGAGCGCCGTCAGGTCGACGTCGACCGCGCCGGTCCGCGTCGACGCGGACGACGAGGTGCAGCGTCGCCAGCACCGACTCGGAGACGCGGGTCGTCACGTCGACGCTCGTGCCGCCGAACGCGTCGAGCAGGATCCGCTCGATCCGGCGGCGGTTGTCGGTGTCGAAGCGGTCGCGCGGGATCGCGACGAGGCAGGAGAAGAAGCGGCCGAAGGCGTCCCGCCGCACGAAGAGGCGGACGCGCCGCCGCTCGCCGAGGTGGAGGATCCCGAGCGCGGCCGCGTGCAGCTCGTCGACCGAGGCCTGCAGCAGCTCGTCGCGCGGCAGCGTCTCGAGCGTGTCGACGAGGGCCTTGTAGTCGTGGCTCCCCTCCGGCAGCCCCGAGCGCTCGAGCACGCGGTGCGCCTTCCGCCGCAGGACCGGGATCTCCCACGGGGTCGCCCGGTAGGCGGTGTGGGTGTAGAGGCCGAGGAAGCGCCGCTCGCCGACCACCTCGCCCGCCTCGTCGAACCGCTTGACCCCGACGTAGTCGAGGTACGCGGGCCGGTGCACGGTCGCGCGCGAGTTCGCCTTCGTCAGGGTCAGGAGCTCGGGGTCGCGGGCGCGGCGCCGCACCTCGGGCGGCAGCTGCTGGAAGCTGACCGAGACGGGCGCGTCGCCGTGCTCGCGCAGGATGCCGAGGCCGGAGCCGGCGACGGTGCGCAGCACCTCCTCGCCGTCCTCGGTCGCGATCGTGTACTCGCGGTAGCCGAGGAAGACGAAGTGGTCGTCGTTCAGCCAGGCGAGCAGCTCGCGCGCCTCGGCCGCCTCGTCCTCGCCGGTCGGCGCGTGCCCGCCGAGCTCCTCGCCGACGGCGCGGGCGCGCTCCCGCATCGCCTGCCAGTCCTCGACGGCCGCGCGGACGTCGCCGAGCACGCGGACGAGGTCGTCCCGGAGCCCGGCGAGCGCCGCGGGATCGCCCTCCCGGTCGATCTCGACGTGGATCAGCGACTCGGGCCGCCCCTCGCCCGACTGGACGTCGACGAGCCGGCCGTCGTCGTCGCGGCGGACGTCGAAGATCGGCCGGACGACGAGGTGGATCGGGTAGCCGTGCCGGGTCAGCTCCATCGAGACGGAGTCGACGAGGAAGGGCATGTCGTCGGCGACCGTCTCGACGACCGTGTGCGGCGACTGCCAGCCGTCCTCGTCCGGGCGCGGCGAGTAGACGTGCACCTTCGTCTCGCCCGGCGCCCGCTGCTGCGGCCAGCCGCAGGTGCGCGAGCGCGGCACCGGCGAGCGTCTCGGCGCTGCGGCCGGCGACGTCCTCGGGCGCCACGTGCTCGTAGTAGCGGCGCAGGAAGCGCTCGCGCAGCTCCGACTCGGCGCCCTCGGCGCCCTCGCGCACGCGCGCGGCCGCCGCCTCGAGCAGCTCCGCCTTCGCCTCGTCCGGCCTCCTCGCCATCTCGCACCTCCGCCGCTCGCCTGGAGGGAGTATGACCCGCCGGCGCAGGTGCCACGGCAGGCTCGGGCCGCGCGCGCGTCCGGGTGCGATGATCACGGGGTGCGACGGGGTCTCGCAGTCGGAGCGGCTCGTCGAGCCTGCCTCGCAGCCTGGCTCAGTCCGGGGCGGGCCGGGCCGGCGCGGCCTGCGTCGAGCCGGGCGCGGCTCCCGCGTACACCGCGCGCGTGACCGCCGCGCTCGCCTCCGGCCGCGACGTCTGGGGCGAGCAGCTGCTCCGGGCGCCCGCCGGGCCGACCTACGCGGGAGCCCGCGGACGGCTCGCGCCCCTGCTCCTCGCCCGCACCTCGGGCAAGCGGCCGCTGACCGACTCCGGCGTCTACTACGTCCCCTTCGGCCAGGGCGGCGGCGGCATCACCCTGCACGTCGCCGACGGGAGCCAGATCCTCTGGCGGCGGACGACGGGGGCGAAGCTGACCGTCGTCGTCGGCGGCGAGCGCTACGGCTCCTGCCTGCGCCGGCTCGCGACGCCGCGCCTCGCCGGCGGCTGGCTGCCGATCCTGCAGACGAGCTACCGCGACGCGCACGGCGTCCGCTACCGCCAGGAGTCGTTCGCCGCGCGGGCGCCCGGCCTCGCGGCCTACGTGCGAGCTGACGCCGGACCGGCCGGCGCCGATCCGGCTGCGCACGTCCGCCGGCACCCTCGCAGGCGCCCGCTACGCGCGCTGGGACGGCCGCGGGCGGCCGGTGCGCATCGACGCGGCGACCTACGCCGCCGCCCGCGCGCGGCTCGTCGCCTACTGGGAGCGGCGGCTCGCCGAGGGCGCCTCGATCGAGGTGCCGGAGCCGCGCGTCGACGACGCCCGGCGGGCGCTGCTCGTCCAGAACCTGCTGCTCGGGCCGCGCTACAGCGTCGGCAACCCGTACGAGGAGTACTCGTTCCCCGAGACGGTCGACGTCGCGCAGGTGATGGCCGAGCTCGGCTTCGCCGCCGTCGCCCGCGCGAGCCTGCTCGGGGCGCTCCCGCGGCGGCCGACGCCGTACGCCTTCTGGAAGATGGGCGAGAAGCTGCTCGGCTCGGCGAGCTACTACCGGCTGCACCGCGACCGCGCCTACCTCGCGCGGACGACGCCGACGCTGCGCCGCTACCTCGTCTCGCTCGAGCGGCAGCTGCAGCCGGACGGCCTGCTGCCGCGCGAGCGCTACTCCTCCGACATCCCCGACCAGGTGCGCGGCCTGCACGCGCAGGCGATCGTCCGGCAGGGACTGGCGGAGCTGGCGCCCGCCTGGGCCGAGACGGGGCAGCCGGCGCTCGCGCGCCGGGCCCGCGCGCTCGCGGCCCGGCTGGAGCGCGGCCTGCGCCGGGCGGTCGCACGCTCGCAGCGGCGGCTCCCCGACGGATCGCTCTTCCTGCCGGTGCGGCTCCTCGACGGGCAGGCGCCCTACGACGACCTGACCCGCACGCGCGCCGGCAGCTACTGGAACCTCGTCGCGCCGTACGCGCTCGCCTCGGGGCTCTTCCCGCGCGGCAGCGCGCAGGCCCGCGGGGCGCTCCGCTACCTCGAGCTGCACGGTTCGCGGCTGCTCGGCCTCGTCCGCGCGGGCGCCTACGCGCTCTACCGCGAGCCGCGCTTCCCCGTCTCGGGCACCGACCAGGTCTACGGGATCAACGTCTCGCGCTTCCTCGCGCTCGAGGACGAGCCCGACCAGCTCGTGCTCAGCCTCTACGGCCAGCTCGCCGCCGGGATGACCGAGAACACGTTCGTCGCGGGCGAGGGAGCGACCGTGGCGCCGCTGCCCGGCACCCGCTACCGGGCCATGTACCTGCCGCCGAACTCGGCCTCGAACGCGGCCTTCCTCGAGACGCTGCGGCTGCTGCTCGTCCACGACGGCGCGAACGGGCTCGAGCTCGCCTACGCGACCCCGCGCGCCTGGCTCGCGCCCGGAAAGCGGATCGCGGTCGCGGGGCTGCCGACCCGCTACGGCCCCGTGTCGTTCACGCTGACCGCGGCCGCGCGCTCGGTCCGGGTCGTGCTCGACGTGCCGGCCCGAGCCGCTCCGCGCGCGCTCCGCCTCCGGCTGCGACTTCCCGCCGGCAGGCGCATCCGCAGCGTCTCCCCGGCGCGTCCGTTCGACGCCCGCACCTCGACGATCGACCTGAGCGGCGCCCGCGGCCGCGTCGAGCTCGAGGTTGGCACGGGCTGACGCGTCTCCTAGTGCTGTGCCCGTGCCTCTGCGGATCCTCGCGACGGTGGTGGCAGGCGCCGCCGCGCTGGCCCTCGCCCCCACGGCCGGCGCCGCCGCGGCGAAGCCGCTCGTGCGCACGTGGACGATCCACTACCGCGACCACTCCGGCGCCCGGCAGCGGGCGTTCGTCGTGCTGCCGGCGTGGTACGGCCCGCGGCGCCACCCGCGGATCCCGCTGATCATCTCCCCGCACGGCCGCGGCCTGACCGGGCGCGAGAACGCACGCATCTGGCGCGCGCTGCCGGCCCGCGGCGGCTTCGCCGTCGTCAACCCGGACGGCGTCTCGCGCTACTCGTGGGGCGCGGCCGGACAGATCGCCGACCTCGCGCGGATGCCGACGATCCTCCACCTGACGCTGCCGTGGCTGAAGCTCGACCACAGCCGGATCTACGCCTTCGGCGGCAGCATGGGCGGCCAGGAGACCCTGCTGCTCCTGGCGCGGCACCCGACGCTGCTCGCCGGAGCCGCGGCCTTCGACGCGGTCGCGGACTTCGCCCGCCAGTACCGCAACTGGCCGAGCCTCCACTGCTCCGGCGCCTGCCTCCGCAGCTGGAAGGGGCCGATCGGCGTCGGGCTGCAGTCGCTCGCCCGCCGGCAGCTCGGCGGCTCGCCGAAGACCGCACCGGGGCGCTACGCGCTGCGGAGCCCGCTCACCTTCTCCCGGCGGATCGCGACCTCGTGCGTGCCGCTGCAGCTCTGGTGGAGCGTCGCCGACCGGATCGTCCCGCAGCAGCAGCTCCAGTCCGGGCGGCTCTTCTGGTCGCTGCGCAAGCAGAACCCTGCCGCCCCGGTCGCGGCGTTCGTCGGCACCTGGATGCACTCCAGCGAGATGCGCGCGAAGGCGCAGCTCCCGACCGCGCTCGCCTACTTCGGGCTGCTGCCGTCGGCGGCCGCGGCGGAGCTGCGGGTGCGGCACGTCCCGGAGCCCGCCGACGCGGCCGGCTGCCGGGCCGCGCTGAGGACCCGGGATGCCACTCGACACAGCCTTCATTCCGGTTCGAGCTCTGGAGCTTGCTCAGGCGAAGCAGGCGACGAGCGGCCCGAAGACGCGACGGGCTGCGGATCGTGATCCGGAAGGTGCCGCGCTCGTGCTCGAGGACGAGCGTCGCGCGGCCCTCGAGCGCCTCGTCGGCGCGCCGGGCGAGCCGGGCCTGCAGGATCTCGGCGTAGGGGATCGTCTCGTGCGCGCAGCCGTGCGGCACGAGCACGAGCGCGTCGCGGTCGAGCCGGAGCTTGCCGGCGACGAGGCCCTCGCCGCACTCCCAGAGCGCGGGGTGCGAGAGGCCCGAGAGGCCCCTGGCCGCCTCGAGCCGGCGCGCGGCCGTCGCGGCGAGGTCGTCCCAGAGCACGCGGCGCGCGATCCGGTCGAGGGTCTTCTCGGCGCCGGCGGCGGCGAGCACCCGGATCCGCTCCAGCAGCTCCGGGTCGCGGGTCGAGTGGAGGGCGCGGCGCAGCAGGTCGGACGACTTCGCGCGGCGCCGGCGCGAGCGGAGCATCGCCTCGGCGTCGTCGATCGTCGAGACGATGTCGTCGAACATCTAGGCCGCCTGCTCGCTGGGGAGGCGCTCGCTGATCTCGGCCCGGGTGGCGACGTCGAGCAGCTCGACCGCGACGCCGTAGTCGAGCAGGTCGAGCGCGATCGACTCGACGTCGAAGGCGCGGCCGTCGGGACGCCGCGCCGGAATCCAGATCCGGCTCGGGTAGCCGTGCTCGGCGCGGTAGCCCTGCGCGCACTCGAGCACGCGGCCCCAGAGCTGCACCTGGCCGACCGCACGCGGGACGTAGTCGTCGGCGAGCGGCGGCGGCGGCAGCCCCTCGAGCTCGGCCCAGCTCGCGACGAAGTACTGCCGCGCCCGCTCGGGGCCGGCGGCGCCGTAGACGCCGCACTGGCACGGACCGGGCCGGCGCGCGATGCCCGTGCGGGCCGTGCGCCGCGGCGTCGGAGAGCCAGCGGCCGCGGTGGCAGCTGGCCGAGATCGGCTCGCTCGACGGGCCACGCATCGCCCATGTGGACCGAGTGCAGCCGCCACCCGTCCGCGGTGCGGGCGATGTTCCAGGCGCGCCAGCCGAGCAGCGGCGCGATCAGATCCGGTGCGCGATCGGCCACGGGACGATGCTGCCGCTGCGCCTAGGCCGGAATCTCTTCGCGGTCGGGCTGCTCGACCGGAACCTCGACCGGCTCCTCCCGCCGGGTCGGGTTCTCGATCGGCTCGACGATGATCTCGCGGATCGGGTCGCCGACGTCCATACGCTTCCTCCTTCGGAATCGGGACCGGTGGATTTGCGCCGGATACCCGGGGTGCAGGTGGCGAAACAAAAGCAAACCCGATCAGAACGGGTCAAGTGAATTGTGCTAGCTGACCCGGACGGAGCAGTCCGGCCGGCAGCTACCAGCGGTACCAGCGCGTGCCGCGGCGGGCGGCGACGACGAAGCCGGCGAGCCAGGCGGCCGCGAGCGAGAGCCCGAGCGCGATCGCCCAGGCGGCATCCGTCCAGGCGGCGAGGGTCAGGCCCGCGGCGGCCGCGGCGAGGAGGGCCGGCATCGGCCCGAGCCCCTGCCCGCGCTCGTGCTCGCGCCGGCGGCGGGCGTAGACGAGGAGACCGCCGAGCAGCACCAGCCAGCCGAGGGCGACCGGCTCGCGGCCCCACGACGGCGAGCCGACGAAGACGAGCACCAGGTTGAGCGCGGCGAGCCCGAGCGCGAGGCGGATCGTCACCGCCGGCGCGCGGTAGGGCCGCGCCGCCCCGGCGGCGTCGCGGCGGAGCAGCCAGGCGGCGACCGGGTTGAGCGTGTGGAAGGTCATGTAGCCGACGGCGCCGGCGGCGAGGATCGTGTCGACGTCGCCGAGCAGCATCAGGCAGAGGTTGAAGCCGACGGCGAAGCCCATCGCCCGCATCGGCACCCCCCGCGCGCTCGCCCGGCCGAGGGCGCGGAAGCTCCAGCCGTCGCGCGCGGCCTGGTAGAGCGTGCGCGCGCAGCCGAGCACGGCCGTGTTGACGCTGAGGAGCAGCGCGACGAGCAGCAGCGCGACGAGCAGCCCCGCGGCCGGCCCGAAGACCTCGTCGGCGAGCGGCGCCAGCGCCGTCGACGGCTCGAGCCCGATCCGCTCGCCGCCGACGACGGCGTAGAGCACGAGCGGCCCGAGCCCGTAGAAGAAGAGGCAGAGCGCGCCTGCGGCGAAGATCGCCCGCGGCGCCTCGCGCTGGGGCCGGCGGAACTCGGCCGTGTAGGCGACGGCCGTCTCGAAGCCGTAGGCGCTCCAGCCCGCGACGAAGAGGCCCGCGCAGACGAGCTCGACGGCGTGCCACGTCCCCCACCCGTGGCCGGGGACGGCGAAGGGCGACAGGGCCGAGAGGTGCACCTTCCCCTGCGCGACCGGCACGAGCACGAGCAGCGCCAGCGGCACGAGCGAGACCGCGCCGAGCAGGCGCTGCGCCCGCGCGCTCTCGCGGACGCCGAAGCGGTTCGCCCAGAGCAGGGAGACGAGCACCGCCGCGCCGATCGCGTAGGCGAGGTCGACCCGCAGCGGCCCGAGCTCGAACGCCCAGTCCTGGCCGGGCGCCCACTCCTGGCGGGCGTACTGCCCGATCAGGAGCACGCCGGTCGCCTGGACGGCGCTCCAGCCGAACCAGTAGGCCCAGACGTCGAGCGCGGCGAGCGTCGGCGAGTAGCGCCGCCAGGCCTGCGCGCCGAAGACCGCCGGCCCGCCCGAGCGCTCGGGGAACATGCCCGCCGTCTCGGCGTAGCCGAACGCGAGGCCGAGCCCGACCAGGACGGAGACGACCCAGACGAGCGCCGAGACGGGCCCGTCGAGGACGGCGACGTAGCCGACCGAGAAGAGCAGCAGGGCCGGCACCCCGGAGGCGATCCAGAAGGCGTCGGCCCAGCCGAGCGAGCGCACGAGCCCGCCGGGAGCCGAACGGCCCGGCCGGCGAGGTGGATCCGCCGGCCGGGCCGCGTCGGTCATCGCCTGGGCGAATGTCGTCGCCGCTAGAACCCCTTGACCTGCTTGGGGAAGTAGTCGACGCACTCGCTCTCGCGATAGACGTCCAGCGTCGTGCAGTGCAGCGCGCCGCCGAACGGGATGACCTTCTCGTACGGGATGGGCACGACGTCGAACCCGAGCTTGTCGAGCTGCTCCTGGTACGCCGTCTCGCCGGCCTCGACGTACACGGTCTTCTCGTCGTGCGAGAAGGTGTTCATCGAGATCCAGCTCTTGCCCTCGTAGAGGCCGGTCAGGTAGACGTCGTTCTTGTGCACCCGGGTCGGCCGAGCCGCCGGGACGAGCTCCCAGTCGTTGATCTTGAAGAGCTCGAAGACGCGCTCGTCCGTGGGAGCCCAGTCCGGGTTGTACATGCAGAGGCCCGGGCGGAGCGGCACGAAGTTGACGTCGATGTGCCACGGATGGAAGTTGTCCGGCTTCCCGCTCGAGGACGGCGGGGAGTCGAAGTACATCGCGTGGTAGCGGATCCCCAGGGCCGCGAACATCCGCTTCAGCCAGTCGAAGCCGCGGGGGTTCGTGACGCACGAGACCTGGTGGAACACGTCCTTGCCGAAGCGCATCGCGTCGGCGGCGTCCATCAGGGCCTCGTGGTCGGTCAGCTGGAACTCGCCCTTGTGCAGCTTCTCCAGCTTCTCCTCGTCCGTCCAGGTGTTCTCGAAGTCGTAGTAGTAGTTCCTGACGTACGACTCGTCGGTCAGCATCGGGAACGGTGCCGAGAAGTGGACCGCCTCCGGATCCTCGCGGACGTACTTGTCGAAGATCGGGCGGAGGTTGAAGCGCTCGAACACGCGCGACCGGCGGACGGTCGTGCAGTCGAGGATGTAGTTGCCGTGGATCATGCAGACGTCGCGGACGTTGTTGACGCCGTGCGCGTTCTGCTGCACCCAGCCGAGCGGCGAGGGCAGCGGCTTGTTGAACATGAACGGCTGGATGTCGATGCGGTCGACGATCGCGCCGCGCTTCTCGATCTGGCCGTAGAAGTACTCCATCTGCTCGTTCGCCGAGTCGACCATCTCCTGCGGGAACGGGCCCCAGGAGCCGAGCGGGAAGCCGCCGCGCGGCAGGTCGTACCACCACGCCGGCTCGTTGGCGGGAACGTTCGTCCCCTCGGGACGGCCGCCGATCACGCGCTTCAGCGGTGCCCACTCGTCCCAACTCTTGACGATCTGTGCCATGGTGTTGCTCCTCCTCCTTACGAGGTGGGTCGTGGAATTGGAACTGCTACTTCGATGCCTTGATCTTGTGCTTGCTGACGAACTCGTCGACGATTCCGGCGAGCGTCGGCTGGCCGATTTCCTGCAGGTCGTAATACACCCGCGTGCTCGGCTGCTTGATCTTGATGATCCGAGCCAGGTCGATCGGCGTACCGACGACGACGGCGTCGCACGGGATCGCCGCGACCGTGGCCTCCATGTCCTTCAGCATCTTCTCGCCGTAGCCCTCCGCCGGCAGCAGGTTCTGCACGTGCGGGTAGAGCGCGAGCATGTCGACGAGGCTGCCCTTGGCGTACGGCCGCGGGTCGACGAGCTCGGCGGCGCCGAACTTCTTCGCCGCCACGACCGCCGCGCCGGTGGTCATGTCGCCGTGGGTGACCGTCGGGCCGTCCTCGATGCAGAGGACGCGCTTCCCCTTCAGGATCGACGGGTCGTCGACCGAGATCGGCGAGGCCGCGTCGATCACCGTCGCCGTCGGGTTGACGGCCTCGATGTTCTTGCGGACCGTGTCGAGGTCCTCGGGCGTCGAGCTGTCGATCTTGTTGATGACGACGACGTCGGCGAGCCGCAGGGCGACCGCACCCGGCCAGTACGTCAGCTCGTGGTTCGGGCGGAGCGGGTCGGCGACCGTCACCATCAGGTCGGGCTTGAAGAACGGGAAGTCGTTGTTCCCCCCGTCCCAGAGGATCACGTCGCACCCGCCCGGATCGTTCTCGACGTCCTCGAGGATCTTGGCGTAGTCGACGCCGCAGTAGATGACGTTGCCGCGGCTGACGTGCGGCTCGAACTCCTCCATCTCCTCGACCGTGCAGTTGTGCTTCTCGAGATCGGAGATCTCGGCGAAGCGCATCGACGTCTGCGCGACGAGGTCGCCGTACGGCATCGGGTGGCGGACGGCGACGACCTTGAGGCCCTTCGCCAGCAGCTCCTCGATGATCCGGCGGGAGGTCTGACTCTTGCCCGCGCCGGTGCGCACGGCGCCGACGGCGATCACGGGCTTGCTCGACTTCAGCTGCGTCGCGTCCGGTCCGAGCAGGACGTAGTTCGCGCCCGCACCCTGCGCGATCGCGCCGAGCGTGAGGACGTGCTGGAACGAGACGTCGCTGTACGAGAAGGCGACGTCGTCGACCTTCAGGTCCTTGATCAGCTTCGCGAGGTCTCCCTCGTAGAAGGTCGGGATGCCCTTCGGGTACAGCTTGCCGGCGAGCTTCGCCGGGTACTTCCGGTCGAGGATCCCGGGGATCTGCGTGCCGACGGTGAAGCCGACGACGTTGTAGGCCTCGTTGTCCCGGTAGTACATGTTGAAGTTGTGGAAGTCACGTCCACCTGAACCGATGATCAGGACGTTTTTCCGTTCCGCTGCCACTCTTTCGTCCTCCTTGGGTCGAATAGAGAGATCGAATTACAGGGTCGATTCGCTTTTCAGGCGACGATCTCCGTGCCGGCATTTCCGGCCAGCGCGTCTTCGAGCTCGTCGAGGTGACAGATGATCGCCCGCTTGCCCGTCGCCTCGACGAACTCCATCAAGGCGTCGACCTTCGGGCCCATCGAGCCGGCGGGGAACTGCCCGTCGGCCACGTGCCCGCGCATCTCCTCGAGCGTCACCTTGCGCAGCAGCTTCTGCGTGGGCTTGCCCCAGTCGATCGCCGCGCCGGGCACGTCGGTCGCGATCACGAACAGGTCGGCGCCGATCTCGCGGGCGAGCAGCGAGTTGCCGAGGTCCTTGTCGATCACGGCCTCGACGCCGCGGTGCCCGCCGCCGTCCTTGACGACGGGGATGCCGCCGCCGCCCGTGCAGACGACGATCCAGTCGTGCTCGACGAGGAACGTGATCTCCCGCGCGGGCACGATCCCGATCGGCTTCGGAGAGGCGATCACGCGCCGGTGGCCCTTGTCGGTCAGGACCATCCGGTACGGCTTTCCGGCCGCCTCCTCCTCGGTGTAGAACGGGCCCGATCGGCTTGGTCGGGTTCTGGAACAGCGGGTCGGCGGGGTCGACCTCCGTCATCGTGATCACGGTCAGGAAGTCCTTGTCGAGCCCGGCCTCGGCGAGCGTGCGCTCGAGGACCTGCTCGATCATGTAGCCGATCTGCCCCTGGGTCATCGCGCCGACGACGTCGACGGGCATGACCGCGACCTCGGAGGTCGACTCCTGCTGGAGCAGGATGTTCCCGACCTGCGGGCCGTTGCCGTGGCTGATCACGACGCGGTAGTCCTTCACCAGCGCGACGACCTTCCGCAGCGGGACCTTCAGGTTCTCCATCTGCTGCTCGGCGGTGCCGTCCTGGCCCTTCTGGATCAGGGCGTTGCCGCCGAACGCGATCACGACGATTGGCTTCTTGTCGGCCATCTGAGACTCTCTTCCGTGTCCCGGCTAGGCGCCGAGGGTCGCGACCATGACGGCCTTGATGGTGTGGACGCGGTTCTCGGCCTCGTCCCAGACCACGGAGGCGTCGGACTCGAAGACGTCGTCGGTGACCTCCATCGCGTCGAGGCCGAACGTCTCCTTGATCTCCTTGCCGATCGTCGTCTCCGCGTTGTGGAACGACGGCAGGCAGTGGAGGAACTTCGTCGCCGGGTTGCCGGTCTTGCGCAGCACCTCGGCGTTGACCTGGTACGGCTTCAGGAGCATGATCCGCTCCTCCCAGACCTCGGCGGCCTCGCCCATCGAGACCCAGACGTCGGTGGCGAGGAAGTCGCAGCCGGCGACGCCCTCGTCGACGTCCTCGGTCAGCACGATCTCGGCGCCGGTCTGCTGCGCGATCTCCTGCGCCTGCGCGACCAGGTCGGGGAAGGGGAAGAGCACCTTCGGCGCGACGATCCGCAGCTTCATGCCGAGCTTGGCGGCGCCGACGAGGTACGAGTTGCCCATGTTGAAGCGGGCGTCGCCCAGGTAGGCGAAGGTCAGCTCGTTGGCGGGCCTGCCGCTCGTCTCGACCATCGTCATCACGTCGGCGAGCAGCTGCGTCGGGTGGAACTCGTTCGTGAGCCCGTTCCAGACGGGGACGCCGGCGTGGGCGGCCAGCTCCTCGACGATCTCCTGGCCGAAGCCGCGGTACTCGATCCCGTCGTACATGCGGCCGAGCACGCGGGCCGTGTCCTTGAGCGTCTCCTTCTTGCCCATCTGCGAGCCGCTCGGGCCGAGGTAGGTGACGTGGGCGCCCTGGTCGTAGGCGGCGACCTCGAACGCGCAGCGCGTCCGGGTCGAGTCCTTCTCGAAGATCAGGGCGATGTTCTTGCCGCGCAGGCGCTGCTGCTCGATGCCGGCGTATTTCGCCTTCTTGAGATCGATCGACAGATCGATCAGGAATTTCAGCTCCTGCGACGTGAAGTCGAGCTCCTTGAGGAAGCTCCGATTCGCCAGATTGAATGCCATCTCTTTCCGTCTCGTTTCTCGTAGTTCGCGGCCGGGCGCAAGGGCTCACCGGTCGCCGACGGGTCGAGTATCACCTCACCCAGGAGGGTCAACCTGATCGCGCTTGCGCTCTTCGAGGCTTACGATCCGGGCAGCGTGGCAGACTGCGTCTGATGGCCTCGGAGGCCCCCGATCTGCTCGGCCCGTTGCGGGGTTGGCGGGCCTGGACCGTCCGGCGGACGGACGAGGGCTGGCGGCTCGCCTCGATCCACTACCGCGAGCTCTGGCCGGCCGGAAGCGAGCTCGAGGCCTGGTGCTTCCGGAGCACGCACCTCGCGGCCGCGCAGGGGATCGGGCACGAGCGGCACCTCGCGCCGGTCGCCGGCTGCCACTGCGGCATCTACGGCGCGGGCGACCCCGGGCACGCGGCCGAGTACCTGATCCCCGCGCACGCCGGCTGGGAGACGATGTACACCGCCTCCACCTACGTGCACCGCGTGCTCGGGCAGATCGACCTCTGGGGCCGGACGGTCGAGTGCGAGCACGGCTACCGCGCCTCCTACGGCTACCCGGCGCAGCTCTGGGTGCCGACACGCCGCCCCGACGGCGCCGAGCTCGACGTCGGCGCGATCGCGCTCGACCTGCTCGACTACGGCGTGCCGGTCGACCTCGTCGACGCCGGGCCCCGCGAGGAGATCCTCGACCGCGTCGCCGCGGTCAGCTCCTGAGCAGGTAGTAGTCGCCTCCGAAGACGAGGCCGACCCACTCGATCTTGCCCTTCTTGAGCACGAGCGCGAGCTGCGAGCGGATGCCGCGGATCCCCTCGGCCGGCGGAGCCTCGCGGCTCGGGACGACGTGGCAGGTTCGGCAGAGGGTCGACCCAGGCGTCGCGCTTGTCTTCCAGGGCGCGTCCGGGTCGACCCGGTGCACGTGGATGTCGCGGTCGGCGCCGCAGCGCGTGCACTTCCAGTCGTCGCGGTCGAAGACGCGCCGCCGGCGCCGCTGCCAGGGCTTCAGCCGCTTGCGGCCGAGCCGCCGCAGCGTCCGCCGGCGCGGCTCGGCGTCCCGCTCGTCCTCGCAGAGGCAGCGCTCGGAGCCGTTCCGTCCCGTCGTGCACGAGCTCGTCGGGCTGGACGAAGAGCGGCATCGTCGACCTCCGGCAGCCCGCGCTGCCGCGCTGGTAGTTGAGCATGTGCAGGACGAGGTCGAAGTCGTGCTTGACGTCCGGCAGCACGAGGTCCTCGGTGGAAGGTCTGCGACGCCCGCGTCGGTCTCGACCCGCACCGTGCGGGCGACGACCCGCAGGCGCCGCCAGAAGGGCCGGAACTCGAGCGCGTCGAGCAGCTGCTCGAGCTCGTCCAGGTGCGGGCCGGAGCTCCTCGTCCTTGCGGAGCCGGCGCTCGACCTTCCGCCGGACGTGGCGGTGGACGTCGTCGAGCTCGTCGACGTGCGCGTTCAGACCGATCATCGCGCTCCACCACCTTCCTCCGCCGAGGCCCCGGGGACCTGCTCGTCCCCGGGGCCGTTGCTTCCGTCCCGGCCTAGGCCGGGCTGAGGCCGACGCGCGCCCCGCCGGGCACCGGCGGCGTGTAGCCCTTCAGGTCGTCGCCGAGGACGACGTCCTCCTCCGGCGGGACGTAGTCGACGATGCCGTGCAGCACCTCGCCCGAGTAGCGCTTCTGCGTCAGCTCCGCCACCGTCACGAAGACGATCAGGCCGATCACCGGCGGGATCATCGTCTCGATGCCCGCCCATTCCGCGGGCGTCGCCCAGAAGCCGATCAGGCGGCAGCACCGAGCCGACGATCATCGTCGACAGCGCCGCGGGCGTGTTCGCCTTCTTCCAGAACAGCCCGAGCACGAGCGGGACGAGCGCGCCCGCGAGGACGATGTCGAACGCGAGCACCAGGTACGTCCCGGGCTGCGGTTTCAGCCAGGCGAGCACGAAGCCGCCGCCGACGACCGGGACCAGCATCAGGCGCACGAGCCGCAGGAGCTTCTGGTTGCCCATGTGCTCCTTCTTCAGCAGCTCGCCCATGATGTCGCGCTGGACCAGGTTCCGGGAGAGCACCGCCGAGATCGCGAGGATGCCGCCGTTCGCGGTCGACATCGCCGCCCCGAGCACCCCGGCGCACATCAGCACGCCGATCCAGGTCGGAACGTGGTTGATCGCGATGTCCGGATAGACGAGGTACGGGTCGCTCGCGTTCGGGATCAGCGTCAGCGCGAAGATGCCGACGAACGCGGTCGGGACGACCGTGATCAGCGTCACCGCCGCGCCCCAGTAGGCGCCGCGGGCGGCCGTCCGGCCGTCGCGGGCCGAGAAGACCCGCTCCATGAAGTCGAGCGCGACGAGGTCGCCGATCCCGAGCGAGATGATCGTCGCCCAGTTCAGCAGCGCCCCGTTGGAGCGGTCGGTCAGGCCGGAGAGGTCGAGGTAGCCGTCGGGGGTGTTGGCCATGAAGTCGTGCCAGCTGAAGCCCGAGAAGCCGCCGGCGAAGTAGATGAACATCGCCCAGAAGCCGATCACGGCCAGGTAGATCTGGAAGATGTCGGTGTAGGCGCACGAGAAGAGGCCGCCGAACGCCGTGTACGTGAGCACGATCGCGGCGGCGATCAGCATCGCACCGACGAACGAGACGCCCAGCACCTCCTTGAGGATGAAGCCGCTCGCGGCGAAGTTGCCGGCGACGAGGACGACGAAGCTGATGATCATCAGGATGCCGGAGAGCCCCTCGACCGAGGCGCCGTAGCGCCGGTAGTAGAAGTCCGGGAGCGTCAGCATCGAGAGCTTGTTCAGCCGCTTGCCGAAGATCAGGCCCGTCAGGAGCAGGCAGATCACGAGCCCGAGCGGGATCGTGGCGCCGGCCCAGAAGCCGTAGTCGTAGACGGCGGCCGCGTTGCCGAGCGACGAGTTGCCGTCGATCGCCTGGGCGGAGAGCATCGTGCCGACCAGGAGGAACGGCAGGCTCCTCCCCGCGACGATGTAGCGGCGGCTGCTGCCCTTGCACGAAGCGAACCGAGAAGATGCCGATCGCGAGCGTGAACATCAGGAAGATCACCACCCCCGCGATCAGCCCGGGGCTCGCAGCGGCGACCAGTGGTTGGACTCCAGTCATGAACGGTTCTCCCTACGCAGTAGCACGTGGCCGAAGGATGAGCACGCGCCGAGTATCGGATCCCGCCGGCGCGCCGACCTGATCGCGATTGCGCGAGTTCCGCTCATTGCGGCACCGCAGCCGCCGTCGGCGCGGGCGCCGTCGGGCCCGGCGGCGTCGCGTTCGCCCTCGCTCGGCGAGCCGCAGCCGGCGCGCCAGCCACGGCTTCGTCGTCGACTGCAGGAGCAGCGTCACGAGCACCGCGAGCCCGACCGTGGTCACGAGCTCGTCGCCGTGCGCGATCCCCTTCGAGACGAGCAGGGCCGAGACCGCGGCCGGGATCACGCCGGTCTCGCGCGTCCAGCTGAAGAAGAGCAGCTCGCCCCGGGTCCAGTGCGCGCGCCGGTCGGGCAGCAGGCAGGAGAAGACGGTCAGCGGCCGCGCGACGAAGACGAAGACGGCCAGCGTCGCCAGCGCCGGCAGGGCGTAGGAGCCGAACTGGTCGAACGGCAGGTTGACCCCGAGCGTGACGAAGACGGCGGTGACGACCGCCTCGGTGACGAGCTCGGCGATGAACTCGAGCTCGCGGCGGCGCCCGTCGTGCATCTGCAGGCCGAGCTGGTCGAGGTTGGCGACGATCAGGCCCGAGAGGAAGGCGCCGAGGTAGCCGCTGCCCCCGGCGGTGTCGATCGTGAAGTAGCCGACCGAGCCGACGAGGAGCACCGCGGCGACCGGCGTCTCGCGCAGGAGACCCGCCTTGTGCGTCGAGACGAGCAGCGCCAGGGCCAGCCCGAAGACGATCCCGAGCGCGGTCGAGATCGCGAGGTCGCGCGCGAAGTCCTCGAGCGGCGAGGCGAGCGAGCCGGTGCCGGAGAGCACGGCCGTCGCGACCGCGAGCGAGAAGACGGCCGCGGTCACGTCGTTGAAGGCGGACTCGGCGATGATCGTCTGCACGACCTTCGGCCTGACGCGCATCCGCTCGAGCAGCGGGATCAGGATCGCCGGGTCGGTCGCGGCCAGGACGGCGCCGATCAGCAGCCCGCTCTTGAAGGGGAGCCCGAAGGCGAGCGAGGCGGCGAAGCCGGTCACGACCCCGGTCAGGAGCACCCCGGGCAGCACCAGCAGGCCGAGCCCGATCCAGACGCGCTTCAGCACCGAGGTCGAGAGCCCGAGGCCGCCGTAGAAGAGGATCATCGAGACGCCGAGCGTCAGCAGCACCTGGATCCCGGAGGCGCGGAGCGGCAGCTCGACGACGTCGAGGACGTGCGGGCCGACGAGCGCGCCGATCGCGATCAGGATGATCATCCGCGGCAGCTTCAGGAGCTCGGAGAGGAGCTCGGAGGCGACGCCGGCGAAGAGGACGACCGCGAGGATCCGGGTGATCTCGTGCGCGGTCACGCGCCGTGCCGCTCCCGCTGGAGCAGGACCGACCGGCGCGACGCGAAGGCGGCCTCGACGTCCTGGAAGCGCCGGTTCGCCCGGACGTACCGCCGCTCGGCGGCGTGCAGGGCCCGCTCGAAGCCGGCGAGGGCCTCCCGCTCGCGCGCCCGCGCCGCCCCGACGCGGGCCAGCACCTCCGCCCGTGCGGCGGCGGGCCGCCCGTCGGCGGGCCGCTCGTCCGGCGTGGTGGCTCGTCGGCGTGGGGCTCGACGGGTGGGCGGATCAGCTGGCGGAGCACCCGCCGAGTATGGGACGGCCCCCGCCGGCGGATCTGATCGGCCTTGCCCGTCAGCGTCGGTCGGGCGACGTGGGCCGCGGCGGCAGCGGCTCGCCGGGACGGTGCGCGACGCGGCCCTCCCAGAGGAACTCGCAGCGCACGGGCAGCCGGTGGGGCGGCGACCAGGCCCGACGCGCCTCGATCACGAGGCGCCCGCCGGCGAGCTCGGCGCGGAGGCTCGAGACGTCGACCTGCGAGAGCAGCGCGAAGCGGCGCTCGCGCTCCGGCTCGTCGAGCCGGCGCACGTAGAGGAGCGGCGGCGCGACCTCGACCGCGACCTGCTCGACCTCGACGCCCTCGAGGGGGATCTCGAGCCGCCAGCCGCCCTCGAGCTCGGTCAGGAGCGCCCGCGGCTCGGCCTCGTCGAGCTCGACGAAGGGCCGGCTCGGGTCGAGCGCCCGGGAGGCGGGGACAGGGCTCGGGCTGGGCATGCCCCCATCGTCCGGGCCTCGAGCCGCGGCCACATCGGTAGCCCGTGTCCCGCGGAATGTGGGCAACTACCGAAGTCGCGCGCGCACCCGGTCCGCCAGAGTGGAGCCACGGCCGATGGCAAGGCCGATCAGACACCTCGATCAGATCGATGTCGCGCCGCCGGGCCGACGCATTCGAAGCGATGACGACGACGAGGCACCGAGCACAGAAGAAGAAGTTGGGGACGTCCCCGGAGCAGCTCCGGCGGCTCCTGGACGTCCTGATGGGCACCCTCGACGAGCCGCTGAACGGCACGGAGATCGCCCGTCGTGCGCATCTCGGCCGCTTCTACTTCGACCACCTGGTCAAGGCGGTGCTCGGCGAGTCGCCGGCCGCGTTCCGCCGGCGGCTCCTGCTCGAGCGGGCCGCCTGCCAGCTGCTCTCCTCCGACCGCTCGGTCACCTTCGTCGCCCTCGATGCCGGCTACGGGTCGGTCGAGGCGTTCACGCACGCCTTCAACCGCGCCTACGGCACCGCGCCGCGGGACTTCCGCTCCCGGGGCGAGACCGACCACCGATTGCCCGCGCCGAACGGGGTGCACTTCCATCCGCCGGGTGGGGGGCCCTTCCAGGCAGGCGAGAAGAGGAGACGTGCGATGGATCTCACCGACAGAATGGTCGAGCACGACAACTGGCTGACCGAGCAGCTGCTCGACGCGGCGGAGCAGCTCTCGAGCGGAGGAGCTCGACGCCCCGGTCGCCCTCAACCCGCCCAGCGCCGCGTTCGGCGAGCAGGCGCCGAGCATCCGCGCGATGCTGAACCGGCTCGTGCTCGCCAAGGAGATGTGGGCCGCGTCGATCTCGGGCCGTGACCTGCCGCCCGAGCCCGACACGACCCTCGAGGGGATGCGGCGGCGGCTGACCGCCGCGGGCGAGACCTTCTCGCGCCTCGTCTGCGACATCCGCACCCGCGACGCCTGGGACACCGCCTACGTCGACGCGATCCAGTCGCCGCCGGAGACGAACACCTTCGGCGCCGCGGTCGCGCACGTGCTCGCGTGGGACGCCGTCCGGCGCGAGATCCTCGCGGGCGCGCTGCTCGCGCACGGCGTCGACGCGGTCTCGCTCGACCCGATCACCTGGGAGCACGGCTCCCGGCCCGACGCGCGCCGGTCGCTCGCGGCCGTCTGACCCGCCGCTAGTCGGGATGCTCGGCCGGATGGAGGCGGCCGGCCGGGCCGAGCAGGCGGAAGACGAGCCAGCCGACGAGCAGCAGGGCCGCCTCGACGATCGTGATCGCCAGCCGGTTGAGCACGATCGTCCCGAGGGCGGCGCCGCTCGGCGCGATCGCACGCAGGAGCCCGTACATCGAGGCCTCCCGGACGCCGAGCCCCGAGGGCGCGAAGACCGCGAGCACGGCGACGATCGCGCCGACCGCGGAGAGGCCGCCGAGGAAGGCGATCTCGGAGAGGCTCGGCGCCCCGCCCACCGACCGGACGAGGAAGAAGAGCGCCGTCCCGCCGACGAGCCAGGTGAAGGCGTAGTAGCCGAGCAGGAGCAGCATCGTCCGCTACGGGAGCGGCGGCGGCGGCTCGCCGCCGAAGGGCCGGAAGACGAGCCGGGCGACGCGGCCGAAGACCCGCGGGTGCAGGAGGACGGAGACGAGCACCGCGAAGGCGATCAGCGGCACGAGCTGGGCCTCGACGTCCTGGACCGCCGCCATCCCGGCCAGGAAGACGAGCACGCCGGCGACCGCCGAGAGCCCCGCCTCGAGCAGGACCGACGAGAGCACGAGCGGGGTGTCGGTGATCCCCGCGCGACGCACGGCGACGACGCGGGCGGCCGGGCGTCCAGACCCCGCCGGGGATGTACTTGGCGAGCATCGACACCATCTCCGCCTGCAGCGCGTGCCGGTACGGGAGCCGCACGCCCCAGGCGTCGAGGATCCAGATCCAGCCGACGACGAAGAGCAGGTAGTAGGCGGCGAGCCAGAGCACGGCGAGCGCGAGGTCGAGCGGGCGGGCGTCTGCGATCCGGTCGCCCGCCTCGTCCCAGGCGCCGCGGACGAACCACGCCAGCACGAGCAGGAGCACCAGCACGAGGGCGCTCTGCACCCCCATCGCCAGCCGGCGATGCCCCTCGATCAGCTGCCGCAGCCGCGCGGTCACGGCTCCACGCTAGTCGAAGCGGCGCCCGCCGTCGCGGCGACGGCCCGCCGCGCCTCGGCCTCGAACCGGTTGGCCGCGTGGCCGCTGCGCAGGTGGGAGCGGCATCACGGGCGGATGGTGCTGCAGCTGCCAGACGTGGCACGGCCGGCGCGCGTTTTCCGGCCTCCGCGGGGCGGGCACCTGTCCGGGCATGGCCTACGCGCTCCTCGCGGCCTCGTTCGCCGCGCTGCTCGGCGGGGCGATCGTCTTCACCAACGCGGTCGAGTGGGCCGGGGCCCGGCTCGACCTCGGCCAGGGCGCCGTCGGCAGCATCCTGGCCGCGGTCGCGACCGCGCTGCCCGAGTCGGTGATCCCGGTGCTCGCGCTCGTGTCGGGGACGTCGAGCTCGCGGCAGGTCGCGATCGGGTCGATCATCGGCGCGCCGTTCATGCTCGCGACGATCGCGATGCTGCTCGTCGGGATCGCCGCCTTCGCCTACGCGGGCCGCCGCGAGCAGGGCCGGCAGCTCGACGCCCATCCCGAGACGGTGCGGCGCGACCTGCTCTTCTTCCTGCCCGCCTTCGCGGCCGCCTTCGCGCTCGGCTTCGGCACGCCGTTCTGGCTGCGGGCCGCGCTCGCGGGGACGCTCGTCGTCGCCTACGGGATCTACGTCTGGCGCAGCATCGCCGGCGGCGGCGAGGCCGAGGAGGAGGAGTCGCTCGACCGGCTCTACCTCGACCGCGGCCGCGAGGAGCCGCGCAACCGGCGCGTCGGCCTGCAGCTTCTGCTCGGGATCGGGCTGATCGTCGGCGGCGCGCACGTCTTCGTCGACGAGGTCGTGACGATCTCCGACCGGCTCGGCGTGGCGCCGATCGTGCTCGCGCTCGTGCTGGCGCCGCTCGCGACCGAGCTGCCGGAGAAGCTCAACAGCTTCATCTGGGTGCGCGGCGGCTCCGACTCGCTGGCGATCGGGAACGTCACCGGCGCGATGGTGTTCCAGTCGACCGTGCCGGTCTCGATCGGCCTGCTCTTCACGCCCTGGGACCTGAGCCGCTACGGGCTCGTCGCCTGTGCGATCGCCCTCCTCGGCGGCACGCTCGCCTTCTGGGCCGTCTACCGGAGACGGTGCGCCTCCTGGCCCGCGATCGCCGCCTGGGGCGGCGCTCTTCGTCGGCTTCGTCGCCTGGATGGCGATCGCGGCGGCCTGACGCTCGCCACAGCGGCTCGTGGGGAAGCCGGGCTGCGGATCCGGGAAGTCACGGATGAGCCCCCGGCCCAGTCGGGTCAGGGTCCCAGGATGGAGACGCTGCTCGAGCACCTCCACCGGCTGCCGCGCCCCCTGTCCCCGGCGGCGGTCGACGCCCTGGCCGACTCCCTCGGCCTCCGGCGAGGCGAGGTTGCCGAGTTCGTCTCCTTCTACTCGGCGTTCGGCGTCCCCCGGGACGCCGAGCGCGTCTGCACGGGGCCGCTCTGCGCCTGCCTGGGCGCCGAGCCGGGCCCGGGCGCGGTCAGGACGCCGTGCCTCGGCCACTGCGACCTGGCACCGGTGCGCCTCCGCGGCGAGACGGTCGAGCCGCCGCTCGTCCACCGGACGAACCTGGCGCTCGACGAGGTGCCCTTCGCGCCGATACCCGAGCCGGAGCGGGTGCTCGCCGAGCTCGAGGCGTCGGGCCTGCGCGGCTACGGCGGCGCCGGCTTCCCGACCGCGGCCAAGTGGCGCGCGGTGCTGGCCGAGCCGGGCCCGCGGGTCGTCGTCGTCAACGCCGACGAGGGCGAGCCCGGCACCTTCAAGGACCGCTACCTGCTGGAGCTGCGGCCGCGCCTCGTCGTCGAGGGCGCGCTCGTCGCGATGCGGACGCTCGGCGCCGAGGAGGGGATCGTCTACCTGCGCGAGGAGTACGCGGCCGCGCGGGAGCGGCTCGCCGCCGTGCTGCCGCCCGAGCTGCGGCTCGTCGTCGGCGGCGGCTCGTACGTCTGCGGCGAGGAGACGGCGCTGCTCGAGTCGCTCGAGGGCCGCCGCGGGATGCCCCGGCTGCGGCCGCCGTACCCGGCGACGCGGGGCCTGCACGGCCGGCCGACGCTCGTCCAGAACGTCGAGACGCTCGCCTGGGTCGCCGAGATCGTGCGCCGCGGCGGCGCCTGGTACGCCGACCGCGGCCGGCCCCGGCTCTGGTCGGTCTCCGGCTGCGTCGCCGAGCCCGGCTGCTACCAGGCTCCGGGCGAGGTGACCCCGCGGCAGCTGATCGACGACTACGCCGGCGGCGCGACCGAGGAGATCGGCGCCTTCGTCCCCGGCGGCGCCGCGGCCGGGCTGCTGCCGCCGTCCGAGCTCGACGCGCCGCTCCCGGGCGGCTCCGGCGCGCTGACCGTCTTCCCGGCGCGGATCCCCGTCCGGGAGATCCTGGAGCGGACGCTCGCGTTCTTCGCCGAGGAGTCGTGCCAGAAATGCACGCCGTGCCGGATCGGCACGCGCGCGCTCCGCGAGGTCGCCGGCGGACGGCTGACGCTGCCGCGGCTCGACGACTGGCTCGACGTGATCGAGCAGGGCTCGGTCTGCGGGCTCGGCCAGAGCGCCCCGGTCCCGGTCCGCGACGTGCTCCGGCACTGGCCGGAGGCGCTCGCGTGATCGAGCTGCGCGTCGACGGCGTCCCGGTCGCCGCCGACGAGGGCGAGCTGCTCGTCCACGTGCTCGAGCGTGCCGGCAGGCCGGTGCCGACCCTCTGCCACGACGACCGCCTCGAGCCCTACGGCGGCTGCCGCGTCTGCCTGGTCGGGCTCGGCAACGGCCGCCCCGTCGCCGCCTGCGCCACGCGCGCCGCCGCCGGCATGGAGGTGACGACCGACCTGCCGCTGCGGCAGACCGTCCTCGAGCTGCTCGCGACCGAGCACCGCGAGGCCGCGGGCGGGCGGCCCGACGAGCTGCGCGAGCTCGGCGGCGAGGCGCCCTTCCTCTTCCCGGCGCGGCAGCCGTACGCCGACGACAACGCCTTCCTCGGCTTCGACCCGGACGCGTGCATCCTCTGCACGCGCTGCGTCCGCTACACGCGCGAGATCGCGGGGTGCGGCGCGCTCGTCCTCGCCGGCCGCGGCGACGAGGCCCGCGTCGAGCCGACGCGCGCGCTCTCGTTCCTCGAGACCGAGTGCGAGCTCTGCGGCGGCTGCATCTCGGTCTGCCCGACCGGGGCGCTGTACGAGAAGAAGGCCGCGGGGGTGCCGGAGCGGGCGCTCGAGCAGGTGCGCACGACCTGCGCCTACTGCGGCGTCGGCTGCCAGCTCGACCTCGGCGTCGACCCGGAGACGCGGCGACTCGTCAAGGTCACCTCGCGACCGGAGTACGAGCCGAACCACGGCGACCTCTGCGTCAAGGGCCGCTTCGCCTACGACTTCGTCCACTCGCCCGACCGGCTGACGACCCCGCTCGTGCGCGGCGCCGACGGCGAGCTGCACGAGGCGAGCTGGGACGAGGCGCTCGCCGCGGCCGCGGGCGGGCTCGGCGGCGTCCGCGACCGGCACGGCGCGCAGGCCGTCGGCGTCATCTCCTCGGCCCGGCTGACCGTCGAGGAGAACTACCTGATCCAGAAGCTCGCGCGGGCGGTGATCGGCACCAACTCCGTCCACTCGTGCGAGGGCACCTGACACGCTCCGACCCTCTACGGCCTGGTCAGGTCGTTCGGCAGAGGCGCGAGCACCAACTCGATCGGCGAGATCGCCGGCACCAGGTTCCTGTTCGCGATCGGCTCGAACACGACCGAGGCGCACCCGGTGATCGGGATGCGGATCAAGCAGGCCGTGCGCGCCGGGGCGACGCTGGTCGTCGCCGACCCGCGCCGGATCTGGCTGACGAAGATCGCGAAGCGGCACCTGCAGCTCCGCCCCGGCACCGACGTCTGGCTGCTGAACGCGATGCTGCACGTGATCTTCGCGGAGGGGCTCGCCGACGAGGAGTTCGTCGCGGCGAAGACGGAGGGGGTCGAGGCCGTGCGCGCCGCGGTCGCCGACGCGACCCCGGAGGAGGCCGAGCGCGTCACCGGCGTCCCCGCGGAGGCGATCCGGGCCACGGCCCGCGAGTACGCGGCCGAGCCGAGCGCGACGATCTTCTACACGCTCGGGATCACCGAGCACGCGGTCGGCGTCGACAACGTCTGGGCGCTCGCGAACCTCGTGCTCGCGACGGGCCACCTCGGCCGCCCGCACGCCGGCCTGATGGCGCTGCGCGGCCAGAACAACGTCCAGGGCGGCGCCGACGCGGGCGCCAACCCCGCGCTACCTGCCCGGCTACGCCGCGGTCGACGCGCCGGAGCACCGCGAGCGCTTCGCGGCCGCCTGGGGCGCGCCCGTGCCGGAGGAGCCGGGCCTGCGGATCGACGAGATCGTCCACGGGCTCGGCGACACGGTCCGCGCGCTCTACCTCGTCGGCGAGGATCCCGCGACGACCGACCCGAACGCGCACCGCGTCGAGGCGGGGCTCGAGGCGCTCGACTTCCTCGTCGTCCAGGACATCTTCCTGAACGAGGCCGCGGCGCGGCACGCCGACGTCGTCCTGCCGGCGGCGAGCTTCGCCGAGAAGGACGGCGTCTTCACGAACACCGAGCGGCGCGTCTCGCGCGTGCGGGCCGCGGTGCCGCCGCCGGGCGAGGCGCGGCCGGACTGGCGGATCACGACCTCGAGCTCGCGCGCGCGCTCGGCGCCGACTGGGACTACGCGGGCGCCGAGCAGGTCTGGGACGAGTTCGCCGACCTGGCGCCGATGTGGGCCGGCATCCGCTACGACCGGCTCGAGGGCGACGGCATCCAGTGGCCGTGCCCCGACCGCGACCACCCCGGCACGCCCGTCCTGCACGTCGACGGGCCCGCGCGCGGCCGCGGCCGCTTCCAGCCCGTCGCCTACGAGCCGCCCGTCGAGCGGCCGGACGCGCGCTACCCGCTCGTCCTCTCGACCGGGCGCACGCTCTACCACTACAACGGCGGCTCGATGACCCGGCGCGAGGCCGGGCTCGACCGCAGGCAGCCGGAGGCCTTCGTCGAGCTGAACGCGGCCGACGCGGCCGCGATCGGCGTCGGCGACGGCGAGCGCGTCCGGGTCGCGAGCCGCCGCGGCGAGCTCGAGGCCGTCGCCCGCGTCGGCGACCGCGTCCCCGCCGGCGTCGCCTGGCTGCCGCTCCACTTCGCCGAGGCCGCCGCGAACTGGCTGACGAACGACGCCGTCGACCCGCGCACGGGGACGCCCGAGTACAAGGCCTGCGCGGTGCGGGTCGATCCGGCCTAGACGACGCCGAGCTCGCGGCCGACCCGGACGAAGGCCTCGAACGCGGTGTCGAGGTGCTCGTCGGTCAGCGCCGCGGACATCTGCACGCGCACGCGCGCCGTGCCCTCCGGCACGACCGGGTAGCCGAAGCCGGTCACGAAGACGCCCTGCTCGAGCAGGCGCTCGCTGAAGCGGATCGCGAAGGCGGTCTCGCCGACGACGATCGGCACGATCGCGGACTCGCCGGGGATCGGGCGGAAGCCGGCGCCCTCGAGCCGCGCGCGGAACGACCGCGTCGCCTCGTGCAGCCGCGAGACGAGGTCGGGGCGCCGCCGCAGCACCGCCAGCGCCTCGCGCGCGGAGCAGGCGACCGTCGGCGGCAGCGCGTTCGAGAAGAGCTGCGGCCGCGACCGCTGCGCGAGCACCTCGCAGACCTCGCGCGAGGCGGCGACGAAGCCGCCGGCCGCGCCGCCGAGCGCCTTGCCGAGCGTCGAGGTGATCACGTCGACCTCGCCGAGGAGGCCGTAGTGCTCCGCGATCCCGCGTCCCGTCTCGCCCATCACCCCGGTGCCGTGCGAGTCGTCGACGAGCACCGTCGCGCCGAACTCCCGCGCCAGCGCGACGATCTCCGGCAGCGGCGCCAGGTCGCCCTCCATCGAGAAGACGCCGTCGGTGACGACGAGCTTCCGCTGCTCCGGCGCCGCAGGCGGCCAGCTCGTCCCGGAGCGCGGCGGTGTCCGCGTGCGGGTAGATCACCTTCCGCAGCGGCTTCGCGAGCCGCATCGCGTCGACGATCGAGGCGTGGTTGAGCTCGTCCGAGAGCAGCACCGTCTCCGGGTCGCAGAGCGCCGGGATCACCGCCTCGTTCGCGTTCCAGCAGGAGACGTAGGTCAGCGCCGCCTCGGTGCCGACGAACTCGGCCAGGTCGCGCTCCAGCTCCAGGTGGGGCTCGAAGGTGCCGCAGATGAAGCGCACCGACGCCGTTCCCGCCCCGTAGCGGCGCAGCCCCTCGATCCCGGCCTCGACCACCTCGGGCCGGTCGGCGAGGCCGAGGTAGTTGTTCGACGAGAGCACGAGCACCGGCCCGCGGCCCTCCATCTCGACCACGGGGCCCTGCGGCGAGCGGAGGACGTTGAAGCGCTTCAGCGTCCCCGCCTCGCGCAGCCCGTCGAGCTCGGCGGCGAGCGCGCGGTCGAGCACGCTCACCCGTGCCTCCACGAGCCCGGCACCGCGACCTCGACCGGCTCGGCCGCCCGGGGCAGCAGCGGCTCGGCGCGGCCGTTCGGGAACAGCACCACCTTGCACGCCTCGCCGGCGCCGAGCAGCTCGAAGGCCTCGCCGAAGCGCTCGAGCGGCAGCTCCTCGGTGATCAGCGGGCGCAGGTCGACGACGCCGCTCTCGAGCAGCCAGCGGGTCTTGTACCAGGTGGCGAAGATCCGCCTGCCGGAGATCGCGAGCACGTCGAGGTTCTTGAAGATCAGGGCCTCGGCGACGTCGATCTCGACCGGGCGCGAGGGGATCCCGAAGAGGACGACCCGGCCGCCGTTGCGGGCGATGCGGAAGGCGTCGGCGATCGCGGACGGCGCGCCGGACATCTCGAAGACGACGTCGAACCCGAGCCCCTCGTGGTGCTCGCGGAACCACTCGGCGGTGTGGCCGTTCGTCGCGTCGACGTCGACCACGTGCGTCGCGCCCATCTCGCGCGCGAGGCCGAGCCGGAACGGGTGCCGGTCGGCGGCGACGACGACGGCCGCGCCCGACGCGCGCGCGATCGCGATCGTGAAGAGGCCGACGGGCCCGCAGCCGAGCACCGCCACCGAGCGGCCGGCGAGGTCCTGCTCGCTCGTCGCGAAGACGGCGTTGCCGAACGGCTCCTGCAGCGTCGCCAGCTCGGGCGGCAGCTTCGCGCGGTCGTTCTGCCAGACGACCGACTCCGGCACGACGACGTACTGCGCGAAGGCCCCGTCGCGCTCGACGCCGAGGATCTGCGTCCGCTCGCACATGTGCGCGTTGCCGGTGCGGCAGTGGAAGCACATGCCGCAGGTGACGTGGCTCTCGGCCGAGACGTAGTCGCCGACCGCGACGTGGCGGACGGCCGCGCCGGTCTCGACGACCGTGCCCGCGAACTCGTGCCCGAGCGTCAGCGGCGGCCGGATCCGCTGCCTGGCCCAGTCGTCCCAGCCGTGGATGTGGAGGTCGGTGCCGCAGACGGACGCCGCCTCGACCCAGACGAGCACCTCGTCGTCGCCGGGGCGGGGCACCGGCACCTCGTCGAGGACGAGCCCCGGCTCCGGGGCGAGCTTGCGCACGGCGAGCATCGTCTCCACGCCGTCAGGATCGGGCGGCGGCGGCCGCGCGTCGTCGGAGCCGCCGCGGAACGGCCGTGCGGCCAACTACGGACGGAGGATCCCCCGGAATGAGGAGGCGGCGCAGCAGGGGCGTCAGCTATCCTTAACGGTGTTAATTATGAAGACCGTTACAGATCCCGTACAGATCGCGAACGAGCTCCGCCCCGTCCTCCTGCGCATCGCGCGGGAGCTGCGGCACGAGGCGAGCGACCTCGGCGTCACCGGCGGCCAGATCTCGCTGCTCCACCAGATCTCGCGCAACCGCGGGATCGGCACCTGCGACCTCGCCGAGCTCGAGGGCGTCTCGGCGCCGCGGATCTCGAAGGCGGTCGACACGCTGGTCGTCGCCGGCCTCGTCGCCCGCAGCCGCGGCGCCGACCGCCGGCGGGTCGGCTTCGAGATCTCCGACGAGGGCCGCCGCATCCTCGGGCTCGTCCGCAAGCGCCGCACCGCCTGGCTCGCGGCGCGCCTGACCGGGCTCGAGCCCGACGAGCTGGAGCTGGTCGAGGCCGCGCTCGAGCCGCTGGCGAAGCTGCTGGAGGCCGAGGAGTGAACCTCGCGCGCAGGATCGGCGGCCGCACCTTCGCGAGCCTGCGGCGCCACCGCAACTACCGCCTCTTCTTCTACGGCCAGGTCGTCTCGGTCAGCGGCACCTGGATGCAGAACATCGCCATGTACTGGCTCGTGCTCTCGCTGACCCACTCGCCGATCGCGATCGCGCTGCTCTCGATCGCCCGCTTCGGCCCCTTCACCCTCTTCGCGCTCTTCGCGGGCGTGATCGCCGACCGGCTCGACAACCGCAAGACGGTGATGCTGACGCAGTCGACGCAGATGGTGCTGGCCGGCGCGCTGACCGTGCTCGCCGCGACCGGGCTGATCCAGGCCTGGCACGTCGACGTGATCGCGTTCCTCGGCGGCACCGTCCTCGTCCTCGACGCGCCCGCGCGCCAGGGGCTGACCTTCCAGATGGTCGGCCGCGACGAGCTGCCGAACGCGGTCGCGCTCAACTCGACCCTCTTCAACACGGGCCGGGTCGCCGGCCCGGCGCTCGCGGGCGCGGTGATCGGCGCCGCCGGCGTCACCTGGTGCTTCGCCGCCAACACCGTCAGCTTCCTCGCCGTGCTCGCCTGCCTGGCGCTGATGCGCACCTCCGAGATGTTCCCGCTCGCCCGCAGGGGCCGCCCGACGATCTGGCGCGGCACCCGCGAGGGCCTCGCGTTCGCCCGGCGCTCGCCGCGGATCATGGCGATCCTCGGGACGACGAGCGTCTTCGCGACGCTGCTCTTCAACTTCAACATCCTGCTGCCGGTGCTCGCGAAGCAGACCCTGCACCAGGGCCCCGCCGTCTTCGGGCTGATCATGTCCGCCTTCGGCGCGGGCGCCCTCGTCGGCGCCCTCGGCACGGCCGCGGTCGGCCGCGCCAGCTGGAGCATCGCCGCCCTCGGCGCCACCGCCTTCGCCTTCAGCGAGCTCCTGCTGGCGCCGCTCCGCAGCGTCTGGCTCGTCGCGGCGCTGCTCTTCGTGATCGGGATCTTCTTCACCGTCTACACCTCGAACGCGAACGCGACGCTGCAGCTCGAGACGCCCGACCACCTGCGCGGGCGCGTCCTCGGCCTCTACTACTACGCCTGGAACGGCCTCGCCCCGCTCGGCGCCCTCGCCGTCGGCTGGCTGCTCGACGTCGGCGGCACCGAGCTCGCCTTCCTGACGATCGGCGCGACGGGGCTCGCCGCCGTCGCGGCAGCCGTCGCCTACCTCCGCCGCGAGCAGGGCGTGCCGCTGCGGACGTGGCCGGCGGTGCTGCCCTCCCGCGCCCGCTGACCGCGCATCCAGGGCGCTCGTCTCCACCGACGCCGGAGTAGGGTTGGCCGGTGGAGGGCGTCTACCGCACCCCGGACGAGCGCTTCGAGGGGCTGCCCGGCTGGAGCTTCGCCCCGCGCTACCTCGAGCAGGACGGCCTGCGGATGCACTACGTCGACGAGGGCGACGGCGACCCGGTGCTGCTCCTCCACGGCGAGCCGACCTGGGGCTATCTCTACCGGAAGCTGATTCCGGAGCTGACGCCGTCGGCGCGGGTCGTCGCCCCGGACTACTTCGGCTTCGGCCGCTCGGACAAGCCGACCGACGCCGGCTGGTACTCCTACGACGCGCACTTCGGGGCCGTCGAGCGGTTCGTCGAGGAGCTCGACCTGCGCCGCGTCACCGTCGTCGTCCAGGACTGGGGCGGCCCGATCGGCCTGCGGGTCGCCGTCGAGCACCCCGACCGCTTCGACCGGCTCGTCGTCATGAACACCGGCATCGGCGCCGGCCGGGCGCCCTCGGAGGAGTGGCTGCGCTTCCGCGCCATGGTCAGGCGCGTCGGCACCGAGCTGCGGCCCGAGCAGCTGATCCGGATCTCGCTCGTCGAGGATCCCGGCGACGACGTGATCGCCGGCTACGCCGCCCCGTTCCCGGTGCCCGAGTCGAAGTGGGGCGCGATCACCTTCCCGGATCTCGTCCCCACCGAGCAGGAGCATCCGAGCGCGGCGGCGATGAACGCGGTGCGCGAGCGGCTCGCGCGCTGGGAGAAGCCCGCGCTCGTGCTCTTCTCCGACTCCGACCCGATCTTCTCGCCGCGCGCGGGCGAGCGCCTGGCCGAGCTGATCCCGGGCGCCGCGCCCGCCGAGACGATCGAGCGCGCCGGCCACTTCCTGCAGGAGGACGCGGGCGACCGGATCGGCGCCCGGATCGCCCGCTTCCTCGCCGAGGACTAGCGCATCGATCCAGCGGATCGCGGCGACGCGACGCGCGCCTGCCCGACGGGTCGTCTCGATCGAGGTCGCGGACGCGCCCGTCAGATCGATTCCCAGCGGAACAGCCGCAGCGCGATCGCGGAGAACACCAGCGTGAAGCCGGCGAGCACGCCCAGCGCGGGCAGGGTCGAGGCGAACGAGTCGCCGCGGATCGCGACGTCGCGCAGCCCGTCTGCGAGGTAGGTGAGCGGCAGGAAGCGCGCGAGCGTCTGCAGCCAGCCCGGCGCCTGCGTCAGCGGGAAGAAGACGCCGGCGAGGAAGACCATCGGCAGCGTGATCACGTTGGCGAGCGCCGCGGCCGACTCCTGCGTCTTCGTCAGCGAGCCGGTCAGGAACCCGAGCGAGATGAAGCACAGCGCCCCGAGGACGACGAGCGGCACCAGGCCGGCGAGGTCGAGCCCGAGCGTGATCCCGAACAGCAGCTTGCCGGCGGCGAGCAGCACCACCGTCTGCGCGAGCGCGAGGACGAGCATCGCCACCAGCCGCGCGAAGGCGAACTCGCGCAGCGGCAGCGGCGTCACCTTCAGCCGCCGGAAGATCCCGAGCTCGCGGTAGCTGACGAGGGTGCCGGCGATCGCGAAGACCGCGCTCTGCGCGAGCGCCATCGCCAGCAGGCCCGGGACGAGGAAGTCGATGTACTTGAGCTCGTCCGACTCGACCTGGCGCGCCTCGACCGTCACGACCGGCGGCTGCCCGGCCGCCTCGAGGTTGACCTGGTCGGCGACCCCCTGCACGAGGCCCCGCAGCGTCGCCGCCTGCGCCGGGTAGGTGTTGGAGTAGTAGAGCGTCGTCCGCGCCGGCGCGGCGACGACCGCGCCCGGATCGTTGCCGTTCTTGACCCGCCTGATCGCGGCGGCCTCGGACGGCTGCGGCTCCAGGTCGACCGCGCCGCTCGAGGCGAGCCCGCCGAGCAGCGGCGTCTGCCCGTAGCTCGCGACGGACAGCTTGAGCCGTTCGAGCCGCCGAAGCGGCCGAAGATGACCATGAACATCAGCGGCAGGAAGAGGGACCAGTGAACATCCAGACGGTCAGCGATCACTTCAGCGACGGAGAAGACGCGCGAGCCGACCGCTCAGTTCCCGCTCCCGGCGACGGCAAGCCGCCGCCTCCGCTCTCCGAAGCGTCCGTCGAGCCTACCGCATCCGCTCCGGCGACGGCAAGCCGCCGCCTCCGCTCTCCGAAGCGTCCGTCGAGCCTACCGCTCATTCGCGGTACTCCCGGCCGGTCAGGGACAGGAAGACGTCCTCGAGCGTCGGCTGCTCGACCGCGAGGCCGCCGAGCGGCCGCGCGCCGGCGACGAGCGTCCCGAGCGTGCCGCGCAGGTCCTCGGTGGCGATCTCCTCGCCGTCGAGCACGACCCGGCTGCGCGCGCCGAGGCCGCGGACGAGCCCGGCCGGCGTGTCGAGGGCGATCACCCTGCCGGCGTCCATGACCGCGACCCGGTCGCAGAGCCGCTCCGCCTCCTCCATGTAGTGGGTCGTCAGCACGACCGTGCGGCCCTCGGCCTCGATCGCGCGGACGACGTCCCAGAGGTTGCGCCGCGCCTGCGGGTCGAGCCCGGTGGTCGGCTCGTCGAGGAAGACGACCTCGGGCTCGTGGACGAGTGCGAGGGCGATCGCGAGCCGCTGCTTCTGGCCGCCGGAGAGGACGTTGACGCGCGAGCGGGCCTTCTCGCTCAGCCCGACGAGCTCGAGCACGCGCTCGACTCGGCCCGGCGGGACTGGTCCGTAGAAGCCGCAGAAGAGCTCGAGCAGCTCGGTCGCGGTCAGGAAGTCGAAGAGCGCGGTCGTCTGCAGCTGAACGCCGATCCGACGCTGCACCCGCTGCGGCTGGGGCCAGACGGGCTCGCCGAGGATCCGGATCTCGCCCGAGTCCGGCTCCCGCAGTCCCTCGATCAGCTCGAGCGTCGTCGTCTTGCCCGCGCCGTTCGGGCCGACGACGCCGAAGACCTCGCCCCGGGCGACCTCGAAGGAGACGCCGGCGACGGCCTGGACGTCGCCGAAACGCTTGCGGAGCTCGCGCACCTCGATCGCGGCTGCCATGACTCGACGGCCGCTACGCGACCGAGCCGACCGCCGCGTCGAGGCGCCGAGCGACGCGCCGTCTCGAGCCAGGTAGACGGCGGCCGACCACGGCTCTCCCGGCTCGCCGACCGCGAGCAGCGGCTCGCCGTCGACGCCCGGATCGACGGCGCGGTCCGAGAGCGTCAGCGCGACGGTGTGGCCGGAGCCGCGCCGGAAGACCCAGGTCCCGGGCGGCGACTCGAGCGACTCGTAGCCGCCGGCGAGCTCGCGCCGGAGCCGGATCAGCCCGCGCGTGAAGTGCAGCGTCGAGCCGGGGTCGTCGCGCTCGTCGGCGACGTTCCGGGCGGTCGGCGTGAACGGCAGCCACGGGTCGCGCCACTCGGCGCCGTCGCGCGTCCACGGGAACGGCGTCCGGCACGGGTCCCGCGGCGGGTCCGCGACGTCGAGGATCCGGTCGGCCGGCACCTCGCCGTCCTCGAGCGCCAGCTCGTCGCCCATGTAGAGCACCGGCACGCCGCGCAGCGTCAGGAGGATCAGCAGCCCGAGCCGCGCCTTGCGCTCGTCGCCGCCGGCCCAGCGGGTCGCGAGCCTGCCGGAGTCGTGGTTCGAGCCCGCCCAGGCGGGGAGGGCGCCGTCGGGGAAGTGCAGCTCGACCTGCTCGACGACGCCGCGCAGGTCGGGGCCGAGGTCGGCGTGCAGGAGCGCGAACGCGAAGGCGAGGTTGAGCTCGTCGTCGCCGTTGCCGTAGTAGGAGGCGAGCCGCTCGGGGTCGAGCACGTAGGCCTCGCCGAGCAGGACGCGGGCGGGGTCGTAGCCGTCGGCGAGCTCGCGCCAGCGCTTCAGGATCTCGTGCGTCTCGGGCCGGTTCATCGAGTAGACGTGCCGGACGCCCTGCCGCTGCACGCCCGGCGGGTCGTGCGGGCCCGCGGGCGGGTCGTCGCGCAGCTGCCTGTCCTTGATCAGCGCGTGCGCGACGTCGATCCGGAAGCCGGCGATGCCGCGGTCGAACCAGAAGCGCAGGATCCGCTCGAAGGCGGCGCGCACGTCGGGGTTCCACCAGTCGAGGTCGGGCTGCGCGGCGGCGAAGTTGTGCAGGTAGTAGCGGCCCGTCCGCTCGTCGAGCGTCCAGGCGGAGCCGCCGCCGAACGCGGCCACCCAGTTGTTGGGGATCTCGTCCGCCCAGACGTAGTAGTCGGGGTGCTCCCGGAACCACGGGTGCTCGATCGAGGTGTGGTTCGGGACGAGGTCGAGCAGGATCCGGATCCCGCGCTTCCCCGCCTCGGCGACGAGCCGGTCGAGGTCGTCGAGCGTGCCGAGGTCGCGGTCGACGCCGAGGTAGTCGGAGACGTCGTAGCCCCAGTCGACGTTCGGCGAGGGCGTCGTCGGGTTCAGCCAGACGCCGTCGACGCCGAGCCACTCGAGGTGGTCGAGGTGGTCGACGACGCCGGCGAGGTCGCCGATCCCGTCGCCGTTCGCGTCGGCGAAGGAGCGCGGGTAGATCTCGTAGAGGACTGCGTCACGCCACCACGGCACGAGCGCGGACTCTAGACGGGAGCCGCCGGGTCGCGCTAGAAGGGGCCGCCGAACGGCGAGCCGGGCGGCGGCTGCACGCGCGTCGCCTCGGCGAGCCCGCGGTCGACGGACTCGAGGTCGCGGCGGAGCTTCGCCTGCTCGTCGAGGCGCTCGGCCCGCCCGGCGCGGCGGCGCTGCCGCCGGAGCCGCAGTCGCTCGATCAGCCTCATCCGTCCCAGTCTAGAGGCTCGAGGCGCATCGTCCGCGGCCGCGGAGCCGCCCCAGGCGCGGCGCCAGGCCGCACCGGCGTCCTCACACGTGCAACCAGCAGGCGCCACGGACGCCGGCACGCCCCGGCTTGACCTGGAACGGCCCCGCTAGGGACGTCCAATGCGCCTCAAGCCTCTAGGCTCCGCCGATGCGCTCCGCGCTCGTCGTCGCCGTCCCGCCCGCCGCGCCGCTCGCGGAGGCGTGGCTGGAGCGGACAGCGCAGATGAAGCCGTCGAACGGCGTCCCGCCGCACGTCACCGTCCTCTATCCGTTCGTGCCGGCCGAGCGGGTCGACGGGGCCCTGCTCGAGGAGCTGGCCGTCCTCTTCGCCCGCGTCGAGCCGTTCGACTTCACGCTGCGGCGGACGGCCCGCTTCCCGACGACGCTGTACCTCGCGCCCGAGCCCGCCGACCCGTTCCGGGCGCTGACCGGGGCCGTCGCCCTGCAGTGGCCCGAGCACCCGCCCTACGAGGGCGCGCACGCGGACGTGATCCCGCACCTCTCGGTCGCCCACGGCGGGCCCGACCTGCTCGACCTGGCCGAGGCCGAGGTCGCGCCGAAGCTGCCGCTGAGCGCCCGGGCGACCGAGGTCACCCTGCTCGTCGAGGCCGAGCGCCTCGGCGTGCGCTGGGAGTCGCGCGCCGCGCTTCCCGCTCGGCGGCCGAGCCCGGTTTGGCGTTTCGCCCGCCCGGTAGGGTGGACCTGCCAGCGAGGAAAGGAGCGGGCAATGCTCGCGCTCACCCAGGACGCCGCGGAGGTCATCCGCAACATCGTCGACACCGCCGAGGAGGAGCTGCCCGACGAGACGGGCCTGCGGATCGCGACCGAGTCGATGGACGCGGAGGGCGCCCAGCTCGCGATCACGGTCGTCGAGGGCCCCGAGGCCGGCGACGCCAAGGTCGAGGAGCACGGCGCCACGGTCTACCTGAGCACGTCGGCCGCCGAGCTGCTGGACGACAAGGTCCTGGACGCCCAGGCGCACGACGACCACGTCCACTTCACGATCGGCGAGCAGGGCGCCGAGCCCGGCTCGAACGAGCACCACCACTAGCGCCGGCTCGGAGGCTCAGCCGATCGTCCAGGTGTCGCCCGCGTTCAGCAGGGCGGCGAGGTCGCCCTCCTGCCTGGCGCGGGCGGTGTCGATCTGCTCGGCCATCAGCTCGTCGTAGACGGGCCGCTCGATCTGCCGGAAGACGCCGAAGGGGACCTTGCCGTGGGTCGCCATCGTCACGTACGTGAGCCCCATCGCGCGCGCGGGATCGGGGTCGTGCTCGTCGTGGACGAGCCCCGTGTCGCCGACCGGCTCGCCCTGCTCGAGGTAGATCCGGTTCTCCTTCTCGTCGCGGACCCAGTCGAAGGCGCCGTCGTTGAAGATGTTGCAGTTCTGGTAGATCTCGACGAAGGCCGAGCCCCTGTGCTCGGCGGCGCGGCGCAGCACCGCGCCGAGGCCCTTCTTGTCGGTGTCGATCGCCCGCGCGACGAAGGTCGCCTCGGCGCCGAGCGCGAGCCGCAGCGGGTCGAACGGATGGTCGAGGGAGCCGTACGGCGTCGACTTCGTCACCTTGCCGGCCTCGGAGGTCGGCGAGTACTGGCCCTTCGTCAGCCCGTAGATGCGGTTGTTGAAGAGCAGGATCTTGAGGTTGACGTTGCGGCGCAGCGCGTGGATCAGGTGGTTGCCGCCGATCGAGAGCGCGTCGCCGTCGCCGGTCACGACCCAGACCGAGAGGTCCGGCCGCGAGGTCGAGAGCCCGGTCGCGATCGCCGGCGCGCGGCCGTGGATCGAGTGCATCCCGTAGGTCTGCATGTAGTAGGGGAAGCGCGCCGCGCAGCCGATCCCGGAGACGAAGACGATCCGCTCCCTCGGGATCCCGAGCTCGGGCATGAAGCCCTGCACCGCGGCCAGGATCGCGTAGTCGCCGCAGCCCGGGCACCAGCGCACCTCCTGGTCGGTGCGGAAGTCCTTCAGCGTCAGCTTGCCGTTGCTCCTCGGCCATCAGAGCAGCGCCTCGATCGCCTCGGCCAGCACGGTCGACCTGAACGGGAAGCCCGCGCACCATGTTGTAGCCGGCCGCGTCGACGAGGAACTCCGCGCGCACGAGCTTGAGCAGCTGGCCCAGGTTCATCTCCGGGATCAGCACCCTGTCGTAGCCGCGCAGCACCTCGCCGAGGTTGCGCGGGAACGGGTTCAGGTAGCGGAGGTGCGCGTGGGCGACCTTGCCGCCGTTCTCGCGGACGCGGCGGACGGCCGCGGTGACGGGGCCGTAGGTGCCGCCCCAGCCGAGCACGAGCAGCCTCGCGCCCTCGTCGGCGCCGACCGCGAGCTCGGGGATGTCGGAGGCGATCCCGGCGACCTTCTGCGCGCGCAGGCGCGTCATCAGGTCGTGGTTGTCGGGGTCGTAGGAGATGTTGCCGGTGCCGTCGGCCTTCTCGAGCCCGCCGATCCGGTGCTCGAGCCCCGGCGTCCCCGGCACCGCCCACGGCCGCGCCAGCGTCTGCGGGTCGCGCAGGTAGGGCAGGAACCCGTCCTCGTGGTTCGGCTCGGTCGCGAAGACGGTCGAGATGTCCGGCAGCTCCGAGACGTCCGGCACGGGCCACGGCTCGGAGCCGTTCGCCAGGTAGGCGTCCGAGAGCAGGAAGACCGGCGTCCTGTACTTCAGCGCGATCCGCGCCGCCTCGAGCGCGGCCCAGAAGCAGTCGCCCGGGGTCGTCGCCGCGACGACCGGCACCGGCGACTCGCCGTTGCGGCCGAAGAGGACGCCGAGCAGGTCGGCCTGCTCCGGCTTCGTCGGCATCCCGGTCGAGGGGCCCGCGCGCTGGATGTCGCAGATCACGAGGGGGAGCTCGAGCTGCATCGCGAGCCCGATCGTCTCCTCCTTGAGCACGATGCCCGGCCCCGAGGAGACGGTGACGCCGAGCGCGCCGCCGAAGCTGGCGCCGAGCGCCGCGCCCGCGGCCGCGATCTCGTCCTCGGCCTGGAAGGTGCGGACGCCGAAGCTCTTGTAGCGGGCCAGCTCCTCGAGCACCGACGACGCCGGCGTGATCGGGTAGGCGCCCAGGTAGAGCGGCAGCCCCGACTGCCTCGACGCGGCGACGAGGCCGAGCGAGAGCGCCTGGTTGCCGGTGATGTTGCGGTACGTCCCCGGCTTCAGCGGGGCCGGCTTCACCTCGTAGCGGACCGCGAAGGACTCGGTCGTCTCGCCGAACGCGTAGCCCGCCTGGAAGGCCTTCACGTTCGCCTCGGCGATCTCCGGCCGCTTCGCGAACTTCTTCTCGAGGAAGGCGATCGTCGCCTCGGTCGGCCGGTGGTAGAGCCACGACATCAGCCCGAGCGAGAACATGTTCTTCGACCGCTCGGCCTCGCGCGGCGTCACGCCCTCGACGTCCTTGAGGGCGCCGACGGTCATCGTCGTCAGCGGCACCTCGTGCAGCTGGAAGCCCTCGAGCGAGCCGTCCTCGAGCGGGCTCGACGCGTAGCCCGCCTTCTGCAGGTTGCGGTCGGAGAACTGGTCGGCGTCGACGATCAGCGTCCCGCCGGGCGCGAGGTCGCTCACGTTCGCCTTCAGCGCCGCCGGGTTCATCGCCACGAGCACGTCCGGCCGGTCGCCCGGCGTCAGGATGTCGTGGTCGGCGAAATGGAGCTGGAAGCCGGAGACGCCGGGCAGCGAGCCGGCCGGCGCGCGGATCTCGGCCGGGAAGTCCGGCAGCGTCGCGATGTCGTTGCCGAAGAGCGCCGACTCGCTCGTGAACTGGCTCCCCGTCAGCTGCATGCCGTCGCCCGAGTCGCCCGCGAAACGGACGATCACCCGGTGGAGCTGCTCGACCGGCTTGGTCACGTAGGACTAGTTGTAGCGCACGGACGCCGTACCGCCGCTGCGGGGAATCACGGATACCGCCGCGGCGCTCCCGCTCACCCGGCCGCGACCGCCTCGGCCGGCTGCTCGAGGCCGAGATCCGCCCGGATCCGGGGGATCACGTGCGCGGCGAAGAGCTCCTGCGCCTTGATCGCCTTCCAGTGGTCGACGCCGCCCGGGTTGGTCGTGATCGCGATCTCGGTCAGGCCCTCGCAGACGCGGATCGTCTCGCGGACGCGCTCGATCACGTCGTCGGGCGTGCCGACCCAGACGATGTCGCCGGCGATCATGTCGTCGTAGGGCGTCGCCGCGAGCTTCTCCATGATCCCCGAGGTGTAGAAGCCGTAGCCGGCGGCGTTCAGCCCGTCGGCCGGCGGCGGCGTGTGCTCGGTCAGCGGCGAGGCGTTCCCCTCGAGGAAGCCGCGCATGTGCCGCTCGGCCTCGCGCCGCGCGACCTCGCGGTCCTCGTCGATGTAGCAGGCGTGGATCCAGACGATGTCGGGCGAGGTGCCGTACTCGGCGCACTTCGAGCGGTAGAGGTCGAGCTGCTCCTCGAGCGCGGCGTAGGGCAGGAGCGGCGGCACGGCGACGCCCCAGCCGTGCCTGGCCGCGAGGTCGTAGGTCTTGTCGGAGGTGCCGCCGAGGATGACCCGGAAGCGGTGCCCGCTGAAGGGGACGATCTGGCTGCCGTCGATCTGCCAGTAGTCGCCCTTGAACGAGACGTGCTCGTTGTGGAGCGCGTCGACGAAGAGGTCGAGCGCCTCCTCGTACCGCGGGCGCGAGGTCTCGTCGAGCGGCAGGCCGGCGGCGGTCGGGATCCAGCCGTGGCCGCGGCCGACGCCGAACTCGTAGCGGCCGTTCGTCAGGATCGAGAACTCGTGGATCATCGCGGCCAGGACGAGCGGGTTGTGGTACGGGAGGATGTGCAGCATCGTCCGGAACTTGATGCGGCGGGTGCGGGCGGCGGCCATGCCGAAGAGGCCGAAGACGTTCGCGGAGGCGGAGAACTTCGGGAAGAACAGGTGCTCGATCGCGGCGTAGGCGTCGTAGCCGAGCCGGTCGGCGTTCTCGATCTGCTCGAGCACCTCGCCGTAGAGGGTGTCGACGGGCTTGCCCGGCCAGCTCTGCAGCTCGGAGTAGATGCTGAACTTCATCCTGCCCTCCCTTCGGGGGCGTCCCGCTCGAGCGGGGCGCCCAGCTGGTGGAACGTGCGGTCGTAGTAGAGGAGCGGCTCGCCGGCGCCGACGACGACCTGCTCGACCGCGCCGATCACGAGCGTGTGGTCCGAGACCTCGAACGTGCGGGTGACCGAGCAGTCGAGGTGGGCGAGCGACCCGGCGACGGTCGCGACGCCGCCGTGCTCGCCGTCGCGCTCGCAGAAGACGTCGACGTGCTTCGGCCCGCCGGGCACGGCTCCGAGCTCGGCGAGGGCGCGGTGCTGCGTGCCGAGGATCGCCATCCCGAAGCGGCCGGTGCGCAGGAGCGGCTCCCGGCAGCTGGCCGTGTGCGCGAGCGAGATCAGCACCTGCGGCGGGTCGACCGAGATCGAGCAGCAGGAGTTGATCGTCAGCCCCCAGAGCCCGTCGCCGACCTCGACGGTGACGATGACGACGCCCGTCGCGAAGGCGCGCATCGCGTCCTTGAACCGCTCCGGGTCGACGCCCGCCCGCTCCGCGAAGGCCTGGTCCGCCTCGATCAGGCCGCCGACGAGGACGACGTCCGGAGCGACCTCGAGGTCGGAGTAGTCACTCACGCCGCGCCGAGTCTACGACGTTCCGGCGTCGTTGATCAAATATCAGCCCGCGGGCAGCGTCGCGCCGCCGAAGACGGGAAGGCCGCCGCTCCCTCGGCGGCTGCGGCACGACGGCGCGGCGCGTCGACCCGCTCCGGCGTGCCTCAGTCGTGGCCCCCCGGGAACGGGTGGCAGCGTCCGCAGCCACGCGTTCAGCGCCGCGACCATCCGGTCGGTGACGACGCTCGACGGGAAGAGGCCGTTGCCGTGGGTGCCGCGGAAGCCGTGCAGCCTCGAAGCCGCCCGCGAGCGGCGGCCCGGCACCGCCCTTCGCCTGCATGCCGTGGCAGGCCGAGCAGCGAAAGCCGTCCTGGAAGGCCCGCCTGCCGAGCGCGGCCTCGCCGGTGCCGCCCCCGGCCAGCCCGGCGGCGAGCAGCTCGGCGCCCTGGGCGGTCTGCCGGAACTGGCCGCCGCGGGCGACGCCGACGCCGTCCTTGAAGACCATGCGGCCGCCGACGTAGCCGCCGGCCCCCGCGAGGGCGAGCGAGACGACCCCGACCGCGAGCAGGCCTCCGGCCGCGACCGCACGGCGGCGCCACCGGTACCAGCCGACGCGCGACCAGCAGCCCGGTCAGCGCGAGCCCGATCGCGACGTGCGCCCAGACCCACCACTGCGCGGAGCCGCGCAGGGTCGTCCGCGCCTCGCCGAGCACGGTCAACCCCGAGACGACGGCGATCGCGGCGCCTGCCGCCGAGGCCCAGAACGCCCACGGCTCCGCACGCACGACGAGCTCGCCGCCGCGCCGCCGCCAGGCGAGGAACGCGAGCACGGCGAACGTCGGCACCGCGAGCAGCGGCAGGTGGACGATCAGCCCGTGGAACTCCGCGAGGGACAGCACCGCGCCGAACCGTAGGAACGCGAAATGAGAAGCGCGTGAGAGGGCGCCACAATGGGCTCATGCGCCTTCTCATCGTCGAAGACGAGCGCAAGCTCGCGGCCCTGCTCCAGCGCGGGCTGCGGGAGGAGGGGCACGTCGCCGAGGTCGCCGGCCGCGGCGAGGACGCCCTCTGGATGACGAAGGCGAGCGAGTACGACGCGATCGTGCTCGACCTGATGCTGCCCGGGATCGACGGCTTCGAGGTCTGCCGGCGGCTGCGCGCCGCGAAGATCTGGACGCCGGTGCTGATGCTGACCGCGCGCGACGCGGTCGACGACCGCGTCACCGGCCTCGACTCGGGCGCGGACGACTACCTCGTCAAGCCCTTCTCGTTCGAGGAGCTCGTCGCACGGCTGCGCGCGCTCGCGCGGCGGCCGGCGGCGGAGCGGCCCTCGGTGCTGCTCGTCGGCGACCTGCGGCTCGACCCGGCGGAGCGGCGCGCCTGGCGCGGCGAGACGGAGCTCGAGCTCTCGGCGCGGGAGTTCGCCCTGCTCGAGACGTTCATGCGCCGTCCCGGCCGCGCCCTCTCGCGGCTCGAGCTGCTCGAGCACGCCTGGGACATGAGCTTCGAGCAGCGCTCGAACGTGGTCGACGTCTACGTCCGCTACCTGCGCGAGAAGATCGACCGGCCGTTCGGCCGCGCCTCGCTCGAGACGGTGCGCGGGTTCGGCTACCGGCTGGCGCGCGAATGAGCAGGCTCTCGCTCAGGCTCCGGCTGACGCTCGTCTTCGCGGCCGTGATGGCGGCGGTGCTCGCGGCGATGGGCGCGGCCGTCGTGCTCCGGGTCGACCGGCAGCTCGTCGGCTCGCTCGACCGGACGCTCCGGGCCCAGCTCGACGAGGCGCGGCGGCACAGCTCGGAGCGGGGCGAGCTGCTCGATCCCGGCACGCGCGGGTTCGCGCAGGTGCTCGGGCCCTCGGGGCGGGTCGTCCGCGGCGCCGGCCCGGTGCTCGTCTCGGGCGGGCGCCGGCAGCGGGCGGCGGCCGGGGAGACGCTGCTGCTCGAACGGCATCTGCCCGGCCGCTCGGGCGACTGGCGGATCGCCGCCGGGCCCGGGGGCGTCGACGGCAGCGTCGTCGCGGTCGCGGCGTCGCTCGAGCCGGAGCACGAGGCCGTCACGCGTCTCCTGACCGAGCTCCTCGTCGCGGGCCCGGTCGCGCTCCTGCTCGCCTCGCTCGCCGGCTGGTGGCTCGCCGGCGCCGCGCTCCGGCCGGTCGACGAGATGCGCCGCGAGGCCGCCCGGATCTCCGCCGAGACGCCCGGGCGCCGGCTGCCCGTGCCGGCCCGCGAGGACGAGATCGCCCGGCTCGGCCGGACGTTGAACGAGATGCTGGCGCGGATCGAGGCCGCCGTCGAGCACGAGCGCCGCTTCGTCGCCGACGCGAGCCACGAGCTGCGGACGCCGCTCGCGCTGCTGCGGACGGAGCTCGACCTGGCGCTGCGGCGGAAGCGGCCGGTCGCCGAGCTCGAGGAGGCGCTCCGCTCCGCCTCGGTCGAGACCGACCGGCTCGCCCGGATCGCCGAGGACCTGCTGCTGCTCGCGCGGGGGCAGGAGGGCGAGCTGCAGCTCCGGCGGCAGCAGGTCGAGGCGGGCACGCTGCTCGAGGCGGTCGCCGGCCGCTTCGCCGTGCGCGCCGACGAGGCCGGCCGCAGCCTCGAGGTCGACGGCGGCGCGATCGTCTTCGCCGGCGACCGGCTGCGGCTCGAGCAGGCGCTCGACAACCTGGTCGAGAACTCGCTCCGCCACGGCGAGGGCACGATCCGGCTCCGGGCGGGCACGGCGAACGGGAGCGTCGAGCTGCACGTCCGCGACGACGGCCCGGGCTTTCCGCCCGGCTTCCTCGAGCGGGCGTTCGAGCGCTTCAGCCGCGCCGACGAGGCCCGCGGCGAGGGCGGCTCCGGGCTCGGCCTCGCGATCGTCGACCTGATCGCGGCGGCCCACGGCGGCAGCGCCGCGCGCCGCGAACGCGCTCGGCGGCGGCGCCGACGTCTGGCTCTCCCTCCCCTACGAGGGCGGCGCGGGACGGCGGCCGCCGCAGCCCGGCACGGCGACGTAGGGCGGCCGCGACCCGTCTCGCGGTCGGCTCCGCGCCGGCGCCTACGCCGCGGACGGCTCGCGCGGCCGGCGCGCGAGCTCGGCGCCCGCGAACGCCCAGAGGCAGAAGGCGAGCCACGGGACGCCGATCACGTCCGTCTGCACCGCGAGCACGAGCACGGCGGCGAGCGAGGCGGCGGCCCACGCCGAACGGCGCAGGAGCCGCACGAGCAGGAGCCCGTTGAACGCGAGGAAGAGCGCCAGCCCGACGACGCCTGCGTCGACGCCGACCTCGGTGTAGGTCGACTCGCCGGCGAGCGGGACGGCGCCGAAGCGCTCGGCCGTCGAGCCCGCGTTCCCGAGCCCGTAGCCCTGCGGATGGCGGCCGACGCGCCGCATCCCGTCGACGAGGTTGCGCAGGTGGCTGCGGGTCGAGGCGTCGTCGGCGACGCCGACGCTCGTGTCCGAGCCCGCCGCCGTCTCGTGCTGGACGACGAGCTCGCTACGGGTGAACCGGGCCTCGGGCGCGACGTGCGGGAACGCCTGCGAGTAGCCGGCCGCGACCCCGAGCCAGACGGCCGCGACGACGACCGGCAGCAGCCGCCGCCGTGCGAGCGCGAGCACGACGAGCCCGGCGGCGAGCGCGATCCAGGTCGAGCGCGAGTACGTCCAGAGGAGCGCAGCGGCGGCGACCGCGGCGAGGGGCAGCGTGGAGCGGCGCGGCCGCGAGGCCGCCGCGAGCAGCGCGACGCAGAGCAGGTACGCGGTCGCGAGCGGCCCGAGGAAGGTGCCGATCAGCCGCCGCACGATCCGGTCGCCGCCGAGGTTGTAGACGAAGTTCTCCGGCAGCCCGGAGAGGCCCCGGTAGTCGAAGCCGAGCTGGTCGCGGAACCAGCCCTTCGCGCCCGAGTTGCGCCACCAGTCGAGCGAGACCGCGTACTCCTCGACCAGGCCGAAGAGCCCGACGACCGCGGCCGTGACCAGCACGGCGGCGGGGATGCCGCGCGGCAGCGGGCCGAGGCAGCGCCCGAGCGCGTAGCCGCCGACGAAGAGCAGGTCGTGGCGGAGCCCGTGCGCGATCCCCGAGAGGTCGGCGGCGCCGCCGAGCGCGTCCTGCGGGATCAGCGCGTAGCAGACGACGACGGCCGCGTAGGCGAGCGCGAGGGCGTCGACCGCGTTCGGGCGGAAGGGAAGCTCGCGCCGGCGGGCCGCCCGCACCGCGTACCAGCCGAGCGCCCCTGCGAGCAGCGCCTCCTTCCACGCCTCGACGACGGTCAGCCCGGCGCCGCGCAGCCCGGCCCCGTAGAGGAGCGCCATCACGAGGTTGTGCAGCGCCAGCCCGACGACGAGCGCGACGAGCACCCAGAAGCGGCGCGGGATCACGGCCCGGCGTCGCCCAGGGGCCCGATCGCCGTCAGCGTCACGCCGTGGTTGACGAGCCGCACCGGGTAGGGGAAGAGCGACCGGAAACGGCGCGGGGCGAGCAGGTGGATCTCGTCGAGCGAGGACGGGTGCAGCGCCGGCGGCAGCCAGTGCACGAGCGGCAGCAGCGTGTGCACCTCGACCGGGAACCAGCGGTTCGGCGTCGTCACGAAGACGCGCCGCGCGACCCGGCAGAGCTCGTGCACGAACGCCCGCTGGTCGTCGAGCCCGCCGACGTGCTCGACGACGGCGTTCGAGAAGCCGAGCTCGAACTCGCCGTCCGCGAACGGCAGGTCCCGCCCGTCGGCCGTGACCCGGCGCACCTGCGGGAACGCCTCGCCGAAGCGCTCGAGCGGCGTGATCCCGACCGCGGTGATCCGCTCCGGCCACGGATACGTCGCCTCGAGGAAGTTGTCCGTGCCGTAGGTGCCGCCGTAGCCCGAGTCGGTGACGCCGAGGTCGACGACGCTCGTCTCGGGGCCCGGCTCGAAGCTCTCGAGGAAGAGCCGCAGCTTGCGCTCGCGGCTGCGCAGCGAGGCCCGCGCCGCGACCCGTCTCAGCACCCGCGTCCCCATGGAGGCACGCGCTGAGCCTAGCCGCGGGCGGGGACATGCGGCGCGTCCCCGCCCGCGTCTTCGCCCGTCTACGGGCCCCAGGGACCACCGCCGTTCAGCGCGGCGACGGCAAGCGCGCCGAGCAGCGCCAGGCCGAGCTGGATTGCGCGCGACTTCTTCAAGAGCCACCTCCTTTCGCGTTCCGTGGGGAAGCAGGAGCGACCATATGCCTTCGCTCGGCCGGACCGTTTCACCGGGTACGAGCTCGGAGCGATTTTTGTAGTCAGCTCCGGTTCCCTGTTGACTCCGGCCGGATCTCGGTCGAAGATCAGCGGGGTGAGCCTCGACCTGAACACCACGACCGAGACGATCGGTCAGCGGCTGCGGCGCCTCCGCACCGAGCGGAGCCTCTCGCAGCGCGAGCTCTCCGCGCCGGGCGTCTCGTACGCCTACATCTCCCGGATCGAGGCCGGCGCCCGCCGCCCGTCGGTGAAGGCGCTGCGGGTGCTCGCCCGCAAGCTCGGCGTCAGCGCGGAGTACCTCGAGACCGGCTCCGAGATCCACGACTTCGAGCAGCGCGAGCTGCGCCTGTCCGAGGCCGAGCTGAAGCTGCGGCTCGGCACCGACGTGCAGAGCGGCGAGGCCCAGCTCGAGGAGGTGCTCGCGGAGTCGCTCGCGGCCGGCGACCTCCCCGCCGCCACGCGGGCCCGGGTCGGGCTCGCGTTCGGCGCCTTCGGGCGCGGCGACCACGTCCGCACCGCCGAGCTGCTCGAGCTGGCCGTCGACGGCGGGCTGCTCTCGCCCGCCTCCCGCCCGGACGTCTTCGCGACCCTCGGCCGCGCCTGGGCGGCGGCCGGGCAGGCCGAGCAGGCGGTCGCGCTCTTCGAGCGCTGCCGCGAGCAGCTCCAGGCCGAGGCGCCGGAGGACGACGCCGCCGCCGTGCGCTTCGCCAGCTACCTGAGCCAGGCGCTGACGGACGTCGGCGACTTCGGCCGCGCCCAGGAGGTGCTGCGCGACGCGGTGCAGCAGAGCGACCGGCTCGCCGACCCCTACTCGCGCATCCGGCTCTACTGGTCGCTCGGCCGGCTGGCCTCGAACGAGGGCCGCGCCCAGGTCGCGCTCAACTACTTCCGCCGCGCCGTCGCGCTGCTCGAGGCGACCGAGGACACGCTCCACCTCGCGCGCGCCCATCTCTCCTGCGCCTGGACGCTGATCGCGAACGGCGACGCCGACGACGTCGGCGACCACCTCGACAGCGCCGAGCGGCTCTTCGGCGCCCGGCCCGAGTCGCTCGACCTCGTCATGCTCCGCCGCCTGCAGGGCTCGCTCGCGCTGCTCCGGGGCGACACGGAGACCGCGATCTCACGGGCGCGGGACGCGCTGCGGCTCGCGAACGACTCGCTCCCCGACGAGCGCGGATACGCCTGGTTCGTGATCGCGGAGGCGCGTGCGGCCGAGGGCTCGGTCGCCGACGCCGAGCGCGCGTTCGAGGAGGCCGCGGCGCTGATCGAGCAGCACGGCACGCCGCGCGCCCGCGCCGCCTGCTACCGGGCCTGGGGCCGGCTGCTCCGGGAGGTGGGCCGCGAGGCGGACGCGCTCGACGTGCTCGAGCGGGCGGCCGACTTCGCCGCGGACGTGCGCGTCCAGGGCGCGCCCGCCCCCGGCGACCGCTGAGCCTCCGACTACGCTTCGGCGGTGATCGAGGCTCGGATCCGGCCGCGCGGGGCCTACTCGCTGCGGCTGACGACGCTCTTCGCCTCCGACGCGACCCGGCGGCTCGCCGACGGGGTCCTGACCGCGGCGCTGCCGGAGGGTCGCGCTGCCGCCTGGCAGGCGCCCGACGGCTGCGTGCACGTGCGCGCGAGCTCCGACCAGGCGCTCGAGCGGATGCGCTTCTGTCTCGCCGTCGACGACGACGACGCCGAGTTCGTGCGCCGCTTCGCCTCCGACCCGCTGCTCGGCGAGTCGGTCAGGCGGCTCCGCGGCCTGCGACAGCTGCGGACGGCGACCGTCGCGCAGGCGCTCCTGCGGGCGGTGGCGGGCCAGCTGATCCTCGCGAGCGAGGCGCGGGCGATCGAGCGGCGGGTCGTCCGGGCGGCGACCCGGCGGGAGGGCGCGCTGAGCGTGCCGCCGACCTGCGCCGAGCTCGGCGCCTTCGCGCCGGCGCAGCTCCAGCGCCTCGGGCTCGGCGCCCGCAAGGCGGCGACGCTCGTCCGCCTCTGCCGCTCGCTCGACCTGGAACGGCTCCGCGACGTGCCGACCGACGCGGTCGCGGCGCGGCTCGAGCGGGAGCGCGGCCTCGGCCCCTGGTCGGTCGGCGTCGTCGCGCTCGAGGGCCTCGGCCGCCACGAGCGCGGGCTCGCGCGCGACCTCGGCCTCGTCAAGCTGCTCGCGGAGCTGCGCGGGCGCCGCGTCGAGGCGGAGGAGACGGACGAGCTGCTCGAGCCCTACGGCGAGTGGGCCGGGCTCGCGAGCGTCTACCTGCTCAAGGGCTACGCGCGCGGGCTCGTGCCGGTCCCGCGGCGGACGAGAGCCGCCTAGACTGGGCCGATGGCGCGGATCGCGATCCTCGGCGCCGGCACGCTCGGCGAGGCGCTGCTGGCGGGGCTGCTCCGCTCCGGGCTGGACCGACATCGTCGTCACCGGCCGCCGGCAGGAGCGGCTCGACGAGCTGCACGAGCGGCACGGCGTCGAGGCGACCCTCGACAACGTGGCCGCCGCGACCGGCGCCGACGTCGTCGTCCTCGCCGCCAAGCCGCAGGACCTCGAGGCGCTCCTGCGCGAGATCGGGCCGCACCTGACCGCGAGGCAGACCGTGCTCTCGGTCGCGGCGGCGATCCCGACCGCGGCGATCGAGCGCCACCTCGAGCCGGGCGTGCCCGTCGTCAGGGCGATGCCGAACGCGCCCGCGACCGTCCACGAGGGCGTCGCCGGCATCTGCGCCGGCGCGCACGCGACCGAGGAGAGCCTCGCGGCCGCCGAGGACGTGCTCACGCACGTCGGCTCGGTCGTCCGCGTCCGGGAGGAGTACATGGACGCGGTCACGGCCGTCTCCGGCTCCGGCCCCGCCTACTTCGCGCTGCTCGCCGAGGCGATGATCGAGGCGGGGATCCTGCTCGGGCTCTCCCGCGAGGTCTCGACGCAGCTCGTCGTCCAGACGATGCTCGGCACCGCGCACCTGCTGCGCGACGAGGGCATGCACCCGGTCGAGCTGCGCGAGGCGGTCACCTCGCCGGGCGGGACGACGATCCAGGCGATCCGCGAGCTCGAGATCGCCGGCGTCCGCGCCGCGTTCCTGAACGCGATCCACGCGGCGATGGAGCGCTCGCGCGAGCTCGCCGCCGAAGGACCGTGATCGTCCGGGTCGAGGCCGACGCCGAGGCCGCCTCGCGCGCGGCCGCGGCCCGGCTGACGGCGGTCGCCGAGGCGGGCGGCTCGGTCTTCCTCTCCGGCGGCTCGACGCCGCGGCGCGCCTACGAGCTGGCGGCCGCAGGCGACTGGAGCCGCGCGGAGGTCTGGTTCGCCGACGAGCGCTGCGTGCCGCCGGACGACGAGCGCTCGAACCACCGGCTCGTGCGCGAGTCGCTGCTCGACCGGCTGGCCGCGCAGCCGCGCGTGCACCGGGTCCGCGGCGAGCTCCCGTGCGGCGAGGCGGCGGCGCTCTACGACGCCGAGCTCGCCGGAGCCTCGTTCGACCTCGTGCTGCTCGGCCTCGGCGAGGACGGCCACACCGCCTCGCTGTTCCCGGGCTCGCCGGCGCTGGCCGAGCGAGAGCGGCTCGCCGTCGCGGCGCCGCCCGGGCTCGAGCCCCTGGTCGAGCGCGTCACCCTGACGCTGCCCGCGATCGCGGCCGCCCGCAGCGTCGTCTTCCTCGTCACCGGCGCGGGCAAGGCCGAGGCGGCGCGCCGGGCGTTCGCCGACGAGGACCCGGCCGCCCCGGCGAGCCTCGCGCGGTCGGCCGCGGGCGAGACCGTCGCGATCCTCGACCGCGCCGCCGCTTCGCTGCTGGACAACTGAACCGGGCTCGGTGAAACTGGCTCGCGATGGCAGGCACGCGCCGGACTGCAGCCGGCAGCTTCACGATCGAGCGTCCCGAGCAGCTGAAGGCGCTCGGGCACCCGCTCCGCCTGAAGGTGCTGCAGGCGCTCGGGGACGCCGACCGGCCGCTGACGAACCGCGACCTCGCCGATCGGATCGGCGTCGACCCCGGCCACCTGCACTTCCACGTCAAGATGCTCTACTCGGCCGGCCTGATCGAGCTCGCCGAGGGCGGCCGCGGCCGCGAGAAGCCCTACCGGCCGGTGGCCGCGCACCTGCGCGTCGCGCCGGAGTTCCGCGCCGCCGGCCTCGCGGCCGAGCTGCAGGCGGCGATGCTGGAGGAGGTCGAGCGCGGCTGGAAGACGTACGGCTCCACGGGCGAGTTCCGCGCCGCGCAGCTGAACGTCCGCCTCTCGGGCGAGGTCGTCCGCGAGCTGCTGCACGAGCTGGTCGAGAAGGCCGCCGGCCTCGAGGACGAGGACGAGGAGCTGATCACGGTCACCCTGATCGCGCACCCGAAGACGGGCGCGCCGCCGGACGGGGAACTGGGCTAGGCCTGGGCGGGCCGGCGGCAGCAGCGGCGAGTCGAGCTCGGCGGCGAGGTCGCGCTGTGCGGCCAGCTCCTGCAGCACGAGCACGGTGTCCGCGACGGGCACGTCCTCGAGGTAGGCCTCGCGGGTCTCGAACGAGTCGAGCACGTGCTCGACGGCGGTCACGTAGCCGAGGAGGTCGTCGCCGGCGGCGAGCATCCGGAGGGCGTCGGCGACGTCGGCGGGGAAGTCCGCGAACTCGAGCAGCAGCGTCGCGGTGTGGCGCGCCTCGGCGTCGCGGCCGAGGACGAGCAGCGCGAGCGAGGCGGCGTAGAGCCCGATCGGCGACTCCGCCTCGCCGGCGCCGAGCTCGAGCGCCCAGGTCGCGTCCGCCTCGGCGCCCGGCCGGTCGCCTGCGAGCAGGCGCGCCTTGATCGCGCCGATCGGGCGGCCCCAGCTGTCCGCCGGAGCGTGCTCGAAGCTCTCGCGCCAGCGGCGGGCGGCCCGGTCGAACCACTCGCGCGCCTCCTCCGTGTCGCCGAGCATCAGCGCGCAGAGGGCGACGGCGTTGGCGGCGTTCCCGAGCCGGGTCTGCTGCCGCTGGCGCGCGTCGGGGTCGTCGTCGCCCGGCAGCCGCCCCTCGCCGTCCGTGTAGCGTTCGCGTGCGCGCGTCCTGAGCTCCTCGAAGGTCCGGCGGTTCGGAGGCGTGTTCATCCCGCGAGTATGGCAATGGTGAGCTGATGCCGATTCATTTCCACGGCCTGGTGCTGGAGACCGCGCCCGGCTCCGTCTTCACGCCGCGCCCGGCGACCGAGCTGCTCGTCGAGGCGGCGCTCGCCCGCAGCGGCCCGGGCGCCCGCGCGGATCGCCGACGTCGGCACCGGGACCGGCGCGGTCGCGGTCGCGCTCGCGCTCGCGCTGCCGGAGGCCGAGGTGTGGGCCACCGACGCGCACGAGCCGGCCGTCGCGCTCGCCCGCGCGAACCTCGAGGCGCACGGGCTCGCCGCGCGGGTGCACCTGCTCGAGGGAGACCTGCTCGAAGGCGTCCCGACCGGCCTCGACCTCGTCGTCGCCAATCTCCCCTACCTGCCGCCGGAGGCCGCCGAGCGCTATCCGGACGAGCCGCGCGACGCCGTCGTCTCGGACGAGGGCGGGCTCGGCCACTACCGCCGCCTGCTCGCCGCCGCCGGCGACCACCTCGCCCCGGGCGGCGCCGTCCTGCTCCAGTTCCACGGCGCGGTGCTCGGGGCCGGAGCGCAGCGGGCTCCGCCGGCTGGCGACCCGGCTCGAGGCGCTCGCGCGCGCCGCCTGAGACGCGGGGCGCTGCGCACAGTCTCCCGTGTAGATTCGTCGCATGGGACGCGAGCTGCGCGAGGTCGTCTTCGTCGACGGGATCCGGACGCCCTTCGGACGCGCCGGCGAGAAGGGCGCGTACTGGCGGACGCGCGCCGACGACATGGGCGTCAAGGCCGTCCGCGAGCTGCTGCGCCGCAACCCCGGGCTCGATCCCGCGCGGATCGGCGACGTCGTCTTCGCGGCGACGGCGCAGGTCGGCGACCAGGGCCTGACGCTCGGCCGCGAGATCGCGCTCCTCGCCGGCATCCCCGAGACGGTGCCCGGCCTCGCGCTCGACCGCATGTGCGCCGGCGCCCTCACCTCCGTCACCACCGGCGCCGGCGAGATCGCGATGGGCGCCGCCGACGTCGTCCTCTGCGGCGGCGTCGAGCACATGGGCCACCACCCGATGGGCGCCGAGGTCGACTTCAACCCGCGCTTCGTCTCCGAGCGCCTGATCGACGAGTCCGCGGCCGTGATGGGCCAGACCGCCGAGAACCTGCACGACGTCTTCCCCGAGCTCTCGAAGGAGGACGCCGACGCGTTCGCGCTCCGCTCGCAGCAGCGCGCGACGGCCGCCTGGCAGAACGGCGTCATGGCCGAGACGGTCGTGCCGATGGCCGTCTTCACCGACACGGGCTGGGCCGTCGCCGACCGCGACGAGTTCCTGCGCCCGGAGACCTCGCTCGAGGGCCTGGCGGCGCTGCCGACGCCCTTCCGGCCCGGCGGCCGCGTCACCGCCGGCAACTCGGCCGGCCTCACCGACGGCGCCACCGCCTGCCTGCTCGCCTCCGCGGAGGCCGCCGACGAGCTCGGCCTGCGCAAGCGGCTCCGGCTCGTCTCCTACGCGTTCGCCGGCGTCGAGCCGCACCTGATGGGGCTCGGGCCCGTCCCCGCGACCGAGCGCGCGCTCGCCCAGGCCGGTCTGACGCTCGACGAGATCGACCTCTTCGAGCTGAACGAGCCCTTCGCGGTGCAGGTGCTGACGTGGTGCCGCGGCACGGGCGTCGACCCGGGAGACGAGCGGCTCAACCCCTACGGCGGCGCGATCGCCTGCGGCCACCCGCTCGCCGCGACCGGGATCCGGCTCGTCTCGCAGCTCGCGTACGGCCTGCGCGAGCGCGGCGGCCGCTACGGGCTGACCGCCCTCTGCATCGGCCTCGGCATGGGCGCCGCGGTCGTCTGGGAGAACCTCGATGCCTGAGCAGACCGTCGTTCAAGCTCCGGCGCGCGGGCGGGATCGCGCTCCTGACCGTCGACAACGGCGAGGACCACACGAAGCCGACGACGCTGAACCTGGCCGCCTGGGACTCGCTCGCCGCCGCGCTCGACGAGCTCGAGTCCGGCGACTGGGAGGGGCTGCTCCTGACGGGGAAGCCGTTCGTCTTCTGCGCCGGCGCCGACATCGCCATGTTCGAGGCTGCGCGCGGCCCCGACGACGCGCGCCTGATCACGCGCCGCGGCCACGAGGAGCTGGCCCGGCTGCGCGCGCTGCCGTTCCCGACCGTGGCGGCGGTCAACGGCGCCTGCCTCGGCGGCGGCGTCGAGCTGGCGCTCCACTGCGACGCGCGCACGATCGCCGCGAACGTCCGCCACTTCGCCTCGCCGGAGTGCTTCCTCGGGATCATCCCGGGCTGGGGCGGGACGCAGCTATCCCGCGGCTCGTCGGCGCCCGCACGGCGGTCAGGTTCGTGGTCGAGAACCCGATGGAGCGCAACCGGATGCTCGACGCGGAGACCGCGCACGAGCTCGGCTTCGCCGACCGCCTGCTCGATCCGGTCGAGTTCGTCGACGAGTCGCTCGCCTACCTGCGCGAGCTCTGCCGCGACGGCTTCGAGCGCGAGGAGGCAGACCTCTCCGACGTCGGCGAGGTCTGCCGGAAGGCGCGCGCGAACCTCGACGCCGCGTTGCACGGCGCCGCGCCCGCCCCCTACCGCGCGCTCGAGCTGATCGAGGGCGCCGCGACCTGGTCGGTCGAGGAGGGCTACCGCCGGGAGGAGGAGGCCTCGGCCGAGCTCGGGACGACCCGGCAGGCCGAGGCGTCGATCTACGCCTTCGGGCTGACCCAGTTCCGCGCCCGGCGGCCGCTGCCGCTCGACGCGAAGCCGCTGCCGCTGCGCAAGGTCGGGATCGTCGGCGCCGGGCTGATGGCGACCCAGATCGCGACGCTCGTCCTCAGGCGGCTCGAGGTGCCCGTCGTCATGCGCGACGTCTCCGAGGAGATCGTCGAGCGCGCCGTCGCCGAGGTCGGCGCCGCCCAGAAGGGCCCGCGCGCCGGCTTCCTCGCCTCGATCGTCCACGGCACGACCGGCTGGGACGGGTTCGCCGACTGCGACCTCGTGCTCGAGGCGGTCTACGAGGAGCTGTCGGTCAAGCACGAGGTGCTGCGCGCGCTCGAGCCGGTCGTACGGGACGACTGCGTGCTCGCGACCAACACCTCCTCCCTCTCGCTGACGGAGCTGGCGTCGGTGCTGGAGCGCCCGGAGCGCTTCGTCGGCATCCACTTCTTCAACCCGGTCGCGGTGATGCCGCTCGTCGAGCTGATCCGCGCCGACCGAACCGGGGACGAGGCGCTCGCGACCGCGGCCGCGCTCGTGCGGAAGCTGCGCAAGACGGCGGTGCTCGTCGGCGACGCGCCCGGCTTCGTCGTCAACCGGATGTTCGCGCGGATGAGCTCGGTCCTGAACGAGGCGCTCGACCACGGCACCCCGACCGACGTCGTCGACGAGTCGGTGCTGCGCCTGGGGATGCCGATGGCGCCGTCGGTGCTCGTGCAGATGGTCGGCCCGAAGATCGCCAACCACGTCCTCCACACCCTGCACGCCGCCTACCCCGACCGCTTCCGGCTCTCGGCGACGCTGGACGCGCTGGCCGAGGGCGCCGAGGAGCCCGTCGTCGTCGAGGAGCGCCCCGAGACCGCCGAGGAGCTGCAGGAGCGCCTGCTCGACGCGCTCGCCGACGAGGCCGCGCGGATCCTCGACGAGGGCGTCGTCGCCGAGGCGGCCGACATCGACACCTGCATGATCCTGGGCGCCGGCTGGCCCTTCTGGCTCGGCGGGATCACGAAGTTCCTCGACCAGACCGGCGTCTCGGAGCGCGTCACGGGCGGCTCGCTCGGCCCGGCGCCCGCCCAGGTGGTCGGCTAGCCGCACCCGTGCGGCTGCTCTTCGCCTTCGCCGGCGGGACCGGGCATTTCCTCCCGCTCGTCCCGATCGCCCGCGCGGCCGCCGCCGCCGGGCACGAGGTCGCGTTCGCGGCGCAGCGGCCGATGCTCGCCCGGGTGGAGGCGTCGGGCTTCCGCGCGCACGACGCCGGCGGCGAGACGCTTCGCTCTGGGCCTCGCCGCCTGCCGCTCGTCGCCCCCGACCCCGAGCACGAGGCACGTGTCCTGCGGGAGACGTTCGCCGGACGCGTCGCGCGGGAGCGGGCGGCTGCGATCGGCGGGCTGCTCGACGAAGTCGGCGCCGACCTCGTCGTCTGCGACGAGCTGGACTTCGGCGCGAAGGTCGCGGCGGAGCGCCACGGCGTCCCGCTCGCGGTCGTCCTCTGCAGCGCCAGCGCCGCGTTCGCCGCGCCCGGCGTCGTCGCGGAGCCCCTCGCCGAGCTTCGCTCCGCGTTCGGCCTGGCGCCCGAGCCGCCGGAGCCGCTCGTCTTCTCGCCGTTTCCGCCGAGCCTGCGCGAGCCGGGAGCGGCTCACGCGATCCGGCCGGCCGGCCCCGAGCCGGACGCGCCAGCGCCGCCCTGGCTCGCCGGGCTGTCCGGCCCGGTCGTCCACGTCACGCTCGGAACGGTCTTCAACCAGGAGTCGGGCGACCTGCTCGAGCGGCTGCTCGAAGGCATGGCGCAGCTTCCCGTGCAGGTCGTGGCGACGGTCGGGCACGAGCTCGACCCCGGCGCTCTCGGACCGCAGCCCGCGAACGTCCGCGTCGAGCAGTGGGTCGACCAGTTCCTCCTCCTGCCGCGCTGCGCGGCCGTCGTCTGCCATGGCGGCTCCGGCAGCATCGTCGGGGCGCTCGCGCACGGGCTGCCGGCGGCGCTCGTCCCGCTCGGCGCCGACCAGCTGCTGAACGCCGCCCGCTGCGAGGAGATCGGCGTCGCACGGGTGCTCGACCCAGTCAGCGTCCGGCCGGAGGAGGCGGCGGCCGCCGTGGCCGCGCTGCTCGGCGACGGCCCCCACCGCCGCAGCGCCGAGCGCGTCCGCGACGAGATCGCGGCCCTCCCGGGCCCGGAGCACGCGCTGGCGCTGCTCGAGCAGCTGACCCGCTAGCTCGCTTCTCCGGGTGCGGTCCCGGGCCGCCGGGTAAGGTGCCGCGATGGCACTGGACGACTGGCGGCTGCGGATCGAGCTGGCCGAGGCAGGCGGAGCGCACGGCCTGCTCGACCGGCTCGGCGTCGACCTCGGCTCGGAGGCGCGCGAGCTCGCGAAGGAGCTCGAGGAGCGGCGGCTCGCGGTCACGCACGACGAGGACACGGTCTTCGTCTACACCGCCTCCCGCCGCGAGGCCGAGCGCGGCGCGCGCCGTCGTCGAGGCGGAGCTGCGCGACCTCCGGATCGAGCCGCGCGAGCTCGCGCTCGAGCACTGGCTCGCGGCCGAGGACCGCTGGGACGACCAGCCTGCGCAGACCGACGTCGAGGGCGACGTGCTCGCCCGCGGCTACGCGCCGTGGGAGGTGCGGGTCGCCTGCGGCTCGGTCGGGGAGGCCCGCGAGCTCGCGGAGCAGCTCGAGGGCGAGGGGTACGGCGTCGTGCGCCGCTGGCGCTACGTGATCGCCGGCACCGAGACGCGCGAGCAGGCGGACGCGCTCGCAGCGCGCTTCCGCGGCCGGGTCGAGCCGGGCGGCGAGCTCGTCTGGGAGGTCACGCCGGCGAACCCGTTCGCGCTCTTCCTCGGCGGCCTCGGCGGCTAGCGCGGCCGCTCGCGGCGTCTGCAACGACCTCCCGTTTGCCGGCCCGGCAAATCGGCTATGCTGACAACTGCGCGACGTTCGCTGGAGCGGGAAGTGCGAGCGCGCGACTCTTTCAGTTGGGAGCGGCAGCACATCCGCGTGCTGCGCACATGCAAGAGACGATCGAGCAGTCGACCATTCTCGGGGCAGGCGAGGCGTCCGCAGACGACGCGGCACGCGCGTCGGCGTGGGCCGGCGAGCCCTTCCTGCACGAGGGCGAGGAGCCCTCGGAGATCCTCGCGCCCGGCACCGCCCGGCGGCGCGCGCTCGACGACGCCCTCGCGGAGATCGACGCCGGCCTCGAGGCGCCGTCGTCGCAGTGGAAGGTGCGCTACGGCCTGATGCTCGGGCTCGAGCGCGTCCTCTCGGAGAAGCCGCCGCACCTCGCGGACGGCACCGAGCTCCGCCGGCACCAGGTCGACGCGCTCGCCGGGATGCTGACCGAGCTGATCGCGGCCGCGCAGCGTCAGGCCGAGGAGCCGCAGAACGGCCACGGCGCCGGGCTCGCCGAGGCCGAGGACGAGGACGACGAGGAGGCAGACGACGGAGGAGCTGCTCGAGGCCGAGGACGGCGACGACCCCTCCGACGCGCTCGGGCCCGGCGGCGACTCCCACGACCCGGGCGCCGTCCGCCGCTACCGCTTCCGCCATCCGACCGCCTCCGGCAAGACGATCGCCGCCTCCGGCTTCGTCGAGGCCGCACGGACGATGGGCGTGCTGATCCTCACCCACCGACGCCTGCTCGTCGACCAGTTCCGCCGCGAGCTGACAGACCACGGCTACCGCGACCGGCTCGTCCCCGAGATCCTGGCCGGCGCCAGGATCCGGAGATCCGACCCGATCACGATCCAGACGTACGCGTGGTTCGCGCGCCACGTCGGCGAGATCAACCGCGACGCCTACCAGCTCGTGATCGCGGACGAGGCGCACACGGCGCTCGGCGAGAAGACGAGCGCGGCGATCCGCAGCTTCCCGGAGCCGATCTACATCGGCATGACCGCGACCGAGCAGCTGATCGCCAAGCAGGTCTCGGACGTCTTCCCGGCCTCGGTCGACGACCTCCCCCTCTCCGACGCGGCCCGCCGCGGGCTGATCGCGCCGCTCCGCTCGCTGCGCGTTCCCCCGGTCGCGGCGATCCACAACGTGCCGATCGTCGGCGGCGACTTCGACGAGGGCGCCCTGGCCGCGGCCCTCGACCACCAGGCGCTCAACCTCGCCGCCGCCGCGCTCTACAAGGACCGGTTCGACTCGACCCCCGGCGTCGTCTACGCGGCCGGCGTCGAGCACGCCTACAACCTCGCGACCGAGTTCCGCGCCGTCGGCCTCCGCGCCGAGGCGGTCAGCGGCAAGACGCCGCCCGTGAAGCTGGCCGAGGTCCTCGCCGCCTACGAGCGCGCCGAGATCGACGTCCTGATCAACGCGATGCTGCTCGCCGAGGGCTGGAACTCGCCCCGCGCCACCGTCGTCATGCACCTCGCGCCGACCGCGTCGAAGCGCGTCTACCAGCAGCGGATCGGCCGGATCATGCGGATCCACCCGCGCAAGGAGGCGGGCGTCGTCGTCGACTTCGTCCCGAAGAGCGCGACCCACAACGAGCGCGTCGTCTCGCTGCACTCGCTGCTCGACTCCGACTTCTACCGCGAGGGCGCCCGCGTCACGCCGGCGCCGCGCCGCCGCCAGCAGCGCCGCGCCCGCCGGAAGCTGACCCCGGCGCCGTGGCTCGTCCCGGTCACGCCCGACGTCAAGCGCCGGATCGGCGTCATCCAGCGCGAGTGGCAGCGGATCGACCCGAAGTACCTCGACCAGGAGGAGCAGGAGATCTGGGGCGTCGTCGCCGGCCGCAACGCCCGCTTCGAGGAGCGCGCCGAGCTGGTCAAGAAGTTCACCGAGGCGAACGTCGCCAAGACCGCGCTCGAGACGTTCCTCTCGACCTGCGCGGCCGAGAACCCGAACCGGCGGCTGCGCGTGATGGCGCTGTCCGACCGCGTCTCGATGCGCGTCGAGCGCGCCGCCTTCGACGACCTCGTCACGCTCGTCTCGCAGGCGCCGACCTGGGAGAAGGATCGCGCCGGCGGCGCCCGCATCCTCCTGCACGCGATCGCCGAGGGGAAGCCGGACGCGCCCGAGCAGATCCTCTCGCGCTGGACGTGGCGGCTCGCACGGACGACGCGGAAGGTGCAGGACCGGCGTGCGTCGGGCGAGCTGCCCGAGGCGAAGAAGCTGCTCGGCGCCGTCGCCAACTCGCGCGGCCACCGGCACGAGGAGAACATGCGCAAGCTCGTCGAGGCGGCGCTCTCCTCGTCGCGCGAGGTCGGCGCCGCCCTGCTCGCCTCCGCCGAGGGCTACACGCCGACCGCGACGCGCCTGCTCGACGAGGCCAAGGAGCGCCTCGGGACGATCCACGAGATCGCCGCCGCGCTCGCCGAGAACCTGCCGGCGGCGAAGACGCAGCCGAGCCGCTCGCGGCGGCGCCGCAAGCGCCGCAAGAAGGGCCAGCAGCAGGGCGGCGAGCAGCAGGCAGGGGCCGCCGAGGACGCCGTCGCGGACGGGAAGCCCGCCGACGAGGGCGAGGCGTCGAGGCCGAAGCGCCGCCGCCGCAGGCGCAAGCCCGCCGCCTCCGGCAACGGTACGCCGGAGCCGAGGCCCGAGACCCCCTCCGAGGACGGCGCCGCGCCGCCGCGGAGCCGGGGCCCGACCCGGCTCCCGAGGCCTAGAGGCTAGCGCGACCTACTGGCCGCCGCGGGCGGCGTCGTCGCCGTCGTCGGCCTCGCGCTCGCGCAGGAACCGGGTCAGCTCGGCCGCGAGCGCGTCGCCCGACGGCAGCTCCTCGTCCTCTTCGAGCGAGTCGGCGCGCTGCTCGAGCTCGGCGACGTACTGCGCGGTCTCCTCGTCGGACGCGACCGCCTCGCTCACCTGCTGCGCGTACGCCTCGGCCGCCTCGGCCAGCTCGCCGACCTCGACATCGATCCCGAGCAGGCCGCCGAGCCGTTCGCAGAGCGCCTTCGCGGCGCGCGGGCTCGGCGTCAGCTGCACGTAGTGCGGAACCGCGGCCCAGAGGCTCGCGGACGGCAGCCCGGCGCCCTCGCAGCCGTCGTGGAGGACGCCGACGATGCCGGTCGGCCCCTCGTAGCGTGAGCTCGAGAGCCCCAGCCGCTCGACCAGCTCCGGGTCGTTGGCGCTGCCGGTCACCGGCGACTCGCGCGTGTGCGGGACGTCCGCGAGCAGCGACCCGAGCGTGACGAGGAGCTCGACCCCGAGCTCCTGCGCCAGGCCGGTGACGAGGCCGGTGAAGGTGCGCCAGCGCACGTTCGGCTCGGTCCCGAGCAGCAGGACGACGTCCCGGTCGAAGCCCTCGGGCCGGGCGTGGTAGAAGACCGTCTCCGGCCACTCGATCCGGCGCGACTCGCCGTCGACGAGCTGCACGTGCGGGCGGGTCGCCTGGAAGTCGAAGAAGCCCTCGGGGTCGACCTCGGCGAAGCGCCGCGCGCCCCAGAGCCGGGCCAGGTAGCCCGGCCGCGAGCGAGGCGCCGTGACCGCCGTCGTTCCAGCCCCGGAAGGCCGCGACGAGGATCGGGACGCTCGAGCTGCGGGTGCCGCTCCCAGAGAAGCTCGTCCGGCATCCGTCCAGTCTATGCGCCGCCGGCTGCGACCGGGCGCCAGAGCCGGGCGACCAGGCCGACGGTCCAGGCGAAGAGCGCCGCCGCCGCGACGACGTGCAGGACGACGACGCCCCAGGGAACCTCGCCGTAGGTGCGGTACTGGATCTCCCCGATCGCCATCTGCGCGGCGAGGATCGCGAGCAGGCCGGCGCAGCCGCGCAGAAGCCAGCCGAACTCCTGCCGCCGCAGCCACGCCCAGCCGGCGAGGGCGAGGAAGCAGGTCCCGAAGACGGCGACGGCGCGGACGTGCAGCCAGACGGAGTCGTGGAAGTCGCCGAGCCGCGGCACGAGCGTCGAGCCGGAGCTGCCCGGGAAGCGGCCGGCGGCCGTCGAGAGCGTCCCGGTGACGACGAGGACGGAGACCGCCGCGAGCAGCACGGCCCCGGCGGCGCGCGCCGGGCGGGGCAGCGCGGCGGCGCCGCCGCGCACGAGCCGCGATGCCTCGAGGGCGACGAGCACGCCGAGCGCGAGCACCGTCAGCGAGAGCAGCAGGTGCGAGATCACGAGGTACGGGTTCAGGTCGTAGTAGACCGTGATCGCACCCAGCGGCGCCTGCCCGAGCGTGCCGACGAAGACGCCGGCCGCGAGCAGCCGGCCGCGCCGGCTCAGGTCGTGCGTCAGCCGGGCGCCGACCGCGAGCAGCAGGGTCGCGAGGACGGTGATGCCCGAGACGACGCGATTCCCGAACTCGACGTAGGAGTGGTAGCTCTTCGGCAGCGGGTCGTCGAGGCCGCCGCAGGTGGGCCAGTGCGTGCACCCGAGCCCCGAGCCGGTCAGCCGGACCGTCGCCCCGGTGGCGACGATCAGGACGAGCATCGCCGTCGTCGCGAGCGCGAGCCGCCGGAAGAGCCGCCCCGACAGCGCCAGACGACGCGGTGCGCTGACGGCGGTCGTCTCCATGGCGGCACTGTAGCGTCCTCGACGCGGCATCCCGCCCGGAGGAGACGGGCCTTCCGGTCGCCGGCGTCTAGCCCGCGAGGACGACGCCGGCGCCGTCCTCGACGCGGCCGACGCGCCGCAGGAAGAGGCCGTGCGCGGCGAACTCGGCTTCCAGCGCGACCGCCTTCGCCGCGGGCAGCGTCACGAGCAGCCCGCCTGCGGTCTGCGGGTCGTAGGCGAGGCCGACGACCTCCTCCGCCACGCCCGCGTCGAGGGTGACCCCGGGGCCGGCGAACTCCTCGTTGCGCGGGTGCCCCGCGTTGCGGACGCCGGCGCGCGAGGCCTCGAGCGCGCCCTCGAGCGCCGGCAGCCGCTCCGCCTCGAGCACGAGCCGGACGCCGCTGCGGCTCGCGACCTCGTGCGCGTGACCGAGGAGCCCGAAGCCGGTGACGTCGGTGACGCAGCTCGGCTCGAACGGGCGCAGCACGTCGGCGGCCTCCCGGTTCAGCGTCCGCATCCAGCCGACCGCCGCGGCCCGCGCCCCGTCGTCGACGATTCCCTGCTTGTGGCCGCCGAGCACGAGCGCCGTCCCGAGCGGCTTCGTCAGGAAGACCGTGTCGCCGGCGCGGGCGCCCGCCTTCGGCCAGAGCCCGTCCGGGTGCACGGTGCCGACGACCGCGAGCCCGTACTTCGGCTCGTCGTCGCGGATCGTGTGGCCGCCGGCGAGGATCGCGCCCGCGGCCCGGACCTGGCGGTCGGCGGCGGCGAAGACCGCGGCGACGACGTCGGTGTCGAGCTCCTCGGGGAAGGCGGCGATCGAGAGCGCGAGCAGCGGCTGCCCGCCCATCGCGAAGACGTCGTTGAGCGCGTTGCCCGCGGCGATCGCGCCGAAGTCGTCGGGGTCGTCGACGATCGGCGGGAAGAAGTCGAGCGTGAAGACGAGCGCCCGCTCCGCGTCGAGCCGGTAGACGGCGGCGTCGTCCGCGGGCGAGAGCCCGACGAGCAGCTCCTCGGCCTCCGCAGGCAGGAATCCCTGCAGCAGCTGCTCGAGCCGGGCGGCGGAGTACTTCGCGGCACAGCCGCCGGCCGTCGTCAGCTCGGTCAGCCCGGCCATGCCGGGACTGTAACCGTCCCGGAACAGGCGGCGGCGGCTTGCGCCGCCGCCGTGTCAGGGGGAGAGGAGAAGCCCTGAACGTCTGCTTCGTTCGCCGCAGGAGGTCGCGTCCCTCCCCGCACGTTAGGATCGCCTCGTGGCATCGGCGCTCGTCACAGGCGGCTCCTCGGGCATCGGGCTCGCGATCGCGCGGATGCTCCGCGACGAGGGCTACGACCTGACCGTCGCCTCGCGCAGGCAGGAGCGGGTCGACGCCGCCGCCGCCGAGCTCGGCGCCCTCGGCGTCGCCGCGAACGTGGCCGACGAGGACGACTGCGTGCGGCTGGTCGCGGCGCACCGGGAGCGTTTCGGCGGCCTCGACGTGCTCGTCAACTCGGCCGGGATCGGCATCGGCGGCACCGTGCGAGACCTGCAGACGAAGCACCTCGACCTGCAGCTCGGCGTCAACCTGCGCGGGCTCGTGCTGACGACCCGGGAAGCCCTGCCGCTCCTCTGCGAGAGCCGCGGGCTCGTCGTCAACCTCGCCTCGATCGCCGGCACGATCCCGACGCCCGGGCTCTCGATCTACGGCGCCACGAAGGCGGCGGTGATCTCGTTCACGAAGTCGCTCAACTACGAGCTCGAGGAGGACGGCGTCCGCGTGACGGCGCTCTGCCCGGGCTTCGTCGACACGCCGATGGCCGAGTGGACCGGCCTCCCGGCCGAGACGATGATCCGCGCGGAGGACTGCGCCGAGCTGGTGCGGATGCTGCTGCGGCTCGGCCCGGCGGCGCGGATCCCGGAGATCGTCGTCGAGCGGGTCGGCGAGCGGGCGGGCTCGCTCCCGGGCGCGTGACGATCGCCACCGGCCGGCTGCTCCTCGTCCCGCTATGCCTCCGAGGCCGCGGCCGCGCTCGTCGACTGGCTGCGGGCTCGCAGCGTCGACGAGGTTCGCGCCCACGTCCATCCCGACCACGAGCCTCGGCGATCGTGGCGGCCAGGGCCGGACTCGAGCCGACGGCGAGCGCGTCGACGGCGAGCGGGTCTGGAAGGTGGACGGCCCGGCGCCGCCTCGTGAGGAGCCGTCGCGAGGCGGCACCGAGCTCGTCCCGACGCGGCCCTGAGCCGCGCGTGCAGCGCGCGGCTAGCGCTCGATCGGCACGTCCACGAGGTTGCCCCACTCGGTCCACGAGCCGTCGTAGTTGAGGACGTTCTCGTAGCCGAGCAGCTCGCGGAGCACGAACCACGTGTGCGCGGAGCGCTCGCCGATCCGGCAGTAGGCGATCGTCTCGCGGTCGGGCGTGATCCCCTTGCGCCTCGTAGAGCGAGCGCAGCTCGTCGACGGGCTTGAAGGTGCCGTCGTCCTGCACCGCCTGCGCCCACGGGATCGACTGCGCCGTCGGGATGTGGCCGCCGCGCGAGGCGCCCTCCTGCTCGTAGCCCGGAGGCGCGAGCAGCTCGCCCGCGTACTCCTGCGGCGAGCGGACGTCGACGAGGTTCTTGCCCCCGGCGTCGATCGTCTCGCGGACGTAGTCGCGGAAGGCGCGGATCGACTCGTCGCGCTCCTGCGCCGTGTAGCTCGTCGCGTGCGGCGACGGCTCGTCGGTCGTCAGCTCGCGGCCCTCGTCGATCCACTTCTGCCGGCCGCCGTCGAGCAGCCGCACGTCCTCGTGCCCGTAGATCTTCAGGTACCAGTAGGCGTAGGCGGCGAACCAGTTGTTCTTGTCGCCGTAGAGGACGACGGTGGTCTCGTTGCCGATCCCGAGCCGCCCGAGCAGCTCCTCGAACGCATCCTTCTCGATCAGGTCGCGCTCGATCGGGTCCTGCAGGTCGTCCTTCCAGTGCAGCCGCACGGCGCCGGGGATGTGCCCCTCGTCGTACAGGTCAGGATTCTCGTCGACCTCTGCCACGACCACGCCGTCGTCGCCGAGGTGCTCCGCCAGCCAGTCGCTCTCGACGAGCACGTCCTTCGCGTATCCCGTGGCGCCCATGCACCCTCCCTCGGTATCGAAAGTGAACTATTGGCGGAGGAGGCTACCTCAAAGCTCCCCGGCCGTGCGCATGATCTTGTAGATCATGTACAGGCCGATCGCCGCGGCGAGCGAGAACCCGGTCAACGCGACGACGTCGTTGACGCGGGCCATCAGGGCCGACGCGACGAGCAGCGCCGAGACGATCAGCGCCGCGCCGAGCCGGTTCGCGACCGAGCGGACGATGTGCTCGACGTCGTCGAGGTCGGTCGGGACGATCCCGACCTTGAGCGTCCCCGTCTCGAGCCGCTCGAGCACGTGGCCGACCCGGCGCGGCATCCGCGTCAGCTCCTCGAGCTGCGGCGCCGCGAACGCGAGCAGCGAGGAGGGCTCGAGCCGCCGCTCGGCCTCGGCCGCCACGATCCGGTACGACTGGTCGCGGATCAGCCCGACCGGGTCGAGCTCCGGGTGGAGCGTCCGCGCGATCTCGTCGGCCTGCGCCAGCGTCTTGCCGACGAGCGCGAAGCTCGTCGGCAGCCGGATCCCGTGCTGCACCGACATGCGCTGCAAGTCGGCGAGCGCCTCGCCGGAGCTGATCCCCTCGAGCGGCCGCCAGTGGTAGCGCGGCAGCTTCCGCCGCAGCTCGTGCACGAAGCCGGGCTCGTCGGCGTCCAGCAGGCTCAACGAGAGGCCGAGGATCTGGTCGGCGACGTCGTCTGCGCGGTTCTGGGCGATCGCGAGCAGGAGCAGCGCGAGCGCGCGGCGGGTGTCCTCGTCCAGCCGCCCGAGCAGGCCGAAGTCGAGCAGCGCCAGGCGCCCGTCGGGCGTCAGCAGCACGTTTCCGCGGTGCGGGTCGGCGTGGTAGACGCCCTCGAGCGTCACCTGGCGGACGTAGAAGCGGAAGAACTCCTGCGCCAGCTCCTCGGCCTGCTCCTGCGCGAGCCCGTGCGCGCGCGACACCTTCCGGCCGGCGATCTTCTCGAGCACGAGCACCTTCCGGGTCACGTACGGCCGGATCACCTGCGGGACGACGATCCGCTCCTCGCCCTCCGCGAGGCGGGCGATCAGCTCGGTGTTGTGCGCCTCCTCGACCAGGTCGAGCTCGCCGCGGAGGTGGATCTCGAGCTCCTCGGCGAGCGGCCCCGCCTGCAGCAGCTGCGCGGTCTCCGAGCGCGACTCGAGCAGCCGCGCCGTCGTCCGCAGCAGCTCGAGGTCGAGCTCGACCTGCTCCTCGATCCCGGGCCGGCGCACCTTGACGACGACGTCGCGGCCGTCGTGGAGCAGCGCCCCGTGCACCTGTGCGATCGACGCCGAGGCGATCGGCTCCGGGTCGAGGCGCGCGAAGACGTCGGCGCCGAGCTCGGCCTCGATCACGGGCTCGATCTCCGAGAACGGGACGGGCGGCGCGCTGTCGACGAGCTGCCCGAGCTCGTCGATGTAGACGTCCGGGAGCAGGTCGGGACGCGAGGAGAGCAGCTGCCCGAGCTTCACGTACGCGGTGCCGAGCTCCTCGAGCGCCCGCCGGAACTCGCGCGCGCCCTCGCGCGTCGCGGGCCGGCCGCGCCCACGCACGCCCACCTCGCGCAGCACCCGCAGCACCCTCGCTCGACGCGCCGTCATCCCGACCTGGAGCGCACGACGCACGCGCTGCAGCCGCCCGCCCCCCACACCCGACTCCCGAGTCATGTCGGGGCGGTGCTGCCCGCGTTGACCGGGTCGAAAACGCCGGTCAGTGCCGCTCGGGCTTGACGCGCTGGCGCGCCAGGAACCCGTCGAGCGCGGTCGCGTCGATCCGCAGCACCCGCCCGATCCGCACCGCCTCGAGGCGGCCGTCGTGGATCAGCCGCCGGACCGTCTCGGGATGCACGCCGAGCTGGTCTGCCACCTGGCGGACGCTGAACAATCCGGAGGTCGAGCTGTGCGCGGCCAAAACACCTGCACTCTCGCATGTTTTCGCCGCAGCAGCCATAGGCCGAACGGCCCATCTTCAGCCGCAGCCAAGCCCACCGGCGGCCGCCGAGCCCGGACGCCCGGGGCGGCTCTCGTCGAGACGGGCTGCCGGCTCCCCCCGCGCCCGTCTCCCGTGCATCGTGCTACCAGTCGCCGTGCCCGAAGCCGGTGCTCTCGGCCTCGGCGCCGACGATGGCTGCGACAAGGGCGAGGGCGACCAACAGGTAGCCGCGCTTCGAAGCTACGAACGTGATCATCTTCGTCAAATCACTCACCTCCTCTCGGGGACTAGAAGCGGAAGTCCTGCAGAGCTTCGGCCGCGCGCCGGTAGAGCTTCGCGGCCCCGGCGGCGTCGTCGCGCGCCTGCGCCAGGTCGCCCTTCGCGACCCAGGCGGCGGCGACGTGGCTGGCCGACTCGAGCTGTGCCAGCGTCGCCTCGGCCTCCTCGAGCGCCTGCTCGGCGGCCTCGAGCTTCCCCTGCTCGAGCAGGGCGCGCCCGAGGACGAGCTGCGCGTTGCCGATCTCGTCGAGGTGCTCCGTGCGCCGGTCGAGCAACTTCAACGCCTGCTGCGCCTGCTCCTCGGCCAGATCTGCCTTGCCCGTCCGGAGATGAACCTGGGCGAGCGAGGACACGGCGCGGCCGGCCTCGACCTCCTCGCCGATCTCGAGCGCGACGGCGAAGGAGTTCTTGAGCAGCGCGACGGCCTCGTCGGGCTTGCCGAGCAGGAACTGGAGGCCGCCCAGGTTGTTGAGCAGCATCGCCGACGTGCAGCTGGTCCGAGAGCTCCTCGAAGATCGCCTTCGCCCGCTCGGCGTGCCTGCGCGCGAGCACCCAGTGGCCCTCGCGCTCGGCGATCAGCGACGCCTGGAGGCAGAGGTGCGCGAGCCCGCTCCGGTCGCTGAGCGCCTCGGCCAGCTCGAGCGCGCGCTCGACGTCCTCCCGCGCGGCTTCGTAGTCGCGCTGGCGTTCGCGCGCGCGGGCGCGCCAGAAGAGGATGCGGGAGCGGAGCGGATCGCACGGCGTGCCCGAGCCCTCGGCGAGCTTCAACGCCTCGTCCAGGAGCGCGACGGAGGTGGCGATGCTCGAGAGCTTGGCGCGGCAGACGCCCAGGCCGAACAGCACCTCGGCCCGGTCGACGTCGGTGAACGACTCGTCCTCGACCTCGGAGCGCACGTACGTGAAGATGTCCAGCGCGCGGCGTGCGTCGCCCCGCCGGAAGTGCGCCCAGGCCTCTCCCGAGAGCGCCCGGGCCCGCAGGTGCCCGATCCCCGTCGCCTCGACGGCGGGCCGCACCTTCTCGAGCTCGGCGATCGCGTCGTCGTAGCGCTGGGCGTCGATCAGGCCCTCGGCGCGCGCGAGCGCGGCCTCGACGCGGGTGCGCTCGTCTCCCGAGACGCCGCTCGAGAGGAAGGTCGGGTCGACGCCGAGCCGGCCCGCGAGCCACTCGATCGTCTCCTGGGTCGGGCGCGTCTTGCCGCGCTCGATCTGGCTGACGTACTCCTTCGAGAAGCGCTCGCCCGCGAGCTCGCTCTGCGTCAGGCCGGCCGCGACGCGCAGCTGGCGGACGCGCTCGCCGAGGCGAGGTGCGCGGGTGGCCCGGCGGAGCGCCGAGCCCGCGGCGGTGACATGCGGCGTCGTCACGAGTCGTAGTCAAGTCGATACTTGACGCCCGCGCAAGCCCTCACCGCCGTCGAATCCCCCAAAAGGGGCAGATTCCAGGTGGATTTTCTGTGAAGTAGGTGAGGTCAAAATCACTTGACCGGGGTACTTGACGACCCCGGGGGACGTGCCTATAGTGAGGCCACCTTGCACGACGGCCGAACGCCGGGAGACCGGCTCAGGCGGAAGTGCAGGGGGAGCGCCGAGACCGTGACGAGCGAGCTCGGGGGCGTGGCTGGGCCGCAGAGCCACGATCCCGGGCCGTCATGAAATCGGCGCCCCGCCTGACCAAGAGGGGAGCCCCCGGGTGCCGCAGCCGGGGCGGCTCCCCTCTTGGTCGTGCCGGTCGGCGTCGCGAGTCGGTCTGCTCAGTCGCTCCGAGCCGGTCAGCCAGCGGCGGCGCTGCTCCGAGATGCGGGCGACGTCGTCGCCCATCAGGCCGCCGAGCTTCTGGTCGAGCGTCGCCAGCAGGCCGCCGCCGATCCAGATCCAGGCCTCGGCGACCGGGTCGCGCTCGGGCCGGACGTCGCCGGCCTCCTGGGCGCTGCGGATCGCGTCGACGAAGAAGCCGTGGGCGCGGCGGATCTGCGTCCGCAGGGTCTCGGCCACGTCCGCGTCGTGCTCGGCCTCGTTCAGCGCCTGCATCCAGAGGTCGGTGACGCGAAGCCGCGCGCCGGAGCGCATGAAGGCCTGGCTGACCCTGCCGAGGCAGCCGGTCGGGTCGCTCTCCAGCGCCTCGGCGGCCTCGAGCTCGAACTCGGCCCAGAAGGTCTCGAGACAGGCGGCGTAGAGCTCCCGCTTGGAGCCGAAGTGGCGGTAGAGGATCGGCTCGCTGATCCCGGAGGCGGCCGCGATCTCCGCCGTCGTCGCGCCGCGGTAGCCCGCCTGCGCGAACACGCGGCAGGCAGCCTCGAGCAGGGCGAGGCGCCGCTCGGCCGCCGGCAGGCGCTCCCGGCGGCCGACGGCCTTGCCGCCGACCTGGGTCATGCCGCCTCCGGGGCGGCGGCCGGCGCCGGCGCGTCCTCGTGGTGGTGCACCTTGCGCAGGGTCGCGGCCCCGACGACGCCGCCGAGGAAGGCGAAGATCGCGGCGAGGTGCAGCGCGTCGTGGAAGCCCGCGGTGTAGGCCTCGGGCCGCGGCTTGCCGTCGGCGAGCTGCGCGGCCATCACGTGGGCGACGACGGCGCCCATGATCGCGATCCCGAGCGAGCCGCCGACCTGGCGCATGCTGTTGAGCACCGCGGAGCCGACACCCGCCTTGTCGACCGGCACCGAGGCCATCGCGGCCGCGGTCGTCGGCGTCATCGTCATCGCCATCCCGAAGCCGCCGAGGACGAGGCCCGGGAGGATGTCCCAGAAGGTCGAGCCCGCGTCGAGCCGGCCGTAGAGGAGCAGCGACCCCGAGACGAGCGTCAGGCCGACGCCGACGAGCCAGCGCGCGCCGACCCTGTCGGAGATGCGCCCCGCCTGCGGCGCGACCAGGATCACGAGCACGGTCATCGGCAGGAAGGTCGCGCCCGCCTGCACCGGCGAGTAGCCGAGCACCTGCTGCATGAAGAGCGAGACGTAGAAGAAGACGCCGAACATCGCCAGGCCGACCAGGAGCATGGCCGTGTTGGCCCCGCTGAAGGTGCCGTCGCGGAAGAGCGTCAGGTCGAGCATCGGCAGCCGCTGGTGCAGCTCGAGCAGGGCGAACGCGGTCAGCAGCACGACGGCGGCGGCCAGGGCGGCGAGGATCCGGGCCGAGGTCCAGCCGTAGTTGTTCGCCTCGATCAGCCCGTACGTGAGGGCGAAGAGGCCGAGGCCGGAGGTGAGCAGGCCCGGCAGGTCGAGCCGCTGCTCGTGCGAGGTGTCCTGCGACTCCTCGATGAAGACGTAGCTGGCGACGATGCCGAGGATCCCGATCGGGACGTTGATGTAGAAGACCCAGTTCCAGTTGACGTGCTCGGTCAGGAGCCCGCCGACGAGAGGGCCGATCGCGAGGGCCATCGCCGAGACGCCGGCCCAGATCCCGATCGCGAGCCCGCGCTGGCGCGCCGGGAAGGTCGCGGTGATGATCGAGAGCGTCGCGGGGTTCATCAGGGCGGCGCCGATCCCCTGCACCGCGCGCGCGCCGATCAGCCACCCGGAGGTGGGGGCGATCCCGCAGACGAACGACGACGCGGTGAAGACCACGAGCCCGATCACGAAGATCCGGCGGCGGCCGATCAGGTCGGCGAGCTTGCCGCCGGTGAGCATGAACGCCGCGAACGTCAGCGCGTAGCCGGTCACGATCCACTCGAGCTGCGAGATGCTCATGTGCAGCGAGCGCTGGATCGAGGGCAGCGCGACGTTCACGACGGTGTTGTCGAGCATGATCATGAAGAGCCCGAACGCGACCGCCGCCAGCGTCCACCACTTCTTCAGCTCGGGCGCGAAGATCCTCGCCTTCATTCTCCATCCTTCCGGTTCGTGTCTCGAAGTTAGCGGCGGCTAGGTTAGCGGTCACTAGCGGCCGGCGTCAAGGACGGCCGTTAGGCTCCGCGCGATGGCCGAGATCGTCTGGAGACCGACGCCCGAGGTGGTCGAGCGGGCGAACGCGACGCGGCTGCTGCGCCGCGCGGGGATCGGCGACTGGCACGAGCTCGTGCGCCGCTCCGCCGAGGAGCCCGAGTGGATCTGGCCGCTCCTCGTCGAGGACATGGGGATCGAGTTCGCGGAGCCGTGGGAGCAGGTCGTCGACCTCTCGCGCGGGCCGGAATGGGCGACCTGGTTCGTCGGCGGCAAGCTCAACGTCGCCTGGAACTGCGTCCACCGCTGGGCCGAGCGCCGTCCCGACGCGACCGCCGCAGTCGGTCTCGGCGAGGACGGGTCGCGGCGTCAGCTGTCGTACGCGGAGCTCTCGTCGCAGGTGACGCGGCTCGCCGAGCAACTCGTCTCGCTCGGGGTCGAGCCGGGCGACCGGGTCGCGATCTTCCTGCCGATGTCGCCCGACGTGGCGGTCGCCTCGCACGCGATCGCGCACGTCGGCGCCGTCCAGGTGCCCGTCTTCTCCGGCTTCGCCGCGCCCGCGGTCGCCCAGCGGCTGCAGGCGTCCGAGGCGAGGGTCGCGATCACGACCGCGGTCTCGTCCCGGCGGGGGCGGGAGGTGCCGATGCTGGCGATCCTCGAGGAGGCCCGCCGCGAGGCGCCGACGCTCGAGCAGATCGTCGTGGCGCCGTTCGAGCTCGACGACCGGCCGGGCGAGCTGGAGCCGCTCGCGGTCGACTCCGAGCATCCGTACCTGCTCACCTACACGTCCGGCACGACCGGGCGGCCGAAGGGCGTCGTCCACGTGCAGGGCGGCTTCCTCGTCTCGATCGCGCGCGAGGTCTGCTACCAGGCGGACGCCGGCCCGGACGACGTCATCCACTTCGTCACCGACATGGGCTGGATCATGGGGCCCTGGACCGTCACCGGCGGCGGCGCGATGGGCTCGACGCTCGTCTTCGCGGAAGGCGCGCCCGACTGGCCCGACGACCGGCTCTGGCGCCTCGTCGAGTCGGAGCGGGTCTCCGTGCTCGGGATCTCGCCGACCCTGACCCGCGCGCTGCGGCCGAAGGGCGACCCGGAGGCCGACCTCTCCTCGCTCCGCACCTTCGTCACGACCGGCGAGCCCTGGAACCCGGAGCCCTACCGCTGGCTCTTCGAGCGGGTCGGCGGCTCGCGCGTGCCGGTGATCAACTGCTCGGGCGGCACCGAGGTCGGCGCCTGCTTCCTCTCGCCGGTGGTGGTCGAGCCGATCGAGGAGTGCTCGCTCGGCGGCCCGGCGCTCGGGATGGCGATGGACGTCGTCGACGAGGAGGGCCGCTCGCTCCTCGGCAGCGGCCGGGTCGGCGAGCTCGTCTGCCGGAAGCCGTTCCCGGGGATGACGCGCGGCTTCCTCGGCGAGCCGGAGCGCTACCTCGAGACCTACTGGAACCGCTTCCCGGGCGTCTGGTGCCACGGCGACTGGGCCTCGGTCGACGCGAACGGCTTCTGGTTCCTGCACGGGCGCTCCGACGACACGCTCAACATCGCCGGCAAGCGGATCGGGCCGGCCGAGATCGAGTCGGCGGCCGTCGCGCACCCCGCGGTCGCCGAGGCCGCGGCCGTCGGGATCCCGCACGAGGTCAAGGGCGAGGTCGCCTGGGTCTTCTGCGCGCTCGTGCCCGGGCGCGGAGCCCTCGGACGCGCTCGCCGCCGAGATCGCGGCGGGGATCGCAGGCGAGCTCGGCAAGGCCTTCGCCCCGGGTAGGGTCCTGTTCGTGGACGCGCTGCCGAAGACGCGCTCGGCGAAGATCGTCCGCCGCGCGGTCCGCGCGACCGCGCTCGGGCGCGACCCCGGCGACGTCTCGTCGCTCGAGAACCCGGAGTCGCTCGAGGAGATCGCCCGTGCCGTCTAGGGTCGCGCTCGTCACCGGCGGCGGGCGCGGGATCGGCGCCGGAATCGCGCGTGCGCTCGCGGGCGACGGCTGGGACGTCGTCGTCGGCGCCCGCTCCGGCGACGAGGTCGAGGCGGTCGCGGCCGAGATCGGCGGCCGCGCGGTCTCGCTCGACGTCTCCGACCGCGGCTCGGTCGAGGCGGCCGTCGCCGAGGCGGGCGAGGTCGAGCTGCTGGTCGCGAACGCCGGGATCGGCAACCAGGAGGGCGCGACGTGGGAGACGCCCGTCGAGGACTGGTGGCGCGTCTTCGAGGTGAACGTGCTCGGCGTCCACCTCTGCTGCCGCGCCGTCGTCCCCGGCATGCTCGAGCGCGGCGCCGGCGGGCGGGTCGGGGGCCGGATCGCGATCACGGGCAGCGGCGCCGCCTATCTGCCCGGGTCGAGCACGACCGCCTATTCGTCGAGCAAGGCGGCCGTCTGCCGCTACGGCGAGACGCTCGCCAACGAGCTCGCCGGCCGGATCCCCGTCTTCTTCTTCTCCCCCGGCCTCGTCCGCACGGAAATGACCGAGGGGAGCTTCCCCGACGACGCGCCCTGGACGCCGCCGGAGCTGGCGCCCGAGCTCGTCCGCAAGCTGGCCACCGGCCGCTACGACGCGCTCGCGGGCCGCTACCTGCACGCCGAGCACGACGACGTCGACGAGCTGCTCGCCCGGATCGAGGTCGTCCGCGAGGACGACCTGAACGCGATCCGGCTCCGGAGGTAGCTCAGGGTCTCCTCAGGGGGTCACCCGATGGCGGCGCGCGCGCGGCGCGGCGATCCTGGGTGCATCATCGACGAGGAGAGAGTCATGGAAGACACCACCCAGCCGACCGCGCCGCCGCCCGACCCCGAGGAGGGGGTGCGCCGGCTCGTCCGCGCCCGCGACGGGCGCTGGTTCGGCGGCGTCGCCGCCGGCCTCGGCCGCTACTTCGACGTCAACCCCGCGATCTACCGGGTCGTCTTCGCGGCGCTCGCGTTCGCCGGCGGCGCCGGCCTGCTCCTGTACCTGGCCGCCTGGCTCGTGATCCCGAACGAGGACGCGGAGGCGTCGGTCGCCGAGCAGGCGCTCCGCGACCACCGCGACCGGCCGGTTCTCGCGATCGGCGTCGGGCTGATCGGCTTCGCGCTGCTGGTCGCGTTCTCGCACGCGGCCTTCTGGCCGCACCCGGGCAACCTCTGGCTGGCCGCCGTGCTGGTCGGCGGCGCGCTCGTCTGGTGGGAGCTGCACGAGCGGCGGCCGGCGACCGCGACGGCAGGCGGCGTCGGGACCGCGTCCGCGCCCGTGCCCGCCGCCCCCGCGCCGCGGCGGCCCTCGCTGCTCCTGCCCGTGCTCGGCGTCCTGCTCGCGTCCGCCGGGGCGCTCGGCCTGCTCGAGGCGCTCGGCGTCCACTCCGTCGACCTGCGGATCGCGCTCGCCGCGGCGGTGCTGCTCGTCGGCGCCGCGATCGCGGCCGGGGCGGCGACCTCGTACCGCGTCTCGGGGCTGGTCGGGGTCGGGACTGCTCCTGCTCGTCGCGCTCGGGCTCGCGCTCGCCGTCCGCGTCCCGCTCCGCGGGGGCATCGGCGACCGGGTCGAGCGGCCGCAGACCGCCGCGACCGCCGAGGCCCGTCACTACCGGCTCGCGATCGGGCAGCTGCGGCTCGACCTGGCCGGGCTGGACGTGCCCACCGGGACGACGTCCGTGCGCGGGACCGTCGGGGTCGGGCAGCTGACGGTGACCGTCCCCCGCGGCGTCGAGGTCGACGTCCACGCGACCAACCGGGGCGGCGACGTCACCCTCTTCGGCTCGGACGAGAGCGGCATGAACGTCCGCCGGCACGTCGTCGACGGCAGCTCGACGCGGCGCCTCGAGCTCGACCTCGAGGTCGGCTACGGCGACCTGGAGGTGCGCCGCGGGTGACCCGCGTCGCCGAACCGCGCTTCCCGCTCGCGCTCCCGAAGGTCGTCCGCCGGGAGCGCGGGCGCGCGCTCGGGGGCGTCGCGAGCGGCATCGGCGCGACGCTCGACGTCGACCCGACGCTGATCCGGCTCGTCTTCGCGCTGCTCTCCCTCGCGAGCGGCGCGGGCATCGCCGCCTATGCCGGCGCCTGGCTCTACCTGCCGGCCGAGGGCGCGCCGGAGCCCTCGCGGCGCCGGCGCGTGCTCGGCCTCGGCGTGCTCGTCGTCGCCGCCTCGCTGACCCTGCGCGGGCTCGGGCTCGCCGACTCGCTGATCTGGCCGTTCCTGCTCGTGGCGCTCGGGCTGGCGCTGCTCCGCCGGCGCGAGGCGCACGGGCTGCCGCCCGTGCTCGGCGCGCTGCTCGTGCTCGCGGGCGCCGCCGTCTTCTTCCAGCAGAACCTCGCCAGCCACGGCAGCGAGGCGCTGCTGGCGCCGGGCGCGGTGTCGGTCGGGCTGCTCGTCGTCGTCGGCCCCTGGCTCTGGCGGCTGGCGCGCGAGCGCGACGCCGAGCGGGCGGAGCGGATCCGCACCCAGGAGCGCGAGGAGATGGCGACGCGCGTGCACGACTCGGTGCTGCAGACGCTGGCGCTGATCCAGCGCGAGGAGGATCCGCGCCGCGTCTCGACGCTGGCGCGCCGGCAGGAGCGCGAGCTGCGGAGCTGGCTCTATCCCGACGTCGGCCGGGTCGAGGGCGAGAGCCTCGCCGACGCGGTCGAGGCGGCCGCGGCCGAGGTCGAGGAGCTGCACGGCGTCCGGGTCGAGCTCGTCCGCACGGGCGACTGCCCGCTCGACGAGCGCGCCCGGGCGCTCGCGCTCGCCGCCCGCGAGGCGATGGCGAACGCGGCGCGCCACGCGGGCGTCGACGAGGTCGCCGTCTTCGTCGACGTCGACGACGAGGCGGCCGCGATCTTCGTCCGCGACCGCGGGAACGGCTTCGACCCGGCCGCGGTGCCGGCCGACCGACGCGGGATCGCCGAGTCGATCCGCGGGCGGATGGAGCGCGCCGGCGGCGAGGCCGTCGTCGGCTCCGCGCCGGGCGAGGGAACCGAGGTCGAGCTGCGGCTCGAGAGGCCGCGGCGGTGAGCTATCCGCTCCGGCGCGTCGTCCTCGTCGACGACCACGGCCTCTTCCGCGCCGGCGTGCGCAGCGAGCTCGGCAAGACGGTCGAGATCGTCGGCGAGGCCGCGACCGTCGCCGACGCCGTGCCGCTGATCCGCGACCTCGACCCCGACGTCGTCCTGCTCGACGTGCACCTGCCCGACGGCGGCGGCCAGGCGGTGATCGCGGCCGTGGCGCCCGAGCGGCCCGGCGTGCGCTTCCTGGCCCTGTCGGTCTCGGACGCGGCCGAGGACGTGATCGGCGTCATCCGCGCCGGCGCACGCGGCTACGTGACGAAGACGATCTCGGGCGACGAGCTGACCGAGGCGATCCACCGGATCGCGGACGGGGACGCGGTCTTCTCGCCGCGCCTCGCCGGCTTCGTGCTCGACGCGTTCAAGGGCGGCGAGCTGGTCGCCGACCAGGAGCTCGACCTGCTGACCGCCCGCGAGCGCGAGGTGCTGCAGCTGATCGCGCGCGGCTACCGCTACAAGGAGATCGCCGCGCGGCTGCACCTGTCGATCAAGACGATCGAGACGCACGTGTCCTCGGTGCTGCGCAAGCTGCAGCTCTCGAGCCGGCACGAGCTGACCCGCTGGGCGGCCGAGCGGCGCCTGATCTAAGGCTGCGGCGCCGCGGCGCCGATGGAAGAGGCGATGCGGAACGGCCCTCTCGTCGCGGCGATCTTCTTCGTCTGGACCCTGACGCTCGACCTCGGCACCAAGGCCTGGATGGTCGCGAACGAGGACTCGGTGATCGTCGTCTACAACGCGCGGGACGGCCGCTTCGCGGCGCGGATCGTGATGTCGGTCATCGCGGTCGCGGTGACGGCGGCGCTCTCGAAGCTCGCGCGCTGGCGCGGCTACCCGGAGATCTGGGGCCTCTGGGTCGGCACCGGCCTCGTCGTCGGCGGCGTGCTCGGCAACGGCGTCTCGCGCCTGCTCTTCCCGCGGGGCGTGCCGGACTTCATCCTGGTCGGGCGCGACGCCTGGAACCTGGCCGACTTCGCGATCGGGGCCGGGACGACCGGCGGCATCCTCTCGCTCTTCGCGACGGCCCTCGTCGCCTACGTCCGCGGCAGGATCCAGGTCGCGCGCCCGTAGCCGAGCAGGCGGCCGCCCTCGCCGCGCAGCGCGGTGCCGGCGAACGCCTTCCGGCCCTCCTCGCCGAGGTTCCAGCCGACGACGACGCAGCGCTCGCCCGGCTCCGGGAGCGCCTCGACCCGGACCGCGAGCCGGCCGAGAACGACGGCGCCGCGGCCGATCGCCCCCGACCCGTACGCGCCCGGGCAGTCGAGCGCGGCCCAGACGAACTCGGGGCCGATCGTCGTCTCGTCGGGCACCCAGGGCGCGGCGACGAGGCCGCCGCCCGCGAGCGGGCCGGGGAAGATGCGCAGCCCGTCCTCGCGGGCGCGGCCGCAGACGAAGCACTCGGGGAACGGGCTCTCGGGGTCGCCGTGCGGGAGCATCGCGGCCTCGGCGTCGGAGAACGGGACGGCGTCGGGCAGCTCGAGCCGCAACTCGACCGGCGCGGCCTCGGCGACGAGCGCCTCGCCGTCCAGCACCGCGACCCTGCCCTCCGCCGCGCTCGACCCGCAGCGGGCGCCCCAGGGGCGGCGGCAGGCGCAGCGTCACCTCCGCTGCCTCCGGCGCCTGGCCGCCGTCGTCCCAGCAGGCCCGCGACGAGCCCGCAGACGTAGCCGCCGTTGCCGGACTCGCGCGGGCCGCGGAAGCGGGGGTCGATCGTTACGCTCATCTGCCCATGATCTCCGATCGGACGCTCGTGCTGCTCCTCGCCCTCGTGACGCTCGCGCTGCTGACGGCGGCCACGGCCACCGGCAACGCGGCCGCCGGCTGGGCCTCGCTCGCCGCGTTCGTCTCGCTCGTCGCGGCCTACGCTCGCTGGCGGCTCCGGCGGCGGGGCCGGCGAATGTTTTAGACTGAGAGTCGAAAACCATGCGCCTCGCACTCGCCCAGCTGAACACCGTCGTCGGCGACCTGGCCGGCAACCGCGACCGGATCCTCGAGCTGCTCGCCGAGGCCGGCGGCGTCGACGCCGACCTCGTCCTCTTCCCCGAGCTCGCCGTCACCGGCTACCCGCCCGAGGACCTGCTGCTCCGGCCCGGCTTCGTCCGGGCGGCGCGGCGCACGCTCGACGAGATCGCCGCCGCGACGGGCCCGGAGACGGTGCTCGTCGGCGCGCCCTGGTTCGACGGCGACCTCTACAACGCCTGCGTCGTCTGCCACGACGGCGCCGTGCAGGCGGTCTACCGCAAGCGCTTCCTGCCCAACTACGGCGTCTTCGACGAGGACCGCTACTTCGCGCCGGGGCACGACTGCCTGCTGCTCGAGCTCGGCGACGTGCTCGTCGGCCCGACGGTGTGCGAGGACGTCTGGCAGCCCGGGCCGCCGGCCACCGACCTGGCGCTCGCGGGGGCCCAGCTCGTCGCCAACCTCTCGGCCTCGCCGTTCCACCTCGGCAAGGAGCGCGAGCGGGAGGAGATGCTGCGCGTCCGCGCCCGCGACAACCTCTGCTTCGTCGCCTTCGTCAACGCCGTCGGCGGCCAGGACGAGCTGATCTTCGACGGCCACTCGTGCGTGATCGACGAGGCGGGCGACGTCCTCGCGAGGGCGCCCGGCTTCGAGGAGTGCCTGCTCGTCTGCGACGTCGAGCCGACCGCGGTGATCGGGCGGCGCCTCCGCGACGTGCGCCGGCGCGCGCTCGTGCGCGAGCGGGAGCGTGCGCCGACGCCGACCGTCGTTCCCCTCGCCCCGCCGCGGGAGCACGACGAGACCTTCACGTCCGAGCCGACGCCCTTCGCGGACGAGCTCGAGCAGATGCGGCTCGCGCTCGAGCTCGGCCTCGCCGACTACGTGCGGCAAGAACGGGTTCTCGGACGTCGTCCTCGGGGTCTCCGGCGGGATCGACTCGGCGCTGACGGCCGCGCTCGCCGCCGAGGCGCTCGGGCCCGAGCGCGTCCACTGCGTCTCGATGCCGTCGCGCTACTCGTCCGAGGGCACGCGCGACGACGCGCGGCGGCTCGCCGAGAACCTCGGCTGCGACTTCCGCGAGCTCGCGATCGAGCCGGTGGTCGAGGCGTACGCGGCGGCGCTCGCGGGATCGTTCGCCGGGCGGGAGCCCGACCTGACCGAGGAGAACCTGCAGGCGCGGGTGCGGGGGACGCTGCTGATGGCGCTCTCGAACAAGTTCGGCTGGCTCGTGGTCGCGACCGGCAACAAGTCGGAGCTCTCGGTCGGCTACGCGACGCTCTACGGCGACATGGCCGGCGGCTTCGCCCTGCTCAAGGACGTCTTCAAGACCGACGTCTTCCGGCTCGCGCGCCACCTGAACGAGCGGGCGGGGCGCGAGCTCGTCCCGCAGACGACGATCGACCGCGCCCCGAGCGCCGAGCTTCGGGCCGACCAGCTCGACGAGGACTCGCTGCCGCCGTACCCCGCGCTCGACCGCGTGCTCGAGGCCTACGTCGAGCTCGACCGCTCCCGCGAGGAGCTCGAGCAGGACGGCTACGACCGGGACGTGGTCGAGCGCGCGCTCGCCCTCGTCGACCGCGCCGAGTACAAGCGCCGCCAGGCGCCGCCCGGCGTCAAGCTGCGGCCCAAGGCCTTCGGCCGCGACCGGCGCGTGCCGATCACGAATCGCTGGCCCGGATAGCCGCCGGGCTTTTACGTCCGCTTTACCGGCGATCCAGCATAGTGGCGGCGCGCAGCAACATCCTCACCCAGCGCCGCGGATGCCAGAGCCCGCGGCGCAATCGAGAAGCCCGGTGCGCCCCCCTGACCGCGCGCCGGGTTTTTCGTTGTGCTTTATCTTCTGATTTTCTTCCTGCATTAACGTTCGCTTCTTCCTCTGTCGTCTAGGGATTCGGACGGCGCATTCCGCGCCGCCATGGCGAAGGGAGAAACGACGTGTCCAGAAGACTTGCGGCCGCCGTGGCGCTCGCCGCGCTCGGCGCGTGCCTGCTCGTCGCGCAGGTGGGCTCGGCGAGATCGGACGTCACGTCCGGCGGCACGCTGAACATCGACCTGTCGACGGACATCGACTACACCGACCCCGCCCTCGCGTACCTGTCCTCGAGCTGGGAGCTCGAGTTCGCGACCGGCCTCAAGCTCCTCAACTACCCGGACGCGAACGGGCCGCGCGCGAGCCAGCTGCAGCCGGAGGCGGCGACGGCCTTCCCGAAGGTCTCGAACGGCGGCCGCACCTACGACTTCACCGTCGACGCGCCGTGGACGAAGTTCTCGAACGGCGAGGCCGTGACCGCGGCCAGCTTCGCGGCGGCGCTGAACCGGATCGCCGACCCGAAGATGCAGTCGCCGGCGACGACGTTCCTCTCGGACATCGCCGGGGCGCAGGCCGTGATCGACGGCAAGGCCACGTCGATCTCGGGCGTCAAGGTCAGGGGCAAGCACCTCGTCGTCACGCTGACGAAGCCGTCCCCGGACTTCCTCGCGCGGATCGCGATGCCGTTCTTCACCGCGATCCCGGTCAACCTCGCGCACGACCCGAACGGCGTCCTCACGCCGCCGTCGGCCGGGCCCTACTACATCGTGAGCAGGACGCCGAACCGCGACATCGTCCTGAAGCGGAACCCGTACTACAAGGGCAAGCGGCCGCACAACCTCGCCGGGATCGCCTACCACATCGGCGACTCGCTCGAGGCGATCCAGCTGAACGTCCAGTCCGGGCGCAGCGACTACGCGGCCCAGGGCGTGCCCCCGACCGCCTACGCGGAGCTGGCGAGGAAGTACGGCATCAACAAGGGCCGGTTCTGGGTCAAGCCGCAGATCGCGGTGCAGTACGTGGCGATGAACACCGAGCAGCCGCTCTTCAAGAACAACCCCTCGCTGCGGAAGGCGGTCAACTACGCGCTCGACCGCCGCGCGCTGCTGACGCAGTCGGGCTTCCTCGCCGGACAGCGGACCGACCAGATCCTGCCGCCGGGCGTGCCGGGCTACCGGAACGCGGCGCTCTACCCGCTGAAGGGGCCCGACCTCGTGACCGCGCGCAAGTACGCGCAGGGGAACACGCGCAGCGGCAAGGCGGTGCTCTACGCCTCGAACCGCGGCGCCAGCCCGCTGCAGGCGCAGATCCTGCAGTTCAACCTGAAGCAGATCGGCATCGACGTCGAGACGAAGCTGTGGACGCGCGCGGTGCAGATCCAGAAGGAGGGGACGCGCGGCGAGCCGTTCGACCTGACGCTGGAGGGCTGGATCGCGGACTACCCCGACCCGTTCGACTTCGTCAACGTCCTGCTCGACGGCTCGACCCTGCAGGACGCGAACAACAACAACTACTCGTACTTCACCGAGCCCAAGTTCCTGAAGGAGATGCACCGGGCCGCGAGCCTGAGCGGCGCGGCGCGCTACAAGGCCTACGGCGACCTCGACGTGCAGATGATGCACGAGTCCGCCCCCTGGGCCCCGCGGGCGATCCCGACGAACCGGACGTTCTTCTCGTCGCGGGTCGGCTGCGTCACCTTCCACGCGATCTACGGCGTCGACCTGACGGCGCTCTGCACGAAGAGCGGCACGTAGCCGCTAGGCGGCCGAGGCGCCGGCTTCCGGGTCGGCGTCTCGGCGCTCCTGCAGCTCCTGGAGCTCCGCGCGGGCGGCGCGCAGGCGGACGCCGATCTCGCTCGCGTGGGCGAGCAGGAGCTCGCCGGCCTCGGTCAGCGCGACGACGCCGCGGCCGCGCCGCCGCTCGACGAGGCGCGTGCCGACGGCCGCCTCGAGCGCGGCGATCTGCTGGCTGATCGCGGGCTGCGCGTAGCCGAGCCGCGCGCCGGCGCCGCGGAACGAGCGCTCGCTCGCGACCGCCTCCAGCGCGGCGAGGTGCCGGAGCTCCACTCCCGGCCAGCCGAGGTTCAACCGGGGCTGCGCGTCATGTTCCCTTTGACGCGTGCGTTGCCCGGTTTGTTAGCGGCGCCGGCTGCGTCGTGCCGACCGGACCTGCCGGCGGGCCGTCCTCGAGCAGGTCGCGCAGGCCGCGGAAGCAGCGCAGGCGCTCGGCGTAGGGGACCGCCGCGTTGGCGGGCGAGGTCGAGGGGAGCACGTAGAGCAGCGTCCCGCCGAGCCTGCGCTCCTGCAGGCCGAGCTCCGGGCGCTCGCCGAAGGCGCCGCGGTAGGCCTCCTTGCCGACGAAGCCGATCGCGCGCGGGCCGAGCTCGCGCGCGAGGCGCTCGAGCCGCTCGGCCGAGCCCGTGAAGTCCCGCTTGCGCAGGTCGCCGGAGCCGGGGGTCGTCCGGTAGGCGGCATTCGTGATCCCGAGGCCGAGCGGGAGCAGCTCGAACTGCTCGGCCGGCTCGTAGAGCCTCGGCGTGAAGCCGGCCTCGTGCAGGAGCCGCCAGAAGTCGTTCCGCGGGTTCGCGAAGTGGGCCGCGGCGGCGGCGGAGACGCGGCCCGGGTTGATGCCGCAGAAGACGCAGGCGAGGCCGGGCGCCAGCACGTCCGGGACCGCCGAAGGCGTCGAGCTCGTCACGGTCCGGTCAGGGTCTCACAGCCGCCCTCGGCCGTCCGGCCGTCGGTCCGGGGCCGGCGGACGGTCGTCGCCGCCTCGGCCGACCGTGTCCGCCGAGGCAGGCCCGCGGCGAGGCACGGCTCAGCGGCGGGGACGGCAGCGCGGCGGGCTCGCCGCGTGGGCGGGCGGGCGGGCTCCGCGGGGCGACTCCGCGCGCACCGTCCGGCCGCAGCGGCGGCTGTCCCGGCCGACGTGCGTCCGCACGCAGGGCGGCGTCACCGTCGGCCGCATCAGGCCGCCTCCGCCGGCGCCGCGGGCCGGGCCTCGCGCTCGGGCTCGCGCGCGTCGAGCCGTTCCTCGAACAGCTCGCGAAGCTGCTCGCCGCTGACGTCCGGCTCGTAGCGCGGCCGCCGCGGCTCGAGCGCGACGGCGCGCACCCCGTCGCGGTCGCCGTAGCAGCGCGCGTAGCACTCGGCTTCGCTGAGGCTGCGCAGGCGTCGCATGGGCGCACTCTAGGACCGGAACCGGACGGACCGCGCCGCGGGGATGCCGACTGCCCGCGCGACCGCTATTTTTGTCTGTGGATGTCGACGGTCAAGTCGAAGGCGTTCACGTACGAGGTCGCGGTCGACCGCGCCGGACGACTGTCGGCCGAGGACGAGTTCGTCGACATCGGCGACGAATGGACGGCCGACCACCTGCTGCTCGCCGCCGTCGTCCGCTGCTCGATCGCCAGTCTCGCCTTCCACGCGCGCCGCTCCGACCTCGACTTCGTCGCCTCGGGCTCCGCGCGCGGCACCGTCGCCAAGCCCGAGGGCGAGGAGCGCTACCGGTTCGTCGAGATCGACGCCCGGATCGAGGTCGAGCTGGACCCGCCGCTCGAGGGCGTCGCTCTCGCCGAGCTGCTCGCGAAAGCCGAGCGCGACTGCTTCGTCGGCTCGTCGCTGCGCGACAAGCCGAGCTACGCCTGGCGCGTCAACGGCCGCGACGTCTAGCTAGCCTCTCGCCGGTGACGCAGACCGCGTTCGACGTCGACGCCGTCCGGGGGCGCTTCTCGGCGCTGCAGCGGCCGCTCGCGCTCTTCGACGGCCCCGGCGGCACCCAGGTACCCGACGCCGTGATCGAGGCGATCGCCCGCTACCTGCGCGAGGACAACGCGAACACGGGCGGCGAGTTCGAGACGAGCCGCCGCTCCGACCGCGTGCTCGCCGACGCCCGCCTCGCGGCCGCGGGCTTCCTCGGCTGCGGGCCGGAGGAGGTCGTCTTCGGCGCCAACATGACGAGCCTCAACTTCATGCTGACGCGGACGCTCGGGCGCGAGCTCGCGGCGGGCGACGAGATCCTCTGCACGCGGCTCGACCACGACGCGAACGTCTCGCCCTGGCTGCAGCTCGCCGACGACCTCGAGCTGCGCGTCCGCTTCGTCGAGCTGACCGACGAGTGCCGGCTCGACCTCGACGACCTCGCGGCGAAGCTCTCGGAGCGGACGCGCGTCGTCGCCTTCCCCTGGGCCTCGAACGCGGTCGGCACGGTGACCGAGGTCGAGCAGATCTGCGCGCTCGCGCACGAGGCCGGTGCGCTCGCCTGGGTCGACGCCGTCCACTACGCGCCGCACGGGCCGGATCGACGTCGCCGCCGTCGGCGCGGACGTGCTCGTCTGCTCGCCGTACAAGTTCTACGGACCGCACCTCGGGCTCGCGTTCGGGCGCGCAGAGCTGCTCGAGCGGCTGCGGCCGTACAAGGTGCGGCCGGCCGAGGACAACCCGCTCGGGCACCGCTTCGAGACGGGCACGCTCGCGCACGAGCTGCTCGCGGGCTTCGTCGCCTGCGTCGACTACCTCGGAGCCCTCGGGTGGGACGCCGTCGTCGCGCACGAACGGGCGCTCGGGCAGCGGCTCCTGGACGGGCTCCCGGGAAGCTGCCGCCTCCACGGGCCGCCGACGATGGCCGGCAGGGTGCCGACCTTCGCGCTCGAGGTGGAGGGGCGGACGCCGCAGGAGGTGGCGACGAGGCTCGGCGAGGCGGGGATCGCCGTCTGGCACGGCAACTACTACGCCGTCGAGGTGATGGAGCAGCTCGGGCTCCCCGACGGCGCCGTCCGCGTCGGCATCGTCCACTACAACACCGCCGCCGAGGTCGACCGCCTGCTCGCAGAACTCGATCGGCTCTGAGCCCGCGGCCTGCGCAGCGCCGCCGCGGTCGAGCGCCGCGGCTGCGAGATCCGCTTGTGACGAATCGTCACCAGGCGGTTCAGCGCGTCGACCGCTTGTGACGAATCGTCACCAGGTGGTTCAGCCGTGCGCCTCGTGGGCGCGCGTGCCAGCGGGGTCGTCCCAGCGGATCATGTCCGCGTCGACGCCACGCGCCTCGGCCGCGGCGAGGGCGAGGCGCTGGAAGCGGACGACGTCGACCGCCGGGTGGCGCGTCGGCACGAGCGTCGTCTCGCAGCCGAGCGTCTCGAGCGCGCGCACCGCATCGCGCGCACGCTCGGCCGCACGGTCCTCGCCCTCGAGCACGTAGGCGCGGACGGACTCGTCCACCGCGGCCAGGTGCCCGTGCAGGAGCTGCTCGGTCTCGTACGCCTCGGCGGGCAGGTGGGCGCCCTCGCGCAGCTTCAACGCGGCCTCGAGCGCGGTCGGCAGGTCGCGGCCCGCGCCGGCGACGAGGACGCGCCCGGTCGGCGGCGCGCCGAGGTCGCGCTCGAGCTCGGCCTCGACCGCCTCGGCCAGCCAGGACACGTCCTCGCCGCGCAGCGCCGCGAGCGCCGCGACGGCGCAGACGTAGCTCGCCGTGTGGCAGTAGCTCTCCTCGACCGCCGGTGTCGCGACGACGACCTCCTCGGCGAGCTCCGCGATCGGGCCGTCGGCCTTGCCGCTCACGAGCCACACCGGCCCGCCGAACGCGCGCGCCGCCTCCAGCGTCAGGGCCGTCTCGCCCTCGTGGCTGACGCAGACGAGCAGGTCGGCCTCGGGCGGCGCCAGCACCGCCTCGAGCGCCTGCAGCGCGAGCGGCCCGCCCGTCAGCGCCGCGTGGAACGAGGTGCCGCAGCCGGTGAAGGCGACGCGTCCGGCGGGCAGGCGCAGGCCCGTCGGCACCTGCCGGAGCCAGTCCGGCTGGGCCGCGATCGCGACGCGTGTCTTCTCGCCTGCCACGGGCACGTCTATACCATCAGCCGCGGGGCCCTGCCGCCCTGCCGCCGCCGCCGACCGAAGGAGACCCGCCGCATGAGCGTGTTCGAGCGCCACGTCCACGAGAACGGCCTGCGCGTCCTGACCGCGGACATGCCGACCGTCCAGTCCGTGACGTGCTTCGTCATGCTCGCCGCCGGCTCGCGCTACGAGCAGCGCTCGAACCGGGGCATCGCCCACTTCGCCGAGCACATGTTCTTCAAGGGCACCGAGCGCCGGCCGACCGCGAAGGACATCGCCGCCGAGGTCGACGCGATCGGCGGCGAGTTCAACGCCTTCACCGGCAAGGAGTACACGGGCTACTACATCCGCTGCGCCTCCGAGCAGCGCGACACGGCCCTCGACGTGCTCGTCGACATGCTCCGCAACTCCCGCTTCGACGCCGAGGAGCTCGAGCGCGAGAAGGGCGTGATCCTCGAGGAGATGAACATGTACTTCGACACGCCGCGGGACTACATCGGCTCGCTCTACGAGGATCTGATGTTCGGCGACAACCCGCTCGGCTGGGAGACGCTCGGCAAGCGCGAGACGGTCAAGGCGGCGACCCGCGACACCTTCCTCGACTACGTCGGCGCCTGGTACCGGCCCGACCGGATGGTCGTCGGCGTCGCCGGCAAGATCGGCCCCGGCCTCGACGACAAGCTCGGCGAGCTGCTCGGCGACCTGCAGGGCGCGAGCGACGGCGCGCCGCCTGCCGCCGAGCTGCCGAACGGCTCCGGGCCGCACGTGCGCGTCCACCACAAGGCCTCCGACCAGGCGCACCTCTGCCTCGGCGTCCCGAGCTACCCGCTCGACCATCCCGACCGCTACGCCGTCCAGCTGCTCGCGACCGTGCTCGGCTCGGGCATGTCGTCGCGCCTCTTCACCGAGGTGCGGGAGCGGCGCGGCCTCGCCTACTACGTCTACGCGATCAACCACGGCTACACCGACACGGGCTCGCTCTACGCGCAGGCCGGCGTCGACATCAACCGGATCGACGAGGCGGTGACGACGGTCGCGACCGAGCTGCGCAAGATCGCGGCCGAGCCGGTCGCCGACGAGGAGCTCGAGAAGGCGCGCGGGCTCGCCAAGGGCCGCTTCGTGCTCCAGACCGAGTCGCCGCAGGGGCTGATCATGTTCGGGCTCCGGCGCGAGGTGCTCGAGGGCGGCGCGGTCGAGCCGACCGAGCTCCTGGCCGGCCTCGACGCGGTCACGGCCGAGGACGTCCAGCGGGTCGCGGCCGAGCTGATCCGCGACGACGCGCTGAAGCTGGCGCTGATCGGCCCGTTCGAGGACGACGAGCGCTTCCGGTCGCTGCTCGCGGGCTGAGCCCGGACGCACCGAGAGGGCCCGGAGGCCCTCTCGACGCGGTGCGCAGACGGCGTTCCGCCTGCGGTGCTCTGGGTTGTCCACCAACCTTGGCGGGCGGCGCCCGTCACGTCATGGTCAATCCTGATCAGCGCTCGAGCAGCGCCTTCAGGCTCGCGAGCACCGACTCGGCCTCGTGCTCGTTCCGCGTCCGCAGCTCCGGCTCGCCGATGCGGGCGAGCACCTCTCTCGCCGGCACGTAGGCGAGCCTGAGGCCGATCTCGGTCGTGCCGTTGTGCGGTCTGACGGCCCACTCGAGGACGCCGTCGACCCCGCCGGTCAGGCGGTCGACGAGCTTGCGGTTCCCCACGAGCTCGATCGTGTCGGCGTCGCCCTCGACGACGCGGCCGCCGAGCGCGTAGGAGAAGTGGCAGTGGTGGCCGCCGGTCGGCAGCGGCCGCACGTCGGTCACCTGCAGCGCCGACGGGCAGAGCCCGGGCAGGTTCGTGACGTCCCCGACGAGGCCGAGGATCCGCTCGGGAGGCGCCGTCACGCGGACCGTGCGCTCGATCGTGAGCATTGCGCTCACCCCCTTTCGCCGATCATCGGCCGGGGGACGGGCAGCGCAAGGCCGAATCTCGATCAGAGGAAGCGGCGGATGCCGACCGCGCCGGGGCGGACCGGGACGATCCGCACCTCGCTGCGGGAGTTCGGCGCCTCGATCATGCGCCCGCCGCCGAGCAGCATCGCGACGTGCCCGGGCCGCGCGCCCTCGTAGAAGACCAGGTCGCCGGGCAGCGCCCCGGCGGCGCGAGACGGGCGTGCCGGCGGCGAACTGCGCGTCCGCGTCGCGCGGGATCTCGATCCCGTGGGCGCGGTAGGCGGCCCAGGTGAGCCCGGAGCAGTCCATGCCCCAGGCCGAGAGCCCGCCCCAGAGGTAGTGGAGGCCGAGGAAGAGCCGCGCGGTGCGGACGATGTCGGCCCGCGTCCGCGGCAGTGCGCGCGTCGCCGCCGCGGGCACGGCGCCGCGGGGGACGCGCGAGCCGAAGCCGACCTCGGTGCCGTCGCGGAGCCGGGCGCTGCGGGCGGTGACGAGCAGGGTCGCGCCGCCTGGCCGCGGGGCCGAGCTGCCAGGAGCGCACCCAGCCCGGATAGCCGCGGCGGTCGAGCGGCGAGGGCTGGTCCGGGACGGCGATCCTCGTCCAGCCGCCGCGGCGCTCGAGCACGCGCACCTGCTCGCCGTAGAGCGCCTGCGTCGGCAGGTGGCCGACGAGCGAGAGCCGCTGGGCGTAGCCGATCGCCGGCGTGGGCCAGACGTGCGGATCGAGCGGGAGCCTGCCCGCGTCGGCGGGCGAGGCCCAGACGTTCGCGACGGGCACCCGCACGGCGGCGGTCTGCGCGGTCGCCGCCTGCGGCGCGCCGAGCGCGAGGACGAACGCTGCGGCCAGAGCGAGCACGGCCGCAGCGTAGCGTCCCCGCCGCGCTACTCCTCGCTCTTCTCCGCCTCCGAGCGGTGGCGGATCTCCTCGACCACCGCCGGGTCGGCCAGCGTCGTCGTGTCCCCGAGCGGCCGGTTCTCGGCCACGTCGCGGAGCAGCCGCCGCATGATCTTGCCGCTGCGGGTCTTCGGCAGCTCGTCGGTGAAGACGATGTTGGCCGGCTTCGCGATCGGGCCGATCTTCTGCGCGACGTGGTTGCGCAGCTCCTCGAGCTTCGCGACCGAGCCCTCGGCGCCGCCCTTCAGCGTCACGAAGGCGACGATCGCCTGCCCCGTCTGGGCGTCGGCCCGCGCGGCCACGGCCGCCTCGGCCACCTCCTGGTGGTCGACGAGCGCGGACTCGACCTCGATCGTCGAGATCCGGTGCCCGGACACGTTCATGACGTCGTCGACGCGGCCGAGCAGCCAGAAGTCGGCGTCGGAGTCGATCCGGACGCCGTCGCCGGCGAAGTAGACGTCCTCGTACTTCGACCAGTACGTCTCCTCGTACCGCTCCGGGTCGCCGTAGATGCCGCGCAGCATCGCCGGCCAGGGCTTCTTCAGCACCAGGTAGCCGCCTCCGCCCGGCCCGACCTCGTTGCCCCGCTCGTCGTAGACGCCGACGTCGACCGTCGGGAACGGCTTCGTCGCCGAGCCCGGCTTCAGCGTCGTCACCCCCGGGAGGGGCGTGATCAGGATCATCCCCGTCTCGGTCTGCCACCACGTGTCGACGATCGGGCAGCGCCCGCCGCCGATGTGCTCGTGGTACCAGACCCACGCCTCGGGGTTGATCGGCTCGCCGACCGACCCGAGCAGGCGCAGCGACGAGAGGTCGTGCTTGCCGGCGTGCTCCGGGCCCCACTTCATGTGCGAGCGGATCGCCGTCGGCGCGGTGTAGAGGATCGTGACGCCGTAGCGCTCGACGATCGACCACCAGCGGTCCCGGTCCGGGTAGTCCGGCGTCCCCTCGTACATCACCGACGTGCAGCCGTTGCAGAGCGGCCCGTAGACGATGTAGCTGTGGCCGGTGATCCAGCCGATGTCGGCCGCGCACCAGTAGACGTCCTCGTCCCGCTTCAGGTCGAAGATGTAGTGGTGCGTGCTCGCGCAGCCGACCAGGTAGCCGCCCGTCGTGTGGGCGATCCCCTTCGGCCTCGCGGTCGTCCCGCTCGTGTACATCAGGAAGAGCAGGTCCTCCGCGTCCATCGGCTCCGGCGGGCACGACTCGACGTCGCTCGAGACCCGCTCGGCGAGCTCGTGGTACCAGTGGTCGCGGCCCTCGGTCATCGGCACCTCGTTGCCGGTCCGGCGGACGACGACGACCTCCTTGACGCCCGGCGCGGCGGCGACCGCGTCGTCGGCGATCTGCTTCAGCGCCACGGGCTTGCCGCGGCGCCAGGCCTCGTCCTGCGTGATCAGCACCTCGCAGCCCATGTCGTTCATCCGGGCCGAGAGCGAGTCGGCGGAGAAGCCGCCGAAGACGACCGTGTGCGGGGCGCCGAGGCGCGTGCACGCGAGCATCGCGACGGGCAGCTCGGGGACCATGCCGAGGTAGATCGCGACCGCGGTGCCCTTGCCGACGCCGCGCTCCTTGAGCACGTTGGCGAAGGCGACGACCTCGCGCTGCAGGTCGGCGTAGGTGATGTCCCGCCGCTCGCCCTCGGGCTCGCCCTCCCAGTGGTAGGCGACGACGTCGCCGCGGCCGGCCTCGACGTGCCGGTCGACGCAGTTGTACGAGACGTTCAGCGTGCCGCCGAGGTACCACTTCGCGTACGGCGGCTTCCACTCGTAGAGGGTCGAGAAGTCCTCGAACCAGCTGACGCGCTCGCGCCCCTCGGTCTCCCAGAACTCCTCGAAGCCCCGCTCGTAGATCTCCGGCTTCGCGTTCGCCTGCTCCGCGAACGCGGGCGGCGGCGGATAGCGCCGCTCCTCCAGCAGCAGGGTGTCGATCGTGTGCTCGGTGCTGCTCATCGAGCCTCCTCGCGTCTTATCGTGTCCATCCGGGCATTCTCCCCGCTAGCGCACGAACGCGGCCTTGCCGAGCGGCCGGCTGAGCGGCCAGGTCGGCAGCACCGTGCGCTTGAAGGTCGAGTTCGTGACGACGGCGAACGACGTGTAGAGCGCGGCCGCCGCGGTCGCGAGGCCGACGTAGCCGCCCACCTTCGACCAGTTCTCGCCGCCGGACCACTCGCCGATCCCGAGCAGGAAGAACGTGATCCAGAGCAGCAGGAAGACCACGTTGACGGCGACGCTGACGCCGAACGACGCGATCCACATGTAGAGCGTGAAGATGCCCCAGGCGACCAGGTAGAGCCCGAGCGCGTTGCCGGCGTCGCCGCCGATCTTGCCCGCGTCGAAGTGGGTCAGGAACCAGTACGAGATCCAGAAGGCGCCGTACGAGGAGAAGGCGGTCGCGCCGAACGTGTTGTTGTTGCGGAACTCCCACATGCCCGCCAGGAGCTGGGCCCCGCCGCCGTAGGCGATCGCCAGGCCGAAGACGACCGGCAGGCCGGCGCCGCTGAGGATCTTGGCGTTGAAGACGCTGAGGACGAGCGTCGTGATCCCGAAGCCGGCGAGCCCGAGCGCCGCCGGATCGGCGACCACCTGGGCCGCGGGTTGAGGACTCTCTTCGACAGCAGCCATCTGTCCCTCCAGTTCCGGGATGTGACGGGTGCCAGCGAGACCGACGATGGGTCGGAACCCGATATGTGTCGGCGGACTCTAACGGGCCTCGCGCTAGGGCGCGAGGTCGTACGGCGCCGGGCTACGCGCGCCGGGCTCGGCGGCGACGACGCGAGGAGCTCCACGCTCCGGGCACGCCCCTGAGCTCGTGCGGGCCGCGCTCCTCGAAGGCGAGGCCGGAGCCGAGCGCGAGGTCGCGCACGACGCGCGGTGACGACGACCTCGCCCGGGCGGGCGAGCGCCATGATCGCGCGGCCACGTGCACGCCGAGCCCGCTGACGTCGTCGCCCGCGAGCTCGACCTCGCTCGTGTGCACGCCGGAACGGATGCTCACGCCCACCTCGCGCAGCGCGAGGGTGACCGCCAGCGCACAGCGCACGGCGCGGGCGGGGCCGTCGAAGATCGCGAGGAACCCGTCGCCGGTCGTGTTCACCTCGACGCCGTCGAAGCGCCGGAGCTGCGCGCGCACGATCGCGTGGTGGCTGTCGAGCAGCGCCTCCAGCGCCGGTCGCCGAGCGCCGCCGCGCGCTCGGTCGAGCCGACGATGTCGGTGAAGAGCAGCGTCGTCAGGACGCTCGCGGGCGGCGGGCCGCCGCGCTGACCCGTGACGAGCTCCTCGATCTCCGCGACCAGCGGCTCCGCGGTGGAGACCCACGGGTGGTGATCCTCGCCGGGGAGCTCGACGAGGCGGGCGCCCGCGATCTGCGACGCGAGGTAGCGGCCGCCCTGCACGGGGTCGATGCGGTCGCCGACGGTGTGCACGACCAGCGTCGGCACGTGGACGGCCCGCAGCACGGCCCTGATGTCGATCTCCGCGTTCATGCGCAGGTAGGCGACCGCCGCGGTCGGGCTGGAGCTCTGGCGCAGGTAGCCCGCCCACCAGTGAGGCGAACGCGGCGTCGCCGGCGAGGCTCGGCACGAGGAAGTCGAGGAAGAGCGGCTCGCCCCAGCGGGCCAGAGCCAGGTCCTGGAAGGCCTGCCATTCCTCCGCGGTCGGCCCACCTAGGGCGCGAGCTCGTACGGATAGTCGGTCAGCGTCTCCGACCCGTCCGCGGTCACGAGCACGAGGTCCTCGAGCCGGCAGCCGCCGACGCCGGGGCGGTAGAGGCCCGGCTCGATCGTGACGACGTCGCCGGCGACGAGCGTGTCGTGGGACGAGAGGCCGAGGTTCGGCGCCTCGTGCACCTCGAGGCCGACGCCGTGGCCGAGCCCGTGGAAGAAGCCGTCCTCGAGCGGCGTCCCGGGCGTCTTCGTCCGCTGGGTCGGCTGGCCCGCGGCCTCGAAGACCTCGCAGGCGGCGTCGTAGACCGCGCGGCCGTGGGCGCCGGGGCGGATCCCGGCCCGCGCCTGCTCGAGCGCCTCGGCGACGAGGCGGTGCCAGCCACGCAGCTCGTCGGAGGGCTCGCCGACGACGAACGTCCGCGTCATGTCGGCGAAGCAGGCGGAGGCGTTGTCGCGCGGCCAGAGGTCGATCACGACGGGCTCGCCGGGCGCGATCGGCCCGGAGCCCATGTGGTGCCCGATCGCCGACTGCGGGCCGTGCGAGACGATGAACTCGTCGGCGGTGCAGCCGTGCTCGGCGAAGACCGCGTTGATCGCCGCCTTGACCTGCTCGACCGTCAGGTCGGCGCCGCCGGCGCGGAGCAGCGCCCGCGCGGCGTCCATCCCCGCCTCGGCCGCGGCCTGCGCGCGCCGGATCCCGGCCAGCTCGGCCTCGGTCTTGCTGCGGCGCCGGTCCTCGAAGAAGGCCCGGTCGACCGTCAGCTCGACGCCCTCGCCGCGCAGGTGGTCGGCGAGCCCGAGCGGGAAGCCGTAGGGCACGATCGCCCGCTCGACGCCGAGCTCGCGGAGGGCGCGCGCGGCCAGCGGGTGCAGCGCCTCGTCGCGGCTGAGCCCCCGGCCGAGCAGCTCGTCCTGGCCGAACTCCTCGAGCGGATGGCAGACGATCCCGCCCGCCTCCTCGAGCCGCGGGATCTCCATCGAGCCGATCACCGCGTGCCGGACGCCGTCCTTCTCGACGTAGAGGAACGCGTCCGGGATCCCCACCGGCAGCTCGTGCCGCAGCTCCGGGACGCGGAACGTGTCGCCGTAGACGATGACGTCGGTCACGATCGAGGACCCTAGATCAATTCGCGGGGTTGGTGGCGGGAGCGGTCCGGCGGCCGACGCGCGCTGCGCCCGCCGCGGCGGTCGCGCCCATCGCGCCGGCGACCAGCGACATCGACGCGAACATCAGCCAGGTGGCGCCGTCGCCCGCGGCCTCGTGCACCTGCAGGCCGAGGAAGGGCCCGAGCGCCCAGGAGACCGACCAGCTGATCCCGAAGGCGCCCATGTAGGCGCCGCGCAGGTCGGGCGGCGCGAGCCGGGCGACGACCGACTGCGAGGCCGGGATCCAGAGCATCTCGCCGAAGACGAAGAGGACGATCACGAGCACGACCATCGGGATCGCCGCCGACGCGGAGAGGAGCATGAACGGCAGCCCCATCAGCGGCAGCGCGACCGCGAGCTTCGTCGCGGTGGTGACGCCCTCGGTCCAGCGGGTCAGGCGCATCTGGAAGACCGTCACGAGCGCCGGGTTGACGACGACGAGGAAGCCCCAGGTCGCGGCCGAGAAGCCGTGCGTCACGGTCAGCGAGATCGGCAGCACCGTCTCGTAGGCGACGTAGACGAACGACGCGAGCACGCCCGAGACGAAGTAGACGAGGAACGGGCGGTCGCGCAGGATCACGCCGAGGGAGCCGCGCGCGGGCGGCTCCTCCGGCGCGTAGGCGCCGCGGCGCGGGATGTAGCGCCAGGCGAGGAAGGCGCCGTTCGCGGCGAGCACGGCGACGCCGACGAAGAGCGCCGTCCAGCCGCTCGTCGCCAGCAGCAGGCCGCCGACCACCGGCCCCAGCGTGACGCCGAAGTTCGAGGCGACGCGGACGGCCGCGTAGGCGGCCTCGTGGCGCTCGGGCGGGACGAGGTCGGCGACCATCGCCGTGTCCGCCGAGCCGCCGATCGAGCCGACCGCGGGCAGCAGCGCGATCAGGCCGAGGCCCGCGAGCCTGTGGTCGCCGACTGCGAGGAACGCGAACGGCAGCAGCGCCATCACGCCCCAGCCGAGCAGGATCAGCGGCCGGCGGCCGTAGTGGTCCGAGAGGTGACCGCCGAGGTAGCCGGTGCCGGCGGCGAGCAGCGCGCCGACGAGGTACGCGGCGCCGAGCCGGCCCTGGGAGGCGCCGAGCTGCTTGATCGCCCAGATCCCGAGGAACGGGAAGGCGCAGCCGCCGGCGAGCGAGCCGGCGAGCTGGACGGCGAGAACCGGGCGCAGGGCCCGGTCGACGTCGGAGCCCCAGACGAGCTGGAAGACGCGGCTGAAGAGGCGCACCGGCCGAGGGTAGCGAGCGGGCCGTAGAGTCCGGGCATGGCGGTTTTCCGCGCCGAGGAGGAGCGCGCGGTGCGCGAGTTGCTCGCCGAGCTCGAGCGGCCGGTCGAGCTCGCGCTCGTGCTCGGGCCGACCGCGACGACGACGCTCGTCGCCGGCCGCGAGCTCGATCCGGAGGGCGAGTCGCGCACCCTGCTCGCGGCGGTCGCGGAGCTCTCGGAGCTCGTCGCCTTCGGCGAGCACGACGAGGGCGCGTTCGGCGTCGAGCGGCATCCCGCCGTCGTCGTCCTCCGGGACGGCGAGGATGCCGGCGTCCGCTTCTACGGGACGCCGTGGGGGTACGAGCTGACGAGCATCGTCGGCGCCGTGCACGCGGCCGGGACGCGCGAGCCGCAGCTGGCGCCCGCATCGCTCGAGGCGCTGGCCTCACTCGAGCGCGACGTCGCGCTCGAGGTCTTCGTCACCCCGACCTGACCGCACTGCCCGCGGGCCGTGCTGCTCGCCTACCGCGCCGCCTTCGCGAGCCCACGCGTGACCGCGGCCGCGATCGAGGCGACCGAGTTCCCCGCCCACGCCGACCGGCACGGGGTGCTGGCGGTGCCGAAGGTCGTCGTCGACGGCGGCGCCTCGTGGGAGGGCGCCGTGCCGGAGGCGCTCTTCGTCGAGCGGCTCCTCGCCGCGCGCGCGCCGCCGCCTCGGCCAGCCGCCGCCGCTAGATTCCCTGCGTGGACGACGCGATCGCACGCGCGGACGAGCTCGTCGCGTCCTACGACGAGGAGGTGCGGCGGCTCCTGCCCGAGGGCGCCGGGATCTTCGACGCGCACACGCACCTCGGCCACGACATCGACGGCATGGTCGGCGAGCTCGACGGCCTGCTCGGCCAGATGGACCGCTACGGCGTCGGGCGGGCGTTCATGTTCTGCCTCGACGAGCCCGACCGCGTGCCCGGCTTCCGCGCCGGCAACGATCGCACGCTCGCGTTCGCGGAGCGCTCGGAGGGGCGGCTCGTCCCCTTCGTGCGGCTCGACCTCGGCGAGGACCCGGTCGGCGAGGCGACGCGCTGCCTCGACCGCGGCGCCCGCGGGATCAAGCTGCACCCGCGCGCCCAGCGCTTCCTGCTCAACGACGAGCGGCTCGAGCCGATCTTCGCGCTCGCCGCCGAGCGGCGCGTCCCGATCCTGATCCACGGCGGCCGCGGCCTGCCGCCGATCGCCGCCCACCTGCACGCGCTCGTCGACCGGCACCCGGAGGCGCAGCTGATCATCGCCCACGCCGGCATCGCCGACCTCGGCAACCTCGCCCACCACTTCGCGGGCCGCGCGGGCGTCTTCTTCGACACCTCGGTCTGGAGCCCGGTCGACCTGCTCGACTTCTTCCGCCAGGTGCCGCCGGAGCAGGTCGTCTACGCCTCCGACTACCCCTACGGCGGCCAGCCGAGCTCGCTCCTGATCTCGCTGAAGACGGCGCGGCTGAGCGGGCTCGACGACGCGGAGCTGCGCGCGATGCTGGCGGGGAACGCCGAGCGGATCGCGGCGGGCGAGCCGCCGCTCGAGCCGACCGCGCCGAAGGGCTCCGACGTCTTCTCGCAGCCGATGCAGTTCGCGCGCATCCACCAGTACCTCTCGATGGCGACGCCGATCCTCTGGACGCGCCAGCCGGACTCGGTCGGCGTGCTCGGGCTGGCGCTGAACGCCTGCGGCGAGAACGGCCGCCCGGAGGCGCAGCGGATCGCCGACCTGCTCCGCGCCGCGCGCGAGCTCTGGCGGACGTTCCCGGAGGTCGAGGGCGAGGACGACATCCGCCGCGCCGCCCGCGCCACCTTCCGCCTGATCCACCTCGCCGACATCGAGGCGGTGACCGCGGGTGCCTGAGCTCGTCGTCAACGGCGACCGCCACGAGCTGCGGGGCCCGGTCGGCCGGACGCTCGCCGAGTGGCTGCGCGAGGACGCGGGCCTGACCGGCACGAAGATCGCCTGCGGCGAGGGCCACTGCGGCGCCTGCACGGTGCTCGTCGACGGGGTCCCGACGCTCTCGTGCATCACGCTCGCGCACACGGTCGAGGGCGAGGTGACGACGATCGAGGGACTGCGCGAGCACCCGCTCGTCGACGCGTTCGTGCGCTGCGACGCGCTCCAGTGCGGCTTCTGCACGCCGGGGCAGATCGTCTCGGCCGCGGCGCTCGTCGAGACGAGCCCGGAGCCGACGGTCGAGGAGGTTCGCCGTCACATGGCCGGGAACATCTGCCGCTGCGGCGCGTACCCGATGATCGAGGAGGCGATTCTCACGTGGCGAGGCTGATCCGGACCGAGAAGGAGGTCGAGGGCCGCTACACCGAGCAGTGGCTCGTGGTCGAGGAGGACGCGCTCGACCAGTGGCCCCGTGGCCCGCGCGAGATCGTCGGCCGCCCCGCCGCCAAGGTCGACGGCCGCGAGCGCGCGACCGGCAAGGCCCGCTACACCGCCGACGTCCGCCTGCCGGGGATGCTGCACTCCGCGCTCCTCCGCTCGCCGCACGCCCACGCCCGCGTCGCCCGGATCGACCTCTCGAAGGCGCTCGAAGCGCCGCGGCGTCCGCGCCGTCCTCGGGCCCGGCGAGATCCCGCAGCTCGGCGAGGAGGCCGGCTACTACGGCGCGCCCGGTCGCGGCCGTCTGCGCCGAGAGCTACGGCGCCGCCCGCGCCGCCCTCGAGCTCGTCGACGTCGAGTGGGAGCAGCTCGAGGCGATCCTCGACCCGGACGAGGCCGTCCGCCGCGGCTCCCTCCTGAACGAGTCGAAGCGCAGCTCGCGCGGCGACTTCGAGCGCGCCTTCGCCGAGGCGGACGTGACCGTCGAGGCCGAGTACCGGACGCAGGTCGTCCTCCACAACGCGCTCGAGACCCACCAGGCGGTCTGCGACTGGCAGGGCGACGAGCTGCACGTCCACATCTCGACCCAGTACGTCTGGGGCATCCGCGACGCGGTCGCCGAGGGGCTCGGGCTGCCCGCCGACAAGGTGCGGGTGATCTGCGAGTACATGGGCGGCGGCTTCGGCGCCAAGAACGGCCCGGGCGTCTTCACCTTCGTCGCCGCCGAGCTGGCGAGGCGGACGGGCCGCCCCGTCAAGTGCATGCTCTCCCGCCGCGAGGAGCACCTCGACGCGGGCAACCGCAACGCGACGATCCAGCGCCTCAAGGCCGGCGCGACCTCCGACGGCAGGCTGGTCGCGCTCGGCGGCGAGTTCGTGAACGCGGTCGGCTGGTCGGGCTGGTCGTCCGGCACCGACGGGCCGATGCAGATGCTCTACGACTGCGAGAACGTCGAGACGGTCGTCCACGCCGCCAGGCTGAACCTGCCCGGGATGCTCGCGTTCCGCGCGCCCGGCTTCGTCGAGGGCACCTTCGGCCTCGAGTGCCTGCTCGACGAGCTGGCGGCGAAGCTCCGGCTCGACCCGCTCGAGCTGCGGCGGCGCAACCACGCCGACGCGAGCGAGGCGCGGCCCTACTCGTCGAAGAACCTGCTCGAGTGCTACCGCCGCGCCGAGCCGCGCTGGGAGCGGCGCGAGGCAGGTGCGCGCCCGCTCCGACGAGCGCTGGAAGCGCGGCGTCGGGATGGCGAGCCAGATCTGGTACGGCGGCGGCGGGCCGCCCTCGTACGCCTGGATCCGCGTCGGCTCCGACGGCCGCGCGCAGGTCGTGACGGCGATGCAGGACATCGGCACCGGCACCCGCACCGCGATGGCGCAGATCGCCGCCGAGGAGCTCGGCATCCCGCTCGAGCACGTCTCCGTCTCGCTCGGCGACACCGCCCGCGGGCCCTACGCCGCGATCTCCGCCGGCTCCTCGACGACGCCGTCGATGGGCCCGGCCGTCCGCGCCGCCGCCGCCGACGCGAAGCGGCAGATCGTCGAGATCGCCGCGCAGCGCTTCCAGCTCGAGGAGCGCGTGCTCGACCTCCGCGGCGGCCGGATCGTCTCGGCCGACGGCGGCTCCTGGGAGCTGACCGAGGTCGTCGGGCTGCTCGAGGACGCGCAGATCCTCGGCAAGGGCGCGCGCGGGCCGAACCCGACCGGGATGCAGGTGCTCACCTTCGGCTGCCAGGTCGCCGAGGTCGCCGTCGACGTCGAGACCGGCGAGGTCGTCGTCGAGCACGTCCACGCGATCCACGACGTCGGCCGCGTGATCAACCCGCTCGGGGCCGAGAGCCAGGTCGTCGGCGGGATCGTCCAGGCGATCGGGCACACGCTCTCGGAGCGCCGGCTCGTCGACCCGGAGACGGGCGTCGTCCTCACCCAGACCCTCGACGCCTACCGGATGCCGACGATCGCGGACGTGCCGGAGATCGAGGCCGAGCTGCTCGACCTCCCCGACGAGCACCTGACGAACCTCGGCTCGAAGGGGATCGGCGAGCCGCCGATCATCCCGACCGCGGCGGCGATCGCGAACGCGATCCGCGACGCCACCGGTGCCGACGTCCGCTCGCTGCCGATCGACCGGGAGGAGCTCCTGCGGGCGCTGCGCGAGGCAGGTCGGAAGGCGAAGGAGCCGCGTGGAGCTGCTGCGGGCATCTAGCGCCGACGGAGCCGCCGGACGGGCTCTTCCTCGCGGGCGGCACCGAGGTGGTGCCGCTGCTCCGCGACGGGATCCTCCGGGCCGAGACGCTCGTCGACGTCCGCGGCGTCGTCCCGCGCGGGATCGACGGGACCGCGTCCTCCGGAACGGTGGGGATCGGAGCCGGCACGACGCTGGCCGAGCTCGAGGTCGACCCGGAGATCCCGGCGGCGCTCCGCGAGGCCTGCGCGCTCGCCGCCTCGCCGCAGCTGCGCTCGATGTCGAGCGTCGGCGGCAACCTGCTCCAGTCGACCCGCTGCTGGTACTGGCGGCTGAAGTTCCCGTGCAGGCTCCACGGCGGCGACCGCTGCCACGCCCGCGAGGGCGAGCATCGCGAGCACGCGGTCTTCGGCAACGACTTCTGCGCCTCCGCGCACCCGTCCGACGTCGCCGCGGCGCTGCTCGCGCTCGGTGCGACGCTGCGCACGAACCGCCGCGAGCTCCCCGTCGCCGACCTCTACCGGCTCCCGGACGAGGCCGACCGGCGGACGACGACGCTCGAGCCCGGCGAGCTGATCCTCGAGCTCGAGGTGCCGAAGCCCGAGGCGAGCACCTACCTGAAGGCGATGGACCGCAAGCGCTGGTCGTTCCCGATCGTCGGGGTCGCGGCCGCCCGCAACGGCGACGAGACCCGCGTCGCGCTCGCGGGCGTCGCGCCCGTCCCCTGGCTGCTCGACTCGCTCGAGGACGCGACGCCGCTGCCCGGGAACGCGTACAAGCTCGAGATCGCGAAGGCGCTCGTCCGCGACGCGCGCGAGGCGGTCGCCGCCGACTCCCCCGCTCGGTAGCATCCGCGTCCCGATGGCCGGAGAAGGGCACGCACCGCCGCCTTGCGGCGCTCCCGCCGGCCGGATGCGCCCGAGAGCCGCGCTCCTCCTCGCCGCGACGCTCGCCCTCGCCGGCTGCGGCGGCGGCAAGGGCGCACCGACGACCGCGGAGACGGCGGCGGTCGCGACGCCCGCGTCCGCCGTCGTCGAGACGAGCGAGGGGACGTTCACGATCCGCCTCGCCGCGCAGGAGTCGCCGCACACCGTGGCCTCCTTCGAGAAGCTGGCGCGCAAGGGCTTCTTCGACGGGACGGTCTTCCACCGGATCGTCCCCGGCTTCGTGATCCAGGGCGGCGACCCGACCGGGACGGGCACCGGCGGCCCGGGCTACACGACCACCGACGTGCCGCCGCCGGGGACGACGTACACGAAGGGCGTCGTCGCGATGGCGAAGCGGGGCGACGAGGCGCCCGGCACCGCGGGCAGCCAGTTCTTCGTCGTCACCGCCGAGGACGCCGGGCTGCCGCCCGAGTACGCGGTGCTCGGGAAGGTCGTCTCGGGCCTCGACGTGGTCGAGCGGATCGGACGGCTCGGCGACCCGCAGACCGAGCAGCCGACCCGCAAGGTCACGATCGACTCGGTCACGATCCGCGAGCGGTGATCGCGGCCGTCGTCCTCGCCGCCGGAGCCTCGAGCCGCTTCGGCTCGCCGCCGAAGCAGTCGCTGCTGCTCGGCCCGGTGCTGGAGCGGGTGCGGCGCAGCGTGGTCGACGAGGTGGTCGTCGTGCTCGGCGCGCACGAGGTCGAGACGGACGCGCGCGTCGTCCGCTGCCCCGAATGGGAGCGCGGCCCCGGCGCCTCGCTCCGCTGCGGGCTCGCCGCGCTGCCGGCCGAGGCGGAGGCGGCGGTCGTCGTGCTCGCCGACGGCCCCGAGCTCTCCCCCGCCGCGGTCGAGCGCGTCGTCGAGGCCTGGCGCGGCGGCGCCGGCGGCCTCGTCGCCGCGAGCTACGGCGGCGTCCGCGGCCACCCGGCGGTGCTCGGCCGGGCGCTCTGGGACGCCGTCCCGGACGAGGGCGCGCGCTCGCTCGAGGCGGTGCTCGTCCCCTGCGACGATCTCGGCTCTCCAGGAGACGTCGATTTCGCCGATGAGCTACCGGGAAGGGTCGAGCCCGGCCCCGCCGAATCCTGACAGTCGCAGCCGATGGAGCTCCTGACCCCACTCGAGACGCTCGTCGAGCCCTCCCCGCTCCAGGGCGCGCGGGCGCAGCGCGGCCTCTCGGTCGAGCAGCTCGCCGTCCGCTCGGGCCTCGACGTCGAGGAGATCGAGTGGCTCGAGGAGGGCCGCCTCTTCCGCTTTCCCTCGCAGAACGCCGCCATCCTCGCCGCCGTCGTCTACGCGACAGCGCTCGGGGTCGACCGGGCCGAGGCGCGCCGGCTCGCCGGGCTGCCGGGCCCCGCGAACCCGCTCCGCGTCAACCCCGTCGCGCGCCTGGTCGTGACCGCGTCGCTGGCGGCGCTCGTCTCCGCGCTGGCGGTGCTCGTCCTCTTCCCGAGCCTGCGCGGCCGGCAGGTGCGGACCGTCGTCGCGGCCTCCGAGCCGGGGCTGCCGCCGCCGTGGAAGGTCTCGGTCACGGTCCTGAACGGCTCCGGCGACATCACCTACGCCCGTCGGGTCGCTCCGCGCTCATGCTAGCCCAGCTGGGCGTCGTCACGCGGACGCTGCCGCCCGGCGACCACCCGCGCACGCTCGTCGTCATCGTCGGGCCCCAGCGCGGGCCGGGCTCCCGCGGCCTAGACGAGCGGCGTCCGCAGCGCGGCGAGCTTCGCCTTCAGCTGCGGCGGCATCGGCTCGTCGACCGCCTGGCGGACGAACTGCCGCAGGCTGACCTCGAAGCGGTAGCGCCGCTCGCACCAGCCGCACTCGGCGAGGTGGGCCTCCGCCTCCGCCAGCTCGGCGTCGCTGAGGACGCGGTCGAGGTACGGCTGCATCAGCTCCTCGCACTTCTCGCAGAGGCTCATGCCGTCTCTCCCACCGTCTGCTCTGCCAGGTTCTGCTTCAGGATCCGCCGCGCCCGGTGCAGCCGGGACATGACGGTGCCGATCGGGACGTCGAGGATCTGCGCCGCGTCCGCGTAGCTGAAGTCGCCGATGTCGACGAGGACGAGCACGTCGCGGAAGTCGTGCGGCACCTCGGCGAGCGCCTCGACGACGTCGTCCTGCGAGAGCCGCTCGACGACGCGGTCCTGCTCGCTCGCGCCGCCGTCGCCGTTCGCCTCGAGCCGGTTGTAGAGGAAGTAGTCGCCCTCCTCCAGCGGCTGGGTGTCGGGCGTCCGCTGGTTGCGGCGGCCGCGGTCGATGTTCAGGTTGGTCAGGATCCGCAGCAGCCAGGCGCGCAGATTCGTGCCCGGCGTGTACTGCCGCCAGGAGCGGAAGGCGCGGGCGTAGGTCTCCTGCATCAGGTCCTCTGCCTCCTCGCGCGAGGAGACGAGCCGGCGGGCGACGCGGTAGACCTGGTCCGAGAGCTCGAGCGCCTCCTCCTCGAAGCGCACGCGGTCGCGCGCCCCCTCGGCCAGGCGCCTGGCTTCGGTCTCGCCCATGACGGCCACGCTAGCAGCGCTCATCCGGACAGGAAAACGTCGGCGAGGTGCAGGGGATTCCCGAGGGTTCGGTCTCCCCGGTTCCGGGAAGGGGCAGGGCATGATCGGGTACGACGTCGTCACGAGCGAGGACGAGAAGATCGGCAGGGTCGCCGAGGACCGGGGCGGCTACCTGATCGTCGAGCAGGGCCTGCTGCGCAAGACGCGGCACGCGCTGCCGAAGGCCTTCGCGCATCCGGTCGACGCCGAGCGCGTCGTCCGGGTCAGCGTCGGCAAGGACGTGCTCGCGGACTCGCCGACGCTCGACGACGACGACGGGATCGACGAGGACGCCGTCGCCCGGCATTACGGGCTCGAGTCGGGGGCGACCGTCGAGGGCGAGCGCCACGGCGTCGAGGCGCCCGAGCGGGTGCGGGCGGAGATCCGCGAGGGGACGCGCGGCGACGAGACGCCGCACCTCTCCGACCGCCCGGCGACCGCCGTCGACCCGTTCGGCCAGACGGCGACGCGCGCGAAGCCTCAGCCGTAGCCCGCGGCCCCGACGAACCCGAGGCCTAGACGAAGCCGAGCTCGCGGAAGCCGCCGCGCTCCATCACGGCGACGATCGCGTCGCGCGAGGTGCGCTCGTCGTCCCACTCGAGCAGCACCTGGCCGAGCAGGTTCGCGTTCGCGCCCTCCAGGCCCTCGTGGCCCTCGAGCGTCTTCGCGAGCCGCATCACGCAGCGCTCGCAGCGGATGCCGCTGACCTGGAGCGTGTCGGAGACGATCGCCATCGGCTCCTAGCCTAGCGTCCGCGCGACGAGCCCCGCCGCGACCGCGCGGGGGTCGGTCTCGGCGAGCTGGAGGTCGGCCTCGCACCGGGTCGGGTCGAGCTCCTCGAGCAGCGCCAGGGTGCCGAGCCCGGCCGCGGCGGGCGCGGTCAGGGCGAGCAGGTCGTCCCAGAGCTCCGGGACGCGCAGCGCCCGCGTCCCGTCCGGGTGGATCAGCTCCGCCCGCGGGCCGAACCGCGCGGCCGCCCAGCGGTTCTGGGCGTAGTGGCCGCGGTCGTAGGGGGCGGCCTCGCCGCGCTCGAGCATCGTCGCGGCGAGCGCCTGCAGCAGCGCGACGAGGGCGGCGGTCTGCCGCAGCGCCGTCGGCTGGTCGGGCATCCGCACCTCGAGCGTGCCGAAGCGCGGGTGCGGCCGCACGTCCCACCAGATCCGCGTGTAGTCGGCGGTGACGCCGAGCTCGACGAGGTGCTCGACCCACGCCTCCCAGCCGGCGTAGGAGCCGAGCGCGGGCGGCGCCCCGGCCCGCGGCAGCTCGGCGAGGATCGGCGCCCGGTTCGACGCGAGCCCGTTGGCGACGCCCGCCAGCCACGGCGAGTTCGCCGAGAGCGCGAGCACGAGCGGCAGCCAGGGCAGCATCCCCTCGAGCACCTGCCAGCAGACCGCGCCGGACGGCATCCCGAGGTGGACGTGCAGGCCCTGGACGCCCTGGCGGCGGGCGCTCGATGCCGGCGTAGGCGACGAAGCTCGTGTAGCGCTCCTCGTCGACGAGCGGCTGCGCCTCGGGCCGCGCGAACGGATGCGTGCCGGCGCAGGCGACGGCGAGCCCGCTCCGCGCCGCCGTGTCGGCGGCCGCGCGCCGCAGCGTCCCGAGCGCCTCGACCGCGGCGGCGACGTCGGCGCAGGGATCCGTGTTCAGCTCGACGACCGAGGCGAAGAGCTCCGTCTTCAGCCGGCCCGGCAGCGCGAGGCCCTCGACCCCGGCGAGCAGCGTGCCGACCGCACCGACCTGGTCGAGCGAGGCCGCGTCGAGGATCATCAGCTCCTCCTCGACGCCGAGCGAGAGCGGCTCGCCGGCGCCGAAGGCGTGCTCGATCACTACTTCCTCACGCCGTGGACCGGGCGGCCGGCCGCCTCCCACGCGTAGTACGAGGCGCTCGGGCCGAAGCCCGGCTCGTAGGTGACGACGCGCGGGTTCCGGCCGACCTCCTTCGCGCGCTGCGCGTGCCGGAGCAGGTTCGGGTCGTCCTTCGCCTCCCAGACGAGGATCAGGTGCGCGGCGGTCATGAACTCGGCGACGAACGTGCAGCCGCCGGCCGGGCAGGGGAAGGGCGCGGTCGAGACGCAGAACCAGCCGGCGTGGTCCTCGCCGCCGTCCTCCGTCCAGAGCTCCTCGTCGGTCTGGTCGCCGACCCGGAGGTCGTCCTCGAGCAGCAGCCGGCCGCGCGCGTATCTCTCCGGGTCGACCACGCGGCAAGGGTAGCCGCACGGCCCGACCCGGACGCAAGAACGCCGAAGGCCCGGGCAGGCGGTCGGGCCTTCGGCGTCGCACCCGTCGGGTCGCTGGCTCCCGGCGGGTACCGGCCCCAGGGGTCCAGGGGCCTTCTATCGGACGGTCAGCTACGAGGGGACGATGGCTGCCGTCCGAGCTTGGCTGTCAGGGTCAGGTGCTTGGAGCCGCGGTAGACCTCCAGGGTCAGCCGGTCGCCGGAGCGCTTCGAGGCGATCAGGTCCTGCAGGGCGTTCGCGTCGGCGACGGGCGCTCCGTCGGCGCGGACGACGACGTCGCCGCCGAGCACGTAGCTCTCGCCGGCGACGACGACGGGCGTCGAGCCGCCGTGCAGGCCGGCGGCCGCGCCGGCGCCGTGCGGCTCGACCTGCTCGACGAGCGCTCCGTGCCGGGCGGGCAGGTTGAAGGCGCGTGCGAGCTCCGGGTCGACGGTCGCGAGCCGGACGCCGAGGGAGGCGTGGTCGACCTTCCCGCTCCGGAGCAGCTGCGAGACGACGTCCTTGACCGTGTCGATCGGGACCGCGAAGCCGATCCCGATCGAGCCGGAGCCGCCGTCGCCGGTCGCGATCTGCGAGTTGACGCCGATCACGCGGCCGGCCGCGTCGAGCAGCGGCCCGCCGGAGTTGCCCGTGTTCAGGGCCGCGTCGGTCTGGATCACGTGGTCGATCGCGTAGGCGTTCGGCGCCTGGATCCGGCGCTGGAGCGCGCTGACGATCCCGAAGGTGGCTGTCCGCGTGTAGCCGAGCGGGTTGCCGATCGCGACGACCGGGTCGCCGACGCGGACGGCGCCGGAGTCGCCGAGCGGCAGCGGCTGGAGCGCCCGGGCGGCGCACCGAGACCTGGAGCACGGCGAGATCGGTCGAGGGGTCGCTGCCGACGATCTTCGCCCGCAGCCGGTCGTCGTTCGAGAAGCTGACCTGGACCGTGCGCGAGCCCTGGATCACGTGGTAGTTCGTGACGACGTCGCCGGCCTTGTCGATCACGAACCCGGAGCCGAGCGACCGGGAGAGCTGCGGCGCCTGCGGGAAGAGGCTGCCGAAGAAGGGGTCGCTCGGCGCCCGGACGAGGGTGGTGGAGGTGATCTGGACGACGCCGGGGGCCGCGCGGCGGTAGAGGTCGGCGATCGAGAGCCCGTCGCCTCCGGCCGCGAGTCCGACCTGCCGCTCCGGCGCTGCCGCCTGCCTGACCCGCTCGACGGTCGTCGTCGAGCGCAGGCCGCCGGCGGCCGCGACCGCGCCGAGCGCAACCGCGGCGCCGGCGGCGCCCGTGAAGACGAACCCCGCGCCGCGGAAGAGGATGCGCCTGCCTGGAATCACGCCTCCGACTTCTACCGGGGCCGTGTTGAGGCTCCGATTCGCGGGCGTTAACCGCGCATTAAGAACTCGAACCGAAATGACGCTCGTCGGCTGGGCGTGATGGGTGCGTGCGATGCAAGGACGCAGGGAGGCGCGATAGCGGGGCTCTATCCGGCCGACCGAGGACGCCGCAGCGCGCGTGGCCAGCGCGTCCGGACGGCACAGACTTCATTCCGGTTCGAGTTCAGAGGCACCCAGCGAGCGGCCGACGCCCGGGCGCAGCCGGCTGCCCAGCCGTTTCCGGCCGCGCGTGAGCGGGAATCCGCGGACATGCCGAAGACGACGAAGGAGGCAGGGCGGCGAAGCAGTCGGAGCTGCCGGACACGCTCAGGCGCTCCTCCGGGAAGGCGCAGCGCACGTTCGCGAAGGCGCACGACGCAGCCGCCGAGCAGTACGGCGAGGGCGAGCGCGCGCACCGCACCGCCTACGCCGCGCTCAAGCACACGCACGAGAAGGTCGGCGACCGCTGGCGGCGCAAGGACGAGCCGGGCCCGAGCGACCCGCGCTCGAAGCGCTCGACCGCTGCGAAACGCCGCGGCGAGGGCGAGACCTTCGGCGGCGTCGACGTCGAGGGCAACACGAAGGCCGAGCTCTACGAGCGGGCGAAGGAGCTCGAGATCGAGGGCCGCTCGACGATGTCGAAGCACGAGCTCGCCCGGGCGATCGCTCGCAGGCAGTAAGGGACGGCGCTAGGCTGGCTCGATGAGCGCGTCGATCGAGGCAGCCCGCGTGAAGCCCCGCTTCCGCGGCGTCACGCACCAGTGGGCGTTCCTCGTCGCGATCCCGCTCGGGATCGCGCTGGGGCTGACCGCGGAGGGCGCGCGGGCGCAGGTCTCGGCGGCCGTCTTCGCCGGCAGCGTCGTCGCCATGTTCGGGGCCAGCGCGCTCTACCACCGGGTCAGCTGGTCGCCGGAGCGCCGGATGTGGCTGCGCCGGCTCGACCACGCCGCGATCTTCGGGCTGATCGCCGGGACCTACACCCCCGTCGGCCTGATCGTCCTCTCCGGCGACGTCCGGGTCGTCGTCCTCGCGCTCGTCTGGGGCGGCGCGGGCGCGGCGGTCTTCCTGAAGCTCTTCCGGCCGCGGGCGCCGAAATGGGTCTCGGCGGCGCTGGCGATCGCGCTCGGCTGGACCGGGATCGCCGTCTTCCCGCAGCTGATCTCACGGGCCGGCGTCGGCGCCGCGGTGCTGATCCTGCTCGGCGGGCTCCTCTACACGCTCGGCGCGATCGCCTACGCGACGCGGCGGCCCGATCCGCGCCCCGCGGTCTTCGGCTACCACGAGATCTTCCACGCCTTCGTGATCGGCGCCGTCGCGCTCCAGTACACGGCGATCGCCTTCTTCGTCCTGCACTAGCGCCGACTAGGGCGAGGCGGCGTGCACGCGGCCGGTGAAGGCCGCCGTCGCGCCGAGCGCGACGAAGACCGCGCCCGAGAGGTACCGCTGCGCCTGCGCGAAGGCGCGGCTGCGGCGGAGCACGCCGCCGAGGGTGCCGGCGACGAGCGCGTAGGCGCCGTCCGTGAGGAAGCCGAGCGCGCCGAAGGCGAGGCCGAGGACGAGGACCTGGTGCCAGGCGGCGCCGCGCGAGGGCTCGACGAACTGCGGCAGGAAGGCGAGGAAGAAGAGCGCCGCCTTCGGGTTGAGGACGTTGACGACGATCCCCTGCCGATAGAGGCTGCCGTGGCTGCGCGGGACGGCGGCACCGTCGACCGGGTCGAGCCGCTCCCGGCCGGCGAGCCTGCGGAGGCCGACCGCGACGAGGTAGGCCGCGCCGGCGAACTTGACGACGTCGAAGGCGAGGGCCGAGGAGGCGAGCAGCGCCGAGAGGCCGACGGTCGCGGCGGCGACGTGCACGAGCGTCCCGGTGTGGATGCCCGCGACCGAGGCGAGCCCGGCGCGGCGGCCGCCGCCGATCGACTGCGTGACGACGTAGAGCACCGCCGGCCCGGGCACGAGCAGCAGGACGAGCGCCGCGCCGAGGAAGAGCGCGAGCCGGGAGGAGTCGGGCATCAGCCGAGGATCCGGTCGAGCTCGGCCAGCTCGTCGTCCGAGAAGTCGAGCTGCTCGAGCGCGGCCACGTTCTCCTCCAGCTGCTCGACGCTCGAGGCGCCGATCAGGGTCGAGGTCATCCGCGGGTCGCGCAGCGTCCAGGCGAGCGCGAGCTGGGCCGTGGACTGGCCGCGGCGCTCGGCGACCCGCGACAGCTCGCGGACCTGGCCGAGCGTCTCCTCGTCGAGGTCGTCGGAGGTCAGGAAGGCGCCGCGGTCGGCGCGCGAGCCCTCCGGGATGCCGCCGAGGTACTTGCCGGTCAGGATCCCCTGCTGCAGCGGCGAGAAGCAGATGCAGCCGACGCCGAGCTCCCCGAGCACGTCCAGGAGGCCGTCCTCGATCCAGCGGTTCAGCAGCGAGTAGGACGGCTGGTGGATCAGGAGCGGCGTCCCGAGCTCCCGCAGGGCCGCCGCGGCGGCCCGCGTCTGCTCCGGATCGTAGGAGGAGATGCCCGCGTAGAGCGCCTTCCCCTGCCGGACGGCCGCGTCGAGCGCGCCCATCGTCTCCTCGACCGGCGTCTCGGGCGTCGGCCGGTGCGAGTAGAAGACGTCCACGTAGTCGAGGCCCAGGCGCAGGAGGCTCTGGTCGAGGCTCGCGAGCAGGTACTTGCGCGAGCCGCCGTCGCCGTAGGGGCCGGGCCACATGTCCCAGCCGGCCTTGGTCGAGATCACGAGCTCGTCGCGATAGGGGCGGAGGTCGTCGCGGAGGAGGCGCCCGAACGTCTCCTCGGCCGAGCCGTACGGCGGCCCGTAGTTGTTGGCGAGATCGAAGTGGGTGATGCCGAGGTCGAAGGCGCGGCGGACGATCGCGCGGCTGCGCTCGAGCGGCGCCTCGGCGCCGAAGTTGTGCCAGAGCCCGAGCGAGACGGCCGGCAGCTCGAGCCCGCTGCGGCCGCTGCGGCGGTAGGCCATGCGCTCGTACCGCTCGCCGTCTGCGACCCAGGGCATGCGCGCAAGGCTACCCTGGGCGACGTGGCGAACACGCACCGTCTCGCCCCGCCGCTCCTGCTCGCCTGCCTGGCGCTGGCGCTCGTCGCGAGCGGCTGCGGCGGCAGCGCCGGCGCGCAGCCGCAGGCGGCGGCGAAGGCCGCGGCGTTCGAGGGGAACGCGCTCGACCCGCCGCTCGAGACCACCGGCTTCAGGCTGCACGACCAGGACGGCAAGGTCGTGACGCTCGCGCAGCAGCGGGGCAGGCTCGCGATCCTCGCCTTCCTCTACACCCACTGCCCGGACGTCTGCCCGCTGATCGCACAGAACCTGAACCTGGCGCTGCGGCAGCTGACGCCGGCCGAGCGCGCGCGCGTGCGGGTGCTGGCGATCAGCGTCGACCCGAAGGGCGACACGAAGGCGGCGGTGCGGAAGTTCGTCTTCGAGCACCGGCTGCGGCCGGAGTTCCGCTACCTGACCGGGACGCGGGCGGAGCTGTCGCCCGTCTGGCGGGCCTACCACGTCGCCGCGAGCGGGAACCTCGGGTCGATCGACCACTCGGCCTACGAGCTGCTCGTCGACGGGAAGGGCGCCGGCCGCGTCCTCTACGACGCCCAGGTGACGCCCCGCGCAGGTCGTCCACGACGTGCGCGCGTTGCTCGCCCGGTAGACACGCCACGCCGCCGACCGTTCATCGCGCTACGATGTTTGCCGCAGTGGCCGAGCAGCGTGAACCCACGTTCGCCGACTACGACGAGGCGGCGAGCCTCCGCGCCGCGCTGCGCCTCTTCCTGCGCCACAGCGAGACGATCACGCGGCGGAACGGGCTCTCGCCCCGGCACTACGAGCTGCTGCTGATGATCAAGGCGGCGCCCGAGGAGCGCTCGACCGTCAGCGAGCTGGTCGAGCTGCTGCAGCTGACCCAGAGCACCGTCACCGAGCTCGTCCAGCGGGCCGAGGACGGCGGCCTCCTGCGGCGCCGGCAGGCAGAGCACGACGGCCGGGTCGTGCACCTCACGCTGACGCCCGAGGCGGAGAAGCGGCTGAGCGGCGCGGTCGCGGAGCTCGGCCCGGAGCGGGCGCGGCTCGTCGCGCTGCTGCACAAGACGCCCGAGGGCGTCGAAGCCTAGAGGCTTCGCGCGTCGAGCGGCGTCTCGCCGCCAGGCTCGACCCGGTAGGCGCGCGCGCCCTCGCGCGCGGTCACGATCTCGGCCAGCTCCGTGCCCTCGTAGCGGAGCGCGACCCCGTCGTCGGCTGCGACGCCCGCGGGGAAGCCGCCGTCGACGAGCTCGCGGTAGCGCGGCCGCCGCCGCTCCTCGCCGTCGTAGTGCGGGCAGGCGCTCCCGGGCAGGAAGCCGAGCCCGTCGCGCATCCCCTCGAGCTGCGGGCCGTAGGAGTCGGTGATCGAGGCCTCGAACCAGCAGATCATCCCGGCGCTGCCGCCCGTGAGGACGATCCCCCGCTCCCAGGCCTCGCGCAGGATCGCGTCGAAGCCGTGGACGCGCCAGATCGCGAGCATGTTCGCCGTGTTCCCGCCCATGACGACGATCACGTCCTGGGCGAGCGCGAACTCCCGCAGCTCGGCGGGCGGGTAGGGGAAGAAGGGCAGGTGCGAGAGCTCGCCGGCGCCGCGGTAGCGCTCGTAGAAGGCGACGATCCAGTCGCTCGCGTCGCCGACCGCGGTCGGAACGAAGCAGATCCGCGGCCGTTCGACGCCCGAGACCTCGAGCACGTACCGCTGCAGGGCAGCCCGCTCCTCGTCGGTGTAGCCCCCTCCGCCCAGACCCACGATCGGCACGACCGCGGAGTTTACGTGCGGCCGCGGCCCGGTAGACCGTTGCCGTGCCGGAAATCGGGTATGCCTTCTCCGCCGAGGAGCACCGCCCCGACGAGCTCGTCCGCCAGGCGAGGCTCGCCGAGGAGGCGGGCTTCCCGTTCGGGCTCGTCTCCGACCACTTCCATCCCTGGATCGACCGGCAGGGCCAGAGCGCCTTCGTCTGGAGCGTGATCGGCGCGATCGCGCAGGTGACCGAGCGGTTCCGGCTCGGCACCGGCGTCACCTGCCCGCTGATCCGGATCCACCCGGCGATCGTCGCCCAGGCGGCCGCGACCTGCGCCGCGATGATGCCCGGGCGCTTCTTCCTCGGCGTCGGCACCGGCGAGAACCTGAACGAGCACGTCACAGGCGTCGGCTGGCCCGCTCCCGACGAGCGGGTCGCGATGCTCGAGGAGGCTCTGGAGGCGATGCGCGAGCTCTGGACGGGCGAGGTGACGACGCTTCCGCGGCGACTGGTACGAGGTCGACCACGCCCGCATCTACACGCTGCCCGAGGAGCCGATCGAGGTCTACGTCGCCGCGACCGCGGCGAACGTCGCGCGGATCGCGGCCGGGCAGGACGGCCTGATCTCCACCTCGCCCGACGAGGAGGTCGTGCAGGAGTTCGAGGGCGCGGGCGGCTCGGGAAAGCCGAAGATCGGCATGGTGCACGGCTGCTGGGCCGAGGACCGCGACGAGGCGCTCGAGACCGCCCACGAGGTCTGGCCCAACGGCGCCCTCAAGGGGCCGCTCGGCCAGGACCTGCGCGAGCCGGGCGACTTCGAGGCGGCCGTCGCGATGGTGCGCCCGGAGGACATCGCCGAGACGACGCCGCTCGGGCCCGACCCGGAGCCGTGGCTCGAGCAGATCCGCGCCTTCGAGCAGGCCGGCTTCACGCACGTCTACCTGCACCAGGTCGGCCCCGACCAGGCCGGGTTCATCGAGTTCGCTCGGCGCGAGCTCCTGCCTGCGTCGGGCTGATGGCCGAGGCCGAGCTCTCCGTCCGCCCGACCGCGCGGGAGATCTACGAGCGGGTCATCTCGGACGCGGAGTCGGAGATCGACCGGACGGCGGCCGCGCTCGCGTTCTCCGGCATCGCCGCCGGGCTGACGATGGGCTTCACCGGCCTCGCGGTCGCGGCCGCCTTCCGCGTGGTCGGGCACGGCGGCTGGCAGGGCCTCGTCGCCTACACCGTCTACCCGGTCGGCTTCATCGCCGTGATCGTCGGCCGCGCGCAGCTCTTCACCGAGAACACGCTCTACCCCGTCGTGCTCGTCCTCGACCGGCGGCAGTTCCTCGCGCGCACCGCGCGGCTGTGGGCGATCGTCTTCCCCGCCAACATCGCCGGCGTGCTCGTCTTCGCCGCGCTCGTGATGAAGACGCCGGCGGTCGCGGAGCCGCTCAAGCACGAGCTCTCCCTGCTCGGCGTCGACGCGCTCTCCCACAGCTTCGGCTACGCCTTCTGGAGCGGAGTCGTCGGCGGCTGGCTGATCGCGCTCGTCGCCTGGCTCGTCGAGGGCACGGACGGCGGCTTCTCGATGCTCGCCGTCGTCTGGATCCTCACCTTCCTCGTCGGCCTCGCCGGGCTCGCCCACTGCATCGCCACGAGCGCCGAGATCGCCGCCTCGCTCTTCGACGGCTCGGCGGCGGTCGGCGACTACCTGCTCTGGCTGCTGGGCGCCGCGCTCGGGAACGTCGTCGGCGGCGTCGTCGTGGTCAGCCTGCTCAACTACGGCCAGGTCGTCGCCGGGCACGACCGGCAGGGCAGCCGACCCGCTTCTGATTGAATCGACGACGATGAGCAGCTCGGAGCTCCGCGTCGGCGACCGCACCTACCGGTTCCACCGGCTCGACGCGCTCCAGGCCGCCCACGACGTCGCGCGGCTGCCC
>CAWIUN010000006.1:0-152709 GCA_963839285.1 uncultured Actinomycetes bacterium
TGCCGCTGCGGGCTGCCGCCGTCGCAGCGCGACGGCGGCAGCCCGGCGGTGGGCCGGTCAGACCGCAGGGGCCGGCGCGACGCCGGCGGCCGGGGCCCGCGGGCCGCGGAGGCCGCCGACGAGCATCAGCGCCGCTGCCGCGGCGAGCAAACCGCCGAGGACGGCGATGCCGATTCCCGCCCAGAGCAGCCACGCGACCTTCGCGCCGGCGGCGACCTCGGCGGAGACGCCCGGAGAGCCGTCGGCGTTCATGACCACGATCGACCACGAGCCGGACTTCGGCTTCCAGGTCAGGTGCGCCGCGTCGGTACCGACGGCCGAAGCGGCCCAGAAGGTCTGGGAGGCGGGCCGGCCCGGGTTCGCCGAGCCGCGGTGGGTGACGTAGGTGACCTGGAACGGATCGAGGTCGACGTCGGTCGCGGTCGTGTAGGACGCCCCGCCGAGGTAGGCGTCGACCGTCGACGTGCGGGCGATCCCGACGAAGACGGGCTGCGCGGAGGAAGCCTGCAGGCGCACCTTCCCGATCAGGCTCGTCGGGATCTCGGTCCCGATCGTGACCTCTTCCGTGGCGATCGCCCTGGTCGGGGTCGCGTAGCGGTGGGCGCTCGTCGAGAGGTAGCCGGATCCGTCGCGCTTGGCGACGTCGGTCCAGATCACCACTCCGGCCACGGCCAGCACGAGCGCGGCGAGGAGGGAGACGATCGCTCCGCCGACGGTGAGGCCGGTCCGGCGCTTGTGTGTGGGGGTGTTCATCGTGCTCCTTCTCTTGCAGGGTGGTGTCCTCCCCAGCCTGCGCCGAACGAGGCGCGGCGGCCATCGAGCCAACCGGCGTCCGGGGGTACGGGTAGCTCCCCCGCTCGGGAGCGTTCGAGGTCATCGGGAGCCGTGGGGGCCACTAGGATCGGCTCGGAGGAGGTCGAGAGCGGGAATGGCGACGACATTCGGCGTCCTGGGGGCGATCACGGCCACGGTCGGAGCCGACGCCGTTCCCCTGGGGCCGCCGATGCAGCGCGCGCTCCTCGCGATGCTCCTGCTGCACGCGAACGAGGTCGTGTCGCGCGATCGCCTGGTCGACGCGCTGTGGGGCGACGACCCTCCGGCGTCGGCGCCCGGATCGCTGCAGATCTACGTCCACGGCCTGCGCCGTGCGCTCGGCCCCGACCGCATCGAGACGCACGGAAGCGGCTATCTGATCCGGGTCGGGCCGGGCGAGCTCGACCTCGAGCGGTTCGTCCGACTCGTGGCCGACGCGCGCCGGGCGTTCGCGGACGATCGACCCACCGACGCCGAGGACGACCTCCGCGTCGCGCTCGCCCTCCCGACGGGGCCGCCGCTCGCGGGCCTCCCCCTCCGCGGCGCGCTCAAGGTCGAGGCGGATCGCCTCGGCGACCTGCAGCTCGAGGCGGTCGAGCTGCAGAACGAGGCGCGGCTCGCGTCGGCCGGGCACGAGGGGCTGTGCGCGCGGCTCGAGTCGCTCGTCGCGGAGCATCCGTTTCGAGAGCGGTTTCGGGCGCAGCTGATGCTCGCCCTCTACCGGTCGGGCCGCCAGAAGGACGCGCTGGACGCCTTCCGGGACGCCCGGCGCGTGCTCGTCGAGGAGCTCGGTGTCGAGCCGAGCCCTGCGCTGCACGACCTCCAGCGCGCGATCCTCCGCCAGGATCCCGCGCTCGATTCGCCGGCTCGTCGGCGGCGGCCGGCTCCGGTGCTGCCGGCGGTCCCGACGCCGTTGATCGGGCGCGAGCTCGAGGTCGCGTCGGTCACCGCGCTCCTGCGCCGCGGCGACGTGCGCCAGGTGACGTTGACGGGGCCGGGCGGGAGCGGGAAGACGAGGGTCGCGCTCGCCGCCGCCGAGGAGCTCGGCTCGGAGCTTCGCGACGGCGCGGTGTTCGTCGACCTCTCCCCCGTCGGCGACGTCTCGCTGCTCGTGCCGACGGTGGCGTCCGCGGTCGGAGTCGACGATCGCGCTGCCCCGCTCGAGGCCGCGCTCGCCGACGACCTCCGGAGGAGGTCCGGCCTGCTCGTGCTCGACAACTTCGAGCAGCTGCTGCCTGCGGCGACCTGGGTCGCCGACGTGCTGCGCTCGTCGCGGCGCCTGCTCGTGCTCGTGACGAGCCGCGTGCCGCTCCGGCTCTCGTGGGAGCACGAGTACCCCGTCCCGCCGCTGGCGCCGCCCGACGAGCGGTCGACCGACCTTGCGGCCCTCGCCGCGAACGACGCCGTCCGTCTCTTCGTCGGACGGGCCCGGGCCGTCGACCCGTCGTTCGAGCTCTCCCCGCCGGTGGCGGCGGCCGTGAGCGCCGTCTGCCGCCGCCTCGACGGGTTGCCGCTCGCGATCGAGCTCGCGGCCGCACGGACGAAGGTCGTCCCGCCCGAGGGGATGGCGCGTCAGCTCGAGCAGATGCTGCCGCTGCTCACGGGCGGCCCGGTCGACGCCCCGGCGCGGCACCGCACGCTGCAGGCGACACTCGACTGGAGCTACGAGCTCCTGACGGAGCCCGAGCGCCGGCTCTTCGAGCGGCTCGCCGTCTTCTCCGGCGGCTGCACGGTGGACACGGCGGTCGAGCTCACCGGCGACGGAACCGCGCCGGAGACGCTCGCGGCGCTCGCCGACCACAACCTGCTGCGCCGCCTCGAGCGGACCGGCGAGCCCATCCGTTTCCTGATGCTGGAGACGATCCGCGAATACGCGCGCATGCGGCTCGCGGCGCGCGGCGAGGAGGAGCTGTGGCGGCTGCGGCAGGCGAGGGTGATGACGACCATCGCGGAGAGGCTGGAGCAGCTGCTCGGGGGCGCGGACGCTCCGTCGACCCTCCGCCGGCTCGAGTCGGAGCACGACAACCTCCGGGCCGCTCTGGCGTTCCTCCACGAGCGCGGAGAGGGTGAGCTCGAGCTGCGACTCGCAGCGTCGCTCGCCCTGTTCTGGCGGGTGCGCGCGCACCTCGGCGAGGGCAGGATGTGGCTCGAGGCGGCACTCGCCACCGCTGGGGACGTGCCCGCAGCAGTGCGCGCCAGGGCGACCTCGAACGCAGGCAGGCTCGCGTACCGCGTCGGCGACTACGCCCGCGCACGCACGCTTCATCACGAGGCGCTGGCGCTCGCACGCGCGGCGGGTGACCTTCGGGCGGTCGGGCAGTCGCTCTCCGACCTCGCCGGCGTCGCGCTCGCGGAGGACGACGTCGACCGTGCGTACGCGCTCTACTCGGAAGGCGCCGACACGCTGCGCGAGACGGGCCATGACGTGCGTCTCGGCACGGTCCTCGGCAACCTCGCCGGTATTCGCCTCGCGCGGGGAGACGCGCAGGGAGCGCGCACGCTCGCCGAGGAGGCGCTCGAACTGCAGGAACGGACGGGCGACAAGGAAGGCCGCGTCTTCACGTACCTCGCTCTCGCACGGACGGAGACGCACGAGGGGCGCGCGGCGGAGGCCGCCGAGGCGCTGCGGCGGGCGCTCGTCCTGATCGACGAGCTCGAGTACCGGGAGGTGCACGGCTACTGGCTGCTCGCGTGCGCCGAGCTCGCCTCCGTCCGGGGTGACCATCGTCAGGCGGCGCGACTGCTCGGGGCCGCGGACGCGGACTTCGAGCGGCTCCGCATCACGCGCCTGCAGGCCGAGGATCGCCGCCTGCGCGAGGCGATCGAGACGGCCGCCGTCGCCCGGCTCGGCCGCGACGCGTTCCTCGAGGCGGCTGCCGCCGGCGCCGGGGTGACGGACGAGCAGGCGCTCTCGGAGGGTTCCGGCGCCGACCCGGTCGGCGCCCCTCCCGGCTAGCGCTCGCAGCCGAGCAGACGCCCGAGCGCCGCGCCCAGGCGCAGTGCCGGACGCTGAACCGCCGCCGGCGGAAAGGGTGCCCTCGCGGTCTCGAAATGCGCATGCGCGATCGCGATGCGGCCGAGAAGCAGGCGAAGCCGATTCCCCTCGAGGCTCGTCCCCGGCGTGCGCCCGAACAGCGCTTCGAGCAGCGACTCGGAGTCGAGCGCCGGCCGCAGCTCGCAGACGACGTGCGCGACGTCGTCGCCGCGGTTGCGGAACTCGTGTGCGACGCCGGGCGGAACGCGCACGCGGCGACCTGGGCCGGCGAGCATCCCCGCTCGGCCGATCCGGAACGCGACCGTGCCGTGGAGGACGTCGATCGTCTCCTCCTGCCGCGGGTGCAGATGGACCGCGAACGGGCGCACCTGCGGCTGCAGGAGCATCTCGACGACGACGACCCGGCCCTGGGTCTCACCCGACCTGCGGCGGAAGACGATCCGCGTTCCGGTCTCCGGGTCGTCGAGAACCGCGTTCGTCATCGGCGCCCTCGTCTTGCCTCGCGGATCGGCATCCGGGCAAGGGTGCAGCGGACGGATTTACGGCCGCTTTACGGCCCGTCTAAAGCGACCGTAAAGCGGCCGGTGCGACGCTCGGCCCGGCCCGTGGGCAAGGCGCACGCGGGCGAGGTACGCACACGACAAGGAGAAGGCATGCAACGAAAGCTCAGTCTGTTCGCCGCGGTGCTCGCCGCGGTGGCGGTCGCCGGCGCCCTGTCCGCCGCATCCGCGTCGGCCGGCAGCCCCAACGGCCGGACCGTGACCGAGACGGATCACATCCACGGCACGTTTTCCGAGCCGGACGCGACGAACCCCTGCACCGGCGACACCTTCGACGGCGGCCAGGGAATCCAGTTCACGGGCAATCTCGTCGATCACGTCACCTACTTCACGAACAGCGACGAACTCTGGGCGACCTTCACCGAGACGGGCGCGATTCTCGGCACCGACGACGGCACGGGTGTGACCTACAGCGGCCACGCCACCGCGTGGGGCAACTTCAACGTGAACGAGCGAAACGGCAACAGCGAGTTCACGCTGACCATCCATGCGACCGGGACGGACGGCTCCTCGATCACCGCTCACGAGACCACGGTGCTCGCCACGAACGCGAACGGAGAGGTCACCGTCGACTTCGACAAGGCCAGCCTCACCTGCGGCTAGGTCGCCGCGCGTGGAAAGGAGAGACGTTCAGTGTGTAGAGAACAGATCGCGGGCGTCGGGGCGGTCGCGTTCGGAGCCCTGGCGTTCGCAGCGCTGATGCTGGAGAACGCCCCGGGCGGCACGTACGAGCCCTCGCACGTCGCCGGCTACGTCGCGAGCGGGCATCGCCCGGCCGTGTTCGCCGCCACGTACCTGTCACTCCTGGCGACCGTCGGGCTCGCACTGCTGCTCACGTGGCTCCGCGCGGCGCTTCCCGCGGGAGCCCGCTCGGCCGTCTTCTCGACCTTGACCGCGGCCGGGATGGGCGCATGGGTCGCCGGCTGGGGCGTCGGTGCGACGGTGCCGATGGTCATGGGCTACGGCGGCAGGCACGTGGTCGTGTCGCCGACGGTCACCTACGCCCTCGCGACCGGCGGCTGGGTCGTGATGGCGGGAGGCGCCGCGCTGATCGGGTTCGCGCTGCTGACGCTGACCGTCGCCGCTTCGGCGCTGCCGGCGTGGGTGCGGTGGTCGACGCTCGTGGCGGGCCTCGCCGCGCTCGCCGCGTACGCCTGGTTCCCGTTCTTCCTCTTCTACGTGTGGGCGATGGTGATCGGCTTCTGGCTCCTGGTCGGCCACCGCGGCCGCGCACCGCAGCCGGTCCCGGCGGCGGAGTTCTAGAGGGACGCGGAGCGGAGGAACGCCGCCGTCGGCCGCGTTCCTCCGCTCCGTCCGATCAGCTCTGAAGGCCCCCGCCCCGGGCGGGGTCAGGGCTCGAGCAGCGCCCGGCCGAGCGCCGCGCGCCAGCCGTCGCGGAGACGCGCGGCCTCGGCGGGGTCGAGCGCCGGCTCGTAGCGCACGGCGGGGCTCTGCAGGGCGGCGATCTCGTCGCGGCTCTCCCAGGTGCCGATCGCGAGGCCGGCGAGCGCCGCCGCGCCGAGGGCGGTCGTGTCCGGCTCCGCGGCGACCTCGACCGGGCGGCCGAGCACGTCCGCCTGGAACTGCATCAGGAACGCGTTCGCGGTCGCGCCGCCGTCGGCGGAGACGACCTCGAGCGGCTCCGGCAGCACGTCGAGCACGTCGGCGACCTGGAAGGCGATCGCCTCGAGCGCCGCGCGCACGAGGTGCGCCCGAGTCGTCCCGCGGGTGATCCCGCAGACGAGGCCGCGCGCGTCCGGCGCCCAGTGCGGCGAGCCCAGCCCGGCCAGCGCCGGCACGAAGTAGACCCCGTCGGACGAGGCGACGCTCCGCGCCAGCGACTCGGTCTCCGCCGCGGTCTCGACCAGCCCGAGCCCGTCGCGGAGCCACTGGACCGCCGCGCCGCTCGCGAGGATCGCGCCTTCGAGCGCGTACTCCCGGGCGCCGGAGCCGGCAGCCGCCGTCTTCAGCAGCCCCGCCGGCGGCGGCGCGGACGAGCCGCCGGCGTGGGCGAGCACGAAGCTGCCGGTGCCGTAGGTCGCCTTCCCCCGCCCCGGCCCGAAGCAGCCGTGGCCGAAGAGCGACGCCTGCTGGTCGCCGGCGATCCCCGCGATCGGCAGGCGGACGCCGAGCAGCTCGCCCTCGCCGACGACGCCCGACGAGGCGCGGAGCGCCGGCAGGACGGCGCGGTCGACCCCGAAGAGCGCGAGCAGCTCGTCGTCCCAGTCGAGCGTGGCCAGGTCGAGCAGCAGCGTCCGTGAGGCGTTCGTCACGTCGGTCGCGTGCAGCGCGCCGCCCGTCAGCTTCCAGAGCAGCCACGCGTCGACCGTCCCGAAGGCGAGCTCGGCGGCCGGCAGCTCGGTGCGGGCGAGCAGCCACTCGAGCTTCGTCGCCGAGAAGTACGGGTCGGGCACGAGGCCGGTGCGGCTGCGGATCAGCTCGGCCGGCAGGCTCGCGCAGCGCTCGGCCGTCCGGCGATCCTGCCAGACGATCGCCCGGCCGACGGGGCGGCCCGACTCCCGTTCCCAGAGGAGCGTCGTCTCGCGCTGGTTCGCGATCCCGATCGCGGTCAGCTGCGACGGGTGGACGCCGGCAGCCTGGACGGCCGCCGCCGCGGCCGCCTCGACCGTGCGCCAGAGCTGCTCGGGGTCGTGCTCGACCCAGCCCGGCTGCGGGAAGTGCTGCTCGACGGCGGCGTAGCCGCGGCCGCGCGCCCGCAGCTCGCGGTCGACGACGAGGCAGGTCGTCCCGGTCGTCCCCTGGTCGATCGCGAGGATCACGCCGGCCGCGGCTCGGGCGCGGGCGCAGCCTCCGAGAGCAGCCCGCTGCACCCGCTCCCGAAGCGCGGGGGTGTCGAGGCCGCGGAGCGCGAGGGTCGTCCGGCGGCGAAGGACGTCCTCGGCGTCGTTCGCCCACTCCCGGTCGCGGGCGTACAGCGCCTGCGCGACGACGTCGAGCCCGCCGGCGGCGAGCGGCTCGAGCGCGTCCGTCCGCTCGGCCGCGCAGGCGAGCACCTCGCCGGCGAGGCTGCCGTAGGTGCGGGCGAGATGGCGTGCGAGCTCCGGCGAGACCGCGGGATGACGCCGCTCCAGCCCGGCCGCCACCGTCGCCCGGTCGCAGGCGCCCGGCAGCGGCGTGGCCGCGAGCCTCGGCGGCGCGCCGCCGAGCTCGGTGCGCAGGGCGTGCAGCGCCGACCGCGCGATCCGCCGGTGCGTCGTCAGCTTGCCGCCGGCGACCGAGAGCATGCCCGAGCCTGCCGCGCGAGAACGTCACCTCGCGCCTGGCGCTCGCGGTGGCGCGGCCGCCGAGCGGCAGCACGCGCACTCCCGCGAAGCGCGAGCGGATCGCCTCCGGCCGCACCGCCTCGGCCGGCAGGGCGCGTCCCGCCTCGGCGAGGATCTGCGCCTGCTCCGCCGCCGTCACCGCGAGCGCGTCCTCGCCGGGCTCGACCGCGGTGTCGGTCGTCCCGAGCAGGAGCAGCCCCTCCCACGGGATCGCGAACGAGACACGGTCGCGGTCGACCGGGATCGTCAGCGCGGCGCCCCACTCGCCCGGGCGCTCGAGCACGAGGTGGGCGCCCTTGCTGAGCGTGACCGAGGTGCCCGCGCGCGGGTCCTCGAGCCGCCGGACCTCGTCCACCCAGGGCCCGCAGGCGTTCACGACCGTGCGGGCCGGCACCTCGATCCAGCCGCCGCCGCGCAGGTCGTGCGCGTGCACGACCAGCCCGTCCTTCGCCTGCTCGATCCCCGCCGCCTCGACGCCGTTCGCGACGGCGGCGCCGGCGTCGGCGGCGGCGCGCACGTGCGCGAGGCAGAGCCGCGCGTCGTTCGTCCGGGCGTCCGCGTAGACGCCTCCGCCGCGCAGGCCCTCGTCGCGCAGGAGCGGGACGAGCTCCCGGGCGCGCGCCGGCGGCACCAGCCTGCCGCGGCCGCGGAAGGAGCCGGTCAGGGCGCCGTAGGCGGCCAGCGCCGCGCGGATCGTCGCAGGCCCGTAGGGGCCGTCGCGGTAGACCGGCAGCACGAAGTCGAGGTCGTCGACGAGGTGAGGGGCGACCGTCCGCCTCAGGACCTGCGCCTCCGCGAGCGCCTCGCGGACGAGCCGGAAGTCGCCCATGCGCAGGTAGCGGAGCCCGCCGTGGACGAGCTTCGACGAGGCGCTCGAGGTGCCCGCGGCGAAGTCCCGGCGCTCGAGCAGCGCGACCCGGAGGCCGAGCTGCGCCGCGAGCGCCGCCGTCGCCGCCCCGACGATGCCGCCCCCGATCACCACGACGTCGAACCGTCCGCGAGCCAGCTCCTCGTTGACGGCCGCTCGCCGTGCCATCGTTTGCACAGCGCCGTACGTAATCACGGCGGCAGGCGAGGGTCAACGGAGCCCGCTGGTAGGATCGCCGCCGCCCGTGCCGGACCAGGCCTCGATCCGCGTCGCGAACGCCCCGGTCAGCTTCGGCGCCTACGAGCTCGCCGCGTCGCGCCTGCGCGGCGTCCCGAGCGGAGACCGCGTGCTGGACGCCGTCGCCGCGGCCGGCTACGACGGCATCGAGCTCGGCCCGCCCGGATATCTCGGCGACCGCGGGACGCTTCGCGACCGCCTCGCCGCGCGCGGCCTCGCGCTCGCCGGCGGCTACGTCCCGATCCGCTTCGGCGAGGGCGGCGACGAGCTCGCGCCGCTCGAGGAGACGCTCGGGCTCCTCGACGCCGCCGGCGGCGCGCAGCGGGCCGTGCTCGCCGACGACGGCGAACGCGACGGGCGGCCGGTCGACTGGGCGGGCCTCGCGGCAGGGGTCGAGCGGGCGGCGGAGCGGGCCCGCGAGCGCGGCCATCTGCCGGTCTTCCACCACCACATGGGCACGAGGGTCGAGACACGGGCCGAGATCGAGCGGCTGCTCGAGCTCGTCGACGTGCCGCTCGTGCTCGACAGCGGGCACCTGCTCGCCGCCGGCGCCGACCCGGTCGAGTGCCTGCGGGACTGGCGCGGGCGGATCGAGCACGTGCACGTCAAGGACGTCGACCTCGGCCTCCTGCGCTCGGCCGCGAGCTGGCCGGAGGCCTGGCGGGGCGGCGTCTTCTGCGAGCTCGGCACCGGCGACGTCGACCTCACGGGTTCCTGCGCGAGCTCCGGGGGTTCTCGGGCTGGCTCGTGGTCGAGCAGGACTGGGTCGCGCGGCCGGGCGCCGACGACGGCGAGGCGCAGATCGAGGCGCAGGCGCGGAACCGCCGCTGGCTCGCGGCCGAGGGTGGGCTCTAGGCGTCCGCCCGGGTGGCTTGACTCGCACCCGCCGACAGTGCAAACGTTGCCGCCAGCGTGGAGACCGAACTGAGGACGCCGGTCGAGCCTGGGATCCAGAAGCTCGTCGAGGGCCCGGCGACCACCCGGCCGTTGCGCCTGGGCGTGCTCGGCCTCGGTGCGGTCGCGCAGGCCGTGCACCTCCCGTTGCTGCTCAAGCGCTCCGACCTCTTCGCGCCGACTGCGATCTGCGACCTCTCGGGCTCCGCGCGCGAGCGCGTCGGCGACCGCCTGGGCATCCCGGCGGAGCGCCGCTTCGCGGCCGCCGAGGAGCTGCTCGCCGCGGACGGGCTCGACGCGGTCGCCGTGATCACGTCCGGATCGCACGGCGAGCTCACCGCCGCCGCGGCCCGCGCGGGCCTCGCGGTCTTCTGCGAGAAGCCGCTCGCCTACACCGTCGGCGAGGCGGACGTGCTGGCGGCGCTCGAGCCGCGGCTGCTGCTCGGCTACATGAAGCTCTACGACCCGGCCGTCGAGCGGGCGCGCGAGCTGCTCGCCGGCAGGCCGCCGGCGCGGTCGGTCGAGGTGACCGTGCTGCACCCGTCCTCGGCCTCGCAGCTCGCGCACGCGGGGCTGCTGCCGCCGGCCGGGGACGTCGAGCCGGCGAGCGTCGAGCGGCTGGCCGAGCTGGAGGCCGCGGCGGTCGGGCAGGCGCTCGGCGAGGTGCCGGCCGGCCTCGCCTACCTCTACGCCGAGGTGCTGCTCGGCAGCGTCGTCCACGACCTCGCCGTGATCCGGTACCTGCTCGGCGGCCCGCTCACGTTCGACTTCGGCGACGCCTGGCCCGACGGCGGTGCGGAGTCGGTGGCGCTGAGCGGACGCCTCGAGGGCGGCGCGCGCGTCTCGATCCGCTGGCACTACCTCGAGCGCTACCCGGCCTACCGGGAGGAGGTGCGCGTCCACGACGAGCAGGGCACGGTCTCGCTCGCGTTCCCGGCCCCGTACCTGCTCCACGCGCCGACGGTGCTGACGGTCGTCGACGACGGAGGCGCGGGGGCGGAGCAGGTGACCGAGCTCCGCTCGACGGTCGAGGCGTTCGAGCGGCAATGGCTCGCCTTCGCGGCCCTCGCGACCGAGGGGGCCCCGCCGCGGGCGGGCGTCGCCGAGGGCCGCGAGGACATCGTCGCCTGCCAGGGTGCGGCGGCGGTGCTGGGCGAGCGGCAGGGAATCGCCGTCGGCGGCGAGGCCGCCGGCGCCGAGGTGGCACGGCAGCAGTGAACTCCGGTCCGACAACCGACGTTCGGAAGAAAGGGAGGTGCCCGGTGAGAGCGAGAATCGTTGCGATCGCCGTGGCGGCGCTCGTCGCCGTCCCGGCGGCGTTCGCCGCCACCAGCAGCGGGACGACGACGGCGGCGCCGCAGGCGCAGTCGAAGGTCGCCAAGACGGTCACGATCAACCTGTACGCGAGCGGCGACGTGAACGTGCAGTCGCTGTGGCAGGACAACCTGATCCCCGGCTTCCAGAAGGCCAACAAGGGGATCAAGATCAAGCTGATCTTCTCGGAGCACGGGACGAACGACGGCACGACGCTCGCCCGCATCGGCGCCGCCGTCAAGCAGCGCAAGTGGCCCGGCATCGACATCGTCGACGGCGGGCTCTCGAACATCCTCGCGATCGACGGGCTGACGCAGCCGGTCGCGAAGGGAACCGCGTCGAACGTGGCCAAGGTCAACAAGGCCCTGCTCGTGCCGGTCAAGGGCGCCGCGATCCCGTACCGCGGGTCGTCCGTCGTGCTCGCGTACGACTCGTCGAAGGTGTCCTCCCCGCCGAAGACCCTCGCGGCGCTGCTCAGCTGGATCAAGCAGAACCCCGGCAAGTTCACCTACAACTCGCCGAACTCCGGCGGCTCCGGCTACTCGTTCGTCGAGACCGTCCTCGACAGCACGATCCCGCAGTCGGTGCTGACGCAGATGGTCAACGGCTACGTGCCGGATCTCGAGTCGCACTGGAAGACCGGCCTCGACACGCTCAGGAGCCTCAACTCGTCCGTCTACCAGGGCGTCTACCCGAACGGGAACTCGGCGGTGCTCACCCTGCTCGGGAAGGGTGAGATCTGGGTCGCCCCCGTCTGGTCCGATCAGGCGCTGACCGCGCTCAAGAGCGGCCAGCTCGGGTCGAACATCAAGCTGACGCAGATCTCGAACCCGTCCTTCACGGGCGGCGCCGCCTACCTGTCGATCCCGAAGACGGCGAAGAACAAGGCGTCGGTCTACAAGTTCGTCAACTACATCCTCTCGCCGGCGGCGCAGCGGATGATCGTCAACGTGATGGCGGGCTTCCCGGCGATCGACATCAAGTACATGGGCAACGCGATCAAGCAGAAGTTCGAGGACGTCGCCGCGAACACGCTCCGGCCCACGTACTCGACCAAGATGGCGAACGACCTGAAGGCGCAGTGGCAGCAGGTAGTTCCGTAGCGGACTTCCGCGCCGCGGCGCGACGGCGGGCGCTCCGTGAGCGGGCCCAGGGCCTGCTCATGGTGCTCCCGCCGGTGGCGGTGGTCGCCGTCTTCATCGGGTTCCCGGTGGGGGCGGCGATCGCCTACACGCTCGGCCGGGCCGGCGGCCCGAACGCGACCGTCTCGCTGATCGCGCAGCGGCAGACGGTCGTCGACCACGGCATCACGATCCAGCCCTACCGCGAGGTGCTCGGGAACGAGCACATCCTCCGCGACCTCTGGGCGACGATCTGGGTCACCCTGATCACGATCGTCGTCGTCCTGCTGCTCAGCTGGGCGATCGCGCTCTACCTGCGGCTCTCGGACTCCCGCGCCGCCCGGATCATCTCCGGCCTCTCGGTCGTGCCGCTCTTCATCCCGGTCGTGATCGCCTCGTACGCGATCCTGGTCTTCTACGCCTCCGACGGCTTCCTGAAGACCGCGCTCCACCATCTCGGCTACGACGGCTTCCCGACGCTCGGCTATTCCCTCACCTGCGTCACGATCGGCGAGGTCTGGGTCAACGTCCCCTTCGGCGTGCTGATGATGAGCTCGGGCCTGAACTCCGTCCCGAACGCGCTGATCGAGGCCGCGCGCGACTCCGGCGCCTCGCTGCCGCGCACCGTCCGCTCGGTGCTGCTGCCGCTGAACGTGATCCCGACGGTGATCGTCGCCACGTTCACCGGCATCTACGTGCTGGGCAGCTTCACCGTCCCGTACCTGACCGGGCCGTCGGCGCCGAACCTGATGGGCCCGTCGATGGCCAACTTCTTCTCCGCGTTCAACCAGCCGCAGCAGGCCGAGGTGATGGCGATCATCGTCTTCGTGCTCGCCGCCGGCATCGGCACCGCGTACGTGTGGGCGAACGTGCGCGCGGCGAAACGCGCCTCGGCGACCTCGTGAGCGCGGTCGAGCAGCAGGGAGTCGCCCTCGGCGACCTCGAGCAGGCGCAGCTGCCGGCGAGCAAGCCGGTGCGGCGCCGGCGGCGTCGCACCGGCTGGTCGCTGACGCTGCGCATCCTCGAGGTCGCGATCATCCTCGCGCTCGTCGTCTTCATGCTCGGCCCGATCCTCTGGCTCGCGCTGCGCGCGTTCTCCTCGAACTGGCGCTACCCGCAGCTCGTGCCGTCCGACTGGACGCTGAAGTGGTGGCGCTCGGTCTTCGACGACCAGAACCTCGCCCACTCGATCAAGCTCAGCTTCATGTTCGCGCCGGTCGTGACGGCCGCCTCCGCGGTGATCTGCCTGCCGGCCGCCTACGCGTTCTCGCGCCTGAAGTTCCCCGGGCGGCGCGTGCTGCTGATCTCGCTCTTCGCCACGAACGCATTCCCGAAGATCGGCCTCTACATCTCGATGGCGGGCGTCTTCTACTCCCTGAACCTGATGGGCACGTTCCTCGGCGTCGTGATCGTGCAGCTGATCGGGACGATCGTCTTCATGACCTGGATCCCGGCGGCGGCGTTCTCGGCGATCCCGCGCAGCCTCGAGGAAGCGGCCCGCGACGCGGGCGCCGGTCCGCTCCGCGTCTTCTTCCGGATCACCTTCCCGCTGGCCGCGCCGGGGATCCTGGTCGCGATGATCCTCTCGTTCCTCGTCTCCTTCGACGAGGCGCAGGGCACGTTCCTGGTCGGCATCCCGAACTACATCACGATGCCGACCGAGATGTACACGCTCGTCCTCAACTACCCGGAGCAGGCCGCGGCCGTCTTCTCGATCCTGCTCGCGATCCCGTCGGTCGTCCTGATGACGCTCGCCCGCAGGCACGTGATGGGCGGCAAGCTCGCAGAGGGGTTCCAGATCCGATGACCGCTGCCACGACCAAGCCCGCCGGCCTCCTGATCGAGCGCGTCTCGAAGGATCTCGGCGGCCGCACGATCGTCTCCGACCTCGACCTCGAGGTCAGCGCCGGCGAGCTGACCTGCCTGCTCGGCCCCTCCGGCTGCGGCAAGACGACGACGCTGCGGATGGTCGGCGGCTTCCTGCAGCCCGACGCGGGCCGGATCCTGATCGACGGCGAGGACGTCAGCTGGCTCGCGCCGGAGCGGCGGCCGACCGCCATGGTCTTCCAGAACTACGCGCTCTGGCCGCACATGACCGTGTTCAAGAACGTCTCCTTCGGGCTGCGGCTGCGGAAGCTCCCGAAGCGCGAGATCAGGGAGCGGGTCGAGCAGGTGCTCGAGCTGGTCGGCCTCACGCACCACCGCGACAGCTACCCGGCGCGGATCTCGGGCGGCGAGCAGCAGCGGGTGGCGCTCGCGCGGGCGGTCGTGCTCGAGCCGAAGGTGCTGCTGCTCGACGAGCCCCTCTCCAACCTCGACGCCAAGCTCCGCGTGCGCGTCCGCGAGGACATCCGCGAGATCCAGCAGCGCATCGGGATCACGACCGTCTTCGTCACGCACGACCAGGACGAGGCGCTCTCGATCTCCGACCGGATCGCGGTCATGTCCGGCGGCAAGGTCGAGCAGTACGCGGACGCGCGGAACCTGTACCGGGAGCCGGCGACGATGTTCGTCGCGAGCTTCGTCGGCGCGATGAACTTCTATCGCGGCACCGTCTCGGCGAGCGGCGTCGAGCTCGCGGGCGGCGTGCGCGTGCCGTGCGACGAGCTCTCCGGCCGCGGGGACGGCGAGTGGGAGATCGGCGTCCGTCCGGAGGACGTCCGGATCTCGACGAACGGCGACGGCGCCGCCGCGACGGTGCTGCGGGAAGTGCCGCGGGGCCACTACAAGGAGCTCGTCCTGCGGCTGGGCGAGCACGAGGTGCGCGCCTTCGTCGGCGCCGAGCTCGACACGGCGGAGCAGCTCCGGCTGCGGTTCGCCCGCGCCGTGCTCTACCGCGACGACGTCCTGCACCGTTCGCAGGCCCCGGCCGCCGTGGGGTGACGCTCGCGATCGCCCACCGCGGCGACCCCGTCGGGCACCGGGAGAACACGCCAGCAGCCTTCCGCGCAGCCGTCGAGGCGGGAGCAGACATGGTCGAGCTGGACGTGCGGCTGACCGCGGACGGCGCCCCGGTCGTCGTCCACGACCCGACGCTCGAGCGGCTCTGGGGGCTGCGCCGCCGGGTCGCGGACGTGACGCTCGCGGAGCTGCGCGGGCTCGGCGAGGGCGACTGCCGGATCCCGACGCTCGGCGAGGCGCTCGCGTCCGTCCGCGTCGCAGGTGATGGTCGACTACACGGACGCCGACGTCGTCGAGCCGGCGCTCGAGGCGATCCACGAGGCGGGGGCGCTGGGCCGGGTGCTCTTCTCCGGCGGGAACCTCGCGGGGCACCGGCGGATCAGGTCGCTCGTCCCGGCGGCGAGGATCGCGCTCACCTGGACGCGGCGCGAACCGTGCCCGGACGGGCTGCTCGACGAGCTCGGCGCCGAGTTCCTCAACCCGCGCGCCGACCTGCTCGCGGACGACCCGTCGCTCGTGGCCCGCATGCACGCCCGCGGGACGCGGGTGTCGACCTGGACCGTCGACCGCACGCACGACATGGAGCGGCTGCTCGAGCTCGGCGTCGACGCCGTGATCACGAACCGGATCGGGAGCCTGGTCGAGCTGGTGGCCCGGCGGGCGCAGCTGGAGCGGGCGTGCTGAGCGCCGCGGAGCTCGACGGCTGCGCGGCGCTCGTCGACGAGCTGGCGGGCTGGGCGGCCGCGCGGATCGTCGCCCGGCGGCCGCGGGCAGACGAGATCGCGACGAAGACGAACGAGGCCGACTGGGTGACCGAGACCGACCTCGAGGTCGAGCGCCACGTCCGCGCCGCCGTGCGCGAGCGGTTCCCGGAGCACCGGATCGTCGGCGAGGAGTACGGGACGAGCGACACGCCCGAGGCTCGCGCGACCTGGTACGTCGACCCGGTCGACGGCACGACGAACTTCGTCCACGGCCTTCCGTGGTCGTCGTTCAGCGTCGCCGTCGTCGACGAGGCGGGCACGGCGGTCGGCGCCGTCGCCGACCCCTACCGGGGCGAGGTGCTGTCGGCGGTCCGCGGCCGCGGCGCCCGTCTGGACGGCGAGCCGGTTCACTGCTCCGGCGCGGAGACGCTCGTGGGCGGGATCCTCCTGACCGAGCTGACGATGCAGACGCTCTGGCCCGGGCTGCCCGAGCTGATGACCGCCCTCGGCGCACGGGGCTGCGTCACCCGGATCATGGGCTCGAACGCGCTCTCGCTCGCGAGCGTCGGCGCCGGCCGGACGCTCGCGACGCTGATCGGCGAGTTCGGCCCGGTCGACTGCTACGCGGGAGCCCTGATCGCCGCCGAGGCGGGCGCGGCGGTCCGCTCGCGCTCGGGTGCGGACGGCCCCGTTCCGGGCGAGGGCCTGCTCTGCGCCGCTCCCGGCGTCGTCGACGAGCTCGTGCGGCTCTGGCAGGAGGCGGACGGTGACGGCTGAGCGGCCGCCGACGCTCGCCGACGTCGCCCGGGTCGCGCACGTCGCCACCTCGACGGCCTCTCGCGCGCTCCGGGCGAACCCGAGCATCAGCGAGACGACGGTGCTGCGCGTACGCGCGGCGGCGCTCGGGCTCGGCTACCGGCCGAACCGGATCGCGCAGTCGCTGCGGACCCGCGCGGCGACGTTCGTCGGGATCGTCGTGCCCGACATCGGGACGCCGTTCTACAGCCGCGTCGTCAAGGGGGCGCAGGACGTGCTCGAGCGTGCCGGCCGCCAGGTCCTGGTCATGAACACCGAGCGTGAGCCGGCGCGCGAGGCGGCGGCGCTGCGGACCCTGCTCGAGCACCGGGTCGGCGGCATCCTGCTCGCGACCTCCGGCGGCCCGGCCCCGGAGCCCGGCGTCGCCACGGTCTACTTCGACAACGTCGTCTCGGACCGCGGCGTGGCGAACGTCGCGCGGGCGAACGCGGCCGGCGTCGCCCTGCTCGTCGACCACCTCGCCTCCCACGGCCACACGCGGATCGCCTACATCGGCGGGCCGCCGACGCTGACCTCGGGGGTCGAGCGGCTCGACGGGTTCCGCGACAGCGTCCGGCGCCTGCGACTGGACGAGCGGGACGACTACGTCGAGCTGGCCGACGCGGTCTGGTCGCCGGAGAGCGGGGCCGCGGCGATGCGGCGGCTGATCGCCCTCGAGGCACCGCCGACGGCGGTCGTCACGTCCGCGGACACGCTCGCGCTCGGGGCGATGAGCGCCTGCCGCGAGGCGGGGCTGCGCCTCCCCGGCGACGTCGCTCTCGCCTCCTTCGACGACCCGGCCTTCGGCGACCTGCTCGATCCGCCGGTGACGGCGCTCGTCCGCAACGAGAGCGAGATGGGCAGGCTGGCGGCCTCGCTGCTCCTGCACGCGCTCGAGGAGGGCGCGACCGGGCCGCCGACCGAGGTCAGGCTGCCGGTCGAGCTGCTCGTGCGGCGATCGTGCGGCTGCACGTGACGAGGCGGCTCGCGAGCGCCCCGGTCACCTGGGGCGTCTGGGAGCGGACGATCGGCCGGGACGACCTGATCCCGGCCGAGCTGCTGCTCGAGACCGTGTCCGGCCTCGGCTTCGCCGGGATCGAGCTCGGGCCGCCCGGCTACCTCCCGCAGGCCGGGTTCGCCGAGCACGGCCTCGAGCTCGCGGGCGGCTTCGCCCCGCTCCACTTCGCCGACGCAGACGCCTACGCCGCCGACCTGCCGGTCTGGCTCGATCCGATCCTCGACGTGCTCGAGGCGACGGGCCGCACGGGCCCGGTCGTCCTCGCCGACGCGGAGACCGACGAGCGGCTCGCCGCCGCCGGCCGCGAGGCGGAGCAGCTGCGGACGGCGCTTCCGGCCGAGGCGTTCGCGCAGGCGGCCGACCGGATCAACGACGCGGTCGGGCGCTGCCGCTCGCGCGGCGTCGACGTCGTCTTCCACCACCACGCCGCGACCTACGTGGAGACGCCCGCCGAGATCGAGGCGCTCCTCGAGCGCACCGACGTCGGCATCTGCCTCGACACCGGCCACGCGCTCGTCGGCGGCGGCGACCCCGTCGAGGTCGCGCGCCTCTGCGGCGCCCGGATCGAGCATCTGCACCTCAAGGACGTCGACGGCGAGACGCTCGAGCGCGTCCGGCGGGGGGAGGTCGGTCTCGAGCAGGCGTGGGCGGACGGCCTCTTCTGCCCCTTCGGCGAGGGAGCGGTCGACCTCGCGGCCGTCCTGGCGCTGCCCGAGCTCGCCGGGTTCGGGGGCTGGGTCGTCCTCGAGCAGGACCGCGTCGCCGTGCGCACCGCCGACCTGGAGGCGATCCGTGCCGTCGAGGAGCGGAACCTCGCGCTCGTCGCCGCCGCCCTCGGCCCGCCCGCGGCGCCCTGACTCGGCGCGCGGCGCGGAGGCGGGCGGCCTCGCGCTCGATCTGGTCCTCGCTGAAGGGGCGGTGGCCGTAGACGTCCCAACGACGAGCGGGCGAGAATCCAGCCGACCCGCCCGCGTCGTCAGGGGGTCTCGCGCGCGACCTGCGGCAGCGACCAGCGACGACTGCGGCTCGCCGCCGCCCCGGCGGTCGCGGCCGCGATGCCTGCGCAGCCCGAGACGGTGAGGGCCAGCGTCGTGCCCCCGACGGCTGCGAGCCAGCCGCCGAGCAGGCCGCCGAGCGGCGCCGAACCGATGATCGCGTAGGTGTAGAGGCTGATCACGCGGCCGCGGAGCCGGTCCGGTGCGGCGAGCTGCACGTGCGCGAGCGCCTGCGACGACCAGATCGCCCAGCCCGCTCCGGCGACGAAGAGGAGCGCGGCGGCGAGCGCCGTCGTCCGGACGGGCGCGAGCATCAGGATCGACGCCGGGAAGAGCACGCCGCCGCCGAAGAGCAGCCGCCTGTCGGTGGTCTCGAAGGTGGCGCCCGCGAGCGCGCCGGCGACCGCGCCCGCCCCGTAGGCCGAGAAGATCGCGCCGAAGGTCCTGGCGCTGCCGCCGAGGGTGTCGTCGGCGAGCACCGACAGGAGGGTGCGGATCGTGCTGAACCCGAAGAGGCCGAGGCACGCGCCGACCCCGACGAGCGTCCGGAGCAGCGGCGAGGAGCGCACGTGCGCGATCCCCTCCCGGAGCGCCGACAGCCCACCCTGCCGGCCGCTGCGCTCGAGCGGGAAGAAGTCCCTCGTCCGCATCGCCAGCAGCGCCCCCAGCACCGCCAGGAACGAGCAGGCGTTGACGGCGAAGCACCACCCCGACCCGACCGCGGCGATCAGGATGCCGCCGAGCGCCGGGCCGACGACCTTCGCCGCGTTCTGCAGGCTGACGTTCAACGAGATCGCGTTCGGCAGCTCGTCCCGCCCGACGAGCTGGTAGATCAGGGCGTGCTTGCTGGGGTTGTCGAAGACGAGCGCGATCCCCGTGCCCGTGGCGAGCAGGTAGAGCAGCCACAGCGACCCCGTCTCGGTGAACGCGACCGCCGCGAGTCCCGCGGCCACGCACATCGCGAGGCTCTGCGAGCAGATCAGCACGCGCCGGTTGTCGAAGCGGTCGGCGATCACACCGCCGTAGAGCCCGCCCACCAGGAAGGGGCCGTAGCGGCAGAACACGAGCAGCCCCACCTGGAACGGCGAGTGCGTCAGCTGGAGGACGAGCCACGGCAGCGCCGTGTCCTGCATCCAGGAGCCGCTGTAGGAGACGATCTGCCCGCCGAAGTAGAGGCGGTAGTTCCGATGCCTGCGCAGGCTCAGGAGCACCATCAGCGGCCGGCGTCCCCCTCGATCACGCGCTGCGCGACGGCAAAGGCGCGGTTGGCCGCGGGGATGCCGCAGTAGATCGCGCACTGGAGCAGGACCTCGGCGATCTCCTCCTCGGTCAGCCCGTTGCGGCGGGCGCCGCGGATGTGCATCGCCAGCTCCTCGAACTGGCCCTGCGCGACGAGGGCGGTGATCGTGATCGCGCTGCGCGTGCGCCGGTCGAGGCCGGGGCGCGTCCAGATCTCCCCCCAGGCGTAGCGGGTGATCAGCGACTGGAACTCCTCCGTCAGGGCGGTCTTGCCGGCCTCCGCGCGGTCGACGTGGTCGTCGCCGAGCACCTCGCGGCGCACCTTCATGCCGTGCATTCCGTCGTCGTGGGTCATGGGGCCTCCAGGAAGTCGAGCAGGACGCGGGCGAACTCCTCCGGGCGCTCGACCGGCGCCAGGTGCGCGGTCTGCGGGATCACGTGCAGGCGCGCGCCCGGGATGCCGTCGCGCAGGAGCGCCGGGTCGCGCGGGCCGACGCCGGGGTCGTGGGAGCCGGCGACGACGAGGGTCGGCGCCTCGATCCGGCCGAGCTCCTCGCGCGCGTCGAAGCCGGCGATCGCCTCGCAGCAGCGCGCGTAGCCCTCGGCGGGCGTCTCGAGCAGCATCCGGCGGTAGCGGGCCGTCTCGCCGAAGCCGTCCGTGAACCAGCGCCCGACGACGGCCTCGGCGATCGCCGCGACGCCGTCGCGGCGGACCGTCTCCGCCCGCTCGTGCCAGGCCTCCGCCGTGGCGAAGCGCGGCGAGGTGCAGACGAGCGCCAGCTTCTCGAGCCGCTCCGGCGCGTCGAGGGCGAGCTGGATGCCGACGCAGCCGCCGAGCGAGAGCCCGCAGAAGGACGCGCGCTCGACCTGCTCCCGGTCGAGCAGGTCGACGACCCTCGCGGCGAGGTCGCCGATCGTCGGCGGCTCGTCGGCGAGCGGCGCCGAGCCATGACCCGGGTGGTCGTAGCGGAGCACGTGCAGGCCGCCGAGGTACGGCAGGACGGGGTCCCAGAGCTCCTTCGTCGTGCCGAGCGAGCTCGAGAGGACGAGCGTCACCGGCGTTCGCGGTGGCGGGCGAGGACGGCGTCGACGAGGGCGCCGGCCGCGCCGAGGTAGTCCTCGGGACGCTCGGTCCCCGGCGCGAACCGCTCCGCCTCGGCCATGGTCTCGTCGCGCAGGTTGGCGCGCATCCGCCCGGCGTCGACCTCGAGCCCCTCCAGCGTCCGCCGCAGCCAGGAGGCGGCGCCTCCGGTGCAGGCGAGCGTCTCCGAGAGCGCCGGCCACTCGGCGTGCCAGGCGCCCGCGGCGCGCTCGTGCTCCTGCGCCAGCGCCTCGACGAGCACCCCGGACGCCGCCCGTGCCCGCATCGCGCACGCGCGCACGAGCGTCGAGCCGATCGGGTTCCGCTTCTGCGGCAGCGTCGAGGAGCCTCCCTCGTGCGGCTCGCGCACCTCGGCCACCTCCGTCTGCGCGAGCAGCTCGACGTCGAGCGCGACCTTCTCGCAGACGCCCGCGGTGATCGCGAGGCGCGTGCCGAGGTCTGCGATCGGGAGTCGCAGCGTGTGCCAGCTGACGAGCGGCTCCGAGAGGCCGAGGTCGCGCGCCAGCTCCTCGCGCAGCTTCAGGCCCCCCTCGCCGAAGGCGGCGAGCGTGCCGGCCGCGCCGCCGAGCTGCACGGGGACGTCCGCCGCGGCGAGCAGCGCCCGCGCGTCGCCGAGGCCGGCGAGCCAGGTCGCCGCCTTGAGCCCGAAGGTCGTCGGCAGCGCCTGCTGGAGCAGCGTCCGCGCGGCCATCAGCGTGTCGCGATGCTCCTCGGCGAGCCGGGCGCAGGCCTCGGCGGCGCCGTCGAGGTCGCGCAGGATCAGGCCGCGGGCATGGCGGGCGACGAGCGCCGTCGCGGTGTCGAGGACGTCCTGGCTCGTGGCGCCGTGGTGGACGTGCTCGTTCAGCTCGCGCAGCCGCCGGACGAGCGGCACCACCGGGTTGCCCGCCGGGATGCCCTCGCGGATCAGCTCGTCGGGGTCGAGCTCGAGCTCGTGCGGCAGCTGCTCGCCGAACTGGACGCGCAGGAGCGCCCGCTCGGCCTCGACCATGGCCCGTACCCAGGCCCGGTCCGAGACCGCGTCCCGCAGCTCCTGCGGGACGAAGAGGGCGTCAAACGGCAAAGAAGACCGTCGCGTCGTCGCCCTGCATGCGGATGTCGAAGCGGAGGCCGTCGCCCTCGGGCTCGGCGACGAGCAGCGCCCGCTCCTGCTCGGGCAGCCCCGCGAGCACCGGGTCGGCCGCGTTCGCCTCCGCCTCGTCCGGGAAGTAGACGCGCGTGAACTGGTGCTTCAGCAGGCCGCGGGCGAAGACGATCACGTCGAGCCGGGGCGCCTCGCCCTCCTGCGCCGGCGGCTTGGAGACGCTGAAGTGGAACGTGCCCTCGGAGTCGGTGCCGGAGCGGCCCCAGCGCTGCCCGTCCCACACCTCGATCATGCCGTCGATCCCGCTGCCCTCGCCGTCGAGCAGGCGGCCGACCAGGCGCAGCGACCCCGCCTCGGTCGGCGGCGCGAGCTCGTTGTCCGGGCGGCGGCAGAGCCCGATCGCGTAGTAGGGCCCGACGGTCTGCGACGGCGTCTTCGGCAGCGTCATCGGTCCACGTCCGCCGTCAGTCGACATCGGGAGGCGTCGCGCCGGAGCCGCGGCCGAGGACGATGTCCCAGGTGTAGCCGAGCGCCCATTCCGGCCGGGTGGCGTCGAGGTCGAGCCTCGCGACCAGGAGCTGCTGCGCGCGCGGGTCGCGGACCGACTGGAAGATCGGGTCGTACTCGAACAGGGGGTCGCCCGGGAAGTACATCTGGGTGACGAGCCGCTCGGTGAACGCGCGGCCGAAGAGCGAGAAGTGGATGTGCGCCGGCCGCCAGGCGTTCTCGTGGTTGCCCCACGGGTAGGCGCCCGGCTTGATCGTGACGAAGCGGTAGCGGCCCTCGTCGTCGGTCAGGCAGCGGCCCGCGCCGTGGAAGTTCGGGTCGAGCGGCGCCGGGTGCCGGTCGCGCTCGTGCCGGTAGCGGCCGGCGGCGTTGCACTGCCAGACCTCGACGAGCGCGTTTCTGAGCGGGCGACCGTCCTCGTCGAGCACGCGGCCCTGGACGACGATGCGCTCGCCCAGCGGCTCGCCGTCGCCGTGCCTGGTGAGATCGTGGTCGATCGGCTCGAGCGCCTCGTCGCCGAAGACCGGCCCCTCCGGTTGCGGAATCGCTCCGGCAGGACGACGAGCGGCCGCGTCGGGTGGCGGAGGCGGGTGGACGTGTACGGCGGCCAGTCGACCTCGACCTCGGTGTCGATCGCGGCCGGTTTGCGGGCTCGGCGACCGTCATACGGGGACTCCTTTCTCGAGCGCGCGGAGGGCGCTCAGCTCGGCCTCGCTCGGAGGCTCAGTCTCGTCCAGCCGGTCGGCGACGCGCAACTGCCAGCCGGTCGCCTCGCGCGCCCCCTCGACCGTCCGGCCCGGGTGCAGGTGCGTGAGCTCGAGCTCGCCGTCCGCGGCGGGCTCGAGCAGGCCGTGGTCGGTGACGACGAGCCGGACGCGCGAGCCGAGCGAGGAGACGAAGTCGAGCCGCTCGACGAAGGTGCGCGGCGACTGGCGCAGCAGCACGAAGACCTCGCGGACGCTGGTCGCGATCTCCGGCGCCCCGCCGGCGCCCGGCAGCCGCACCGTCGGCTGCTCGTAGTCGCCGATCACGGTCGAGTTGAGGTTGCCGTGCCGGTCGATCTGCGCGGCGCCGAGGAAGCCGACGTCGATCCGGCCGCCCTGCAGCCAGTAGGCGAACATCTCCGGCACCGGGACGGTGAAGTCGGCGGTCTCCGCCAGCTCGCCGTCGCCGATCGAGAGCGGCGGCACCGTCGGCTTCGCGCCGATCGGCCCCGACTCGTAGATCAGCACCGCACGCGGCGCGTGCGTGCGCCGCGCCAGGTTGACGGCCAGGCTCGGCAGCCCGATCCCGACGAAGCAGACCGTCCCGTCGCCGATCCGCCGGGCCGCCTCGACCGTCATCATCTCGTCGCTCGTGTAGCCGCTCTCGCTCACGCGCTCACCCTGCCGTGCACGTGCTCGTCGATCCAGGCCCGGAAGCGGTCGCGGTCGCGGCTGATCTCCTCCCAGGCGAGGTAGAAGTCGTTGTCGCGCTCGTAGTAGCCGTGCGCGTACGAGGGGCGCGCACCGCCGGGCGCCTCGACGACCGCGTCGACGACCCAGTGCGGCAGCAGCACCGACTCGGGCCGCCGCTCCAGCTCGTCGACGACCTCCTCGACCGTGACGATCGAGCGCGCCGAGGCGAGCACGACCTCCTTCTGCACGCCGACGATCCCCCAGAGCTGGACGTTGCCGCGCCGGTCGGCCTGCTGGGCGTGGACGATGCCGACGTCGGGCCGGTGCGCCGGCACCGCCGCCAGCTCCTCGCCCGTGAACGGGCAGCTGACCGTCGCGATCCGCGCCCGCGCCGCCAGATCGGTACCGGCGTAGCCGCGCAGGACGCCGAAGGGCAGGTTCGCCGCCCCCGCCGCCCAGGCCGCCGCCATCCCCGCGTGCGAGTGCTCCTCGAGCTCGAGCGGCGCCGGCCAGCCCTGCTCGACCGCGTCCCGGAACCGGTGCAGCGAGCCGACGCCCGGATTGCCGCCCCAGGAGAAGACGAGCTTCCGCGCGCAACCGGCGCCGATCAGCTGGTCGTAGACGAGGTCGGGCGTCATCCGGACCAGCGTCAGCTCCCGCCGCCCCTGCCGGATCAGCTCCTGCCCGGCGGCGAAGGGGATCAGGTGCGTGAACCCCTCCAGCGCGACCGTGTCGCCGTCGGCGACGAGCCCGGCCACCGCCTCGCGCAGCGTCGTCAGCTCCGCCATCCGTCCTCCACGTCGACGACGCCGGTGTAGTTCTCGGCCAGCGAGGTCGCGGCCGCGCGCGAGGAGACGACGTACCGCAGCTGCGCGAGCTGGAGCTGCTCCTCGAACGGGTCGCCGCCGGGCGGACGGTGCAGCATCGTCGTCATCCACCAGGAGAAGTGCTCCGCGCGCCAGACGCGCCGCAGGCACGCGTCGGAGTAGCGGTCGAGGGCGGCCCGGTCGCCGCGCTCGAAGAGGCGGACGAGCGCGTCCCCGAGGATGCGCACGTCGTGCAGGGCCAGGTTGAGCCCCTTCGCGCCGGTCGGCGGGACGATGTGCGCCGCGTCGCCGGCGAGGTAGAGCCGCTCGTGCTGCACCGGCGAGCAGACGTAGCTGCGCATCCCGGTGACGCCCTTCTCGAGGATCGGCCCCTCCGCGAGCGTCCATCCGTCGAGCGCCGTGCGCAGCTGCAGCTCCGCCCAGACCCGCTCGTCCGGCCACTGCCCCACGTTCTCGTCGTGGGCGACCTGGACGTAACAGCGCGAGAGCTGCGGCGAGCGCAGCGACAGGAGCGCGAAGCCCCGCTCGTGGTGGGCGTAGACGAGCTCGTCCGACGACGGCGCGACCTCCGCGAGGATCCCGAGCCAGCCGAACGGGTACTCGCGCTCGAGCTCGCGCCGCAGCGGGGCCGGGATCGCGGACCGGCAGACGCCGTGGAAGCCGTCGCAGCCCGCGATCACCTCGCACGCGAGCTCGCCGCCCGCGTGCCGGATGCGCCCGCGCTCCGGGTCGACCGTCTCGACCTCGCACTCGAACTCGAGCGGCAGCCCCGTGTCGAGGCGGGCGGCGATCAGGTCCTTGACGATCTCGGTCTGCCCGTAGATCACGATCGAGGCGCCGCCCGTCAGCTCGTCCATCGGCACGTGGTGCCGCTCCCCCGCGAACTGGAGGTGGATGCCGCCGTGGACGATCCCGTCGCGGTCGAGGCGGTCCGCGACGCCGAGCTCGCGCAGGAGGTCGGCGCTCCCCTGCTCGAGGACGCCCGCGCGGATCCGCGCCTCGACGTACTCGCGGCTGCGGCTCTCGAGCACGACCGTCTCGATCCCGGCGCGCTCGAGCAGGCGCGCGAGCGTCAGCCCTGCGGGGCCGGCGCCGACGATGCCGACCTGCGTCCTCACGCGAGGCCGAGCAGCCGCGCCGCGTTGTCCTTGAGGATCAGCGGGCGCACCTCGTCCTTGAAGTCCGCCTGCTCGAAGTCCGCGAGCCACCGGTCGGGAGTGATCATCGGGTAATCCGACCCGAAGAGCACCCTGTCGCGCAACTGGGTGTTCGCATAGCGCACGAGCTGGGGCGGGAAGTACTTCGGCGACCAGCCGGAGAGGTCGATGTACACCTGCCGCTTGTGCAGCGCGACCGAGATCGCCTCGTCCTGCCACGGAAACGACGGGTGCGCGAGCACGATCGGCAGGTCGGGGAAGTCGACCGCGACGTCGTCGACGTGCAGCGGGTTCGAGTACTTGAGCCGGACGCCGCCGCCGCCGGGGAGGCCGGTGCCGATCCCGGAGTGCCCCGTGTGGAAGAGCGCCGGCACGCGCGCCGCCTGGATCGCCTCGTAGACCGGGTAGAACGCCTCGTCGTTCGGGAAGAACGCCTGGATGTTCGGGTGGAACTTGAAGCCGCGGACGCCGAGGCCGATCAGGCGCCGCACCTCGTCGACCGCGTCGGGCCGGTGCGGGTCGACGCTGCCGAACGGGATCAGCACGTCGGCGTTCGCCCTGGCCACCTCGAGGATCTCGTCGTTTCGGACCGCCGCGCGCCCGGTCTGCGTGATCGCGTCGACCGTGAACACGACCGCGGCCATGTTCCGCTCGCGGTAGTGCGCGGCGACGTCCTCGACCGTCGGCCTCGCGTCCTCCTTGAAGTACCGCGCGGCCGCCTCGCGCCACTCCGGCCGCAGGCCGTCCTCGCCCGTCCGCCCCACCTCGGCGTGCGTGTGGACGTCGATCGCGACGATCCGGTCGAGGTCGATGTCGATCGTCATCTCAGCTCGGCGCGGCCGTCCTTGAGCACCGGCTTGCCGTCGCCGTCGAGCGCCTCGAAGCCGTAGCCGCCGTTCACGCGCCAGACGCGCGTCGTCACGGTGTCGCCGGGGAGGAGCGGCGCCGAGAACCGGACGGCGAGACGCCGGACGCGGCGCGGATCGTCGACGCCGCCACCTCGAGCACCGCCCGGCCCGCGAAGGCCATCGTGCAGAGCCCGTGCACGATCCGGCCGGGGAGCCCGACCGCGCGCGCGAACTCGTCGTCGAGGTGGATCGCGAAGTCGTCGCCCGACGCGGCCGCGTAGCGGACGGTCTGGTCGGCCGAGACCGGGTAGCCGATCTCGCCGATCGGGTCGCCTTCGGCCTCGAGCCTGTGGTCCGGCGCGCGGTCGCCGACGCTCCCGGGCGCCTCGACGCCGCGGAAGAACTCCGTCACGTGCTGCTCGTTGACGAGCTCGCCCCGCTCGTCGCGCGTCTCCGTCCGGATCACGAGCGACGTCCCGTTCGGGCGCGCGAGCAGCGAGACCGGCGTCGCCCGGGAGACGAGCGTCGTCCCCGGCTCGATCGGCCGGTGGAGCACCAGGTCCTGCTCGTAGTGCACGACGCGCGTCCGCGCCTCGTCCGAGGCGACGGAGCGCGATGCCGGCGCGATCGTCTCCCAGACGGGCACGACGGCGAAGACGGGCCCGCCGACCGCGTCGTCGGTCGCCTCGGCGTAGGCCTCGAGCGCCTCGCGCGTCACCTCGTAGCGCCGCTCCTCACCCGCCCGCCCGATCGCGCCGAGGTCGAAGCTCACGTCGTCATCCCGGTCGTCTGGCCGCCGCTCGCGGTGATCACCTGCCCGTGGACGAAGTTCGACCAGGGCGTGCAGAGGAAGAAGATCGTGCCCGCCGCCTCCTCCGGCCGCGCGGGGCGGCCGAGCGGGATGATCTGCGGCGCCGCGTCCCGCATCGCCTGCGGCAGCTCGGCGGTCATCCGCGTCTCGACGAAGCCGAACGCGACGGCGTTGACGTTCACCTTGAACGGCCCCCACTCGCGCGCGAGCGTCTTCGTCAGCCCGACGAGCCCCGCCTTGGCCGCCGAGTAGTTGACCTGGCCGACGTTCCCCTGCGTGCCGGAGATCGACGTGACGTTGACGACCTTGCGGAAGACCTCGCGCCCCGCCTCCCGGTCCGCCTTGCCGGCGTCGCGCAGGTACGGGGCCGCGGCGCGAAGCACCTTGAAGGGCACGACCGTGTGGATCTCCAACATCGCGCGGAACTGGTCGTCGGACATCTTGTGCGCCATCCCGTCCCGCGCGTAGCCGGCGTTGTTGACGACGATGTCGATCGCGCCGAAGGCGTCGACCCCCGCCTGCACGAGCGCCTCCGGCGCGCCGTCGGCGGTCAGGTCACGCACGAAGACGGCCGTCTCGCCGTCGATCCCGGTGGCCGCAGCCTCGGCAGCCTCGGCGTCGAGGTCTGCGACCAGCACCCGCGCCCCGTGCGCGGCGAGCAGCGTCGCGGTCGCGAGGCCGATCCCGCGCGCCGAGCCGGTCACGATCGCCGCCTTCCCGTCCAGTACGCCCACGTCGGCCCCCTTGCATCCGGTTCAATGTCAGGTTACCTTACTCACGCTCCGCCCTCCAGCAAGCGGAGGCGACCGTCTCCGAGGAAGGAGAACGCATGAGAGGTAGCATCGCGGCCGCTTTGACGGCGGTCGCAGCGGTAGTCGGGCTCGCGATCCTCTCCGGCTTCACCGCGCACACGAACGCCTTCAAGGGCACCGTCTACATCGGGATGGACGCCCCGCTGACGGGGCCGACCCAGATCGTCGGGACCGGCGACCGCGAGGCCGTGCTCGCGCTCGCGCGCTACTGGAACGCGCGGGGCGGCATCAACGGCCGCCGGATCGTCGTCGACGTGCGCGACAACGCCTCCAACCCCTCGCAGGCGGTCCAGAACGTGCAGCAGTTCGTCGCCGACAGGAAGTACGTCGCGATCCTCGGCTCCGGCAACGCCGCGGCCGCCGTCGCCACCTCGTCGCTGGCGACGGCGGGCCAGATCCCGTTCCTGCCGCTCTCGCCGCCGACGATCGTCGTCGCGCCGCCGCGGCCGTACGTCTACGTCGCGCTGCCCACCTCGCGGCTCTACGCCTACAGCGCCGCGAAATACCTGCGCAGCAAGGGCATCAAGCGCGTCGCCGTCATGGGCGACAACGGCGGCTTCGGCCGGGACGGCCCCGTGCAGGTCGGCGCGCTCGCGAAGGCATACGGGCTCACGATCACCGACGAGATCATCTTCTCGCCCGCCTCGACGAACTTCACCGCCGAGCTGACGAAGGTGAAGAACTCCGACGCGCAGGCGCTCTGGCTCTGGACCGTCACGCCGGCCGGGAACACGATCGTCAAGGAGATGAAGGAGCTGCAGCTGCCGCAGCAGCTCGTCCTCACCGGCGGGAACATGTCCGACCCGTTCCTCCAGGGCACCTGCCCCGACGCCAACGGCGCGATCATCAACGGCTATCTCGGCAACGTCTGGAAGATGCTCCCGAAGACGAACCCCGTCCGCGCGCAGGCGGCGATCGCGGAGAAGGCGATCGGGCACCCGCTCTCGGTCTTCAACGTCGACGCCGCGACCGCGTTCTTCGCCCTCAAGGCGGCGATGGAGCGGGGCGGCTTCACCCGGAAGGGGATCGACAAGGCGCTCGAGACGAAGATGAAGGGTGTCGTTACCCCGGGCGGTCGGCTACGGCTCGTCGAAGAACCACACCGGGCTTCAGCTCGAGAGCATGTGGGTCGGGACGATCACGGTGGCAAGCCGAAGCCTCTGACGGGGGCGGCATTCGACAAGAAGAAGAAGTAGGCGCTACGCGGGACGGCGCGCACGAGCAGGCGCGTGCGCGCCGAGCGCAGGGAGCAGCCCGCGCGGGAAGAACAGCATGATGAGATGAGGACCAGGCCGAAGACGCCGTAGGAAAAGACCGTCGGCGCGGGTCCGGCAGGTTCCAGCCGAGGAGTTCCTCGCGTCGTGCCGAGCTCGCGCAGCTTCTGCTCGAGGTAGAGGATCGCAACCGTTCCGGCGACGGCGCCGTAGACGTTGCCCAGCCCGCCGACAGCGACCATGACGACGAACTCGACGCTGAGCACCACCGGGAACGCCTCGGGCGAGACGAACTGGAACGAGAACGTGAACAGACCACCTCCGATGCCGGCAAGCGCCGCGGCGAGCACGAACAGCCGCAGCTTGTAGCTCGCGACCGGGCGATCCCTGACGCTGCCGCGGAGGCTCGTCGGTGGCGATCGCCTGCAGGGCGCGTCCGACGCGCGAGCGGGCGAGGTTCGTCGCGAGCACCAGCGCGAGCGCAACCAATCCCCAGACGACGGCTGCGTGTTCCGGGCCCCGCAGCACCTGTCCCGCGACCTCGAGCGGCTTCGTCACGGAGATGCCGTACTGGCCGCCGGAGAACCGATCCCAGGCGTAGAGAACGGAGAAGGCGATCAGGTGTAGAGCAAGGGTTGCGAAGGCGAGGTAGTGGCCGCGGAGGCGAAGGAGCGGGACCCCGATCGCCGCTGGACGATCGCAGCAGTCACCACGGGCGCGGCGAGGACGCGAGCAAGGGGGAGATCCCGGCGTCGGGATCGGCGCGGCGCTTCGCCGGGTCGATCCCGACCGTGAGGATGGCGGACGTGTAGGCGCCGATCAGGAAGAACGCACCTTGGCCGAGGGAGACCTGCCCGGCAAAGCCCATCAGCAGCGTGAGGCCGATCGCGGCGAGTGCGTACAGCCCCATGCGGTCGTAGAGGCTCACGTCGAACGGCGAGAGCCGGTACGGGAGCCAGCACGCGAAGTCCGGCGGCGAGCAGCCGCCGCACGGGCGCCGGACGAGGCGCGGTGCGGCCGCGTGCGCGTGGCCGCCGCGAGCTCCCCGCGGGACCGCCAGCCGATCAGGACGAGCATGACGAGAGGGCGATGATCAGGCTGTACTGCGGGTCGACGTAGCCGACCACGAACTGCTCGAGAATTCCGAGCGCGTAGCCGCCGAGGAGTGCGAGTCGGATGGAGCTGAGGCCACCGAAGACGGCGGCCGCAAACCCGTTGACGGTGATCGCGACATCGGAGTTGTAGGTCAGGGGCTGCTCGGCGCGAGCAGCGCGCCACCGACCGCGCAGAGGGCCCCCGCGCCGGCGAACGCGACGACGGCGAGCGAGCGGGTGTTCAGCCCGACGAGCTGGGCTGCGCGCCGGGAGTCGGAGCAGGCGACGAGCGCCTGGCCGACGATCGTTCGGCGCAGAAAGAGGGTCAGCCCGACCGCGCGGACAAGGGCAACGCCGGCGATCAGAACGTACTGCGGCTGGACGAGCACACCGTGGACGTTCCAGGCATGGGCGGAGATCCCCCGATATGTCCTCGGGATGTCGCCGAACTCGAGCAGGAGCAGGGCCTCGGCGACGAACGACGCGCCGAGCGTGATGACGATGCTGGCGAGACTTGTCGTTCGGCCGTGGAAGCCGACTGCGAGGACGGCGAGGATCGAACGAGACAAATGCCGCGAACGCGACGCGACACGAGTATCGCAACGCTCATTGGCAGGTCGTCCGCGAGGCGGAAGGTGAAGAGGGCGCCGAGTACGGCGAAGACGCCCTGGGCGAAGTTGACGATGCCCGTCGTTCGGTAGACGAGAACGAGGCCGATGCCGACGAGGCCAAAGGCAGAGCCCGTCGAGAGCCCGACGACGACGAGCTGGACGAACGTTGTCATCCGGACGCCCCCCAGGTAGGCGCCTCGCACCTCGGGGCGGTCGCGGATCTCCCGGCTCTCGCCGGCGAGAACGACCCTCCCGGTCTCGAGCACGTAGGCGCGCTCGCAGAGGTCGAAGGCGAGGAGGGCGTTCTGCTCGACGAGCAGGATGGCGACGTGATCCTCTTCGTTGAGCCGGCGCAAGAATCGCCAGCTGCTCGACGACGAGCGGCGCGAGTCCGAGCGAGAGCTCGTCGATCGCGAGCGCGCGCGGCTCGGCCATCAGGGCGCGCCCGATCGCCACCATCTGCTGCTCTCCGCCCGAGGTTCGGCCTGCCGGACGGTCGCGTAGCTCGTACAGCTTCGGAACCAGGTAGTAGATCCGGTCGAGCCGGCTGCGCGCGTCGTTCCGGCGGCGGAGGTAGCGAAGCGTCGATGTAGACGATCTCGGTCCGGAAGGAGCGGCCGAACGCGCCGAGGAGGAGGTTCGCCTCCACGGGCAGGCTCGGAAAGACCTGGCGTCCCTCGGGGACCTGGGTAACGCCGCGCCGAACGAGCTGGTCCGGCGTCCGGCCGGTGACCTCCTCGCCGTCGACCCGAACGGTGCCTGAGGCCGGCTGCACGACCCCGCAGACTGCATCAGCAAGGACGTCTTGCCCGCACCGTTCGCCCCGAGCAGTGCGACGCGCTCACCCTCGCCGGAGCGTCAGAGAGACGCCGTCGACGCGCGACGGCTGGGCCGTAGCGGACGGAGAGATTCTGCACCTCGATGAGAGGGGTCACAGCGAGGCGGAGCCGAGGTAGGCGGCGATCACCTGCGGGTCGTTCCGCACCTCAGCGGGCGTTCCATCCGCGATCACCCGGCCGCGGTCGAGCACGATCACCCGCTCTGCGATCGCGCCGACGAACTGCATGTCGTGCTCGACGAGGACCTGCGTCAGGCCGCGCCCCTTGAAGCGTGAGCAACGCGTCGATCAGCCGTGTTTTCTCGGCTGCGCGGAGGCCGGCGGCCGGCTCGTCGAGCAGGAGCACGGAGGCCGCTGCGCGAGTGCTCGTGCAATCGCCAGGAGTCGGAGCTGGCCGAGAGGAAGCACCGCGGCGGGCGGCGAGGCGCGGTCGTCGAGCGCGACGATCTCGAGCGCCTCGTGTGCCTCCTGCACGCACGAGCCGCTCCTCGCGCCATTGCCAGGGAGGACGCAGCATGCTCTCGACGAAACCGGCGCGCGAGCGAACGTGACAGCCGACGGCGGCGTTGTCCACGACAGTCGAGGTGCTCGAGAGCGCGGGCGGTCTGGAAGACGGTGGCGAGCCCGTGCCGGGCGCGCCGGTGCGGCTGCCATCGCGTGACGTCGCGTCCGCCGACTTGCACGCGGCCCTCGTCACACGGCATGAAAGCCTGAAATACAGCCGAGAAGAGTCGACTTGCCGGCGCCGTTCGGGCCGATCAGACAGGTCAGCGATCCGGCGCCGATCGTCAAGGACACGTCGGCGACCGCTCGCACCGACCCGAAGGACTTGCTCACGCCCACCAGCTCGCACACGGCGCCTGCCGTCGCATGCGGGTCGGTCGGCGCCACCGGCCCTTCGCTCTCGGCGGCGTCTACGCTCAGGCTCGCGGAAAGCCGGCGCCAAGAGCTCGGACGGCCGACGTGATCGCCTTGAGGAATGCCTTGCGTTCGCGTCGGAGCAGGTCGCGAGCATGTGGTCCTCCATCTCTTCCACCGCTTCCTCGCAGGCTGCGAGGACGCGTCGGCCCTTCGCGGTAAGCGTCGCCGGAAGGTGCCGGCTGTGGTTCGGGTGCCGGTCGCGCCTGATCAACCCCTTCCTCTGCAGGGCCTCGATGACCTCGCTCATCGCCTGGGGCGTCATGTACGCACGCCGCGCGAGCTGCGCGTTCGAAAGCGGCTTCCCGTGCCGATGGAGCACGCTGAAGGTCGTGTACTGGAGCGTCGTGAGGCCGTACGGGGCCACGCGTTCCGCGATTGCGGCGCGGACCGCTCGCTCCAGTCGCGCGACCGCGTACTGATCGCGGCTCGGACGGCTGGGTGCGCACCGGCGACCTCGGCTATTTCGACGACGACGGCTACCTCTATCTCGTCGACCGCAAGAAGGACATGATCAACCGGGGCGGGTACAACGTGTACTCGATCGAGGTCGAGCCGCGCTCTACGAGCATCCGACGTCGTGAAGCGGCGGTCGTGGCGTGCCGCACGACATGCTCGGAGGAGCGCTCGTCGTGCTGCGACCGGCGCCGCCGCGCGCGGAGGAGCTCGGGTGGACGAAGGAGCGGGTGCGGTACAAGTACACAGCGGATCGCTGTGGAGAGCTGAAGGGGGACGGGGAAGATTAAGCGGGGTGAGGGGAGGGGGCGGCGCATCAGATCACGAACGATTCCAGGCTCTCGGGCGCGAACAGCTCCTCCGGCTCGAGCCGCCGCGGCGAAAGCCCCTGCTCGTGGTGGTAGCGGAGGAACGTCTCGAGCACGTGCCGGTTCGCGTCGAGCCCGTAGCTCCAGTAGTCGTCGCCCATCAGCGCCCGCGCCTCCTCGGCGTCGCTCGACCCCCACGGCAGCGTCACCTTCTGCGCCGCGGTCTCGAGCAGCTCCTCGTAGGCGAGGCTCTTCGCCTCCTCGAAGGCGACGCAGAGGTTCTGCGCCACCCACGGATGCTGCTCGTAGACGTCCCGGCGCAGAACGAGCACGTGCATGATCGGGAAGATCCGCGTCCGCTCGAAGTAGTCGCGCTCGCGCTCGCGGTGGTCCGGGAAGAGCCGCGCCACGCGCTCGTCGCCGTCGCGGAACGAGGACGGCGTCCGCGGACCGTAGTACGCGTCGATCCGGCCGTCGGCGAGCAGCGCCGAGAGCGTCTCGCCCGGGCCGATCGGCTCGATCGAGATCCCCGGCGGGGCGACCGTCGCCTTCTCGAGCCGGCCCGGGCTCTCGACGCCGCCGGTGCGGTAGGCGACCGAGTCGACCCCGATGCCGTGCTCGTCGGCGAGGATGCCGCGGATCCAGACGTTCGCGGTCAGCTGGTACTCCGCCACGCCGACCTGCTTGCCTGCGAGCTCGCCGGGCTCGGACACCGACGCGCGGTGGACGAAGATCCCGTTGTGGCGGAACGAGCGCGACGGGAACACGGGCAGCCCGACGAACGGCCGCTCCTCCGAGCAGCAGGAGAGCGCGAACGAGGACAGCGACAGCTCGGCGGCCGCGAACTCGCGGTGCCGGATCGTCCGGAAGAAGGTCGCCTCCGGCGGCAGCGAGAGGTAGAGCAGGTCCGCGCCTTCGACGCGGACCTGCCCGTCCCTGAGCGGGCGGGTGCGGTCGTAGTCCCAGCAGGCGAGGCTGAGGCTCAGCCGCCCCACGCGCCGTCGTCTCCTACGCGCCCGCGCCGACGGCCTCGCCGGCCGTCGCGACGTACTCCGGCGCGTCCTCGAGGTAGACGACCTTGTCGTAGCCGAGGTACTTGATCAGCCGGTTCTGGACGGAGAGCAGCACGAGCGGCTCCGAGTCCGACGCGTTCACCCACTGGTGGACGTGGTTCTGCGGCACGTAGACGGTGTCGTCGGCCTTGAACTCCCAGCGCGTCGGCTCCTTCGCGACCCGCGCGTAGTAGCGCTCGGCGATCTCGGCCTCGACCTCCCACTGCAGCGAATGGCCGGAGCCGGAGATCACGTAGACGACCTCGTCGGCCATGTGCCAGTGCTTCGCCGAGCGCGAGCCGGCGGGGATCTCCTGCTCGTAGACGTCGACCGCGCAGACGCGGGCGTCGGTGTCCGCCGAGACCCGGACCCTCACCTTCCCGTCGCGCGTCGTCTCCCAGACCGCGTCGCCCGGCTTCAGCACCTTCTTCTTCTGCTCGATCCCGGGGGTCCAGAGCTGCGACCAGTCCTCGCGCGGGCCGAAGCGCTCCTCGTCGGCGACCGGGCCGGACCGCCCCTGCTGGATCAGATTGAAGTACATCCACGTCGACTTCGCCTTCATCACGAGCGCCTTCGCGGTCTCGTTCCCGTCGTTGAAGTGCCGGTGCACCGAGTCGGTGTGGACGACGACGACGTCGCCGGCCTCCCAGGGATACTTGACGTCGTCGTGGACCTCGTAGCCGGAGCCCTGGAGGATGTAGAAGACGGCCTCGTTCTGGTGCCCGTGGCCGTGGTTGGCCTTGCCCGCCGGGATCTCGACGAAGTGCACCTGCACGTTCTGCGTCAGGAACGGCTCGTCGCCCGGGCCGATCCGCCACCACGTGCGCGAGTCGGCCGAGTCGCCGGAGTGGCCGACCTTCGCGTCGTCGACGACGACGTCGTCGTTGCGGACCCGCGGCGCTGCGAGCTGCGCCTCCCGGAACTCCTTCAGCCCGTACTGCTCCGAGCTCATCCCGCGCAGGAAGACGCGTGCCTTCTTCGCCATCTCTCAGCCTCCTAAGTCTGGGTCGTTCGCTGAACGTACCATAATGTCGTACCATTAGCCCAACCGTGGACGGCACGCCTTTCACCCGCGTCTCGACCGGTCGCATCTCGGCGGACATCGTCAACCAGATCAAGGTGGCGATCCGGGACGGGAGGCTGACGCCGGGCGACCAGCTGCCGCCCGAGCGCGACCTGACCAGGCAGCTCGGCGTCAGCCGCGTCTCGGTGCGCGACGCGCTGCGGATGCTGGAGGCCACGGGCCTGGTCGAGGTGCGCGTCGGCGCGCGCGGCGGCGCCTTCGTCACGGCTCCCGCCCCGCGCCTCGTCTCGGAGGGGCTCGCCGACATGCTGATGCTGGCCGAGACGACGCCCGCCGAGGTGACCGAGGCGCGCAGGATCTTCGAGCTCGGCATGCTCAAGCTCGCCTGCGAGCGGCGCACGGACGAGGACATCGCCGCGCTCGGGGAGATCTGCGACCGCGCCGACGCGGCCCTCGCCGCCGGGACCTACGACGCGGCGATCTCCGCCGAGTTCCACACGCGCCTCGCCCGCTGCGCGCACAACACGGCGATCGCGCTCTTCGCCGAGACCTTCCAGGGCCCGCTCCTGCGCTCGCTCCAGCAGGCGCGCAAGGTCGACCCGCAGATGGGCCGGGTCGGCGCGCTCGAGCACCGCGCGCTCGTGGAGGCGATCCGCGCCCGCGAGCCGAAGACGGCGAAGGAGATCCTCTCGTCCCACCTCGGCCGCACCGCCCAGCGCGTCGCCGACACGTAACAGCGTGCCCCGACGAAGGACAGGCGCCAGCGCCCTGGTGCCGCTCTACGTCGCCTCGGCGATCCTGACGCTCGGCGAGGGAGGCTTCATCCTGCTCGTGCCGCCGTACATGCACGGGCGGCACGTGCCCGAGGTGGCGATCGGGGCGGCGGTCTCGATCTACGGCGTCGTCTCGCTCGTCTCCCGGATCCCGGCCGGCGCGGTCTACCGCTCCCACCGCGCCTGGTGGCTGATCGCCGCGGGCTGCCTCGTCTCGTCGCTCGCCTTCGCCGGGATCACCCGGACCGCGCACCCCGCGCTCCTGACGTTCTTCGTCGCACTCGACGGCGCCGGCTTCGCGATCGCCTCGACCGCGAACATGGCCGCGCTGCTCGACCGGCGGCCGGCCGGCGCGAACGCCGGCTCGATCATGGGCTGGTACACGGGCAGCCTCGGGGCGGGCTACGCGGTCGCCGGGTTCGCCGGCGGCGCGCTCGGCGACGCGCTCGGGCCCGGCGACGCGATCCTCGTGCTGGCCCTCGTCCCGCTCGTCGCCGCCGCTGCGCTCTCGACCGCCGTCCGCTCGACCGCGCCGGAGCGGGCCACCGTCGAGCCTTCCGCGCGCGGGGCCTGGTGGCGCGACTTCCGCCACGTGCCCTCGCTCGTCTGGCTCGCGTTCTTCGTCACGCTCTACATCAACCTCGTCTCGGGCGTGCTGCTGACGTTCTTCCCGATCTACGGGCTGGCGATCGGGCTCTCGTTGACGCAGATCGGCATGCTCCAGGGCGTGCACGGCGGCGCCGCGGCGGTCGTCCGCTTCCTCTCCGCGCCCGTCTTCCGCGTGGTCTCGTACCAGCGCGTGCTGCCGGCGATGGTCGTGCTCTCCGGGATCTCGATCGCCACGATCGGGGGCGTCACCTGGCTCGGCGCCCTCGTCGTCGCGTGGGGAGGGCTCGGGCTGACGCGCGGGCTCCTGCGCGTGGCGTCTGCGGCGCTCGTGATGGACGCGGCCGGCGACACGGACGCCCGACGCGGTGCCGCCTCGGGCATCTACCTGGCCGGGCTCGACCTCGGCAAGATCGTCGGGCCCGTCGTGGGCGGCGCCGGCGCCGAGACGGTGGGCCTGCGGACGACCTTCCTGCTCGCGAGCGTCTGCTTTCCGGTCGTCTACTTCGTGTTCGCGGCGCTGACCCGCCGAAGGGAGGGCCGGGTCGTCCCGGCCCTCTCCTCCTCCGACTCCTAGCCCGCGATCGGGAGCGGCAGGCCCGGCGTGTCGAGGCGTTGCTCCATGCAGCTGATCTTGCCGGTGCCGTTCACCTCGCCACCGGAGCGCGGCGCGTTGTCGCGGCGACCGCCGTCCGAGCTCGTCGTGCAGAGCGTCTTGCCGAGCAGGAACGGGCTCGTCGGCGTCTCGAGCGGGCCGTCGTTGCGGAGCCCGTTCGTGCCGGCGGGGTTGCGGAAGAACTCCTCGACCGTCCCGTCCTTCTCGACGACGACGATCGCCTGCCGCTCGTTCGCGTCGGCCCAGATGCGGCCCGCCCGGTCGAGCGCGATCCCGTCGGCGCCCTCGAGGTACGGGCTCTGCGCGAGCACCGCGTCCAGGCAGAGCGTGTCCTCCGGGGACGGGTAGGTCGAGTCGCAGCCCAGCGGGCTCGCCGGGTCGCCGGCGGCGTCCATCAGCACCCGCCAGATCGCGCCGCGGGCGGTGTCGGCGACGAGCAGGTCGCCGGACGGCGTGAACGCGAGGCCGTTCGCGACCAGGTTCTGCGGGTTCGGCGAGCCGGAGCCCTGGAGCGTCGTGTTCTCGCGTCCGACGCCGAGCGCATTCGCCATCGGCGGGATCCGGAAGACCTCGTCGGCGACGCCGCCGCCGGGGCCGACGCGGTAGACGATCCCCTCGCCGAGCGTGCCGTCGCTCGCCCAGAGGTTGCCGCGGCGGTCGAAGGCGATGCCGTTCGCCCGCGGCGCGCCGGTCGCGAACGGCGTGGCGACGGAGCTCGCATCGCCCGGCTCGAGGACGACGATCGTGTCCTGGGTCGCGCCGCTGCCCGTGACGTAGAGCCGTCCGTCGGGACCGAAGGCGAGCCCGCTCGGCGAGCACGGGGACGGGATCGTGCCGACCTGCGTCTTCACCGTCGTCGCCGGGTCGATCCGCCAGACCGTGCACGGGCTGCCGCGCTCGGCGACGTAGAGGAAGCCGGCGGCGTCGCCGGTCAGGCCTTCGATCCCGCCCGTGCCGACGAAGACCGTCCGCCAGGTGGCGGAGTCGCCCAGCCGCTCGAGCGGGCTCGGGCCGCTCGCGTTCCCGCCGAGAGCGGTGCCGATCAGGGCGCCCGCGGCGGCGACCAGTGCGGCCGTCGCGAAGAACCGTCGTGACCTTCGCATCGTGTTCTCCCTTCGCGTGGGTCGCCGGGGCCGACCGGCGACGAGACTAGACTGCGTCAAATGTCACACGGACGGCGCCCGCAGAGCAACGACCTTTTCGCGCCGGTCTCGATCGGCCGCGCGTCGTCGGCGATCGCCGACCAGATCCGCACGGCGATCGTCTCGGGCCGGCTCGAGCAGGGCGAGCGGCTCGCGCCGGAGCGGGAGCTGGCGGAGCAGTTCGGCGTCAGCCGCGTGACGGTGCGCGACGCGCTCCGCGGCCTCGAGGCGATGGGGCTGATCGAGGTGCGGGTCGGCGCGCGCGGAGGCGCGTTCGTCCGGGCGCCGAGCGGCGCGCACGTCGGCCAGGCGATGTCGGACATGATGGTCCTCTCCGCCGTCGGCGCCGGCGACATCGTCGAGGCGCGGCTGATCGTCGAGCTCGGCACCGTCACGCTCGCGTGCGCGCGGGCGACCGAGGAGGATCTCGCCGGCCTGCGCGAGAGCGTCGAGGCGGGCGCCGACGAGATCGCGGCCAAGAGCTACACGCGCGAGCGCTCGTGGGAGTTCCACTCGCTGCTCGCGAAGATCGCGCACAACGCCGCGGTCGAGGGGCTCACCCACTCGTTCCGCTCGACGCTGTCGATGCACCCCGTGCGGGCGCGGGAGGGCAGGAAGGCGCACGCGGCGAGCGTCGACGAGCACCTGCGGATCGTGGAGGCGCTCGAGCAGCGCGACGCCGCCGCGGCCCGCGAGACGATGGCCGCGCACCTGCTGCGGGGAACCGATCTCGCCGAGCGCTCGGCGGCGCTGCTCGAGTGGTGGCGCGCGAAGCCGTAGGGCCGCGCAAGGTCGCGATCGTCGCCGGCGCGAGCGGGAACGGGAAGACAACGCTGGGGCGGGAGTCCTCTTCGCCTGGGCGCTGCGGTCGCACTTCCGCCGCCGGCGGGAATGGCCGCAGGCGTTCGCCCACCTTCGCGTCGTCCGGCTGCGGACGGCGGCCGAGGTGGACACGTTCCTCGCCGGCGCGGGCGCGCACGCGATCGACTAGGCTCGGCGGCCGATGCGCGTCGCGATCACGGCAGACCACAACGGCGTCGCGGTCAAGGAGCGGCTGATCGCGTGGCTGCGCGAGCAGGGCCACGAGGTCGACGACCGGGCTGCAGAGGTCGGCGAGGAGGTCGTCGACTACCCGCCGCTCTGCGAGGACGTCTGCCGTCGCGTCCTCGACGGCCGCGCGGACTTCGCGCTCGTCGTCGGCGGCTCGGGCTCCGGCGAGGCGATCGCGTGCAACAAGCTCCGCGGCATCCGCGCGACGCTCGCCCTCGACCCGTGGGTGGCCGAGATCGCGCGGGCGAACAACGACGCGAACGTGCTGGTGACGGGCGCGAAGGTGGTCGCGCCCGACTACGCGGTGCTGATCGTCGAGCGCTGGCTCGCGACGTCGTTCCGCGGCGGGCGCCACGCCGAGCGGATCGCGATGATCGAACGGCTCGAGCGCGGCGAGTCGCTCCTCTGACCCTCGGGGTCAGACGCTGCCGAGGAAGTCGAGCAGGCGCGGCGGGGCGGTCTCCTCGGTCTGCTCGTCGACCGGCACGTCCCAGTACTCCGACCGCGGCAGGCATTCCTCCAGGTAGCGCGCGGCCGAGGTGGCATGCGATGCGTCATGGCCCGGGACGACGAGCGCGGGGAGGTCGAGCTGCAGCAGGTCCTCCGGCTCGGCGCCGGCGACGGTGTCGCGGTCGAACAGCGTCCTGCCCATGCCGCCGACGACCTGGCGGTAGCGGTCCGGATCCCACGCGGCGTAGGCCTCGGCGAACGCGGCGTCGTTGCGGATCGCGCTCACCCACGGCCCGACGCGCGCGTCCTTCGAGAAGCCGGCGTCGGTCTCGCGCGCGAGGCCGACCACGGCCTCGAGCCCCTGCTCGGCGACGAAGCCGAGGTGCTCCGCGAAGCGGGCGTGCTGGGTCAGCCGGTAGCGCGGCCCGCCGGCGGGCGAGTAGAGCACCAGGCTCAGGACGCGCTCCGGGTGCGCGACCGCGAGCGCGACCGCGATCGAGCAGCCGACGCAGCCGCCCAGCAGGTGCGCGCGCTCGATCCCCAGGTGGTCGAGGAGCGCGAGCCCCTGCGCGGCGTAGTCGTCCCAGGCGATCTGCTCGACGCGGCCTCCCGACCGGCCCGACTCCCGCTTGTCGAACGCGATGCACGTGTAGCTGCGCGACAGGTGCCCGAGCAGGTTCAGGCGCCGGTAGATGCCGAAGTCGGTCCAGTTCTCGACCTTCGCGTCGAAGCCGCCGGGCGAGAAGAGCAGCACCGGCGGGCCGTCGCCGCTCACCTCGTAGCGGGTCTCGATCCCGTCGCAGAGGACCGTCGCCATCAGTCGCCCTGGACCGCCCTGCCGTTGCGCACGTCGTCGGCGTAGGCCGCGATCGCCTCGTCGAGCAGCCGGGGCACCGCGCGGATGCGGCCGTCGAGCCAGGGGCCCCCGCCGAGGCCGCCGAGGACGGGGATCGAGACGGACGCGACCGCCTCGGCGCCCGCGTCCGGGCCGGAGTGGCGGAAGTCGATCAGCACCGCGCCTGCCTCCTCCATCGCGCGCGCCTCGTCGGCGGACTCGATCTGCGCGAAGACCGGGATACCCGCGGCGGCGAGCGCCCGCACGTGCTCGACGCCCTCGACCTTGACGAGCTCCGCGCCGGCCTCGAGGAGGCGGCGCGCTCCCCCGACGCTCGGCTGGGGCAGGTCGCAGCTGAGCAGGGCCCCGTGCACGCCGCGCCGCACGATCCGGCAGAGGACGAGCAGCTCGTCGAGGCTCTCGACGACCGAGTCGCCGACGGAGACGAGCTCGACGCCTGCGTCGTCCGCGACCTGCGCGCTCGCCGGGTCCCAGCAGACGACGGCGGCGATCTTGCGGCCGTCGCGCTTCATCGCCTGCAGCGCCGCGACGTCGAGCGTCACGCGCGGAGGGCGGTCAGCAACGCGGCCACGTCGTCCTCGTCGGTCGTGGCCATCAGGTTCCGCGCGTACGGCCGCAGCGCCGCGATCGTCGCCATCACCTCGCTGCGCTCGCCGAGGACGAGGCCGGAGCACATGATCCCGCGCTCGGACGCCGCGGCCGCGATCGTCGCCGCCGCGGCGGCGTCGGCGGCCCCCGTCGCGATCATGATCGCGACGTCGCTCTCCGCGAGCTCCGCCGGCACGGTGCCGTCCGAGTGGACGAAGCGCGCGCCCTGCCACGGCTTCTCGGCGACCCGGTCGACCACCTCCGCCGCGGCGTCGTCGAGCGCGATCACGAGCGCGGCGCGGCCCCCGATCGGCCGGTCGATCCGGTAGCGCGCCTCGGCGGCGGTCGCCGCGCGGGCGCAGCTCGAGAGCAGGCTGCCGTGCATCGTCACACCGTAGTGTGCGCCATCCCGAGCTTCGCCGTCAGCGCGTCGCGGCTCGCCTCGATGAAGTCCTCCTCGTTCGGCAGGACGATCGCCGCCGAGCGGACGCGGTGGTGCGCCGGATCGACGCCGGGCGGCACGCTCCCCTCGTCGCGGAGCGCCTCGACCGCCTTCCGGAGCTTCTGGCGCGCCTTGATGATCCCCGTGTCGGAGGAGACGAGCCGCTCCTTCGTCCGGTCGACGATCGGGCCCATCGACTCCTGCAGCGACGCGTCCTGCTGCGCGATCCCCCGCACGCCCGAGAACGCCTCGCCGCGCTGCTGCGCGCCGCGGTCGATCAGGTAGTCGACGTCCTTGTTCTCCTCCGGCCGGTAGGTGCCGGGGATGTTGCGGCTGTGGACGCCGTGGCCGGCCTTCATGTTGTCGCGCTCCTCCGGCGTCAGCGCGCGCGTCGGGTGGTAGTCGAACGTGTAGACCCAGCAGTTCTCGTCGTCGATCGGCACCCAGAAGTGGCCGTGGACGGGGTGGTCGCCCCGCGGCGGCACCATCGTGAAGCTCGGCAGCACGTAGGGCGTGATCCGCCAGTAGTAGGAGCCCTGCTCGGCGTTCCGGCGGGCGCCGACGAAGAGGCCGCCGTCCGCCTCCGCGACCTCGAAGAACGGGCGCAGGTCGTCGAGGTTGTACTGGTTGCCCTTCGAGCCCTTGAAGAGCGGGTCGTTCTTGAGCCCGCCCGCGTGCAGCCAGGAGACGTGGCTCGAGTCGATCCCGCCCTCGAGCGCCTGCAGCCAGTTCGACTCCTGCCAGCGCTTCGACGTATAGGTCTGCTCCGGCGGGACGCGGCAGAACTCGAACTCCGGCAACGGCGGCTTCGTCTCCGGGTCGCCCATGTACGTCCAGAGGATGTCGCCGACCCTGACGAGCGGGTAGGAGGTCGTCTGCACCTTGGTGCGGAAGTTCGAGTTCTCGGGCTCCGACGGGACGTCCAGGCAGTTGCCGTTCACGTCGAACTTCCAGCCGTGGTAGGCGCAGCGGATGCCACACTCGCCGTAGACGTTGCCGAACCAGAGCGAGGCGCCGCGGTGCGGGCAGAACTCGTCGAGCAGGCCGTAGTTGCCGTCGCTGTCGCGGAAGGCGATCAGGCGCTCGGAGAGGATCTTGACGCGGACGGGCGGCGACTCGGGCTCCGGCAGCTCCTCCGCGAGCATCGCCGGCAGCCAGTAGCGCCGGAACATCTCCCCCGTCGGCGTCTCCGGGCCGGTCCGGGTCAGGAGCTCGTTGATCTCCGTCTTGAGCATTGCGGCATCCTTTCGTTCACAAAGGCCGAATGATCATACCATTGTGCGAAGCCGCACGTCCAGCAGCGGGTACACCCGGCGCGCGTTGCCCTCGAAGACCTTCCGCTCGTCCTCCTCGGAGAGGCCGAGCGCCTCGACGTAGCGCTTGGTGTCGTCCCAGCCGCTCCCGGTCTCGGGGTTCTCGCCGCGGACGGCGCCCAGCATCTCGGACGCGAAGAGGACGTTCTCGACGGGGATCACGCGTGCGAGCAGGTCGACCCCGGGCTGGTGGTAGACGCAGGTGTCGAAGAAGACGTTGACGAGCAGCTGCTCGAGCGGCGGCCGCTCGAGCCGGGTGGCGAGGCCCCGGTAGCGGCCCCAGTGGTAGGGCACCGCGCCGCCGCCGTGCGGGATCACGAACCGCAGCGTCGGGAAGCGCCCGAACAGGTCGCCGAGCAGCAGCTGCATGAACGCGCTCGTGTCGGCGTTCAGGTAGTGGGCGCCGAGCGTGTGCGCGGCCGGATTGCAGGAGCTCGAGACGTGGATCATCGCCGGCACGTCCAGCTCGGCCATCGCCTCGTAGAGCGGGAACCAGTGCTCGTCGGTCAGCGGCGGCGAGCGCCAGTGGCCGCCGGAGGGGTCGGGGTTGAGGTTGCAGCCGACGAAGCCGAGCTCCTCGACGCAGCGGCGCAGCTCGGCGACGCAGGCAACGAGGTTCCCGTCCGGCGTCTGCGGCAGCTGGCAGACGCCGGCGAAGCGCTCGGGGAAGAGCTCGGTCGTCCGGTGGATCAGGTCGTTGCACGCGCGCGCCCACGTCGCCGCGACCGCGGGATCCGGCACGTGGTGCTCCATCGCCGAGGCCTGCGGCGAGAAGAGCACGAGGTCGAGGCCACGCTCGCGCATGACCCGCAGCTGGTTGCCCTCGACCGACGCGCGGATCTCGTCGTCGGAGAACGCCGGGTAGACCGGGCGCTCGCCCGCGAGCTGCGCCTTCCGGAAGTCCGTGTGCGCCTGCGGCGCGGTCGTGTAGTGGCCGTGGCAGTCGACGATCAATCGAGGTACCTCAGGCCCTTCGCCTCGAGCGCGCCGCGCATGTCGTTGACGTCGAGGCCGAGCTCGCCGGCCGCGTAGCGCTCGCGCGAGCGCGCCTCCTTCTCCTCGCGTGCGCGGCAGGCCTCGGCGACCTCGGAAGCCTTCGCCCGCGGCACGACGACGACGCCGTCGTCGTCGGCCACGACCACGTCGCCCGGCTCGACCAGCTGTCCGGCGCAGACGAGCGGCAGGTTGACGTCGCCGAGCGTCTCCTTGACCGTGCCGAAGGCGTTCACCGCCTTCGACCAGACGGGGAAGCGCATCCGCGTCAGCTCGGCGACGTCGCGGCAGCCCGCGTCGATCACGAGCCCGACGACGCCCCGCGCCTGCAGCGAGGTCGCGAGCAGCTCGCCGAAGTAGCCGGCGTCCGACGGCGAGGTCGGCGCGACGACGAGCACGTCGCCGGCCCGGCACTGCTCGACCGCGACGTGGATCATCCAGTTGTCGCCGGGCGGGACGCCGACCGTCACCGCGGGCCCCGCGACGTGCGCGCCGGCGTAGATCGGGCGCAGGTACGAGGCGAGCGTGCCGGTGCGCCCCTGCGCCTCGTGGATCGTGGCGACGCCGAAGCCGGCGAAGGCGCCCGCGTCCCCCCGCTCGATCGAGCGGCGGACTACGCCTGCCACGGCAGCAGCGAGACGTGGATGACGCCGTCGTCGACCTCGCCGCCGACGGCCCGGATCGCCGTGTCGACGTCGCCGAGGCCGTACTCGTGCGTGGTCAGGAGCTCGAGCGGGAAGCGCTTCGAGGCGAGCTGGGCGATTGCCTGCTCGACGGCGCGGTAGCCGTGGCCGCGGGCGCTCTTGATCGTGATCGCCTTCTCGGTCAGCCGCTTGAGCGGGAAGTCGGGGAAGGCGGCGATCTCGCCCTGGACGACGATCGTCCCGGCGCGCCGCTTCAGCGCCTCGATCCCGAGCAGGACGGGCGCGGTGCCGGCGCCCGCGGTGCAGTCGAGCACGACGTCGACGCCCTCGCCGCCGGTCAGCTCGCGCAGGCGCGCGAGCGGATCCTCCTCCTGCACGTCGACCACCGCGTCCGCGCCCAGCTTCAGCGCCAGCTCGAGCCGCGCGCGGTCGCGCGAGGTGCCGGTGACGACGATCAGCGCAGCGCCGGCCTGCTTGCACGCGACGACCTGCGAGAGCCCCTGCTGGCCCGGCCCCTGGATCAGCACCGTCGACATGAAGCCGACGCCGGCGTCGTGGAGCGCCCACTCGATCCCGTTCGAGAGCGGCGTCACGATCCCCGCCTCGGCGTCGGAGACCGAGTCGGGCACGCGGTGGAGGACGGCGTTCCAGGGCAGGTACATGTACTGCGCGAAGCCGCCCCAGAGGTGGTACGGGTTGTCGGCCGACGTGTAGCCGTAGCGGCGCGCGTCGGGGTTCGTCCGCCAGTCGGTCAGCTCGCAGTGGCGGTACTCGCCGAGGCGGCACCAGGCGCAGGTGTGGCAGGCGACGTAGTGCTCGACGAAGACGCGGTCGCCTTCCGCGAAGCCCTGGATCTCGCCGAAGCGCGGGCCCGCCTGGACGATCGTGCCGACGTTCTCGTGGCCCATGATCACCGGGCTCTCGATCACGGGCTTCGCGTACATCTTCACGTCGGTGCCGCAGATCCCCGCGACCTCGACGCGGAGCAGCGCGCCGTCGTCCGGGAGCTCGGGCATCGCGAACTCGCGCAGCTCGGTCGTGCGCGCCGCCGTTCTGACTGCTGCGAGGACGGTCTCGGCCATCGCTGCGCAGCCTACTCGATAAGGTATGACCTTTGGAGCTGACCGTCGTCACTCGCACGTCGCCGCTCAACGCCGCGCTCAAGGACGGACGCGTGCGCGTGGACGGGCACGAGCTCGCCTTCGAGGAGGTCACGCCGATCACGAAGGCCTTCCGGATCATGTGCCGGGAGCTCGCCTACGACGTGACCGAGATGGCCGCGACGACCTACCTCGTCGCACGCGACCGCGGCAAGCCGTTCACCGCGCTGCCGGTCTTCCTGACGCGCGGACTGCACCGGAGCGCCGTCGTCGCCCCTGCGCCGGGCGACCCGCGCACGCTCGAGGGGAAGCGGGTCGGCGTCAACCGCGGCTACACCGTCACGACCGGCGTCTGGGCGCGCGGGATCCTCGCCTCCGACTACGGCGTCGACCTCGACCGGGTCACGTGGGTACGCACCGACGAGGAGCACGTCGCCGAGTACGAGCCGCCGCCGAACGTCGAGCTCGACCGCGGCAGGGATCTCGCCGAGGCGGTGCTGTCGGGTGAGCTGGCGGCCGCCGTCGGCCAGGTCGCGCATCCCGAGCTCGTGCCCCTCGTCGAGGACGCCCGCGAGGTCGACCTGCGACGCGTCGCCGACCGCGGCTGGTGGCCGGTCAACCACCTCCTCGTCGTCCGCGACGAGCTGCTCGACCTCGCCCCCGCGATCTTCGACGCGTTCGAGCGCGCCAAGGACCTCTACGTCGAGAGCGGCGAGCTCGAGCCGGGGCACGCCGAGATCCGCGACCTCGTCGGAGGCGACCCGCTCCCGTACGGGCTGGAGCCGAACCGGGCCGCGCTCGAGGAGCTGGTCGACCACGCGGTCGCGCAGAAGATCCTCCGCCGGCGGCCGAGCGTCGACGAGCTCTTCGTCACCGTGTGACGTTTCGTCACGAGGCCCGGCGGCCGCGCTCGACCCGGCGCGCCAGGTACGACCACGCCAGCTGCGGCGAGTAGACGTGCGAGCGCTTCGCCAGGGCTTCCTCGTCGCTCGACCACGACCTCGGGCCGCCGGCGGCGAGGGCGCGCATGTTCGCGCGGCAGGCGCGCTCGAGGAAGACGGCGTTGATCACGGCCGCGACGACGTCCGCGCCGCAGGCGACGAGGCCGTGGTGGACCATCAGCGCGACGTTCCGGTCGCCGACCGTCGCCGCCAGGTCGCGGCCGAGCTCCGGCGTCAGGATCAGGTCGCCGGTCTTCGTGAAGCGCGCGACGTCGGGCGGGACGAACAGCGTCCCCTCGTGGGAGAGCGGCCGCAGCGGTGCAGTCGTCGACGCGAAGGCGACCGTCCAGGGCGCGTGCGTGTGCACGACCGAGCCGACGTCGCCGCGGGCCCGCATCAGCTCCGTGTGGATCGAGTACTCCGAGTGGCGCTTGCCGTCGCCCTCGAGCACCTCGCCCTCCCAGGAGACGAGGATCACCTGCTCGGGGCCGATCTCGTCGAAGCCGAGGGTCGCCGCCTTCATCCAGATGCCGCGGCCGTCGGGGTCGCGCGCGGAGACGTGGCCCCAGACGAGGTCGCCCTGCTCCTCGAGCCCGAGGATGTTGCAGCCGAGCGCGATCTGTGCGCGGAGCTCCTCCGTCGTCACGGGGCCTCGCAGAGGGAGGGCCGGTTTCCCGGCCCTCCCTCGCGTGCGGTGGCGGTTCCGCCCGGCACTACTACTTCTTGGTGCCGAGCCGGATCAGCGCGTCGTACTTGTCCAGCCACTTCTTGTAGTGTGGCCACGACCGGCCGGAGGTTCATGATGATCCTCGGGCCGCCGGCGAGATCCGGATCGCTCATGTCGGTCCGGGCCGGGTTGGCGCCGCCGTCGAGCAGCGCCTTCTGGCCGCCGTCCTTCATCAGCATCCAGTCGTAGAAGAGCAGCGCCGACGCCGGGTGCGCGAGCCGGAACGGGATCGCGATCCCCTGGGCGCGGATCACGGCCGGGTTCGCCCACGGCTTGAAGGCGAGCGGCGCCTTCTCGGCCTGGAGCGCCTCGATCGACTGGGCGTGGCAGCTGACGCAGAACGAGAACTGGCCGGCGGCCAGCAGCGTCGCCTGCGTGGTGTGCCCGCTGACGATCTGCGCGTTCTTCGCCATGCCGGCGAAGATCGCGTCGACCTTCTTGTCCACCGATGCCCGGGCCTTCGCGATCGCCGCCTTCGCCTTCGGCTTCGGCTTCAGCTGGTTCATCATCTGGTTCTCGAGCCCGAGGTACGCGGCCGCGAACCAGTCGACGTCGCCCGGCTCCATCGCGATCTTGCCCGCCCACTTCGGGTTGGCGAGGTCGGCCCACGACTTGGGCTGCTCGCCGGACTTGACGAGGTTGGTGTTCCAGGCGCCGATGAACGCCTCGATCCGGTCGCCCGTCCAGGTGTCGTAGCGGTTCAGCGGCGCGATGAACTTCGCGTACGGCGACTGCCGGTACGGGATCAGGATGTTCTTCGCGTGCTGGTAGAAGGTCAGCTCGGTGCCGTTCGTCTCGACGACGTCGGCGCCCGTCTTCCCGGCGTCGGCCTCCTGGGTCAGCCGCGCCGTCAGGTCCTCGCTGCTCGCGCGGTACATGTCGATCTTGAGGCCCGGGTATTTGGCCTCGAAGGCCTTGATCACGCCGGGGCCGATCGTCTTCGAGAGCGACGTGTACCAGCTGATCGTGCCGCCCTCCTGCTTGGCCAGGTTGTAGAGGATGCCCTCGCGCTGGGCGAGCGTCTTGCCCTTCACCTTGGCCAGAACCGCCTTGAAGTTGGCCGGAACCGGCGGCGCCTTCTTGCTCGTCGCCGCCTGGCCGACCGATGCGCCGGTCAGCGCCGCCAGCCCGCTCGCGACCACGACGAGGATCGCCGCAAGCCGCATCGTGCGCATCTTCATGGGTACCCCCACTTTCTCGAGGCAGGACAGTGCCGAATGTATCGTTCGTGGGTCAAACGGAATAACGCTTATACCATTTGCTTGCTGCTTCTGCAACGGGGTCCGCTCCAACCAGCCTCGGTGATCAGAGCAGCTCGTGCAGGTCTTCGACGCTCAACTCACGCATCAAGTTAGGGAGCTGCTCGACGAAGGGCATCGGGACGCCGGCCTCCTCGGCGACGGCGAGCGCGACCTCGAGATCCTTGTGCGGCCAGCGCAGGCGGTGCTTGCCCCATTCGTCCATCGGGCGGTTGGCGCCGCTGCCGATCGCCATCGCCTCGCGCAGCTTCGCCGGCTCGACGCCGAGCGCGCGGCCGAGCCGCAGCGCCTCCACGTCGGCGCGGATGCAGGCCCAGAGGAGGATGTTGTTCGCCGTCTTGGCGACCTGTCCGGCGCCGACGTCGCCGACGTGGACGACCGCCTCGGCGATCGCGGCGACGTCCTCGCGCACCCGGTCGACCGCCTCCTCGGGCCCGCCGCAGTAGAAGACGAGCTGTCCCTCCTCGGCCCCGCGCTCGCCGCGGACGAGCGCCGCGTCGATCACGACGACGTCGCGCTCGGCGCCGCGCGCGGCCAGCTCGCGGCAGGTGTCCGGCCGGACGGAGGCGCAGATCGCCAGGATCGTCCCGGGACGGGCGGTTTCCAGGCAGGCGCCGATCGCCTCGCGCACCTGCGCGTCGTCGACGACGACGGCGAGCACGAGGTCGGAGCGGGCCGCCACCTCGCCCGGGCCGGAGCACTCGACGGCGCCCTGCTCGACGAGCGGCCGCCGCGCCTCCTCGACGGGGTCGTAGACCGCGAGCGGCACGCCGGCGGCCAGGAGGTGCCCGCCCATCGCGGCCCCCATCCGTCCACATCCGAGCAGTCCGACGTTACGGCTCAATGGTAAGACCATAGACTACGCGGCGGCGTGACGCTGCTGCTCGACAACGACGACGTCCGGGCCGTGCTCTCGATGCGCGCCTGCGTCGCCGCGCTCGAGGAGGCGTTCCTCGACTACGCGAACGGCCGGGCCGTCAACCGCCCGCGCTCGCACACCTACACCGATCTCGGCGAGGGGCGGCACTACCTGCTGAAGACGATGGACGGCGCGCTGCCGCGTCACGGCGTCCACGCCTTGCGCGTCACGTCCGACCTGACGCACGAGCACGAGGGCCGGCGATTCAAGCTCCCGGCGGCGCCCGGCGGCCGCTACGTCGGCCTCGTCCTCCTCTTCGACGTCGAGACGCTCGTGCCGCTCGCGCTCCTCAACGACGGCGAGCTGCAGCGCCGCCGGGTCGGCGCGACGAGCGCGCTCGCGGCGCGCGCGCTGGCCCGGCCGGATGTCCGCGTCGCGGGCGTCGTCGGCGCCGGCTGGCAGGCGGAAACGCAGATCGAGGGACTCCGCGCCGTCTTCGAGCTCGACGAGATCCGCGTCTACGGACCGACGCGCGAGAAGCTTGTGACTTTTTGTCACAGAGCGGGCGCGACGCCGGTGGAATCGGCCCGCGAGGCGGTCGCCGGCGCCGACGTCGTCGCGCTCGCGACGAACGCCTACGAGCCCGTGCTCGAGGGCGCCTGGCTCGAGCCGGGCCAGCACGTCGGCTCGGTGCAGGGCCACGAGCTGGACGTCGAGACGATCAGGCGCGCCGACCTCGTCGTCGTCCGCAGCCGCGAGGAGGCGACACACCACTTCGCTCCCGGCCACGAGCCGCGCGCCTCGAGCGAGCGCCGCCGGCTCGAGCGCGCGTCCGTCGAGCTCGGCGAGGTGCTCGCCGGGCGCGCCGGGCGCCGCTCCCCCGACGAGATCACCCTGTTCACGGGCGGCGGCACGGGCGCCTCCTCCGGCCTCGGCGTGCAGTTCGCCGCGGTCGCGCGCGTCGTCTACGAGGCGGCGCGCGCCGAGGGCCTCGGCCGCGAGCTCCCCACCGACTGGTTCACGCAAAAGGAGAAGCCGTAGATGACGCGACGCTTCGGTTCGGACGTGATGGTCGACTCGATCAAGGCGTGCGGGTTCCGCTACGTCGCCCTCAACCCGGGCAGCTCCTACCGCGGGCTGCACGACTCGCTCGTCAACTACGGCGGCAACGACCCCGAGCTGATCACGGCCAACCACGAGAAGGTCGCGGTCGGGATCGCGCACGGGTACGCGAAGGCGACCGGCGAGACGGCGGCATGCATCCTCCACGACATCGTCGGCCTGCTCCAGGGGACGATGGGCATCTACTACGCCTGGATCGACCGCGCCCCGGTCGTCGTCTTCGGCGGCGCGGGCCCGATGGCCTACGACCGCCGGCGTCCGAACATCGACTGGATCCACACCGCGAACATCCAGGGCAACGTCGTCCGCGACTACACGAAGTGGGACGACCAGCCGGCGTCGGTCGCGTCGGTGCCGGAGTCGGTGCTGCGCGGCTATCGGATCGCCTCCGCCGCGCCGCAGGGGCCGGTCTACATCGCCCTCGACGCGGGGCTGCAGGAGGACGAGGTCGGCGACGTGCCGCTGCCGGACTGGGAGCGCCTGAGGACGCCGGCGCCGGTCGGGCCCGACCCGGCGGCCCTGCGGCAGCTCGCCGAGCGCCTCTGCGCGGCCGAGCGGCCGGTGCTCGTGACGGCCTACGCCGGCCGCGACCCGAAGGCCTTCGGCCAGCTGACCGAGCTCTCGGAGCTGCTCGGCTGCGGCGTGATCGACACGGGCTGGCGGCTCAACTTCCCCAACCGCCACCCGCACGCGGTCACGACGGAGCTGCTGCCCGAGAGCGACTGCGTCCTCTTCGTCGACGTCAAGGACATGGGCAAGTGGACGCAGAGGCTCGACCGGACGACGCGCGCGATCCAGTCGCTGATCCCGCCCGGCGCCGCGATCCTCGACGTCGGCTTCAACGAGCTCGGGATCGGTGCCTGGTCGCACGACCACGCGCAACTGCACGAGACCGACCTGCAGGTGACCGCCGACACGTCGGTCGCGCTGCCGCTCCTGCTCGACCTCTGCCGGGAGCTGGACGGGAACGCGCGCGACGGCTGGCGGCGGCGGCTCGCCGAGCTCCACGAGGAGACCTGGCGGGCATGGGGCGAGCAGGCCCAGCGCGAGGCGGGCATGTCCCCCGTCTCGACCTCGCGGCTCGCGCACGACGTCTGGGAGGTCGTCAAGGACTACGACTGGGTGCTGACCGCGGGCACGGCGAGCGGCTGGGCGCCGAAGGTCTGGGACTTCGACCGCCCCTACCGCCATCCGGGAGCGAGCCTCGGCACCGCGACGCAGGTCGGCATCTCCCTCGGCGTCGGCCTCGCCCACAAGGGCTCGGGGCGGCTCGTCGTCGACCTGCAGCCCGACGGAGACCTGATGTTCGACCTCGGCGCGCTCTGGATCGCCGCGTACCACCGGATCCCGCTGCTCGCGGTCATGTTCAACAACCGCGCCTACTACAACGACTGGGAGCACCAGGAGCGGATCGCGCGCCACCGCGACACCGACGTCTCCCGCGCCTACATCGGCATGGAGATCGACAAGCCGGCGCCGGACTTCGCCGCGGTCGCGCGCGGCCTCGGCTGGCACGGCGAGGGCCCGATCGACGACCCGGAGCAGGTGCAGGCCGCCGTCCGGCGCGCCGCCGAAGTCGTCCTCCGCGACGGCCGCCCCGCCCTCGTCGACGTCGTCTGCCAGCCGGATTGAGCCCGCTTCCGGCCGGAAAATCCGCTCTCCGCACGCTTCCGCTCGGCGCGATTCCCTGCCTCGCCGGACGCGGCCTTGCCCTGGTTCAATGGTTAGTCCAAATGTGGTAGGCTCGCCGCGAACGGAATCGGAGCGACCAGAGGAGGAACGGCATGGGCGAGTGGCCCGAGGATCTCGACATCCCTGAGCAGGTGTTCGTGCGGGACAACGTCGACGCGTCGGAGATCGCCGCGCGCGACGAGTTCAACCGCCAGAACCCGCCCATCCGCGGCCTCGTCGTGCCGGATGACCTGCGCACGATCGAGCTCGTCAAGCGCCCGTGGCGCAACAACAAGGGCCTCTGGTTCGAGCTCGCGGAGAACCGCGTCCTCTCGTCGCACCTGGCCGAGCTCGCCCCGGGCGGCAACTCCGTCCGCCACCGCCACACGACCGAGGCGGTGATCTACATCGTCAAGGGCCACGGCTACTCGATCGTCAACTACGAGGGCGAGCCCGAGCAGCGGGTCGACTGGAGCGAGGGCATGCTCTTCTCGCCCCCGGTGTGGGCCTGGCACCAGCACTTCAACGCCGACCCGGACGAGCCGGCCCGCTACCTGGCGATCCAGGACACCGGCCTGATCCGGCACATGCGCATGCACCAGATCGAGCGGCACCCGACCCAGCTCAGGCTCGGCGGGGGCACCGACTACATGGTGGACGCGGTGCCGGCGCAGGACGGTCAGGTCGCGGAGACGGCGCAGGAGCGGTAGCCTCCGCCCCGGGTTCCCCGCCGTGGCGACGATCGCAGCCCAACCGCGCGTCCAGGCCTCGGGGGAGGCGCTTCGCCGCCTGCTCTCGGCCCGGAACCTGATCGTCGTCTCGGTCGCCGCGACGGTCGCCTACCTCGCGCTCGTCCCGCTCGGCTTCCTCCTCTGGCAGACGTTCGTCCAGGAGGGCTCGTTCACGCTGGCGGCCTTCCGGCACGCGTACTCGACGATCGGCCTGACCTCGATGGCCGTGAGCTCGCTGGAGTTCGCGCTCGGGTCGACCGTCGTCGCGGTCACGCTCGGAACGACGCTCGCCTTCCTGATCGTGCGGACGGACGTGCCGCTGAAGCCGCTGATGTTCGCGGCGTCGCTCGTGCCGCTGATCATCCCCGGGATCCTGCACACGATCTCGTGGATCTTCCTCGCGAGCCCGCAGATCGGCGTCCTCAACCAGCACGTGATCGAGCCGCTGACGGGAGGCCACACGCTGAACGTCTTCAGCATGAAGGGGATGATCGTCGTCGAGGGCCTCCACCTCGCCCCGCTCGTCTTCCTGCTGATGGTCGCGTCGTTCCGTGCCATGGATCCCGCCCTCGAGGAGTCCGCGATCATGAGCGGGGCCTCCCTGCCGACCGTGATCCGGCGGATCACCGTGCCGCTGGCGCGGCCGGCCCTGTACGCCGCGATCCTGATCATCGCGGTGCGCGGGCTGGAGTCGTTCGAGGTGCCGGCGCTGCTCGGCCTCCCGGGCGGCGTCTGGGTCTTCACCTCGCGGATCTGGCGCGTCCTCCACGCCGTGCCGCCGAACTACAGCGAGGCGGGCGCGTACGCGATGTCGCTGCTCGTGCTGACGACCCTCGGCGTGCTCTGGCACTCGAGGCTCTCGCGCCGCGCGCGCTCGTACCAGACGGTCAGCGGCAAGGGCTTCCGGCCGCGGCCGATCGGGCTCGGGGTCTGGCGCTGGCCGGCGACCGCGTTCGTGCTCCTCTACTTCGTGATCGCCGTGCTGGCGCCGCTGGCGATCCTCGCCTACGCCTCGACGCAGCGGTTCTACTCGCCGCCGACGATGGCGACGCTCCACAACATGTCGCTCGACCCCTACCGCGACGTGATCCACGGCGACGTCGCGCTCCAGGCGGTCAAGAACTCGATCGTCCTCGGCCTCGGGTCGGCGACGACGGTGATGCTGCTTGCGGCGGTCGCGGCCTGGGTGGTCGTCCGGACGAACCTGCGGGGGCGCTGGCTGATCGACAGCCTCGCCTTTCTGCCGCTCGTGATCCCCGGGCTCGTGCTCGGCGTCGCGATGCTGTTCGTGTACCTGCGGCTTCCGATCGCGGTCTACGGGACGCTCTGGATCCTCTTCTTCGCCTACCTGACCCGTTACATGCCCTACGGGATGCGCTACGCCTCGACCTCGATGTTCCAGATCGGACGTGAGCTCGAGGAGTCGGCGCAGACGAGCGGCGCCGGCTGGTTGCAGACCTTCCGGCGGGTGCTCCTGCCGCTGCTCGTGCCCGGGATGGTCGCGGGCTGGATCTACATCGTGATCGTGTCCGTGCGGGAGCTCTCGAGCACGATCATCCTCTACTCCCCGGGCAAGGAGGTGCTCTCGATCGTGATCTGGGAGCAGTACCAGAACGGCGAGCTGCCGCAGCTCGCGGCGCTCGGGATGATGATGGTCGGCGCGCTCGTCGTGCTGGTCGGAGTCGCCTACAAGCTCGGCGCCAAGATCGGCGTCAGGGAGGGATGAGCAGTGCTGAAAGTCGAGAACCTGACGAAGTCGTTCCCGCCGGCGCGCGGTGAGAAGGTGCGTCGCGTGCTCGCGGTCGACGACCTGTCGCTCGACGTCTCCGAGGGCGAGCTCTTCACCCTGCTGGGCCCGTCCGGCTGCGGCAAGACGACGACGCTGCGCTGTGTCGCGGGGCTCGAGATGCCCGACTCGGGCGAGATCACGATCGCCGACCGCGTCCTCTTCTCGTCGCAGCGGCGCGTGCGCGTGCCGGCGAGCGACCGGCACCTGGGGATGGTCTTCCAGTCGTACGCGATCTGGCCGCACATGAACGTCTTCAAGAACGTCGCCTTCCCGCTCCAGGTGCTGTCGCGGCGGAAGCGGCCGAAGCGCAACGAGATCCGCGAGCGGGTCGAGCGCGCGCTCGCCGTCGTCCAGCTCGACCAGCTCGCCGACCGGCAGGCGACCGCCCTCTCCGGCGGGCAGCAGCAGCGGCTCGCGCTCGCGCGCGCGCTCGTGATGGAGCCGCCGCTCCTGCTGCTGGACGAGCCGCTCTCGAACCTCGACGCGAAGCTGCGCGACGAGATGCGCTTCGAGCTGAAGCGGCTCCAGCGCGAGCTCGGGATCACCTCCATCTACGTCACGCACGACCAGGTCGAGGCGCTCGCGATGTCGAACCGGATCGCGGTCGTCCGCGAGGGCAAGATCGAGCAGATCGGCAAGCCCCGCGAGATCTACCAGCAGCCCGCTTCACGCTTCGTCGCGGACTTCATCGGCACCTCGAACTTCATCGCCGGCACGGTCAAGGAGCGGCAGGGGCGGATCTACGTCGTCCGCACATCCGACGGAGACCTGCGCGTCCCCTCCGACCGCGAGTTCGCGCCCGGCGACGCCGTCGTCGCCTCCGCACGGCCCGAGCACATCGTGATCTCGACCAACCTCAACGGGACGGGCCCGAACGTGTGGCGCGGCCGCGTCGAGGCGCGGGCCTTCCTCGGCGAGTCCGTCGACCACGTCGTCTCGGTCGGCGGCCGGGAGATCCGGGCCCGCTGCAACTCGACCGTCTCGATCCCGGCGCAGACGGAGGTGACCGTCACCTTCGGCGAGAGCGCGTTCTCGCTGATGCCCGCGCGTGACTAGGGAGGGTTCCCGGCGGCGGGTCCTGGCAGGACTCGTCCCGGTCTACCTCTCGGTCTTCCTCTTCGTCGCCGGCGGCAGCGCGCTGCAGCTGCTGATGCCGGTCTATCTGCACCGCAAGGCGCAGCTGGGACCGACCGCGATCGGCGCGGTGATCGCGATGATCGGGATCGCCGCGCTCGCCGCCCGCGTCCCGGTCGGGATGGCGTACTCGGTCGCGCGCGGGCGGCGGTTCATGCTCGCCGGCGGCGCGCTCTCGGCCGCCGCGTTCGCACTCGTCCCCTTCACCGCCAACGCGGTCGTCCTCGGCGTGCTGATGGCGATCAACGGCCTCGGCTGGTCGATCGCGACGACGACGCAGCTCGCGCTGCTCGTCGCCCGGCCGCCCGGCGGCGCGTCGACGGCGGTCGCGATGGGCTGGTTCTCCGGCGCGACCGCGCTCGGCAACGTCGCCGGCGGCGTGCTCGGCGGCGGCATCGCCGACCTCGCCGGCCTTCGCCCCACCTTCTTCCTGCTGGCGGCGACGCCGCTCGTGGGCGCGATCCTGACCGCGCACACCGTGCGCGCGCTGGACGGGGAGCGGCTCGAGACCGCCCCGCAACTCGAGACCCCTCGGCGGCGGGAGCGGCCCTCGCTGGCGCTGCTGACCGAGATGCCGCTCGCGGTCTGGGTCGGGGTGCTCGTCATGTTCTTCATCAACGCGATGAACGCGATCACGAACACGTTCCATCCGGTGATCGCGCTCGGGGCGGGCCTCTCGCTGACGCAGATCGGCGCGCTCTCGAGCGTCCGCTCCTGGGCGTCGTCGTTCTCGCGCTTCGGCTCGGGCTCCCTCTTCCGGCGGCTCGACGCAGCCGCGCTGACGCTGCCGCTCGTGGTCGTGGGCGCGGCCGCGACGGCGGGAATCCCGGGCGTGATCGGCTCCTTCGCCTTCCAGATCCCGCTGTTCGCGCTCGCCGGCGTCTCGCGCGGGCTCCTGCGCGTGACCGGCTCGGCCGACGCGTTCGACAGCGCCGGCGCCGAGGAGCGGCAGCACGGCCTCGTCGCGGCGTTCCTCTACGGCGGGCTCGACCTGGGCAAGATCGTCGCGCCGGTGATCGGCGGCGTCGTCGCCGGCCTCGTCGGGATCAAGACGATGTTCGTCGTCGTCCCGCTCGGGTTCCTCGCGCTCTACCTGCTGCTCGCGATCCCCGCTAGGCGGACGCTGGCGGCCGCCCCACGAACCGAAGCACCCTGAACCAGGCGTCGGCGCAGGCATCCGCGTGCTCGGTCATCGCGCGGTCGAAGAAGCCGTGCGGGGCGCCGTCGTAGACCACGGTCTCCTGGAGGACGCCGCTCTCGCTCAGCGCGACGGCGAACGCCTCCTGGTCCGCGGGCGTGATCTTCTCGTCGGCGCCGCCGTAGAGCGCGAGCACCGGCGCGCGGAAGCGGCCGGCGCGCGCCTCCTCGACCGGCGAGGAGCCGCCCTCCTCCGTGCGGGCCGGCCAGCCGTAGAAGCCGACGACCCCGGCGACGTCTTCGCGGGTGCCCTGCATGAAGGCGCCGCGGCCGCCGAAGCAGAAACCGAGGACGTAGACGCGGGTCGCGCCGCGCTCCCGAAGCTCGGCGGTCGCCGCGCCGACGTCGGCGGCGAGGCCGGCGTCGGTCGCCGCGGCGCGGTGCGGCGCGAAGTCGAAGTCCCCGTCGCGGTGCTCGGCGCCGGCGGTGCGGCCGTAGAAGTCGATCGCGAGCGCGTGCACGCCGGCTCCCGCGAGCGCGTCCGCGAGCGCCTCGTAGTACGGGTGCAGGCCGCGGACGTCCGGCAGCACGACGACGCCGGGCGCCGGCTCGGCCGTCGTCCGCGCGAGCGTCGCGGCGAAGACGTTGCCGTCGGCGGCGGTCAGCGTCAGCCGCTCGACGCCGGCCGACAGCCCCGTCCGCGGCGCCTCGGGCGGCCGGGCGTCCGGCTCGAAGCACATCAGTGCCCGGCGCGGTGGCCGGCGAGCAGCACGGTGTAGAACATCCGCCAGGCCACGTCCGGCGTCTCGTAGCCCGCCGCCGCGATCCGCTCGAGGTGCTCCTCCATCGTCGCGAGCCGGTCGGGGTCGCGGTGCGGCGCGAGCTCGCTGCGGCGCTTGCCGACGAACTGACTGCGGATCGAGCGCAGGCGCCCGTCCCACTCGCCCTGCGCGCCGACGTGGTCGAGGTTGAAGAGGAAGCCGCCGGGCGCGGTCGCCTCGAAGCAGGCGCGGTAGATCTCCGTCAGCACCTCCGGCGAGGAGTGGTGGAGCGCGCGCGAGCTGACGATCACCTGCGCCGGCTCGAGCTCGACCTCCGCGAGCCGCTCGACGTCGGCGACCACGTACTCGATCCGGTCGCCGAACTCCGCCAGCCGCTCGCGCGCCAGTTCGAGCATCGGCTCCGAGGAGTCGACCCAGGTGCCGCGCGCAGCCGGAAAGGTGCGCAGGAAGAGCGCGAGGTACGGGCCGTGCCCGGAGCCGAGGTCGATCACGTGCTCGACCTCGACGCCGTCGTCCGCGACCAGCGCGGCCGAGAGCTTCCGCGGCAGGTCGAGCATGTCGGCGACGACGTCCTCGTCCGCCCACTGCGCGACATACGATTGCTCGTGCCAGGATCCGAGCTGCTGCTCGCCGGTGTTCATGGTGCGCTAGTCTACAGAGGGTCTATTGGTTAGTCCATAGGTGGTTAGGTCCAAGGGGGACCGGCATGTTCGGGATCGACGAGTGGTTGAGCGGGCTGGCCGCGGGGCACGGCAGCGGCGTCGTCGTCCTGGTCGCGTTCCTGCTCGGCCTCCGCCACGCGTCCGACCCGGACCACCTCGTCGCCGTCTCGACGCTGGTCGCCGGCACCCGCGAGCGGGCGACGCGCGCGGCGGCGCGGCTCGGGGCGGCGTGGGGCGCCGGCCACGCGACGACGCTGCTCCTCTTCGGACTCCCGATGCTCGTGCTCCGCTCGTACCTGCCCGGCGTCGTCGAGGCGGCCGCGGAGACGCTGATCGGCGCGATCATCGTCGTCCTCGCCGTGCGACTGCTCGTCCGCTGGCGCCGCGGGGCGTTCCACACGCACGTCCACGAGCACGCCGGCTCGCGCCACGCCCATCTCCACTCCCACGCCGCGGCGCCCGAGCACCGGCACGCGCACGTCCTCCGCTCGCCTGCGCAGGCGTTCGCGATCGGGCTCGTCCACGGAACCGCCGGCAGCGGCGCGGTCGCAGTCCTGATCGTGGTCGCGGTACCCGGGCGTGCCCTCGCGATGCTGGCGCTGCTCATCCTCGCCGCCGGGACGGCGCTCTCGATGACGATGCTCACGGCCGCGGTCGGGCGGCTGCTCGGCCTGGCGGCCGCGCGGCGGCTGCTGACCGCGGCGATCCCCGCGCTCGGCTCGTTCGCCTGCCTGTTCGGCGTCCTCTACACGGCCGCCGCGCTCTCGAGCTTCTAGCCGCGGCGCCCCGTCGACACGCCGACACCGTCAGCCGGGACAGGGGCGCGGGCTGCGCCGTGCTCCGGGGCCTCGTCGCCGGCGCGGCCGGCACCGCCGCGATGACGAAGCAGCCGCTCGCCCTCCAGCCGCGACCCGCCCGCGAGCTCGAGCGCGCACCTGGCCTCGGCGGACGATCGACGGCGATCGGAGCGCGACGTGCGCCGCGGGAGCCCTGCGGGGGCGGGAGGAGGAGAACCTCCACCCGCCCCCGCAGCGAGCAGACTCAGCTTCCGGCCGTGCTGAAGCTGTAGATGTCCGAGTTGCCGAAGTTGGTGCCGAGGCAGGCCGTGTTCACGGCCGGCGGAGTCGGCAGTGTCGGCCCCGCTCCCGGCTTGGCGTCCTTGCCCTTGCCGTTGCCCTTGTTGCCGGTGTCACCGGCGCCGAGGTCGGACTCGTCGCCCTCCTCGATCGGCTGGGCGCGACCGCTCGTGACCGCCTCGACGAAGGCGCCGCGGTAGTCCTGGATCGCGTCGCAGGCGTTGGTGTTGCGGACGTCGTTCCAGACCGCGACGGCATAGTCGTCGGTCGCCCAGGCGTAGTTGTAGTCGCCGAGGAAACCGGCGGTCAGCCCGTTCTGGCTCGAGCCGCGGGCATCGCCGGTCGGCCCGCGGTAGAGCTCGCCGAAGGCGCCCGGAGCACCATCGGCACCCACCGAGGCGCGAAGGACGACGCCCTGCGCCGGCCGCTCGGCGGTGACGTTGTCCTGCCACGGCACCGTGAAGTTCGTGTAGGTGACGTAGACGTCGCCCCCCGAGGGAGAGATCGCGATCGCCGGGAAGTCGGGCCGGTCGCCCGCGGGTGCTGCATCGACCGGGTCGCTCCAGTTCGCGCCGCCGTCGGTCGACCAGATCACGGCCGCCCGCTCGGGTGCGTCGCTCATCGTGGTCGGCCCGTCGCAGTAGGTGACGACGAGCTCGTCCGAGGGGGTGCCGGCCCCGTACGGCCGCCCGTTGGCGATGTCGACCAGCGGGAAGCTGTCGGTGCGGGCGCCGGCGATCCCGTCGAAGCTGAGCCGGCCGGTCGCCGGATCCGGCAGGCCACAGTCGACCAGGCTGACGATCGACCGCGGCCGCTCGAACGTGGAGCCGCCGTCGAACGAACGGGCGAGGAAGACGACCGACTGACCGGTCTTGATGTCGGTGCCCTCCCAGAAGACGTAGACGACGCCGTCGCTGCCGGTGCGGATCGAGCAGCCCTGGCGCCCGCCGGTCTGGTTGTTGTTGGTGGCCGCCGAGATCTGCCGCTGCCGCCAGGTGTCGCCGCCGTCGGCGGACACCGCCACCATCACCGGCTCCGAGCCGGCAGCGCCGCGGAACGCAACGTTGCAGACGTAGGCGCGACCGAAATAGGGACTCGTCTCGACGTTGTCGACGTAGACGGCCTCCTTGTCGGAGAAGAGCGCCGAGTTCTGGCGCGAGACGATCACCGGCGCCTTCCAGGCGCCGTTGTCACCGGCCATCGCCGCGCCCAGTTGGTCGGAGTCGAGCCGCGAGACCGCGATCGCCTCGGCGCCGCGGAAGGTCGTCCGCGAGGCCGGGCCGCCCTCGAGGTTCGAGGTCAGGTTGACGTAGTAGAGCCGCTGCCGGTCCCAGCTGAAGCCGCCGCTGCCGTCCGGCACGGGGCCCCAGGCGAGCGCAGGATCGCCGTCGGCGACGAGCTTCGCCTCGTAGTAGTTCGGCAGCGTCCCGATCGGCCCCACCTGCGGGTCACAGGGATCCGGACCGAGGCAGTGCCGGGCCGACCAGCCCGTGTAGGTCGGCTGCATCCACGACCGGGCGGAGTCGGTGGAGAAATAGATCCCGGAGACGCCGACCCCGGCCGTGAACGGGCAGGTGCTCGGATCGCCGGCATTGCAGAGCTCGAGGTCGATCTCGTCGTTCGAACCGGCGGCGACGATGTCCGTCTGCACCGGGTTGACGGCCACCCAGGGCTCGTTCTGCTTGTTCTGCGCGAACGAGTTGACCTGAGTGCCCTCGTGATCGGCCTGCGGCCCCTGCGGGCTGCCGACCGTCACCAGCGCATCGCCGCCCAGGGCGAGCGCCGCCGGAACCACCAGGACGGCCAGAGCGACCACCACCGCCGTCGAGAGCCGCCACCGCGGCAGCTCGAAACGCCTACGCATGACCAGAACCTCCCCTTCTCGAAGTGCGTACGCCTCGCGCCGCGGGTCGGGAAGCGTGGCCGACGGACCGCCTACGCGCCGGCGACGCGTCCGGTCGAAGCCACCCGGCCGAGCGGCAGGCCGTTATGCCCGTCGGGAGCGCGACGAAACCCCCCGAGCCCGCCTGGCGCTCCGCCGACCCGCAAGCTCGACCCGGCGCGGCTCAGGTTCCCGGAACCGGGTCGGCCGCGCGTCCGCCGGGAGGGCGGATCCGCGTGCTCGCGTCGAAGCGGCTGTAGCGGTGGTGCATGAAGTGTGCGGCCGCGGTCATCTCGAGCTCGACGCGGGAGCCTCGTGCGGGCGTCGATGCGGACGGTGAACCAGGCCGGGACGGCGCGGTCGTAGAAGGAGACGACGTCGACGCGCCGGCCGGCGCGGCGCTCCTCGGCGATCAGGTGGGCGTCTGCGACGGATTGCCAGAAGGGCGTCGGCTGCGGGAGCGGCGTCTGGGGCGACTTCTTCCAGGGGCCGGCTCCGGTTCTGTCCCAGCGGTCGCCGCCGATCACGATCCCGCTCGGGCCGTGGGCGATCCGGTAGCTGAGCTTGTTCGGTGCGGCGAGCTGGAAGACGGTTCGCTGGACGTGGCCGGCGTCCGCGGCGAGCGTCTCGTGGATCGTGACCGTGCGGAGCCCGCGGAAGGCTCGAGCGGCCGCGTGGGCGAGCGCGGTCGCGGGAGGTGCGGGCCACTCGAGGGGCCGCCGGAAGCCGATCGTTCGCGTCGGGCGGCCCGGACGCGCGACCTCGACGCCGATCCGCCGGGGCGGCGGGGACGGCAGCTCGGTGCGGAAGCAGCCGCTGCCGCAGGTGGCCGCTTCCTCGCCGCCGATCGAGACGTCGACGGCGGCTCCGGTGCCGTCCTGGGCGAGCGCGGTGACGGTCGCGGTGGTGTGGCCGCGGCCGGGGGCGAGAGCGAGCGCGATCGCGAGGTCGTCGGCCTGCCGGGCGAGGACGACCGCACCTGCCGGCGGCGACGGCGGCGGCCCGTGCGGGCGCTCGGGCCGGCGCGGCGGCGTGCGCGGGCGGTGCGAGCGCACGGCCGGGCGCGAGCGAGGTCAGGAGCGCGACGGCTCCGACCAGAGCGGCGAACAGGACCGCCTCGGCGCGGAGCGCGGGCAGCAGGCCCGTCAGGCGGTCGAGTGCCAGCAGCCGCCGGTTGCGCCAGCCGAGCGCGACGAGCGCGCCGAGCAGGGCGCTCTTCGCGAGCAGGGTCCGGCCGTAGCTCGAGCTCCAGAGCTGCTGGACGTCGCCGAGCTCGCCTGCCGCGCGCGCCGCTCCCGTCAGCGCGACGACCGCGACCGAGGTGACGGCGAGCCGCGCGAAGCGGCGTCCGAGCTGCGCGCGCGACGGCTCGCCGACGGCGCGGAGGGCGAGCAGGAGCGAGGCGACGCCGCCGATCCAGGCCGCCGCCGCGAGCACGTGCAGGTAGTCGGCCGGGATCGCGAGCGCGGCGTCCTGCCCTGCGTCGAGCGCGTGCCCCGACAGCGTCGGCACGGCCGCCAGGGCGAGCGCCGCCGCTCCCTGCAGGCGCCCGAGGCGGCGGTGCTTCCGGGCGCCCGCTGCGGTGAGGGCGCCGACGGCGGCCACGACTGCGCCGGCAGCCTCGACGCGGCCGGCGCGGGTCTCGAGGGTCGCGCCGGCGGCGAGGCGGACGGCCCCGGCGGCCGCGAGCACGAAGCCGGACGCCGCGAGCAGATCCAGCCGCCGCCGGAGGGTCGACGGCGTCGACCCCCCTTCCCGAGCGGCCGGGTCGAGGACGACGAGCCGGAACAGCGCCACGCCGGCCGCGATCAGCACGCCGGCGAGCAGGAGCCAGCGGTCGACGAGCCGCTCCGGCGAGATCGCCGTTCCGGCAGCGAGCACAGGCGTCGGCGGCGGCACGCCGACGCCGACGGCGAACGCGAGCACGCCTTCCTCGACGTGCCCGTCGTCGGAGAGGATGCGCCAGCGCACCGTGTAGCCGCCGTCGCCGAGGCGCGGTCGGAGCGGCAGGACGAGAACGTGGTCGTCGCCGGCGGCGAGCCGCGCCGGGCCCGCGAGCACGGAGCCGCCGTCGTCGCCGACGGCGCTTTCTCCGTCGAGCGGCCGGACGGGATCGTCGAACACGAGCCTGACCGCGGCGGGCGCGTGCGCGATCACCGCTCCGGCGGCGGGGCTCGAATGGAGCAGCCGCGCGTGGGCGGCGGCGGCGGGTGCCGAGATCCCCGCCGCCGCCGCGACCAGCGCAACCAGTACGACACGCCGGTTCATCGGCCGGACGTGCGCCGCACGCTCACCGCACGACGCGGAAGACGCCGAACATCGTCGACTCGTGCGGCGCGCAGTAGAACTTCCACCGGCCGGGTGCGAGCGTGATCACGACGCTCTTGCGGCCGAGGAACGAGACGCTCGTCAGCGCCCGCTCGAAGCGGCCGCCGCTCTTGCGCTCGAGCGTGAAGTTGTGGATCCGCGAGCGGTCGCTGATCACGAAGCGGTAGCGCCCCGCCTTCAGGCTCGTGACGCGCTTGCCCGCCTTGCTGAGCCTGATCGTGAAGCCCGGGCCGACCGAGCCGGCGAGGGTCGTGACGCGGGCGGCCGGCGCCTTCGGCGTCGTGCTCGCGGCGGTCGTGGTCGTCGCCGCGGCGCCGCTGCCGACCTTGAAGCTGCCGTGCATCGTCGAGGAATGCGGGTCGCACTGGAAGGTGTAGGTGCCGGCCTGCAGCGTCACCGTCCAGGTCGTCTTGCCGGTTCCCGCGACGTCCGTGCTCCGGTCGACGCCGGGGCCGAGCAGGTGGAAGTTGTGGATCGACGCCTCGTCCTCGACCTCGATCGTGTAGGTGCCGGGGGCGAGCGTCTGCACCGGGCGGCCGTCGTCGGCGGTGAGCGAGATCGTGAAGCCGGGGCCGACCTTCGCGTGCAGCGTGTCGTCCGCGCGGGTCGAGCCGAGCGCAGCGGATCCGAGGCCGCCGGCGAGGGTGACGGCGGCGAGTACGGGCACCAGCAGCAAGCGTTGGGCGAGCGTCACGAGCATTCCTCCTGATCGGGTACCAGCAGCTACGGCGTCGAGCCCGCGCCCGGATTGCCGGTCCGAGAACCACTCGCCCGGCGGACGCGTAGAGACCCATGATGGCCGATGCACGCGAACCGGTCGACTCGGCCGCCCTCGAGCCGGGCGAGCGGGCGAGGCTGCGCCGGGTGCACGACCTGCTCGTCGCCGCCGGGCCGCCGCCGGAGCTGCCGCGGCTCGGCCCGTCCGGCCGCGCGGCTGCCGCCCCGAGCGCGGCGGCGGGCCGCACCGGCGTCCTCGCCCGTGCAGCCGGCAGACGCCACGGAGGCCGGCACGGCCCGGTGCGGCCGGCACGGCGAGGTAAGAAATCCGGCGACGGCGACACGAACAGGGTGATGAGGACGATTCACCGAGTCGAGGAAGCCCAGGAGGTCGCCCGCTGGCGGCGGGAGCAGCTGCTCTCCGCGGGGTTCGAGCCGCATCTGGCCGCCCGGCTGGCGCGCGATCCGCGCCGCGACGTGCACGCGCTGCTCGAGCTCGTCGACAGCGGCTGTCCGCCGCCGCTTGCGGCCCGGATCCTGGCGCCGCTCGAGGAGGAGGCGTGACGGCCTCGGTCCGCCGCGCCGTGCCGCCGACCGCCGCCGCAGCCGACGCGGAGCTCTGGCTCGCGCCGCTGCGCGCGACCGGCCCGGAGCGCGAGGAAGCGGTCGAGCGGCTGCACGCGCTGCTCCTGCGCGCGACCCGCTTCGAGCTGGCGCGGCGGCGCGGCTCGCTGCCGCACCTTCGCGCCGACGAGCTCGACGCGCTCGCCCGTGACGCCGCGACGGATGCGGCGATGGCGGTGCTCGCGCGGCTCGACGACTTCCGCGGCGAGAGCCGGTTCACGACCTGGGCGTACAAGTTCGCGCTGCTCGAGGCCGCGGTGAAGCTGCGTGGACGTGCCTGGCAGCGGCGGGAGCTGCCGCTCGACCCGGAGAGCTGGACGCTCGTGCCGAGCGGCGCTCCCGCACCCGCCGAGCAGGCCGAGAAGGCGGCGCTGCTGGCGGCGATCACGCGCGGGATCGAGACGGTGCTGACGCCGCACCAGCGGCGCGTCCTCGTCGGGCTCGCACTCGACGGCGTCCCGATCGACGTCCTCGCCGAGCGGCTAGGGACGACCCGCGGCGCGCTCTACAAGACCCTGCACGACGCGCGGGCGAAGCTGCGCGCCCATCTGCACGAGGAGGGGGTGGAACCGTGAGCGACGACCGGCCGCTCCTGGAAGAGATGCTGCGGCGACTGCTCGGCCCCGGCCGGCCGGAGGTCGGCTGCGACGAGTGCTTCGAGCAGATCGACCGCTACGTCGAGCTCGAGCTCGCCGGAGCCGACGCCGACCGCCTGCTGCCGGGCCTGCAGCCGCACCTCGAGGGCTGCCCGGCCTGCCGGGAGGAGCACGAGAGCCTGCTCGCGCTCGTCGCCGCGGAGCGACTCGCGGAATGACGGAGCAGACGAGCTACCTGATCGTCGGCGGCGGCATGACCGCCGACGCCGCCTGCCGCGGGATCCGCGAGCACGACCCGGACGGGCGGATCCTCCTCGTCGGCGAGGAGCCGCATCCCCCGTACAAGCGGCCGCCGCTCTCGAAGAAGCTCTGGAACGGCGGCGACGAGTCCTCCGTCGCGCTCGCCACCGGGGAGCTCGGCGTCGAGCTGCGGCTCGGACGCCGGCTCGAGCGGATCGACGTCGAGGCGCGAACGGCGCTCGACGCCTCCGGCGACGAGTACCGCTGGGAGCGGCTGCTGCTCGCGACCGGCGGCCGGCCGCGTCGCCTCGGCGGCGACGACCGCGAGGTCGTCTACTTCCGGACGCTCGACGACTACCGGCGGCTCCGCGCGGCGGCCGTCGAGGGCGCGCGCGCAGTCGTGATCGGCGGCGGCTTCATCGGCTCCGAGCTCGCGGCCGCGCTCGCGGGTGCCGGCTGCCGTGTCACGATCCTCTTCCCGGAGCCGTCGATCGGCGCGCGCGTCCTGCCCCCGGGGCTGGCCGCGTTCGTGACCGACTACTACCGCGACCACGGCGTCGACGTCCGCGCCGGCGAGTCGGTCGCCGAGGTCGGCACCGGCGCCGTCACGACGGGCGCGGGCGAGAGGCTCGCCGCCGACGTCGTCGTGGCGGGTCTCGGGATCGAGCCGGCGACCGAGCTGGCCGCGGCGGCCGGGCTGCCGGTCGACGGCGGCGTCGTCGTCGACGGGCGCGGCCGCGTCGGCGGACGCGAGGACGTCTTCGCCGCCGGAGACGTCGCGCACCTCCCGATCCCGCTGCTCGGTCGCGACGGCCGGATCGAGCACGAGGACCACGCGCGCAGCCACGGGCGGCTGGTCGGTGCGAACATGGCCGGCGCCGGGCTCGACTACGAGCATCTGCCGTTCTTCTACTCGGACATGTTCGACCTCGGCTACGAGGCCGTCGGCGAGCTCGACTCGCGGCTGCCGAGCCTCGCCGCCTGGCAGGACGAGCACCGCAAGGGCGTCGTCGCCTTCGTGGACGCGGAGCGGCGGCCGCGCGGCTTCCTGCTCTGGGACGTCTGGGGGAAGACCGACGCCGCGCGTGAGCTGATCCGTGCGGGCAAGCCGCTCGACCAGGCGGAGCTCGAGCGGCTTGCGTAGGGCACGGGCGGCCTCGGCGGCGCCGCTTCTCCGCCGACCCTCGACGACCGGACGCGGCGGTCTGGCGCGCTCGCGCAAGCACCGCCGGGGGACGGAGCTCCTCTGCGAGCACGTCTTCCGTCCCCTTGCGCATCCGCTCGTGCTCGTGCTCGCGCCCCTGCGCGTACCTCCGCCCGCCGTCGTGGCCGCGGGTGCCGCGACCGGCCTCGCGGCCGCGGTCGCGATCGCCGACCGGCGCCTCGTGCTCGCCGCCGTCCTCCTGCAGGCGAAGACGATGCTCGACAACGCCGACGGGCAGCTCGCCCGGCTGACCGGACGCGTGACCGTCTTCGGCCGCTACCTCGACTCGGAGTCGGACCTGCTCGTGAACGCCGCGCTCTTCGCCGGGCTCGGCTGGACGAGCGGCCGGCCGCTGCTCGCGGCGGCCGCCTTCGCCTGCCTCACGCTCGTGCTCGGGGTCGACTTCAACCTCGAGCGGCTCTACCGGCGCGAGCGGGGCGAGCAGGCGGAGGCGATGCCGGCGGCGACGGGCGCCGCGGCGGTGCTCGCGCGCATCTACGGCCTCGTCTACGCGCCGCAGGACCGGCTCGTCGAGCGCTTCTGCGCCCGGCGGCTGCGCGGCGCCGGCCGCACGGAGCGGCTCGCGTACCACGACGCACGCAGCGTCTCGCTGCTCGCGAACCTCGGCCTCTCGACGCAGCTGGCAGCGCTCGGCGCCTGTCTCGTGGCGGGGCGCCCCGAGATCTACCTCTGGCTCACGCTCGGCTCCGCCGCGGCGCTGGGGCCGCTCGCGCTGCGGCGCGAGCTGCTCCTTGCCAAGGCGGCCGCCCGACGGGAGCCCGTCCTCGTATCCACAAGCACAGGAGGAAGCCCGTGAACCCGGACGCAGCCCGCGTCGTCGACTTCCATCCGGGGCGTCAGATCGCACCCGAGGCGTGGCAGCGGTACGAGCGTCACCTCGCAGAGATCCTCGAGGCGCTCGGACTCGACCTCGACACTCCCGGCACGCGCGAGACGCCGCAGCGGTTCCTGCGCGCGCTCCACGAGGCGACCGCCGGCTACGACGGCGACCCGAAGCTGGCGACGACGTTCCCGAGCGAGGCGACCGGCGGCCACGACGGGGTCCCGGGGCAGATCGTCGAGGGCCCGATCGCCTTCGCGAGCCTCTGCGAGCACCACGCGCTCCCGTTTCACGGCGTCGCCCATGTCGGCTACGTCGCCGGCGACGAGATCATCGGCATCTCGAAGCTGACGCGGCTCGTCCGCCTCCACGCGCGCCGCTTCACCGTCCAGGAGCGGATCGGCGAGCAGATCGCCGACACGCTCTCCGACCTCGTCGCCCCGCTGGGCATCGCCGTCCATCTCGCCGCGTCGCACCTCTGCACGCAGATGCGCGGCGTCGAGGAGCACTCGCGCACCGTCACGACCGTCTGGCGCGGCGCCTACCGCGACCCGCAGTTGCGCAGCGAGTTCCTGCACGAGGTGCGGGCCGGCCGATGAGCCAGCACCGGCAGTGAACCCGCTCCGGCTGCTCTACGAGCCGGCAGGGCTGCCGTCGCTGCCGCTCCCCGACGCGCTCGCGCGGCTCTACGGCGGCACGCTCGGCTTCGAACGGCCGCGCGTCGTCGCCAACTTCGTGACGACGATCGACGGCGTCGTCTCCATCCCCGCGCTCGCGCACTCGAACCGGCTGATCGCGGCGGCGAGCGAGGCGGACCGGTTCGTGATGGCTCTGCTGCGCGCCTGCGCCGACGTGATCGTGATCGGCTCGGGCACGCTCGCCGGCTCGCCCGGCTCGACCTGGCTCCCGGAGACCGCGTACCCGCAGCTGGGCGAGGCCTTCGCCGAGCTGCGCCGGGGACGCGCGGCGACGCCGGAGCTCGCCGTCGTCACCGCGAGCGGCGCCGTCGACCCGGCCCACCCCGCGTTCGAGCGCGGCGCGCTCGTCCTGACCACCGACGGCGGGGCCCGGAGCCTGCGTGGACGGCTGCCGCCGTCGTCGGAGGCGGTCTCGCTCGGCGCCGGCACCCTCGTCGACCTCGGCCGCGCGGTCGAGCTCCTGCGCGCCCGCGGGCACGAGCTCGTCCTCGTCGAGGCGGGGCCGCACGTGCTCGGCTCGCTGCTGCGCGACCGGCTCCTCGACGAGCTCTTCCTGACCGTCTCGCCCGTGCTCGCCGGCCGAGGCGGCGGCGGCACGCGGCTCGGCCTGGTCGAGGGGCTCGAGCTCCTGCCCGACACAGCGGTCGCAGGAGACCTGCTCGGCGTCCGCCTCGGCGGCGAGCATCTCCTGCTCCGCTACGCGCTCCGCCAAGAACCGGTCCCGAGCGACGCGCGTAGCTCCTGACGAGCGGTGGCGGCAGCAGGCGTCGCCGCGCGACGGGGAGGTGGATGCCGGCGACGATGCCCGGATCGACGACACGATCGCGCTGCAGCCGGCCTGCCCGGCGCCGATCGTGCTCGTGCACCCGAACCCGGAATGCCGCCGCCGAGATCGCGGCGACCGGCTGGCGCGCAGGCCTGAGAACGCGGGACGGTGCGTTAGCCCCGGCGCGAGAGAGGCCTCCTCGTGACGCTAGGATCACCGCCGACGGAGGTGCAGGCACCGGACGAGATCACCGAGAGCGTCGTCGCGAGCTACGCGGTTGCGCCGACGCGGCTGCGCGAGGTGATGGAGAGCCTCGTGCGGCATCTGCACGGGTTCGCGATCGACGTCGGCCTCACCGGCCCCGAGTGGGAGCAGGCGATCCGGATCCTGACCGAGACCGGCCGCATCACCGACGACCGGCGGCAGGAGTTCATCCTCTGGTCGGATGCGCTGGGACTCTCGATGCTCGTCGACGCGCTCGAGAACCCCCTGCCCGAGGGCGCGACCGAGTCGACGGTGCTCGGACCGTTCTACGTTCCGGGCTCGCCGCTCCGGGAGTACGGCGCGAGCATCGCCGCGCACGCGGCCGGCGACCCCGCGTGGGTCCACGGTCGCGTTCTGTCGGTCGACGGCACCCCGCTCGCCGGCGCCGAGCTGGACGTCTGGCAGAACGGGGACAACCGCCTCTACGCCGTGCAGGACGCCGAGTCGGCGGACGACCATCTGCGCGGGCGCTTCCGAACGAGGGCCGACGGAAGCTACGCCTTCCTCGCCGTCCGGCCCGTGCCCTACACGATCCCGCACGACGGCCCCGTCGGGAGGATGCTCGCCGCGGCCGGCCGTCACCCCTGGCGACCTGCGCACATCCACCTGATCGCCCGTGCGCCCGGCCATCGCAGCCTCGCCACGCACGTCTTCGACGCCGCGAGCGACTACCTCGACTCGGACGCGGTCTTCGCGGTCAAGCCGTCGCTGCTTCGCGATTTCGTCCGTCGCTCGCCCGACGATCCGGGCACGCCCGCCGGCATCGACACCGACTGGTACTCGGTCGAGAACGACATCGTGCTCGCACCGGTCGACGTCGAAGCCGCGACTCGATAACGGCGCCGGACGCAGCGCCTCAGCGGCCGCCGGAGCCGAGCGCCAGCGCAGCGTCCCCGGCGGGCGAGGCGGCGCGGCTCCTGCCGGCGGTCGCCAGGTGCCTGACGACGTGCGCCGCGTCGCGGCCGACGCCGGGGAGGACGTCGGAGGCGGCCGCGTACTGGAAGACGAGCCCGACGAAGTACAGTCCCGGCGCCGAGGGGACGACCCCGCGCGTGTGCGCCGGCTGCCCGTCGTCGGCGAGGAGGGGCAGGTCGATCCACGAGAGGTCGTAGCCGAAGCCGGTGCACCAGACGACGTTGGCGACGTCGAGCACGCGACCGTCCGCGAGCAGCGGCCGGCCGCCGCGGACGCCGACGACGCGCGCGACGCGCTCGACGCCGGCCGCGGCGAGGTCCGCCGACTTGACCCGGATCAACGGCGCCGCCATTGCGAGGAACCGCGGGCGCACCTTGCGGCCGATCGGCGTCCTGACGGTGATCACGTGCCTGCCGAGGAACCGGATCACGGGCAGCACGAACCGTGAGGGGACGCCGCCGTGCCGGACCGGGATCTCGGCCGAGGGGGTACCGGCCTGGCAGACCTCGTGTGTCCGCGACAGCTCGAACGCGATCTCGGCGCCGGAGTTGCCGACGCCGACGACGAGCACGCCGCCGTCCCGCAGCTGCGAGGGATTGCGGTAGTCGACGGAGTGGAGCTGCGTGATCCGCGAGTCGAGCTCGGGGGCGAACGGGGGCAGCTTCGGCGTGCGATGCGCTCCGGTCGCCACGATCACGTTGTCGGCCTCGAAGGTCTGCAGGCCGGACTCGAGCACGTAGCGGTCGCCGTCTCGGAAGATCCGGTCGACGGAGACGCCCGTGCGGACGGGCAGCTCGAAGCGCGCCGCGTAGGCCTCCAGGTAGTCGCCCAGCTCGTCCTTGGTCGGGAACGACCAGCGGGGCGCGGGAAACCGCAGGCCCGGCAGGCCGTCGTACTTCGCCGGCGTGAACAGGCGGAGCGAGTCCCAGCGCTTCCGCCACGCGTCGCCGATCCGTTCCTCCGCATCCAGGAGCACGAACGGTGCCCCCGCTTCTTCAGGTGGTAGGCCGCCGCGAGTCCCGCCTGGCCGCCGCCGACGATCACCGTCTCGAACCGCTCCATCGTCCCGCCTCCTCGATCTCGCTGACGCCACCGAGGCTAGGAGACCGCGGGCGCGGCGACTTCGCCCGGATCCACCAACTTCGCGCCCGCGCTCGTGGTCATTTCTGACCACTGCGGCGCTCAGACCAGATCGTGCTCGAAGGCGAACGCGGTCGCGGCCGTCCGCGAGGAGACGCGCAGCTTCCCGAAGATGTTCTGGACGTGCCGGGCGACCGTGTGCTCGCTCAGCACGAGCGTCGCCGCGATCTCGCGGTTCGTCTTGCCGGCGGCGACGAGCCGCAGGACCTCGAGCTCGCGGCCGCTCAGGCCGTGTGCGTCCTCCTCGTCGGCCCGCGCCAGGGCGTCGACACGGCGAACGTCAGGCCGCGCCCCGAGCTCCTCGAAGATCGCCCGCGCCGCCTCGAGCTCGAGGAGCGCCGTGTCCTCGTCCTCGAGCGCGCGGCAGGCCATCGCCACGAGGACACGCGTCCGGGCGGCCTCGTAGGGGGCCGCCAGCTCCTGCCAGACCCGCAGCGCCCGCCGCAGCGCCACCAGCGCGGCATCCGCGTCACCGGCCGCGAGGTCGACCGAGCCCTGCACGTAGGCAGCGATCGCGCCCAGCATCGCGCTCGGAAACCCGTCCGCGATCTCGCTCAGCTCGCGGCACGCGCTGCGAGCCTGCTCGAGCTCGCCGAGCGCGACCGCGACCTCGACGAGCGCGGGCAGAAGCCGCGAGCGCGCGAGCGGCGGGACGGTCTCCCCGAGCGCACGGCGGAGCGCGGCGCCCGCGGCCCGCGCGTCGCCCTCGGCCAGCCGCAACAGCGCCAGGCCCGGCTGCGGCTCGCGGCCGCAGGCGTTCGCCTCCCGGTAGGCGGCCTCCGCGGCGGCGAGCTCCCCCTGCCGGCGCAGCACCTCCGCCTGCTGGTAGGCCGCCTGTCCGGCCGCGCGCCGGTTCATCACCCGCTCACAGCGCTCCCGCGCCCGCCGCGCCTCCGCGAGCGCCTCCGGCCAGTCGCCGTGCAGCTGCAGGATCTCCGCCCGGTGGGCGAGGCAGCGGCCGGTGAAGGCGACGAGATCCGGCTGCTCTTCCCACCAGCGCGCCAGGACGCCCGTCCACTCGCGCGCGCGCCGCAGCTCGTACGCCTCCTCGCAGCCCGCGATCGCACCGCAGTAGACGATCCCGGTCACCATCGGCGAGACCTCGTCGCCGATCGCGGCCAGCATCGCCTCGTCCAGAAAGCGGAACCCCTCCTCCAGACGGCCCAGCCTGATCAGGGCATTCCCCTGCACATGCGCCCCGAGCGCGAACAGGTCGCGGTCGCCGGAACGCTCGCCGATCGCAACCGCCGCGCCCGCGGTCTCCGCGACGGTGGCGTATTCGCCCGCCGCTTCGTGTCTCAACGCGAGCGGCAGGAGCAGGTAGCCCCGCTCCGGGCAGTCGGCCTCCTCGTGCTCGACCAACCGCTGCGCCCGGGCGAACCAGCCGCCCGCCTGGGCGACGTCTCCCAGGATCGCCAGGTTGACGCCGAGATGCACCGCCGCACGCGCGCCGCGGCGCGACTCGCCGGCGGCGACGTACGCGTGATGCGCACGCTCGAGCGTCGCGAGGAACTCGTCGACCCGGCCGAGCATGTACGCCGCGACCGCGAGCGATTCCAGATCCTCGGCTGCGAGTGCGCCGTCCTCGTCCGCCGCCGCGAGCGCCTCGCTCGCTGCCGACCACGCACGCCGGGCGTACGCCTTCCGGCCGCGCTCGAGGGCGGCGGCCCCGCTCACGCGCGCCCTGCCTCGGCGCCCTGTCCGCGCCCGAGCATCGCCATCCAGCCAGGCTAGTTCACTCACCGGCGTTTCGCAGCCGCGCCCGTCGACGTACGTCGCGCGGGTCGCGCGCGGGCTCGGCTGCATCGTCGCTCCCGGACGGCTTCCTTCGGGCTCCGCAGCGCACGACGTCGGGTACCCCTCCAGTCGCCGCCGCGGAGTCGGCACCCTGGACTCGAGCGGAATCTGGATCAGGAGGAAGTCCCCGACGTGGACACACCAGGACTCGTCATCGTCACCATCTCGATCGTCACGATCGTCGTGATCGCCCTCAAGGCGCTCGGCCGGGGTCGGCGGCGCAACGGCTGACGGGCTGTGGCTCGGTCCCCGGACGGGTCGCGCGCTCGACCTCGGTCGGTCGCGCCGGCCGTCGCACGAGTACGAGCTCGTTGCAGTAGGAGCCGTCGAGCTACCGCGCGTCGCCGCGCTTCGCTTCGAGCCTGCCGGCTCGTATCGTCGCGGCCATGTCCTTCGACTCCTCGCGGTAGATCGACCCGTTCTCGAACTCGATCACGGGATAGAGCTTCTGCCCCGAGAGCCGCTGCAGCTCGGCGCGCTTGCCCGGGCGCGCCGGCCCTTTCACGACCACGTAGTCGATCCCCTGCTCGTCCAACGCCTTCTGCACGCGCCAACACGGCCCGGCCTTCCACCTCGTGCGAGCACCGGTGGAGCGTGATTGCCATGTCCGGCACGGTACTCCCGGCGGAAGCCTCCTTCAACGCCTGCGCTGTGGGCGCGAGCAGGCGCTCGGCGGCGAGAGAGGCTCCGCAGACGTGCGCGCGGCCGGCGAAGTAGGGTTGTCCCGGTGGCGAGAGGCACGAGTCAGGCGCGCACGCGACGAGCCGGGATACCGGTGGGCGCGGCGAGCGTCGGCCGCTCGGTCCGGCAGGGGCGCGCTCGATGGTGACGGCGGAGGAGATCGCCCGGATCGCGGTGTTCGCGGACATCGGGCCGGACGCGTGCGAGCGGCTCTGCCGCGTGTCGGCGGATATCACGCTCGCGCCCGGCGAGTATGCGGCGCACGAGGGTGACGGGCCGGTGCTGTTCGGGCTGCTCGAGGGCCGGATCGAGGTGGTCAGGCTCGTCGACGGCGTCGAGAGCGTGATCGGCGAGCGACGGCCGGGTGACGTGATCGGCGAGCTCTCGGTCGCGCTCGGCATGCCCCAGCCCGGCGGCTACCGGGCAGCAGAGGCCTCCCGCGTCTTTCGGCTCGAGCCCGACGACTACCGCACCCTCGCCGCCGTCGAGCCGGAGGTCGAGCGGCGCGTCGACGCACTGGTGCAGAAACGGCTCGGCGGCGAGAAGGGTCTGCGGGCGCGCCTGGCCGAGGCCGCCCCGTACCGGGCGACCGTGCTCGGGCATCGCTGGGATGCCTCCTGCGCGGAGCTGAGGCGCTTTCTCGACCGCAACCAGATCCGGTTTCGCTGGCTCCAGCCCGACGTGCCCGCCGACGCCGAGCAGTGGGAGGGCGCGCTGCCGGACGAGGGCGACTACCCCGCGCTTCGCGTCGGCAACGGCAAGACGGTCGTGCGGCCGCAGCTGCGGCGGGTGGCCGAGCTGCTCGAGATCGCCACCGAGCCGGCGGCCGCGGAGTACGACACGGTCATCGTCGGCGGCGGCCCCGCCGGCCTGGCGGCCGCCGTCTACGGCGCCTCCGAGGGGCTGAAGACGCTGTGCATCGAGTGCGAGGCGCCGGGCGGCCAGGCGGGCACCTCGTCGCGGATCGAGAACTACCTCGGCTTCCCGTCGGGGGTGTCGGGCGACGAGCTGTCGAGCCGGGCGCTCCGCCAGGCCCGCAGGCTCGGCGCCGAGATCGTCGTCACCCGGTCGGTGACGCGGATCGACGCCGCGGCGCACCGGATCCACCTCGACGGCGGCGACGTCCTCCAGGCGCGGACGATCATCCTCGCCTGCGGCGTCTCCTGGCGGCAGCTCGAGATCGAGGGATTCGACCGCCTCGCGGGCAAGGGCGTCTTCTACGGCGCGGCACGCAGCGAGGCGCCGAACGCCCACGGCCTCGACGTCCAGATCGTCGGTGCGGGCAACTCGGCCGGCCAGGCGGCGCTGTACTTCTCGTCGCATGCCCGCAGCGTGACGATCCTCTACCGCGGCGAGACGCTGGAGAAGAGCATGTCGCGCTACCTCGTCGACCAGCTCGCCACCGCCAGGAACATCCACGTGCGCTTCCGGACCGAGGTGACGGCCGCGCACGGCGACACCTCGCTGGAGGCGATCGACGTCCGCGACGACGCGACCGGCGAGACGACGCGGCTCGAGTCGGCCGGGCTCTTCATCTTCATCGGCGCGGACGCCGAGACCGGGTGGCTCCCGGCCGAGATCGCACTCGACCAGAAGGGCTACGTGCTCACCGGCCCCGACCTGCGCGCCGCCGGACGATGGCAGCTCGACCGCGACCCGTATCTGCTCGAGACGAGCGTCCCCGGCATCTTCGCCTGCGGCGACGTCCGCTTCAGCCCCGTCAAACGCGTCGCGGCAGCCGTCGGCGAGGGCAGCATGGCGATCGCCTTCGTCCACCAGTACCTCCGCGACAGCGCAGACCGCGCCGACCCCGTGTCCGCGGCGCCCGCTCGCGGGTGACGCGGGTCCTCGCGGTGGGGTCGCAGGAGTCCAGGTCGCCGTTCGCGGACGAGCTCCGCGCCTGCCTGAGCGAGATCCTGCGCGGCCCGGTACCCGAGCCCGCCGCGGCGGACGACCCGGTGCGCTTCTTCGGGCACTGGCTCGCGGAGCGCAATCTCGGGCTCGTCCCGGTCGACGACCCCGCGGCGTTCGACTGGCCGGGGCAGTGGATCGCCGTCGTTCGGGACGGAGAAGACGAGCACGCCCTGGTCATGTTCGGGTCGCCTTCGGGCGTCTGGCTCGACCCGAGCGACGTCTACCACGAGGGCGCCCGCATCGCCGCCGGCTGGCTGCTGACGCCCCTCGACCTCCACCTGCCGACAGACCGCCCCTACGGCGCGGCGCCCGCCGCCGGGACGGTCGCCGCGATCCTGCTCGCCCCGGCGGCAGAAGCGCCTCTCGCGCGCGTGGACGAGGCCGAGGCGCTCGCCGGCCGCGGGCTCGCCGGCGACCGCTACGCCGCGGGTCGCGGGACCTTCAGCGCTCCCGGGCGCGGATACGAGCTCACGCTGGTCGAGGCGGAGGTGCTCGACGAGCTCGCGCTGCCCTGGGAGGAGGCGCGCCGCAACGTCGTCACGCGCGGCATCTCCCTGAACGGGCTGGTCGGCCGACGCTTCCGGATCGGCTCCGTCGAGTGCGTCGGCCGCCGGCTGGCCGAGCCGTGCGCCCACCTCGAGAGACTCGCGAGGCCCGGGCTCCTCCGCCCGCTCGTTCATCGTGGCGGTCTCCGCGCGGACATCGTCGAGGGCGGCGTCATCCGTCCCGGCGACCAGGTCGAAGCCGCCCCATGATCCGTGCCGGACGGGCCGAGCGCGTGCGCTCGACGCTCGTCGGCTCTCGACCTGTCCCCGGCAAACGATCCCCGCCCTGGAGCGGCACGCCGCGCCGTGATCTGCCACGGCCGTGACGGAATCGCCCTGATCGACCAGTCGACGCTCGTCGGGCGCGAGCTCGAGCTCGAGACGCTCGCCGCATTTCTCGACGGGGTCTCCTCGGCAGCCGGAACGACGCTGCTGATCGAGGGCGAGCCGGGCGCGCGCCCGGCCGCCGCGGCCGTCGCCGCCATGCTCGCCTGGGCGATCACCTGCCTCGCCTATCCGCACAGCGCAGGCGCGCTCGGCCCCGCCTGGGCGTCCCTCGCGATCACCTGGGCCGTCGCGTTCGGCGTCGCCGCGGGGCTCGAAGTCCACGGGGAACGCAGCGAGTAGCCGCCGATCGACTGGAGCACCGACGGTGCTCGTCGAGAGTCGGGGATGCGGGTCGAGGGCGGCGCGTCTCTCACGCGCCGCCCTCGGCCGCTTCGTCACCGAGCTAGGTCGGCCGTGCCGTCCCGCTGCCGCGGCGCGACGCGAAGGTCGCTCCCGCGATCGTGAGCAGCACGGCTCCGGCGAGGAGCGCATCCTTCGTGTCCGGCTGCGGGATGCTCAGGAACTCGCCCGACGAGCCGGTCGACTCGACCACGCCGTAGCCGCCGCCGGACGACGCATCGGTCCTCAGCGAGCCCGCCGCAGATGCTTCCGCCTGTGCGACCGGCGCGGCGTAGCCGGACGCGGAGGCGACGTCGCTGACCAGGGCGTCCGCCGCGAGCGCCGGCGCCGCATAGCCACCGCCGGACGAGGCGTCCGTCATCGCGGCGTCCGCCGCCGAGACCGGCGCCGCCGCATAGCCGCCGCTCGACGAGAGGTCGGTGACTCTCGCGTCGGCGGCCGTCGCCGGCGCGAGGGACGTGTAGGCCGGGCCGCCCGCGTCGGCGCTCGGCATCGCGTTCGCGATTCCGACTCCCGCTCCGAGGGCGCCGGTCGCAACGACGGCGAACACGAGCGCCCGCTCGCGCAGGCCATGGGCCTCGACGTCGCTCAGTGCTTCGGAGAGCTCGTCGCTGTCGAAGGTGAGCACGACGCGCTCACCCTGTGCGCCTTCCAGAAGCCGCTCGAGCTCTCCGCGGGACCACGTCATCGAGATGACGTCCGCCTCGTCGCCCTCGTGACTGCCGGTGATCCGCAGATGCAGCTCGGGAGCAGCATCCGGGTCCCGCAGGATGGCCGCGATCTCCTCGCGGGGAACGATCGTGGCCACGGCGCGCTGTGCCGGGATCTCCTTGGTGAGCCTTGCCGCACCAAGTGTCTCCATGCCTACCTCCTCCGGCTAGGTGCGCTGCGTACGTTGCAGCAAGCACAAGACGGCGATCATCCCACCTTTCTTCCGGCGCCACGAGGAATCGGCCTCGATATCGACCGGGCACGCCGCTGCGGCAAGGAACCTTCCGGCTGTGGGCTCGCACTCCCGGCGGCCACGGCCGTCCGCCTGGGCGAGGAGGCAGCCGTCGGCGTCCCCTCCGGACGCGTGATCGCTAGAGGCGGCGGTCGCCGGCCGCGAGCGCCGTGTCGGCGGCGACGAGCTGAAGCTGCTCGGCGCGGTCGATGCGCTCGTCGCTGCGGGACGCGCGCGCGCCCGCGTCCTCGCGCCGATCCTCCGGGCCCGCGTGAGCGAGCGAGCGCCAGAGCGCCCGGTTGCCGGTGAGGGCGAGCGCGAGCCCCTCGAGCTCGACGAGCCGGCTGAGAGGCGAGTAGCCGCGCGCGTTGCCGTTCAGCTTCAGGCGCCCCGCCTTCTCGCCGAGCCAGGCGCCGCCGTCCTTGAGCCGGGACGGCCTGCGGCCGAGCGTGTCGAGGAGCCGCTCGACGGCGTCTCGATCGTCGTCCAGCTCCGGGAGCAGCTCGGTCAGGAAGCCGCGCAGCTCGTCGTCCTTCGACTCCCCGAGCATGCGCCTCGCGAGCTGCTCGGCGCCGACCAGGAGCGCGTGGTGATCCTCGAGGTAGATCGCGGTCAGGCGGCTTCCGTCCATGCCTCCTCCCTGTTGCCTGGTCCCGCCCAGCGAAACGCGGCGGGCGGTCAGCCGGGCCATGCGCGCGCAGGCCGTCCGGCCGAACTCCGCCCGGCGCTGGCGGCCGAAGAGGTGGAAGCCGAGCCGGAGCACGGGATTCTCGAGCGCCGGCCGGGCGCGGGCGAAGGTGCGGAACTCGACGGCGCCCGTCTCGAGCCACTTCCAGACCTCGAAGGCGCGCCGACCGGCCTCGAGGTGGCCGTCGAGCGTCACGTAGTCCCAGCCCCAGACGCGGGCGTCGCGTCCGTCGACGCGCCGGAGCTCGTCGCGCACGCCCGCGACGCGGACGCCGACGTAGAGGTGCAGGCCCGCAAACCGCAGGTCGAGCAGCATCGTCCGCCCCTCGAGCGGCGCGTCCCGGTCGAACACGGCGCGCACGGTCGCCGGGTCGGCGAATGCGTACGCCTCGATGAGCTCGCGGGCGGCCTCCCAGGAGCCGCCCGGAAGCGGCGGGCCCGGCGGCTCGGCGAGGAGGGGCTGGCGGAAGTCGTCGTCGTGCCAGCCGTGCCCGGACTCGAGCCCCTCTAGGTCGAAGTTCGGCGATCGCCCGGCGAGCCGGCCGAGGAGGAGCTGCTCGTTTCCGGCGCGCAGGATCCTGACGTCAGCCATCGGCGCGCCGCGTCTCGATCTCCATCCGTCCGCTCCGGCGCCCGCCCGAAAGGTCGACCACCTGCTCGAGCAGCGACGTCCACATGTGGAGTTGCGATTCCTTCGCGAACGGGAGGAACTCGAAGAAGACGTTGACGAGCCGGTCGGCGCTGCGGGCCCACGACTCGATCTCGAAGACGAGCCCCTCGTCGGCCTGCGCGCGGAACTCGATCTGGCCCGCCTCGAGGTGGCCGGCGAGCGTCGCGAGGCGAAACGACGTCGGCGTGACCGCGACCACGCGCACCGGACCGTCCCACGGCCCGGCGATGTGGACGACGTACTCGTCCCCGACCGCGAGCGTCCCGGATCGTTCCCCGACCGGCTGGAACTGCGCCATCTCCGTCGGCGCGACCCGGTTCGGGTCGGCGGCGACGACCGCGATCACCTGCTCGGGCGACAGGTGCGCGTCGCGGATCCTGACCCGGAAGCGCCGGTGGAAGAGCGGTCCGACGCCGTCCTCGAGGCGCTGGATCGCAGTCTCCTCGACCCCGTCCGGCAGCGGCGGAGGACGATCGCGCTCGAGCGACCCCGCGAGCTCGCGTCGCGACCACGGAGTCGTCCGCCACATGTAGTGCCAGGCCGTCAGGGCGCTCCCGGCGGTCAGGCGCGCCGCTGTTCCGAGCCGACTCACCCGCCTCCCGTACCCGTCGCGCCCGACGCGGCAACCCGTGCGTCGCGCGGCTCCTCGTTTGACCGCCTGGCCGCGCGGCAAGGGCACGGAGCAGGCAGCAGGCCCCCGGGGCGGAGCCCGACGGAAGGAGCGGATCGTGGCGCACGAGATCGAGCGCGGGACGAAGGGGGCGGCGACGCCCCGGCCGGACGGCCTCCGCGGGTTGCCGTGGTAGTCCTCCTGCGCGCCCTCGGCCTCCGCAGCCCGCAGCTGCACGCCGCCTCGATGGGCTCGGTCGCCCTCTGCATCGTCCTCTGGATCCGGGCGAAGACGGTCGACCAGGACGAGCGGGGCAACGCCGAGCGGCGCGCGCTCTTCGTCGGGCTGTGGCCGCCGATGCTCTGGCTGATCGGCGACGCGGTCGAGCGCGCGGATCGGGCCGGGGGCCGCGGGCTCGACCGGCTGCGCCGCTCGTAGCGGCTCTCTCGCCGGACGCTGTCCCGGAAGCCCCGAGCCCTTCGCGGTTGCATCGGCCGGGTGGCCGAGATTAGCTGGAACGCGTGCAGACGCTTCCGTCAGGAGACCGGTCGGGTCGGCTCGAGCGGCTGGCGCGGATCGGTGGGCTCGAGACGGACTCCGCCGAGGAGTCGCTGCAGAAGGCGACGCTCGTGCTGTTCGCGGTCTTCACCGTGCTGGTCTCGTTCGTCTGGGTCGGGACGTACGCGGCGCTCGGTCTCTACCTGCCGGCCGCGATCCCGTTCGGCTACCAGGTGGTCTCGGTCGTCAACCTGGCGGTGTTCGCGCGGACGAAGCGGTATCGCTTCTTCCGGAACTCCGCGCTCGTGCTCGCGCTCGTCCTGCCGTTCCTGCTGCAGCTGAGCCTGGGCGGCTTCTTGCCGTCGAGCGGCATCGTGCTGTGGTCGTTCACCGCGCCGCTCGGCGCGCTCCTGTTCGCGCCCCGTGAGCAGGCGGCGCGCTGGTTCGCCGCGTTCGCCGGCGCCGTCGTGCTCGCGGCGGCACTCGATCGGTTCCTCGCGAATGCGGCCGAGATCCCGCACGGGATCGGGATCGCGTTCTTCGCGCTCAACATCCTCGGCGTCACCGGCACGTCCTACTTCCTGCTGCGCTACTTCGTCGGTGAGCGCGACCGTGCGGCCGCGTTGATCGCGATCGAGCGCGAGCGCTCCGAGCGGCTGCTGCTGAACGTCCTGCCCGAGTCGATCGCCGAGCGGCTGAAGGCAGGCGAGTCGCCGATCGCGGATCGCGTGCGCGAGGTCGGCGTCCTCTTCGCGGACATCGTCGGCTTCACGCCCCTCGCCGAGGCGATGCGCCCCGACGAGCTGATCCGCTTCCTCGACGACATCTTCACGCGCTTCGACGCCCTCGTCACCGGTCACGGCCTCGAGAAGATCAAGACGGTCGGCGACGCCTACATGGTGGCCTCGGGCCTGCTCGGCGAGAGCGCCGACCATGCCGAGCAGCTGGCCCGGCTCGCGCTCGAGATGCGCGACGCGGCCACGGGCGTGCGGCCGGTGCAGCTCCGGATCGGGATCGACATCGGACCCGTCGTCGCGGGCGTGATCGGAAGCCGGAAGTTCAGCTACGACCTCTGGGGCGACACCGTCAACACGGCCGCGAGGATGGAGGCCCACGGCATCCCGGGCGCGATCCAGGTGACCGAGCGCGCCTACCGTCGGCTCGTCCCGTCGTTCGTGTTCGAGGAGCGGGGGCCCGTCGACGTGAAGGGGAAGGGAGCGATGTCCACCTACCTCCTCGTCGGCGCCGCCGCGGCGGGATAGACCCGGAGATCGGGCCGCCTCTCGCCGCCCGCGATCCTCGACGACGAACGGCCTCCCGCGCACCGATGAGTCCTCGCGCCCGCCGCGGTCGGAGCAGGGACAGGCGAAAGGAGAGGAAGCCATGACCGACCACCTCGGCACACGCACCCGCCGGCTCGCGCTGATCGTCCTCTGCGTGGGCGACCTGATGATCGTCGTCGACACGACGGTCGTGAATGTCGCGCTGCCGTCGATCCGCAGCGACCTCGGCTTCTCGCAGACCTCGCTCGCGTGGGTCGTGAACGCCTACATGCTCACGTTCGGCGGCTTCCTGCTGCTCGCCGGCCGCCTCGGCGACCTCTTCGGCCACCGGCGGCTGTTCCTGTCCGGCACGGCCGCGTTCACGGTGGCGAGCCTCGTCTGCGGCCTCTCGACGACGAAGGAGATGCTCGTCGCCGCTCGCGCCGTCCAGGGGCTCGGCGGCGCGGTCGTCTCGGCCGTCGCGTTCTCGTTGATCGTCGTGCTCTTCACCGAGCCGGCAGAGCGCGCGAAGGCGATGGGCGTCTTCGGCTTCGTCATGTCCGGCGGCGGCAGCATCGGAGTCCTCGCCGGCGGCGTGCTGACCGACCTCGTCGGCTGGCACTGGATCTTCCTCGTCAATCTGCCGATCGGCGTCCTCGTCCTGATCGCGGGCCTGCGGCTCCTGCCGACCGTCCACACCGGTGCGGAGCGAGCCCGCCTCGACGTCCCCGGAGCCGCCGCGATCACCGGTGCGACGGTGCTCGCGGTCTACGCGATCGTCGGCGGCAACAGCGCCGGCTGGACGTCCGCCCGCACGCTCGGGCTGCTCGCCGCCGCCGCCGTCGCCGCCGTCACGTTCGCGGCCTGGGAGTCGCGCGTCGCATCGCCCCTGATGCCGCTCGGGATCTTCCGCCACCGCAACCTCGCGGTCGCCAACGTCGTCGGCGTCCTCTGGGCGGCGGCGATGTTCGCGCTCTTCTTCCTCTCCGCGCTCTACCTGCAGCTCGTCCTCGGCTACAGCCCGCTCCAGGTGGGGCTCGCGTTCCTGCCCGGCAACCTGATCATGATGGCGTTCTCGCTCGGGGTCTCGGCGAAGCTCGTGCTGCGCTTCGGCTTCCGCAGCCCGCTCGCGTTCGGCCTCGGCGTCGCCGCGCTCGCGCTCGTCTGGTTCGCGCGGGTCCCCGTCGCACGGCTCCTTCCTCGTCGACGTCCTGCCCGCGATGGTCCTGATCGGGATCGGCGGCGGGCTCGCCTTCAACCCGGTGCTGATGGCGGCGACGAGCGACGTCGAGCCGAAGGACGCCGGGCTCGCGTCGGGCATCGTCAACACCGCGTTCATGCTGGGCGGCGGGCTCGGGCTCGCCGTGCTCGCGAGCGCCGCGTCGGCGCGGACGCGCGAGCTCGCCGACGCCGGCCACGGCAGCCTGGCCGCTCTCACCGGCGGCTACCACGTCGCCTTCGCGCTCGGCGCCGCCTTCGCGGTCGCGGCGGCGCTCGTCGGGGCGGTCTTCCTGCGGCCCCGCACCGCCGGCTCGGGCGCGGAGCAGCCGGAGGCCGCGTTCGAGGCGGCATGAGAGGCGCGCCGAAGCGGCGGCGGCCGCGCGGCTCGATTGCCCTGCTCGAGCCGGGTCGAGCGGCAGGGCGAGGCGACTGTCATCCTGAGGCTCGAACCGCCTGGGTTTCTGCTGCCGATCCGGGCAGATCCCGGAGCTCGAGACTTCGCCGCCCGCGACCCCGCGCCCTCGCGAGGAGGCTGCCGCGAGGCGGGCGGCCGGCAGACCACGCGAAGGAGAACCCATGGAGATCACACGGAACATGCTCGAGACGACGCCGGGCCCGAGCGACTGGTTCACCGGCTCGGTCTACGTCGACACGGTCGCCGCGCCGTCGGCGGCCTCGCCGGTCGGCGCCGCCAGCGTCCACTTCACCCCCGTGCCCGCACCGCCTGGCACACCCATCCGCACGGTCAGACGATCTGGGTCACGGAGGGCGTCGGCCTCTGCCAGCGCGAGGGCGGCCCGGTCGAGGTGATCCGCCCGGGCGACCGCGTCTTCTTCGAGCCGGGCGAGAACCACTGGCACGGCGCGGCGGCGACCCGGTTCATGACCCACATCGCGATCCAGCAGGCAGACGCGAGCGGCAGCCCGGTGACCTGGGGCGCCCACGTCAGCGACGAGCAATACGGGCAGGCGCCCGCCCCGGCGGAGGTGCGCCGGTAATGCGCGGAGCCGTCATGCACGCGGCCGGCGGCGTCAGCATCGAGGACGTTCCCGACCCGAGGATCGAGGAGCCGACGGACGCCGTGATCCGCGTCACGCGCGCCTGCACCACGCGCTGATGCCGTCGCGTGCGGGCCTACATCGACGAGCTGCTCCCGGACGTGCTCGAGGGACGAATCGAGCCGGGACGCGTCTTCGATCGGGTCGTCAACCTCGACGGCGTCCCCGAGGTTACCGGGCGATGAACGACCGCGAGTCGATCAAGGTGCTGGTCGAGCCGTGACGGTCGGCTAGCATCGTCGGCGGCGATGGGGCTCGCCTGAACCGCGGCCGGGTGCCGCTGATGGCCTCTACGAGACGCAACGAGAGCTTCAGGGAGGTCCCGCGCTGCTCGACACGATCGTGACCGCGCCGACCGCATCCGCGCGGGCTGCGCGGCGGCGGACGCAGCTGCAGGTCGCGATCTTCGCCGGCGGCGCCGCGGGCGCGCTCGCCCGGGCAGGGCTGGCGCAGGCGTTCCCCTGGCCGGGCCACGGCTGGCCCTGGGGCACCTTCACGGTCAACCTCGTGGGCACGCTGTTGCTCGGCTACTTCGTGACCAGGTTGCAGGAGCGGCTGCCGCCGACGACGTACCCGCGGCCGCTGCTCGGCACCGGCTTCTGCGGCGCGCTGACGACGTTCTCGACCGTGCAGATCGAGCTGATCGAGCTCGCCCGGCACGGCGAGGTCGCGCTCGCGGCCGCCTATCTCCTCGCGAGCGTCGCGGCCGGCCTGGTGGGCGTGTACCTGGCGAGCGTGCTGACGCGGCGGGGGCCGCGGTGAGCACGGTCGCGCTCTGGGTCGGGGCCGCGTTGCTCGGCGGCGCCGGCGCGCTCGCCCGGTTCCATCTGGACGCCGTCGTCGAGCTGCCGTCGGCCGGCGAGTTCCCGCTCGGCACGCTGGCCGTCAACCTGCTCGGCGCCTTCTGCCTCGGCCTGCTGACCGGATTGTCGCTCGCGGGCGACACGCTGCTGCTCGCGGGCACCGCGTTGCTCGGGTCGTTCACGACCTTCTCGACCGTGATGCTGGAGACCGAGCGGCTGGGCGAGGACGGCGAGGGGAGGCTCGCGCTCGCGAACCTCGCCGTCTCGTTCGCAGGCGGGCTCGCCGTCGCGATCCTCGGCTGGATCATGGGGGCGGCGCTGTGAACGAGGACTGCCTGAAGCTGACCGTCCACTTCGGCGAGTCGGATCGCGTCGAGCACCGCTTGCTCTCCGACGCGCTGATGGACGTCTTCGAGCACGAGCGGCTGCACGCGGCGGTGTTGATGCGGGCGGTCGAGGGGTTCGGCGTCAAGCAGCAGCTGCGCACCGACCGGCTGCTGACGCTGTCCGAGGATCTGCCGCTGGTCGCGGTCGCCGTCGACGAGCGAGCGCGTGTCGAGGCGGTGCTGCCGCAGGTGACCGAGCTGCTCGCGGGCGGGCTGATCACGCTCGAGCGGGCGCGGCTCCTGCACGACGGGCTCGGGGCGGTCGAGCTGCCGGAAGAGCTGCACGAGGCGACGAAGCTGACGATCTACCTCGGCCGCGGCGAGCGCGCCGGCGGCCGGCCGGCCTTCGCCGCCGCCGTCGAGCACCTGCATCGACGGGGCCTCGCCGGCGCGACCGTGCTGCTCGGCGTCGACGGGATGGTGCATCGCCGCCGTCGGCGCGCCCGTTTCCTCTCGCGCAACGAGTCTGTGCCGGTGATGATCGTCAGCGTCGGCTCCGGCCATGCGATCGCCGAGGCGCTGCCCGGCCTGGGGGCGATGCTGACCGATCCGATCGTGACGCTCGAGCGGGTGCGCGTCTGCAAGCGCGACGGGACGCTCGCTGGCCGAGCCGGTGCATCTGCCCGAGCAGGACGACGCCGGCCTCGGCGTCTGGCAGAAGCTGATCGTCTACGCGGGCGAGCAGTCGCGGCATGCCGGCCATCCGCTCTACATCCAGCTGATCCGGCGGCTGCGCGAGGAGGGCGCGAGCGGCGCGACCAGCCTGCGCGGCATCTGGGGCTTCTCCGGCGGCCACGCGCCGCACGGAGACCGCTTCCTCAGCCTGCGCCGCCACGTGCCCGTCCTGACGAGCATCGTCGACCGGCCGGAGGCGATCCGGCGCTGGTTCGAGATCGTCGACGAGTGCACCGACGAGGCGGGCCTGGTGACGAGCGAGCTGGTGCCCGCGCTCCAGGCGGTCGCGCCCGAGCACCGCAGCGGCGGCCTCGGGCTGGCCCGGCTTCGCTACTGAGGCGCGCCCGCCGGCCGCTGTCCTCCGCGCCTCGAGCACCGGAGGACGGGTGGGGCCGGCGCCGCGCCCGGGGCGGCAGCCGCGGCGCGGCCAGTGCGCATGAGCCTCTAGGTGACGTCGCGGCGCGAGAGGGCGAGGCCGCCCGCGACCGCGAGCGCGCACGCGTAGGCGGCGAGGACCGCGGCGCCGAGCGGCGCCGAGAGCAGGTGCACGGACGAGTCGCCGACGGTGTCGCCCGTCATCGCGGTTCCCGCCGCGCCGGGCGCGTAGCGGCCCACGCCCGGCAGGTACTGGAAGATCAGGATCTCGACGACGAAGACCCATGCGAAGAGGCCGACGATCGCGAGCACCTGGTTGCGAACGAGCGCACCGAGGCCGACGCCGAGCGCCGCCCACAGGCCGGACATCACGATCGTCCCGAGCAGCAGCTTCCGGACGTCGCCCGCGTCGATCAGCACGTCGTAGCCGCGGGCACGGATCAGCACGGACGCCGGTGCCGAGCGCGAGGCCGGCGCCGAGCGCGCCGAAGCCGATCCCGACGAGGAAGCTCGCCGCGCGCCTTCGCGGCGACGACGTGCACGCGCGCCGGCGTGAAGACGAACGTCGCCCGGATCGTGCCGTGGCGGAACTCGCTCGTCATCGCCAGCACGCCGATCATCGCTGCGAAGACCGCGGCGAAGGCGCCGTTGCCGATCAGCTCCCGCTGGGTCTCGAGGATGGAGAGGTCGGCCTCGCTGCTGAATGCTCCCGCGATCACGCCGAACAGGATCAGCGCGACCAGGCCGAGGAGCAGCCCGAGGTTCGTCCGCGTCGTCCGCAGCTTGCGGAGCTCCGAGCGGAGCTGGGCGGTCACGATTCGCTCCCGGAGGTGAGCTCGAGGAAGACTCGCTCGAGCGTCGCCGACTCCTGCGTCAGCTCCTCGACCGGGATGCCTGCGTTCCAGGCCAGCTCGCCGACCCGCTTCGGCGCGGCGCCGCGGACGAGGAGCTCGTCGCCGTCGAGGACGGTCGCCTCGAGGCCCGCGGCCGCGAAGACGGGCACGAGCGCGTGGACGCCGGCGGCGCGGATCCGGACGCCGGCCGTCATCCGCTCGGTCAGCTCGTCGAGCGCGGCGATCGTCACCAGCCGGCCCCTGTCGATGATCACGACCCGGTCGACCGTCTGCGCGACCTCGGCGAGCACGTGGCTCGAGACGAACACGGTCTTTCCCGCCGCCGCGAAGCCGCGCAGGAACGTGCGCAGCCAGTGGACGCCCTCGGGGTCGAGCCCGTTCGCGGGCTCGTCCAGGATCAGGAGCTCCGGGTCGCGGAGCAGCGCGGCCGCGAGCCCGAGCCGCTGGCGCATCCCGAGCGAGTAGGTGCCGACACGACGCCGCGCGGCCGGCGTCAGCTCGACCAGCGCGAGCACCTCGTCGACGCGGGAGACGGGCAGGCTCGCCGCCAGCGCCAACGTCGCCAGGTGCTCCCGCCCGGAGCGTCCGGGATGGAAGTCCGCCGCCTCCAGGACCGCCCCCACCCGGCGCGCCGGGCCCGGGTCGTGCCGGTAGCTGCGGCCGAACACGAGCGCGGTCCCCGCCGTCGGCCGCACGAGCCCGAGCAGCATCCGCAGCGTCGTCGTCTTGCCGGCGCCGTTCGGGCCGAGGAAGCCGGTGATGCTTCCCGCCCGCAGCCCGAAGCTCAGGTCGTCGACCGCGAGCAGCGTCCCGAAGCGCTTGCTCAGGTGCTCGACCCGGACGACCTCGACCGGCTCGGACGCGCCGAGCGGCGCCGCGCCGCGAGGTCGTTCCGTCCGGGCCGGAGACACGCTCATCCCCGGTCCTCGCACCTGCTGCGACGCTCGACGGGCACCATCGATCACCCTCTTCGGGAAGACACCTCGACGGTCGCCCGGGCGACCGGTCGAGGCATCGGGGGAAGTGCTGAGACCGTCCTCGGCGCGGGCGAGCGCCTGAGGGAGCCGCCGTCGTTCTCAGGGTAGGAGACGGCCGCCGAACGGTCGCGTCCGCGTGTTCTCGAGCCGGCCGGTCCCGTCGGCCTCCTCGCCGCAGCGCCGCGGCCGCCGTCCCACCGGTCAAACCGAGCCGCGCCCGCGGCCGTACCCCGGAAGATCACCAACCCCAGGAGGGAACCATGAAGCGATCGTCCCAGGCCGGCCTCGGCGCACTCGCGCTCCTCGCCGCCGTCGCACTCGCCGTCCCCGCGCTCTCGAGCGGCGGCGCCGACGGGCGCAAGGTGCTGAGCGCCGCCGTGCTCGCGCCGGTCGTCGGGCCCTACGTCGGCTCGGCGAACCCGATCCGCGGCGTCAACGGCGGCGGGCTGCCGTGGCAGCTCGCGTCCGGCAACGTCGACCTCCGCGCGGACGGCCGCCTGCACGTCGAGGTGGAGGGCCTCGTCTTCGCCGCCGGCCCGAACCAGGGCACGAACACCGTCCCCTCGTTCAAGGCGATCGTCAGCTGCCAGACGATCGACGCCGGAGCCGCGGCCGTCTCGAACATCTCGACGGCGCTCTTCCCCGCCTCGACGGCGGGCGACGCGGAGATCGACGCGACGGTCTCGCTGCCCTCGCCGTGCTACGCGCCGATCGTCTTCGTGACCTCGCCGGGCGGCGCCTGGTTCGCCGCGACGGGCGTCTGAGCTACCCGGGGCGCCGGCGCGCGTCAGAGCACGACCCGCGCCGGCGCCCTCCTCCCCGCAACCCCGATCGCCGGTTCAGCAGCGCGGGCGCGTCGAGCGCGACGTCGAGGCCGTCGCCCTCGCTCCTTCCTCCTCGCCGGCCGACGGCGGTCACCGCCGTGGTTGTCACGGTGTCGCCGGTCATCCGACCCTCCTCAGCGCCCGCCGGCGCGGGCGCGATGTTCTGGTTGTGGTGGAAGACGTTGTCGGGGTCGTAGCGCCGCTTGATCTCGGCGAGCCGGTTCCCGTTGGCGCCGTAGGCCGCCTGGAGCGCCGTCGCGTCCTCGTCGTCGTCGTAGTAGTTGAGCCAGCGCCCGTCGGCGCGGTAGGGGCCGAGCGCGTCGAAGGTCTCGCGCGTCCAGCGGATGTTCTCCTCCGTCGTCGCCGGGTCGAACCACTGCGTCGGGATGACGACGTTGTAGCCGGGCCGGCGGTGCGGGACGGCGGTCGCAGCCGCGTCGACGCGCGTGACGGCGCCGTGGAAGTGCTCGATCAGGATCTGCCCCAGCGGCGCCCGGCACTCGCGGAACCGCTCGACGAGCGTGTCGATCAGCTCGTCGTCGAGCCCGCGGATGAAGCTCGACTTCCAGTAGTTGAGCGCGCCCTCGGGAGCGGTCTCGTCGAGCATCCTGCCCAGCACCGGGTACGGCATCGGGCCGACCTCGACCAGCACCGGCGTGCCCCACTCCTTCAGCGGCTGGAGGTCACGCTCCGCAGCCGCCTGCTCGCCCGCATGGCAGGGGACGAGCGCGCCGAGCGGCATCGCCGGAGCCGTCCGGTGCATGCACGAGCGCGGCGAAGACGGTGAGCTCGTCGGGCGCGTCGGCGGTGAACCGGCGGTAGAAGCGCAGCAGCTCCGGCGCCGCCTCGAGCGGGTGCGCGATCAGACCACCCACGACCTGCGCATGCGGGTGGAGCCGGAAGACGAACGACGTGACGACGCCGAAGTTGCCGCCGCCGCCCCGGAGCGCCCAGTAGAGATCCTGGTGCTCGTCCTCGCCCGCCCGCACGACCTCCCCGCTCGCCAGCACGACCTCCGCCTCGACCAGGTTGTCGACGGCGAGCCCGTGCAGCCCCATCAACCAGCCGAGCCCGCCGCCGAGCGTGTAGCCGCCGACGCCGGTCGTGGAGATCAGGCCGCCCGTGACCGCGAGCCCGTGCAGGCCCGCCTCCCGGTTGACGTCCCGCCAGCGCGCGCCACCCTGCACGCGGGCGAGCCGCGCCTCCGGATCGACGTCGACCGCGTGCATCGGCCCGAGGTCGATCACGAGGCCGCCGTCGCAGACAGCCCGCCCAGCCGGGCTGTGACCGCCGCCGCGCACCGCCAGCTCGAGCCCCTCGTCGACCGCGAACCGCACCGCGGCGACGACGTCCGCCGTCCCGCGACATTCCGCGATCGCGAGCGGATGCTTGTCGATCAACCCGTTGAAGCAGCGCCGCAGCTGCTCGTAGGCGTCGTCCTCCGGCCCGGTCAGGACACCGTCGAACCGCTCCGCGAGCTGCTGCCGCCGCTCGGGTGCCAGTGTCGCGCTCGTCATCCTCCGCCTCCCTCCAGTCGTCGCTGCGGGGAGGTGGACGCGCACAGCACCGCCGAGCTGCTGCTCGTGCAGCTGCTCCGAGGTCACCGGGGGACACCACCCCGCCGGGAACGACGCCGCACCCGCCGTCGCCGTGCAAGGAGGCAGCGGCGACTACAGCATCGTGTTCCGAACTATCTCGCGGAGTATGGCAAAGTCGCCCCGGCTCTGGCAAGTGCGATCGCAGCCGGTGCGACCGGGCCGCGCTTCCGCGCAGTCTGCGGGGCGAGGCTATGCGGCCGGCCGGACCGTGCGGGAGAGACTGTGGACGGGTACGCGTCGCAGCGGCCGGTCGAGCCTCAGCCAGTGCAGCCCCGCCGCCTCGGCCTCGCAGAGGGGACAGACGAGGTGCTCGCGCGAGCGGTCGCCGCGATAGACGCGGTAGAGCTCGCCGGGCAGCAGCGTCCGGAGGCAGAGCGCACAGGTGAGCATCGGTCCAGCGTACGTCCGGCGGCGGACGGGAAGGCGGCGCGCGGACGGCCGCCGCCCGGCGAGCGCCGGACGACGGCCGCCGAGTCGGCGCTAGCGCGTCTGCGGGAAGCCGAGGTCGACCTTCGAGGTGGCCGGGTCCGGCCAGCGCGAGGTGACGACCTTGCCGCGCGTGTAGAAGCTGATCCCCTCGGGGCCGTAGATGTGCGTGTCGCCGAAGAGCGACGCCTTCCAGCCGCCGAAGGAGTAGTAGGCGACGGGCACCGGGATCGGCACGTTGATGCCGACCATGCCCGCCTGGACGTCGAACTGGAACTCGCGGGCGACGCCGCCGTCGCGGGTGAAGATCGCCGTCCCGTTGCCGTACGGGTTCGCGTTCACGAGCTCGACCGCCTCGTCGTAGCTGGAGACGCGCGTGACGCCGAGCACCGGCCCGAAGATCTCGTCGCGGTAGGCGGTGTTCTCGGGGCCGACGTTGTCGAGCAGCGAGACGCCGAGCCAGAAGCCGTCGCCCTCGGGCGCGGTCTCCCGGCCGTCGACGACGAGGGTCGCGCCCTCCTCGGCGCCCTTCTCGATATAGGAGGCGACCTTGTCGCGATGCTCGCGGGTGACGAGCGGGCCCATCTCCGAGTCGGGGCTCATGCCGTCGCCGACCTTCACCTTCGGGATCCGCTGCTTGATCGCCTCGATCAGCGGGTCGGCGGCGTCGCCGACCGCGACGACCTGCGAGATCGCCATGCAGCGCTCGCCCGCCGAGCCGTAGGCCGCGGAGACGGCCGCGTCGGCGGCCATGTCGATGTCGGCGTCCGGGAGGACGATCATGTGGTTCTTCGCCCCGCCGAGCGCCTGGCAGCGCTTGCCGTGCCTGGTCGCGGTCTCGTAGACGTACTGCGCGATCGGCGTCGAGCCGACGAACGAGACGGCCGCGACGTCGCGGTGCTCGAGCAGCGCGTCGACGGCGACCTTGTCGCCGTGGACGACGTTGAAGACGCCCTCGGGGACGCCCGCCTCGGCGAGCAGCTCGGCCACGAAGACCGACGCGGACGGGTCCTTCTCGGACGGCTTCAGCACGAAGGTGTTCCCGCAGGCGAGCGCCGGCGCCCACATCCACATGGGCACCATCGCGGGGAAGTTGAACGGCGTGATCCCGCCGACGACGCCGAGCGGCTGCCGGATCGAGTAGACGTCGATCCCGGTCGAGGCCTGCTCGGAGAAGCCGCCCTTGAGGAGCTCGGGCATCCCGCAGCAGTACTCGATCACCTCGAGCCCGCGCGCGACCTCGCCCATCGCGTCGGAGAGCACCTTGCCGTGCTCGGCGGTCAGGAACCTGGCGATCTGCTCGCGGTTGTCGTGCACGAGCTGGCGGATCCGGAAGAAGAGCTCGGTGCGGCGCGAGAGCGACAGCGCGCGCCAGGCGGGGAACGCCTGCTTGGCGGCCTGGACGGCCGCGTCGACCTCCTCGACCGAGGCGAAGCCGACCTCGCCGGTCTGCCGGCCCGTCGCCGGGTTGTAGACGGCGCCGCTGCGGCCGGAAGCTCCCTCGACGGCGCGGCCGCCGATCCAGTGGGTGATCCTCGTGATCTCGCCGCCGCCGCCGCTGCCGGCGCGCTCCTCTGCGACCTGTGCCATGCCGAAAGCTCCTTCTCCCGGGGTCCCGACTGAGCGTAGCGCGCCCGCGCGGCGAGCGCGGTCGCCGCCGCCGCGGTCCGGCGCGAGAAGCGGGCGAGCGATCGGCGTGGCCACCCCGATTCCCGATCCTGGCGGACGAAGTGGAGCGGTAGGATCGGGCGAGGACGCAACGAGGGGAGGCCCGATCACCGTGACGACGCTCGAGGAACAGCAGGCGGCCGCGCAGCGCGTGCGCGAGCTGGACAAGGAGTACGTGCTCCACAGCTGGTCGGTGCAGAGCGCGATCAGCCCGATGGCGATCTCGCACGCCGAGGGGCGCCACTTCTGGGACCTCGACGGCAACCGCTACCTCGACCTCGCGTCGCAGCTCGTCAACGTCAACATCGGCCACTCGCACCCGAAGGTCGTCCAGGCGATCAAGGACCAGGCGGAGAAGCTGGCGACGATCGGGCCGCCGATGGCGACAGAGCCGCGCTCCGAGCTCGGCCGCCTGCTCGCGGAGGTGACGCCGGGCGACCTGAAGATGTCGTTCTTCACGAACGGCGGCGCCGAGGCGAACGAGAACGCGATCAAGCTCGCGCGCTGGTACACGGGCCGGCACAAGGTGATCGCGCGCTACCGCTCCTACCACGGCGCGACGGCCGGCGCGATCACGCTGACGGGCGACCCGCGCCGCTGGCCGGCCGAGCCCGGGATCCCGGGCGTCGTCCGCATGTTCGACCCCTACACCTACCGCTGCCCGGCCGGGCACCCCGACCCGTGCCCCGTCTGCAGCGGCGGCCCGCACCTGGAGGAGATCCTCCAGTACGAGGGCCCCGAGACGGTCGCCGCGGTCATCCTCGAGACGGTCACCGGCACGAACGGGATCATCGTCCCGCCCGACGGCTACCTGCAGTCGATCCGCGAGGTCTGCGACGCGCACGGGATCCTGCTGATCTGCGACGAGGTGATGGCCGGCTTCGGGCGCACCGGGCGCGTGGTTCGCCTGCGAGCACTGGGACGTCGTCCCGGACATCCTCACGGTCGCGAAGGGGATCAACTCCGGCTACGTGCCGCTCGGCGCGATGGTCGTCTCGGAGCCGATCGCGAACTGGGTCAAGGAGCGCTACTTCGCCGGCGGGCTCACCTACAGCGGCCATCCGCTCGCGTGCGCCTCCGCCGTCGCCTCGATCGAGGCGTTCAAGGAGGAGGGGATCGTCGAGAACGCGGCGGCGATGGGCGAGCTCTTCCGCACCGAGCTCGGGAGGCTGGCGGAGAAGCACCCGTCGGTCGGCGAGGTGCGCGGGCTCGGCTGCTTCTGGGGGCTCGAGCTCGTCGCGAGCCGCGAGACGCGCGAGCCGCTCGTGCCCTTCAACGCGACCGGCGAGGCGGCGAAGCCGATGGGCGCGTTCTCGAAGCGGCTGCTCGAGCAGGGCGTCTACTGCATGACGCACTGGAACGTCGCGATGGTCGTGCCGCCGCTGACGATCACGCGCGAGGAGCTCGAGGAGGCGATCGCGGCGCTCGACGAGGGCCTCTCGGTTGCCGACGAGTTCTGCAGCTAGCGCGGAGGCGCTCGCCGAGGACCTGTACGCGTACCTGCCCGCGCCGCACGGCGTCGTCGCCGCGGCGCGGGCGGACGCCGTGCTCTGGGCCTCCGAGTGGCCCGATCCGACCTTCTCGCACGCGGTCCGGCTGCGCGACCCGCGCGTCGAGGAGGTGCGGGCGTGGTTCGCCGAGCAGGGGCGCGAGGACTTCACCTGGTGGCTCGGGCCCTCGACGAGGCCCGCCGGTCTCGGCGACCGGCTTCGCGCCGAGGGGGCCGAGCCGCACCTCTCGCTCGCGGCGATGCTGCTCGCGTCGGAGCCGCCTGCGGTCGCCGGCGTCGAGGTGCGGCCGGTCGAGACGTTCGAGGACTACCTCCTCGCCGAGGAGCTGACCTTCGAGGCCTGGGAGACGCCGGCCGGGGAGCGCGAGCAGCGCCGCGCCTCGGCGCGCGAGCGCTGGCAGGCGCGCGACGGCGGCCAGCACTCGTTCCTCGCCTACCTCGACGGCCGTCCCGCGGCGCGCGGCGGCGCGATCTTCACGCCGGCGGGAGCGGCGCTGACCGGCGGCGCGACGGCTCCCTGGGCGCGCGGCCGCGGCGCCTACCGCGCGCTCGTGCGGGCGCGCTGGGAGGCGGCGGCAGCGCGCGGGTCGGCCGCTCTCGCAGTCCACGCGATGCCGAGCTCCCGTCCGATCCTGGCGCGGCTCGGCTTCCGCACGGTCGGGACGATCGAGCTGCTGCGGGACCGGGCGTGATCCCGCCGGGTCTCGCGCAGCTGGCGGCGAGCCCCGACTCGTGCACGGTGCTGCCGCCGGGCTTCGAGCGGGTGCTGACCGAGCCGCTACGCGCTCCTGCTCGGGCCGACGCCGCACTTCACCTCGGTGCAGCGCCTGCGGCTCGCGCCCGGGGAGGTCGAGGACGCGGTCGAGGAAGTTCGGGGCCACGTCCGGGCGCACGGGCACCACACGCCGGTCTGGTGGCTCGACGGCGACGCGACCCCGCCGGACCTGCACGCGCGCCTGCTCGAGCTCGGCTTCGTCGAGCCGGCAGCGGCATCCGCGGCTCGTCGCGCTGGCCCTGGCCGAGCCGCCGCAGCCCGGGCCGGAGGGGGTCGTCGCGCGGCCGGTCGAGACGCTCGAGGAGTTCGCGACCGCCCGTGAGCTCGCGGTGGGACGGGTTCGGCACGCCCGAGGAGCGGCGCGAGGTCGAGCGGGGGCAGCTGGCGGAGCGCTTCGCCTCGGAGCCTCCGGTCGCGGTCACCTTCCTCGCGTTCGCCGAGGGGCGTCCGGCGGGGTCGGCGACCGGCGTCTTCGCGCCGGCCGGCTGCCTGCTCGTCGGCGGCGCGACGGCGTCCTGGGCGCGGGGCCGCGGCGCCTACCGCGCGCTCGTGCGGGCACGCTGGGACGAGGCCGTCCGGCGCGGCACCCCGGGTCTCGCTGTCGCCGCCGCCCCGACCTCGGAGCCGATCCTGCGCCGCCTCGGCTTCGAGGAGGTGACGGACGCTGCGCCGGCTCGAGGACCCCGTCGCCTGAGCCGGCGGACGCAGGTCCGGCGGCGGGCGAAGCCGCGAGACCGGCGGCAGGCCGGCCGCGGAGCGACCGGCCGCGCGCCGCGCGAGCCGGCAGGCGGCCGCGGCAGACCGACCGGCTGCGCCGCGAGATCGGCACGAAATCGGCACGGACAGGTCACACATATCGCGATAGCGTTCGCAGTGGGATCCGGTCCCCACCCTGGGTGGGGGAAGGCCCGCCGCCGCAGACACGAGATCGGCACGCAATCGGCGCAGCTGCGTCACAAACGTCGCGGCACCATTCCGGGGCGAGGTCCCCACCCCGGGCGGGAACCGGACCGAGGCGCGCGGCGACGGGCGGCCTCTACGGGCCCGGCGAGACCAGCCGGCCGCCCTCGACGAGCCGCATGAACGCGGCGACGACGTCCGGGTCGAACTGGCTCGCCGCCGACTCGCGCAGCCGCTCGCACGCCTCCTGCGGCGAGAGGCGGCCGCGGTAGGGCCGGTCGGTCGTCATCGCGTGGTAGGCGTCGCAGACGAGGATGATCCGCGCCTCGACGGGGATCTGCTCGCCCGAGCGGCCGTCCGGATAGCCGTCGCCGTCCCAGCGCTCGTGGCAGGCGCGCACGATCGGCCGCACCTCCGCGAGGCGGTCGATCGGCGCCAGGATCCGCTCGCCCAGCTGCGGGTGCGTCTCGATCACGAGGCGCTCCGCCGCGGTCAGCGGCCCGGGCTTCTGGAGGATCGCGGCGGGGATCCCGATCTTGCCGATGTCGTGGAAGAGCGCGCCCAGCTCGACGCGCTTGAGCGCGGCCGCGTCGAGGCCGAGCTCCTGGCCGACCATCACGGCCACGTCCATGATCCAGCGGGCGTGCGAGGACGTGTACTCGTCGTTGGCCTCGAGCGCGTTCGCGAGCGCCTCGACCGTCGAGACGAACGTCCGCTCGAGGCTCTCGATCGTGGCCGCGCCCTCGATCGCCAGCTTCGCCTGGTGCGCGAGACCCGCCAGCAGCCGCAGCCGCCGTTCGTCGAGCTCCTCGTCCACCGTCGCGACGAGGCAGCCGACCCGGCCGCCCTCGATCCGGAACGGGGCGACCGCGTGGGTCGAGGCGGCGATCTCGTCCGGCACGCCCGGCACCTGCGCGAGGTCGGACGGCAGCAGCACGAACGGCCCGTCGCCGTCGAGCCGCTCCTCGACGAGCGCGCGCGGGTAGCGCGTCTGCTCGAGCCGCGCCCGCGCCGCCGCCGGGTAGCCGAACGCGGCGCTGAAGCAGAGCTCGAGCGTGTCGGCGTCCTGCAGCCAGACGGACGAGCGCTCCGAGCCGATCGTGCGGGCCGACAGCTCGACCGTCCGCTCGAGCACCTCGTTCAGCCCCTCCGCCGTCGCGAGCTGGCGGCTGAAGTCGAGCAGCGAGCGCGCGATCTCGGCCGCCTCGAGCTGCGTGCGGTAGAGCCGCGACTTCTGCAGCGCCATCGAGGTCTGGTAGGAGAGGCTCGCCAGCAGCCGCAGGGGCGCCTCGCCGCCGGGCTCGCTCTCGCGCGCCGCGATCCAGCCCGAGACCCCGTCGCCCTCGAGCAGCGGCGCGACCAGCCAGCCGTCGTCCGAGCGGAACGGCTGCTGCCGGCCGAGCAGGAGCGAGAGCCCTTCCTTCGACTCGAGCCGCGGCTCGACCCGGCCGGCGTCGGGATGCGTCGCGACGCAGTCGTAGGAGCCGTCGTCGTCGCGCAGCCAGAGCGCAGTCTCCTCGGAGAGGATCAGCTGCGCGGCCGCGGCGACGGTCTGGTTCGCGATCGCCTGCTCGTCCGCGGCCGTCCCGAGCGCGTCCGCGAACGAGAGCAGCGCCTTCGCGTTCTCGGCCTCGCGCCGCTGCAGCTCGTACAGCCGCGCGTTCTCGAGCGCGACCGACGCGTGCCCGGCGAGCACCTCGAGCAGCCGCACGTCGTCCTCGTCGAACTGGCCGACGCCGAGCTTCGAGACGATGATCACGCCGATGACGCGGGAGCCGTAGCGGAGCGGCACCGCCAGCAGCGACTCGTCGATCGCCTCGGTGCCCGGGATCGTGGAGGTGTGCTCGGATGCCAGCGCGTCCGGGACGAGCATCGACTCGCCGGTCGCCGCGACCCGGCCCGTGACGCCGACGCCGACCCTCGTCGCGAGCGCCTCGGCCACGTGCCCGCCCCGCACCTGCATGTCGCCGAGGTAGGCGACCGGCAGCAGGTCGTCGCCGTCGCGGACGAAGACGCGGCAGGAGTGGTAGTCGATCAGCATCCGCAGCTCGCTCGCGATCGCGCCGCCGATCTGGCGGACGTCGTTGAGGCGGGCGAGCTTGCCGGCGAGGCTCTGCAGCATCTTCAGGTGGGCGATCGAGCGGACGTCGCGGTTCGCCGCCGGCGCGTCCGGCCGCTCGTTGGCGCCCTCGCCGAAGAGGACGACGCGGTTCTTGCCGCGCGCCTTCGCGGTCATCATCGCCGCCTCGGCACAGGCGATCAGCTCGCGCGGGTTCGCGGCGTGCTCGGGCCCCTCGGCGATCCCGATCGAGACGCTGACGTGCCCCGCCGGCTCGAACTCGCGCTCGCCGAGCACGTCGATCAGCCGCCGCGCGAGCCCGACGGCGTCGCCGATGTCGCAGGAGGTCATGATCACGGCGAACTCCTCGCCGCCGATCCGGCAGACGACGTCCCCGCCGCGGACGGTCTCGCGCGCGAGCCGCGCCAGCCAGATCAGCAGCTGGTCGCCGACGCCGTGCCCGTAGATGTCGTTGACCTTCTTGAAGTCGTCGATGTCGAACATCAGCACGGCGACCGAGTCGTGGACGCGGCTGGCGCGCTGGAGCTCGGCGCGCAACCGCTCGTGGAACGCACGGTGGTTGTGGAGACCGGTCAGGGAGTCGGTCTGGGCCTCCCGCTCGAGCCGCTCGCGCACCTGGGCGTTGTCGAGCGCGAGCGCGGCGGCGTCGCCGAACCACTGCGCCAGCTCGAACTCGTGCTCGAGGAAGCGGGCGTGCTCGCCGAGCCGGTAGATGTTGAGCGCGCCCTTGACCGCCCCGCGGGCGATCAGCGGCACCGAGATCAGCGCCTCCGCCTCGTCCGTCGGCGTGCCGGGGACGGTGATCGTGCGCGGGTCGAGGTTCGCCTGGTTCGTCAGCACCGGCTCGCGCCGCTCGACCGCCCAGCCGGTGATGCCCTCGCCGAAGCGCGTCGTCGTCAGCATGATCGTCTCCTCCCACGGGTCGCGCGCGAGGAGCGGCCGCAGGGTGCGCGCCTCCTCGTCGGCCTCGTAGACGATCAGCGAGTCGTAGGGGACGAGGTCGGCGAGCGCCGACGCGATCCGGTCGAGCAGCGCGTCGAGGCTCTGCTCGGAGAGGACGTGGTGGAAGATCTCGGCCAGCCGCCGGTACGACTCGACGAGCTCCTCCGGCGCCGCCGCGCGCGCGGGGATGGGTCGGAACGCCACGATCTCGTATCGGCCGTGGCGAATCCCGGCTTTACGGCGGAATCCGCTCCGGGCGGCGATCGCCCGGGACGACGCCGGCGCGCCGCGTCCGCGGTGCGTCCGCCCGCTCGGCGGGCTCGTGTTCGCGGAGATGCTCAGCGAAAGAGGTCTCGCTCCGGCGGCATGACGAGCTCGCGGGCGCGCGCCGTCGCCCTCGGCGAGCTCGAGGCCGCGGACGACCGCCGCAGGGACGCCGCGCGCCTTGCCGCGGACGAGCTCGGCGGCGCCGGCGATCTCGTCGGCGACCGCGATCTGGGTCGACTGGAGCTCGTAGCCCGCGGCGTCGCGGGTGCCGCGGAGGTCGAGGAGCGGCCGGAGGCCGGCGACGCCGAGCGCGACGTCGGTGGTGCCGTGGCGGAAGGGGCGGCCGAACGAGTCCGAGACGACGACCGCGACCCGCCGGCCGGTCAGCTCGGCCACGCGGTCGCGCAGCCGGGCCGCGGACGCGTCGGGGTCGAGCGGCAGCAGCACGACCGTGCCCGGCCTCGGGGGCGTTCGAGGCGTCGACGCCCGCGGACGCGCAGACGAAGCCGTGCCGCGTCTCGGCGATCACGAGCGGCGGCCTGCTGCGCACGACCCGGACGCTCTCGTCGAGGATCACCTGCAGGTGGCGCGGGTCTCCCTCCTCGCCGGCGAGCTCGACCGCACGCTCGCCCGGCTCGACGTCGGCGAGGCGCACGACCCGCCCCTCCGCCTTCGAGACCGCCTTCTGCGCGACCACGAGCACGTCGCCGTCCTCGAGGCGCACCGCGGCGGCGATCAACGCGCCGAGGTCGGCTCCGGCTTCGATCTCCGGCAGCCCCTCGACGCCGAAGATCGAGATCAAAGCCCGGTGACGCGCACGCCCGCGTGCGCCTTGTAGCGCCTGTTCAGGTTGACGATCACCGCGGTCAGGCCCTCGAGCGCACGGGCGCTCGCGAGCGGCCCGGCGTCGAGCACGCGGCCGTCGACGAGGCGGCCGGCCAGCTCGAGCGCGAGCTCCTTCGCGGCCGGGTCGTCGCCGCAGAGGAGCGCGTCCTCCTCGGGCGGGCGCTCGGCGAGGTTGGCCGCCGCGAGCGTGTGCAGGCCGGCGACGACGGGCGCGCGGACGAGCTCGGCGACCCGCTCGGCGATCGAGCGGGCATCCGGATCGGGCCTGACGCCGTCCTTCGAGAACGAGAGGCTGCTCGCGACCGAGAGGAGCGGCGTCTCGCCGATCGCCTCGGCGATCTCGCTCGCGGTCGACAGGGCCGCGTCCGCGTTGACGGCGAGCACGGCGAGGTCGGCGCCGCGGACGGCGTCGGCGTTCGTCGCGCCCTCCGCGCCGAGCTCGGCGGCGGCGGCGCGCGCGCGCTCGAGGTCGCGCGAGCCGATCACGACCTCGTCCCGGCCGGCGGCCACGAGCCTGGCCGCGAGCGCGCGCCCGAAGCTGCCGGTGCCGCCGAGGATCGCGACCCTCATCGGACCGCTCCCGCCGCGTCCAGCACCGCGTCCGCGAGCCGGCGCCGGGCGTCGGCGTCGCGCATCAGCGTCCTCGTCACGACGGGCCGCACGTCGCCGAGCCCGTCGAGGTCGTCCGCGTCGGCCTCGTCGACGACGAGCGCGTCGATCAGGCCCGGGTAGCAGCCGGCGACGTGGGCGGGCGAGGTGCCGCCGGCGAGCCGCGCCAGCATCCGGTCGGCCGGCCCCTTGACCGCGCGGCCGCCGATCAGCGGGCTGACGGCGACGCAGGGGACGGTCCGCCGCTCGATCGCCTCGCGGATCCCGGCGACGGCGAGGATCGGGCCGATGCTCACGTAGGGGTTGCTCGGCGCGACCACGATCAGCTCCGCGGCCGCGAGCGCCTCGAGCACGCCCGGTGCGGGTCTGGCCGTCTCGGCGCCCTCGACGTGGACGGCGTCGACCTCGTCGCGGTGGCCGCGGCCGACGAACCACGTCTGGAAGGGGAAGGTGCCGGCCGGCGTCTCCAGGTGGGTGCGCAGGAGGTCGTCCGTGCTCGGGAGCAGGGCGGCCTCGAGCCCGAAGGCGTGTGCGAGGCGCTCGGTGACGGCGGAGAGCGGCTCGCCCGCGCGCAGGGCGGCGGTGCGGACGAGATGGAGGCCGAGGTCGCGGTCGCCGAGCGCAAACCACGACTCGCCGCCCAGCTCGGCGACGGTCGCGAGCGCGTTCCAGCTCTCGCCCGCCCGCCCCCAGCCGCGCTCCTCGTCGGCGCGGCCGCCGAGCGTGTAGAGGATCGTGTCCAGGTCGGGCGAGACGTGCAGCCCGAGCACCTCGAGGTCGTCCGCCACGTTCCCGACGATCGAGACGCCGGCCGGGTCGACGACGTCGAGGACGCCGCGCAGGAAGCGGGCGCCGCCGACGCCGCCCGCGAGCACGACGACGTTCACGCCGCGGCTCCGTGCCGCCCGAGGCGCGCGAGCACCGCCCGCGTCCGCGGCCCGAGGCGGGAGCCGAGCCGCCGCAGGTCCTCGACCGTGTCCACGTCGTCGACCAGGTTCGGGATCGGCACCGGGCCGCCCTCCGGGTCGCGGTCGTCGTCCGCGAGCGAGCGGAAGCGCGCCGCGCTGCCGGGGCCGTAGAGCGGCTGGAACAGGCTCGAGGAGGCGAGCGCGATCGCGTTCGTGGTGCCGTCGCGCGCCTCGGCCAGCGCGACGCCGTGCTCGGGCAGCGCGCCGAGCAGCGCGTAGAGGTCGCGCGCCGTCGCGCAGGGCAGGTCGGCGTTGACGATCAGCACCGGCCCCTCGAGCACGCCGGCGAGCGCTGCCTCGACCGCCTGACCCTGGCCGTGCCCCGGGTCGGCGACGAGCTCGGGCGCGCTCTCGCGCGGGATCCCCGCGGCCGCCTCCGCGACGTCGGCGTGCGCCTCCTCGGGGGCGACCACGCGGACGCGGCCGACCTCGGCGCACGCGGCGAGCACGTCGCCGAGCATCGCCGTCGCGACCGCCGCGCGGTCGTCGCCCGCGAGCGGCGCGAGCCGCTGCTTCCCGCCCGGGCCGCTGAAGGGAACGACGATCGTCGGCATCCGTTCGGGAGACTACCGCCGTGACCGACCCCGGCAACGAGACGATCGCCGAGCGGCTCGAGGCGATGGCCGCGCTGCTCGAGCTCGCGGGCGCGGGCTCCTACAGCGTCCGCGCCTACCGGCGGGCGGCCGGGCTCGTCCGCTCGACCCCGGCGCCGGTGGCCGACCTCGTCCGCGCGGGACGGGCGCGCGAGCTGCGCGGGATCGGGCCCTCGATCGAGGCGCGGCTGCGCGAGCTGGTCGAGACCGGCGAGATCGCGGAGCTGCGAGAGCTCGAGCGCGAGGTGCTGCCGGAGGTGGTCGGCTTCGGCCGGCTGCTCGGCCTCTCGGCGCAGCGGTCGGTCGACCTCGCCCGCGCCCTCGGCGTCGAGACGGCGGCCGACCTCCGCGCCGCGATCGAGAGCGGCGACCTGCAGCGCGTCAAGGGCGTCGGCCCCGTGACGGAGGCGAGGCTCCGCCGCGCGCTCGCCGCGCCCGAGCCGCGGCCGACCCGCGCGCTGCTGCTCGACCGGAGCCGGGCGCTCGTCGCCGCGATCGCAGCCGCCCTCGGCGGCGTCCCGGCCGGCGACCCGCGCCGCTTCCGCGACCTGTCCGAGCGGCTGGCGGTCGTCGTCGCCGGCGAGCGCCCCGCGGAGACGCTCGACCGCTTCGCCGGCCTGCCGCAGATCGTCGCCCTCCTCGAGCGCGAGGCCTCGCGCGCGGTCGGCGTCACCGTCGACGGCGTCCCGGTCGAGCTCGCTCGTGGCGCCGCCGCGCGCGTTCGGGACAGCGCTCGTCCGCGCCACCGGGTCGCGAGGAGTACGTGCGGACGCTCGAGCCGCTGCCCGAGGCGCCCGACGAGGAGGGCGTCTTCCGCGCCCTCGGCCTTCCCCGGCTGCCGCCCGAGCTGCGCGAGCTGCCGCAGCACGAGCCGCCGCGGCGCCTGCTCGAGCTCGCCGACGTCCGCGGCGACCTCCACTGCCACACCACCTGGTCGGACGGGAAGGCAAACGGTGCGGGAGATGGCCGAGGCGGCGGCCGCGCGTGGCTACGCGTACCTGGCGATCTGCGACCACACGCCCGCCGTCGGCGCCGTGCCCGGCCTCGACGCCGACGCGATCCGGCGCCAGGCCGACGAGATCGCGGCCGCGAACGAGGCGGTGGCGCCGTTCCGCGTCCTCCGCGGCGTCGAGTGCGACATCCTCCCGGACGGCTCGCTCGACCTCGCCGACGACGTGCTCGCGGAGCTCGACTGGGTGCAGGCGAGCGTCCACCGCGGCCAGCGCGGCTCCCGCGAGGAGCTGACCCGCCGGACGCTCGCCGCGGCGCGCCACCCCGCCGTCTCCTGCATCAGCCATCCGCTGGGCCGGATCCTCGGGCACCGGCCGGCGAACGCGCTCGACCTCGACGAGCTCTTCGCGGTCTGCGCCGAGACCGGCACGGCGGTCGAGACGAACGGCCTGCCCGACCGGATCGACCTCCCGGCCGACGCGATCCGGGCCGCGATCGCCGCCGGCGTCCGCATCGTCGCCTCGACCGACTCGCACTCGACCCGCGGGCTCGCGAACATGGAGCTCGCGGTCGGCACGGCCCGCCGGGGCGGCGCGACGGCGGCCGACGTCCTCAACACGCGGCCGCTCGAGGAGCTGCTCGAGCTCCGCAAGTGACACTTCGTCACTTGGGATACTCGCGGGATGAAGGTCCTCGCCGCCCGCCGGTTTCCCGGGGCCCGCGTTCGACGAGCTCGACGACGTCGAGCTGCTGCCGCTCGAGCAGCTGACGGCGGCCCGGCCCGGCGTCCGCGCGCTGATCGCGGGCAACGAGATCGTCGACGACCGCGTCCTCGACCTGCTGCCCGACCTCGAGCTCGTCGCCAACTACGGCGTCGGCTACGACCGCGTCGACGTCGCCGCCTGCACGCGCCGCGGCGTCGCCGTCACGAACACGCCGGGCGTCCTCGACGCCGCGACCGCCGACCTGGCGCTGGCGCTGCTCCTCGCCGCCCGGCGCGGCGTCGTCGAGGGCGACCGGAAGGTGCGCCGCGGCGAGTGGCGGCAGGGCTGGGCGGCCGGCCCGCTCGCCGAGGAGCTGACCGGCTCGACGCTCGGCATCGTCGGTCTCGGCCGGATCGGCGAGGCGGTCGCCCGCCGCGCCCGCGGCTTCGAGCTGCGGCTCCTCTACACCCGCCGGACGCGGCTCGAGCCCGCCCGCGAGCGCGAGCTCGGCGTCGAGTTCCGCCGGCTGGACGAGCTGCTCGCCGAGTCCGACGCCGTCAGCCTGCACGTGCCGCGCACGCCCGAGACCGAGAACCTGCTCGACGGCCGCCGGCTCGCGCTGCTCCGCGACGGCGCCGTCCTCGTCAACACCGCGCGCGGCGAGATCGTCGACGAGCAGGCGCTCGTGCGGGAGCTCGTCTCGGGCCGTCTCCGCGCCGGCCTCGACGTCTTCGCGCACGAGCCGGAGGTGCCGGCGGAGCTGCTCGGGCTCGAGAACGTCGTCCTGACCCCGCACGTCGGCAGCGCCACCGTCGCCGCCCGGCACGCGATGACCCGCCTCGCCGTCGACAACGTCCTCGCGGTCGCGGCCGGCCGGCCGCCGCTCACTCCGGTCGCGTGATCCCGTCCGGCGAGGCCGAGGGTGCCGGCGGCGCGACCACCTCGGCGACCCGCTGCGCGGCCTGGGCGAACTCGCTCGGGATGATCCAGAGCTTGTTCGACTCCCCCTGGGCGATCTGCGGCAGCATCTGCAGGTACTGGTAGGCCAGGAGCTTCGGGTCGGCGTCGCCCGCGTGGATCGCCGCGAAGACCGTCTCGATCGCCTGTCGACTGGCCCTCCGCCTCGAGGATCTGCGACTCGCGCCGGCCCTGCGCCTTCAGGATCGCCGCCTGCTTCTCGCCCTCCGCGGTCAGGATCTGCGACTGCTTGACGCCCTCGGCGGTCAGGATCGCCGCGCGCTTGTCGCGGTCGGCGCGCATCTGCTTCTCCATCGCGTCCTTGATCGTCGCCGGCGGGTCGACCGCCTTCAGCTCGACGCGGTTGACGCGGATGCCCCACTTGCCGGTCGCCTCGTCGAGGACGCCGCGCAGCTGGCCGTTGATCTGGTCGCGGGAGGTGAGCGTCTCCTCGAGCGCCATCCCGCCGATCACGTTCCGGAGCGTCGTCACGGTCAGCTGCTCGATCGCCTGGACGTAGTTGGCGATCTCGTAGGTGGCGGCCTTCGGGTCGGTGATCTGGAAGTAGAGGACGGTGTCGATCGAGACGACGAGGTTGTCCTCGGTGATCACGGGCTGCGGCTGGAAGGAGACGACCTGCTCGCGGAGGTCGACGAGCGGCCGCAGCCGGTCGACGAACGGGATCACGAGCGACAGGCCCGGCTCGAGCGTCCGGCTGTAGCGGCCGAGCCGCTCGACCACGCCGGCGCGGGCCTGCGGGACGATCCGCACCGTCCTGACGAGGACGACGAGGACGAAGAAGGCGACGACTGCGAGTGCGATCAGCGCGGCCACGGCAACCCCTTTCCTACTGGTAGACGAGCGCGGTCGCGCCCTGGATCTCGAACACCTCGACGGTCTCCCCCGGCTCGATCACCTGCGTCTCGTCGTACGCGCGGGCCGACCAGACCTCGCCGCCGATCTTGACCCGTCCCGTCTGCGAGTCGACCCGCTCGAGCACGAGCGCGCGGGTGCCGACGAGCGCAGCCGCCCCGGTGCGGATCGCCCGCGGCGTGCGCAGGTGCGCGGCCGCGACCGGCCGCAGCAGCCCGAGCAGCGCGACGGCGCCGACGATGAAGGCGAGCAGCTGCAGGGCGAGGCCGGCGCCCGCGAGGGCGACGACGGCCGCGACGACGGCGCCGGCGGCGACGAAGCCGAGCACGAGCCCGAGCGTCGCGACCTCGCCGACCGCGAGCGCCGCGGCGACGATCAACCAGACGACCCAGGCGTCCATACCGCTTCCAATCCTAGATCTGCTCCTGCGGAGCCGGTAGGGCGGCCCTAGGCGCCGCTGCCGGGGCCGCGCGTCGCCCACTCGTGGACGTCGTACCAGTGCGAGCCGCGCAGGGCCTCGGCGACGTCCGGCTCGGTGTGGTTCGGGTTGAAGACGTGGTGCTCGAGGTCGCAGCAGATCGCGAGGCTCTCGAGCGAGACCTGCGGGAGCTGCGCGACGATCTCGCCGGGCAGGTGCACCTCCGCGACCGTGTAGTGCTTGAACTGGAGCTCCGGCGCGAGCTCCATCAGATCGGGCCAGTCGGGACAGCTGCGCGAGCTCATGACGATGGGCTGATTTCGGCCCGGGCGCCCGTCTCCTGCAACGACCAGCGGCCGTCGAGCAGGAGCGCGCCGCGCTCGTCGCCGGGCGGGACGACGAGGAACTGGGCCGCGTCGTCGAGCCGGTGGTGCAGCCGGCCGGCGTCGCCGCCGAGCGAGAGCCGCAGGTGGAAGCGCCCGTCCGCGAGCGGGAGCCGCTCGAGCTCGAAGCGGAGCCGGCGCTCGCCGGGTGCGGCCGGCCACCCCAGCTCCGCCGTGTCCTGCGAGGCGGTGGCGAGCAGGATGCCGTGGTCGTCCGAGAGCTCGAGCGAGAGCCGGGGCGGCGGCAGCGGCTCGTCGCAGACGATGCGCGCCTCGACGGCGAGCGGCTCGCCGGCGGCGAACTGCGCCCGCGCCTCGCCGTCGGAGTCGAGCACGACGACGTCCTCGATCCGCGCCCGCAGGTCGCCCCAGGAGCGGAGCCCGGCGCGCAGCTCGTCGGGGTTCTCCTCCGCGGCGAGCGCCTGGTGGTAGCGGACGATCGCCTCGTGGGTCGGCCCGTCGAAGACCTTGGCGCCGTCGGCGAGCAGGATCGCGCGCTCGCAGAGGCGCTCGACGGCGGCGGCGTCGTGCGAGACGAAGACGATCGTGCCGCCCCGCTGCTTGAACTCGAAGATCTTGCCGAAGCACTTGCGCTGGAACGCCTCGTCGCCGACGGCGAAGACCTCGTCGAGCAGCAGCAGGTCGGCCTGGATGTGCGCCGCGACCGCGAACCCGAGCCGCATGTACATGCCCGACGAGTAGGTGCGCACCGGCATGTCGATGAAGCGCTCGAGCTCGGCGAAGGCGACGATCTCGTCCATCAGCTCGTCGATCCGCCGGCGCTTGAGGCCGTGGATCGAGCCGTTCAGGTAGACGTTCTCGCGCCCGGAGAAGTCGGGGTGGAAGCCGGCGCCGAGCTCGAGCAGCGAGCCGATCCTGCCGCCGACCTCGACGCGGCCGCCGGTCGGCTTGACGATCCCGGAGACGAGCTTCAGCAGGGTCGTCTTGCCCGAGCCGTTGCGGCCGACGAGGCCGACCGCCTCGCCGGGCTCGACCTGCAGGGACACGTCCCGGAGCGCCCAGATCTCGGAGGAGCGGAGCCGGCCCCGGGCGACGAACCAGTCCTTCAGCGTCCGGTTCGGCTGCGCGTGGACGAGGAAGCGCCGCGACGCGCCCTCGACCGCGATCTCGCCGGGCCTCATGCGGCGCGCCCGTCGGCGAGCGCCCGCCGGACGAGGCCCGCGAGGACGCGCAGAAGGCGGGGTCGGCGTTCGGCATCTCGATCCGCTCGACCCGCATCCCGAGCTCGCGCCCCCTGTCCACCGCCTCGGTGTCGATGTCCCAGCGGATCTCGAGGTGGTCGGAGACGAAGCCGACCGGGCAGACGAGCACGTCGTCGACTCCCCGGCCGTGCAGCTCCTCGAGGTGGTCGAGGATGTCGGGGCCGAGCCACGGCTCGCCGGTCGGCGACTCGCTCTGGTAGGAGAACGACCAGCGCTCGATCCCGGCCGCCCCGGCGACGAGCCGCGCCGTCTCGTGCAGCTGCTCCTGGTAGGGGTCGCCCTCGGCGAGGATCCGCGCCGGCAGGCTGTGCGCGCTGAAGACGACGTGCGCCTCGGTGCCGCGGATCCGGTCCGCCAGGAGCTCGACGAAGCCGGGCTCGTCGTGCCAGGACTCGACGAAGCGCAGCTCCGCGCGGCCGGCGAGGCCCTCCTCGAGCAGCCGCCGGTAGCCGGCGATCGAGAGGCGCGAGTAGTGGGGGGCGAGGACGAGGCCGACGATCGTGCGCGCGCCGGCGTCGACGGCCCGGTCGGCCGCCTCCGCCACGCGCGGCGTCCAGTGCTTCATGCCGGTGAAGACGGGCAGCCCGAGCTCCGCCTCGAGCCCGGCGCGCGTCTCCTCGGTGATCGCGTTCAACGGGTTCGCGTCCTCGATCCCGAGGCGGCGGTAGCGCTCGACCAGGTCGGCGAGGTTCTCCGGCGCGATCGGCCGGCCGCCGCGGATGTCGGCGTAGTAGGCGGGGACGTCGTCGATCCGCTCCGGCGACCCGTAGGCCATCAGCACGACGGCGTTCTCGCTCACGGGGCTGACGGTAGCCGATCCGACCGGCGGGATCGCCAGAGTGCCTCTGTGATCCGCGAGGAGCTGAGACGCCTGGCGAGCTGGGAGGAGCGGCACCGCCGCCTGCTCGGCCGGGTGCTGCTGACGCTCGCGCTGACCCTCGTCGTCGACGCGGTCGGGGCCGTCCTGATCTGGGCGCTCGAGCGCGGGGCGAAGGGCACGGACGTGCACGGCTTCGGCGACGCGCTCTTCTTCGCGACCGTGCAGGTGCTGACCGTGTCGTCGTCGCTGGCGAACCCGCTCACCGGCGGCGGCAAGGTCGTCGACGTCGGGCTCGAGCTCTGGGCGGTGTTCGTCGTCACGGCGGTCGGCGGCTCGTTCGCCGCGTTCTTCCGCGCCGGCGACGACTGAGCCCGGCGTCCCGCAGCGAACCGGTCCGGCGGGGACGGGGACACCGCCGGGACACGTCCGAGTCACCCCCACCCTTGGGTGGGGAACTACGTCCCACCACCGACGCTAGCGCTCGCCGGCGCACGCGTGTGTGCCGATCCTGTGCCGATTTCGTGCAGCGTCCGGCGGAAGCCGGCTCAGGACGCCGGGGCCGCCGCCCGCCGCGTGGACGTGCTCGCGGAGCCGCGTCAGCACGGCGGGATCGGTCTGCGGGAAGACGCCGTGGCCCAGGTTGAAGACGTGCCCGGGGCGGCCGCCGGCGCGCGCGAGGACGTCGTCGGCGGCCGCGGCGACGCGCTCCCAGGGGCCGAGCAGCACCGCCGGGTCGAGGTTCCCCTGGACGCCGCGCTCCTCGCCCACCTCGGCCCAGCCGCGGTCGAGCGGGATCCGCCAGTCGAGCCCGATCACGTCCCCGCCGGCGGCCGCCATCCGCGGCAGCAACGTCGCGGTCCCGGTGCCGAAGTGGATCGTCGGCACGTCGACCGCGGCGAGGATCCGCGCCGACCACGGCGCGACGAACTCGTCGTAGTCGGCCGGCGACAGCGTCCCGACCCAGGAGTCGAACAGCTGGATCGCGTCCGCCCCGTGCCGCACCTTCGCCCGCACGTAGGCGGCGAAGGCGTCGGCGAGCTTCTCCATCAGCGCGCGCCAGACCGCCGGCTCGCGGTACATCAGCGCCTTCAGGGTCGTGAACTCGCGGCTCGGCCGCCCCTCGACGAGGTAGCCGGCGACGGTGAAGGGCCCGCCGCAGAAGCCGACGACGGCCTGGTCAGGCCGCAGCGCGTCGCGCACGAGCCGCACGGCCTCGAGCATCGGCGCGAGCGTCTCCTCCGGGTCGGGCACGACGAGCCGCTCGACGTCCGCGGCGGTCCGGATCGGCTCGCGCACGACCGGGCCGACGCCCTCGACCAGCTCGACGTCGACGCCCATCGGCAGGACGGGGACCATGATGTCGCTGAACATCACCGCCGCGTCGACGCCGTGCCGGCGCACCGGCTGCAGCGTCACCTCGGCGCAGAGCTCGGGCTGCCGCACGATCTCGAAGAGCGTGTGCTCCCTGCGGATCTCGCGGTACTCGGGCAGCGAGCGGCCGGCCTGCCGCATGAACCAGACGGGCGTGCGCTCGACGGGCTCGCGCCGGGCGGCGCGGACGAGGAGGGGCTCGGGCACGCGCCCTAGACTAGCCCGGTGGCCGCCCCCGTCCCCAAGGGCCCGCTCGCGGCGCGCTTCGGCGCCTGGTCGCTCGAGCCCGGTCCGCGCCGGCGCCCCCGCCCGGGCCGAGCTCGAGGTCGAGAACGCCGGCACGGTCGCCTGGCGGCCCGGCAGCGTCCACGCCTCCTACCACTGGCTCGACGACCGCGGCAACCCGATCGTGTGGGACGGGATCCGCACCGCGCTGCCCCGCCCCGTCGCGCCGGGCGAGTCGATCAGGCTCGGGGTCGACGTGCGCGGGCCGCTGCCGCCCGGCCGCTACCGCTTCGCGCTCGACCTCGTCGCCGAGCACCGGGCCTGGTTCGCGGAGCTCGGCGGCACCGCCCCCTCCGACGAGGTCGAGGTCTCGCCCAGGATCGAGCGGCGGCTCGCGGTCGTCGGCGCCGACCCGGGCGCGCTCGACGCGCAGGAGGAGCCGCCGGTCGCGCCCGAGCAGGCGGCGGCGGTCGCGCACCTCGCCCCCGGCGTCGTCCCCGCGCCCGACTGGACGCGCCGGCTCCTCGACGCCCACCAGGAGGGCTACGCGCTCGTCGGCGGCTCGGTCGAGGTCGAGGGCGGGCGCTTCCGCGGCCGCGAGGCGCGGACGCTGCTCGCGCCCTGGAAGCCCGGCGGCGGCCGCGTCCCCGGCTTCCCGCACCCGCTCCTCTGCCCGTCCGTCGTCCACGGGGTCGAGCCGGCGTGGGTCGATCCGGTCGCCGGCCTGCCCGCGCTCAGGCCGGGCGCCGACGAGCCCTGGCTCTACGACGGGCGCGTGCGGGTCACAGCTCGACCGCGATCCGGTCGTCGATCCGGCTGAAGACGAAGGCCCCGAGCGCGAGCGCGGCAGCGGCGGCGACCGCCGTGTAGGCGAGGTCGCCCGCGGCGGGCGCGTTGCCGGCCCAGAGCGGCTCCCGCAGCGCCCGCACGACCGGGCTGACCGGGTTGACCCAGAGGAGCGCGTCGACGAGCGCCCCGTGCCGGGTGATCGAGTCGGGCAGCTGCTCGGTGCGCCAGAGGATCGGCGTCAGGAAGAACCAGGGCAGGAGCGCCGCCGTCAGCAGGTGCTCGACGTCGCGGAAGAGCACGTTCAGCGAGGCGACGACGAGCGCGAAGCCCGCCGTGAAGCAGACGACGAGCAGGGCGACCGGGATCGAGATCCAGACGGTGCCGCGCGTCTCCGGGATCACGACGGCGTCGGCGACGATCAGGACGCCGAGCATGACCGCGAAGGTGACGAGCTGCGTCGCCACCAGCGAGAGCGGCACGAGCTGGCGCGGGAAGCGGATCTTCTTGATCAGCTCCGCGTTGTCGAGCAGCGAGCGCGCCGCGGTCTGCAGCGAGGTCGAGAAGAAGATCCAGAGCGCGAGGCCGGCGAGCAGGTAGAGCGGGTAGTGCGGGATGTCGCCGCCGCCCCAGAGCACCGAGAAGACGAACAGGTAGACGCCCATCAGGAGCGCCGGGTTCGCGAGCGACCAGGCGAGCCCGAGCGCCGAGCCCTTGTACTTCATCCGCAGGTCGCGGCGGAACAGGTTCGCGAACAGCTCGCGGTAGCGGTAGAGGTCGGCGTAGATCGTCACGTGCGGCGCTTACTGTAGACGTCGTGACCCGTCGCGAGCCCGGGTCGTTCGCGCATCGGCAGCGAGCCGCCGTGGTGGAACCCCTTCCCCACCGGCCAGACCCGGAGCATCCGGCCGATCGGGACGAACCCGAGCTCGGGGCGGAGGCTCCGCAGCTTCGCGAGCACCGCCCGGGGCCGGGCCGGGTCGTTCCCCTCCCCGTCCGCGACGAGCTGCTCGCGGCCGCTCTCGCGGACGAGCCGGATGACCGCGCCGGCCGACTCGCCCGAGTGGAGGTACCCCTGCAGGTAGAGCAGTCGGCCGAGGACCGGCTGCAGGAGCCGGCCGGCGACCCCCCCGGGCAGATGCGAGCGGGCGGCCGCGGCCCGGAGCATCAGCTCGTTGAAGGCGTAGACCTGCAGGTGGACACGGTGCGCCGACACGTCCGGGTCGTCGAGCTCCAGGAAGGCCTGCGCCAGCGTGTTCCAGGCCGTCGCGGGGCCGACCGGGCCGAACCGGCGACGGCGCAGGAGCGGGACGGTGAAGTAGCAGCTGTCCTGCAGCGGCAGCTCGACGCCGTACAGGCCGAGCGAGGCGAGGACGAGCCTGGGCGTCGCGAGCGACCCTGCGGCGACGAACAGCCGGTCGGCGACGAGCTCCCCGCCCGCGGTGCGAAGCAGCACGGCGCCGTCGCGCTCCTCGAAGCGCTCGACCACGGTTCCGGGCCGGTGCTCGACCCGGCCCGACGCGACCAGGGCGGAGAGGGTGCGGGCGGCCTCCCAGATCGCACCGTACGGACACCCGAGCATGCAGAGTCCCGTGTAGCGGCAGGCGCCGACGTCGACCGCGAGACGGGCCCGGCCCGCCCGCACGCCGGCGCGCTGCAGCTGCGGCGCCGCGTCCCGGAGATCGCCGAGCAGCGCCTCGACCTGCCTGGTGGCACGCAGACGCTCGGGGCTCGCCGAGTAGAGCGGGAACTCCTCGGCGAGGGCGTCCTCCTCGGCCGCGAGCGGGACGACGTCGAGCACGGCGCGGTAGTGCTCGGCGAGCGCGTCGGCACCGAACGGCCAGCCGTCGTGCTCGCGCTCGCCGTAGGGCAGCACCGCCGCCCCCCAGACGGTGCTGAAGCCTCCGACCGCGAGCGACGGAACGGCTGCGACGCCGTGCGCGCGGACGCCGGCCTCGTCGTAGGGGAAGAGCGAGCCGAACGACGGCTTCAACGGCAGCCGGTCGACGTCGACCGGGAAGCTTTCCCGAAGACCTGCGAGCAGCGACTCCTCCCACCCCGCAGGCTCGGACGCGGCCAGGACCGACACCGTCCGGCTCCGCGCCGGCTCCAGGCGCACACCGCCGTCGAGGACGATCGGGCGTGCGCCGCTTCGCGCGAGCGCGACGGCGCACGCGACTCCGGCCGGGCCGGAGCCGACGATCACGGGGCGCCGACTAGACTTGCCCGGCGACATGCTCTCTTCGTCCGAGCCGCGCCTGGCGACCCCGCCGGTCGAGCCGCGAGCAGATCCCCGCGTCTCGGTCGTGATCCCGTGCCTGAACGAGGCGGAGACGTTGCGAGCCTGCATCGACAAGGCGTGGGCCGGTCTCCGCGACGCCGGTGTCCCCGGCGAGGTCGTCGTCGCCGACAACGGCAGCACGGACGGGTCGCAGCAGATCGCGGCAGAGGCCGGCGCGCGGGTCGTGGCCGTCGACCGGCGCGGCTACGGCAGCGCCCTGATGGGAGGGATCGAAGCGGCCCGCGGGGAGTACGTGATCATGGGCGACGCCGACGATACCTACGACTTCAGCCGGATCGCCCCGCTCGTCGAGCAGCTCGAGCAGGGCCACGACCTCGTGCTGGGCAACCGCTTCGCCGGCGGGATCGCCGAGGGCGCGATGCCGACGCTCAACCGCGTGCTCGGCAATCCGGTGCTGACCGCGGTCGGCCGGCTCCTCTTCCGGAGCCCGGTGCGCGACTTCCACTGCGGCCTCCGCGGCTTCCGGCGCCGGGCGATCCTCGACCTGGGGCTCGCAAGCCAGGGCATGGAGTTCGCGAGCGAGATGGTCGTCAAGGCCTCGCTCGCCGGTTTCCGCATCACCGAGGTGCCGACGACCCTCTCGCTCGGGCCGGCCGGCCGGGAGCCCCATCTCCGCCCCTGGCGCGACGGCTGGCGGCACCTGCGGCTGCTCCTGCTCTACAGCCCGCGCTGGCTCTTCCTCTACCCCGGCGTCGTGCTCGCTCTGCTCGGCGCCGGTGTCGTGGTCGCGCTGATCCCGGGCGCCGTCCAGATCGGCTCGACGCGCTTCGACGTCCACACGATGCTCTACGGCGGCGCCCTCCTGATCCTCGGCTACCAGATGGTCGTCTTCGCCGTCTTCGCGCGGATCTTCGGGATGACGCAGGGGTTCCTCCCCGAGAGCCCGCCGCTGCGCCGCCTGCTGGACGTGATCACGCTCGAGTCCGGTCTGCTCGTCGGCGCCCTGATGATGCTCGGCGGGCTCGCCGGCTCCGCGTACGCGCTCACGACCTGGGGCAGGCACTCGTTCGGGACGATCGACTACTCCTCGACCCTTCGGGTCGTGATCCCGTCGGTCGTCCTGCTCGTGCTCGGCTCGCAGACGATCGTCTCCAGCTTCTTCCTCAGCTTCCTCGGCCTGGCCGACCCGAAAGCCCGCTGAGATGCGGCCGCGCCCACATACGGAATTAACAGCGGCTCGGTTACCCTCTGGACTCGTGACGCGCCTATGAGCACGCTCGCGGCGGTCGTCGCGCTGCCGGTGTCGGCGGCCGTGATCTACGGGCTGCTGCGCACCCGCCTCGCGACCGTGCTGGTCAAGGCCCCGGCGGGGGACCGCTGGCGGATGGACGCGACCCCGTTCCTCGGCGGGACCGGGATCTTCGCGGGGCTCGTCGCGGGCGTCGCCGCCGCGCTGGCGGTCGGCGCGACCTCCGCCGACCGCGGCCTCGCCGGCATCCTCGGCGGCTGCGCGATCCTCTACGTCGCCGGCCTCTGGGACGACCTGCACCACCTGAGCCCGCTCGCGAAGCTCGCGGCCCAGTTCGGCGCCGCCGGGCTCGTGCTCGCGACCGGCACCCAGGTCGAGCTGATCTCGAACCCGGTCGCCGGGACCCTGCTCGCGCTGCTCTGGCTCGTCGGCCTGACGAACGCGTTCAACCTGCTCGACAACATGGACGGGCTCGCCGCGACGCTGGCCGCGATCGCCGCCGGCTTCTTCGCGATCGACGCGGTCACGACCCATCCGAACCACGCGCACCTCGCCTTCGCGCTCGCGATCGCGCTCGCCTGCGCCGGCTTCCTCCCCTTCAACCTGCGGCCGGGCCGGCGCGCGGCGGTCTTCATGGGCGACTCCGGCAGCCAGGTGCTCGGCTTCGCGCTCGCCTCGCTCGGCCTCGCCGCGAGCTGGAACGTCGCCGGGACGACCGTCGCGACGCTGGCGCTGCCGGTGCTGATCCTCGCCGTCCCGATCCTCGACACCGCGCTCGTCACCGTCGTCCGCCTGCTCGAGGGGCGGCCGGTCTCGCAGGGCGGCCGCGACCACTCCTCGCACCGGCTCGTCCGCTACGGGCTCTCGGAGTCGAGCGCCGTCCTGCTGCTCGCGATCGTCGCCGTCTGCCTCGGCGGCACGAGCCTCGCCTACAACGTGCTCGACAACCAGCGGATCACGCTCGTCGGCGTCCTGCTCACGTTCGTCGCGCTCGTCCAGTTCGCGAGCTTCCTCGCGGACGTCGAGCGGCGGCCCGCCGACGAGCGGAGCGGCTTCCTGCAGGCCTTCGACGTCCACTGGCGCCGGCTCGTCGAGGTCGTCGTCGACTTCGGCCTCGATCGTCGGCGCCTTCCTCGCCGCCTACCTGATCCGCTTCGACGGGGTGGGCACGCTCGAGCAGCGGCACGTCTTCATGGTCACCGTGCCGGTGCTCGTCACCGCCCGCTACCTGGCCTTCATCCCGCTCGGGCTCTACCGCTCGATCTGGCGCTACGCCGGCGCGCGCGACCTCGTCGCCGTCGCGGGGGCCGTCGTCGTCTCCGAGCTGGCGACGATCCTGTTCGTCTCGACGACGCAGGACGGAGGGCTCGCCGGCTTCACCTGGGACGTGTTCGTGCTCGACGCCCTCCTCTGCGCGCTGCTCGTGGGCGGCTCGCGGCTCGGCGAGCGCCTGCTCGTCCAGGCGCTCGCGCGCCGGGACGCGGCCGCGGCGAGGCGCACGCTGATCGTCGGCGCCGGCCGCTCGGGCCGCAGCCTCCACCGCGAGCTGCGCGAGACGAGCGGCGAGCGCGTCGTCGGCTTCGTCGACGACAACCCGCGCCTGCGGCGGAGGCGCCTGCAGGGGCGGCCCGTCCACGGCACCATGGGGGAGATGCCCGCCGTCCTCGCCCGCGCCAGGCCCGACCGCGTGCTCGTGACGATCCCCGACGCACCGCGGGAGCGGCTCGAGCTCGTCCTCGCCGCCTGCGCGAAGGCCGGCGTCCCGTGCAGCTTCGTCCGCCGCGAGATCGAGCACGAGCCCCGGCTCGCGGCCACCGCCAACGCCGAGTGAGCGCCGAGGCGGCCACCGCCCGCGAGCGGCTCGCGCGCCCCTCGCTCCTCGACCGTGCGCTCGCGGCGACGGGGATCCTCAGCGTCTACTTCTGCCTCGTCGTCGTCTACGCGGCCGAGGCGGTCAAGCACGCGACGCCGTCGATCTTCACCGACGAGCTGAAGTGGACGCAGTTCGCGCGCGGGATCGCCGACCACGGCACCGCGTCGATCCGCGGCGAGCCCGTCGGCTTCCAGTCGCTCTACGTCTACCTGCTCGCCCCCGCCTGGTGGCTCCACGACACGGCGGCCGCGTACTCGGCGGTCAAGTACCTGAACGTGCTGGCCATGACCCTCGCGGTCGTGCCCGCCTACCTGCTCGCGCGCCGCCTCGTCTCGAAGCCGGCCGCGCTCGCGGTCGCGGCCGCGACCGGCGCGATCCCGTCGATGGCCTACGCGCTCGCGATCGTGCCCGAGGTCGTCGCCTATCCCTGGGCCGTCCTCTGCGCCTGGCTGATCGTCGAGGCGCTCGCACAGCGGACACGGGGCTTCGTCGCCGCCGCCGTCGCCGCCTCGCTCGTGGCGCCGCTCGTCCGCGGCCAGCTCGTCGTCATCCCGGCCGCGTTCGCGGTGGCCGCCTTCGCGCTCTGGTGGCGGACGCCGGCCTCGCGGCGGCTCCGGGCGCGCTGGACGCGGCTGGACACGCTCGGCCTGGCGCTGCTCGCCTTCGGCGCCTTCGTCGATCGTCAACCGCTGGATCGGCAACGGCAACGGGCCCTGGCACATCACGACCGACAGCTACAAGGGCCGGATCCTCGACCAGGTCGTCTGGGCCTCCGGCGCGCTCGCGATCGGGCTCGGCGTCCTGCCCGCGATCGGCGGCCTCGTGGCGCTCTTCCCGCGCCGGGGCGAGCTGCTCTCGCGGCACGACCGCGCCTTCATCGCCGTGCTCCCGTCCTTCCTGGCCGTCTTCGCGCTCTACACCGGCGTCAAGGGCGCCTACCTCTCGCTCACCTTCGCGACCCGCGTCACCGAGCGGAACATGATCTACGTGGCGCCGCTGCTCCTGCTCGGGACGGCGATCGCGCTCGAGCGGCGGCGCGTGCGCCTGCTGCCCCTCGCCGCGGCGACGGCGCTCGTCGGCTACGTCGTCTTCGCGACGCCGCTGCAGCTCGACTACCCCTACTTCGAGGCGCTCGGCTTCTCGTTCCCGACGCTGGCGAACCGCGACTTCTACTGGCCGCAGTCGACGATCCACACGGCGCTCTGGGTCACGCTCGGCGTCTCGGTCGTCGTCCTGCTCGCGGCCTGGGCGCTCCGGGGCGGGCCGGCCGGCCGGCTGCGGACGGCCGCGGTCGCGGCGGGCTCGTTCCTCGCGGTCGTCGTCGTCGCCTGGAACCTGACCGGCCAGATCACGGCGGCGCGCGGCTCGAACGACTTCTCGCACCGGCTGATCCAGAACTTCGTCCACCCTGCCGACTTCGTCGACCAGGCGGTCGGGGGCGGGACGGTCACCTACCTCGGCCAGCAGATCCGCGAGGTGACGGGGCCGAACCTGCTCGAGTTCTGGAACCGCTCGATCGTCAACGTCTGGAGCATCGACGGGACGGCGCCGCTGCCGGGGCCGATCCTGACGCCCGACCTCGTCGAGACCGACGGGACGCTCTCGAACCCGCCCGGCACGCCCTACGTGCTCGCCGACAACGGCGTCAAGCTGGTCGGGAAGCCGGTCGCCTCGCGCGGGACGCTCGTCCTCTACCGGATCGACGGCCCGATCCGGCTCGAGGAGTCGCAGACCGGCGTCTTCGGCGACGGCTGGATCAGCTCGGAGGCCGCCTACAACCGCTTCTCGACGCCCGGCGAGCAGGCAGGCACGGCGAGGGTGACGGTCTCGCGGGCCGGGTTCTGCGGGGACGCCCCGCCGGGGCGCGCGACGGTGCGGATCGGCGCCCTGAAGATCGGCTCGGACAAGCAGCCCGCGATCGGCCGGACGTGGACGACCCGGCACGTGCTCGTCGAGAACTGCAAGTCGACCACGCTCGAGCTCCCGGTCGGGAAGCCGCCCTGGCGCGTGACGATCCACCTGAAGCCGACCTTCAAGCCGTCCGACTACGGGATCAGCGACGGGCGCGAGCTCGGTGCGGTCGTCGGCTTCGGCTTCGTGCCGGCGAAGCGCTGAGGCATCAAGCCTCTAGCGCCGGTAGCCGGCGACGACGAGGCTGAAGCGCCGGCGGAGGACGAGCGCCGCGAGCGGCGGCACGCGCTCGGCGGCGGCGAGCGCGGCCGCGACCGGCGCGGGCAGGGCGGCGTGCTGCGGGACGAAGAACGGCCGCGCCGCGACCCCGTCGAAGCCCGCGGCGGCGAGGTCGGCGGCGACGCGCTCGAGCGGCTCGCGGCGCGGGTCGTGGTCGAAGAGCACCTTCGTCTGCGTGTAGCCGGCGACGTGGCGGAAGAAGGCGGCGCGGTCGTCGGCGAAGTAGAGCGAGCGGAAGCAGACCGTCGCCGCGACCGGCTCCGGCGGGACGTAGGCGAGCATGTCCGCGCGCTCGAGCCGGATCCGATCGCCGTAGCGCGCGCGGGCGACCTCGATCATCCCCTCGCTCAGGTCGACGCCGGTGTACTCGAGCCCGAGCGCGAGCAGCGGCGGCGCGAACGACGCGTCCGCGGCGGCCAGGTCGAGGACGCGGTCGCCGGGGCGGAGCGGCCGGCCGAGCGAGGCGACGAGCCGCGCCCGGCGGCCGAAGTAGCGCCCGGGGTCGCCGTACTCGCGCTCGGTGAAGCTCTCCGCGATCGCGTCGTACTTGCGCTCGATGCTCACCGCGGCGCCCGCAGCGTCTCGGGGTGCTTGCGCACGAAGCGGAGGATCCCGGCCCAGTGCCAGAGCGTGCGCCGGGTCAGGATCCGCCGGTCGGTCTCGGCCTTGTGCTCGTGCTCGACGACCGCGCCGGGCACGTACCAGCGCTCCCAGCCGGCCCGCGCGGCCCGGTAGCAGAGGTCGATGTCCTCGCCGTAGAGGCGGAACCCCTCGTCGAAGCCGCCGAGCTCCTCGAGCATCGTCCGCCGCAGCGCCAGGAAGCCGCCGAGCATCCAGTCGGCCGGCACCGGCCCGGTCGGCCGCTCGTCGAGGTGGTAGTGCCGCGTCTGGTGGCGGTAGGGGTCGCGGAGCCGGCGCAGGGGCGTCCGGCGCAGGAGCGTCCCCGCGACGGTCGGGAAGCGGCGCCGCGAGGGCTGCCAGGTGCCGTCCGGGTAGACCATCCGCGGCCCCGCGACCCCGCAGCGCGGGTGCGCCTCGACGAAGTCGCGCAGCGCCGCGACCGCGCCCTCCTGCACGACGGCGTCCGGGTTGACCGAGAGCACGAGCTCCCCCTCCGTCTCGCGGACGCCCAGGTTGAGGTTGGCGGAGAAGCCGAGCGGGCGCGGGATTCTCGACCACGCGCACGCCCGGCGGCAGCGTCCCGACCGAGCCGGGGACGTTCGCGACGACGAGCAGCTCGTCGACCTGTCGCGGCGAGCGCCGGCAGCGAGCGGTCGAGCTCGGCCGCGTTCCCGTGCGAGACGACGACGGCGGCGACCCTCACGCGAGCCGCCGGTAGGTCGTCGAGGACGGCGCGCGCGCTGCGCTCCCACGAGAAGCGGCCCGCCCGCTCGAGGCCCGCCGCGCGCAGCCGCCCGCGCTCCGCGACGGCCTGCCGCAGCGCCTCGCCGAGCCGCCCGGGGTCGGCGTAGAGCGCCGCGTCGCCGGCGACCTCCCGCACGGCCGGGTCGGGCGTCGCGACGACGGGCGTGCCGCAGGCCATCGCCTCGAGCAGCGGCAGGCCGAAGCCCTCGTAGCGCGACGGGAAGACGAGCGCCGCCGCGCCGCGGTAGAGCTCGACCAGCTCCTCCCGGCTCGACGTAGCCGCGCACGTCGGCGCCGCGGCGGCGCAGCTCGGCTGCGAGCCCGGGCTCCTTCTCCGGCCCGACGGCGACGAGCGGCAGCCCGGCCGCGGCGGCCGCCTCGACCGCGGCGAGCGGGTCCTTGCGGGCCTGGATCGCGCCGACGAAGAGGGCGTAGGCGCCTTGTGACACTTCGTCACTTGGGCTGAACGCGGGATCGGCGGCGTTCGGGGTCAGGACGATCTTCGACTCGGGCAGGCGGTACAGCTCGACGAGGTCGCGGCGGGTGCGCTCGCTGACTGCGAAGACCCGGGCGGCGCGGCGGGCCGAGCGCGGGACGAGCGTCCGGAAGACGAGCCGGTCGGCGGGCGGCATCAGCGAGCGGTCGCGCTCGAAGCCGAGGTCGTGCACGGTCAGGACGGCGGGGCACGGCAGCGCGGGCGGCAGCGCGTGCTGGAAGTGGACGAGCGCGGGCCGCAGCCGCCGCACGAGCAGCGGCACCTGCACCGCCATCCGCAGGTGCTGGCTGCGCGCGGGGAGCTCGACCGCCTCGACGCCCGTCCGGGACGAGCTCCGGGTGGCGCGTGACCGCGAGCAGCCGCAGGTCGTCCGTGAGCCGGCCGAGCTCCCGCAGCAGGTTGGCCACGTGCGTCTCGTCGCCGGTGCGGCGCCGCCCGAGCACGTCCGCGTCGATCAGCACCGTCTTCACGCGAGCTCCTCGTAGACGGCCCGCGTCGCCGCCGCGACCTCCGGCCAGCGCGGCACGGCCTGCGCCCCGACGCGCTCGGCGCGCTCGATGCCCGCGCGGATCGAGGCCGGGTCGAGCGGGTCGACCTCGACCACCGGCCCGAGCTCGGTCATCGGGCTGCCGGCGCTCGTCACGACCGGGCAGCCGCAGGCGAGCGCCTCCGCGACCGGGATCCCGAAGCCCTCGTGCAGCGAGGGGTAGACGAGGCAGCGGGCGCCGCGGTAGAGGCGCGCCAGCTCCTCGTCGCCGACCTCGCCGAGGAAGACCGCCCCGGCGGGAGGCTCGACGCCGCCCCAGCCGCGCGCGCCGACGATCCGCAGCTCGAGCCCGCGGCAGGCCTCGGCGACGCGGGCGAGGTTCTTGCGCGGCTCGAGCGTGCCGACGGCGAGCACGTAGTCGCCGTCCGCGGCCGCGCCGCCGGCGCTCGAAGACGTCCTCGACGCCGTTCGGGATCACGCGCACCCGCTCCTCGTCGACGCCGAGCAGCTCGACGACGTCGCGCCTCGTCGCCTCGGAGACGGCGATCACGCGCGCCGCCGCCCGCGCGACCCGGGGCACGGCGAGCCGCGAGTAGGTCGCCGTCCAGCGGTTGAACCAGTCCGGGCGCCGCAGGACGGCGAGGTCGTGGACCGTGACGACGAGCGGCACGCGCGCGGCGGGCGGGCCGCGGAAGCTCGGGCAGTGGAGCACGTCGACGCCGCCGCGGAGGGCGAGCGACGGGTACCAGAGCAGGTCGCGGGCCAGCGTCGCCGCCCTCCCCGCGCCCGGGAACGAGAGCCGCTCGACCTCGAGGTGCGCGAGCAGCCCGCGCACGTAGCGCGCCGTGCCCGCGCGCGACTGGACGAGCGGCGAGACGTCGAGCGCGACCCTCACAGCCGCTCCTCCCAGGCCTGCAGGAACGTCTCGCCGACCGCGCGCCAGCTGAAGCGGCGCGCGTGCTCGAGCCCGCGCGGCACGAGCTCCTGCCGCCGGAGCAGCGCCTGCCGGATCGCGGCGACGAAGCCCTCGGGGCTCTCCGGCTCGGCCCGCTCGGCCACGTCCCCGCTGGCCTCGTCCATCGAGGGGTGCGCGGAGGCGACGACCGGGACGCCGCAGGCCATCGCCTCGACGATCGGCATCCCGAAGCCCTCGAACCGCGACGGGTAGACGACGCAGGCGGCACCGCGGTAGAGCCGCGCCAGCTCCTCGTCGGAGACGCGCCCGAGCCGGATCACGCCGGGCACGTCGAGCCTCGGCTGCTCGCCCCAGCCGGCGCCGCCGACGATCGCTAGCGACAGATTGTCGCTCGCCGAGCAGGCGGTAGGCGTCGACGAGCGTGCCGAGGTTCTTGCGCGGCTCCAGCGTCGCGACGGTCAGCAGGTACGGCCGCTCGAGCTCGGCCCGCCCGCCCTCGTGCGTGTAGACGGCGTCGACGCCCGGATGGGCGACCCGGATCCGCTCCGGCGCGATCGCGAGCCGCTCGACCGCGTCGCGGCCGGTGTAGGCGGAGTTGACGAAGACGACGTCGCAGCGCGCGGCCGCCTCGTACTGCGCGCGGTGCATCGAGCGTGTCCGCGAGCGTCGTCCACTCCGGGAAGCGCAGCGGCACGAGGTCGTGCAGCATCGTCGAGCGCAGGCCGGCGCGCTGCGGCGGCGTCATCCACTGCTGGAAGTGGAGGACGTCGAAGCGCCCGAGGAAGCGCTCCGCGGGCGGCCGGCCGAGCCTCGACCACGCCGTCCGCCAGCCGTGCGCGAAGGGCAGCCTCCGCAGCCGCAGCTCGACGTCGATCCCGGCCAGCGCCTCCGGGATCGCGCGCGCGCCCGCGGGGCTCGTCGGCGCGAAGGCGACGATGTCGTGCCGGCCCGCCGCGGCCCCGGCGAGCCCGGCGAGCGAGCCGCGGATGTAGTTGTTCACGCCCGTGCGCTCGTGCGAGAGCGGGCTGACGTCGAAGGCGATCCTCACGGGTGGAACGCGAAGCCGAGGAAGTGGGCGCCGAGCACCCGTCGATCCTCGCTGCCCGGGAGGACGCGCGCCGGGACTGCCGTCGGCGAGACCGTGAAGACCGCCGCGCAGCGTCCGGCCGCGTCGGCGCGCAGGGGCACCCGCAGCTTGCGGGTGCCCTCGAGCGGGAGCGAGGCGCGCGCGACGACGGCGCCGCCGACCCTGGCGGTCACCGTCTGCGGCCGCGTGAAGAGGCTCGGGTCGCTCGCGAGCGTGACGACGACGCTGCCGCCGCGGCAGTGCAGCCGGCGGTAGACGACCTCCGGCCCCGACCACGTGTCGCGCGCGTAGAGCCCGGAGACGAGCGTCGAGGTCTCGACGGCGCCGCCCGTCCGGTAGACGGCGACGCCCTCGCGCTCGTCCTCGGCGACGACGTCGCCGTCCGGGGTGAACGAGCCGTCGCTGAGCACGTACTCGGCGCGGACGACGCTCCCGTCCGGGTGGCGGAGCACGCCGGTCTGCCGGTCGACGACGGCCTGCGCGCTCGGGAGGCCGCCGGGGAGCGGTCCCTGGAGGTCGTAGACGGGCCCGACGCTGCGGTTGAAGAACTCGTTCTCCCAGATCGCGTAGGCGGCGATGTTGCCGGTGTTGACCGCGGCGACCTCCGCGCCGGGCCCGACCGCGCGGTCGATCCAGTCCGGGTGGTCGTTCTTGATCCCCGCCCAGAGCGAGCCGACCGAGGCGTTGTGGACGCCGTGGACGCCGTTGAGGACGCTCGCCGTCGCGACCGCGAACCAGCCGACGAGCAGGAGCGGCAGCGCGGGCAGCACCCGCCGGGGCGCGAGCGCGAGGACGAGCACGGCCGCGGCGGCGCAGCCGAACGCGACCGCGCGCACCTGCGAGCCGTCGATCCAGTGGTCCTGCACCCACCACCACGGCAGCAGGAAGAACGTGTCCGAGACCGCCGGCGCGCCGATCAGCCGCGAGAAGGGGATCGCCGCCGGCAGCCCGGCCGCGACGACCGCGGCCACCGCGAGCGGCAGCGGCGGCCGCGGCGCGCCGCGCTCGATCCAGACGAGCAGCGCGATCGCGAAGAGCGGGAAGACGTAGAAGACGTTCCGCTCCTCGATCCGCTGCACCGACGGCTGCGAGGCGAAGGCCGCCACCTCGAGCACGAGCCAGAAGGAGACGCTGGCGGAGGCGACGACGAAGGCGCGGGCGGGCGCGTCGAGGCGCCGCGCGAGCAGGGTCAGGAGCAGCAGCGCGGCGAACGGGACGACGCCGAGCGCGAGGTCGATCCCGGCGACGTGGTAGAGGAGCCAGCGGAGCACGCCGCCGGCCGTGTAGCTGCTGTCGGCCGCGGCGCGGTAGGCGCCGAGCAGCTCCCCGAGCGAGCGGCCGCGCGCGAGCTGCGCGCAGGCGACGACAGGCCGCCGCCGAGCGTGACGCCGTAGAGGACGTGGAAGCGGGCGAGCGCGCGCCACGGCCGCCGCTCGAGCCGGTCGAGCGCGACCGGGGCGAGCAGGAAGGCGGGGACGAGCGCGAGCGCCTGCGTCCGCGTCAGGAACGCCAGCGCGCAGAGGGCGAGCAGCGCCGCCTGGCGGCCCGCGGTCGGCCGCTCGAGCACGAGCACGAGCGCCAGCACCGCCCCGAGGAAGACCGGGTAGAAGGCGTTCTCGGTCATCAGCGTGCCCGAGTAGACGTAGGCGGGCAGCGCCAGCGCGAGCACCGCCGCGAGCAGCGACCAGCCGGGCGAGAGCACGCGGCGCGCGAGCAGGTAGGCGGGCACCGCCGCGAGCGACATCACGACCGCGTTGATCGCCTTCGCGGCCGTGTAGACGTCCGGGACCGCGTCGAAGGCCCGGTAGGCGGGCGCGAGCAGCAGCGGGTAGACGTAGCCGTAGGCGCCGGTCGGCTCGCCGCGGACGAGGTAGTGGCCGCCCGAGGCGAGGCTCTTCGCGAGCTCGGAGTAGATCAGCTCGTCGACCATGATCCAGGGCGCCGCGACCCGGCGGGCGAGCTGGAAGCGGATCGCCGCCGAGGCGACGACCAGCACCGACAGCCAGGCCCAGGCGGGGACGGCGCGCACGATCGGAGTCGAGCGCTCGCGCACTGCGGTCAGGGTCGTCACGCGATCCCGGCCTCGCGGACGCGCGCCGCGACCTCCTCGAGCTCCGCCGCGCCGAGTCCGACCTCCGCCGCCGCGGCCGCCACCTCCGCCAGCACCGCGTCGCCGACGGCCTCGCCGCCGGCGGCCTGCTCGAGCGCGTCGGCGTAGAGGCCGGCGCAGCGCTCGAGGTCGTGCTCGCGGGCGACGTGCGCGAGCGCCGCCCGGCTCATCGCCGCGCGCGCGGCCGGCTCGGCGAGCAGCTCGAGCGCCGCCTCGAGCGTGCGCGTCTCGAAGTCGTCCACGGGGACCTTGAGCGCGACCGCGTCGGGCAGCTCCGAGAACCAGCCGACGTCGGAGACGACGAGCGGCTTGCCGAGCGAGAGCACGCGGATCGCCGAGCCGGAGGTCTCGCCCATGGTCGGGAAGCGGAGGTTGACGCAGGAATCGCACGCGGCCATCAGCGACCAGAGCCGCTCCTCGGGCACGTACTCCTCGCGCACGATCGAGGGGTCGCCGGCGAGGCCGAGCCGCTCGAGCCGCCGGTCGAGGTCGAAGCGCTCGGCCGCGGCGCCCACGAGCAGGAGCCGCGCGCCGGGGTGGCGGGCGCGGAGCCGGGCGAACGCCTCGAGCAGCTGCGGGATCCGCTTGTTCATGTTCAGGTAGCCGAAGCAGCCGACGAGCGGCTCGCCGCGCACGTCTGCGGGCTCGACCGCGGGACGGGGCCAGGCGGGGTGCGGGATCCGCCAGACGGGCCCGGCGTAGCCGTGGGCGCGGGCGGCGGCCTCGACCGTCTCCGAGTGGACGACGAGGCCACGTGCGCGAGGTCGAGGATCGTGCCCACGAGCGGGTAGTCCTGCGGGCGCGTCTCCCAGAGCAGCGGCAGCAGGTTGTCGAGGACGCCGAGCCCGAGCAGGCGCCCGACGACGCCGAGCTCGCGCTCCATCGCCGCCAGGTACGCCTTGCCGTCGCCGCGGCCGATCGTGATCCCGGCGATCAGGTGGTGCAGCACCGACTCGTGCAGGGCGACGACGCCGGGCCGCTCGCGGAGCGCGTCGACGACCCAGCCGTGCGCGTCCGGGTCGTTGCCGACGTGGTAGAGCCGCACGTCCGCGCGCGGGTGCCGCCCCGGGCGCGCGACCTCGATCTCGACCCGCCGCTCGAGCGCGGGCAGCAGGTGCGCGCTGTAGTCGGCGATCCCCGAGCGGCTCGGGGGCATGGGCGAGTAGTAGGCGACCTTCATGGCGGTCAGGCGAAGGCGAGCAGCCGGTCGATGCAGGCGTCCCAGGTGACGCGCTCGGCGAGCAGCCGGCCCGCCTGCCCGTAGGCGCGGGCCGTCGGCTCGTCGAGGGTCGCGGCCGCGCGGGCGATCTCGCCCGGGTCGGGCGCGGTCACGAGGCCCGTCTCGCGGTCGGAGACGATCTCGAGCGGGCCGCCGGCGTCGGTCGTCGTCAGCACGGGCTTGCCGGCCAGGAACGCCTCGTAGGGGACCATGCCGAAGTCCTCGTCGAGCGGCGCGTAGAAGACGGCGCGGCAGCGGGCGTAGAGGTCGACGAGCTCGTCGTCCGGCACGCGGCCGCGGAACTCGATCCGCCCGTTCAGGCCCCGGTCGCGCGCGAGCTCCTCGAGCCGCGGCCGGTCGGGGCCGTCGCCCGCGACGACGACGCGCAGCGAGGGATCGGCCGCGGCCGCCTCGACCAGCAGGTCGATCCGCTTGGCGCGGTCGACGCGGTTGACCGAGAGGACGAAGTCGTCGTAGGCGTCCGTCCGGTAGGCGAGCGCCTGCGGCGGGTGCGGCAGCACCTCCGCCTCGACGTCGACCGAGCGCCGCAGCCGGTCGGCGACGTTGCGCGAGGTGGCGAAGACGTGCCGGCACTCGCCGAGCGCGACCCGGTCGAGCCGCCGGACGGCCCCGATCGTCGCCCGGTCGCCGGCCGACTCGGAGAACTGGCCGAGGTCGGTGCGGTCGTACTCGTAGGCCTGCCGGAACTGGTGCAGCACCCAGGCGACCTTGCGCGGGTGGCGGACGCAGTAGGACGGGAACTTGGTCGCGACGACGAGGTCGATCCGGCGCCCGTCCGCCTCGTCGAGGTCGGCGAGCCGCCAGAGGAGCGCCTGCGAGAGCACCTTCGCGCCCGGGTACCACTTGAACGGGATCGTGACGAGGTCGGCGGCATGGCCGCGGGCGGCGAGCTCGGCGACGAGCGTCTCCGCCATCAGCTCGGCCCCGCCGCGCGCGAACGGGACCTGCGGCGCCGCGACGACGACGTTCATCGACGCTGCTCGAGCTCGCGCACGGCCTCGGTCAGGCGGTCGACCCGCTCGGAGAGGTCGTCGATCAGCTTCAGCGCCGCGTCGTTGAAGGCGCGCTGGTCGGCGGCGAGCGGCTCGACGTACCAGCGCATCAGCCGCCGGAGCACCGCCTTGACCGGGCCGCCCTTGCCGACGAGGGGCCGCTCGGCGGAGATCGGCCAGAGGCGCTCGGCCTGGTCGCGCACCGAGAGGCGCACCTGCGTCCGCGCGGGATCGTCGTCGGCGCGCGCGGCCGTCCCGCGCACCTCCTGCTTGAGCCGCTCGAAGACGGCGGCGACGTCGAGCTCCTGCCCGGCGGAAATCCCTGCTTCCGGCCCGGTTTCTGGTGCCTGCTCCGGCATCGGCGCATTGTATCGGGGCCGGGTAACGGCGCTGTTAGGGTGGACCGCAGTGGACCGGGTCGTCCTCGTCACCGGCACCTCGACCGGGATCGGGCGCGCCTGCGCCGCGCTGCTGCGCGACCGCGGCTGGCGGGTGCTCGCCGGCGTCCGCGCCGAGGCGGACGCGCCCGAGGGCTGCGAGCCGCTCCTCCTCGACGTCACCGACGAGGCGCAGGTCGCGGCGGCGGCGGAGCGGGTCGGCGCGCGCCTGGACGGGCTCGTCGCGAACGCGGGCGTCGCGCTCTCGGGGCCGCTCGAGTTCGTGCCCCTCGCGGAGCTCCGCGACCAGTTCGACGTCAACGTCGTCGGCCAGGTCGCGCTCCTGCAGGCGCTCCTGCCGGCGCTGCGCGAGGCGCGGGGCCGCGTCGTCCTGATGGGCTCGGTCTCGGGCCGGCTCGCGCTGCCCTTCCTCGGCCCCTACGCCGCCTCGAAGTTCGCGCTCGAGGCCGTCGCGGACGCGCTGCGCGGCGAGGTGGCGCCGTTCGGGATCCGCGTCGCGCTCGTCCAGCCCGGCTCGATCGCGACGCCGATGTGGCGGAAGGGCGGCGAGCGGGCCTCGCAGCTGCCGCCGGAGGCGGTCGAGCTCTACGGCCGCACGATCGAGTCGCTCCGCGCCTGGGCGGAGAAGCGCGGCGCCGTCACCCCGCCCGAGGCCGTGGCGCGGGTGGTCGAGCAGGCGCTGACGGCCGAGCGGCCGCGGACGCGCTACGTCGTCGGCGCGGGCGCCCGCACGCGGACGCTGATCGGGCGCGCCCCGGACCGCGTGCGCGACGGGCTGATCCGCCGGCTGATCCTCCGCGCCCGGTGACCGTCGGGATCGGCCTGCTGACGCTCGTGCCGGGCGCGCTCGGCGGCAGCGAGACCTACGTCGAGGGCCTGCTCGGCGCGCTCGCCGCGGAGGGAGAGCTCGACTACCGCGTCTTCGCGCCGCCCGTCGCCCCCGACGCGGGCGCAGGGCTGCCGACCGAGGTCGTCGCCGGAGTACCGCGCCGCGCGGACGATCCCGCAGCGGCTCGCGGCGATGACGCTCGCGGCCGCGCGGCCGCAGCCGCTGCGGCGCCGCTTCGCCTCGGTCGAGGCGGTCCACTTCCCGCTGACGATCGCGCTGCCGCGCCTCGACCCCTACGCCGTCACCCTGCACGACGTCCAGCACCTCGACCTGCCGGGGCTCTTCCCGCGGGCCGAGCGCTGGTTCCGCGCGGTCGCCTGGCACGGCTCGGTGCGGCGCGCCTCGCTCGTGATCGTCCCGAGCGCGTTCGTCCGCGACCGCGCCGCCGAGCGGCTCGCGCTCGACCCGGCCCGGATCCGCGTGATCCCGCACGGCATCGACCACGCCCGCTTCCATCCAAGTGACGAAATGTCACGAGGCAGAGAGCAGCGCCGCGCTCGAGACCGCCCTGGTGACGAAATGTCACAAGGTAGACAGCAGAGCTCCGCTTCAGAGCATCCAAGTGACGAAATGTCACAAGGCAGAGAGCAGCACCGCGCCCGAGAAACCGGTGACGACGAAATGTCACGCGGCGAGCCGCGGCGACGAGAGCCCTTCCTGCTCTACCCCGCGAAGCCGTGGCCGCACAAGAACCACGCCCGGCTGCTCGAGGCCTTCGCGCTGCTGCGCCGGGAGCGGCCGGAGCTCCGGCTCGTGCTCACCGGCGGCGGCGACACGCCCGTGGCCGACGGGGTCGAGCGGCTGGGGCGCGTCTCCGTCGACGAGCTCGCCGGCCTCTACCGGAGCGCGGCCGCGCTCGTCTTCCCGAGCCGCTACGAGGGCTTCGGCCAGCCGCCGCTCGAGGCGATGGCCTGCGGCTGCCCGGTCGCCTGCTCGGACGCGGCGTCGCTCCCGGAGGTCGTCGGCGACGCGGCCCGGCTCTTCGACCCCGGCTCGCCCGAGGAGATCGCGGCCGCCGTCGCCGAGGTGCTCGACGACCCCGGCCCCTGGCGCGAGCGGGGCCTCGCGCGGGCGGCGGCGTTCAGCTGGGAGCGCTCGGCGCGGGAGCACGAGGCCGTCTACCGAGAGCTCCTCGCCTGACGTCGCGCCAGCCCGCGAGCACCGCGGCGACCGCCTCGCGCCGGTGCGGCCGCCCCGCCGCCTGGAGGAGGTGCGCGCCGACGACGACGCCGCGCCGCAGCGCGGTCAGCCCGCGCGGCAACGGCCGGTGCCGCTCGCAGACCGCGATCGTGTTGCGCGTGTCGTAGTAGAGGTTCGCGGTCGAGGCGGCGCCGCCGGTCGAGGCGGAGCCGCGGTGCCAGACCCGCGCGTCGGGGACGAGCACGACCGCGAAGCCGGCGGCGCGGATCCGCAGCGACCACTCGACGTCCTCGACGTAGGCGAAGAGCGACTCGTCGAACGGCCCGGCGGCCTCGACCGCGGCCCGCGAGACGGCGAGCGCGGCGCCGTCCGCCCGGCCGACGTCGCGCAGGCGCACGTCCGCCGGCCTGCGCGAGACACGGCCGCTGTAGCCGAGCAGCGTGTTGAACGTCGCCCCCGCGTACTGGAGCGCGTCGCCCTCGAGCCCCGCGTGGATCGTGCAGGCGAGGAGGCCCGCGTCCGGCCGCGCCGCCGCCGCGCGCTCGAGCGCCTCCGCGAGCCCCGGTCCGGCGACGGCGTCGTTGTTCAGGAGCAGCACCCAGTCGGCGCCGCGCTCGAGCGCGCGGCGGATGCCGAGGTTCGAGCCGCCCGCGAAGCCGAGGTTCTCGCCGGCCCGGAGCAGCTCCACCTCGGGGAAGTCGCGCTCGACCAGGCCGTCGGAGCCGTCGGTGGAGCCGTTGTCGACGCAGATCGTCTCGATCCCGCGCAGCGAGGCGAGGGCGCGCGGCGTGTCCTCGCGGCCGTTCCAGTTGACGACGACGGCGACGAGCCTCACCGGAGCGCCCGCGTGTAGGCCCAGGCCGCGCGCAGCCCCGGCGGGCGCCAGGCGCCGAGCAGGAGCACGTAGGCGGCGAGGCCGATCGAGGCGGCCGGGATCGCCCCGAGCAGCGCGGCCGGCGGCACGAACGTGAGCGCCGCGAGGCCGCCGCAGGCGACCGCGGCGAGCGCGAGCCCGCGGACGACGCCGCCGAGCGCGCCGAGCGCGGCCAGGAGCGCGACGAGCACGAGCGCCGTCGTCAGCGCCAGCGCGCCGGCGATCCCCGGCAGGCCCGCCAGCTCGCGGCCCGCCCAGGCGGCACCCACCTGCGCGGCGAGCGCGGCGGCGGCGAGCGGCGGCAGCCAGCGAGCCCGGCCGCGCACGAAGAGGAGCGGGAAGCTGACCGAGACGCCGACCGACGCGACCATCCAGGGCGCGAGGTAGACGACGAGCCGCCCGAGCTGCGCGCCGGTGCCGCCGCCGTACGCGGAGCCGAGCACGCGCCGCGCCACCTCCTCGCCCGCGAGCGCGAAGACCCCCGCGGCGGCGGCGACCACGGTCAGCGAGAGCCACGAGGCCGAGACGACGTGCCGCGTCACCCGCTCCCGCACGAGGCCGTCGCGGGTCAGCGGCACGCTCGAGATCAGCGCGATCGAGCTCGCCGTCACCGCGACGAGGAAGGCCGCGATCAGGTACGCGTAGCTGAACGTGGTCGCGTCGCCCCGGTCGAGGCCGTTCGCGAAGCGGAAGGCGATCACGTAGAGCCCCTGGAGCGCGAACGGCAGCGTCACGCCCTCCGCCAGCTCCCGGAGCCGCCGCCCGAGCCCGCTCGTCTCGGGCAGCCCGATCCCGCCCCGGGCGGCGAGGACGGCGAGCGGCAGCCCGAGCGCGACCGCCCCGTTCAGCGCCAGCCCCCAGCCGAAGGCGACGACGCCGTGGCCGACGAGCGCGAGGATCAGCGCCAGCCCGGCGATCCCGCCGACCCCGAAGCCGAGCGCGGCGACGTCGTAGTCGTCGAGCGCCGCGAGCGCGCTGGCCGCGACGCCGGCGAAGATCTGCGCGCCGGCCGCGGGCACGAGCCAGGGCAGGAGCTCGGCCGCCTGCGCCTGCGCGCCGCCGCCGCCCGTCAGCAGGCCCGCCGTCCAGTGCGGCGCCAGCGCGGCGACGAGGACGACGGGCACGACCGGCAGCGCGAGCGCCGCCGCCCAGGCGCCGACCTCGGCCCCGAGCCGGCCGGCCGCGCGCGCCCGCGCGAACGGCGGCAGGACGACCACCCGCAGGGCCTGCGCGACGAGCACGAGCGCGAGGTAGAGCCCGTAGGCGGCGAAGAAGCCGTCCGTCTTTACACCGTGACCAAACTTGCGTGCCAGGATCGCACCGGCGACCGCCGCGGAGCCGCTGACGGCAGCCGTCGAGAGGCCCGTGACGAGGGCGCTCCGGCGGGCCGTGGGGGTACCCTTCCGCAAACCTCCGACAAGCTTAGGTGGGCCGATGAACGACACGATCTGGAGCAGCACCGACGTCGAGGAGCTCAGGCGCGACTTCGGCGGCGTCTACGGCGGCCGCACCGTCGTCGTCACCGGCGCCGACGGCTTCATGGGCTCGCATCTGACGGAGGCGCTCGTCGAGCTGGGCGCCGACGTCGTCGCCTTCGTGCGCGCGACCTCGAGCGGGGCGCTCAACAACATCGGCCACCTGCGCGCGGGGCTGACCGTCAAGTTCGCCGACCTGACCGACAAGAGCTCGATCGACTACCTCGTCAAGGAGCTGAAGGAGCGCGCCGACCGGCCGTACGTCTTCCACCTCGGCGCCCAGGCCCACGTCGGCGAGTCCTGGCACCGCCCCTACGAGACGTTCAACGCGAACGCGATCGGGACGCTGAACCTGCTCCAGTCGATCGTCGACTACGGCCTCGAGATCGAGAAGTTCGACACGGCCGGCACCTCGGAGGAGTACGGGAACGTCCGCGAGGCGGTCGCGCACCACCACGACTTCGACGCCGAGGGCGGGCTGATCCTGCACGAGCGCTCGCCGATCAACCCGAAGTCGATCTACGCGACCGCGAAGGTCGCCGCGGACTTCCTGACCATGAACTACCACGACGCGTTCGGGCTGCCCGCGGTCGTGACGCGGATGTTCAACAACTACGGGCCGCGCCAGAACCCGCGCTACGTGACCGGCACGATCATCACGCAGGCGCTCACCCGCCCCGAGATCGAGCTCGGCGCGCTCGAGCCGCTGCGCGACTTCTGCTTCTGCACCGACGGGGTGCGCGGCCACCTGACCGTCGCCGCGCACGGCATCCCCGGCGACGTCTACGTCTACGGCCAGGGGACGAACATCTCGATGCGCGACTGGTGCGACCTGATCCTGCGGATCGGGCGCGAGGAGGGCTTCTGGGGCGAGGACCGGCACGTCGTCGTCGACGAGGGCCGGCTGCGGCCGGGCGTCACCGACGTGATGGCCCTGCGCGTCGGCTACGACAAGCTCCACTCCGAGACCGGCTGGGAGCCGAAGGTGTCGTGGGAGGAGGGCGTCCGCCGGACGATCCGCTGGTACGCCGAGAACCGCGAGCGCTGGCTGGGCCGCGTCGACTGGCTGAACCCGAAGCGGGCGGCGACGCGGTGACGCGGGTCCTCGTCACGGGCGGCGGCGGCTTCGTCGGCTCGCACCTCGTCGAGCGGCTCCGCGAGGCAGGGGACGACCCGTTCGTCGCCCGGCGCCGCGACTTCGACCTGACGACCTGGGACGGCGCCGCCCGGCTCTTCGAGCAGGCCCGGCCCGAGCTCGTCTTCCACCTCGCGGCCGAGGTCGGCGGCATCGGCGCGAACCGCGCCAACCCGGGCCGCTACTGGTACGCGAACCTGATCATGGGCGCGCACGTGCTCGAGCTCTCGCGCGTGCACGGGGTCGAGAAGGTCGTGATCGCCGGCACCGTCTGCTCCTACCCGAAGTTCACGCCGGTGCCGTTCCGCGAGGAGGAGCTCTGGAACGGCTACCCCGAGGAGACGAACGCGCCCTACGGCGTCGCCAAGAAGGCGGTGCTCGTCGGCGCGCAGGCCTACCGCGAGCAGTACGGCCTGCGCACGGCGTACGTCCTGCCCGCGAACCTGTACGGGCCGCGCGACAACTTCGACCTCGAGACCTCGCACGTGATCCCGGCGCTGATCCGGAAGATGCTCGAGGCGGACGGCGAGATCGTCCTCTGGGGCGACGGCTCTCCGAGCCGGGAGTTCCTCTACGTCGACGACTGCGTCGAGGGGCTGCTGCTCGCCGCCGAGCGCCACGACGGCCCCGAGCCGGTCAACCTCGGCACCGGCGTCGAGACCTCCATTCGCGACCTGGCCGAGACGATCGCCGACGTGACCGGCTTCGAGGGCGAGATCGTCTGGGACACGTCGATGCCGAACGGCCAGCCCCGCCGCAGCCTCGACGCGAGCCGCGCGAGGGAGCTCTTCGGCTTCGAGGCGCGGACGCCGCTCCGCGAGGGCCTCGAGCGGACGGTCGAGTGGTACCGCTCGGCGCGGCTCGTCCATGCCGGTTGAGGCGACACGCTCCCGCGCGCCCGCCACGATCGCGCAGCTACTCGGGCGGGCGAGAACGCGCGCGGGGCACCTCGTTGCCGCCGTCGAGCGGGTGCGGCCCGTCTACGTCCTCTTCGGCATCAGCGTCGCTGCCTGGGCTGCCACCGCGGCGCTTGCCCTGACGGCGCGGCACAACGGCTGGCTGTTCTACACCGGCGGGGATGCGAGCTACTACTGGACCGGCGCCGCCGGTCTCGTTCACCGCTGGGTTGCCGCCCCCGTGATCTCGTACGGCATCCCAGCGCTGCTCTGGCCGTTCGCCGCCGCCCTCGGAACGAACATGCTCGCCGGTCTGTCGATTGCGATCCTGCTCCAGGTCGTTCTCCTGACGCCGCTCCTCCTCGCTGCGCTCTACCGGCTCGGGGCCTACTTCGGGGGCCCGGTGCTCGGCTACGTCGCCGCCTGCGGGTGGGTCGCGGCGCCGTTCCTGGCGCTCGGGTACTTCTCGCGCGGCTTTCGGCCAGACATCCACAACCTCGTCGTCCCGAACACGCTCGGGCTCACCCTGCTCGGCGACTTCACCTCACTCGTCTGCGTCACCGTCGCGGCAGCGCTGATCGTCCGCAGCTTCGAGCGGCCGGGCTGGAACGACGTCCTGCTCGCAGGCCTCGTCACCGGTTTCGCGATCGGGGTGAAGCCGTCGAACGGCGTCTTCCTGCCCGCGCCGCTGCTCGGGCTCGTCGTCGCGCGCCGCCTACGACAGGTTCCCGCGTTCGTCGTGGCGATGCTCCCCGCGGTGGTGACGTTGACTGTCTGGAAGCGGATCGGCGTCGGCTACGTACCGGCGCTCGCTCTCGGCGACACGCACCTCGCGGCGGGCTCATCCGTCGCGATGCCCCCGGTGGCGTCGCTGGGCCAGTACCTGCCGTTCGACTGGGCCACGTTCCACGACAACCTGCTCGAACTGCGTGAGGTCGGGTGGAGCGTGCTGATCCTCGAGTGGGCGTCGGTCGCAGGCGCGATCGCGCTGATCCGACGTGCTCCCGCCGCCGGCGTCCTCGTGTCGACCTGGTTCTTCTCCTACGTCCTGCTGAAGGGCGGCGCCCAGGGGAAGGCCGACGTGATGCAGACGAACTTCTTCCGGCTGATCGAGCCGGCATACCCCGCGCTCGTCCTGCTGGCGGCTGGGCTGGTCCTCCTCGTGCCGACCTGGGGTCGGCGCCGCGCCGGGCCCGTGCGGGCGGCTGCCCGGCCGGGCCGTCCTACCCCGACGGTCGTGCTCGCGACCGTCGTCCTCGCGCTGTATCCGCTCGCCATCGTCGGGATCGCATCTGCGGCGCCGCGCGACCGCTTCGTCAACGACGAGCAGCACAACCAGAGCGTGCCCGTGACCTCCTCCCTCGACCTCCACGTCAACCGGACTGCCCGCGGCAGCCGCCTCACGTGGCAGCGGCCGGCCGTGGGTGCGACGCACGTCTCCTTTCGCGTCTACCGTGCTCCCGGGCCGGGCTGCGACCACCACGAGCAAGGGGCGCAGAACTGCATCCTGCGGATGGCGCAGGTCGCAACCGTGCGACGCACTACGTGGACTGACGGCCGCCGCGGCAACGCCACCTACCGCGTCGCGGTCGTCGCCGACGAGCATGCCGATCGCATCGGCGGCGACCTGATCGTGATCACCCCGCCTCGCCCGTGAGGGCACGTCCGCGGACGTCGTCCGGGCGATCGCGCGCGACCGCCGGACGAGCCGCCGCGGAGGCCGCGAACGCCGCGACGAGCCTGTCGCCTGGACGACGACCGAGCAGAGCCGACCGGGGGCGGGAGCGTCCGACGAGCTCGATTGCCATCCCCGGCACCCAGGTCGTCCGGTAGAAGCCGAGCCGGTCGGCCGCGAGCAGAGCGACGAGCCGAGGAAGCACGAGCCCCGCGAAGTGCTGGTAGTGACCGAGGTCGCCCGGATGTGCCGAGGTGCGGAGCCCGCCGTGCGTCGCCGCGGCACGCCGCCGAAGACAGCGCCGGCAGCACCCGCTTCGAGCACCAGACCGCGGGGCTGCGGGCGCAAGTCAGGGTTGGGCTCTCCCGCCCCAGCCGCTCCTCGAGCAGCGCCAGCCGCTGCGCCAGGATCGTGTTCTGGTCGGAGAGGCGCGAGATCACGGTCGAGTAGTGCAGCAGCACCGCGAGGATGAAGACGACCCCGACCGCGAAGAGGACGGCCGGCGGGTAGGTCTCGACGCCGACCCAGCCGGCGATCGTGTTCAGGCCGCCGCGCCAGAGGGACAGCGCCAGCAGGACGACCCCGCTCGCGAGCCAGAGCAGGGCGTAGCGCTCGCGCAGCCGCCGCGAGCGGATCAGCTCGAAGATCACGAGCAGGAAGAGCAGCGAGGCGATCGCGCCGGCGATCGAGACCTTCAGCGGCGTCACGGGACCGCCCGCCGCCTGAAGACGCCGACGAAGAGCGCCAGCAGCACCTTGACCATGTAGTAGATCGAGCGGAGCGCCGTGATCGAGGAGCGGCCGTGCTCGCGCTCGCGCATCGTCACCGGCACCTCCGTCAGCCGCAGCCGGTGCTTGAACACCATCACCGTCGCCTCGACCTCGGGGTAGTCGTGCGGGTAGTCGCGGGCGAAGAGGGCGATCCCGGCGCGGTTCAGCGCCTGGAAGCCGGAGGTCGTGTCGGTGACGCGCTGGCCGACGAGGGCCGAGACGGTCCAGGCGAGGATGCGGATGCCGACCCGCCGCGTCGCCGACGAGCGGTAGCCGCCGCCGCCGGTGAAGCGCGAGCCGACGGCGATGTCGGCCTCGCCGGCGAGCACCGGCTCGAGCACCGCGCCGAGCTGGCCGGGATCGTGCTGGCCGTCGCCGTCGCAGCGCACCGCGAGGTCGTAGCCGTGCTCGAAGGCGAAGCGGAAGCCGGTCTGGACGGCGCCGCCGATCCCGAGGTTGAAGGGGAGCCGCAGCACGTGCGCGCCCTTCGCGCCGGCGGCGTCGGCGGTGGCGTCGGTCGAGCCGTCGTCGACGACGACGACGTCGAGGCCCGGGTCGAAGGCGCGGATCTCGTCGATCACGCGCCCGACCGAGCCCTGCTCGTTGAAGGCGGGCACGATCGCGCAGCGCCGCAGCCCGCGCAGCCGCGGGTCGGCGCGCGCCGCGCTCTCGAGCACCTCAGCCACCCGTGACCTCAGCCAACGGGCACCTCGTCGGCGACGCCGAGCAGCGCGAGCAGCTGCCGGGCGCGGTGGACGTAGGTGTGCTCGTCGAGCACCCGCTCGCGCGCGCGGCGGCCGAGCTCCTCCGCCTGGGCCGGGATCGGCGAGCAGCTCGCGGTAGGCGGCCGTCGCCTCCTCGGCGCTCGAGACGACGCGCAGCTCGCCGCCCGGCTCGAACCAGCGCTCGATGCCCTCGTACGGGTTCGAGACGATCGCGGCGCCCGCGGCGGCGAGCTCGAACGGCCGCGCGGTCGCCGACGCGTAGACGCTCGCGTGCGAGTGGCGCGTGATGCAGAGGTTGACCCGGGCCGCCGAGATCGCCCGCGAGAAGGCGTTGAAGGGGACGTCGCCGACGAGCCGGGCCCTGCCGGTGTCGCCCCGGAAGTCCCGGCCGCCCAGCGCGAAGTCGACGTCGGGGAGCGCCCGGCTCGGCTCGCCGACCATCGCGGCCAGCCAGTCGCGGCGGAACTTGTCGCCGTAGCCGTAGAAGAAGACGTCCGTCTCCTTCTCGACCGGCCGCGGCGAGAAGAACTCCGGGTCGGCGCCCCAGAAGACCGCCTCCGCGCGGCGGGCGCCGAGCTCGCGCAGCCGCTCGAGCCCGCCCTCGGAGTTCGAGACGACGAGGTCGTACTCGCCCGGGTCGGCGCCGTGGTAGTAGTTGAAGCCGGTGTCCATGCCGCCGAACTCCGGCAGGCTCATCGGCACGTCGCCGTCGTAGAAGACGACCGGGACGCCGAAGCGCTCGCGCAGCGCGGTCGGGATCCCGCGAAGGTGCGCCATCGGCACCGTGAAGACGATCACCGCGTCCGGCCGCTCGCGCTCGACCAGGCGCTCGAGGTGCCGCTGCCAGCGCGGGGTGACCCAGCGCCAGATCAGCTCGCGCGTGGCCCGGTCGCCGAGCGTGTCCTCGGGGTGCTCCTCGGCGCGGCGCAGGTAGCGGTCGCCCTTCAGCCGCGCGACCGCGTCGCGCAGCGCGGCGTACGACTCGCCCTCGCGGTAGGTCGGGTTCGGCGCCACGCGCCACCACGGCGACTCGACGGGCCGGCCGCGGTACGGGGTGACCACCAGGTCGCAGCCGGCCTCGTACATCCCCTTCCACAGCTGCCACCACGCGGGCGTGCAGCCGTAGCGGAAGTCGAGGTCGACCGCGGAGGCGACGGCGAGGAGCTTGGGCGCCTTCACGGCACGTCAGTGTGGCACAGCCGCGTTACGGCGCCGTAAGCACGTGACGATTCGTCACAAGGTCGGGACGCGGCAGGTCAGCACGCGGTGGGTCGGGTCGCGCAGGTCGAATCGCGCCAGGTCGGGTCGGCGCCGGGTCGGGTCGGCGCCGGGTCAGTACGCGCCGCGCTTGGCGAAGACGGCGGGCAGCGTCTTCAGCAGGATCGAGATGTCGAGCCAGATCGACCAGTTGTCGAGGTAGTAGAAGTCGAGCCGGACGAGGTCGTCGAAGGAGAGCTCGGAGCGGCCGGAGATCTGCCAGATCCCGGTCATCCCGGGCAGGACGAGGTAGCGCTTGCGGTGCCAGGCCTCGAGCAGCGCGAAGTCGCGCACGGGCAGCGGCCGCGGGCCGACGAGGCTCATCTCGCCGCGCAGGACGTTGAGGACGTTCGGCACCTCGTCGACGGAGAGCCGCCGCAGCAGCCGGCCGACGGGCGTCACGCGCGGGTCGTCGCGGATCTTGAAGAGGGCGCCGCTCGCCTCGTTGCGCGACTCGAGCGCGGCCTTCCGCCGCTCGGCGTCGACGTACATCGTCCGGAACTTGAGCATCCGGAACGACCGCTCGCCGAGGCCGACCCGCGTGTCGGCGTAGAGGACGGAGCCCGAGGAGCCCAGCTTGATCGCCGCCGCGATCAGGAGCCAGAGCGGCAGCCCGACGACGACGATCAGCGTCCCGACGACGAGGTCGAACGTGCGCTTGACGGCCCAGTCGGCGCCCGCGAAGACCGGCGGCCTCAGCTCGAAGAGCGGAACGCCCTGGCCGGGGACGTACTCGCCGCGGTCGACGAGCAGCTCGGTCGTCTTCGGCGCCAGCCGCACCTTGACGCCGCGCCGGTGCGCCAGCTCGACGACCTCCAGCAGCCGCTCCTCGCTGAAGCCGCGGTCGGCGACGATCAGCTCGTCGAGGTCGTGCAGGGCGAGCACCTGCGGCAGCGCCGAGACGGGACCGAGCCGCGGCAGCTGGACGAGGCCCCCGTCGGGCGCGACGACGCCGACGAACTCGTAGTCGATACCGCCGCGGCTGCGGCCGAGCACGTCGTGCAGGTGCGCGAGCTCGTCCGCGGTCCCGACGAGCACCGCACGACGGGTCACGCCCGCGATCCTGAGCAGGTTGCCGGTGATGCTCTCGTAGCTCCAGCGGAAGGCGACGATGGCCGCGGTCGAGAGCACGACGGCGGTCGGGAAGACGCCGAAGGTGCCGAAGTGGTGGCCGGTGCCGACGCCGAACGCGGCCGCGAGCACGGCGACGAGCGCGAGCGAGGCGAGGATCGTGCCGACGCCCTCCCGCCGCTCGCGCGGCGCATACAGCGAGGCCCGCCAGAAGATCAGCAGCACGAGCAGCGCCAGGAACGGCAGCCACTTCGCGGCGCCGTCGCGCCAGAGCACGCCCCAGAGGATCGGCTTCGGCTCGAAGAGCGCTGCCCGGAGCGCGAGCGCGCCGTAGACGCCGAGCGTCAGCCCCGCGAGGTCGAGGACGGCGAGCGTCAGGATGCTGAGGACGCGCCGGCCGGCGTTCCGGATCGGCGTGCGCGAGAGCAGGTAGGGCCTGCCCGCCCGCATGTCCTCGGGCGGAAGCTCGGGGCCGGCGGGCGGGGCGTCGGCCGGTGGGGCGATCGTCTTCTCGGGCAACCCGGCCATTGTACGGCGGTTCAGCCGGCAGACCAGCGCGCCGCAGCAGCCGCGAAATCGAGCGCGGGAGCCCCTTCCCGCGCGCCGGCCGCGAGCTCGTCCAGGCCCGGCGGGCCGGCGGCGGAGCCGCAGCAGGCGCAGCGCCCCCGCCAGGCGCGAGCCGGCGGCGCGGGTCGAGCAGGTCCCAGTCGTGGAAGTGGACGTGGACGACCTCGTCGTCGAGGCGGGCGCGGACCACCGCCCGGGCGCAGCATCCCGAGCGAGTGCGTGGCGGGCAGCTCGAGCAGCCGGCGCCCGTCGCCGAGCACGAGCCACGTCGGCCCCGGCACCGGACACGCGGGCCGCGTCGCCGGCCAGGTAGGGCTGCCGGTAGGAGGTGGCGCTGCAGTCGACGTAGCCGAGGTCCGCGACGGCGTCCGCGACGTCGGCGTCCATGTACCAGCCGCCGCCGCAGAAGTAGCGCGGCGCGACCCCGGCGGCGGCGAAGGCCTCCGCCTCGCGCCGCACGCGCGCGGCGGCCCCCTCGCCCTCGGGACGGGCCTGCGTGACGCCGCCGAAGTGCGTGTGGTGCCCGAGCGGCCCCAGCTCCGCCGCGCGGCGGACGCGCTCGGCCCAGCGCTCCTGCGACTCTCCGGCGGCCGGGTCGGGCGGACGCACGAGCGGGGCGATCTCGAAGCCTCCCGGCCGCTGCTCGAGGAATCGCTCGAGACGCGCCCAGACGCGGTCGTCGAGCAGCCGCTCGACGTGGCAGGAGACGACCGCGGGACGCCTCATCGCGCCAGCTCCTCGTACAGCGACGCCGTCTCGCCGACGACGCGCGCGAGCGGGAACGCCGCCAGCGCGCGGGCCCGTGCGGCGGCGCCCATCGCGGCGGCGCGATGCGGGCCGCGGGCGAGCGCCAGGATCGCCGCGGCGAGCGCAGCCGGGTCGTCCGGCGGGACGACGAGCCCGGTGACGCCGTCCTCGACGATCTCGGGCAGCCCGCCGACCGCCGACGCGATCACCGGGCGGCCTCGCTCCGAGGCCTCGAGCGCGACCATGCCGAACCCCTCTCCCCGCGAAGGGACGACGACCGCGAGGCTGCGCTCGAGCAGCGGCCCGACCGGGGAGACGCGCCCCAGAAAGGTCACGCCCGCCGGCGCGGCGCGCTCGAGCTCGTCCCGCAGCGGACCCTCGCCGGCGAGCTCCAGCGTCAGCGCCGGAAGCTCGCGCCGCGCGCGCGGCGAAGGCCTCGAGCAGGACGTCGAAGCCCTTGATCGGGATCAGCCGCCCGATCGCGACCAGGCGCGGCTCCGCCGGCGGAGCGGGCGGCTCGGGGCCGGCGGCGATCCCGTAGTGGACGACGCGGAAGGTGCCGGCGGGAAAGCCCTCGGTCGCGGTCAGGTAGTCGGCGAGCCCACGCGAGATCGCGACGTTGGCGTCGGCGAGGCGCGCGAGGGAGCGGTCGGCGAGCCCGATCGCGCGCGACTCGCGGAAGGCGTTGAAGCCGTGCTTGGTCGAGACGGCGACCGGGACCCGGGCGAGCCGCGCCGCGGGCAGGCCGTAGGCGTCGGCGTGGACGAGATGCGTGTGGACGACCTGCGGGCGCAGGCGGCGGAGCAGCCGGACGAGGCCGCCGAAGGCGACGGGGTCGAGATCCCCGCGCAGCCGGAGGTCGTCGGTCGGGACCGCGGCGGCGCGCATGCCGCTCGACGAACTCGCGGGCGCCCGCCTCGCGCTCGTGCAGGACGAGCATCCGCGCGTCCCAGCCGCGCTCGCGCAGGCCCGGGAGCAGGTCGAGCAGGTGCGCCTCCGAGCCCGAGATCCCCGACACCTTCTGCACGTGGACGACGACCCTGCCGCTCAAACCAGCTCCCGTCGCCGGCACGCCGGCGCCTTCGCTCTCTGCGAGCCGGGGCTCATCGGCCCTCCGCCGCCGCGAGCACGCCCTCGGCCCAGGTGTCGACCGAGTGCGCGGCCTCGACCCGCTCGCGCAGGCGCCGGCCCAGGGCCGCCCGCTCCTCGGCCGGCAGCCCCGCCAGGGCCACGAGCCGGTCGGCGAGCTCGTCCGGCCGCTCCCGCGAGAAGCGGAGCTCCTCGTCGAGCAGCCCCGCGAAGCCGGGGTTCGACGCGAGCACCGGCAGGCAGGACGCGCAGGCCTCGAAGACGACCTTGTCGAGCGCGCCGGCGCGCATGTTGTCGACGAGGACGTCCGCCCCGGCGAGCAGCGCCGGGATCCGCTCGCGCGGCACCGGATCCTGCACGACGCCGAGCTCGGCCCGGTGCGCACGCTCCTCCGGGGTGCTCGAGGGGCCGCGCAGCTCGAGCTCGACGTCGACCCCGCGCTCGCGCGCCAGCCGCACGGCCTCGACGACGACCGGCATGCCCTTCGCCGGCGACGTGCGCCCGAGCACGAGCACGCGGAGCGGCCCGGCGTGGCCGCGCCGGTCGGCGCAGGGGAACTCGGCCAGGTCGATCCCGTGGCCGATCGGGCGCAGCTTCGGCGAGTCGAGCGGGAACGAGGTGCGGTCGACGCTGAGGACGGCGTTCGAGACCCGCTCCGCGAGCCGCAGCAGGCCGCTCCGCCGCCAGTGCGTGAACCAGAGCAGCACCCGGACGCCGCGCGGCCGGGCGAGCGGCGCCGCCAGCACCGCGTAGATCGGGCTCATGTGCGCGAGGACCGCGAGCGGGCGCGGCGACAGCTCCGCCGCGAGCGCGCGCGCGAAGCGGAGGCCCCGGCCCGCCTTCGAGCCGCCGCCGAAGGTGCGCAGGCGCGCGTTCGCCGGCAGCGCGGCGGGATCGCCGTCGAGCGCGAGCACGACGACCTCGTCGACCCTGCGGGCGAGGGCGCGCACGAGCGCGACCGCCGCACCGAGGTTCGGGTCGTCCGGGTCGATCCGCTGCGTGACGAAGACGAGCCTGCGCATCTACCCGGCGACGGCGTCGACCAGCGCCCGGACGCGGCGGGCGTACTCCTCGGGGCTCGTCAGCAGCGCCTCCGCCGAGGGGCGCGCGCCGGCGGCGAGCCGCCGCGGCCAGCTCCCCGTCGCCGAGCATGCGGACGAGCGCGTCGGCGAGCGCCGGCGCGTCGTCGACAGGCACGAGCAGGCCGTTCTCGCCGTCGTGGACCGCGTCCGGGATGCCGCCGCCGCGGCTGCCGACGACCGGCCGCCCGCGCGCCAGCGACTCGATCACGACCCGCGGCAGCCCCTCGGAGAACGACGGCAGCACGAGGCAGGTCGAGCGGTCGAGCAGCGCCGAGACCTCGGACGGCTCCAGCCGCTCGTGCCAGACCGTCTGCCCGGGCAGGTCGCGCAGCAGCTCCTCGACGACGTGGCGCCGGGAGCCGCGGCCGACGAGCTCGAGGGTGACGCCGGGGAGGCGCGGCGCGGCGAGCCGCCACGCCGCCGCGAGGCCGTCGACGTTCTTGTAGCGCTCGAGCACGCCCACGTAGGCCGCGTGCGGCCGCTCGGGCTGCGGCACCGGCTCGTGCTCGAGGAAGGCGCCGATGTCCGTGTAGGTGTGGAAGACCGCCGCCGGCTCGACGCCGAGGCCGCGCACGAGCGAGGCGGTGAACTCGGAGACGGTGCGCACGGCGTCGGCGCGGCGCACGGCCCAGGCGGCGACGGCGTCGCCGAGCGGGCCGAGCAGCCCGCGCCCGCCGCCGCCGTAGAGGCGCGTCGAGGTCCTCCAGTCGCCGTGGATCTCGACGACGACCTTGGCCGGCACCCGCGCGAGCAGCCGGCCGGCGAGCGCCGCGGCTCCCTCGTAGGGGCTCTGCGCCAGCACCGCCCGCGGCCGGAAGTCGCGGAGCTCGCGCGCGATCCGGAAGGGCAGCAGCCCGTAGAAGAGCGGGCCGTCGAGGAGGCGCGGCCGCACGGGGCGCACGAGCCGGAAGCGCCCGTCGGAGCGGGCGCCGGCCGCCGCGCTGCCGAGCACGCGGTAGTCGAGCACCTCGCCGACGGCGGCGAACTTGCGCGCATGCGTGCCCGAGAGCGGCGTCGCGTACCGCGTCCGGCCGACGAAGAGCACCCTCACGCGGCCGCCTCCGCGAGGATCGACTCGAGCCGCCCGTAGACGCGCCCGGCGGCGTAGGCCTCGACGGACGGCGCCGCCGCGGCCCGGAACGGCTCCGGGTCGGCGAGCAGCCGGCGGATCGCGGCCGCGAGCGCCTCGGCGTCGCCGGCCGGCGCGAGCAGGCCGTTGACGCCGTCCTCGACGACCTCGGGGACGCCGCCGACGTCGGTCGAGACGACGGGCGTCCCGACCGCGAGCGCCTCGACGACCGCGTGCGGGAAGTTCTCCCAGGCCGAGGAGAGGAGCGCGGCGTCGGCGGCGCGGTAGAGCTCGAGCACGCGCCGCCGCGGCTGCGGGCCGAGGAAGCGCACGCGCGGGCCGGCGGCACGCTCGAGGCGCGCCCGCTCGGGCCCGTCGCCGGCGACGAGCAGGTCGGCCTCCGCGCGCTCGACGGCGGCGAAGGCGACCTCGAGCGACTTCTGGGCGGTCAGCCGGCCGGCGAAGACGAGCGTCGGCGCCTCGAGGCCGAGCTCGCGGCGCAGCTCCTCGCGCGAGCCGAGCCCGTCGGCGGAGGGCGCCGGGTTCGGCAGCACGCTCACGCGCTCGCCGTCGAGGCCCCAGCCGAGCGCGAGCTCCCGCAGGAAGGCGCTCGGGCAGACGACGTGCGCGGCCCGCCGCACGGCCGCGTCGCGCGCGGCCCGGAACGGCAGCACCGCGGGCCCGCGCGCGCGCTGGAAGTCCTCCAGCGAGCCGGAGAACGCGCCGAGCCGCAGCGCCCGCTCGTAGGCGGGATCCGCGGTCAGCTTCAGGACGATCGGCCGCCGGGCGGCCGCAGCGGCGAGGGAGCTCCGGCCGAACATGCCGGTCGAGTAGACCACGTCCGCACGGCGGGCGAGCGCCGTGGCGCGCTGCACGACCCGCGCGTGGCGGACGCCGCGCGGCAGCGAGCGCGGCACCCACTCGACCGGGAACGCCTCCCGGGCCGGCGGCGCGTCGGCGGTCACGAGCGCGTGCACGACGTGCCCGCGGCCCGAGAGGAACGCCCCGACCTCGGGCGCGTGGCTCGCCGGCCCGCCGACGTCCGGGGGCCAGATCCCCGAGAGCAGCAGCACTCTCACGACGCGACCGGCTCCGGGCCCGCCGCCAGGCGCAGCTGACCGCGCAGCCGGACGAGGAGCACGACCCAGACGAGCGCGAAGGCGACGGTCGAGACGACCATCGCGCCCGCGGCTCCGGTCGCCCCCCAGGCCCGCGCGAAGACGACGACGAGCGGCACGAAGACGGCGATCTCGATCCCCTGGGCGACGAGGCGCAGGTTCGGGCGCCCGATCGAGACCGGGAACGACTTCGACCAGCCCCAGATCAGCTGGATCGCGGCGGCGACGAGCACGAGCCGCGCCGCGTTCGCCGCGTGGTCGCGGAAGTCGGGCCCGTAGGCGACGCCCATCAGGAACGGCATCAGGAACCAGCCGACCGGGACGACGACCGCCATCAGCGCCGTCGTCAGCGCCACGTAGCGGCGCAGGAGCCGCAGCACGCGCGCCCGGTCGCCCGCCTCGAAGTCGCGGGTCTGCTCGGTCAGGAGCACGAGCCGCGCGGGCGAGGAGAGCGCCGAGAGCCCGGTCGCCGGGGCCTGCGCGTTGCGGAAGTAACCCGCCTGGACGATCGGGGTCAGCGCGCCGACGAGCATCGTGCCGAGCGTCGAGCGCGCCGAGACGAGGCTGGAGCCGAGCGTCGAGGAGACGACGAAGCGCCGCAGCTCGTCCCGGTCGGCGCCGATCGGCACGGCGCGGACGCGCGGGAAGCGGCGCAGCGCCACGAGGCCGGCCGCGGAGACGACGACGGTCGCGAGCGCCTGCGCGACGAGCATCCCGGCGACGGCGCCCGTCACGCCCCAGAGCGCGCCGACGCCGACGCCGGCGAGCCGCAGCGCCATCGAGACGGTCAGGAGGGCGCCGCGGATGTCGTAGCGGCCGCGGAGGATGATCGCGCCCGCGGCGACGCCCTCCGGCGCCTGGACGAGCGGCACGAGCGCGGCCAGGAGCAGCGGCAGCCCGAGCCCGCCGGCGCCCCAGACCGTGTCGGCGAAGGGCACGAGCGCCGCGAGCGCCGCGGCGGCGAGCGCGCCGCCGGCGAGCTTGAACGCGAGCGCGAGCCGGAAGAGCCGGCGCAGGCGGCCCCAGTCCTCGGCCTGGGCGTAGCGGAAGCCGAACTTGACGAGCGCCTCCTCGACGGTCAGGTCGAGCAGCAGCTGGAAGAAGCCGGTCGAGGCGACGACGACGGCGAAGCGGGCGTAGCCGTGCGTGCCGAGCACGCGGGTCGCGACGACGGTGACGAGGAAGCCGAGCGCGGTGGCGCCGTAGATGCCCACGGCGGTCGCGGACCGGCGCCAGACGAGGGATCGCGCGCGGGGCACAGCGACCGAGGATAGCCGCCGGGGATCCGGGTTTTCCCTGGACAGGGCAGACTAGGACGCGTGACGGCGACCGATCTCGCACAGCGGCAGCTCGCGACGCGTGCCGCGACCGCCGCGCGGCCGAGCGTCGTGCTCGCGCTGGCGCTGCCGCTGCTCTTCCTGCACCGGCGCTACCAGCCGAGCGTCTCGATCTCCGCCGGCGGCACGAGCGTCGACGTCTTCCTCTCCGACCTCGCCGTCCTCGCCGTGGTCGTCGCGGCGCTGCTCGTCGGCGTCCGCCACGGCTTCGGCCGTCTGCGCGCCGCGCTCGGGCTCTGGGTGGCCGGCGCGCTCCTGCTCGGCTGGATCCTCGTCTCGCCCGCCTGGGCGCCCGGCGCCTCGTACGAGACGGCGACGCATCTCGTCACCGGCCTCAAGTACGCCGAGTACGCTCTGCTCGCCCCCGCGGCCGCACTGCTGCTGCGCGGCGCCGACGACGTCCTGCTCCTCTTCCGCGCCGCCGTCGCCTGGGCCGTGGTCGCGACGGCGGTCGCGCTGCTCCAGTTCTTCGGCGCCGTGCCCGCCTACGAGGCCTACGGCACCGGGACGCGCGAGCCCTCCCTGCTCGGGATCCACGACTTCGGCGTCTTCTCGGCGGCCGTGCTCGCGATCGCGTTCGCCGCGGTGCTGCTCGGGCGCCGCGACCGCCGGCTCGAGCTCGCCGCGGGGATCGCGGGAGGGCTGGGGGTCGTGCTCGCCGCCGCGCTGGACGCCGTCGCGGGCACGGTGCTCGCGGCGGTCGCGCTCTGGGCGCTCGTGCGGGCGCGCGGGCCGGTCTCGCCGCGCCGGACGCTGACCCTGGCGCTGATCACGGCGCTCGTCGCCGGCGGCGCGGTCTCGCTCCGCGGGCCGACCGTGAACGCGTTCCTCGAGTTCGTCGGGCTGAAGACGAAGACCGAGGAGGTGTCGGGGAACGTCCAGAGCTGGGGCCAGCGGGTCACGCTCGCCTACATCGGCCTGCGCGTCTTCGCCGACCACCCGCTCGTGGGCGCAGGCTGGCAGTCGACCACGCAGTACGAGACGCTCGCCCCCTACGTCCCGGACGCGAAGCGCCGCTTCCCGGACCAGCCGGCGCAGGCGTTCCCGACCCCTGCGCATCCCTGGGGCGTGCAGAGCGCGCCGGTGCAGCTGCTCGCCGACCTCGGCGCGGTCGGCTTCCTGCTCGCGCTGGCGACGCTCGCGCTCGCGGTGCGGGCCTGCGCCCGCGTCGCGCTCCGCGGCCCGCCCGGGCCGCAGCGCACGGCCCTCGTCGGCGTCGGCTGGCTCGCCGCGGCGGTCGGCGTCTCGCTCGGCGTCGGCCTCGTCGCCGGGATCCCGCTCGACGCGATGCTCTGGCTCGCGGTCGGCCTCGCCGGGGCGCTCGCCGCCGACGCGGCAGTGCCGTCGCGGTAGCCTGCGCAGCCGTGGGCACCGCCACCGGAGACTGGCCGGGACACGAGCGGCGCGAGCCGCCGTCCCGCCTCGCGAGCTGGGTCGTCAGGGAGCCGCTCGCCCGCTGGCTGCGGGAGGAGGCCTCGCGGGGCGACGGCTACCGCGTCCTCGACGTCGGCTGCGGGATCAAGCCCTACTACCCGTTCTTCGCAGCGCGTGCCGCGTCGTACGTCGGCGTCGACCTGAACAACCCCGACGCCGACCTGCAGGGCTCCGCGGAGGACCTGCCGGTCGAGGACGGAAGCTACGACGTCGTGCTCTGCAACCAGGTGCTCGAGCACGTCGACGATCCCGACCGGGTCGTGCGCGAGCTGCACCGCGTCACCGCCCCCGGCGGCCGCGTGCTCGCCTCGACGCACGGCGTCATGGTCTACCACCCGAACCCCGACGACCTCTGGCGCTGGACGCACAGCGGCCTCGAGCGCCTGTTCCGGCGGAACGGCGACTGGGCGTCGGTGACCGTGGCGCCGGGCGCCGGCACCGCGGCCGCCGTCGGGATGCTGCTCGGCACCTACGCGCACCTGCTCTGCAAGCAGGCGCGCGCCCCGCGGCTCGCCGAGCCGCTCGTCGCGCTCCTGAACCGGACCTGCGCCGCCCTCGACCGGCGCGTGCCGCTGCTGCAGGGCACCGCACCCGGCACGCTCGCCGCCAACTACCACGTCACGGCGGTGAAGGCGTGAGCCGACGGGTACTGGTCACCGGCGGCGGCGGCTTCATCGGCTCGAACCTCGTCCGCGGCCTGCTCGACCGCGGCGACGAGGTGCGCGTGCTCGACAACTTCGCCACCGGCAGCCGCGGCAACCTCGAGGGGCTCGAGGTCGAGGTGGTCGAGGGCGAGCTCCGCTCCTACGAGCGCGTCCACAACGCCGTCCGCGGCGTCGAGGTCGTCTTCCACCTCGGCGCGCTCGGCTCGGTGCCGCGCTCGGTGCAGGATCCGCTGACGACGAGCGCCGTCAACGTCGAGGGGACGCTGAACGTGCTGCTCGCGGCCCGCGACGAGGGCGTGCGCCGCGTCGTCTTCGCGTCGTCGTCGTCGGTCTACGGCAGCGCCCCCCAGCTGCCGGCGCACGAGTCGATGCCCGTCGACCCGATCTCGCCCTACGGCGTCGCCAAGCTGGCCGCGGAGCGCTACTGCGTCTCGTTCTCGCGCGTCTACCACTCGTTCGAGACCGTCGTCCTGCGCTACTTCAACGTCTTCGGCCCGCGCCAGAACCCGTTCTCGCAGTACGCCGCGGTCGTGCCGCTCTTCATCACCTCGATCGCCGCCGGCGAGCCGGTGACGATCTTCGGCGACGGCGGCCAGTCCCGCGACTTCACCTACGTCGAGAACGTCGTCGAGGCGAACCTGCTCGCCGCGGACGCGGCCGACGCCAACGGCCGCATCTTCAACGTCGCCGCGGGCTCGCCGAAGAGCGTCAACGAGCTCGCCGACACGATCGGCGACGCTGCTCGGCAAGCCGGTCGAGAAGCGGTACGAGCCGCCGCGGCCCGGCGACCTGCGCGACTCCTACGCCGACGTCGGCGCCGCCGGGGAGACGCTCGGCTGGCGCGTCGCCGTCGGCTTCGAGGACGGGCTGCGGCGGACCGCGGAGACGCTGCTTGGCTGAACCGTCCGTGGGTGGGCCGTCCGTCGATGAGCCGATCCGGGTGCTGCGCGTGATCGCGCGGCTGAACATGGGCGGTCCCGCGCTGCACGTCGCCTACCTGACCGAGGGCCTCGCGAGCCGCGGCTACGAGACCACGCTCGTCGCCGGCTCGCTCGCCCGGGGCGAGGAGTCGATGCAGTTCGTCGCCGAGGCGCACGGCGTGCGCGTGCATGCGATCAGCGAGCTCCACCGCGAGATCTCGCTCCTCCGCGACGTGACGGCGACGATCCGGCTGGCGCAGCTGATCCGCCGGGAGCGGCCGCAGATCGTCCACACGCACACGGCGAAGGCCGGCGCGCTCGGCCGCGTCGCCGCCGTCCTGGCCGGGAAGCCGCGGCCGATCGTCGTCCACACCTTCCACGGCCACGTCCTGCGCGGCTACTTCGGGCCGCTTCGGACCGCCGCGTTCCGGCTCGTCGAGACGCTGCTCGCGCGCGTGTCCGACGTCCTGATCGCGGTCGGGCCGCAGGTGCGCGACGAGCTCGTCTCGCTCGGGGTCGCCCCGGCGGAGAAGTTCGAGGTGATCCGGCTCGGCATCGCCCTCGACGAGCGGGTCGCCGACGGCGCCGAGGCGCGCGCCGAGGCCCGGCGGCTGCTGGGCGTCCCCGCCGACCGCTTCGTCGTCGGCTGGATCGGCCGCATCACGGGCATCAAGCGCCCGCACGACGTGCTGCTCGCGTTCAGGAAGCTGCGCGACCGAGGCGTCGAGGCCTCGCTCTGCCTCGTCGGCGACGGCCCGAACCGGGACGCGGTCGAGCGGCATGCGAGCGAGCTCGGGATCGCGCGGGACTGCCTCTACCTCGGCTACCAGGACGACGTCTCGCGCTGGTACGCGCTGCTCGACGCCTTCCTGCTCACCTCCGCCAACGAGGGCACACCGGTGACGGCGATCGAGGCGCTCGCCGCCGGCAAGCCCGTCGTCTCCACGGCCGTCGGCGGCGTCCCCGACGTGGTCATCGACGGCGTCGACGGCTTCCTGGCGCCCGCCGGGGACACGGACGCCCTGGCCGAGGCGCTCGCCCGGCTCGCGGGCGACCCCGAGCTCCGCGCGAGGATGGGCGAGGCGGGCCGCGGTCGCGTGCTCGAGCAGTACGCGGTCGAGCGGCTGCTCGACGACGTCGACCGGCTCTACCGCCGCCTGCTCGACCGCTGACCCGTGCGCCTCGCTCTGATCGCGTTCGGGGTGCTCGTCGCCGCGTGGGCCGCGGCCGCCGCCTTCCTCTTCGCCTGGCCGCGGGAGGACGCCGTCCCGGGACGCGCCGACGCGGTGGTCGTGCTCGCCGGCGACTCGGGCCACAGGCTCCCGGGCGGCCTGCAGCTCGTCCGGCGCGGGGTCGCGCCGACGCTCGTCCTCTCCCGCGAGCCGCGGCGCTGGCGCACCGGGAGGCGCCTCTGCGCGAACGGCGGCGGCGGCTTCCGCGTCGTCTGCTTCCGCGCCGAGCCCTACAGCACGCGCGGCGAGGCGCGGACGGTGGCGAGGCTGGCGCGCGAGCGCGGCTGGCGCTCGCTCGTCGTCGTCACCTCGGGCTACCACGTCACCCGCGCGCGCATCCTCTTCCGCCGCTGCTTCGCGGGCCGCGTGTCCGTGACCGGGGTCGACTACGACCGTCGCTGGCTGCCGCTCGACCTGGCGCTCGAGACGGTCAAGCTCGCCCGCGCCGAGACGACCTCGCGCGTCGCCTGCTAGGCGGTCCGCCAGCCGCCGGTCTCGCCCTTGTAGGTGCCGCCGAAGAGGGCGAGCGGCGTCCGCAGCAGGATCTCCAGGTCGACGCGCGGCGAGCGGTGCTCCACGTACCAGACGTCGAGCTCGATCCGCTCGGCCCAGGGCAGGGTCGCGCGGCCGTGGATCTGGGCCCAGCCGGTGATCCCCGGCCTGACCTCGAGCCGGCGGCGCTGGCGCTCGTCGTAGCGTTCGACCTGGTAGCGGAGCGTCGGCCGCGGCCCGATCAGGCTCATGTCGCCGCGGACGACGTTCCAGAGCTGCGGCAGCTCGTCGAGCGAGAGCCTCCGGAGGACGCGGCCGACCCGCGTGATCCGCGCGTCGCCCCGGTCGACGGCGTAGCCCGCGCCGAGCTTCTCGGCGCCGACGACCATCGTCCGCAGCTTCAGCAGCTCGAAGTCGACGCCGCCGGCGCCGACGCGCGTCTGCCGGTAGAGGACGGGGCCGCCGTCCTCGAGCTTGACCGCGGCCGCGGCAGCGGCGAGCAGCGGGCTCGCGACCACGAGCCCGAGCCCGGCGAGCGCGAGGTCGAGCGCCCGGTTCACGCGCAGCCG
>CAWIUN010000007.1:0-40791 GCA_963839285.1 uncultured Actinomycetes bacterium
CGAAGCCGAGCTCGCGGAAGCCGCCGCGCTCCATGACGGCGACGATCGCGTCGCGCGAGGTGCGCTCGTCGTCCCACTCGAGCAGCACCTGGCCGAGCAGGTTCGCGTTCGCGCCCTCCAGGCCCTCGTGGCCCTCGAGCGTCTTCGCGAGCCGCATCACGCAGCGCTCGCAGCGGATGCCGCTGACCTGGAGCGTGTCGGAGACGATCGCCATCGGCCCCTAGCCTAGCGTCCGCGCGACGAGCCCCGCCGCGACCGCGCGGGGGTCGGTCTCGGCGAGCTGGAGGTCGGCCTCGCACCGGGCCGGGTCGAGCTCCTCGAGCAGCGCCAGGGTGCCGAGCCCGGCCGCGGCGGGCGCGGTCAGGGCGAGCAGGTCGTCCCATAGCTCCGGGGCCCGCAGGGCGCGCGTCCCGTCCGGGTGGATCAGCTCCGCCCGCGGGCCGAAGCGCGCGGCCGCCCAGCGGTTCTGGGCGTAGTGGCCGCGGTCGTAGGGGACGGCCTCGCCGCGCTCGAGCATCGTCGCGGCGAGCGCCTGCAGCAGCGCGACGAGGACGGCGGTCTGCCGCAGCGCCGTCGGCTGGTCCGGCATCCGCACCTCGAGCGTGCCGAAGCGCGGGTGCGGCCGCACGTCCCACCAGATCCGCGTGTAGTCGGCGGTGACGCCGAGCTCGACGAGGTGCTCGACCCACGCCTCCCAGCCGGCGTAGGAGCCGAGCGCGGGCGGCGCCCCGGCCCGCGGCAGCTCGGCCAGGATCGGCGCACGGTTCGACGCGAGCCCGTTCGCGACGCCCGCCAGCCACGGCGAGTTCGCCGAGAGCGCGAGCACGAGCGGCAGCCAGGGCAGCATCCCCTCGAGCACCTGCCAGCAGACCGCGCCGGACGGCATACCGAGGTGGACGTGCAGGCCCTGGACGCCCTGGCGGCGGGCGCTGATCCCGGCGTAGGCGACGAAGCTCGTGTAGCGCTCCTCGTCGACGAGCGGCTGCGCCTCGGGCCGCGCGAACGGGTGCGTGCCGGCGCAGGCGACGGCGAGCCCGCTCCGCGCCGCCGTGTCGGCGGCCGCGCGCCGCAGCGTCGCGAGCGCCTCGACCGCGGCGGCGACGTCGGCGCAGGGATCCGTGTTCAGCTCGACGACCGAGGCGAAGAGCTCCGTCTTCAGCCGGCCCGGCAGCGCGAGGCCCTCGACCCCGGCGAGCAGCGTGCCGACCGCCCCGACCTGGTCGAGCGAGGCCGCGTCGAGGATCATCAGCTCCTCCTCGACGCCGAGCGAGAGCGGCTCGCCGGCGCCGAAGGCGTGCTCGATCACTACTTCCTCACGCCGTGGACCGGACGGCCGGACGCTTCCCACGCGTAGTACGAGGCGCTCGGGCCGAATCCCGGCTCGTAGGTGACGACGCGCGGGTTGCGGCCGACCTCCTTCGCGCGCTGCGCGTGCCGGAGCAGGTTCGGGTCGTCGTTGGTCTCCCAGACGAGGATCAGGTGCGCGGCGGTCATGAACTCGGCGACGAACGTGCAGCCGGCGGCCGGGCAGGGGAAGGGCGCGGTCGAGACGCAGAACCAGCCGGCGTGGTCCTCGCCGCCGTCCTCCGTCCAGAGCTCCTCGTCGGTCCGGTCGCCGACCCGGAGGTCGTCCTCGAGCAGCAGCCGGCCGCGCGCGTATCTCTCCGGGTCGACCACGCGGCAAGGGTAGCCGCACGGCCCGACCCCGACGAAGGAACGCCGAAAGGCCCGGGCAGGCGGTCGGGCCTTCGGCGTCGCACCCGTCGGGTCGCTGGCTCCCGGCGGGTGCCGGCCCCAGGGGTCCAGGGGCCTTGTTGTCGGACGGTCAGCTACGAGGGGACGATGGCTGCCGTCCGAGCTTGGCTGTCGGGGTCGGGTGCTCGTAGCCGCGGTAGAGCCGCTCGACGGTCGGCGTCGAGCGCAGGCCCCCGGCGCCCGGGAAGTCGGGCTCCGCGCCGCGGAAGAGGATGCGCCTGCCGCGAATCACGCCTCCGACTTCTACCGGGGCCGTGTTGAGCCCCCGGTTCGCGGCGTTAACCGCGCATTAAGGAGCTCGACGCGCCGGCCGCCGCCGCTGGCCGCCCCGGCCGTTTCCGGCGCGCGGGCCCGGGAAATCGACCGACATGCCGAAGACGACGAAGGACGGCAGGGCGGCGAAGCAGTCGGAGCTGCCGGACACGCTCAGGCGCTCCTCCGGGAAGGCGCAGCGCACGTTCGCGAAGGCGCACGACGCCGCCGCCGAGCAGTACGGCGAGGGCGAGCGCGCGCACCGCACCGCCTACGCCGCGCTCAAGCACACGCACGAGAAGGTCGGCGACCGCTGGCGGCGCAAGGACGAGCCGGGCCCGAGCGACCCGCGCTCGAAGCGCTCGACCGCGGCGAAGCGCCGCGGCGAGGGCGAGACGTTCGGCGGCGTCGACGTCGAGGGCAACACGAAGGCGGAGCTCTACGAGCGGGCGAAGGAGCTCGAGATCGAGGGCCGCTCGACGATGTCGAAGCACGAGCTCGCCCGCGCGATCGCCCGCAGGCAGTAGAGGGACGGCGCTAGGCTGACCCGATGAGCGCGTCGATCGAGTCGGCCCGCGTCAAGCCCCGTTTCCGCGGCGTCACGCACCAGTGGGCGTTCCTGGTCGCGATCCCGCTCGGGATCGCGCTGGGGCTGACCGCGGAAGGCGCGCGGGCGCAGGTCTCGGCGGCCGTCTTCGCCGGCAGCGTCGTCGCCATGTTCGGGGCGAGCGCGCTCTACCACCGGGTCAGCTGGTCGCCTGCGCGCCGGCTGTGGCTGCGCCGGCTCGACCACGCCGCCATCTTCGGGCTGATCGCCGGGACCTACACGCCGGTCGGCCTGATCGTCCTCTCCGGCGACGTCCGGGTCGTCGTCCTCGCGCTCGTCTGGGGCGGCGCGGGCGCCGCGGTCTTCCTGAAGCTCTTCCGGCCGCGGGCGCCGAAGTGGGTCTCGGCGACGCTGGCGATCGCGCTCGGCTGGGTCGGGATCGCGGTCTTCCCGCAGCTGATCTCACGGGCCGGCGTCGGCGCCGCGGTGCTGATCCTGCTCGGCGGGGTCCTCTACACGCTCGGTGCGATCGCCTACGCGACGCGGCGGCCCGATCCGCGCCCCGCGATCTTCGGCTACCACGAGATCTTCCACGCCTTCGTGATCGGCGCCGTCGCGCTCCAGTACACGGCGATCGCCTTCTTCGTCCTGCACTAGGGACGCGTCGCATGGCGACGCGGCGTGCACGCGGCCGGTGAAGGCCGCCGTCGCGCCGAGCGCGACGAAGACCGCGCCCGAGAGGTACCGCTGCGCCCGGGCGAATCCGCTGCTGCCGCGGAGCAGGCCGCCGAGGGTGCCGGCGACGAGCGCGTAGGCGCCGTCCGTGAGGAAGCCGAGCGCGCCGAAGGCGAGGCCGAGGACGATGACCTGGTGCCAGGCGGCGCCGCGCGAGGGCTCGACGAACTGCGGCAGGAAGGCGAGGAAGAAGAGCGCCGCTTTCGGGTTGAGGACGTTGACGACGATCCCCTGCCGATAGAGGCTGCCGTGGCTGCGCGGGCCGGCGGCGCCGCCGGCCGGGTCGCGCCGCTCCCGGCCGGCGAGCCTGCGGAGCCCGACCGCGACGAGGTAGGCCGCGCCGGCGAACTTGACGACGTCGAAGGCGAGCGCCGAGGACGCGAGCAGCGCCGAGAGGCCGACGGTCGCGGCGGCGACGTGCACGAGCGTCCCGGTGTGGATGCCCGCGACCGAGGCGAGCCCGGCCCGGCGGCCGCCGCCGATCGACTGCGTGACGACGTAGAGCACGGCCGGCCCGGGCACGAGCAGCAGGACGAGCGCCGCGCCGAGGAAGAGCGCGAGCCGGGAGGAGTCGGGCATCAGCCGAGGATCCGGTCGAGCTCGGCCAGCTCGTCGTCGGAGAAGTCGAGCTGCTCGAGCGCGGCCACGTTCTCCTCCAGCTGCTCGACGCTCGAGGCGCCGATCAGGGTCGAGGTCATGCGCGGGTCGCGCAGCGTCCAGGCGAGCGCGAGCTGGGCCGTGGACTGGCCGCGGCGCTCGGCGACCCGCGCGAGCTCGCGGACCTTGGCGAGCGTCTCCTCGTCGAGGTCGTCGCGGGTCAGGAAGGCGCCGCGGTCGGCGCGCGAGCCCTCGGGGATGCCGTCGAGGTACTTGCCGGTCAGGATCCCCTGCTGCAGCGGCGAGAAGCAGATGCAGCCGACGCCGAGCTCCCCGAGCACGTCGAGGAGGCCGTCCTCGATCCAGCGGTTCAGCAGCGAGTAGGACGGCTGGTGGATCAGCAGCGGCGTCCCGAGCTCCCGCAGGGCCGCCGCGGCGGCCCGCGTCTGCTCCGGATCGTAGGAGGAGATGCCCGCGTAGAGCGCCTTCCCCTGCCGGACGGCCGCGTCGAGCGCGCCCATCGTCTCCTCGACCGGCGTCTCGGGCGTCGGCCGGTGCGAGTAGAAGACGTCCACGTAGTCGAGGCCCAGGCGCAGGAGGCTCTGGTCGAGGCTCGCGAGCAGGTACTTGCGCGAGCCGCCGTCGCCGTAGGGGCCGGGCCACATGTCCCAGCCGGCCTTGGTCGAGATCACGAGCTCGTCGCGATAGGGGCGGAGGTCGTCGCGGAGGAGGCGCCCGAACGTCTCCTCGGCCGAGCCGTACGGCGGCCCGTAGTTGTTGGCGAGGTCGAAGTGGGTGATGCCGAGGTCGAAGGCGCGGCGGACGATCGCGCGGCTGCGCTCGAGCGGCGCCTCGGCGCCGAAGTTGTGCCAGAGCCCGAGCGAGACGGCCGGCAGCTCGAGCCCGCTGCGGCCGCTCCGACGGTAGGCCATGCGCTCGTACCGCTCGCCGTCTGCGACCCAGGGCATGCGCGCAAGGCTACCCTGGGCGACGTGGCGAACACGCACCGTCTCGCCCCGCCGCTCCTGCTCGCCTGCCTGGCGCTGGCGCTCACGGCGAGCGGCTGCGGCGGCAGCGCCGGCGCGCAGCCGCAGGCGGCGGCGAAGACCACGGCCTTCGCGGGGAACGCGCTCGACCCGCCGCTCGAGACCGCGGGCTTCAGGCTGCACGACCAGGACGGCAAGGTCGTGACGCTCGCGCAGCAGCGCGGCAGGCTCGCGATCCTCGCCTTCCTCTACACCCACTGCCCGGACGTCTGCCCGCTGATCGCACAGAACCTGAACCTGGCGCTGCGGCAGCTGACGCCGGCCGAGCGCGCGCGCGTGCGGGTGCTGGCGATCAGCGTCGACCCGAAGGGCGACACGAAGGCGGCGGTGCGGAAGTTCGTCTTCGCGCACCGGCTGCGGCCGGAGTTCCGCTACCTGACCGGGACGCGGGCGGAGCTGGCGCCCGTCTGGCGGGCCTACCACGTCGCCGCGAACGCGAACCTCGAGTCGATCGACCACTCGGCCTACGAGCTGCTCGTCGACGGGAAGGGCGCCGGCCGCGTCCTCTACGACGCCCAGGTGACGCCCAGGCAGGTCGTCCACGACGTGCGCGCGTTGCTCGCCCGGTAGACGCGGCCGCGCCGCCGACCGTTCATCGCGCTACGATGCTTGCCGCGGTGGCCGAGCAACGTGAATCCACGTTCGCCGATTTCGACGAGGCGGCGAGCCTCCGCGCCGCGCTGCGCCTCTTCCTGCGCCACAGCGAGACGATCACGCGGCGGAACGGGCTCTCGCCCCGGCACTACGAGCTGCTGCTGATGATCAAGGCGGCGCCCGAGGAGCACTCGACCGTCAGCGAGCTGGTCGAGCTCCTGCAGCTGACCCAGAGCACCGTCACCGAGCTCGTCCAGCGGGCCGAGGACGGCGGCCTCCTGCGGCGCCGGCAGGCCGAGCACGACGGCCGGGTGGTGCACCTCTCGCTGACGCCCGAGGCGGAGAAGCGGCTGAGCGGCGCGGTCGCGCAGCTCGGCCCGGAGCGGGCGCGGCTCGTCGCCCTGCTGCACAAGAGCCCAGAGCGCGTCGAGGCCTAGAGCCTTCGCGCCTCGAGCGGCGTCTCGGCGCCCGGCTCGACCCGGTAGGCGCGCGCGCCCTCGCGCGCGGTCACGACCTCGGCCAGCTCCGTGCCCTCGTAGCGGAGCGCGACCCCGTCGTCGGCTGCGACGCCCGCCGGGAAGCCGCCGGCGACGAGCTCGCGGTAGCGCGGCCGCCGCCGCTCCTCGCCGTCGTAGTGCGGGCAGGCGCTCCCGGGCAGGAAGCCGAGCCCGTCGCGCATCCCCTCGAGCTGCGGGCCGTAGGAGTCGGTGATCGAGGCCTCGAACCAGCAGATCATCCCGGCGCTGCCGCCCGTGAGGACGATCCCCCGCTCCCAGGCCTCGCGCAGGATCGCGTCGAAGCCGTGGACGCGCCAGATCGCGAGCATGTTCGCCGTGTTCCCGCCCATGACGACGATCACGTCCTGCGCGAGCGCGAACTCCCGCAGGTCGGCGGGCGGGTACGGGAAGAAGGGCAGGTGCGAGAGCTCGCCGGCGCCGCGGTAGCGCTCGTAGAAGGCGACGATCCAGTCGCTCGAGTCGCCGACCGCCGTCGGCACGAAGCAGATCCGCGGCCGCTCGGCGCCCGAGACCTCGAGCACGTACCGCTGCAGCGCCGCCCGCTCCTCGTCGGTGTAGCCCCCTCCGCCCAGACCCACGATCGGCACGACCGCGGAGTTTACGTGCGGCCGCGGCCCGGTAGACCGTTGCCGTGCCGGAAATCGGGTATGCCTTCTCCGCCGAGGAGCACCGCCCCGACGAGCTCGTCCGCCAGGCGAGGCTCGCCGAGGAGGCGGGCTTCCCGTTCGGTCTCGTCTCCGACCACTTCCATCCCTGGATCGACCGGCAGGGCCAGAGCCCCTTCGTCTGGAGCGTGATCGGCGGGATCGCGCAGGTGACCGAGCGGTTCCGGCTCGGCACCGGCGTCACCTGCCCGCTGATCCGGATCCACCCGGCGATCGTCGCCCAGGCGACCGCGACCTGCGCCGCGATGATGCCCGGGCGCTTCTTCCTCGGCGTCGGCACCGGCGAGAACCTGAACGAGCACGTCACCGGCGTCGGCTGGCCCGCGCCGGACGAGCGGGTCGCGATGCTCGAGGAGGCGCTGGAGGCGATGCGCGAGCTCTGGACGGGCGAGGTGACGACGCTTCCGCGGCGACTGGTACGAGGTCGACCACGCCCGCATCTACACGCTGCCCGAGGAGCCGATCGAGGTCTACGTCGCCGCGACCGCGCCGAACGTCGCGCGCATCGCGGCCGGGCAAGGACGGCCTGATCTCCACCTCCCCCGACGAGGAGGTCGTGCAGGAGTTCGAGGGCGCGGGCGGCTCGGGAAAGCCGAAGATCGGCATGGTGCACGGCTGCTGGGCCGAGGACCGCGACGCAGGCGCTCGAGACCGCCCACGAGGTCTGGCCCAACGGCGCCCTCAAGGGGCCGCTCGGCCAGGACCTGCGCGAGCCGGGCGACTTCGAGGCGGCCGCCGCGATGGTGCGCCCGGAGGACATCGCCGAGACGACGCCGCTCGGGCCCGACCCGGAGCCGTGGCTCGAGCAGATCCGCGCCTTCGAGCAGGCCGGCTTCACGCACGTCTACCTGCACCAGATCGGCTCCGACCAGGCCGGGTTCATGGAGTTCGCCCGGCGCGAGCTCCTGCCTGCGGCGGGCTGATGGCCGAGGCCGAGCTCTCCGTCCGCCCGACCGCGCGGGAGATCTACGAGCGGGTGATCTCGGACGCGGAGTCGGAGATCGACCGGACGGCGGCCGCGCTCGCGTTCTCCGGCATCGCCGCCGGGCTGACGATGGGCTTCACCGGCCTGGCGGTCGCGGCCGCCTTCCGCGTGGTCGGGCACGGCGGCTGGCAGGACCTCGTCGCCTACACCGTCTACCCCGTCGGCTTCATCGCCGTGATCGTCGGCCGCGCACAGCTCTTCACCGAGAACACGCTCTACCCCGTCGTCCTCGTCCTCGACCGGCGGCAGTTCTTCGCGCGCACGGCGCGGCTGTGGGCGATCGTCTTCCCCGCCAACATCGCCGGCGTGCTCGTCTTCGCCGCGCTCGTGATGAAGACGCCCGCGGTCGCGGAGCCGCTCAAGCACGAGCTCTCCCTGCTCGGCGCCGACGCGCTCTCCCACAGCTTCGGCTACGCCTTCTGGAGCGGCGTCGTCGGCGGCTGGCTGATCGCGCTCGTCGCCTGGCTCGTCGAGGGCACGGACGGCGGCTTCTCGATGCTCGCGGTCGTCTGGATCCTCACCTTCCTCGTCGGCCTCGCCGGGCTCGCCCACTGCATCGCCACGAGCGCCGAGATCGCCGCCTCGCTCTTCGACGGCTCGGCGGCGGTCGGCGACTATCTGCTCTGGCTGCTGGGCGCCGCGCTCGGGAACGTCGTCGGCGGCGTCGTCGTGGTCAGCCTGCTCAACTACGGCCAGGTCGTCGCCGGGCACCACCGTCAGGGCAGCTGACCCGCTTCTGATTGAATCGAAGACGATGAGCAGCTCGGAGCTCCGCGTCGGCGACCGCACCTACCGGTTCCACCGGCTCGACGCGCTCCAGGCCTCCCACGACGTCGCGCGGCTGCCCTACACGCTGCGGATCCTGCTCGAGAACGTGCTCCGCACCTCGGGCGAGGAGGACGTCGAGGCCGTCGCGCGCTGGGACGCGAAGGCCGAGCCGTCGCGGGAGATCTCCTACTCGCCCTCGCGCGTCCTGCTGCAGGACTTCACCGGCGTCCCGGCCGTCGTCGACCTCGCCGCGATGCGCGACGCGATGCGCGACCTCGGCGGCGACCCGAAGGCGATCAACCCGCTGATCCCGGTCGAGCTCGTGATCGACCACTCGGTGCAGGTGGACGAGTTCGCGACCCGCCTCGCGATCCGGCACAACGCCGAGCGCGAGTTCGAGCGCAACCGCGAGCGCTACGCCTTCCTGCGCTGGGGCCAGGCCGCCTTCGACAACTTCAAGGCCGTGCCGCCCTCGACCGGCATCTGCCACCAGGTCAACCTCGAGTACCTCGCGCGCGTCGTCTCGGACCGCGACGGGGTCGCCTTCCCGGACACGGTCGTCGGCACCGACTCGCACACGACGATGGTCAACGGCCTCGGCGTGCTCGGCTGGGGCGTCGGCGGGATCGAGGCGGAGGCGGCGATGCTCGGCGAGGCGATCTCGATGCTGGTGCCGCAGGTGGTCGGGTTCCGGATGACCGGGCGGCTGCCCGAGGGCGCGACCGCGACCGACCTCGTCCTGACCGTGACCGAGATCCTGCGCCGCACCGGCGTCGTCGGCAAGTTCGTCGAGTACTTCGGCCGCGGCCTCTCGACCCTGACGCTCGCCGACCGCGCCACCCTCGGGAACATGTCCCCCGAGTACGGCGCCACCTGCGGCTTCTTCCCCGTCGACGACCAGACGCTCGACTACCTGCGCCTGACCGGGCGCGCGGCCGAGCGGGTCGCGCTCGTCGAGGCCTACTGCAAGGAGAACATGCTCTGGCACGAGCCCGACGAGGAGCCGACCTACTCGCAGGTCGTCGAGCTCGACCTCTCGAGCGTCGAGCCGTCGATCGCGGGGCCGCGGCGCCCGCAGGACCGGGTGCCGCTCGCCGACGCGCGGGACGCCTTCCTCGGCGAGCTCGGCTCCTTCGGCGTCGACTACGGGAACGGCCACGACGAGGCGGTCGCCGAGACCTTCCCCGCCTCCGACCCGACGAGCGAGCAGGCTCCGGGGGCCGAGGCAGCGGGCGGCGCCGGGGTCAGCGCAAGTGACGAAGTGTCACAAAGGGTTGCGGAGCCGGCCCACGTCGCCGTCGGCGACTTCGCGCTCGGGCACGGCTCGGTCGTGATCGCCGCGATCACCTCCTGCACGAACACCTCGAACCCGCAGGTGATGGTCGGCGCCGGCCTGCTGGCGAAGAAGGCGGTCGAGCGCGGCCTCGCGCGGAGGCCCTGGGTCAAGTCGTCGCTCGCGCCGGGCTCGAAGGTCGTCACCCGCTACTACGAGCAGTCCGGCCTCGACCGCTACCTCGACGAGCTCGGCTTCAACACGGTCGGCTACGGCTGCACGACCTGCATCGGCAACTCGGGGCCGCTGCCGGAGGCGATCTCCGCCGCGGTCGCCGAGAACGACCTCGTCGTCTGCGCGGTGCTGTCCGGCAACCGCAACTTCGAGGCGCGGATCCACCCGGAGGTGAAGGCGAACTACCTCGCCTCGCCGCCGCTCGTCGTCGCCTACGCGCTCGCCGGCCGCATGGACGTCGACCTCGCGACCGAGCCGCTCGGGCAGGGCTCGGACGGCGAGGACGTCTACCTCGCGGACATCTGGCCGACCGCCGAGGAGATCCAGGAGGTGATCGCGGCCTCCGTGCGCGGCGAGTTCTTCCGGGAGACCTACGCGGACGTCTACACCGGCGACGAGCTCTGGCGGTCGCTGCCGACGCCGGAGGGCGACCTCTTCGACTGGGATCCGGAGTCGACCTACGTCCGCCTGCCGCCGTACTTCGAGGGGATGCCGCGCGAGCCCGAGCCGGTCGGAGACGTGATCGGCGCCCGCTGCCTCGTCAAGGTCGGCGACTCGGTCACGACGGACCACATCTCGCCCGCCGGCTCGATCAAGGCCGACTCGCCCGCGGGCAGCTACCTGACGGGTCACGGGATCGAGCGCAGGGACTTCAACTCGTACGGCTCCCGGCGCGGCAACCACGAGGTGATGGTGCGCGGCACCTTCGCGAACGTGCGGCTGCGCAACCAGCTCGTCCCCGGCTCGGAGGGAACCTGGACGGCCCACCTGCCCTCGGGCGAGGAGATGACGATCTTCGAGGCCTCGCAGCGCTACCTCGCCGAGGGCGTGCCGACGGTCGTGCTCGCCGGCGCCGAGTACGGCTCCGGCTCCTCGCGCGACTGGGCGGCGAAGGGCCCGAACCTGCTCGGCGTGCGCGCCGTGATCGCCGAGAGCTACGAGCGCATCCACCGCTCGAACCTGCTGATGATGGGCGTGCTGCCGCTCCAGTACCCGGACGGCGAGAGCGCCGAGAGCCTCGGCCTGACCGGCCGCGAGGAGTTCTCGATCCTCGGCGTCGAGAACGGGGAGGCGCGCGAGGTGACCGTGCGCGCCGACGGGACCGAGTTCCGCGCCCGCGTCCGCCTCGACACCCCGCGCGAGCGCGAGTACCTGCGGCACGGCGGCATCCTCCGCTACGTGCTGCGCCGGCTCGCGGGCCTAGCCGTCTAGGTCTTCCTGCCCTGCCGCTCCTCCGCGAGCTTCCGAACGTGATAGTCGATGCGCTCCTGGAGCTTGCGCAGGTGCGCCGCGTTGTCCTCCCAGAACCCGGGCGGCAGCTCAATCCTCTTCTTCTTCGCCATCGCCTCCCACCAGAAATCCGAGGATCAGATCCAGCTTCCATTGTGCACGCACGAGTGACTCCATGATCGTGACCACGTCCTCGCGTTCGATGTGCTCGTCCACGGGCTCATCGTCTGATTCCTCGAGGGCCGCGACAAGATGACCGAATCGGACCTGCCCCTGCTCGTCGTCGTCACCGGTCCGCCCGGCGCCGGGAAGTCGATGCTTGCGCGCGCGCTCGCGGACGAGCTGGCGCTGCCCCTCGTCGCCAAGGACGACCTCAAGGAGGCGCTCTTCGACACGCTCGGCGCCCGCGACGTGGCCGAGTCGCGCCGCCTCGGCGGCGCCGCCTGGAACCTGCTCTTCCGCGTCGCGGCGGAGATCCTGCAGGCGGGCGGCTCGCTCGTCGTCGAGGGGAACTTCTCCGACCCCGGCGGCTTCGCGCGGCTGCCACCGGCCGAGGTCGTGCAGCTCCACCTCGACGCGCCGGCGGCGCTGCTGCTCGAGCGCTACCGCTCGCGCGAGCGGCATCCCGGGCACCAGACCGACGCCTACGAGCCCGAGATCCGCGCCCGGATCGAGGCAGGGGAGTGGGGACCGCTCGAGCTACCGGGTAGGCTGATCCGGATCGTGACCGACCACCCCGTCGACGTCGCCGGGCTCGCGCGAGGCCTTCGCTGAGCACGCTCGACCAGCAGCGCCAGCAGGAGCGCATGCGCCGGCTCGTCGAGGCGGGTATCGCCCTGTCCTCGGAGCTCTCGCTCGACGCACTCCTCCAGCACATCGCCGAGTCCGCGGCGGCGATCACGGGCGCCCGCTACGCCGCCCTCGGCGTCGTCAACCAGGAGCGAAGCGGGCTCGAGCGCTTCCTGACGACGGGCATCGATCCGGAGACGCACGCGCGGATCGGCGACCTGCCCCAGGGGCGCGGCATCCTCGGCGCCCTGATCGCCGACGCGCGGCCGCTGCGGCTGCACGAGCTCGGCGACGACCCGCGCTCGGTCGGGTTCCCGAACCACCATCCGCCGATGCACAGCTTCCTCGGCGTCCCGATCCTGATCCGCGGCGTCCCCTGGGGGAACCTCTACCTGACCGAGAAGGACGGCGGCGACTTCACCGAGGAGGACGAGGAGCTGACGCTGCTGCTCGCCGCCCAGGCCGCGGTCGCGATCGAGAACGCCCGGCTGTACGAGTCGGCGACGCGCTGGTCGCGCCAGCTCGAGTCGCTGACCGAGATCGGCAACGCGATCGCGTCGGAGCTCGACCTGCCGCGGCTGCTGCAGCTCGTCGCCACGCGCCTGCGCGAGCTGCTCGACGCGCGGCTGGTGACGATCGCGCTGCCCACGAGCTCCGGGGCGCTGCGCGTCGACGCCGCCTCGGGCGAGGCGGCGCACGAGGCGTCCGATCTCGTGCTGACGCCGGCGTCGAAGGGCGCCCGGGTGCTCGAGCGGCGCCGCAGCGAGCGCGTCGACTCGCTGATCGACGACCCGGAGGTCGACCAGGACGCGGCGCGGAAGCTGCAGGCGGCGAGCGGCCTCTACGTCCCGCTGCTCGCGCGCGACCGCGCGATCGGCATCGTCACCGTCCACGACAAGCTCGGCGCCGACCCCCGCTTCAGCGACGCCGACCTGCGCGTCGCCGAGACCTTCGCGGCGCGGGTCGCGGTCGCGGCCGACCTCTCGACCCGCGTCGCCCGCGACGCCGTCCGCCGCGTCGTCGCCGCGCAGGAGCTCGAGCGCCGGCGGCTGGCGCGCGAGCTGCACGACGAGACCGGCCAGGCGCTGACCTCGATCCTGCTCGGGCTCAAGGGCGTCGAGGACGCGCCGTCCGAGGCGGAGCGCCAGCAGGCGGCCCGCGAGCTGCGCGAGCTCGTCGTCACGACGCTGCAGGACGTCCGCCGGCTCGCGGTCGAGCTGCGCCCGAAGGCGCTCGACGACTTCGGGCTCGTGCCGGCGCTCGAGCGCCTCGTCGAGTCGTTCGGCGAGCAGACCGGGATCGTGGTCGAGCTCGAGGCGCAGCTCGGCGAGCGGCTCTCGCCGGAGGCCGAGACGGCCCTCTACCGGATCGTGCAGGAGGCGCTCACGAACGTCGTCAAGCACGCGCGCGCCAGACATGTGAGCATCCTGCTCGTGCGGCGCGAGAAATCCGTCTCGGCGGTGATCGAGGACGACGGCCTCGGCTTCGACCCCGCCACGATCCGCGAGGAGGGCCTGGGGCTGCTCGGCATGCGCGAGCGGCTCGAGCTCGTCGACGGCCGCTTCGACGTCGAGTCGCAGCCCGGCGCGGGCACGACGATCGTGGCCGAGGTGCCGCTGGTGCTGCTGCCGTGAGCGAGGACGGGACGATCCGGCTGCTGATCGTGGACGACCACGCGGTCGTGCGGACGGGCCTGAAGCTGCTGCTGAACGCCGAGGAGGAGTTCGAGGTGGTCGGCGAGGCCGGCAACGCGGAGGAGGCGGTGCTGCGCGCGAAGCTGCTGCAGCCCGACGTGCTCCTGTGCGACATCGTCATGCCCGGCCGCGGCGGGATCGAGGTCGCCGAGGAGGTGCGCGAGGTCGCGCCGGCCACGAAGGTCGTGATGCTGTCGATGCAGGACGACCCGAGCTACGTGCGCCAGGCCTTCGCGGCCGGAGCCCACGGCTACGTGCTCAAGGAGGCGGCCGACACCGAGCTCGTCCGGGCCGTCCGCGAGGTGGCCGCGGGCGGCCGCTACGTCAACCCGGAGCTGGGCGCGCGGCTCGCGTTCGCGGAGGCGCAGGCGCAGGCGCAGGCCGAGGCCGACCCGCTCTCCGAGCGGGAGCGCGAGGTGCTGCGCCTGCTCGCGCTCGGGCACACGAACCAGGAGATCGCGAAGATGCTCTACATCTCCGTCCGCACGGCCGAGACGCACCGCGCCCACATCATGCAGAAGCTGCGCCTCGACACCCGCGCCTCGCTCGTGCGCTACGCGCTCGACCACGGGCTGCTCGAGAAGCGGGACGACGAGGGCTAGCGACTCGCGAGCGCGGGCTCGCGCACCCAGGCGTAGAGCTCGCGGGCGATCCGCGGCTCGCCGTCGGCGAGCGCCCGCCACGGCTCGAGGGCGGCGGCGACGACCGGGTGGTTGACGAGGTCGTCGACCGTCCACTCGACCTCGGGGCCCTCGAAGACGAAGACGACCTCGTCGCTCGAGAGGAAGGCGAAGTGGCCGGCGAGCCCGACCGAGACGGGGTTGAACGGAGGCCCGTCCTCGAGCAGCGCCTCGGCCTTCGCCTGGGCGCCCGGCCGGAGCCGCGCCACGAGCACGAGCCGGCTCACGAGACCGCCGCCTCCGGGGCCGCGATCCGGATCGAATGGCTGAGCGGGACGTCGAGCACCGCCGCGACGACGCAGCGGTCGCGCGCGATGTCGCCGGCGAGCGCCGCCCGCGCGTCGCCGCCGTCCGTGTGCACGAGCGCCTCGAGCTCGACGCCGACGAGCCCGTAGCGGCCGTCGCGGCGCGCGGTCAGGTGCGCGGAGGCCTCGACCTCGACGGGCCCGACCGGCAGCTCGAGCCGCCGTGCGGCTGCCGCGTACTCGGCCGCGAACCCGCCCGCGACGGCGGCGACGAGCAGCTCGGCGCCGCGCCGGCCGGGATCTCCCGACGGGCTCTCGACCACGTCCAGCAGGCCGTCCTCGGCGCGGGCCGTCGCGGTCACGCGGTAGGCCTGGAAGAGCCTCATGGACGAAGCCTGCACAGGTGCGGTGGGTGACGGCATCCGCGGCGCGGCTGAGGCCGGATGCGGAGTTTCCCGCAGCCCGAATCCGCGCGGCGGCGGATGGATCCGCCGGCGCGCCGCGGGACGATCCGCGGCATGGAGCGCGTCGTCGTGGTCGCGCCTCTGCGCGAGGGCACGCGCGAGGTCGCGCGGATGCTGCTCGAGGAGGGGCCGCCGTTCGACCCCGCCGCCGTCGGCCTGCACGCGCACGAGGTGCTGCTGACCGAGCGCGAGGCGATCTTCGTCTTCGAGGGCGCGGACGCGTCGGTCGTGGTCGAGGAGCTCGTCGGCCGCGCCGAGGTCTGGCAGGCGGCGACCGCCTGGCGCGAGTGGCTCGCGGACAAGCCGCGGGTCGCCGAGAGCGCCTACGTCTGGGCGCCGTAGAGGCTCGGGACGAGCCTCCAGGCGCGGTCAGCCGCGCAGCGCCCGCAGCGCGTTCAGGATCACCGCGACGTCGATCCCCTCCTGCAGCAGGGCGCCGTAGACCGGCGGCAGGTAGCCGAAGGCGGCGACGCCCATGCCGGCGAGCGAGAGGCCGAGCCCGACGAGGACGCTCTGGCGCGCGATCGAGAGCGAGCGACGGCCGATGGCGATCGCGTCCGCGACCCGGTCGACGCGGTCGACGAGGACGATCGCGTCCGCCGACTCCGACGAGACCGTGGCGCCGCCGGCTCCCATCGCGATCCCGACGTCCGCGAGCGCGAGCGCGGGGGCGTCGTTGATCCCGTCGCCGACCATGACCACGGGCGTCAGCTCCGGCCGGGCACGGACCGCGCGGACGACCTCGAGCTTCTCCTCGGGGGTCTGCTCGGCGTAGACGCGGTCGACGCCGAGCTCGGCGCCGACGCGCTCGGCGACGGCGCTGCGGTCGCCCGTGACCAGCGCGACGTGGCGGATCCCGGAGGCGTGCAGGCGCGCGACGAGGCCGCCGGCGTCCTCGCGGACGCGGTCCGCGATCAGGATCGCGCCGGCCGGTGCGCCGTCGACGCCGACGTAGACGGTCGCGCCCTCGACGTGAACCTCGCCGTAGCCGCGCGCGAGCAGCCAGCCGTCGCTCCCGACCGCGACGCGGCGGCCGTCGACGACGCCCTCGACCCCGTGGCCGAAGACCTCCTCGGCCTGCCCGGGCAGGCTCAGCGAGAGCCGCCTGGACTCGGCCTCGGCGACGAGGGTCGCTGCGAGCGGGTGCGCCGAGACCCGGTCGAGCGAGGCCGCGAGCCGCAGGGCCTCGTCGGCCTCGACGCCGTTCAGCGAGACGACCCGCGTCACCTCGGGGCGGCCGAGCGTGATCGTGCCGGTCTTGTCGAGCAGGACCGTGCGCGCCTCGCCGAGCTTCTCGATCACGCCGCCGCCCTTGACGACGACGCCGGCGCGCGCCGCGCGGGAGATCCCCGAGATCAGCGCGATCGGCGCGGCCAGGATCAGCGGGCACGGGCGTCGCGACGACGAAGACGGCGAGCGCGCGCACCGACGAGCCGGAGACGGCCCAGGCGATGCCGGCGATCGCCGCGGTCACCGGCAGGAAGATCGCCGCGTAGCGGTCGGCGAGCCGGACGAACGGGGCCCGCTCGGTCTCGGCGCCGCGCACCAGGCGCACGAGCGCCGCGTAGGCGCTCTCGGCGGCGGGCCGGATCGCAGTCACCTCGAAGGGCGGGCCGGCGTTGGCGGTGCCGCTCCGCACCTGGCCGCCGCGGTGGACGGTGACCGGCAGCGGCTCGCCGGTCAGCGCCGCCTCGTCGACGACGGCCTCGTCGGCCTCGACGAGGCCGTCGACCGGCACGACCTCGCCCGCGCGGACGAGGACGACGTCGCCCGGGACGACCTCGTCGACCGGCACCTCCTCGAGCGAGTCGCCGACGCGCCGGAACGCGAACCTCGGCGCCCGCTCGACCAGGGCGGTCAGCTCACGCCGGGCGCGCCGGCCCGCCGAGGCCTCGAGCGCGTTGCCGCCGGCGAGCATCAGCGCGACGACGGCGCCCGCGAGGTACTCGCCGAGGGCGAGCGCGCCCGCCATCGAGACGAGCGCGATCGCGTCGACGCCGACGTCCCGGCGCAGCAGCGAGCGCAGCACCGACCAGGTCAGCGGGACGAGCAGCATCGCGATCGTCGCCGCCCAGGCGACGTGCGCCGGGCCGTCGATCCCGAGCAGGTGCAGCACGCCGCCGAGGACGACGCCGACGAGAGCCGCCAGGGCGAGCAGCCGTTCGATCATCGCCTGATCGTCGTCGCGGCCGGGCGAGACGGCATCCGGGCGGCCACGGACGGCGGAGGCGGATCTTTCCGATGCATCAACTCCGCCCCGGCGGGGAAGGGGATTCGCGTCCCGGCGCGACCGCCGCACGGCCTGCGGCAGCCGTCAACGACACAGGAGGTGCGATGCAGCCCGTCGCGACCCGTGAACGCGTCTTCCGCCGCGGCAGCGGCGTGCTCGACTACTGGCTGGCCCACTCCGAGGGATTCGCGGTCGAGCCCGCGCTGCTCGGCAACGCCAGGGTCGAGGCCGTGATCCGCAGCCCGCCCGCGACGGCGGCCGACGCGATCGTCGTCCGCTCGGGGCTGCTCGGCCGCCGCCGCACGGTCGCCGCCGGAGCCGTCGCCGCCGTCGACCCGGCCGCCCGCGTCCTCGTGCTCGACCGCCGCCGGCGGCTCGCCGGGTCGGCCGTCGGGCGACGCGGCCCGAATCCGTCGAGCCGGCTCGGCCCGGGCGCCCGCGCGACGCTCGCGGCCGCTACGCCGGGCCTCGTCCGGGTTGGCCCGCGCCTGGGCCGGGCCGCACGCAGCGCGGCGACCGCGCTCGCCGCGGCCTCGCCTGGACGGCCCCGCGACTCCGCGCGGCGGGCAACACCACGGCGACCGCTTTCCGCGACGGGCGATCGCCTGGACCGGCCCGCGGCTCCAGCAGGCGGCCGCGCCGCGGCGGACGCCTTCCGCGCGGCCGCCGCCTGGACCGGCCCGCGGCTCCACGCCGCCGGCCGCGCCACGGCCGACGGCTTCCGCGCGGCGGTCGCCTGGACGGCTCCACGGCTCGACGCAGGCGGCCGCGCCGCTGCGACCGTCGTCCGCGCGGCCCTTGCCTGGACGGGCCGGCACGCACGCACGGCAGGAGAAACGATCGCGGCAGCCGCCCGGGCGACCGGGGAGCTGGGCGGAACCGCGCCTGCTGGCGGCCGGCCGCAGTGCCCGGGCGACGGCGAAGGGCTCCTCGAGGTCGCTCCGCTCCCGGCTGCAGACAGCCGGCCGGAGCGATCGCCACGTGACAGTTCGTCACAAGGACTGAACCCCGGCCGCGGGGCCGCGCGCGACCGCAGCCCCCGCTCGCGTCGCACGATTCCGGCCCATGTGACGAACTGTCACAAGCGCGCTCTCCGCACCGTCGCGCTTCGGCGGTCTCCGTCTTTCTCCGGCCTACCGGCGGCGCCCCGGCGTGGCGTCGAGCCGCGGCGCGCCGCTACCAGGTCTTGCGGCGGGAGCTCCGCTCGGGCCGGCGGACGCGGATCCGGGCGTCGACCGCGACGCAGCCGTCCGGGCCTGCGATCACCGGGTTGAGGTCGAGCTCGGCCACCTCCGGCAGGTCCTCGCCGAGGCGGGAGAGCCGCAGGAGCAGCTCCGCGACGGCTCCCTCGTCGGCCGCGGGGGCGCCGCGCCAGCCGGCGATCAGCTTGCCCGCCTTGCCGCCGGTGACGAGCTCCTCGACGTCGACGTCGGTGAGCGGCGCGATCCGGAAGCACGCCTCGCCGATCAGCTCCGCGTTCGTCCCGCCCGGGCCGAAGGCGACGAGCGGCCCGAAGGTCGGGTCCTGGACGACGCCGGCGAGCAGCTCGGCGCCGCCGCTCAGCATCGGCTGCACGAGCAGCGGCATCCCGATCCGCTCCGCCGCCTCCCGCACCGCCTCCTCGTCGCGGAGGTCGAGCGCGACGCCGCCCGTCTCGGTCTTGTGCGCGCCGGCGACGGCCGACTTGACGACGACGGGGAAGCCGAACGCGGACGCCGTCTCGACGGCGGCGTCGACCGACTCGACCACCCGCTCGGGGACGAGCGGGACGCCGTAGGCCTCGAGCAGCGACCGCGCCTCGGCCGCGCCGAGCCAGCGGTCGCCCGTGTCGCCGAGCGCCTCGTGGATGACCGCCTCGGCGCCGGAGCGGTCGACGTCCGTCAGCTCGGGGACGATGCCCGCGGGACGGCGCAGCCACTCGGCGCGCTCCGCGGCCCGGCCGAGCGCCCGCGCGGCGGACTCCGGGTAGGCGAAGGCGGCGACGCTCGCGTCGCGGAGCGAGGCGGGGATCCCCTCCGAGCTCATGACGACGGGGAGCACGGTCTTCTCGGTCTGCGTCTGCTCGATCACGCTGCGGATCGAGGCCGCGACCTCGTCCGGGGTGGCCGTGATCGGCGGCACGAAGTTGATGATCACCGCGTCGATGCGCGGGTCGGCGAGGATGATCGGCAGCGCCTGCGCGTAGCTCTCGGCGGTCGCGGAGCCGAGCATGTCGATCGGGTTCGCGACGCTGGCCTCGGCGGGCAGCATCCCCGCCAGCGCCGCCTCGCTCTCGGGCGACAGCGGCGGCAGCTCGAGCCCGGCGCTCTCGCACGCGTCCGCGCAGAGGATCCCGAGGCCGCCCGCGTTCGTCAGCACCGCGACCCGGCGCCCGGCCGGCAGCGGCTGGTGCGCGAACAGCACCGCCGCGTCGACGAGCTCCTCCAGCGTCGCCGAGCGCTGGACGCCGGCCTGGTGGAAGAGCGCCTCGACCGCCGTGTCCGAGCCGGCCAGCGCGGCCGTGTGCGACGACGCCGCCTTCTGGCCCGCGCGGGTCGTGCCGGACTTCATCGCCAGGATCGGCTTCTTGCGCGCGACCCGCCGCGCGACGCGCGCGAACTTGCGCGGGTTGCCGAACGACTCCAGGTAGAGGAGGACGACGTCCGTCTCCTCGTCGTCCTCCCACCACTCGAGCAGGTCGTTCGAGGACACGTCCGCCTTGTTCCCGATCGAGACGAAGGACGAGAGGCCGAGCCCGCGTCCCGCCGCCGCCTCGAGCAGCGCCAGCCCGAGCGCGCCGGACTGCGAGGAGAAGCCGATGTTCCCGAACGGGAGCGGCCGCGAGGCGAAGGTCGCGTTCATGCCGATGTCGCCGACCGCGATCCCGAGGCAGTTCGGGCCGATCAGGCGGGCGCCGTGGGCGCGGACGAGCTCGAGCAGCTTCTCCTGCCGCTCGATCCCCTCGCTGCCGATCTCGGCGAAGCCGGCCGAGATGACGCAGAGCGCGCGGACGCCGCGGCGAAGCGCGGCCTGCGCGGCGGCCAGCACGTGCTCGCCCGGCAGGCAGATGACGACGAGGTCGAGCGGCCCCTCGATCTCCTCGACCGAGGTCGTCGCCTTGACGCCGGCGACCGGCTCGCCCTTCAGGTTGACCGGGTAGGCGGCGCCGACGAAGTCCGACTCGAGGATGTTGCGGAAGAGCTCGCCGCCGATCGAGCCGCGCTTGCGCGAGGCGCCGACGACCGCGACCGACCGGGCGGCGAAGAAGGGGCGGAGCGACTCGACGACGGCTGCGTGGTCGCGCACGTCGACGGTCGTCCGGTAGTGCTCGGTCGACGCGATCGGGAACTGCACCTCGATCGTGCCGCCGGAGAGCTCGCGCGTCGCCTCGAAGCCGACGTGCTCGAAGACCTGCAGCATCGGCCGGTTCTCGGGCCGCACCTCGGCGACGAAGCGCTCGATCCCGGCCTCCGAGGCGAGCGCCGCGAGCCGCTCGAGCAGCCGGGTGCCGATCCCCTTGCGCTGCAGGTCGTCGGCGACCGTGAAGGCGGCCTCGGCGGTGCTCGGGTCGCGCAGCCGCGCGTAGCTCGCGAGCGCGACGATGCGCGCGTCGTCGTCCTCGCCCATCAGGCCGACGAGCGCGCCGGTCTCGACCCAGTCGGGATCGACGAACCGCTCGACCAGCTGCTCGGTCAGCGACGGGTACCCGTGGAAGCGGAGGTAGAGGCTCTGCTGGGAGAGCCCGCCGAAGAAGCGGAGCAGCGCCGGCACGTCGGCGGCCGTCGGGGGCCGGAGACGGAGGGTGCTGCCGTCCCTCAGGATCACGTCGTACTGCTCGGCGAGCTCTATGGACACGCCCGGTCCTCCTTCTCTCTGATCGAAATCACGCACACCGGAGTGTCCCGCGGGCGGTTCCGGAGTCGAATCGGACCGGCCTCGGAGCGGGCGTGCGGCTTTTCCGCACCGAGCATGGGACCTGCGACCGATGTTACGCGGCGCGGTCCGCGCCAGCATCGGAGCACATGAGCTCGTACGCCGTCATCTGGGAGGACGACTCGGCGCTCTTCGCGGGCAAGCTCGAGCTGGGCGAGCGCCGGCTGCGGCTCGAGGGCACCTCGCGCGAGGGCCGCTCGAGCCTGCGCACCGTGCGCTACGACGAGCTCGGCGACGTCCACATGGCGCCGGGGAACGAGCGGATCGCGGGCCGGCCGACCCTCGTCGTCGAGCGCGCCGTCGGCGAGCCGCTGCGGGTCGGCAGCGTCGACGGCCGCGGCTTCCTGCCCGAGCTCGCCGACCAGCTGACCGCCCGGGCCTTCGCGCGGCTGCCGCGCGGGGACTAGCCGGTGCGGCACCTGCTGATCGGCACCGACGGCACGCCGGGCGGGCGGGCCGCAGTCGACGAGGGCCTCGCGCTGGCGCTCGCGCTCGAGGCCTCGGTCACCTTCGTCGCCGTCCACCCCCGCGTCTCGAGCGTCTCCGCCCCCTACTACCAGCGCCGGCTGACCGAGCACCTCGCGACCGCCTCGGCGACCGTCGACGCCGCGCTCGTCGGAGGCCGACCGGCTCGGCGTCGACGCCGACTCCGAGATCGCCGAGGGCGACCCGCCGGTCGAGCTGCTCCGGCTCGCCGAGCGGCACGGCGCCGACATGATCGTCGTCGGCTCGCGCGGTCTCGGCGCGCTCGCCGGCTCGTTGCTCGGCAGCGTCTCGCGCTGGCTCGTCACCCACGCCGACGTGCCCGTGCTCGTCGTCAAGGAGCGCCGCCCGGCCTGAGCCGCCCGCCTGAGGCGCTCAGCCCTGCAGCAGCCAGACGCCGAAGCCGGCGCCGAGGAGCATCGCGAGCGCGAGGAAGCAGACGAGCAGCACGGTCACGAGCTCGCCCGTCGGCGGCGGCCATTTGGGCCGGAGCTCCGGCTCGGGTGCGTCGTAGGCCATCCGGCCCGGACGATACCCGCGCGGGCGCCGTTTACTCCCGGCCCGGGCTTCGCCCGGCGCCGATCGCGGTCGCGGCGCCGTTTAGTCGCGGCCGCGGGCGCGCACCATGCAAGGCGGCGGCATGCGCGCGATCGTCTTCCACGAGAACGGCGGCCCGGAGGTGCTCCGGCTCGAAGAGGTGCCCGACCCCGAGCCGGGCGACGGAGAGGTGCTCGTCCACGTCGACGCAGCCGGCGTCAACCACGTCGACCTGACCCTGCGGGCCGGCGGCGCCGAGCCGCCCGCGGTCCCCGGCGTCGACGCGGCCGGCTGGCTCGGCGCCGAGGAGCGCGAGACGCGCTCGCAGCGGGTGCTCGTCACGAGCGCCCGCGGCACCTACGCCGAGCTGGCCGCCGTCCCCGAGGACTGCGTCTTCTCGCTGCCGGAGACCGTCTCGGCGGCGGTCGCCGCCGCGCTCGGCGTCCCCTACCGGACGGCCTGGTGGTCGCTGGTCGAGCTCGGCGGCCTCGAGCCGGGTCAGCGCGTGCTCGTCCAGGCCGGCTCGAGCGCGACCGGGCAGGCCGCGGTCGACATCGCCCGGGCGCGCGGCTGCACCGTCTACGCGACCGCGTCGACCGGGAAGCTCCGGCGCCTGGGCGAGCTCGGCGCCGAGCCGCTCGGCTACGACGACCCGCAGCTCGCCGGGCTCGAGGTCGACGTCGTCTTCGACCCGGTCGGCGGCGAGACGTTCGAGCGCAGCCTCGCCGCGCTCGCGACCGGCGGCCGGCTCGTCACGCCCGGAGCGGTCGGCGACCCGCGCGTCGCCTTCGACGTCTGGGAGCTCGTGCGGCGGCGCGCGCAGCTGCTCGGGACCGGCTCGGCGCCGGTCGACCGCGACGCGGTCACGCGGCTGATCGACCTCGCGGCCCACGGCGAGCTGACGCCGGTGATCGACCGCGAGCTGCCGCTCGAGCAGGCCGCGGAGGCGCACCGGGCGATCGAGGCGCGCGAGACGTTCGGCAAGGTGATCCTGCGGCCCTGACGGAAGGAGCGTCCCCGTGGCGGAGCTGACCCAGACGGAGGAGAAGCTGGCGGAGGCGCTCGGGCTCGCGCTCGCCGCCGAGTCGGTGACGAAGAAGGTCGAGGACCGCGTCGAGGACCCGGAGCTCGTGTCACACCCTGCGCGAGCTGCGGCGCGAGGCGGTGGAGACCCAGGCACGCGTGCTCGGCGTCGCGCAGCGGCTCGAGGACGAGGTCTTCTGGGAGCTGCAGGCCGAGGCCGCGTACGTGCAGCGGAAGGCCGGCGAGATGGCGAACGCCTGGTTCAAGCTGGCGACCGACGGCATCCAGGCCTGCCAGTTCCTCGCGATGGGCGAGGCGGGCGAGCTGGCGACCTGGGCGGCGCTGGCCGAGCTCGCCGGCCAGACCGACCCCGCGCTCGTCGAGCTCTGCGGCTGGTCGCTCGAGGTGCAGGAACGCCATCTGCGCGACGCGCTCGCGGGCGTCGTCCGGCTCGCGCAGCTGCCGCCCCGGGACCGGGCCGCGCTCGCCTAGGAATCGCGCCGGAGCCTCTCGAGTCCGTTCTCTCGGCTGAAAACTCCGCGGGTTTAGCCGACTCCGAGACGGAAACCGGGTAGCAGCAACCGAGACGGGAGACGACCGGGGGATGAGACGACGGATCGGGGTCCTCGGCGGCGCGGCCGCGCTGGTCGTGCTGCTCGCGGGCTGCGGCTCGGCACAGAACGTGCTCGACCCGAAGGGCCCGCCCGAGCACGCGATCTCGAAGCTCTTCTGGATCATGATGGCCGCCTGCTGGGTCGGCTTCGGCGTCGTCGTGCTGCTGCTCCTGCTCGGCTGGTTCCGGCGCAACAGCGCCCGGCTTCCGTTCGGCGGCAGCGACTGGGCCGGCACGGGCCTCGTCGTCGGCCTCGGGGTCGTCGTGCCGCTGCTCGTGCTGCCGCTCCTCTTCGTCTACTCCGACTTCTTCGTCCTCCGCAGCACCGCCGCGCCGAAGCTGTCGACGACGGAGCTGACGATCCGCGTGATCGGCCACCAGTGGTGGTGGGAGGTGCGCTATCCCGGCACCAAGGCGGTCACGGCCAACGAGATCCACATCCCGACGGGCACGCGCGTCAACGTCGTCGTCGGCACCGCGGACGTGATCCACAGCTTCTGGGTGCCGCAGCTGAACCGGAAGATCGACACGATCCCCGGCCGCGACAACCGCGTCCTGCTCGTCGCCGACAAGCCGGGGCGCTACCGCGGCCAGTGCACCGAGTACTGCGGGCTCCAGCACGCGCACATGGCCCTCTACGTGTTCGCGCAGAAGCCCGCGGACTTCCGGGCCTGGCTCGCGCACATGGCGAAGCCGGCGCCCTCGCCGGGCACGGCCGCCGAGCGGCACGGGCAGCAGGTCTTCCTCGACAACGCCTGCTCCGGCTGCCACCAGATCCGCGGCACGGCCGCGCACGGCACGATCGGCCCGGACCTGACGCACCTGCAGACGCGCGAGACCCTCGCGGCGCTGACGATCCCGAACCGGAAGGGCTACCTCGGCGGCTGGGTGCTCGACCCGCAGCACGTGAAGCCGGGGAACAAGATGCCGGGCCTCCAGCTCGCCGGCCCCGACTTCCGCGACCTGCTCGGCTACCTGGAGAGCCTCCGTTGAGCTCGGTCGCCCCGGCAGAGCAGCGCCGGCTCGCCCTGCTCGAGCGCGTCTGGCTCGAGCGCCCGGGGATCCTCGGCTGGCTGACGACGGTCGACCACAAGAAGATCGGGCTCCTCTACTTCTTCACGACGCTCGCCTTCTTCGGCGCGGGCGGCGTCGAGGCGCTGCTGATCCGCACGCAGCTCGCAGGCCCGAGCAAGGGCGTGCTCTCGGCCTCGACCTACAACGAGATCTTCACGATGCACGGCGTCACGATGATCTTCCTCGCCGTGATCCCGATGCAGATCGGGGCCTTCGGCAACTACCTGCTGCCGCTGATGATCGGGGCGCGCGACCTCGCCTTCCCGCGCCTGAACGCCCTCTCCTACTGGATCTTCCTCGCCTCCGGCTGCTTCATCTACGCCGGTCTCTTCCTCGGGATGGCGCCGAACGCCGGCTGGTTCGACTACGTGCCGCTGGCCTCGAAGGAGTTCACGCCCGGCCACAACATCGACTTCTACTGCCTCGGGCTGATCTTCAACGGGCTCTCGACCACGGCGACGATCGTCAACCTGATCGTGACGACCTTCAAGCTGCGCGCGCCGGGGATGAGCCTGAACCGGATGCCGCTCTTCTGCTACGCGATCCTGGCGACCTCGGGCGGGCTGCTCTTCGCGCTGCCGCCGCTGACGCTCGACCTCGTCTTCCTCGAGCTCGACCGCAAGCTCGGCTTCCACTTCTTCGACGTCTCCCAGGGCGGCTCGACGCTGCTCTGGCAGCACCTGTTCTGGATCTTCGGCCACCCGGAGGTCTACGTGATCGTCCTGCCCGCGTTCGGGATCGCGACCTCCGTGATCCCGACCTTCGCGCGGCGGAAGATGCTCGCGTTCCCGCTGGTCGCGCTCGCCGAGCTGCTCGTGATCTTCATCGGCTTCGGCGTCTGGGCGCACCACATGTTCGCCACCGGCGAGCCGTCGGTGACCCTGATCTTCTTCGCCGGGACGACGTTCCTCGTCGTGATCCCGTCGACGATCCAGATCTTCGCCTGGACGCTGACGGTGACGATGGGGAGACCCGTCTTCAAGACGCCGCTGCTCTTCATCGGCGCCTTCATCACCTTCTTCGTGATCGGCGGCCTCTCCGGGATCATGTTCGCGGCGATCCCGTTCGACCAGGCGACGACGGACACCTACTTCGTCGTCGCCCACTTCCACTTCATCATCTTCGGCGCCGCCGTCTTCCCGCTGCTCGGCGGCATGTTCTACTGGTTCCCGAAGGTCACCGGCCGCATGTACCACGAGCGCTTCGGCCAGGCGGCGTTCTGGCTCACCTTCCTCGGCACGGCCCTGACCTTCTTCCCGATGCACATCGTCGGCCTGCTGGGGATGCCGCGGCGCGTCTACACCTACGAGCCGGGCCTCGGCTGGGACGCCTACAACCTCTCCGAGACGGTCGGCGCCTTCCTGCTCGCGACGGGGCTCGTCGCGATCTTCGCCAACCTCGCCTGGAGCCGCTTCCGGGGGCCGCTCGCCTCCGCGAACCCGTTCGGCGGCGCGACGCTCGAGTGGCTGACCCCGTCGCCGCCGCCCTCCTACAACTTCGCCGTCATCCCGACCGTGCGCTCCGCGTATCCGGCCTGGGACCTCGAGGACCGCAAGGACGGACGCCGAGAAGCTCCGGCACGGCGAGATGGTGCTGTCGGAGGGCCACGAGCAGCCCACCTCGACCGTCCGCGACGGGATCCTCGACGAGGTGCTCGACATGCCCTCCGAGTCGCCCTGGCCGGTCGTGATCGCGCTCTGGCTGACGCTCGTCTTCGTGATGCTGCTGACGAGCCACTTCGTGCCGGCGGGCGTCTTCGGCGGCCTCGCCGCGCTGACGCTCGCGTTCTGGCACTGGACGGAGCCGCAGGAGGCCTGATGGCGGAAGCGGTCCCGCACAGCCAGGAGGCGACGACGGCGCGGGCGGCGAGGCGCGCGGCCGGCGAGCGGGCGGCGCTGCCGAACGGCCTCTGGGGGATGGCGATCTTCGTCGCCTCCGAGACGACGCTCTTCGGCGTCCTCTTCGGCACCTACTTCTACCTCCGCTTCCAGACGCTGCACTGGCCGCCGCCGGGGACGCCGGAGCCGAAGGTGGTCGTGCCGCTCGTCCTCGCCGGCTGCCTCGCGGCCACGAGCGTGCCGATGCAGCTCGCGTGGTGGGCCGCGCGCGACGCCCGCGTCCGGACGGCCTGGACGCTGATCCTCGTGTCCTTCCTCGTCCAGTGCGGGTACTTCGCCTTCGAGATGCACGACTTCCTCGGCACGCTGAAGGACTTCCAGCCGACCGACCACGCCTACGGCTCGATCTACTACACCCTGCTCGGAGCCGACCACACGCACGTCTTCGTCGGCATCCTCCTCAACCTCTTCCTGCTGCTGCGCCTGCTCGGCGGGCTGACCAACTACCGGCTCGTCGGCGTCCGCTCGGTCGTCTTCTACTGGCACGCGGTCAACCTGATCACGCTCCTCGTCGTCGGCTGTCTCCTCTCCCCCGCCGTCTGATGCGCGCACGCCCACTCCACGAGCTCCTGCAGTGGTTCGGCCTCCTCGGCGCCGCGCTCGCGTGGTCGGGCCAGTTCGTCGTCGGCATGGGCATGTCGTTCGCGACCTGCAACGTCGTCGGCAACCACTGGGGCATCGGGCAGACGACGTGGGAGATCGCGCTGACGGCCGCGGCCGGCTCGGTCGCGGTGCTGTCCGAGGTGGCCGCGGTCTGGCTCTTCGTCGCGCTGCGCGACCACGACAACGAGCCGCCGGGCGGACGCCACGTCTTCTTCGCCTACGCCGCGGTGCCCGCGAACCTGATCTTCCTCGCGCTGATCCTCTCGACCGGCGTCATGTCCCTCTACCACCTCCCCTGCCGGCAGGCATGAGAGCCCGCGCCGCAGCCCTCCTGCTCGCCGTCGCGGCGCTCGCCGGCTGCGGCCGCGGCACGCACCCCTCGGTGGTCGAGGGCGGCCATCCCGCGACCGGCGCCGACCTGATCGAGCAGGTCGGCTGCGGCGGCTGCCACGTGATCGGCGGGATCCCGAACGCGAACGGGCACGTCGGCCCGAACCTGACGAACTGGGTCGACCACCACACGGTCGCGGGCGTGCTGCCGAACGAGACCGACAACGTGATCCGCTGGCTGCTCGACCCGCCCGCCGTCAGCCCGAGGACGACGATGCCCGACCTCGGCCTCTCCCGACAGCAGGCGCGCGACATCGCCGCCTACCTCTACACGCAATGAGGCGGCTGCTCCTCCTCGCCGCCGCCGGCCTCGCGCTCGCCGTGCCCGGGCGGGCCGCGGCCGACCCGCCGGACTACGGCATCGTCCGCCCCGCGGACGAGGGCAGCCTCTCGCAGCTCGAGCTCGGCAAGCAGCTCTACGCGGGCAACTGCTCGATGTGCCACGGCTCGAACGGCGAGGGCGTCACGAACCCGCAGCCCTCGCGCGCCTCCGGCGCGATGCTCGGCCAGGGCCCGCCGCTGACCGACCTCCCGGCCGGGCTCGGCACCGTCGACCTCTACCTGCGCACCGGCTACATGCCGCTCGAGGTGCCGACCGCGCAGCCGGTCCGCAGCCGGGTGCTCCTCCACGAGCGCGAGATCGAGGCGCTCGTCGCCTACGTCGGCAGCCTGCAGAAGACGCAGCCGCCGGAGCCGATCCCGACGCCGCACCCGGAGCAGGGGAAGATCTCGGAAGGCCAGAACCTCTTCACCGAGCACTGCGCCGGCTGCCACCAGGTCGTCGCCCAGGGCGGCTACGTCACCGGCGCCCGCGTGCCGCCGCTCGAGGACGACAGCGCCGTCGAGATCGCCGAGTGCGTCCGCAGCGGCCCCTACACGATGCCGGTCTTCCCGAAGTCGGTGCTCTCGGACGAGCGAGCTGAACAGCATCGTCGCCTACGTCCAGTACACGAAGAACCCGGCCCACCCCGGCGGCTGGCCGCTCGGCTACCTGGGCCCGCTGCCCGAGGGGCTCGTGACCTGGTTCATCGCCCTCGTCGCGCTCGTCGTCACCTGCGTCGTGATCGGAAAGAGGTTGAAGCATGCGTAGATCTCGTCGGAGCAGCCCTGCAGCGGAGGCGGCGGCTCGCCGGCGCCGGAGCGGGGACGCATGAGCCGCTTCAAGGACGGCCTGTCGCCGCCGTCGTGCTGCTCCTCGGCCGCCGCCGGACGCCGCGCGGCGACGCGCCGCCGCGGATCGTGCGGCCCGGGCCGCCCGCGCTCGGCGCCGAGGCGGCCGCGATCGCGCTCTTTGCGCTCGGCGCCCTGCTCGCCGTCGCGTTCCTCGTCTTCTACGCGCTCGACCGGCTGCCGCGGCACACGCAGCTCTACGGCACCTCGCTCGGCGGCGCGTTCGTCGTCATCGGCGCGGCGGCGATCCTGATCGGGAAGAAGCTCGTCGTCACCGAGGAGCTGGCCGAGGAGTACCCGGTCCACGAGCACCCGGACGAGCAGGAGGCGATCGTCCAGGTCGTCGAGGAGAGCGACTCGCGCCTGACGCGCAAGCGGCTGCTGCTCGCGAGCGGCGGCGCGGCCGCGGGCGCGCTCGGGCTCGCCCTCGCGGCGCCGGCGGTCTCCTTCGGCCCCGTCTTCGACATGCGCCCGTTCTACGAGAGCGGCTGGTCGCGCGGCCGCCGCCTCGTCGATGCGAAGGGGAAGCCGTTCGCGGCCGACGAGATCGAGGAGGAGGTCTTCTACACGGCCTTCCCGGAGGGCGGCCCGAAGGAGGAGCTCTGGTCGCCGCTCGTCCTCGTGCGGCTGTCCGAGGCGCAGCTGCAGCTGCCGCCGGAGCGCAGGGACTGGGCGCCGCGCGGGATCGTCGCCTACTCGAAGATCTGCACCCACGCCGGCTGCGCGATCTCGCTCTACCGGACGCCGAAGTTCGCCCCGGTCGAGGCGCCGCCCGCGCTCGTCTGCCCCTGCCACTACTCCACCTTCGACCCCGGCACCGGCGGCCTGGTCCAGTTCGGCCCCGCCGGGCGGCGGCTGCCGCAGCTGCCGCTCGCGGTCGACGCCGACGGCAACCTGATCGCGGCCGACAACTTCTCGGAGCCCGTCGGCCCCTCGTGGTGGGGCGTCCGCATGGAGGAGACCAAGCAGCCGCGGGAGCCGGAGGGGTGATCCGCGCCGCGGTCAGGTGGGTCGACCGGCGCAGCGGCACCGCGCCGTTCCTGCGCAAGACGCTGCGCTACCTCTTCCCCGACCACTGGTCGTTCCTGCTCGGGGAGGTGGCGCTCTACTGCTTCATGCTCCTCGTCGCGACCGGGATCTACCTGACCTTCTTCTTCGTCCCGAGCCATCACGAGGTCGTCTACAACGGCCCCTACGCGCCGCTCCAGGGCCAGGAGATGAGCGAGGCCTACCGCTCGGTCGTGGACATCTCGCTCTCGGTCAAGGCGGGCCTGCTGATCCGGCAGACCCACCACTGGGCCGCCAACCTCTTCGTCGCCGCGATCATCCTCCACCTGCTGCGCGTCTTCTTCACGGGCGCGTTCCGCAAGCCGCGCGACCTCACGTGGACGATCGGCGTCACGATGCTGACGCTGGTGCTGCTCGAGGCCTACCTCGGCTACTCGCTCGTCGACGACCTGCTCTCGGGGATGGGCCTCGTGATCGGCTACGCGGTCGCGCTCTCGATCCCGTTCTTCGGCGCCAACCTGGCGATGCTGATCTGGGGGGCGCCGTACCCGGGCGCCGAGCCCTTCTGGGGCCGGATGTACATGGCGCACATCCTGCTCTTCCCGGTCGCGATCGGGCTGCTGCTCGGCGCCCACCTCGCGCTCGTCGCGCTGCGGCACCACACGCAGTTCCGGCGCGAGCGCCGGCAGACCGAGAAGAAGCTCGTCGGCGTCCCGACCTTCCCCGGCCAGACACCGCGCTCGGTCGGCCTGATGTTCGTCACCTTCGGGGTCTGCTTCCTGCTCGGCGGCCTGGTCGAGATCAACCCGATCTGGCTCTGGGGGCCGTATCACGTCGAGTCCTCGACGAACGGCGCCCAGCCGGACTGGTACCTCGGCTGGCTGATCGGCGGCCTCCGGCTCGTGCCGCACTGGGACTTCGTGATCGGCGACTACACGCTCGTCCCGAACCCGTTCTGGGGCGGCGTCGCGTTCCCGCTCGTCGTCTTCGGGATCCTGTTCGCCTGGCCCTGGCTGGAGCGGCGGGTCACGGGCGACCGCGCCTACCACAACCTGCTGCAGCGGCCGCGCGACAACCCGTGGCGGACGGCGATCGGCGTCGCGCTCGTCGTCTGGGTCGTGATCGTCGAGATCGCGGGCGTCGCCGACCGCAGCTACGTCCTCTTCGGGATCACCTACACGTCGCAGATCTGGGTCTTCCGCGTGCTCAACTTCGTGCTGCCGCTGGTCGCGCTCGCCGTCACCCACCGGGTCTGCGTCGAGCTGCAGAAGGGCGAGCGGGTGCTCGGGGTGCAGGAGGAGGCGGAGGAGCGGGCAGAGGAGGAGGACCGGCCCTTGCCGCCGCCGCGGCCCGCGGTCGACTAGACGATCCGCGTGGCGGCCGCCTTGAAGGTCGCGACGACCGTGTCGCCGCGGCGGAGGCCGAGCCGCTCCACCGAGGCGGACGTCACCTCCGCGGTCAGCGGCCCGATCCGGATGCGGGCGCGGTTGCCGAGCCCGACGACCGAGACGATCTCGGCGCGGACGTGGTTGAGCGCCGAGTCGGCCGGCGCCTCGCGGGCGACCGAGACGTCCCAGGGGTAGACCGCCACCGAGACGGCCCCGGCGGCGGCGTCGGTGGAGAAGACGGACGAGCCGTCGCCGAGCTCGACCGCGGTCAGGCCGTCGCCGGCGCGCGCGGGCGACGCCGTGGAGGACGTTGGCGCCGGCGAGGCCGGCGACGAACGGGTCGGCCGGCGAGGCGACGAGCTCGTCCGGCGGGGCGAGCTGGCGCAGCGTCCCCTCGACGAGCACGCCGACGCGGTCGGCGAGCGCCGCCGCCTCCTCGAAGTCGTGCGTGACGAGCAGCGCCGGCAGCCCGGTCTCCGCCAGCACCCCGGCGAGCTCGGCCCGGACCGAGGCGCGGGTGTGCGGGTCGAGCGCCGCCGTCGGCTCGTCGAGCAGCAGCACCCGCGGCCCGCGGGCGAGCGCGCGGGCGAGCGCGACCCGCTGCCGCTCGCCGCCGGAGAGGTCGCCCGGCCGCGCGTCGGCGAGGTGCGCGATCCCGAGCCGCTCGAGCCAGCCAAGTGACGAAATGTCACTTGGCGGGTTCCGCCACGACGACGAGAGCCGCTCGAGCCGGCCTTGTGACGAAGTGCCACTTGGCGGGTTCCGCCTCGACGACGAGCCCCGCTCGAGCCGGCCTTGTGACGAAATGTCACTTGGCGGCTTCTGCCTCGACGACGAGAGCCGCTCGAGCCGGTCTTGTGACGAAGTGTCACTTGACGGTTCCGGCGGTCGCAGGTCGCGCGCGCGCCACGGTCGCCCTCGCGGCGAGCGGTCACGCGGCGCTCCGAACGCGACGTTCGCCGCGACGCTCAGGTGCGGGAAGAGCGCGTAGTCCTGGAAGACGAACCCCGCGGCGCGGCGCTCGGGCGGCACGTCGACGCCGGCCCGCGTGTCGAGCCAGGTCTCGCCGCCCGCGAGCACGCGTCCCTCGTCGGGCCGCAGCAGCCCCGCGACCGCGCGCAGGACCGTGGTCTTGCCGGCCCCCGAGGGGCCGACGAGCGCGACCGTCTCCCGGCCGACGTCGAGGGCGACGTCTAGGCGGAACGAGCGGAGCGCGAGAGCCAGGTCGAGGGAAAGGCCGTCCATCGGATCTTGAGGGCGAGCAGCAGGGCGAGCGAGCAGAGCACGAGCAGCGCGCCGAGCGCGAGCGCGACGTCGAAGTCGCGGGCGAACTCGGCGTAGATCGCGAGCGAGAGCGTCTGGGTGCGGCCGCGGAGGCTGCCGGCGAACATCAGCGTCGCGCCGAACTCGCCGATCCCGCGCGCGACCGCGAGCGCGAACCCGGCCGCGAGCCCGCGGGCGGCGAGCGGCAGCGCGACCCGGGCGAAGACGCGCGCCGGCCCGGCCCCGAGCGTGCGGGCCGCGTCGACGACGCCGCGGTCGACCCCCTCGAAGGCCGCGATCCCGGCGCGGACGTAGAACGGGCTCGCGACGAACGCGACCGCGAGCACGACCGCCGCCTGCGTGAAGACGACGTCGAGGCCGAGCAGGCCGGTGCGCCCGAACGCCGCCAGCAGCCCGATCCCGGCGACGGCCGGCGGCAGCACGAGCGGCAGCTCGACGAGCGTCACGACCGCGGCCCGGCCCGGAAAGCCGCGCGCGAGGGCGTACGCCGTCGGCGTGCCGACGAGGAGCACGAGCGCCTGCGCGACCGCGTTCGTCTTCGCGGTGACGACGAGCGCGTCGCGTACGACCGGGTCGCCGAGCTGTTCGACGAGCGTCCCCGGCGGCACGCGGGCGAAGAGGGCGACGAGCGGGAGCGCCAGGAAGCCGACCCCGAGCGCCGTCGCGGCGGCCAGCCCGAAGGCGAAGGCGCGGCTCACGGCACACCGAAGCCGGCGCGGCGGAGCTGCAGCCGTCCCCGGGGCCCGAGCACCTCGGAGACGAAGGCCTCCGCGGCGGCGCGGTGCTTCGAGGCGGAGACGACGGCGAGCTCGTAGCGGACGACCGGCTTCGCCGCGGCGGGCAGCGTGACGACGCGGACGTCGTCGCCCGCGGCCGCCGCGTCCGTCCGGTAGACGAAGCCCGCGTCCGCCTCCCCGAGCTTCACCTTCGCGAGCACGCTGCGCACGTCCGGCTCCTGCGAGACCGCATGCTCGACGATCGAGCCGAGCCCGACGGCGTCGAGCGCCTTGCGCGTGTAGTCCCCGATCGGGACGCCCTCGGCGCCGACGACGACCTTCGCCTTCCCGGCGGCGAGGTCGCGCACCGAGCGGATCCCCGCCGGGTTCGCGCGCGGCACGACGATCACGAGCTCGTTCGTCGCGAAGACGCGCGGCCTCTCGACGAGCCCCTGCTGCGTACAGCTCCTCGGGGTACTTCGGCGAGGCCGCCGCGTACACGTCCGCCGGCGCGCCCTGCTCGACCTGGTAGGCGAGCTCGTCCGAGCCGCCGAAGCTGTAGGCGGGGCCCGGCGTCGATCCGCGGGAAGACGTCGGTCAGCGAGGCCGCGGCGAGGACGACCGGCCGCGGCGGCGAGGCGGCGGAGCTCCCGCCGCAGCCGGCGACGAGCCGAGGCAGGCGGCGAGGCAGGCGGCAGCCGCGAGCGGCCGCGCAGCGCGGCGACCCCTCATCGCTCCACCATCGCGCTCGTCGCCTTCACGACCGCGGTCGCCTCGACGCCCGGCGCGAGCCCGAGCGCCTCCGCCGACTCGCGCGTGATCACGGCGACGACCGTGCCCGGCTCGGTGACCTCGAGCTCGACCTGGGCGAGCAGTCCCTCGACCTGCACCGAGCGGACGACGCCGCGGAGGCGGTTGCGCGCCGAGAGGTGCTGCTCGACGGGTGCGCCGCGCAGGCGCTCGACCTCCTCCGCCGCGACCAGGCGCCGGTTCGCCGCGTCGCGCTCGGTCGCGATCCGGCCGCTCCGGTCCCAGCGCCTGAGCGTGTCGAGGCTGATCCCGAGCGCACGGGCCGCCTCGGTCGCGGTCAGCATTTGCCTAGGCATTGCCTAGGCGATACTAGCCGCTCGAGCCCTGGTTGACGTCGTAGCCGGCCTGCTGGAGCTGCTGGATCGCCGAGATGATCGCCCGCGCGGGCTCGTTCAGCTGCGCCCTGGCCCGGTCGGTCGTCTTCTGGTTGCCGGTCCGGGCGGCCGCCGCGAGGTTCCCGAGCTCGACCGAGAGCTCGCGCAGCGCGCCGACGAGCCGCCCGTGCGCCTGCTCGGCGTCCTTCGGCGGCTGCACGTCCGCCAGCTTCGCCGTCACGTCGTCGAGCGTCTGACGCGCGCGGTCGACCTTGATCGCGAACTGGTGCAGGGTCGAGGTGTTCTGGTCGACGAGCCCGAAGACGGCCGACAGCCGCTGGCCCGCGTTGTTGATCGCGTGCTCGTACTCGCTCTTCGAGGCGCGCTGCTGCCGCCGCCGCCGCCGCAGGAGGCGACGAGGAGCAGCACCAGCACGGCTGCGAGGCCCGCTCGGATACCCTGCCGGTACCGGGGTGTCCGCGTGCCGCGCGGGCTGAGATCACACCCGTCGAACCTGATCCGGATCATGCCGGCGAAGGGAGGCCGCAGGTGACAGAGACACCGTCGTGGGGCATCGAGCCAGTCCCCGAGCGGCTGCGCCGGCTCGGCCTCGTCGACTCGCTCGCGCTGTGGGGGAACCTCGGCATCAGCCTCCTCGTCCTCGTCGCGGGGACCTACCTCGTACCCGCTCTCTCGCTGAAGGATGCCCTGTTGGCGATCCTCGTCGGCGCGGTGATCGGCAACGCGATGCTCGGGACGGCGGGGCTGATCGGCGCCGACGCGCGCGTGCCGGCGATGGTGCTGCTGCGGGCGCCGCTCGGCCGGCGGGGCTCCTACCTGGCGACGGTGCTGAACGTGCTCCAGAACGTGGGCTGGGCGACCTTCGAGCTGATCGTGATCGCGACCGCCGCCGGCGCCCTCTCGCAGATCGCGTTCGGCTTCTCCGCCACCTGGGCCTGGACGGTCGGCTTCGGCGCGCTCACGTTCGGCTTCGCCCTGCTCGGGCCGGTCGACTTCGTGCGCACCTGGGTGAAGCGGTTCGCGCTCTGGGTCGTGCTCGCCTCGCTCGCCTACCTGACCTGGTGGACGCTGCACGGCGCGCACCTGCACGCGCTCTGGTCGCGTCCGGGCGAGGGCGGCCTCTCCTTCTGGGGCGGCGTCGACCTCGTGATCGCGATGCCGGTGTCGTGGCTGCCGCTCGTCGCCGACTACACGCGCTTCTCGCGCAACGGGCGGTCTGCGGTCGTCGGCTCCGGCGTCGGCTACCTGATCCCGCACGTGTGGCTGTACGCGCTCGGCGCCCTGCTCCTGCTCTCGCGCAGCCTCGGCGACCCGACCGACCTGCTGACGACGATCGCCGGCGGCGGCCTCGCCGGCGGCCTCGCCCTGCTCGCGCTGACCGTGGACGAGGCGGACGAGCCGTTCGCGAACGTCTACTCGTCCGCAGTCTCGCTCCAGAACGTGCTGCCGCGCGCGCCGCAGTGGGCGCTCGTGGCGGTCGCCGCCGCGGCGTCGACGGGCATCGCGCTCGCGATCGACCTCGGCGGCTACCTCGGCTTCCTCTACCTGCTCGGCTCCGCCTTCGTGCCGCTGTTCGCCGTCCTGCTCGCGCACTGGCTGCTCTCCGGCGCGCCACTACGACCGCGACGACGTGCTCGCGGCGCCCGCGCTCCGGCCGGAGCTCGTCGCCGCCTGGGTCGGCGGCTTCTGCCTCTACCAGTGGCTGCAGCCCGTCGGTCCGGGCTGGTGGACCTCGCTCGTCGAGCGCACCCACCCGCACGCGCTGCCGTGGGGCGGCGCCTCGATCCCGAGCTTCGTCGCCACCTTCGCGCTCGCGGCCGCGCTCGGCGCCGCGGCGCCGCGTCTCGCCGCACTGCTGCCCGAGCGCGCGTAGATTCCCCGCCTATGTCGCAGATCGCGGTGATCGGCAGCCTCGCCCGCGACAGCGTCGAGGGCGAGCGCCGCGTCGGCGGCGGCGCCTTCCACGCCGCCCGCGGGCTCCGGCTGCTCCCGGGCGTGCGCGCGACGATCGTGACGAAGGCCTCCGACCCGGAGCTCGTCGGGCCCGTCGTCGCGCTCGGGTTCCCGGTCGAGTTCCGCGAGGCCTCGGCGACGCCGACCTTCTCGCTCCACTACGACGGGGACGACCGGGAGATGCACGTGTCCGAGGTCGGCGAGCCCTGGAGCGCCGACGACGCGGCCGGCTGGGTCGCCGAGGCGCTCGGCGACGCGCGCTGGGTGCAGGTGGCGCCGCTCCTGCGCTCGGACTTCCCGGCGACGACGCTCGCGGCGCTGGCCCGCGGCCGGCGGCTGCTGCTCGACGGGCAGGGGCTCGTTCGCGTGCCCGAGACGGGGCCGCTCCGGCTCGACGACGCCTACGACCCCGAGGTGCTGCGCCACGTCGACCGTCCTCAAGCTCGCCGAGGAGGAGGCCCGGGCGATCCTGCCCGACTTCGGCCGGGAGGCGGTCGAGGCGCTCGGCGTCCCCGAGGTCCTCCTCACCTTCGGCTCGCGCGGCTCGATCGTCTTCGCCGACGGCTCGTCCGAGCGGGTTCCCGCACACCCGGTCGAGGCGGACGCGACCGGGGCCGGGGACGCCTTCCTCGCCGCCTACGCGTTCGCGCGGGCAGGAGGGCACGCGCCGGTCGCCTCCGCGCGCCGCGCCGCCTCGCTCGTCGAGACGATGCTGGCGCAGGGGACGTGAGCGCCGAGCCGCCCGCTGCCGCCGCCGGAGCGCTCGCCGAGACCGCCGGCGGCGTCTACACGATCGAGCTCGAGCACGGCGCCGTCGAGAGCTTCGCGCCGGGAGCCTCGCTCGACCCGGAGCCGGAGCCGCCGGTCTCGCTGCCCCGCGTCGTCGCCGCCGCGGCCGCCGGCTCGACCGTGCTCGCCGCCGTCGACGCGAAGCCGCCGCTCTACGTCTCCCACGACGCGGGCCGCACCTGGCGCGAGTCCGGCCGCGGGCTCCCGCCCGGCTCGGCGGTCGCGATCGCCGACCACGATCCCGACCTCTGCCTCTTCGCCGTCCGCGGCCGGCTCTACCTCTCGCGCGACGGCGGCCGCTTCTGGACCGGGCTGCCGCTCGAGCTGCCGGAGGACGTCGTGCGGCTCGCGTTCCTGTAAGCGGTTTCCGTCAGGGGTTTCAGCGGAGTACGCTCCGCCGATGAGCCCCAAGGCGGGCGGCCGGGGACGGCCGACGATCTACGACGTCGCCCGCCTGGCCGGCGTCTCGACCGCGACGGTCTCGCGCGCCCTCAACGGAAGCGGCCAGATCGCCGAGAGCACGCGGCTCTCGATCGAGGCCGCGGTCGCCCGGCTCGGCTACACGCCGAACCCGATCGCGCGCAGCCTCGTCACCCGCTCGACGCAGACGATCGCGCTGCTGCTGCCGGACATCGGCAACCCCTTCTACGCGGCGCTCGTCCGCGGGATCCAGGAGCACGCGCTCCTGCACGACCACACGATGCTGCTCTGCACGACCGACGGCGACCCCGAGCAGGAGGAGCGCTACCTGAGCCTCCTGCACGGAAAGCAGGTCGACGGCGCGCTCGTCGACGGCCTCGTGCTCCCGCCCGAGCGGGTCGCCCACTTCGTCCGGGACGGCTTGCCGATCGTCTGCCTCGACCGCGACGTCGGTGCCGGCGCCGTGCCGCTCGTGCAGGTGGACAACCGGCTCGGCGCCCGGCTCGCGACCGAGCACCTGCTCGCGCTCGACCACCGCCGGATCGCGCACATCGCCGGCGCCGAGCTGGCGATCGCCGCGGAGCGCGAGGCGGGCTGGCTCGAGGCGCACACGTCCCGCAGCGTCCGTCCGAGCCCGCGCCTGCTCGCGCGCGGCGGCTTCACCGAGGCCGGCGGCTTCGCGGCGGCGCAGCAGCTGCTCGCCGCCGGCGGCGAGCCGACCGCGATCTTCGCGGCGAACGACCTCTCCGCGCTGGGCGCGATCTCGGCGATCGTGCAGAGCGGGCTGCGCGTCCCGGAGGACATCTCGGTCGTCGGCTTCGACGACCTCGCACTCGCGGCCTACGCGACACCGCCCCTGACGACGATCCGCCAGCCGGCCGCCGAGATCGGGCGGCGGGCGACCCAGATCCTGCTCGAGCTCGTCGCCGGCCGCGAGGCGCCCGCGGTGCGGACGCTGCTGCAGCCCGAGCTCGTCGTCCGCAGCTCGACCGCGGTCGCGCCGCGCCCTTGACTCGGCCTTGTGTAACCGCTTACGGTAACCGCTTCCATGGCCACCGGAATTCACGTCGGCCTCGTCGGCGCCGGCCGCATCGGCACCTTCCACGCGCAGACGCTCCGCGCGCTTCCGCGCGTCGGTCGACTGACGCTCACGGACGTCGACGCCGCCCGCGCCGCGTCGGTCGCGGCCGTGGTCGAGGCGGAGACCGCGCCGAGCCCGGAGGCGCTGCTCGAGGCAGGCGTCGAGGCGCTCGTGATCGCCGCGCCGACGCCGCGCCCACGCGGGGCTGCTGCGCCTCGCCGCGCAGGCGGGGCTCCCCGCCTTCTGCGAGAAGCCCGTCGCGCTCGACCTGGCTGCCCTCGACGCGCTCGTCGAGGAGGTCGAGCGGGCCGGAACCCTCGTCCACGTCGGCTTCCAGCGGCGCTTCGACGCCGGCTACCAGGCCGCGCACGACGCCGTCGCCACGGGCGCGATCGGGAGCCTGCTCGTCGTCCGCGCCGCGACGCACGACCCGTACCCGCCCGCCGAGGCGTACATCGCGGCCTGCGGCGGCATCTTCCGCGACCTGCACATCCACGACATCGACGCGATCCGGTACGTCACCGGCGACGAGATCGTCGAGGTCTACGCCGACGGCGCCGTCCGCGAGACACCCTGGTTCGCGGACCACCACGACGTCGACGTCGCCGTCGCGACGCTGCGGCTCGCCGGCGGCGCGCTCGCCGCGCTGACCGGCACCCGGCACGACCCACTCGGCTACGACGTGCGGCTCGAGGTCTTCGGCACGCGCGACAGCATCACCGTCGGCGTCGACGGCCGCAGCCCGCTGCGCTCGGTCGAGCCGGGCGTCGCCGCGGCCGCCGGCCCCGGCTACGCCGACTTCCTCGAGCGCTTCGAGCCCGCCTACCGCGCCGAGCTCGCCGTCGTTCGTCGACACGGTCTGCGACGGCGGCCCGAGCCCCTGCACGCTCGCGGAGGCACGCGCGGCCCTGCGCGTCGCCCTCGCGGCCGACCGCTCGCGCGCGGAGCGCCGCCCCGTCTCGATCGAGGAGGTGACGACTAGCCAGGAGCCTGCAACTCGGTGAAACTCGCGTGCACGTACGACCACCCCTCGGAAGGGAGACCGGAGACGATGGACATCGAGCATGAGCTGGAAGAACAGGAGTCGGGCGAGGAGCTGCAGGTCTCGCGGAGAGGGCTGCTCGTCGGCGGCGGCCTCGCCGCGGCCGGCCTCGGGATCCTGGGCGCACCGGCCGCCGCGCTCGCCGCGCGCAGCGGCGCCGAGGCGTCGCAGATCAAGATCGCGGTCGTCACCCACGGCGACACGGGGTCGTTCTGGTCGGTCTTCAAGAAGGGCGTCGACCAGGCCGCCAAGGACCTGAAGGGCCGCGGGGTCTCGGTCACGCAGGTCTACGCCAACAACGACGTCGCCCGCCAGGTCGCCGGCATCAACGCCGCGATCGGCGCCGGCGCCAAGGTGATCGCGACCTCGGTGCCGGACGCGAGCGCGCTCAAGGACCCGCTGACGAAGGCGTCGCAGAAGGGCATCGAGATCATCACGGTCAACTCCGGCCTCGGCGCGTTCGACAGCCTGCCGACCTACGAGGTGCACGTCGGCCAGACCGAGGACATCGCCGGCCAGGGCGCCGGCAAGCAGTTCAAGGCCGCCGGCGCCAAGAAGGTGCTGATCGTGATCCACGAGGCCTCGAACTCGGGGCTGCAGCAGCGGGCCGCGGGCGCGAAGAAGGTGCTCGGCGCGAAGGGCGTCAAGGTGCTGACGATCCCGAACGCGAAGTCGGACATCCCCGGCACCAAGGCGAAGGTGCAGGCCGCCTTCCGGGCCGACAAGTCGCTGAACGGCTTCCTCGGCCTCGACCCGGACGTGACGATCCCCTGCCTCGACGTGCTCCCGAAGGGCACCAAGGCGGGCACGTTCGACGTCGGCGGCTCGATCAAGGAGATCCAGAAGGGCCGCATGCTGTTCGCGATCGACCAGCAGCAGTACTTGCAGGGCTACCTGCCGGTGGTCTTCGGCGTCCTCTACGTGACGAACCTGAACACCGTCGGCAACGGCGCGCCGGTCC
>CAWIUN010000008.1:0-81681 GCA_963839285.1 uncultured Actinomycetes bacterium
CTATCGCCGCCTGCTCTCCGAACGGCGCTCTAACCGGACGCTGTGACGGGCTCGCGGCCGAGCGAGCGCACGAGCCGGGACAGGCCCTCCTCGAGCGACACCTCGGGCTCCCAGCCGAGCACCTGCTTCGCCTTGGTGATGTCCGGCTGGCGCTGCTGCGGGTCGTCCACCGGCAGCGCCTCGAAGACGAGCTCGCTCTTGGAGCCGGTGATCCGCTTGACCGCCTCCGCCAGCTCGAGCAGCGTCTTCTCGTCGGGGTTGCCGATGTTGACGGGCAGATGCTCGCCGCTCTCGGCGAGGGCGACGACGCCGCGGATCAGGTCGTCGACGTAGCAGAAGCTCCGCGTCTGCGAGCCGTCGCCGTAGATCGTCAGCGGCTCGCCCGCGAGCGCCTGGCGGACGAAGTTCGGGATCGCGCGGCCGTCGTTTCCGCGCATGCGCGGGCCGTAGGTGTTGAAGATCCGGACGATCGCCGTGTCGACGCCCTGCTGCGAGTGGTAGGCCATCGTCAGCGCCTCGGCGTAGCGCTTCGCCTCGTCGTAGACCCCGCGCGGGCCGATCGGGTTGACGTGCCCCCAGTAGGTCTCCGGCTGCGGGTGCACCTGCGGGTCGCCGTAGACCTCGCTGGTCGAGGCGATCAGGAAGCGCGCGCGCTTCCACTTCGCGAGCCCGAGCGCGTGATGCGTCCCGTAGGAGCCGACCTTGAGCGAGTGCAGCGGCATCCGCAGGTAGTCGATCGGGCTCGCGAGCGCGGCGAAGTGGTAGACGACGTCGATCGGCTCGTCGACCGCGATCGGCTCGGTCACGTCGTGGTTGAGGAAGACGAAGTCGTCGCCGCGGATGTGCTCGATGTTGGCGAGCGAGCTGGTGACGAGGTTGTCGACGCAGATCACCCGGTGGCCGCGGCCGAGCAGGTGGTCGCAGAGGTGCGAGCCGAGGAAGCCGGCGCCGCCGGTGACGAGGGAGGTCGGCACGTCGCGGAATCCTAGCCCGCGCGCCGGGCGACGAGCGTGTGCGCGCCGGCCGGGAGTCGCACGAGGGTGCGTCCTCCGGCGCGCACGACCTTCGCCGCCCGGCCGTCGAGCCGCGCCGACGACGCCGGGAAGGGCAGCGACACCGTCCCCGGCGTCGGCGTGCGCACCGAGACGACGAGCCCGTCGCCCGTGCGCCGCCAGCCGGCGGAGAGATCGCCGTGCGGGGTCGGCACCGTGCCCTGCGCGGAGTCGACGCTGCCGGTGTGCGGCTCGAGCAGCCAGGTCGCGTAGCCGGGCTCCGCCGGCCGGATCCCGAGCACGTACTCGGTCAGCGCCGGCGCCGCCCCCGTCGACCAGCCGTGCGCCCAGCTCTGGTGCCCGTCGGCCGGGCCGCCGCCGTAGGGCCCGATCGTCTCCCAGGTCGTGCCCGGGCCCGTCTTCACGAGCATGTAGCCCCATTCGCGCCTGATCAGGTCCTGCGCCGACTCGTCGAGCCCCAGCCGGAACCGCGCGGCCAGCTCGAAGTAGGACATGAACGGGTAGACCCGCTCGCCCGCGCCCGCGCCCCAGGCCGGGTCGTCCCAGGCGGCGCTGTCCGAGATCGTGCTGCCGTAGTCGCGCCAGTTCGCGCGCTGCAGGTAGGCGAGCGCCGACAGCCCCTCGGCCCGGGTGGCGACGCCCGAGAGGACGGCGAACGCGTTGCCGTCCTGCGGGTGCACGACGGGGCCGGTGGTCGCGTCGAGGAAGGCGCCCGCCGCGGCGTCCCAGAAGGCGCTCCGCACGAGCGGCGCGAGCGCGTCCGCCCGGGCAGACCAGACGGCCGCATGCCCGTCGCCGGCGAGGCGCGCCAGGCTCGCCCCCGTCCGCAGCGCCCACACCTGCTGCGCGTTGTAGTACGCGACGACGGGGCCGCGGCGCCGGACGTAGGCGTAGTCGCCGTCGCCGTCCGGCTTCGCGAGCAGTCCGCCCGCGTGCGGCCGGCCGGGATACCAGACGTCGAGGACGCGGACGACGCTCGGGAAGAGGGCGCGCAGCGTCCCGAGGTCGCCCGTGTGCATGACGTAGTCGGAGAGCGCCTCGATCCAGTACGCGGGGTAGTCGACGAGCGGGACGACGCCGACGAGCGGGCTCGCCGGGATGAAGCCGTCCTGCTCCTGGAGGCGGGCGAAGAGGAAGAGCATGTTGCGGATCGCGGTCGGGTCGGCGCCGGCGACGAGCAGGGTCTTGCCCGTGACGGCGAGGTCGCCGACGTACGGGCAGCGGTCGCGCACGAGGCCGTCGAGGACGATCGGGCCCGGCCCGGCGGGGCAGCCGCGCGGGTCGAGGTCGACCGGCGCGGAGACCATGCTCTCGGCGGTCGCGACCGAGCCCTGCCAGATCCGGTTCAGCAGCGGCTCGCTCGAGCTGAACGACCCGCCTGCGGCGGCCGCCGGCGCGGTCACGGCCGCCGCGCAGACGAGCGCGAGCAGGGCGCGAAGCGTCATTCAGGCGGCGAGCCCGAAGCGCTCGTGCAGCACCTGCACGGCGCGCTCGACCTCGCCGCCGCGGACGACGCACGAGATCCGGATCGGCGAGGTCGAGATGATCTCGATGTTGATGCCGGCGTCGGCGAGCGCGTCGAACATGTCGGCGGCGACCGCGGGATGGCTCTTCATGCCCGCGCCGACGAGCGAGACCTTGGCGATGTCGGGGTCGATCGAGAAGCCGGAGGCGGAGACCGCGTCGGCGAGGTCGCGCAGGACGGGCTCGGCGTGGGCGAGATCCGGCTTCGGCAGCGTGAACGAGATGTCCGTGTGGCCCTGCGCGGAGACGTTCTGGACGATCATGTCGATGTTGACGCCGGCGTCCGCGAGCGGCCGGAAGACGCGCGCGGCGATCCCGGGCCGGTCGGGGACGCCGAGGATCGTCACCTTCGCCTCCGAGGTGTCGTGCGCGATTCCCGAGATGATCGGCTTCTCCAGCATCTCCGCCTCCCCCACGACCCACGTCCCCTCGGCCTCGCCGAACGACGTGCGGACGTGCAGCCGGACTCCGTGGTTGCGAGCGTACTCGACCGCCCGCGCCATCAGCACCTTGGCGCCGGAGCTCGCCAGCTCGAGCATCTCCTCGTAGGAGACGGCGTCGAGCTTGCGCGCCCCCGGGACGACGCGCGGGTCGGCGGTGTAGACGCCGTCGACGTCGGTGTAGATCTCGCAGGCGTCCGCGGCGAGCGCGGCGGCCAGGGCGACGGCGGTCGTGTCGGAGCCGCCGCGGCCGAGCGTGGTCACGTCCTTCGAGTCGGCCGAGACGCCCTGGAAGCCGGCGACGATCGCGATCCTGCCCGCCTCGAGCGCGTCACGGACGCGGTGGCCGCCGACCTCGGCGATCCGCGCCCTGCCGTGCGCGGCGTCGGTGACGATGCCCGCCTGCGAGCCGGTGAACGAGATCGCGTCGCGGCCGAGGTCGTCGATCGCCATCGCCAGCAGCGCGATCGAGATCCGCTCGCCGGCGGTCAGGAGCATGTCCTGCTCGCGCGGGTGCGGCCGCGAGGAGACCTGCGACGCGAGCCCGAGCAGCTCGTCGGTCGTGTCCCCCATCGCCGAGACGACGACGCAGACGCGGGCCCCGTCGGCGGCGCTCGCGACGACGCGCGCGGCGACGCGCCGGATCCGCTCCGCGTCGGCGACCGAGGAGCCGCCGAACTTCTGGACGAGGACGGTCACGCGCCCCGCCGGCGGCGCCAGCCGCGCCGCTCCGGCTGCGCCGTCGACGCCGAGCGCCCGCGCCGCGGAGCGGACGTCGTCGGCGGTCAGCGTCACGAGCTCCTCCGGCTCGAGCTGCCCCACCTGCGCGCGCTCGCCCGCGAGCCGCAGCGCCTGGGCGTTCAGCGCCTGCTCGAACAGCGTCCGCGCGAAGCGCGCGTTCCCGAAGCCCTCGCCGCGGGCGACCGAGCCGAAGACGAGCTCGAGCGTCTGCCGCGCCTCGGGCGCGAGCACGTACCGGTTCGCGCGCGCGAACTGGTCGGCGATCTCGACCAGCTCGTCCGTCGCGTAGTCGGGGAAGGCGATCTCGCGCGCGAAGCGCGAGCGCAGGCCCGGGTTCGAGTCGAGGAAGCGGTGCATCGGCCGCGGGTAGCCGGCGACGATGACGACGAGCCGGTGCCGGTGGTCCTCCATCCGCTTCAGCAGCGTCTCGACCGCCTCCGGCCCGAAGTCCTGCTGCGGCCCCGCGGGCGCGAGCGCGTAGGCCTCGTCGATGAAGAGGACGCCGTCGAGGGCACGCCGGATCGCCCGCTCGGTCTTGAGCGCGGTCGAGCCGACGTACTCGCCGACGAGCTCGGCGCGGTCGACCTCGACCAGGTGGCCCTGCTCGAGCAGCCCGAGCGAGCGGTACATCTGCGCGAGCAGCCGCGCGATCGTCGTCTTGCCCGTGCCGGGGTTGCCGAGGAAGACGAGGTGCTGCGAGGTGGCGACCTCCGGCAGGCCGTGCTGCAGCCGCTGCGCCTGCACCTGCAGGAAGGCGGCGAGCGCGCGCACCTGCTGCTTGACCGTCTCGAGGCCGACGAGGCCGTCGAGCTCCGCCTGCAGCTCCTCGAACGGCCGCGCCGGCTCCGGCTTCGCGAGCTGGTCGGCGACCCAGTCGAAGGGGTCCGCGCCCGCGGCCTGCGCGATCCGGTCGCGCACGACCCGAAGGCCGCGCGAGAGGTCGTCGAACGGCCCCGGGCTCACGGCGCGATCGTAGCTTGCTTGGATTCGACGTCTGCGGGCAGAATGCCGGTCTCGACCCGACACGCGACAAGGAGGAGACAGTGGCGACCAGAGACCGCGGCGGCATGGCAGGCGGCATCGGTATCGGCGGCATCCTCGTGATCGCCGGCATCGTGATCGCGATCCTGTGGAGCTTCTGGATCGGGTTGATCGTCGCCCTGATCGGCCTGATCGCCTTCGGCGGCTTCGTGCGCGGGAAGTGGTACTAGCGGCGGCGACGGAGCCGGTCGAGGAGGTCGCGCGGCGACAGGACGGGCAGTTCGTCCGTAGCGCGAGAACGTGCGCGTCGCCGGAGACGAGGTACGCGCGCGTCGAGCCGCGGCGGCAGGCAGGCGGCATCGGTATCGGCGGCATCCTCGGGATCGCCGGCATCGTGATCGCGATCCTGTGGAGCTTCTGGATCGGGTTGATCGTCGCCCTGATCGGCCTGATCGCCTTCGGCGGCTTCGTGCGCGGGAAGTGGTACTAGACGCTTGACGCGCATCGGCCGTGGCTGCGGCGTCCGCCCCAGGCGCGGCGCCAGGCCGCACCGGCGTCCTCACACGTGCAACCAGCATGCGCCACGGACGCCGGCACACCCTGGCTTGGCCTGGAACGGCCCCGCCGGGGACGTCCAATACGCATCAAGCCTCTAACCTCGCGGCCGCAGCAGCCGCAGGTAGAGCGCCGCGCTGAGGACGAGCCAGCCGAGCGGGAAGGCGAGGAGCCCGAAGGCGCTCGGGCCCTCGGCGACGAGCCAGCCGGCGAAGGCGAGCAGCAGGAACAGCGATCCGAGAGCCCAGACGACGAACGTGGCCGCGACCCGGACGGTGCGGCGCGCGCCCACGACGGCCGGCAGGAGCACCTCGTCGACCTCCGCCACGCGGGCGGGAGGCTCCGGAGCGCGCGGCGCAGCTCGCCGCCGGTGCGCGCGCGAAGCACGAGCTCGAGCCGATCCGAGAGCTCCGCCTGGCTCAGGCGGCCCGCGACGAAGTGGCGGCGGAGGGTGCTCTCCGCCCGCCGGCGTTCCGGGTCGCCGACCAGCGCCATGCACCGATGGTAGCTCGCCTCAGCGGTCGGTCCGCCGCCGCCCGTAGCCGCCGAGGTCCTTGTTCGACTCCATGTCGAACCACATCGCGAAGAGCGTGAACTGCGCCCCGAAGATCAGGAGCAGCGCCACCAGCACGACCGTCGCGACCGAGACCGAGTTGCCCATGATCCGCAGCACCGTCTCGAGGATCCCGAGCGCCAGGCCGCACACCGCCATCACGAGGCCGAAGGCGTAGAAGAAGACGAGCGGGTGGAAGTCGCGGATCACGTACTTCTCGCGCATCCGCCAGAAGAAGCCCTTCAGCAGCAGCCAGCTCATCCGCGGGATCACCTTCCGCAGGCGGATCCCGCTCCGCTCGCCGACGCCGTAGATCGGCCGCGAGGGGTAGTCGCGCACGCGGGCGTTGACCACGTTCAGGTGCACGAGCATGTCGTTCGGGAAGCCGTAGTAGCGGTAGATCCGGTCGAGGTCGAGCAGCTCGAGCGCGCCGAGCGAGAGCGCCGTGTAGCCGGCCTGCGAGTCGGCGACGTGCCAGTAGCCGGAGGCGATCTTCGTCATCATCGAGAGCGCCGCGTTGCCGAGGTAGCGGGTGCGCGGGATCAGCTCCCAGGCCTTGCCGGTGAAGAGGCGGTTCGCCTTCGCGTAGTCGACGTCGCCGCGCGCGACCGGGCCGGCCAGCGTCGCGAGCTCGTCCGGGTCCATCTGGTTGTCGCCGGCCATCACGCAGGTGACGTCGATCCGGTCGCGCAGCGCCGCCTTGTAGCCGCTGACGATCGCGGCGCCGACGCCCTGGTTCCGCTCGTGCGAGATCACCTCGACCCGCGGGTCGGTCACCTCCGCGAGCCGCGCCGCGGTGCCGTCGGTGGAGGCGTCGTCGACGACGTAGACGCGGTCGACGAAGGAGGGGATCCCCGTCAGCGTCGGGACGATCAGCGACTCCTCGTTGTGCGCCGGCACGACCACGGCGACGCGCTTGCCGTCGAGCATCGCTGCTGATGGTAGAGGGGCCGCCCGACGTGCCTATGCGAGCAGCAGGAAACGCACGTCGAGGTAGAGGAGCTCGACGGCCGCCAGAGCCAGTCCGGCGAGCAGGAGCCGGTTCGCCCGCACCAGCCACTGCAGGGCCCAGCCGCCGCAGACCGCGAGCGGGAAGACGGCGTTGACCAGGTAGAGCGCCTTCATGTTGTCGCCGTCCTGCTTCGGGTACCGGATCAGGAAGCCGGTGTACGAGAGGGCCAGAAAGACGACGGATGCGACGATCGAGCAGGAGCGCCGGCGAACGCCGCCGCAGCGCCAGGGCGGCGACCCCGAGCAGGCCGGCGGCGAGGAGCAGCGACGGCGCGACGCCGACCACCGACTGCAGCCGCAATTCCGAGTCGAGCGCCTCGGGCAGCACCGGCGGCTCGTACCGCATCTCCGACGGCACCTGCCAGTAGCGCCAGTAGTCGCCCCACCAGTCCGTGTAGACGACCGGCAGCAGGTGGTTGCGGTAGTGGTCCCAGTAGGGGTGCGAGAAGACGTCGCGGAGGTCGAGCGCGGTGTAGAACGCGAGCGGCCGGGAGCCGTGCCACTGCTCGGCGTTCGGCTGGCTGTAGGCGAGCGGACTGTCGTAGCGGACAGCCTTGTAGGCGAGCCACGGCGTCACGAGCAGCGCCGCGACCGCCGCGGCCGCGACGCCGAACCGGAGCACCTCGCGCTGACGCGTCCAGAGCCAGGCGACCGCGAGGACGACCAGCACGGCGGCGAGCTCGGCGAGCGCCCAGGTGCGCGTCAGGTTGGCGAGCCCGACGAGCGCGCCCGCCGCGGCCCCGGCCCTCCAGGTGAGGCGGTCCCGTGCGAATGCCCGCACGACGACGTAGACGGCGCCGGCGGAGAGCGCGGCGCAGAGCACCTCCGGATGGTAGAGCGCCCCGGAGCGGACGAGCACGGGCGTGGCCGCCGCGAGCGCCAGCGCCCCCACCCGGGCGGCGCGGGAGCCCGGCCAGAGCTCGCGCGCAGTCAGGAACGCGAGCAGGCAGACGGCGAGGGCGGAGAGCGCGGAGAGGAGCTGGACCGCGCGGTAGGGGTCCGTGATCCAGCCGCCGCGGGTCGCGAGCTCCTGCGCGCCGGCCGCGAGCACGAAGAAGAGCGGCGGGTTGTGCCAGACGTCGGACTCGGCGGCGGTCGGCAGCCGGTGCGCGTGCTCGACCACGTCGACGTAGTTCGCCATCGCCCAGCCGTCGTAGCCGTCGAACCAGGCGTAGTGGAACACGTTCCAGAGGAGTAGCGAGGCCGCGCCTGCGAAGATCGCGCCGACGGCGACGGTGTACACGTACCGGCCCGCGCGGGCGCGCGCGCCCACGGCGAGCGCAGTCAGAGATCAGTGCTCCCGGCTGGCGAGCCGGGCCGCGAGCGGCTCCCAGAGGAGCGCCGCGAGCGCGCCGAGGATCAGGCCGAGCAGGGCGCCGACGAGCATCGACGTCCGCAGCGAGCGGGCCGACGACTTCACCGAGGCGGCCGGCTGCACGATCGTGGCGCTCTCGACGTTCTGCGAGAAGGCGAGCTGCTGCTGGGCGGTGTTCTGCTCGTCCTTCAGCTGGCCGAGCAGCTGCGCGGCGCCGTTCAGCTGCGAGATCAGCGTCAGCCGGTCGAGCGGCGACAGGCCCGCGTTGTCCGCCTCTTTCTGCAGCGCCGTCACCGTCTGCTGCTGCGCGTTGATCCGCTGCTGCAGCGAGTCGAGCTGCGAGCGCAGCGTCCGCACCTTCTCGCCGACGTACGGCTTCGTGGTGCGGGCGACGACGATCTGCGCCAGCTCGTTCGCGGCCGCCTCGGTGCGGCCCGGGCGCTTGCCCTGGACGGTCAGCGAGACGAGCGGCACCGCCCGCGTCGAGGCCTGGTTGCCGACCTGGCCGATCGAGACGTGGCCGCGCAGGTTCCCGACTCGCATCCCGGAGGCGCGCGAGGCCTGCTTCAACGCCGACTCGGAGCGGACGATCTCGTTGACGGCGCGCGGGTTCGTGCCGTAGCTCTGCACCGGCGCGCCGAAGCTCGGCGTGTACGGCTGGCCCAGCGTCAGGAGCGCCTCCGCCTTCCAGACGGTGCCGCCGCCGAGCGCGAGCGCGTAGCCGACGACGAGGCCGGCGACGAGCCCGGCCGCGACGAGCCACCAGCGCGCCGCCAGCAGCGTGCCGTAGCGGCGGACGTCGATCTCCTGCTCGGCGTCGAGCTCGGGGGGCGCAGGGGTCGTCATCGCGCGGCCAGCCTAGCTCGCGCCCACTCCCAGTGGGCCCGCAAGCCCTCCTCGAGCGAGGTCGGCGGCTCCCAGCCGAGCTCGGCGCGGATCCGGCTCGTGTCGGCCTTCGTGCGCGGGATGTCGCCGGCCGCGCGCGGGCCGTAGGAGACGTCGAGGCTGCGGCCCGCGAGCCGCTCCAGCGTCGCGATCGCCTCGCGCATCGAGGCCTCCTCGCCGCCGCCGACGTTGTAGAGGCCGCCGGCGGGCGCCCGCTCCATCGCCGCGATCGTGGCCGCGACGACGTCGGCGACGTAGGTGAAGCTCCGCGACTGCGTCCCGTCGCCGTAGATCTCGAACGAGCCGCCCTCGACGAGCGCGCGGACGACCCGCGCGAAGAACATGTCGGGCCGCTGCCGGGGCCCGTAGACCGTGAAGTAGCGGAGCACGACCGCGTCGAGCCCGAAGTCGCGGGCGTAGGCGCGCGCCAGGTGCTCGCAGCCGAGCTTGGTGATCCCGTACGGCGCGAGCGGCCGCAGCTCGCTCGTCTCCGGGGTCGGGTACGCCTCGGCGTCGCCGTACACCGACGACGAGGAGGCGAAGACGACGCGGATGCCGCGGCGGCCGCGGCCTCGAAGACGCGCTGGCTCGCGACCAGGTTGCGGCGCACGTAGAGCGGGAAGACGTCGCCGAAGCTGCGCACCCCCGGCTGCCCGGCCAGGTGGAAGACGCCGTCGAGCCCGGCGAAGTCGAGCTCCGCGTCGGCGAGGTCGAGGCGGCGCACCTCGCGGCCGCGCGCGTTCTCCTCCTTCAGCGCCGGGTCGTAGTAGTCGGTGAAGCAGTCGATCGCGACGACCTCGTGGCCGGCGGCCTCGAGGCCGTCCGCGAGGTGGGAGCCGACGAAGCCGGCCGCTCCGGTGACGGCGTAGCGCATCGGCGAAGGCTAGCCCACGGCGAACGGCGAGCCGTCCGTCTCGACCGCGGGCCCGGCGGCCCGTTTCGGCGCCGCCCAGACCGAGAGCGTGTAGGAGCCCGGCCGGAGCCCGAGCGTGGACGGCGAGACCGTCGTCTGCCCGCCTGCGTCGACCGCGCCCTGCGCCGCCCGGACCGGCACCTTGTCCTCGCCGCGGGTGAGGACGGCGACGTACCAGCAGTCGCTCGGGCAGTCGACGGCGGCCGATCCCCCTGCGGGATCGAGCGAGACCGTCGGCGGCGTCCCGGGGCCCTCCGGCTGCTGCTGCTGTTGCGGGCACGAGGCCCCTGCGAGGCCGGCGAGCGCGTCGACGAACGGGCCGAGGCTCGACTTCGGCGTCCCGTCGGCGTAGTAGAGGCCCGCCTGCGAGCCGGTCAGGTCGGCCTCGTCGAGCACGTGGCCGAGGAGGAGCGTGGTCACGGTCGGCTGGCAGGAGGCGAGCTTCAGGGCGGCGGCGTAGGACGTCGCCTGGACGGCCTCGTCGACCGCGTCCGACTCGGTCTGGCTGTAGAGCGGCGCCTTCTCGGGCGGGATCAGCGACTGGACGCCGTAGCCGTCGTAGACGATCGGCACGGTCGAGCCCGGCTGCGGCGTCCCGTCGAAGGCGCGCTTCAGGTTGGCGACGAGGCGCGCGTAGTCGCCGATCCCGATCGGGCCCTTCGCGTGCACGGTCGCGGGCGGCTCCGCCGAGCCGAGCCCGTTCGGCTGGATCGCGAAGGCGTCCATGAACGGCGTCGCCCGCCCGAGCTTGCGGTAGGCCTTGCCGAGCGCGAGCACGTAGGTGCCGGGCGCGTCCTGCGCCGAGAGGGAGCCGCCGATCACGCGGATCGCCGGGTCGACCGCCTTGAGCGCGTCGTAGGAGGCGGCGAGCAGGGCCGCGTACTCGGTCGCGGCCGCGCCGCCCTGCGGCCAGAACGAGGGGCTGTTGACCTGCGAGCCGACGACGAAGTCGCGCACCTGCGGCAGCGCCGTCGCGAGCGAGCGCAGGTACTCGGCGAACTGCCCGCGGGCGGCGTCGTCACGGGGGGCCGCGTCCGGCGAGGACGGGTAGACCTCGAAGAAGAGCCGGATCCCGCGCAGCTGCGCCTGCTGCGCGGTCGTCTGGTAGGCGGCGAGCGCGTCGGCCGCGGGCGCGGTCTGGCCCGGCGCCCAGGGCACGGCGACGCGAATCGCCGTCATCCCCGCCGCCGTCGCGAGCGCGAGCCTGCCGTCGGCGGTGCCCGGGTCGGCGCTGAGGACGCCGTTCTCGGCGGCGCCGACGACGAGCCCCTGGGCCGCCGAGGCGCTCGTGTGGCGCGCCTTCGGCTCGGGCCCGCCGCGGCCGAGGACGACGAGCGGCAGCGCCCCCGTCGAGCCCCGCGGGCCTGCGATCGGCCACGCCTGCAGCCCGACCGGATAGACGGCCGGCTTCGCGCGCGGCAGCGTCCAGGTGAAGGTGTGCCAGCCGTGCGCGAGCCAGACGCTGCGCGACGAGGAGCCGACCTTGACCGAGGTCGAGGAGCGCTTCGAGAGCCAGAAGGTGACCTTCAGCTTCGCCTTGCCGGTGCCGGGCACGGCCGGCGCCGCCGGGGCGCCGAGCAGGAAGACCGGCGGCTCCCGCTCGTAGCGCTCGAAGCGGGCGGCGAGGTCGGACCAGGCCGTGTCCTTCGTCTGCGCCTTCAGCCGGCCGAGGATCGAGATCACGAAGTCGTGGTAGCCGCGCGACTCCTCGGCGCCGTCGATCGTGTAGCGCGTCCAGTAGCCCGTGTCGACGCGCGGGAGGGCCTTCTGGGCCGCGTCCCGCATCGCCGTGGCGAGCGAGGCGGCCTCCTCGCTGCCGGACAGCGCCGCGTAGTCCTGCAGCGAGACGGCGGCCTGCAGCTGCGCGTTGAAGACGGCCAGGCGGCTGAAGCTGTAGAGCCGCACCCAGCGGCCGACCGAGAGGCGCTGCTCGAGCTTGCCGGGGATCGAGGCGTAGGCGCGCCCGGCGACGTCGAGCAGCGAGGGGTCGTCCAGCTTGCCCGCGGCGCGCGCGAAGGCCTGCGCCAGCACCGCCTGGGCCATCCCGGAGGTCCAGGGCGGCCGGCCGCCGCCGAACGGGAACTCGTACTCCCAGAGGAGCGTGCCGCCCGACTGGATCGCCCGCGCCTGCAGCGCCTCGACGAGCGCCCGCGCCCGGTCGAGGCGGCCCGCGGCGAGCTGCGAGTTGAGCGCGGCCGCGTTCGCGAGCGGGTGGAACTGGAGCCCGCGCCCGGGGAAGTAGCGGTAGACGGCGCCGTCGGGGCCGGTCTCGTCGGCCTGCGGCTTCGGCGGGCCCTGCGCGCCGAACCAGCGGACGTTGACGTCGAGCATCGAGAAGAGGACGAGCGCGCGCCGCTCGGTGTAGCGCGCGTGCTGGGCGGCGACGGTCGAGAGCACGCCCGCGAGGTTCGCGTGCCGCGAGCCCCCGAGCCGCGGCAGCGCGCGCGCCGTGCGGGCGAGGATGCCGCGGTACTGCGCGGCCTCGGCCGGGCTGATCCGGCCCGCCGCGAGCGCCGCGGCGAGGCCGGCCTTCGCCTTGCCGACGTTCGGGTCCGGCTTCGGCTTCGCGGCCTCGGCCCGCGCCGGCAGCGCGAGCAGGAGGGCCAGCAGCGGGATGAGGAGTCCGAGGCGTCTCACGTGTCCTTCTCCACGAGGCCGTAGACGCGCGCGTAGCCGATCAGGTAGAGGCGCTTCGCGTCCGCGACCACCGGTGAGTACTTTCCGTCCGGATAGGTCCAGACCTGCTCGCCGGTCAGTGCGTCGAGGGCGTAGGTGCGTCGCTTCAAGGTAGCGAAGTAGACGATCCCGTCCACGATCGTCGGCGAGCCGGAGATCTCGCCGTCGGCGGTGAACGTCCACTCGACGTCGCCGGTGGCCGCGTCGAGGCAGACGAAGCGCTTCGAGTAGGAGCCGACGTAGACGCGCTGCCGCCAGACCGCCGGCGAGGAGTAGACGTAGCCGCCGGTCCCGTGCGACCAGCGCAGCTTCCCGCTCGTGGCGCCGTAGGAGTAGAGCTTGCCGTCGGTCGAGCCGACGTAGACGCGGCCGTAGGCGGCGGCGGGGGTCGAGTAGAACTGGCCGCGGCCGCCGAGGCGCGCCTGCGAGCTCGCCTGCCAGAGCACCGTGCCGTCGCGGGCGTCGAGGGCGTAGAGGCGGCCGCTGTAGTCGCCGACGTAGAGGCGGTTGCCCGAGAGCGTCGGCGCCGCCTTCACCTGGCCGCGCAGCTTCGTCACCCAGCGAAGCTTCCCGCTCGTGGCGACGAACGCCCAGACGCGGCCGTTCCAGTCGGCCGTGTAGACGAGGCCGTTCGCGACCACGGGCGAGGACTCGCTCGGGCCGAGCGTCTTCGACCAGCGGACGGCCCCCGAGCCGGCGTAGTAGGCGACGAGCCGCCCGTGCAGGCCCGTCGGCTTGCGCCGGTTGCAGGGCGGCTTGTTCATGAACGGGACGAAGACGAGCCGGCCGGAGACGGCGGGCGAGGCGGCCTGGCAGCGGCCGGACGCGCGCTTCCAGGCCCGCTTGCCGGTCTTGGCGTTGATCGCGATCGTGTAGCCGGTGTTCGTCGCGAAGTAGAGGCGGCCGAACGCGATCGCCGGCGGGAACTCGACGAGCGCCTGCGCCCGGTACGTCCAGACCTTGCGGAAGGGCGGCTGCAGCTTCACGCCCGAGGCGACGCGCAGGCGGTCGGCGTCGAAGCCGTAGGTCGGCCAGACGATCCCGGGCTCGGGCGGCGGCTGCGGCGGCGTCTCGACCGACGGCGTGAACTCGACCGTCGAGGAGCCGCGGACGTCCTTCGCCTGCCGCTGCTTGACGACGACGTAGGCGCCGACCGCGCCCGCGAGCACGAGCAGCGCGGCCGCGAGCCCGAGGCCGATCCACTTCCACGGCCACGACCTCATGCGGGCTTGACCGCGTAGAGGCGCGAGTAGCCGTGCAGGAGCAGGGTGCCGCCGTTCCCGGAGACGGCGACGTACTCCCCGTGCGGGAAGCGGAGCAGGACGCGGCCCGAGCGGGCGTCGGCGCCGACGATCGAGCCCCGGGTCGAGCCGGCGTAGGCGACCCCGCCGACGAGCGTGACCGCGCCCGAGATCGGCCCGCCCGCGCCGACGGTCCAGAGCGTCGAGCCGCGCGCGGCCGAGAGGCAGTAGAGCCGCCCGTCGTAGGAGCCGACGTAGACGCGGCCGCCGGAGACGGCGGGCGAGGAGTAGACGTAGGAGCCGGTCGTGCGCCGCCAGAGCAGGGCGCCCGAGGTCGAGAAGGCGGTCAGCGAGCCGCCGGTCGAGGAGGGGACGAAGACGCGGCCGCGCGCGACCGCGGGCGTCCCGTAGACCCGGCCGTCGACCGAGCGGCTCCAGCGGAGGGCGCCGCTCGCGCGGTCGAGCACGAGCAGCCGGCCCGCGTAGTCGCCGATGTAGAGCCTGCCGCCGGCGAGCGCGGCGCTCGAGGTGATCTTGGCGCCGAAGGAGCGCACCCAGCGGAACCCGTGGGTCTTCAGCGAGAGCGCGTAGACGTTGCCGTTCCAGGCCCCGAAGTAGTCGACCCCGGCGTGGACGACCGGCGAGGACTCGATCGGCGAGCCGACCCGCTTCGCCCAGCGGAGGCGGCCGTTGCGGCGGTCGAGGACGCGGACGACGCCGTCCATGCCGTGCACGACGACGCTGTCGCCGACGACCGCGGGCGAGGAGGCCATCTTGCCGCCCGGCGGGTCGTGCTTCCAGACGACCTTGCCGGTCCGCATCGAGAGCGCGTAGACGGTGCCGCGGTAGTTGCCGATGAAGGCCACCCCCTCCGAGACGACGGCCGGGAACTCGATCAGCGCGTCGAGGCCGCGGCTCCAGATCGTCCGGAACGGCGGCCGCAGCTCGATGTGCCGCTGCGCCTGCGTGCGGGCCGGGACGGCGCCGTACATCGGCCACTGCAGCTTCGGCTGGTAGATCCGCACCGAGGAGCGGGGGTGCTGCCGGAACCAGAGCCGGACGGTGCGGCTCCGGTAGCCGGGCTTCGAGACGGTGACCGGCAGCGCCGCGCGGCGCAGGATCGGCACGGCGGCGAGGCCGGTGCGGTCGCTGCGGCCGGCGCGCGGCCCGATCGCGACGCGCGCGCCGGGGACGCGCTCGCCGGTGTCGCCGTCGATCACCGTCACGAGCACGTCGCGGAGGCGCGGCTTCGGCGGCGGGGCGGGGGTTCGTTCGGCGGTGTCGACCGGCGGCTGCGGCGTCGGGGCCGTGTGCTTCTCGGTGGTGCCGCAGCCTGCGAGCAGCAGGAGCGCGGCGAGCGCGAGCGCGCGCCGGGTCATGCCTCCCGATCGGTCGCGAGCGGCTCGGGCAGCGACTCGTCGAGCGGCTCGAGGCCGTCGGCGCCCTGCTCGAGGACGACGTGCGAGAAGAAGCGGGTCATCAGGATCCCCTCCCGGAAGTCGCCGAGCCGCGGCTCGGGCCGCTCGCCGTTCGCGAGCGCGATCGCGAGCTCCGGGTAGTTGCTGCCGGCCGCGGTCGGGAGCGGGAAGGCGCCGCCGAAGCGGGGGTTGATGTCGGTCACCTGCAGCTCGTCGCCGACGCGGAAGCACTGGATGTTCGCGGGCCCGCGGAGGCCGAGCGTCTCGGCGACGAGGCGGCCGTGCTCGATCAGCTCGGCGTCCCTGATCGTCATCCCCTTGATCGACTCGCCGCCCTTCGACTCGATCATCGTCCGCGGGATCGCGTTCAGGCAGCGGCCCTCGAAGTCGCAGAAGACGTCGATCGAGAACTCCTCGCCGGCGCAGACCTGCTGCACCATCGAGGGAACCGTCGTGTAGTCGAGGAAGAAGCGCAGCTGCTCGGGCGTCTCGGCGCGGTAGATGTGCCGCGAGCCGAAGCCCTCGCGCGCCTTCACGAGCACGGGGTAGGGCAGCTCGTCCGGCAGCGCGTCGGGCAGCCAGGTGGGCGGCGACGGGATCCCCCGGGAGACGAAGAGCTCGTGCGCGCGGTACTTGTCGTTGACGGCCTCGATCACGTCCTCCTCGGCCAGGAGCACGAGCGTCCCGAGCCGCTCGCGCCCGCGCAGGAGCTGCAGGTGGTCGAGGTCGGTCAGGGGCACGATCAGCCTGACGTCGTGGACGCGGACGAGCTCGGCCAGCGCCGGGATGTAGCCCGGGTCGTCGATCCGCGGCACGAGCGCGCGGGCGTCGGCGTGGTAGAGGGCGGGCGCGAGCGGGTCGACGTCCGCCGCGACCGTGAACGCACCGGCCCTGCCGAAGGCGCTGACGATGTCGACGCGCTGCCCGGCGCACGTGAACAGGACCGCGGTCACGGCCCCTCAGGGTAGCGGCACCGGATTACGGAACTGGTGAGACGCTCCCCACGAACACGAGGACGTCGGTCGAACGCTGCCCGCGGTTCCGCTCGACGAGCTCGCCTATCGGCCTCGGCACCGGCACCCAGGGCCCCTTCAGCGAAGGGCGGCGGAGATCGACGTACGAATCGTATCGCCGGCCGAGCGCTGCTTCGAGCCGCATCCAGCCGTCGCGAGGCGTCAGGAGCTTCGACCGCAACGGCAGTACAACCGGGACACGACGCTCTAGTAGGGCGGTCGCGCCTTCGAGCACCTCCGGCTCATGGCCCTGGACATCGATCCAGAGAAGCGTCCTGGTGAGATCGAGCCCGCTTCCAGCGACGACCGAGTCGAGCGAGACGGTCGCCACCGAAACTCCACCGGCCTCGGCGGCGCCGAGCCGACCGCTCCCGGACTTCCAGACTCCTTCACTGAAGCCGCGTCTGAAGGCGGCCGAGCCCTCGCTGGCCGACGCCGCCGCCGGAACGACCGTGGCCAGATCCTCAACGCCGTTGAGCGCGAGGTTCGCACGGAGGAGACGCAGGTTCTCGGGGTCGGGCTCGATCGCCACCACGCGCTCGAAACCGTGGTGGACGAGCGCTGCGACGGACGTCGTCCCGAAATTGGCGCCGACATCGACAAGGTGCCGCAGCTGTTCACACCGGCCTGACGCCGTGAGCGTCTCGACCGCCCGGTCGAAGACCACCATGTCGCCTCGCGTGCCGGCGACCAGCAGCTTGCGGGCCTCGCGCACCGGCATCACGTACGTTCCCCGGTCGGAAGGAGACAGGACATACGGGGCCAGGCCAGCGGCGACGCGAAGCAGGTGGTTGGCGCGGCGCCGCGCCAAGCGTCCTCGAACTCCCAAGCCGAGCTTCATCAGCCTGCTCATCACTCCCCGTTGATCGCAGCCGCATCCTGCAAGCTCAGGGTGCAGCAGACGAGCCCGGCCAGCCCCCTGTGCGGCCCTTGTACGTGTCCTTGAAGAGGGCTCCCGGCGTGCGCACGAGGATCTTGAGATCGACAAGCGGAGAGCGGTGGTCGACGTACCAGAGGTCGAGCTCGATGCGATCCTGCCACGGCAGCGAGGCTCGGCCGTGGATTTGCGCCCAGCCGGTGAGCCCGGGCCGCACCTCGAGACGTCGCCGCTGCCTCTCATCGTACTGCTCGACCTGATAGCGCAACGTCGGACGGGGCCCGACCATGCTCATGTCGCCGCGGATGACGTTCCACAGTTGCGGCAGCTCGTCGAGCGAGACCTTGCGCAGCACTCGCCCCACCCTCGTTATTCTCGGATCGCCGCGGTCGACGGCAAGGCCTGCACCGATCTGCTCCGCACCCACGACCATCGTGCGCAGCTTGAGCAGCTCGAACTCGACGCCGTCCTTGCCGACCCGGCTCTGCCGGTAGAGAACCGGGCCGCGGTCCTCGAGCTTGACGGCGAGCGCGGCGGCGGCGATCAGCGGGGAGCCGACGACGAGCCCGAGCCCGGCGAGCGCGATATCGACGCTCCGGTTCACCGGGCAGCCTCCTCCGGCTGCCAGTGGGCCGGAACGCCGCGACGGAGGTAGTTCCAGAGCGCGACCACCGTTGCCCATGTCACCAGGAGGTAGTACCGGGGGAGCCCCACTCCGACGGCGGCCGCAAGGAGGAGGCCCAGTTGGATGCCGAGCACGACGGCGAACACCAGCCCGCGCCCCACCAGCGCGACCGAGGAGGCCAGGAGGAGCAGGTGGAGCAAACCGCTCGCGTAGCGCAGATGTCGGTGCGACAACAGCGCAACCAGGTAGACGAACGGCTGTCCGCGGAGCATCCGTCCGGTGAGGACGATGAGCCAGCAGTGCTCGAACATCCGCACCTTCCGCCGGTACTCCGTCTGATTCGTCGGCGTCGGCTTCTCGAACGCGACCGCGTCAGGGTCGTAGACTGCGCGCCGGCCGCGCTGCACCAGGAGGTACGGGAGCGCGAGGTCGTGCCCGAACCGCGGGTCGACCTCGACGTAGTCCGCCGTCGGAGGGCGTAGATCGACCCGTTTCCTCCCGTTATCGATCCGAGCGCCGACTCGGCCGCCCGCGTCGCCAGCTCGTAGCGCCAGTAGACGCCCTCCTGGTTCCCTCCGGCGACGCCCTCGAGCCGGAGACGCCCACACACGTAGGCGACCTCCGGGTCGGCGAAGTTGCGCACGAGCTTGCGCAAGGCGTCGGGCGCCCAGACGGCGTTCGCGTCCGAGAACGCGACGATCTCGCCCGACGACTCTCGAACGGCACGATCCTGTGCCGCGACCTTGCCGCCCCGGGAATTGCGAATCACACGCGCGCCGGCCGTGGCCGCGAGCTCTTCGGTCGAGTCTGTGGAGGCGTCCGACGAGACGACGATCTTCAGCCTGTCCTGAGGGTAGTCGAGCTGCCTCAGGTTCTCGATGCGGCGCACGATCACCGACTCCTCGTTGTATGCGGCGATGACGACGGTCACCGTGGGCTCGGCGTCCGCCTGGGCGACGCGGCGGACGCGCAGCCGCGAGAGCGCCGCGACGGCGAGTGGGTAGAGAGCGTGCGTCCAGGCGAGGGCCGCGAGCGCAGCCCAGAAGAGCACTTCGACCGCGATCACGCGCCGACCAGCTCGTGGAGGAGCTGCCGGTAGCGCTCGATCGCGACGTTCCGATCGGCCTCGGAGACCACGTAGGCACGCCCCTTGGCCCCCATCGCGTCGAGCTCGGGCCGCCGCGCGCGGAGGTCGCGGATCGCAGCTGCGAGCAAGTCCGGCCTGTCCGGCGGGACGACCACGCCGCAGCCGATCGTGCGAACGACCTCGGCGGTCTCGCTCTCCGCGTCGGCGGCGACCACGACCGGGCGACCGGCCGCCAGGATTCCGTACAGACGGCTCGGGACGATGTAGCCGGCCAACCCGCGGGAGAGCCCGACGTAGTGCAGGTCGGCCGAGGACAGCGACAGCGGCAGCAGCTCGCGCCGCTGGTACGGAATGAACTCCACCTTGTCGGCCTCGAGCAACCGCGCCAGCATCACGAGCTCGTCGTGGCGCGCACCGAACCCGGCGACGATCACCCGCAGGTCGTCGAGATCGCGGAGGAATGTCGACGCGCGGACCAGGTTGTCGAGGCTCTGCGCATGCCCGACGTTGCCGGAGTGCATGACGACGAACCTGTCGACGAGCTTCCGCTTTCGCGCCCACGCGTTGTCCGCCGGCGCAGGGGTGATCGCAATGGTGTCGACCCAGTTCGGGATCACGCTCACGCGATCCGGCTTCGCCCCTTTCTCGAGTAGCCGCCGGCGCATCGTGCCGCCGATCGCGACAACGCGATCGGCCCGGCGCAGGTACGCGTTCACCAGGCGCCGCAGGAGGCCTACGACGACCGGGTTCTCGAGCCGCTTCAACTCGACGGCGATCTCCGGGAAGACGTCCATGGAGATCACGAGCAGGGGCACACGGTGACGCCGCGCGAGGACGAGCCCGATGTCGCCGATCATGGGTGGATCGGTCATGCAGAGGATCGCGTCGGGCCGCGCACCCGCAGCCCGTAGGCGAGCGCGTTCGCCAGGTAGGTGAGGTAGTTGGCCGCACGTGCGACGAGCTTCGAGCGCTCGAAGGACGTCGACGGGACTCGGACGATGGCGACGCCCTCACGCACCACCCGGCGCGGCTCGTCCTCGTGTCCACGGATGACACCCGTCACGACCTGGATCTCGAACTCGTCCGCGAGCGCTTCGCAGAGCTCGGTAAGCAGGTGTGCGGTCGCCTCGACGCCCGGCCAGTAGTACTGGTTGAGCACGAGTAGGCGGCGTTTGCGAGGCCCGGGCATCCGCCGAAGGCTAACGTCTCTCGCGTGCCCCAAACTCAGCCGCTCCACGTCGTGGCGCAGGACCCCCGCTTCGGCGGTGGCGGCAGCGCGCAGGTCGACGCGTTTCTCATGGGCGCCCGCGAGCTGGGGCGTCTGCCGACCCTGCACTGGGTCGAGCACCCCACGCTCGCCGGGCGTCGACTCAACTGGATCGGGTCGAGGTCGTGCGCCAGGCCCGCGGCGCGACCCGTCTGGCGCGCCAGCTCGGCACAGGCGACCTTTGGGCCGTCACGACGATCGCAACGAACGCATATGCCGCCGCCCGCAGCGGCAGGACCTATCGCTGCTGGATCGGCACGTCGCTCGACGACGAATGGAGCGCCCGCTCCCGGGGGCTCGACCCGCCGCGACGGCTCGCCCAGCACCTGAACGCCCCCGTCCTGCGTCGCTTCGAGCGCCGCACGCTCCGCGGCGCCGAGCGTCTCTATCGACCTCACCTGCCAGCCGCGCGGCCGTGTCGGCCGCTGCCGGGGTGCCCGAGCACGCCGTGGGCATCCTGCCGATTCCGGTCGACGTGGAGCGCTTCTCGCCGAACCAGACGTCGCTGGCGGCAGCGGCTCGGCGCACCGACGATCGTCTTCGTCGGCCGCGCGGACGATCCGCGGAAGAATCCGGCGCTCCTGCTCGAGGCGTGGCCGCTGATCCGCGCCCGGCGACCGCTGGCACGTACGCTCGTCGGCCGCCCTCCGGTTCGGCTGCCTGACGGCGCGGAAGCACTCGGCGAGGTCGCGTCCGTCGCGGATGCGCTCCGGGACGCAACGCTCTTCGTGCTGCCGTCGTGGCAGGAGGGCTTCGGCGTGGCCGCCGCGGAGGCCCTTGCCGCAGGGGTACCGGTCGTGTCGACTCCCTGCGGTGGACCCGAAGAGCTGGTGAACGCCTCCGGCGGCGGTCGCGTCCTCGGAAGCTTCGCGCCGGACGAAGCCTCGCCGAGGTCGTGACGGAGCTCCCTCGGAGACGCTGATATCCTCTCGACGATGCGGAGCCGCGGCCGGGAGTACGTCGTCCGCGAGCACTCGACCGCTCGCTTCCGCGAGCTTCTCGCCGCTGCGCTCGAGTGATGCGATTTCTGTTCACGACGCTCCAGACGTACGAGACGGATTTCTACGGCCGCGTGGGACGGAAGCTTGAACGTCGCGGCCACGAGACGGCGCACGTGAGCGTGTCGCGAGAGGCGGCGCGTTGCTCCGCGAGCAGGGACTGCACGCTCGCTGCCTGATGGATGTCGTCGCCGAGGGCGGGCAGCCGCCCTCGATCGATGCCGAGGTTGCACGGATCGAGGCCGCGTACCCGATTCCGCACATCCGCGACGTCTACTGGGCCGACCGGATCTGTGCGGGCCGCAGCGAGGACTTCTGCATCCGTCGCACCGTCGCGCACTTCCGCGCGCTCGAACGGATTTTCGACGAGGAGAGGCCCGACGTCCTCGTTCCCGAGGTGGGGAACGAGACGCTGCGCCTCGTCACGCATCTGATCGGGCTCGAGCGCCCGGCACCCCCCGCCCCCTCCTGCTCTACACGATCTTTCCCGATCCGCTCCGGATCTCGATCGACACCCTCCACGAGCAAATGTCACGCAGGACGAGGTTCGCGAGCTGACGGAAGCGGAGGCGGCCGAGGTAGAGGCGTTCCGGAGAGCCTTCATCGCGCGCGCGGAGCCGATCCGCGAATACCGCCGCTGGCCCGTCAAATGGCGGCGCGCGATGCTCTTCGCGGGCCACGTCGCACGGAAGCGCGGAGAGGACGCCGACAACGAGTACCTGCGGCCCTGGAGCCTGCTCTGGACGAATGCGGCGGAGACGCTCCGCGCCGCTGCAGCGCGACCCTTCTACGACGACTCGCCGGAGCGGACGAGGCCCTACGTCTACTTCCCGCTCCACGTCACGGACGACTACAAGATCAAGAAGGTGATCCCGCACACCGCCGACCAGGCGTCCCTGGTCGAGCAGGTGGCGGACGCGCTGCCTCCGGGATACGACCTCGTCCTCAAAGAGCACCCGATGTCCGTCGGACGCAACTCGCTCGCGCTGCTGCGGCGACTGCGGTCACGGCCGAACATCCGCCTCGTCGAGCCGCACACCTCGACGCACGAGCTGATCCGGGGCGCGGAGGCGGTGGCCGTGATCAGCTCGACGGTGGGGCTCGAAGACGCCGCTTTACGAGAAGCCGGTGCTGACGCTCGGCCAGCCGTTCTGGTCCGGGTACGGGATCACCGTCGACGTCGACTCGTTCCGCGAGTTGCGCGAGAAGCTTCAGGAGCTATTCGTCTTCCGCCCGTACCTAGAGCGGATCCGCCGGTTCCTGCATGCCTCGATGCATCGTTGTTCGCCCGGGGAAGCCGGTGCTCGTCGATCGTTCGGACGACATGGGAGGTCGCACTCGCCGGCTCGCTCGAGCAGGCGGCGGAGCGCGCCGTCGCCGAGCGGCGCCCGGTGCCCGGGTGATCGCGCTCCTCTGGGATGTCGACGGGACGCTGCTGACGACCGCGCGGGCCGGCGTCTTCGCGCTCGAGGAGGCGCTGCAGGAGGTCTGCGGCCTCCGCTTCGACCTACAGCAGCTGAAGAGCGCCGGGCTGACCGATGCCGAGGTGGCGCTGCTGGCGATGCGCGAGGCGGGAGTCGACGACGGCGAGGGGGGCGTCGACGACTTCCTGCGGGCGTACGAGCGGCGGCTGCCGGCGGCGCTGCACCGGCGCCGCGGGCACGTGCTGCCGGGTGTCCGCGAGGTTCTCGACGACCTCGCCGGCCGCGACGACGTGCGCTCGCTGCTCCTGACCGGGAACACGCCGGCGGGTGCACGGGCGAAGCTCTCCCACTACGACCTCGACGGCTACTTCCCCAACGGCGCGTTCTGCCTCGGGCCGGGCCGCGGGCGGAGATCGCATGGCGGGCAGTTGGGCTCCTGGACGGTGACTTTCCGGTCTACGTGATTGGCGACACACCGCACGACATCCGGGCCGCGCACGCGATCGGAGCCCGCGCGATCGCGCTTGCGACCGGTTCCTACGACGCGGCGGAGCTGGCCAGGAACGGGCCCTGGACCCGTGCTCGAGGGCGTACCCGACCCGCCTTCCTTCCGGCGCTTGATCGGCGTTGACAGCCGCTAGGCTGTGCGCGTGCAGACGCCGCAACGTCAGCCGTTCGACCACTTCCGCGACGCCGTCGACGGCTTCGAGACGGCGATTGCGGCACAGGCACCGGTCGAGCCGCACCATTACGACGACGACTACTTCGCCGCCGACTGGCGCGACGGGGACAACCGCTACGAGCTCGAGGCGAGACGGCGGATCGAAGGCCCGAACCCGCAGCTGATCAAGGATGTCTTCGCACCGCAACGCGTGCTCGACGTCGGTTGCGGCCCGGGCTTCCTGATGGTGTTGTTGCAGGAGCTCGGCATCGACGTGGATGGAGTCGACTTCAGCCCCTCGAGCCTCAGGTTGGCTCCCCCTGAGATCCGCGACCGCATCACCATCGGCGACGTGACGGAGCAGCACGTGCCCGAGGGGTCATATGACCTCGTCGTCTGCCGCGAGGTGATCGAGCATCTGACGGTCTTGCAGGTCAGGAAGACAATCGAGCAACTCTGCCGCGCGAGCTCGCGCTACGTCTACGTGACGACCCGCTTCCATCCGCAGCCGGCGAGCCTGCTCGACTTCACCACCGACTTCGCGACCGATCCGACACACGTGACCCTGCTCGCCAAGGATTTCCTGCGCACGCTGTTCGTTCTCGAGGGCTTCCGCAGCCGCCCCGATCTCGAGCAGCGACTCGATTGGGGCGGCAAGGGCCGCGTTCTCGTTTACGAGCGCTCGCAACAGTGACGGCGCCACAGCTGCGCGAGGTGCCGCCGCGGCCCCTGCGCATCCTCTTCTCCTTGCTCCACTCAGGCTATCTCCGGCATTACGGCGAGCCGATCCGGATTCTCGGCCTCGCGCGGCCATACCGTCCACATCGCGCTCTCGCGACCGGAGAAGGATCCCGGCGACGACCTGCTCGCGAGGCGCTCGCGGCCGTGCTTCCCGAACGTCTCCTACGCGATCGCACCCGCGCGGCGGTACACCGACGGCTGGCGGCGGCTTGCCTGGCTCGTGCGCGGACTGATCTACCTTTCCCGGTACGGCGACCCTCGCTACTCGGACGCGACGGCGTTGAAGGTCAGCGGATGCGAAAGAAGGTGACGCTGCGCGTGGAGACCAGCAGGATGGACCCGTTCACGAAGCGGGCAACGCTGGCGCTGGTCGACCGGCTCGCGGCCACGCAGGATCTCGACGAGTGGGGCCGGCACATGCGGCTCTTCGCGCGCATCGAGGAGGCGATCCCGCCGAGCCGTCGCATCACGCGGTACCTCGAGCAGTTCGGGCCGGATGTCGTGCTCGCCTCGCCCGTCGTCGAGATCGCCTCGGCGCAGATCGAGATCCTCAAAGAGCGCCGAGGAGCTCGGGATCCCGACGGGCGTCTGCATCGCGAGCTGGGACAACCTGACCAACAAAGGCTTGATCCGCCTGAAGCCGGACCGGGTCGTGGTCTGGAACGACATCCAGCGGACGGTCTTGCGGAGTTCCACGACATCGACCCGGACAGGGTCGTTCTGACGGGCGCCCAGAAGTTCGACAAGTGGTTCGGCCGGCAGCCGAGCACGACTCCGAGCGCCTTCCGCCTGTGGATCGGACTCGACGGTGATGAGCCGTATCTCCTCTACCTCTGCTCGTCACCGTTCATCGCGCCTGACGAGGTTTCGTTCGTGGAACGGTGGCTGGGGGCGATCAGGGCGGCTTCGCCCGAGGGGGGAACGGTCGGAGTGGTCGTCCTGCGAACCCCCAGAACGCCGACCAGTGGCAGAACGCCGACCTCTCGCGGTACGGGGACGTGGCGATCTGGCCGCGTGCGGGCGCGCAACCGGACGTGGGCGGAGCGATGGACGATTTCTACGACACGCTCTCCGGCAGCAGAGCCGTCGTCGGCATCAACACGAGCGCGCTGATCGAGGCGGGCATCGTCGGAAAGAGCGTGTACACCGTCGCCGACGACGAATTCAAGGGCACACAGGAGGGGACGCTTCACTTCCATTACCTGCTCGCCGAAAACGGCGGCTTCGTGTACATGGCTCCGTCGCTCGAGGAGCACGCGGCGCAGCTCTTGGAGGCATTCTCGAGCTTCGGACGTGGACCCGCAGAGCGCGCAGACACGGTCGTTCATCCGACGGTTCTGTCGCCCGCACGGGCTCGATGTCGCTGCGGCCCCGCTCGTCGCTGCGGCGATCGAGGGGCTCGCCGTCGCTCCGCGGACGGCTGCTCGGCGGGTCGGCGCCGACGCGCGGCGGCTCCGGTTCGCGCTCTACCCTCTGGCAGCGCTGACGAGCCTTGCGGCCATGGTCGTGACTGCCTTCCGCTGGTCGCAGTTCATCTTCGCCGTCAAGGTGCTCCGACGCACGGACGGTATCGACGTGCCGGTCGAAGATGCATAGGCCCGGGGGCCGGCGGGAGACATTCAGGAGACGTGCGGGCACCGCGGCACCCTCCTTCGTACGACGGCGGCTGAACCGGAGGGCGAGCACGCGCTCACTCGCGCGGCTGCAGGAGATCGCGGCGCGTCCAGCTTGTCCGCTCCTCGCCTCGCCTGGGGACGTCTGGAGGCGTGCTTCGTCCTCCGGGACCGGCTGCCACTGCTCGCGTGGCTCCGCGACCACGAAGGTCTCGACCCGGCCCGCGTGACGGTGCTCACGCGGGGAGGCGCCGGCGCCTGGTACGGCCGCGTCGCCTCCAGCACGCTCGACGTGCTCGATCTCCTGGAGCCGGCCGAGATCGCCGGCTGGCGTGCGCGGCGCGCCCGTCTCGGCAGCGAAAAGCAGGGCGAGATCGACCCGGAAGAGCGCGCGCTGCTCGAAGAGGTTGCCGCGGCGGCAGCCCTCGATCAGCAGGAAGATTCTCCACCTGTCGCTCATGCACCCGGCCCTCGAACGCGGCCTGGGCCTACGGGGAAGACCCGGCCCTCCCGCTCGCGGCGCTTCGTTTCGAGCCGCTCCCGGCTGGAAGCCCCGCGGATCGGATCAGCGGCTTGCCGGAGTCCTACGTGGCGATGAAGGCCTATTTCAGTTCCTGCTTTCCCGACTCGGCACCGAACCGGCGGTTCCTGCGGGAGACCGTCGACCGCGTCCTCGAGCAGGCACCTGCAGTCGTCCTGCTGCGGAGCGCCGTGCGGGTCGACGAGCATGAGGACGCGCTGATCGGCGGTGCGGAGGTCGTCGATGCCGGGCCCCTCCTCGACCCGCGCCGCAACCTCGCTCAGCAGACCGAAGTCGTCCGCGGCGCGTCCAGGCTCGTGACCACGTACGGGGGCTTCTCGTACCTCGGCCCGCTGCTCGACGTCCCGACCTCGTCCTTCTACTCCCACCGTACGTTCAATCCGGCCCACGTCGAGTTCGCGGAACGCACCTTCGAGGGGCTGCACTACTCGCTCGCGCCCGTAGAGGAGTTCCGCCCGTGACCGAGAGGGTCGTGCAGAAGCCGAAGAGGAAGCTTCCGTCGGCGACCGAGGTCGCCCGGGCCGAGGGTGGGGTGATGCTTTTGCTCGCCGCCGCTGCGGCCGACGACGGCTTGTCGTCGTGGGCCCCTGGCTGGCGGAGGTCGGCTTCGAGGTCCCGGATTGGATCCCGTTCCTCCGGCGCCTCGTCGAGCAGGGCCGTCTCGACCCGACACGAACCGTCGTCATCTCACGAGGCGGCGTCGGGGCCTGGTACGAGGGGATCTCGTCGCGTTACGTCGAGCTCTTCGACGTGGTAGGCGTCGAAGAGTTCCGTCGGCACACGGACGCACTCTGGGAAGCATCGGGCGGACGCAAGCAGGTTGCCCTCAGCCGCTGGGACGAGCTGTTGCTCGACGCGACGTTACCCAGCGAGTGGCGCGGCCGTCCGGTCGTGCACCCCTCGCACATGTACTCGGCTCTTCCGGCTCTGGTGGCGGAGCGCCCTTCCGCTCTCGCACGCGCTCGGGCTGACGAGCTTCCAACGCTGGACGCCACCGTCTCGACCCGGAGGTCGAGCAGCGGCTGCCGGAGGACTTCATCGCCGTGCGCTTCTACTTCCGGCCCTCCTTTCCGGATACGCCGGCGAATCGCGAGCTGGTGCGAAGCGTCGTCGGCGGGATCGCCGACCACAGTCCCGTCGTGCTTCTCAACGCCGGACTCGAGATCGACGACCACTCCGACGTCGACCCCGACTCGGATCGGGCCGTCCGACTCCTCGAGGGAACGAGCCCGGCGGAGAACCTGAAGATCCAAGGCGCTCGCGATCGCCCGCGCCCGCATGTTCGTCGGCACGTACGGCGGGCTCTCGTACCTCGCTCCCGCCTACGGGGTCGGCTCGGCCGCGTTCGCCACCGTGCCGTCGTCGTACAACCCGACGCATCTGTGGCTCCGCCCTGCACGCGGCAGCTGCGACCGGTGGGTGGTTGGCCGTTCTCGACCGACCGGCGGCCGCGCTCCTACCGGGGCTGGTCTCGACGTGATGCGTGCGCGAATCTCTGCCGCAGCTCGGCGCATCCCGCTGGTGAGATGGACCTTGGCTCGATGGTATGGCTCCCGGCTCGTCTCGCGCGCTCGCAGCTGGGAAGAACCGACCGCGGGCTGCGGTTGATTGCAGCGGAACCGCGAATCCGCATCATCGCGGGTCCGGTGGACGGGCAGCGTCCAGCACGCAGCTCCTGGACTGGATCCCGTTCTTGCGGTGGTTCGCCGACACGCATCAGATCGACGCAAGCCGGATGGCGGCGATCACCTCGACGGGCGATGCAGTCTGGTACCGCGATTGCGCCGCCTACCTTGGAGGCGGCGCAACAACCAAGAAGGCCGTCCGTCTCGCCCCGGACGGGTTCGTCCGGCTCGCGCGCGCGTATCGCGAAGGTTCCGCTCCCCTGCGGCCGCTGCTGAGGCATGCCAGGTACGTGCCGGTGATCGCCGACCCCCCGCCGCCGGCTGCCACCGGGCCGTGGTGCCGCGAGATCTGGGTTCGCATCTCGAGCGGCCTTTCAACCGTCGTCGTCACCACGGGAGGCAAGGACGCGTTGACGCCGGACGCCGAAGTCTGGAGACGCTACGCGCGCGCCCTCGGCGCGAGCCTCGTCATACTCGATCGCTCCCAGGCACTCGAAGCCTCGTCGCTGCTCGCGCGTTCCTGGGCTCCACGTGGAGGCGCAGGCGGGGCCGGCTGGACTCCCTGCCGTGAAGAAGCGCCTCCTCGCCGCGCGCGCGATCGTGTTCTCGGCCTGAGGAGCCGTCTCGACCGGCTCGAGAACACCCTCGACAGGCAGCTGCGCCGTCAGGAGCACGACCTGAAGATCCTCTCCAGGCGGCTGACACGGCTAGAGCACAACGTGCAGGCATTGCTACGGCTGGCCGCCGGAGTCGGCGAGGATCTCGACTTCCCGCAGCGGATGCTGATCCACCGGTTCGCGCTTCGATCGCAGAACGAAGAGGACGGGCTGACACTCGCCCTGCTGAATGAAGCCGGTGCTGCGACACGGACGTTCGCCGAGCTCGGCTGCGGCGACAACGGCGGCAACAGCGGGTTTCTGGCGACCGAGCTCGGCTGGCGCGGGCTCTTCGTCGATGCCGAGGAGTCCGCAACGGCGGCGCTACGCGCGGCGACCTCGCCCGAGCGCGTCACCGTCGTGCAGCAGTGGCTCGAACGCGACACCGTCAACGACCTGCTGAGCGCGCACGGCCTTACCGGTGAGATGGACGTGCTCGGGATCGACATCGACGGCAACGACTACTGGCTCTGGCATGCGCTCGACGCCGTCTCGCCCAGGCTCGTAATCGTCGAGTACAACTCGATGTTCGGCCCGGACCGCGCGGTCGTCGTCCCCTACGACCCGAAGTTCGTCCGCCACTCGTTCGAGGGCATGAAGGGCACCTACTACGGTGCGTCGCTTCGCGCGCTCACGCGGCTCGGCCGCGAGAAGGGCTACCGGCTGGTTGCCGTCGAGCCGCGGGGCGTGAATGCGTTCTTCCTCCGCGACGACGTCGCGCCTCACGTGCCTGCGTGCGATCCGCGCGCCGAGTATCGGCTGCTCGACAAGTACGCGCCGCTGCTCGTTCGCGGCTTCGACCCATGGCGGGCGATCGAGGAGCAGAAGCTGCCGCTCCTCGACCTCGACGCGGTCGGAGAACCGGTCAGTTCTCGAGGCTCGTGACGCTCCAGCGAACGTCGGCCCACAGGTCCGCCGACCCTTCCGAATCGTCCTCGACCTCGCCGACCACCTCCTTCTCGTCGAGCTGGCGCAGCGCCTCCGGCTCCTCGACGAGCACGGGCGTGGAGACACGGCGACCGAGCGTCGAGGCCTCCCCCGCCGCGTTCACGGTCGCCCGCACGTCCGCAGACCACTCGCCCTCGTCGAGCAGGCCTACGGGAATGCTCGCGTCGACGGCGTAGAGGCCGGGCCGGTCGAAGAGCTCCTCCTCGGGCTGCGCGACGCGCACCGACTGGGAGCCCGCCGCCAGGACGATCGCGACCCGTACTCTCGCCGGCGCCACGGCGAGCTCGAAGGTGATCCGGAGGTCGACCGACTCGTCCTGGGTCAAGGAACCGCCACCGGAAAGGCCGCCTGCATCGACGGCGAGGATCGCGGCGCGCGCGTCGAACCCCCGCACGTCGTGGGCATGCTGCTCGGCCGCGGCCGCCATGCGCCTCCGCCGCAGGGCGGCGACGGTGACCGCGATCTCGCCGCTCTCCACCACGCGTCCCCGCTCGAGCAGGATGCCGTGGTCGCACACGAGCTCGGCAAGGTCGAGCTCGTGCGTCGCAAACACCACAGCCGCGCCGCGCGCGAGCGACGTCTCGATTCGGTCGAGACACCGGTCCAGGAACGCGGCGTCACCGAAGACGGGCAGTCCGTCGAGCAGCAGCACGTCCGCCGCCGGATCGAGGGCCGCCGCCAGCGCGAGGCGCCGCACCTCGACCTTCGGAGCGAGGGAGACGCGGCGGCCGCGCGCATCCGTCAGTGCGAAGGCCACGAGCTCCGACACATAGGTGCGGCGCTCTCCGCGAGGGATTCGGGCAAGCTGAGCGAGCGTCCGCGCATTCGACTCCATCGACGAATCCGGTCGGCAGAAGCGAACGCCGAACTCGATCGTCGGCGCGACCCGCCCGCGCAGCACGGCCCGGCCGGCAGATGCGAACGCGGTGCGGCCGAGCACGCGGATCAGATCGCCGGCACCGGAGCCCGCGTCGCCGAGAACGGCACAGGCCTCGCCCGCTTCGACCCGGAAGCTGACGCGGTCGAGCGCGCCTCTCGCGTCCGGTTCCTCCTCGTCGCCGGCCGCGTCCTCCTCGTCGTCGAGCTCGTCGTCCTCGTCGACGCCGACCGGCGCCACCGGGCCGGCGCGCCTCCGACCGAGAATCGAGGCGGCGGGCCGGTAGCGGTCGCTGCGATTTGCGCGCAGCGAGAGCTCCTCGACGACGACCAGGGCCGTCCCGGGCTCGGTGACGCCGGTCACGCCCCTCCGGCGACATCGCGACGGTGGAAGACCCAGACCCCCGGCACGAGCGCGACGACCACGGCCACAAAGGTGACGATGACCGCGTCGGGGCTGAGCGTGTGCGAGCCGAAGAGTCCGTCCTTGACCATCTCGATCGCGCCCGTCAGCGGATTGATCTCCGCCAGCGGCTTCCACTTGTTCGGGATCGTGCTGAGCGGATAGATGACCGGCGTCAGGAAGTAGAGGAACGACAACGCGTAGGTGAGGCTGAAGCGGACGTCTCGCGCGCGGGCGCCCAGTGACGCGGTGAAGAGCCCGACGGCGAGCCCGAGCAGCGTCAGTGCCAACAGGCCGCCCGGAACGAGGACGAGCGAGCGCGGCGAGATGTCGAGGTAGATCACGCCCGCGCGAAAGAAGTAGTAGAGGAGCGCGGCACCTCCGATCGCCGCGTAGATCAGGAACTCGACGATGCTCGGCACGAGCGCCCCAGCGAGCACGACGAGGCGCGGTATCTCTATGTCACGCAGCAGGGTGCGGTTCAACTCGAGGCTCCGCGTCGACCAATAGGCAGCCTCGGCGAACAGCTGCCATGAAGCGGCCGCGATCAGGAAGAAGACGGGGTACGGCGTCTTTCCGGCGCTGATGCCGATGAGGCCGCCGAAGACGAGCAAGCGCGTCGCGACCGAGATCGAGGGCCGAAGCGGCAGCCAGAGGAAGCCGAGCCAGGTGCGCGCGTAGCGTTTGCGCAGGAACCCACGCCCGAAGTATCGAACGAAGCGGCGGCTCTCCCAGAACTCGTGGAATGCAGCTCGGATCCCTGTCCGCCGCGGCTCGACGACGACGACCGCCGTCGGAAGCGCCCGTCGTCTGAGGCCTGGCTCCACCAGCGGCTGCTCGAGCTGCTCGGTCGTCACCGCAGCCGCTCCGTCAACGCCACCCAGTCGCGATCGAGGCTGGTCTCCATCGCACGAACGCTGAGACGGCGCAAGGTCAGCGGATCGGCGGGCAGCTCGTCGCAGCGCTCGATGTCGATCACGTTCTCGAGGTGCACGTACTCGGGCGGCGAGGCTGGTCGAGGTTCGTGATCACGACCGCGCCGGTCTCCATCGCCGCCGCGACCGACGTGTTGTTCGCGCGCACGCCGCCGTCGAAGAACGCCGCGAAGAACGTCGCCCGGCGAAGCTCGTTGTAGACGGCCACGTCGGAGAGGTTGCCGAGGAAGTACAGGCTCGGGAACACCTCGTGCATCTCCTCGAAGATCGTCCTGCGCGTCCTCGAGCGTGGACGTCTCGTGGTTCGCAGCCGAGACGTAGACCGCGTAGCGGCGGCCCGAGCGCGTCGAGCAGGTCCCGCAGCCGGCGGAACATGTCGGTCCGGATCTTGTGCGCCATCCCGAACGAGAAGACGGATCGGCTCGGCCGGAACGGGCGCGGGTCGAGCGATCAGCCCGGGCGTCCAGACCGTCTGCGCCGGTCGCGTGAACGACGGCCTCCTGGATCTCGAGGTTGCCGCAGTGGACGCGCCGGGCGCCGGACGAGCTCCCGCTCGAGCTCGAGGCCGGACGAACTCGTGCAGGAACAGCTCCCGTCCCCAGCCGCCGACGGCGGGCAGCTCGACAGCGCGGCGTGGCGCCGGTCCAGCTCGCTGACCTTGAACGAGAGCAGCGGCACGCCCAGACCCGGCCGTCGTCGAGCCCGTAGAGCGGCACCCAGCCGCTCGGCGAGCAGCTCGTTGAAGCGGGCGACGCCCGAGCGGAAGCCGTCGCGGTGGTGGGTGACGACGGCCTCGACGCGGCCGCTACCCGGCGCGCCGGCGCTCATACCGCTCCGAGGATCGCCGTCGACGAGTCCACGACGGTGTCGAGGTATACCACCTCGGTCCCGGCGTCGGCACAGGCGGCCAGCTCGTCCTCCGGAAGCCGCCCGCGCCAGTCCGCACCCTTGGCGTAATAGCGGGGGCCGAGCACCCGGAGCACCTCGACGGTCGGGAGCGCCGAGAGGTGCGTGTGGGCGACGAAGCGGATCGCGTCGATCACCGCGCCGCGCTCGGCCTGGTCGAGGAGCGATGGGTGCTTCCGGGCCACCCACTCGTCCGAGGAGACGTTGCACAGGACCGGCAGGCCGAGCCCGGCGGCCGCCTCGAAGTAGTCGACGTGACCGTGGTGCAGCGGGTCGAATCCGCCGTCGACCATCGTCACCTGCGGCGAGAGCTGCTCGAGCTGGCGCGTCTGGACGATCATCGAGGGACGGTACGCTCCGCCCGCACGATTGCTTGCGCAAGTGCAGGGGCGCTGAGACCGTGTGCGTCGAGAACCTCGTCGTTCGAGCCGAACTCGGGAATCCCGCGCACTGCGACCGTGAGAACGGATCGCGCAACGTCGGCGTCGGCGAGCGCCCGCAGGACGGCGTCCCCCTGGCCGCCGTCCGTGTAGTGGTTGTCGAGCGTCACGACCGGGCCCCCCGGCGCCACCTCCGCGAGCCACGCGCCGTCGATGTCGCGAAGCCAGGGCAGGGCGACCACGCCGTACTCCAGGCCGTCGGCCGCGAGTAGCCGCCGCCTCCCACGCCTGCGAGAGCATCACCGGCCCGGGCGACGAACATCCCGTCGCCCCCCTCGCCAGCACTGTCCCCGCCCCGGCTCGAGCGGTTCACGCCGGGCTCGAAGCCAGCTCCCACGGCACCGACGACCAACCGGAGGTAGACCGGGCCCGGGGGCCTCGTGCACGGCCCAGTCCACACCTGCGCGACCTACTCGACGCACGGCTCGAGGCACGCCATGCCCGGCACGCGCCCATCAGCGCGATGTCGCGGACCGACTGGTGCGAATGCCCGGGGCCGCCGGGCACGAGCCCGGCCAGCGAGCCGACGTAGATCACCTTCGTGCCCTCGGTCGCGTTGTTGTAGATCTGCTCGTTCGCGCGCGGCGTCAGGAAGCAGGCGAAGGAGTGGACGACCGGGAGCAGCCCGGCGAGCGCCATCGCGCCGGCCTGGGAGACCATGTCCTGCTCGGCGATCCCGCACTCGACGAAGCGCTCCGGGAAGCGCTGCCGGAACGGGATCAGCCCGCAGTCCAGGAGAGGTCGGCGTCGAGCGCGACAAGGCGCGGCTCGCGCTCGGCCTGCGCGGCGAGCGCCTCCGCGTACGCCGGGATCAGGTGCTGCGGACGCGCGCGGCGGCGCCGGCGCGCGCGGCGGCTCGGCGCCGGTCAGTCGAACGCGGGCGGCGCCGAGCGCGGCCAGCCGTTCGAGCAGCTCGTCGAGCGCCGCGCTCGTACTCCTCGGGGCTCGGCGCGCCGGAGTGAAAGCCGTAGAGCGCGGTCGCCTCGTCTGGCAGCCGTGGGCTCCATGAACGAGACGCCGCCGCCCTTGCGCGTGTCGGCGATGATGAGCTTCGGGCGCGGTCGGCCTCGAGCAGCCGTCGAGCGTGGCCGCGAGCGCGCCGATGTCGTGGCCGTCGCAGCGCGCGACCGCCCAGCCGAACGCCGCGAACTTGGCCTCGAGGTCGCCGAGGTCGGAGACCGGCGCGACCCAGGTGTCCGACTGGAGCTTGTTGTGGTCGACGATGGCCGTGATCTCGCTGAGGCCCAGGTTCGCGGCCGGCCCAGCGACTCCCAGAACTGCCCCTCCTGCAGCTCGCCGTCGCCGGTCAGGACGAAGATGCCGCCCTCGCGCCCGGCGAGCCGGTCGGCGAGCGCGAAGCCCTTGGCCTTGGAGATGCCCATGCCGAGCGAGCCGGTGTTGGTGACGATCTGCGGCGTCGTGCGCACGTCGGGGTGGCCGGGAAGCCCGCCCAGCCGGCGCAGGCGGTGGAGCAGGTCGAAGGCGAGCCGTCCGAGGCCGATCAGGACGGCGTAGAGCGCGGGCGCGTCGTGGCCCTTGGAGGAGAAGTAGCGGTCGCCCTCGCCGAGCACCTCCAGGTGCAGCCAGGAGAGGATGTCGATGCAGCTGAAGCTGGTGCCGATGTGGCCGGAGCCGGCGCGCGCGATCATGTAGAGCGCGTTGAGCCGGCAGGCGTCGGCGAAGGCCGCGGCGCGCACGGCCGGCTCGGGGTCGAGCCGCGCGGATCCGCTCGAGCTCGGCGTGTCGACGTAGCGCAGCTGCGCGCTCATGCCGGTCACCTCCACGCGCGGGAGCGTCGGCCTCGCCGGCCGCGACGCCCGCTCCGCCGCGCTCGACGTCCTCGGGATAGTCGATCGAGAAGCCCTCCAGCCCTGGGTGAGGAACGGCACGACGCGTCGCCGGCGATCGTGCCGTCGTCCTCGACGACGCGCGTCCAGGCGATCTCCAGGCTGGCGTTCTGCACGTAGACTCCGGCAGCGCCGCATACTGGCGCGAGTGCCAGGGCTGCCCTCGCGGGTCGCGAGCAGCGGTCTCATGAGCTCGCCGTCGACGACCCACATCTTGCCCGGGTGCTGCTTGACGTTCTCGACCGCGCGGATCGAGTCGCGCGTCGCCGGCCATGAACTCGTCCCAGGCGCGCCGGATCGTCGTCGCGGTCCGGAACGGGCTGGTCGGCCGCAGGATCGAGAAGAGCTCCTCGTCCGCGCGTCGGCGCATGCACGTGTCGACCCACTCGATGTCGGGCGAGGTCGCCGTCGCAAACTCGGCGGGCCGCAGGCCCGGCACCTCGGCGCCGTAGTGGCGCGCGATTCGCGCGATCTGCTCCGAGTCGGTCGAGACGAGGACGGCGTCGAACACGCCGCTCTCGCGCGCCGCCGCGATCGAGTAGGCGATCAGCGGATGCCCGCCGAGCGGCGCGACGTTCTTGCCCGGCACCCGCTTCGAGCCGCTCGCGCCGGGAACGAGAGCGACGGCGCGACGGCATCACACCAGCTCCGGATCGTGCGTTGACGTAGACGTCTTGAGGTCCGAGTAGACGTCGAGCGCCTCGGTGCCGGGCTCGCGCCAGCCGTTGCCGGATTGCCCAGGCCGCCGAACGGCATGTGCGGCTCGGAGCCGTAGGTCCGGCCGTTGACCGCACGCCGCCGGCACGATCCGCGCTGACGAACTCCTGGCCGCGGTGGACGCTGCGCGTCTAGATCGCAGCCGTCAGGCCGTAGGCGATGCGTTGGCGAGCTCGAGCGCCTCCTCGAAGTCCGCCACCCGGTAGAGCGTGGTGATCGGCCCGAACAGCTCCGTGCGGCGATCTCGCGTCCGGCGGCGCGTCCTCGACCAGGGTCGGCGCCATGTAGAAGCCCCGGCCGCGGCAGCCGCTCGCCGCCCGTCGAGCACCTCGCGCCCGCCTCCTTCGCCCGCTCGACCGCCGCCAGCATGTTCTCGAGCTGGCGCTCGTTGATCACCGGGCCGAGGTCGTCGCTCGTCGTCGGCCCGACCCGCTGAGCCCGGTGCGCCTCGACGAGCAGCTCGCGGAAGCGGTCGTAGACGGCGTCGAAGACGATGATGCGGCTGCCGGCGGCGCAGCGCTGGCCCGCGTTGGAGAAGGCCGAGAGCGCGGCCGCCTCCGCGGCGCTCTCGAGGTCGGCGTCGTCGCAGACGACCAGCGGGTTCTTGCCGCCGAGCTCCAGGCACACCTTCGCCAGCCGCTCGCCCGCGACGCGGCGATCATCCGGCCGACCGCGGTCGAGCCGGTGAAGCTGACGACGTCGACGCGCCGGGTGCTCGACGAGCGGCTGGCCGGCCTCCGCGCCGAGGCCCTGGACGACGTTCAGCACGCCCGCCGGCAGGCCCGCCTCGGCGCCAGCCGCGCGAAGCCAGCGCGGTCTCCGGCGTGTCCTCGGCGGCCTTCAGCACGGCGCGCGTTGCCGCAGATCAGCGCCGGGAAGACCTTCCAGGCGACGTTGGCGATCGGCGTGTTGGCCGCGATGATCAGCCCGGCGACGCCGAGCGGCTGGCGGACCGTCATCGCGTGGCGGTTCGGGGTCGCGCTGGTCGTGGTGCGGCCGTAGAAGCGGCGGCCCTCGCCGGCGAAGAAGTAGCCCAGCTCGATCGCGCCGCCGGTCTCGCCGAGCGCGTCCTTCGGCGACTTGCCGGTCTCGGCGGCGACGATCCGCGGCGATCTCGTCGCGGTCGCGCTCGAGCAGCTGCGCGACCGCGCGCAGGATCGGCCCCGCTGCTCGACGGCGTCTCGCGCGCCCAGGCCGGCTGCGCGGCCGCGCGGCCGCCACCGCGGCGTCGACGTCGGCGGCGCTCCGAGCGCGCGACGACGGCGATCACCTCGCCCGTCGCCGGCGCGACCTTCTCGAACGTCTCGCCCGCCCGCCGCCGGCCGCTCCTCGCCGGCGATCACGTTGGCGACCGTGCGCGAGGCGGTCGTCGTCACGCCGTGAACCCTCCGTCGACACGCAGCTCGTGCCCGGTCACGTAGCGCGACGCGTCCGAGGCCAGGAAGACCAGCGGGCCGCCGAGGTCGTCCGGCTCGCCATCCGGCCGAGCGGCACGCGGCGCGAGTACTTGCGCAGGAACTGCTCGTCCTGGCCGCCGCGACGCCGCCGGGCGAGAGCGTGTTCACCCGCACGCCGTGCGGGCCCCAGAGCCGCGCGAAGTAGCGCGTCAGGTGCACACGCCGGCCTTCGAGGCGCCGTAGGCGGCGGCTTGAGGAACGCCGGGGAGGTGGTCGTAGAAGGGCGGGATCCGGGCGCGATCGAGCGCGTAGAGCGAGCCGATGTTGACGATCGAGCCGCGGCCGGCGCGCGCCATCGCGGCGCCGAACACCTGCGTCGCGACGAACGTGCCGGGCAGGTTGACGTCGACCGTGCGCGGAATCGTCCGGCGGGACCTCCTCGATGCCGTCGCCGGCCGCGCCTCCGCGGCGGCTGGTCGATGCCGGCGTTGTTCACGAGCACGTCGCGGGACCCGGCCGCAGCGCGTCGCGCACGCGCTCGAGCGCCGCGCCGGTCGGTCACGTCGGCCGGCTCGACGCCGTCGCCGGCGCGCAGGTCGATGGCCGACCACGTCCGCGCCCGCGTCCGCCAGCGCCTCGATCCACACGGGCCGAGCCTGCCGGAGCGCGCCGGTCACGACCGCGACGCGCCGTCGAGCGGCCGGTCAGGCATCGTCGCCGACGGCGGCGACCGACGTGCTCGCGACCTCCGCGAGCAGCTGCTCCTCGAGGACCTCGAAGGTCAGCGCAGTCGTCGGCCGACGGGTGGCGCAGCGTCCGCCCGACCAGCCGGTCGAGCTCGTACGGCGGCAGGCCGTCGGCCGGGCGACTTCATCGCGATGTCCTCGCGCCCGACGGTGGCCCGGCGGCAGGTCGCGCGCGGCGACGAGCTTCTTGGCCATCTTGATGATCGGCTCGGTCTCGCTCGGGTACATCGTCTTGGTCCCGTCGCCGAGCGCGACGTGCGTGCGCTCGAGGTCGCGCACCATCTTGCGCAGCCCCCGGCTCGAGCGAGAAGCCGTGGTCGGTGCCCTTCATCGCGCGGTTGAGCGTGAAGTGCTTCTCGACGATGCGCGCGCCGAGCACGTAGGCGGCCACCGGCATCGCGATGCCGTTGTCGTGGCTCGAGAAGCCGACCACCGAGTCCGGGAACACTCGCGGTAGGTCTCGATCACGCGCAGGTCGAGCTCCTCCCACGCGGCCGGATAGCCGGCCGTGCACTGCAGGATGCCGACCTGCGGGTTGACTCGGCGACCGTCTCGTAGCCGCGGCGCACGTCGTCGAGCGGCGCGCCGCCGGTGGAGAGGATCATCGGCTTGCCGATCTCGGCCACGTGGCGGAGCAGCGGCGTGTTGGTCAGGTCGCCCGAGGCGATCTTGTAGGCCGGCATGTCGAGCTCGGCGAGGAAGTCGGCGCTCGCGAGGTCGAACGCCGTCGAGAAGAAGGCGATGCCGAGCTCGCGCGCGAACGCCTGCAGCTCCTGGTACTCGTCCAGGCCGAACTCGAGCGACTCGCGGTGCTCGCCGTAGGTCGCCCCGTAGGTGTTCTCGTTGTCGTACGGCCTGTTGTACACCGCGCGCGTGTACAGCGAGCGGTTGTCGCGCTTCTGGAGCTTGACGGCGTGGGCGCCGCCGGCCTTGCGGCCTGGAACAGCTCGTTGGCCTTCTCGAGCGACCCCTGGTGGTTGTGGCCGATCTCGGCGATGACGTAGCAGTCGCCGTGTCGGAGATCTCGAAGCCGTCGATGGTGAAGCGCCGCTCAGCCATAGCCGCGAACATGCTACTTCGCAGCAGATCGACCTGCTGCAGTCTTTACCGCATCCTCACGCGTCGAGCGGAGACGGGCCAGGTCGGCGTCTACGAGCAGCCGGACGAGACCTTCGAAGTCGATCTCGGGCGCCCATCCGAGCCGTTCGCGCGCCTTGGCGGCGTCTCCCACCAGGCGGTGCAGCTCGGCGCGTCCACGGCGAAGCGCGGAATCGACGCGGACGTGATCGCGCCAGTCGAGCCCGACGTGCCCGAAGGCGCATTCGACCAGCTTGCCGACCGTGTGGCTGACCCCGGTGGCAATCACGAAGTCGTCCGGCTCGTCCTGCTGAAGCATCAGCCACATCGCACGAACGTAATCGCCGGCGAATCCCCAGTCGCGCTCGGCATCGAGGTCACCGAGCACGAGCTCCTCCGCAAGGCCGAGCGAGATCTGCGCCACGCCGTGCGCGACCTTGCGGGGGAGGAAGTCGAGCGGGCGCCGAGGCGACTCGTGGTTGTAGAGGATCCCTGACCACACGTGCAGCCCGTAACGATGGCTGGCACTATTTCACCATGAAGTGCCCGTACGACTTGGCGACGCCGCAACGGCGTGTAGGGGGTGTGAGCGGCGTCGTCTCTGTTTGCGGTGTCTCAAGCCGGCTCCCCAAAGATCTCTGCTCGACTACGCCTGGGTAGATGCGGGCAGCGGGGTAACCGCGCGCACGGCTTCTGAACAGATAGGCTCACCCCCACGGCTGCGAACTCCGCCGTCTCAACCGTACGTTGCGCACGACCTGGGCACGAAGGACGGCGCCGCCAGGAACGGGTAAAACACCGGTCCGGCGCCCAGCGTTGCAGCACCGATTCGAGCGATCGGCGGTCGACGGCTTCCACCTCGACTCAGCCCCCAGCTCGCCTGCAAGCGCGGCGAGGTTCCCACAGCGGCGTGCAGGGTTCGCGCACAGACGGCGCCGGCGCAGTCGCCAGCCCCTGCGCGGGATTTGGCCAGCAACGAGCTGTCCTGGCCGCCGCATGCCGGTAATGAGCGCGACGCTGGTCCTCGTCACGCCCGGAAGTCTGCCTGATCGGTTCTTGTCACCGCATCTGGAGCGCCCTGCGGGCAACGAGTCCGGACACGGTCGCCTGCGCCAGCTGGGGCTGGCGTCACAGAACGCGTTCGCACTCGAGCGCCTCGCGGTAGGCGGCGAGGGTCGCCTCGGCCGCGGTCGCGAGCGAGAAGCGCTCGAGCGCGCGGGCCCGGCCGGCCTCGCCGAGCCGGCGGCGCAGCTCGCCGTCGCCGAGCAGCCGCTCGACCGCCGCCCGCAGCGCCGGCGGGTCGCCGGGGTCGACGAGCAGGCCGGTGACGCCGTCCTCGACCGCGTCGGGCAGGCCGCCGACCCGGGTCGCGACGACCGGGCGCGCGTGGCCCATCGCCTCGCGCGCCTGGACGCCGTAGCCCTCCCGGCGCGAGGGGCAGCAGACGACGGCGGCCCGGTCGAGGTAGCCGCCGACCTCGTCGTGGGGGACGGCGCCGACGCCGCCGGGGACGCGGTCGCGCAGCGGCCCGTCGCCGACGACGACGCGGGGCAGCCCCTCGGTCGCCTCGAGGAACTCGAGGATGCCCTTCTCGGGCGAGAGGCGGCCGACGAAGAGCACGTGCGGCGGCTCCTCCGGCTCGCGCGTCGTCTCGGGCAGCCTGACGCCGGCGGGGACGACCCGGACCTCGCCCGCGCCGAGCCCGCGGGCCTGCTCGGCCAGCTCGGTCGAGGCCGCGAGCACGAGCGCGGCGCGGCGCAGGACGGGGCGCGCGAGCGCGGGGGCACGCCGCGCCAGCTCGACGTCGGTGCCCCAGACCTGGAGGACGTAGGGCTTGCCGGTGGCGAGCGCGGCGAGGCCGGAGGGGATCCAGTGGGCGTGGACGAGGTCGGCGCCGCGGGCGGCCCGGCGCGCGGCGGCCGCGAAGGACGCGAGGAAGGCGGGCACGAGCGCGAGCTTCCAGGGCGCGGCGCGCAGGTTGCCGGCGACGCCGTGCCCGTAGGCGATCCCGAAGTGGCGGAAGGTCGCGGGCGAGACGACCTCGACCTCGACCTCCCGCTCGCGCAGCGCCGCGACGGCGTCGCCGACGAAGCTCCCCGCCTGGTCGCCGTCGAAGCGGGGGTAGGAGGTCGTCAGGACGGCGACCCTCACCGGCGCGGGCGGAAGACGAGCGGCAGCGAGAGCGCGAGGGCCGCGAACGCGTAGACGTAGTAGAACTGCATCGTCAGGTAGAAGGCGTTCGCGGCCATCGTCCCGGCGAGCGCCGCCGTCATCCCCCACGCGAGCGGCCGGACGCGCGCGGCGAGCGGGTCGCCGGCGGCGGCGAGCGCCCGGCCGAGCGCGCGCGCGGCCCGGAGGCGGCGGAACAGGTACCAGAGGAAGGCCGCGAAGAGCGCGGTTCCGACGACGCCCGTCTCGACGAGCAGCGCGACGTAGAAGGAGTGCGGCCCCCAGTTCGTCTTGCCGGTCTCGAAGGCGTAGAAGACCGAGAAGTTGTTCAGGCCGAGCCCGAACAGCGGGTGCGCGTTGATCACGTCCGGGATGAACCCGTAGACGTCGAAGTGCGCCGAGCTGCCTGCGCCCTGCGTCTGGATCCGGGAGCGGAGGACGACGCCGAAGAAGTCCCGCCGCGAGGCGACGACCGCCGCGAGCAGGACGGCGACGACGCCGAGCGGGACGAGCAGCGCCCGGGCGCGCACGTAGCGGCGGTAGGGCGCGAGCAGCACGAGCACGCCCACCCCGAGCCCGAGCAGCCCGCTCCGGGAGAGCGTCGCCAGCTCCATGATCAGCAGGAAGGCGAGCACGAGCGCGAGCGGGACGCGCCAGCGGTGGCCGCGCTCGAGCCGCAGGTAGAGCGGCAGCAGCACGAGCAGCGGCACGATCAGCATGATCGCGAGGTGGTTCGGGTCGCCGGTGAGCGCGTTCGGCCGGTAGACGTCCTGGCCGTTGACGGCGCCGTAGATGTTGATCGAGCTGGCGCCGCCGGTCAGCGGCGAGAGCAGCTGCTGGTCGAGGTTGCCGCCGGCGCGCGCGACCGCGAGCTGCGCGAGCCCGTAGAGCGCGTTCAGCACCATCCCGCCCGAGAAGGCGGCGAGCGCCCGCCACCAGAAGTCGCGGCCGCGGCGGACGAGGTAGGTGACGCCCGCGGCGAGGAAGGCGAAGTGGATCGCGAACTTGACCATCCCCTTGACGAACTGCGCGAGCGCGTCGGAGGTCTCGAGGTTGTAGAAGCCGACCAGGTAGACGAGCAGGAAGGCGAGGAAGAAGCCGACGACGGCCACGGTCGTCCGCGGCAGCCGCCCCCGGCCCTGCCCGAGCCGGCCGAGCGCGAAGCCGCCGACGAAGAGGACCGCGAGCACGTCCGAGATCCCGACCGCGCCGCCGGCCTGCCAGTGCAGCTTCTCGAAGGTGACCGCCGCGAGCGTCGCGAGGAAGAGCCCGTCGAGCGTCCGGCTCGGCGCGCGACGGGAGGCGCCGCGGTTGGGCGCGTCGTCGCCGTGTGGGGCGTGCACGGGCGCTCGTGCGTGACGTCACGGCCGCTCCTCGAGTGGACGTGGAGGTCGACGTCGCCGCCTCGCTGCGGACGCCGCCCTCCTCGTCCTGCTCGAGTAGCCCAACGACGACGGCGTAGCTCTCGCAGCCCCTCCGCTCGACGGTGGCATTGGCGTAGCCGACCTCGACGGTGCGCGCCCGGAGCGCCTCTGCCGCTGGATGCAGAGGCCGCTGCCGAACACCGCGACGATCCCGGCTGGCGGGGCCGGGACGCGACAGTCGTGGGCGTCGGTGGACACGCGGCGGCGCGCCGACGACGAAGATTGCGTACGTCGACGACATCTCGCGACGAGGTGGAGGGCGGGGTGCGGCAGCGCAGCCAGTCTTCATCGGCACGCCCGCCGTTCTGCGCCAGCGAGTCCGGGTCGAGGAGGAGCACGAGCATGCGCCAACCGCGGAGGTCGCCGCACGACGAAGGCGCGCCGTAGTCGAGTGATGGCGGTAGGCGAAGCGGAGCTTGCCGTCGCTCGAGACGCCACGTCGAGGGCTCGGTCCTGGGCGCGCCCGCCTCGAGCGCGCGACGAAGTCGACACGATTCCGTTCCAGACGCGTCACACCGCCGGCGGCGTCGCGGAGCTCCCGCCAGCGCGTCGCGCCGAGACCGTTGATCGCCGGCAGCGCGAGCAGCACGGCCAGCGCGAGCGGGCGACTACCATGGGCGCGGCCGCGGACGCGTGGCGCCGGACGCCCGCGAGAGCGAGCGCGAACGGGAGCGCGCAGAGCAGGATCAGCGGCGGCCAGGCGACCGAGAGCAGCCGCTCGGCGTAGACCGAGACCGCGATCCAACCGCCAGACCGGGAGCGGCCCAGGCCAGCAGCCGGGCGAGCGTCCGCGCCGAGGGTGCGTCGCCGTCGCGGGCGAGCAGCGTCAGCGGCAGCGACGCCAGCTCGAGCAGGGAGACGGCGTCGTGGAGGTCGAGGCCGCCCGCGCGGGGCCGGCGCCGAGAGCCCCGCCGCCGCTCGCGAGGGAGGGCAGCAGCCAGGTGGCGAGCGCCGCACCGGCCGCCGCCCACCCGCGGCCCGGCGCGCTCGACGGCGCGACCCGAAGCACCGCGTACAGGAGCCCGAAGGCGAGCGGCAGACGCAGGTCGGGGCCGAGCAGGGTCCGCCGACCAGTACCTCGCCGCGGACGGAGCTGCGAGGTCGGCGTAGTAGTTGCCGCTACCCGCCGTCAGGGGGCCGTGCAGCGAGATGCCGAGCCCTGCGCCTCGGCGAGGTCGTACGCGAGGGCGACCGCAGCGCCGGCGGCGAGCGGGATCACCACGCGCGTCAGCCGCGTCCGGAGGCCGTTACGAGAGCCGATCGCCGCGGCGACGACGAGCCCCGCGATCCCGAGCAGCCCGCTCGGTTTCGCCAGCACGGTCGCGAGCGCGAGCAGGGCGGTCGCGCTGAGGCCGCACGCGATCCGGCCGCGGCGGACGCGGCCAGGGCGGTGGCACCGAGAAGCGCGGCGACCGGGATGTCCGTGAGGCCGGCCGCGACGTCTCCGGCGAACGCCGCGACCGCGGCGACCAGCAGCACGGGCACGAGGGCCTCGAGCGGCGCGAGGCCGCCTCGCCGGGCGAGCGCGTAGAGCGTCGCAGAGGAGCACGGAGAAGGCGAGCGACAGCAACCGACCCGCCGCCTCGTGGACGCCGAACGGCGCCCAGACGAGTCCCTGGAGGACGTAGAAGAGCGGCCGGTGGAGCTGCTCGGGCCCGACGCCGTCGGCGTGGAACGAGCCGTCCGCGATCAGCCGCGACCAGGCGCCGAAGTAGAGCGAGTCCCAGGAGCTGTACGGCAGTACCACCGCGGCGAACGCGGCGACCGCCGCGTACAGCGCCAGCAGCCCGCCGAGCGCCCAGGCGGGGAGCGCCCGGACGGCCCGTGCAGCGCGTGGCCGCGCGCTCGCCGCCGCGGCCGAGCCGAGGTCACGCGAGGCTCCCGAGCAGGTCGGCGAGCTCCTCGACCCGGGTGCGGCGCGAGACGCGGTCGCGCCACTCGGCGGAGAGCGGGGCGTCCGGGAGCGCGTCCTCCTGCCAGCGCGCATGCAGGTCGCGGAGGGCCGCCACCATCCCGTTCAGGTCGTCGGGGGCGACGACGACGCCGGCGCCGGTCTCGCGGATCAGCTCGGCCGCGGCGCCGTCGGGCGGCACGACCGCGAGGATCGGGCGCTCGGCCGCCAGGTACTCGAAGACCTTGCCCGAGAGCACGCCCTTGCCGCGGCCGCCGGCCTCGGGGATCAGGAGCAGCAGCGCGTCGGAGTCGCGCTGGAGCTCGAGCGAGACCCGCCGGGGCGCGTAGGGGACGAGCTCGAGCCGGTCGCCGAGGCCGAGCGTCTCGGCCCAGTCGCGGTCGGCGCTGCGGAAGTCGCCGACGAAGCGCGCGACCGCGTCGAGGCCGGACTCGTGCAGCGCGGTCAGGAACGGGCGCGGGTCGCGCTTGCCGAAGAACGAGCCCGCGTGCGTGATCCGGAAGCGCGCGCCGCGGCGGTACTCGAGCCCGGCGAAGTCGTCGAAGTCGGAGCCGTTCGCGATCGTGCTGACGGGCCCGCTCGGCTCGAGCCCCGTCATCTCGGCCGCGATCGCGTCGGAGACGGTCACGATCGCGTCGGCCGAGCCCGCGACGACGCGCGCGACGCGCTCGCTCGTCCGCTCCTTCGCGCGCGCGAGCACGGTGTCCGAGCGCCGGTGCGGGTGCGCGATCAGCGAGTCGCGCAGGTCGGCGACCCAGCGGACGCCGGTCGCCTTCTTCGCGGCGGCGCCGACCAGGTGCACCGAGCGGGGCGGCGAGGTCGTGATCACGACGTCGATCCCCTCGCTGCGCACGAGCCGGATCGCCGCCGGGATCGCGGTCAGGTTCCAGGTGACGTTCTCGTCCGGGACGAGCAGCCGCCGCCCGACCGAGCGCGCCTGCACGAGCGCGCGCTCGACGCCGGCCGTGCCGTGCAGCTCCTCGGCCAGCGAGCGCCCCTTCGGGCCGACGTAGCGGGCGCGGTGCACCCAGGCCTGCGTCGGCACGACGAGCTCGTCGTCGCGGTGGATCCACTTCGGGTCGTCCGGCGCGAGCACGTGCGTCTCGATCCCGAGCCCGGGCAGGTGGGTCGCGAACTTGAGCGGCCGCTGGACGCCGCCGCCGCCGGCCGGCGGGAAGTAGAGCGAGACGATCAGCGCCTTCACAGCGGCTAACCGTAGCCCGGACCCGGGTCCCGGGGGCTCCCGAGCCGCGGGGCTCAGAGCCGGTAGAGCGCGTAGCGCGCGTCGCGGTAGACGGGATCGAGCCCGGCGACGGCGGGGCCCGTCCTCGCGTCGACGACGAGCCAGCCGGCGCCGGCCCGCCGCGGGATCGCGAGGTCGCCGGTCCGCAGGAACCTCCGCGCCGCGCGGACGCGCTCCTGCGGCCGGTTCGCCGTCGTGTCGGCGACGTGCGCGGGCGGGGCGACGGCGATGTAGACGGGCGCGTAGGCGGCGAGCTCGTAGCTCGTCGCCGGGTCGGCGTAGACGACCGCGCGCTCGGGCACCCGCTCGCGGAGGGCCTGCACGAGCCCGGGGGTGAGGCGGCCGGCGCCGAGCCGCTTCGGGGCCGTCCAGTTCGCGAAGCCGTGGACGGCGACGGGGAGCACGAAGAGGATCGCGGCGAGCCCGGCCAGCGTCGTCCGGCGCTCCTCGAGCCGCGGCCGGAGAAGCAGCGCGAGGACGAGCGCGCCGGCGCCGCCGAGGGCCGCGACCCAGGTCGCCCACGCCGGGCCGCCGTTCTCGATCGTCTTGCCGCCGAAGTCCCCCGGCCAGAGCAGCTGGAAGGCGATCCCGAGGCCGAGCGCGGCGGGGAGGGCGAGCACCCCTCCGAACCGCGCGAGCGCCCAGGCGCCGGCCGCGAAGGCGAACGCGAACGGCAGGAAGCCGGCCGCGCGGCGCGACTGCGAGAGCGTCACGAGGTCGGAGAAGTGCGTGAACAGGAAGGGGACGAGCATCAGCGCCAGCACCGCGAGCGCGCCGCCGAGCACGAAGGCGCCGGAGCGGCGGCGGACCGCGAGCGCGGCGAGCGGCACCGAGAGCAGCGCCGCGACGGCGACGGCGCCGCCGCGCGAGAGCACGTCGGCCGCGAGCCGGTAGCTGTCGGCGCCGACGACGTGCAGCTGGTCGCGGTACTGGCGCAGCGCCCGCGCCCGCTCGGCCGCGTCGGGCGTGTGCGCGGCGGTCGCGCCGACGAGCGGGCGCAACCAGGCGAGCACGGCCCCGAGCGGCACCGCCGCGGCGGCGAGCGGCCCGAGCGTCTCGACCGCCTCCCCGGGCGCGACCACGAGCCGGACGGCCGCGTAGCCGGCGAGCGCGACCAGCATGAAGAGCGTGAAGGCCGGGTGGATCAGCGCGGCGGCGAGCGCGAGCGCGGAGAGCGTCGCCCACGCCCGCGGGTCGCGGCCGCGCGCCGCGACGAAGAAGAGGGCGAAGCCCGCCGGGACGAGCAGCTGCCGCACCGCCGTCCCCGGGTTCGTGACGACGACGTAGCCGCCGCCGTGCCCGGCCGCGAGGCCGTAGAGCGCGACCTGGCCGGCGAGCACGGCCCAGCCGCCCCAGGCGGCGTCGAAGACCGCGCGGCCGGCCTCCCAGGCGACGACGAAGACGGCGACGACGAGCAGCGACGGCGCGTGCCGCACCACGACCGCGGGATCGAGCCCGCGAGACCTTCGCGACCAGGGCGAGGAAGCCGTGCCAGAGCGGGAACGCGTAGCCGGGGTGGAGCCCGCCGTCGCGGAACTCGTCGACCGACCCGAGCGAGAGGTCGCCGAACGCGGCCAGCTTGCGGACGCGCGCGAGGTGGAAGAGCCCGTCGCCGCCGACGGGCCCCGACACGAACCAGAGCGCGCCGCCGAAGGCGAGCCCGGCGAGGGCGACGAGCGCGCGGTGGCCCTGCTCGGGCGGCTCCCGCAGCTGCCGCCACGGCTTCCAGGCGAGCGCGGCCGCGCCGAGGCCGAGCTCGATCCCGAGCGTCAGCAGGATCGACCCGTGCAGCGCGAACGTGAGCGCGAGCGCGAGGGCGACGGCCGCGAGCCCCCACGCCAGCGCCGCCGACGCCGACCGCTGCCCGAGCGCCCGCGCGATCGCCCGCCCGGGCAGCGAGCACGACGACGATCCCGAAGGCGAGCCGCAGCCAGTCCGTCATCGGGCGAGCAGCTCGGGGACGCGCCCGGAGCCGAGCCAGCGGGCCGCGTCGCGGTACTGGGCGCCGCGCTCGCCGCGGAAGAGGGCGCCGCGCAGGAGCAGCGCCGCCCGCAGCAGCCGCCGCGCCCGCTCGGCCGTGCGCGGCCCGCGGTGCTTGGCGAGGAAGCGGAGCTGGCCGCGCACGTTCTCCCGGAAGAGGCGGCCCCCGTGCGAGGCGCCGCCGACGTGCACGACCTCCGCGTCCGGCGTGAACAGCACCTGCCAGCCGGCGTCGCGGAAGCGGCGGCACCAGTCGGTCTCCTCGCTGAACATGAAGAACGCCTCGTCGAAGCCGCCGACCTCGTCGACGGCCTCGCGCCGCACGAGCAGGCAGGCGGCGTAGAGGTAGTCGGCCTCGCGGACGCGGTCGTGCGCGAAGCCGCCGGCGTAGAGCGGGTTGAGGAGCGTCGAGCCGGGCGCGAGCTTGCGCAGGAACAGGTACTCGGTCGCGAGCCCCCACAGCGTCGGGAACCCGCGCACGGAGCGCTGCAGCGTCCCGTCCGGGTTCTGCAGCCGCGGGCCGACGACCGCGGCCCGCGGGTGCGCCTCCGCGAACGCGGCCAGCCGCTCGAGCCCGTCCCCGAGGAACCAGGCGTCGGAGTTGAGCAGGCAGAGCAGCGGCGCGTCCGTCTCCCGGATGCCGCGGTTGTTCCCGGCGCCCATGCCGCGGTTTCCCTGCTCGACCACCTCCACCTCGGGGAAGCGCTCGCGCACGAGCTCGACCGTGCCGTCCGTCGAGCCGTGGTCGACGACGACCGTCTCGTGGCCGCGCACGCTCTCGAGCGCCCGCTCGACCCACGGGCAGGCCGTTGAACGTTACGACGACGACCGCGACGCGAGCCATCCGCGCCTCCCCCGGATCGCCTCCCAGCCGAGGATCACGGCCCCGGGCAGCGACAGCGCCATCGTCACCAGGAAGAAGAGGAACCCGGTCGCGAGCGCGCGCTCGGCGCTGACGTCGAGCCGGGTCAGGAACGAGACGAAGAACGACTCCCGCACCGCGAGGCCGTTGATCGTGAACGGCACGAGCAGGACGAGGAAGAGCAGCGGCCCCATCACGTAGTAGGGGCGCGGCGAGAGGTCGACGCCGACCGCCTTCCCCGCCAGCCAGATCGGCAGCACCCGGAACGCCTGCACGACGACCGTCAGCCCGAAGACCGAGAGGAGCAGCCGCGGGTGCTCGCGGTAGGCGTGGATCCCCTCGTAGACCGCCCGCAGCGGCCGCTCGAGCCGGAGCAGCGCGCAGCAGCGGCACCGCCCGCCGCAGCAGCGGCCGCACCGACCTGGCGAAGAGCATGAACGCGAGCACGACCGTCCCGGCGACGAAGGCCGCCTCGACCCAGAGGTAGGGCCCGACCGGGTAGCGGCCGATCGCGAGCGCGAAGCCGACGGCGGCGAGCACGAGCGTCGCGGCGCCGCCGAGGGCGCGCTCGAGCAGCACCGAGCCCGCGACCGGGCCGCCGCGGCCCGGGTGGCGGCGCGAGGTCTCGAAGATCCGCATCGCGTCGCCGCCGATCGAGGTCGGCAGGATCTGCCCGGCCGTGTAGGCGACGAAGTAGGCGCGGCTGAGCCAGCCGAGCGAGTCGTGGATGCGCCGGGCGCGCAGGAGCAGCTGCCAGCGCCAGGCCATCGGGACGACGCTCGCGACCATGATCCCGAGCGCGACCGCGAACCAGCGCAGGTCGGCGTTGCCGAGCTCGTCGGCGGCCTTGCCGAGGTCGGTCTTCGCGACGATGTACCAGACGGCGAGCCCGGTGACGACGAGCCCGCCGGCGACGCGGACGAGACGCTTCATCCGGTCAGCCGCGCGTGCACCCGCCGCAGGGCGTCGACCGCGTCGCGCACGTCGTCGTCGGAGTGCGCCGGCGAGAGCGGCAGCGACAGCACCTCGGCGCCGGCGCGCTCGGTCACCGGCAGCGGCGCGCGCAGCTCGAGGTCGCGGTAGGCGGTCAGCCGGTGCACCGGCAGGAAGTGGATCGAGGTGCCGATGTTCTCCTCCGCGAGCAGCCGCCGGTAGGCGTCGCGGTCGCCGCCGGCGCGACTCGCGTCGACGCGGACGACGTAGAGGTGGTGGGCGTGCGTGTCGCGCGGGTCGCGGGCGACCGGCTCGATCCCGGCGAGGCCGGCGACGCCCTCGTCGTAGAGCGCGAAGTGCCGCCGGCGGACGGCGCCGTGCCGCTCCAGCTTGTCGAGCTGGACGAGCGCGATCGTCGCCAGCACGTCCGAGAGGTTCGCCTTGTAGCCGGGCACCGCGAGGTCGTAGAGGGAGCCGTGGCCGCGCCGCATCACGCGCAGGTCGTCGACGCGCGCCGCGACCTCGTCCGAGTCGGTCGCGAGCAGGCCGCCCTCGCCCGCGGCGACGTTCTTGGTCGCGTAGAGCGAGAAGCAGGTCGCGGCCGAGATCGCGCCGACCTTGCGGCCGCGGTAGCGCGACTCGAAGGCGTGCGCCGCGTCCTCGACCACCGGCAGGCCGAGCTCGAGCAGCGGGTCGAGGTCGGCGGGCTGGCCGTAGAGGTGGACGGGCAGGATCGCGCGCGTCTTCGGGGTGACGAGGGCGCGGACCGCCTCCGGGTCGACGTTCAGGTCGCCCTCGCGGACGTCGGCGAGCACCGGGACGGCGCCGGCGTGGACGATCACGTTCACGGTCGCGGGCCAGGTCAGCGAGCTCGTGATCACCTCGTCGCCGGGCCCGACGCCGACGCCGAGCAGCGCCAGGTGCAGCGCGGCGGTGCCGGAGGCGACCGCGAGCACGTGCCGCGCCTCGAGCAGCTCCGCGGCGCGCCGCTCGAGCTCGGCGGCCTTCGGGCCGGTCGTCAGCCAGCCCGAGCGGATCGTCTCCGCGACCGCGGCGACCTCCTCCTCGCCGACGGCGGGAGGCTGGAAGCCGAGGAAGCTGGCGCGGCGGGGTCTAGACGAGAGCTCCGGCATCGGCGGTCACGAAGCGTACGCGCTCGATCGCCCGGTCGGCCCGCGCGAGGGCCTCGGCGGGGCCCGCGCCCGTCGCCAGCACCGCCCCGGCCCGGTCGGAGCCGCGGCGCAGCGGCACGAAGACGTAGCCGGGCTCGCGGTAGACCCGCACCCAGCGGACGCCCTCGACCTCGGCCGCCCGGTCGACCCCCTCGACCGCCTCGAGCACGCCCGGGGGCGCGACGACGAAGCGGACGCAGGCGCCGCCGACCTGCCCCTCCGGCTGCGGCGGCGCGAGCTCGAGCCCGAGCGCGGCGTCGATCGCGAGCCCGTTCAGGTCGACGCCGAGCGCGGCCTCGCAGAGCTCGGCGTCGTGGCCGCCGCCGAGCCGGGCCGCGAGCTCGACGACCTGCGCGCCCGCCGGAGCCGACGCGCAGCTGCACGTAGACCGGCCCGTCCTCGATCCCGAGCGCCGCGGCGGCCGCGCGCGCGGCCTCGACGGCGCCGCCCGCGTGCTCGGCCGGCCAGACGTGCGCGAGCGCGACCCCGAACGCGGGCGGACCGGCGACGACGCGGTCGGTCACGGTCAGGGGCGTGAAGACGCCGCCGGCGACGAACGCGTTCACCGTCACCTCGGGGCCGTCGACGAGCTCCTCGAGCAGGCAGACGCCCGAGCGGGCGGCCTCGATCGCGCGGTCGACCGCCTCGGCGAGGCCCGCCGGCTCCCGCACGAGCGTCAGTCCCTTCTGGCCCTGCCGGTCCGGCGCCTTCGCGACGACCGGGTAGCCGAGCTCCTCCGCGGCGGCCGCGGCCTCCTCGCGGGAGCGGACGACGGCGTGCCGCGGCTGCGGGACTCCCGCCTCGGCGAAGCGCTCGCGCTGCCGCAGCTTCGAGGTCGCGAGCACGGCCGTCTGCGGCGAGATCGGGTGCGGCAGCGCCAGCTTCTCGGCGACCCGCGCCGCGACCGCCACCGGCCAGTCGGAGCCGGGCGAGACGAGGCCGTCGACCCGCTCGGCGTCGGCGAGCCGCTCGACGCCGAGCTCGTCCTCGGTCGAGACGATCGCGCGCCGGGTCGCGTGGCGGAAGCCCGGCGCGGCCGGGTCGCGGTCGACCGCGATCGTGAAGAGCCCGCGCTCGCTGCGCCGCCCGGAGCAGGCCGAGCTGGGCCGGGCCCGCCCCTAGGACGAGTAGACGGCCGTCGTGCTCCGCTCCAGGATCCCGCGCCACCACGCCTCATTCTCGCGATACCACGAGACGGTGCGCTCGAGACCCTCGGCGAACGACGTGCGGGCCGTCCAGCCGACCAGCCGCTCGGCCTTCTCGGTCGAGCCGATGTGGCGGTCGACCTGGCCGAGCCGCTCGGGGACGTGCTGCTTGAGGTCGCGCGGCTTGCCCAGGCAGTCGAGGACGAGGTCGGCGATCTCCGAGACGGGGATGTCGATCCCGGTCGCGAGGTTGATCACCTCGCCGGCGACGGCACCGAGGTCCGCCTCGATGATCGCCTCGATCCCCTCGGCGTCGTCGTCGACGTAGAGCCAGTCGCGGCTCGCATGCCCGTCGCCGTGGATCGTCAGCGGCAGGTCGCGCAGCGCCTGGGTGACGAAGCGGGGGATCACCTTCTCCGGGTGCTGGCGCGGGCCGTAGTTGTTGAACGGCCGCACGATCGTGATCGGCAGGTCGTAGGTGACGAAGTAGCTGTAGGCGAGCCGGTCGGCGCCCGCCTTCGTCGCCGCGTACGGCGAGCGCGGCTCGAGCGGGTGGCGCTCGTCCATCGGCGCGTACTCGGCGGTGCCGTAGACCTCGCTCGAGGAGATCAGGATGAAGCGCTCGACCGGCGTCCTGCGGATCGCGTCGAGCAGGATCTGCGTGCCCTCGACGTTCGTGGTCACGAACTCGGAGGCGCCGTCGGCGATCGACTTCTCGACGTGCGACTCGGCCGCCGCGTTGACGATCACGTCGACGCCGTCGACGACCTCGGCGACGAGCTTCGGGTCGCGGATGTCGCCGTGCACGAACGAGAGCCGCTCGTGGCTCAGCACGTCGGCGAGGTTCTCGAGGTTGCCCGCGTAGGTGAGCGCGTCGAGCGTGACGACCTCGTACGGGGTCGAGGCCAGCAGGTGCCGGACGAAGTTCGAGGAGATGAAGCCGGCTCCCCCGGTCACGAGTACGCGCTTGGCTGGCACTAGAGCTCCTTGTCGACGATGTAGAGCGGCCTGCCCTCGACCTGCCGCTGGATTCTCCCCAGGTATTCGCCGACGAGGGCGAGCACGAATCCCTGGATCCCGAGCACGAAGATGATGCCGGTCCCGCCGAAGAGCGGCCCGGGGAAGTTGCTGTGCGCGATCCAGTAGACGACGCCGTAGACGCCGAGGCCGGTCGCGGCGAGCGTGCAGACGGCGCCGAGCGTCATCCCGAGCCACTGGATCGGCTGCGGCCAGAAGCCGGCGAGCACGTGCAGCGCGAGCCGGGTCAGCCGCAGCGGCGAGTAGCGGGAACGGCCCTGCCGGGCGGCGTGGCCGACGTCGACCTCGACCACGGACGCGCCGCCGGAGAGGACGAGCGCCTTCGTGAACTTCTGGCGGCCGATCGAGCCCAGCATCGGCTCGACGGCGCCGCGGCGGTAGGCGTTGAAGGCGCAGCCGAAGTCGCTGATCGCGACGCCGGTGAAGCGGCGCAGCATCCCGTTGATCAGCCGGCTCGGCAGCGTGCGGCCCCAGGAGTCGTGCCGCACCTCGCGCCGGCCGCTGGCGACGTCGGCGCCGGAGTCGATCGCCTCGAGCAGGCGCGGGATGTCCTCGGGCTGGTTCTGCAGGTCGCCGTCCATCGTCACGATCGTCTCGCCGCGGGCGCGCGCGAGCCCGGCGTGCATCGCCGGGTGCTGGCCGAAGTTGCGCTTGAAGCGGGTGCCGTGGACGCGCGGGTCGGCGTCGTGCAGCTCCTCGACCGCGGCCCAGGTGCCGTCGCGGGAGCCGTCGTCGACGAAGACGAGCTCGAAGCTGCGGCCCGTCGCCTCGAGCGCCGAGACCGTGCGCTCGTAGAGCGGGCCGACGGTCCCGGCCTCGTCGTAGAGCGTGACGACGACCGAGACCTCCGGCGCGGGCCCGTCGCTGCCCGTCCGCGTCTCGGCCGCGTAGACGTCGGTTCCCGCCATTTGCAGGGGAACCGTACACTGCGGCCCGTGGAGGTGGGCGACGTCGTCCTGTTGCGGACCGTCTATGACGGACGGGTCAGATGGGCTGTCCCGCACCGCGTCGTCGACCTGCGAGAGGATTTCGTCGCCCTCTGGGTCGCACCCGGGACGCCCGGAAAGTGGATGGGACGCGACCAGGACGGGCGGTATCTCGAGCGTTGGGCGCGCGGCGACCCGCCACACGACTTCCGCTGGTTCGGCGCCGGCGTGCTTCGTACGACACGGCTCGGCGCCTCGCCACTCGATCGACCACTTCTGGCGCGAAGACGGCGACTTCCGGGGTTGGTACGTCAACCTGCAGGAGCCGCTGCGCGAAACGGCGGTCGGTCTCGACACCTGCGACCTCGCGCTCGATCTTTGGGTTGAGGCCGACGGTGCCTGGCATTGGAAGGACGAGGACGACTTCGCCGAAATGCAGACGCTCGGAATCGTCGATGAGCAGCGCGCTGCCGCGATCCGCGCCGAGGGCGAGCGCGTCATCTCCGCCTGGCCGTTCCCGACCGGCTGGGAGGACTGGCGCCCCGACCCCGCCTGGCCGGTGCCGGAGCTGCCGGCCGACTGGGACGTCGTGTGAACCTGGCCCTGCGCGAGCGCTGGCGCGGGCGGGTCTGGCGGATCGCGCCGTACCGCGTCGTCGAGGAGCGCGACGACGCGCTCGTGCTCTGGAGCCCGCCGGGCGCGCCGGTGCTCCGGCCGGTCGACGACGCCGGCGCGGAGCTGCGGGTGCCGGGCGACACGGCCTGGCGACTCCTGGCCCGGCCCGCCTCGAGCGGCGCGCTCGGCTTCGTCCGGCCAGGGAGCCGCTGGTCGATCTGGGTCCACTTCGTCGAGGACGCCTTCCGCAGCTGGTACGTCAACTTCGAGCGCGACCACGTCCGGGCGGGCTCCATCCTCGACTTCGTCGACGAGAAGCTCGACTTCGTCGTCAAGCCGGACGGCACCGTCCGCTGGAAGGACGAGGACGAGCTCGAGCAGGCCGCCGCCAGCGGCTACCTCGACGCGGCCGACGTCCGCGCTCAGGCCGAGGCGGTGCTCGCGGATCCGCCCTGGCCGACCGGCTGGGAGGGCTGGCGGCCCGATCCGGCGTGGCCCGTCCCCGAGCTCCCTCCCGGGTGGGAGGACCTCGGCGGCGAGCTGCAGCCCTCGTGACACTTCGCCACAAGCACGTGAAGCGACCGCCGGGCCTCGGACCACGTGACACTTCGTCACGAGCAGGTCGCGCTCGAGTTCGCCCGGCGGGTCCTGCAGGCGGACTGAGTCGACGGCTAAGCTCGGCCGGATGACGCCGGGGCGGTACGCGGGACACGGGCGCCGCTGGCCGCGTTCCTCGCCTTCGGCACCCTCTGGGGCGGCTGGGCCGTGCTCGTGCCGAGCGTGCAGGACGCCGTCGGCGCCTCGAAGGGGGCGCTCGGGCTGGCCCTGCTCGGGATCGGGGTCGGGTCGCTGCCGGCGATGCTCGCCGTCCGCCGCCTGATCGACCGGCAGGCGCACCGGCTGCTGCCGCTCTCGCTCGCCGCGCTCGCCCTGGCGACGCTCCTGCCCGGGCTCGCCGGCTCGGTCGGCGTGCTCGCGGGCGCGCTCGTCCTCCTCGGCGCCTGCTCGGGCGTCGTCGACGTCTCGATCAACGCCGAGGTCGCCGCGATCGAGGCCGAGACCGGCCGGCGGCTGATGCAGCTCGCGCACGGGCTCTTCTCGGTCGGCGTCATCGCCGGCGCGCTCGCCGGCGGCGGCCTGCGCGAGGCAGGGCTCGGGCGCGAGCCGATCCTGGCGCTCCTCGCCGCCGTGCTGCTCGCCGCCTCGCTCGCCAACCGCGGCCGCCCGCCGCACCCGCGCGCCGACGCGGCCGCGCCGCGCCTCCGGATCGGCCTGCCGCTGGCGCTGCTCGGCGCGGCGTGCGCGGCCGCCTTCATGGTCGAGAGCGGGATCGAGACCTGGAGCGCGCTCTTCTTCGAGCGCGACCTCGGCGCCGGCGCCGCGACGAGCTCGGCCGGGCCCGCCTCCTACGCCGCCGCGATGGCCGCGGGCCGCCTCGCGGGGCAGCACGTCGGCGGCCGCATCCCGGACCGCGTGCTGCTCGGCGGCGGGGCGCTCGTCTCCGCGGCCGGCCTGCTGCTCGCCGCCGGCGCCCACGCGATCCCGGTCGCGGCCGCCGCCTGCTTCCTCGGCGGCATCGGCGTCTCGGTCGCGGCGCCGATCCTCTTCTCCGCCGCCGGCCGCGGCGCGCCCGAGCACGAGCGGGCGAGCGCCGTCGCCGCGATCACGACGATCGGCTACATGGGCTTCCTCGTCGGCCCGCCGCTCGTCGGCGGGATCGCCCAGTGGACGAGCCTCCGCGTCGCCTTCGCGATGCTCGCGGGGCTGGCGGCCGTGCTCGCGGCGGCCGCGCCGCGGCTCGCGCTCGGAGGAGCAGCGCGAGCCGCGGCGACGGAGCCCGCCTAGGCCGCGGCCTCGAACGCGGGCTCGAGCGCCTGCTCGGCCCGCGGCCGCCGGATCCCCGGGATCGCGAGCGCCGAGAGCGCGCCGATGCCGACGATGCCCGCGCCGACCCAGAGCGCCGGCCCGAGCCCGTCGACGAACGCCTGCCCGGAGCCGTAGCCGCCGTAGCGGGCGAAGAGCGAGGCGAGCACCGCGACGCCGAAGACGCCGCCGAGCTCGCGGATCGCGGCGTTCGCGCCCGAGGCCTTGCCCTCCTCCTGCGGCCGCACGGCCGAGAGGACGACGTTCGCGATCGGCGCGAAGAAGAGCGCCATCCCCGCCCCTGCGAGCAGGAACGGCCCGACGAGCTGCACGTAGGCGACGTCCGGCGTCGTCACGGCGGCGAGCCACGCGAGCGAGCCCGCCTGCAGGGCAAGCCCCGTCGCGATCAGCGGCCGGCCGCCGATCCGGTCGGAGAAGGCGCCGGCGAGCGGGGCGACGAACATCGGCATCAGCGTCCAGGGGAGGATGCGGAGGCCGGCCTGCAGCGGCGAGAAGCCCTGCACCGTCTGCAGGAACTGCGCCAGCAGGAAGATCGAGCCGAACATGCCGAACGACATCGCGAGCGCGGCGCCGTTGGCGGCGGCGAAGCCGCGCGAGCGGAAGAACCGCATCGGCAGCATCGGCTCGCGCGCCCGCAGCTCCCAGGCGACGAAGGCGGCGGTCAGGAGGGCGCCGGCGACGAGCGAGCCGACGATCTCGACGCTCCCCCAGCCCTGGCCGTTGCCGCGGACGAGGCCCCAGACGATCCCGAGCAGGCCGAGGCTGCCGAGCGCGACGCCGGGCAGGTCGAGCGCGCGGTCGGGGCCGTGCGTCTCGGAGAGCCGGCGCAGCGCCAGCGGCATCAGCACGAGCCCGATCGGCACGTTCAGCCAGAAGATCCACTGCCAGGAGAGGCCGCTGACGACGGCGCCGCCGACGACCGGGCCGAGCGCGACCGCGAGGCCCTGGATGCCGCCCCAGGCCCCGAGCGCGACGCCGCGCTTTTCCTTCGGCATCGCCGCGCTGAGGATCGTCAGCGTCAGCGGCGCCACGATCGCCCCGCCGACGCCCTGGAGCGCGCGGGCGACGACGAGCGCGTCGATCGACGGGGCGAGCGCCGCCGCGGCCGAGCCGGCGACGAAGACGCCGAGGCCGACGGTCAAGAGCAGCCGCCGGCCCAGCCGGTCGCCGAGCGCGGCGCCGGTCAGGAGCAGGACGGCGAAGGTGAGCGTGTACGCGTTCACGGTCCACTCGAGGCCCTCGATCGAGGCGCCGAGGTCGACGCGGATGACCGGCAGCGCGGTCGTGACGACGAGGTTGTCGAGCGTGACCATGAACGCGGCCACGGAGGTGATCGCGAACGCCCAGAGCGTCCTCTGTCCCTGCATCTGCTGCTCCCTTCGAGTATGTAGTGAGTGATTACTCATGTCATTGGCGAAAAAAAGAGGTCAGGCCTCCGGGTTCTCCTTCTCGCACCCCGCGATCAGGCGATCGCCCCACGGGGTCGGCTCCTCGCCGAGGCCCATCATCGTGATCACGTTCATCAGCATGCCCGCCGCGAAGAAGCTCGAGATGTCGTCGGCCTCCTTGCCGGAGACCGCCTCGACGTACTCGACGAGCCGGCCGTAGCCGCGCCGCATCACCTCGCGCACGTCCGCGTCGTCGCAGGCGGCGTACCCCTGCATCTGCGCCCGCAGCCGCATCGGCTGCTCCTCGAGCAGCCGCGCGTAGGCGTCGCCGATCGCATGGAGCGCCTCCTCGCCGTGCAACCCCTGCGCGGCTGCGCGGAAGCGCTCGTGCATGTCGTCGAGGCACTGCTCGACGACGCCGAGGAAGAGCTCCTTCTTCGTCCCGAAGAGCCGGAAGAGGTACGGCTGCGAGAGCCCGGCCTTGCGCGCGATCGCGTCGGTGGAGGCGCCGTGGAGCCCGCTGCACGCGAACTCCTCGAGCGCGGCCTCGAGGATCTCCTCGCGCCGCTCGTCGGCCGTCTTGCGTGTCCCGGTGGTCGCCATCGCCGTTGTAAGTTACTGCTTACTTACCAGAGCTGTCAAGCGCGCCGGCGACGCGGTCGAGCTCCGCGTCGGTCAGCCGCGTGTGGAACGGGAGCGCCAGGGCGCGCTCGAACGCGCGCCGCGCGCCCGGGAACTCGCCCTGGTCGCGGTAGGCGCCGAGCAGGTGCAGCGCGTAGGTGCCGATCTGCGCCTCGATCCCCTGCCCGCGGAGCGCGGCCAGCACCTCGTCCCGGCGCTCGACCTGGAGCACGTAGGCCTGCCAGCCGTGGCGGTCGCCGTCGTCGGCCTCGGGGAGCAGCACGGGCAGGTCCCGCAGCCGCTCGGCGTAGCGGGCCGCGACGTCCGCGCGCGCGGCGACGAGCTCCTCGAGCCGGCGGACCTGCGGGATCCCGAGCGCGCAGAGCACGTCGGCGAGCCGGTAGTTGAGGCCCGGGACGGGCATGTCCTCGGGCGTCCGCCAGCCGTGGTGCCGCATCTGCCTGACCGAGGCGGCCACGTCCGCGTCGTTCGTCGTCACCGCGCCCCCCTCGCCGGTCGTGACCGTCTTGCGCGGGTGGAAGGAGAGGCAGCCGGCGACGCCGAGACCGCCGCAGGCACGGCCGCGGCGCCTCGCACCGATCGCGCCGGCGGCGTCCTCGAGCAGCGGCAGCTCCGGGAGCTCCTCGAGCCGCGCCGGCCGGCCGAAGAGGTGCACCGGCATGATCGCCTTCGTCCGCGGCGTCACCGCCGCGTGCGCGGCCGCCGGGTCGAGGTTCATCGTCTCGGGGTCGACGTCGACGAGCACCGGCCGGGCGCCCGCGAGCGCGACCACGTTCGCCGTCGCCGGGAAGGTGTAGGCGGGGACGAGCACCTCGTCGCCGGGCCCGATCCCGAGCGCGAGCACCGCCAGATGGAGCGCGGCCGTCCCGGAGGAGACCGCGACGGCGTGCTCCGTCTCGCAGGCCTCGGCCAGCACGGCCTCGAACTCGGCCACCTTCGGGCCCATCGTCAGCTGCCCCGAGGCGAGCACCTCCGCGACGGCGGTCAGCTCGTCGTCGCCGACGTCGGGCCGCGCCAGGCGGATGCCCGGAGGGTCTCCCTGCGTCGAGGGCTCGACGTCAGACACCCGCGGCGAGCTTCGCCCTGTACCAGGCGATCGTCTTCTCGAGGCCCTCGTCGAGCTCGACCCGCGGCTCCCAGCCGAGCAGCTCGCGGCCCTTCTCGACGTTCGGGATCCGCAGCTCGACGTCGGCGTAGTGGAGGGGCTGGAAGAGGATCTCGCCCGCGGCGCCGGTCAGCCGCTTGATCCGCTGCGCGAGGTCGAAGATCGTCACCGCCGAGCGCGGGTTGCCGACGTTGAAGGTGTGCCCGACCGCCGCCTCGTGCTCGAGCACGAGCAGCAGCGCGGAGACCATGTCGTCGACGTAGCACCAGGCCCGGATCTGCGAGCCGTCGCCGTGGATCGTCAGGTCGCGCCCCGCGAGCGCCGCCTCGATGAAGGCCCGGATCGCGCCGCCGCCGATCTGCCCGGGCCCGTAGACGTTGAACGGGTGCACGGTCACCGCCGGCAGCCGGAACTCGTCGTGGTAGGCGTGCGTCATGTGCTCGCCGGCCAGCTTCGAGACGGCGTACGTCCAGCGCGCCTCGCCGACCGAGCCGATCGTCGAGACCTGCCCCTCGCTGACCCGGAAGGCGTGCGTGCCGAAGACCTCGCTGGTCGAGAAGTCGAGGAAGCGCTCGAGCGTGTCGGCCGTCGCGAGCGCCGCCTCCAGCACGTTGTAGGTGCCGATCAGGTTGACCCGCATCGTCCGCACCGGGCTCGCGAGCACGGTGTCGACGCCGGCGATCGCGGCCGCGTGGACGACGTGCGTCGCGCCGCGGGCGACCTCGGCGAGCCGGCCCGGGTCGAGGACGTCGCCCTCGACGAAGGAGAAGTTCTCGTGGTCGGCGAGCGGCGTCCCGCTCAACGCGTCGCGGTGGAGGTTGTCGAACGCGACGACCTCGTTCGCCTCGACGAGCTCCCGCGCGAGCGTCGTGCCGATGAAGCCGGCACCGCCCGTGATCAGGATCCGCTTGCCGGAGAGCGCCACGGGCCGAGTCTAGCCGCGGTCGATCAGGCGCAGCCGCGCCAGCTCGTCGAGCACCTGGGCGGTCGACTCCGCCGGGCTGCGCTCGCTCGTGTCGAGCCGGAGCTCGGGGTCGGAGGGCTCCTCGTACGGGTCGGAGACGCCGGTGAAGTTCTCGAGCTCGCCGGCGAGGGCGCGCTCGTAGAGGCCCTTCGGGTCGCGCTCGATGCAGACCTCGAGCGGCGTCGCCACGTGCACCTCGACGAAGCGGGCGTGCTCCTCGACGAGGGCCCGGGCGCGGCGGCGCTGCTCCTCGTAGGGCGAGATCGCCGAGACGACCACCGCAGCGCCGGCGCGGGCGAGCCGCGAGGCGACCCAGCCGATCCGGGCGATGTTCGTGTCGCGGTCTGCCTTGCTGAAGCCGAGCCCGCGCGAGAGGTGCTCGCGGACGACGTCGCCGTCGAGCGAGTCGACGACGAGCTCGTGCCGCTCGAGCTCGGCCCGGAGGCTCTCGGCGATCGTGCTCTTGCCCGCGCCCGAGAGGCCGGTGAGCCAGACGACGAAGCCCTGCCGCATCGGCGCGTCCACAGCGCGGGCGAGTGTACCGGTGCCGCAGGATCGCGGCGGCGCGCCTACGATGGGGAGATGCACGTGCTCGGTCTCGTGCTCGCCGTCCTCGCGCTCGCGCGCGGCGGCGGCGAGGCATCCGCGACGTCGCCGACGATCACCGCCCGGCCGGCTGCCGGCGGCGAGGCGACGACGTGGACGCTCCGCTGCTCGCCTGCCGGCGGGACGCTGCCGAGCCCGGCGCGCGCGTGCGCGCGGCTCGCGAGGCTCGAGCACCCCTTCGCGCCGGTGCCGAGGACGATGCTCTGCACGGACATCTACGGCGGCCCCCAGGTCGCGCGCGTCCGCGGCACCTACCGCGGGCAGAAGCTCGACACGAGCTTCAGGCGCACGAACGGCTGCGAGATCAGGCGCTGGTACCGCGTCTCGTTCCTCTTCCCGATCGTCACGGGGACGGAGCCGCCGCCCCGCTGACCGGCGCCGGCTGCGCGAGCGCGACGGCGGCGAAGGGCGGCGCCGGCCGAGCGCATCGCCGGCGATCGCGCGTAGGTCGCCGCGATGCCCCACCGCTCGAAGAGCGGCCCGACGGCGACCGGCCGACGGGGCCGCCGAGCGCGCTCGCGGTCATGACGGCGGTCATCACCTTCGCGCGCACCGCCTGCGGCGGTCCGCGTGCTGGCAGGATCCCCATCGCCGGCGCGTTCGCGAGCGGGAGTGCGAGCCCGAGACGCCAGGAACGCGGCGCCGACGCCCGTACCAGGGCAGTCCACGCACGAGCGCCCAGAGCGGGACCGCCGCGAAGAGCACGACCGCGGTCGCGGCGAGCCGCAACGGCGGCAGCCGTCGAGCGCCGTAGCACGAGCGCCGTGCCGGCGAGCGCGCCCGCGCCGAAGATCGAGAAGAGCCAGCCGACGATCCGTGGGTCGCGCGTCGTAGCGGAGGTAGACGAGCGCCGGCAGTCGAGAGGAAGAGCGCCCTGGCGCGCCGTCGAGCAGGATCACCGTCAGCGTCAGCGGCCCGAGCAGCCGGTCGCGGAGCAGGAAGCGGACGCCCGCGAGCACGCCGCGCGCGGTCGTCCGTCGGCGCGCGCGCGCCCCGGCGGTCACGAGCGCGAGCACGAGCCCGAAGGCGACGAGGTAGGTCGCGGCGTCGATCACCAGCACGGCCGACGCGCCGAGCGCGGCCACGAGGACGCCGCCGAGGGCCGGCCCGATCGACGATCGTCACGTGGGTGCGCGCCGCCGAGGAGCGCCGAGGCCTGCGCGACCACCGTCTCGTCGTCGCCGAAGAGCTCCGGCACGATCGTGCGCTGGGCGGCGAAGTAGGGCGCCGAGAAGAGCCCGAGCGCGAAGACGAGCGCGACGAGCGCCGGGAAGGAGAGCGCGGTCGGCCCAGTGGAGCAGCGGCACGGCGGCGATCAGCGGCGCGCGCGCCAGGTCGGAGAGGAGCAGCGTCCGCCTGCCGCCGAGCCGCGCGACGACGCTGCCGCTCGGGATCCCGAAGAGCGCCACGGGCAGGATCTCGACCGCCAGCACGACGCTCATCCGCTCGAGCGACCCCGTCGTCACGAGCACGAACCAGGGCAGCGCGACGAAGGTCATCTGGATGCCGGTCGTCGAGACGAGCTCCGCGACGAGCAGGGCGGCGAGGGAGCGGTTGCGGAGCATCCCGCCAATCTTGGACGCGTAGCATCCGCCGCGTGAAGTCCGTCCTGTTCGTCGGCGCCGGACGCCACCAGCGCCGCGCGATCCGGCAGGCGCGGGAGCGCGGCCTGCGCGTCGTCGCCGTCGACCGGAACCCGGAGGCGCTCGGCTTCGAGGAGGCCGACGTCGGCGAGGCCGTCGACTTCACCGACGTCGCCGCGGTGACCGAGGTCGCGCGCCGGCACGGCGTCGACGGGGCGCTGACCGTGTCCGCCGACCGGGCGGTGCCCGTCGTCGCGGCCGTCACCGAGGCGCTCGGCCTGCCCTCGATCGGGACCGCGGTCGCGCACGCGATGACCCACAAGATCGCGATGCGGCGCCGGCTGGCCGAGGCGGGCGTGCCGCAGCCGCGCTTCGCCGCGGTCCGGAACGTGCGCGAGGGCAAGGACGCGCTCGCGCGGGCGGGGCTGCCGGCGGTGCTGAAGCCGGCGGACTCGGGCGGCCAGCGCGGCATCTTCGTGCTCGAGTCGGAGGACGACCTCGAGGCGCACCTCTGGGCGGCGCTCGAGCGAGTCCCCGACGCGCGAGGCGATCGTCGAGGGCTTCCACGACGGGCTCGAGCTGAACGGGATCGCGGTCGCGCGCGGCGGCGAGGTGTCCGTGCTGACGCTCTCCGACCGCCTGCGCCCGCCCGGGATCGGCTTCGGCGTCGGCTGGATCCACGTCTATCCCGCGTCGATCTACGGCGACGTGCTCGCCGAGGCGGAGCGGGTCGCCGCGCACGCGGTGCACGCGCTCGGGCTCCGCGACGGGATCGCGTTCCCGCAGCTCCTCGTCTCCGACGACGGCGTCCGCGTCGTCGAGGTCGCGGCGCGGATCCCGGGCGGGCAGATGGCCGACCTCGTCCGGCACGCGGTCGGGGTCGACCTGGTCGAGGTGGCGCTGCGGCAGGCGCTCGGCGAGGAGGTGCCGGACGAGCTCGTCGACTGCTCGCGCTCCCGCCCGCTCGCGATCCGGTTCCTGACCGCCGAGCCGGGGCCGCTGCGGACGGGGAAGGTCGTCCGGATCGGGTCGCTCGAGCCCGTGCTGGCCGCGCCGGGGGTCGTCCAGGCGGACACGTACCTGCAGCTCGGCGAGACGATCCGCCCCGTGCGCCTCGACGGCGACCGGCGCGGCTACGTGATCGCGGTCGCGGACACGTCGATCGAGGCGCTCCAGCGCGCCGAGGCGGCGGCGCGGCTGCTCGAGGTCGAGGTGGAGCCGGCATGAGCACGAACATGAGCTGCGACTTCTCGCTGCGCCACTACGGCGAGCTGCTCGAGGCGGCGCGGGCGGGCGGCTACCGCTTCGCCTTCTTCGAGGGCGAGGGGCCGCGCGACGGCGACCTGCTGCTGCGCCACGACGTCGACCTCTCGCTCGAGGCGGCGCTCGCGCTGGCGCGGCTCGAGGCGGCGGCGGGCGCGCAGGCGACCTACTTCCTGATGCGCGAGTCGGTCTTCTACAACCTCGACTCGCCGGTGGGACGCGCGGCGGTCGAGGAGCTGCGCGGGCTCGGACACCGGATCGGCCTGCACGCCGTCTACCCGAACGCCGAGTCGGACGCGCGCTTCGAGCCGGTGCTCGCCTGGCACAACCCCGATCCCGAGTACATGCGGGCGCCGGTGCCGGGCCGGGTCAACGTGATGCAGGAGGGCTGGTTCGACCCCGCGACCTACCGCTCCGACTCGAACCAGCACTGGCGCAGCGGCTGCCCGCACGAGGCGCTCGCGGCGGCGGAGTTCCCGTGGCTGCAGCTGCTGACCCATCCCGAGATCTGGGCCTACGAGGGCGCGACGATGCGCGAGTCGATGGAGTCGTTCCTCGACGCCGACCGCGCCGTGCGGCTCGAGCACCTCCGCAACGACCGGATCGACCTCTCGTGACCGAGGAGCTGCCGGCCGGCGGCGACCTGGACGTCGTCCGCGCCGACCTCGCCCGGGTCGAGGGCAACGCCGGCGATCTCGCTAGGTTCCCCGCGTGAGGCCGATCACCGTCCTCGTCTCCGCCTCGGGCGCGCCCGGGACCGCGGCGCTCCTGCGCGGGCTGCGGGAGAACGGCGAGCGGGAGGTGCGGCTCGTCGGGACGGACATGTCCGAGCGGTCGGTCGGGCGGCACCTCTGCGACGCGTTCCACCTCGTCCCGGCCGGCTCCGACCCGGGCTTCCCGGACGCGATCCTGGAGCTCTGCCGCGCCGAGGGGGTCGACGCGGTGCTGCCGCAGTCGTCGTTCGACCTCGAGGGCCTCGCCGAGCACAGGCAGCGCTTCGCCGAGGCGGGGATCACCGTTCTCGTCGCGAGCCCCGACGCGATCCGGCGCACGAACGACAAGGCCGAGTGCTACGCGTTCCTGCAGCGGATCGGCGTCCCCACGGTCGAGTTCCGCCGCGTCCGGGGCGGCGAGGCGGTCGCCGCCGCGGCGCACGAGCTCGGCTACCCGGAGCGGCCGACCTGCTTCAAGCCCGTCTTCTCCTCCGGCTCCCGCGGCTTCCGGGTGCTCGACCCGACCGTCGACCGCGCCCACCAGCTGCTGCACGAGCGGCCCGGCGCGGTCGGGATGCGGCTCGAGGAGGCGGTCGAGCTGATCGGCGACGATCCGACCGAGCTGCTCGTGATGGAGCTCGCGACCGGCGGCGAGCGCACGATCGACGGGATCGCGCACGAGGGCCGGATCGCGCTCGGGCATCCGAAGACGCGAGAGGCGATGCGCGCCGGCCTGGCGATGTACTTCGTCACGCTCGACGACCCGGAGCTGATGGAGATCGCCTCCCGGATCGCCGCCGAGCTCTCGCTCGACCACTTCTTCAACATCCAGCTCGTCGGCGACAAGGTGATCGAGATCAACCCGCGCATCTCGACGATCGTCTACCAGGAGGACCTCGACCTCCCCTACCTCGGCGTCAAGCACGCGCTGGGCGAGCTGACCGAGGACGAGCTCCGCGCCTACACTGCCCGGGTGCGGCCCGGCAGGACAGCGCTGCGGTACTTCGACCAGGTGGAGTTCGACGCCTGATGCCGATGCGCTGGCAGGACGTCGACGGCTGGCTCGGCCGGCTCGGCGCCGAGGGCGACGCGCTCGTCGAGCGGACGCTCCGCGCGGCCGCCGACGCGTCGCCGGACGAGGACATCTCGCACGCGACCTGCGAGGACACGATCGCGGCGGCCGAGGTCGTCGCCTGCTGCGCCGGCGCCGCGCCGGACCGGGTGCCGGACACGCTCCGCGACCACGTCGAGCGCTGCGGCGTCCCCGACGACGAGCGGCTCGCGCTCGCCCTCCGCGCCGTCGCCCGGGTCGGGATGCAGCGCGACGAGCACGACGCCTGGCTCGTCGACCTCGAGGAGCGGCTCGCCGCCCTCGCAACGGGCTAGCGCGCCGGCATTCGTCCCGCCGCTCGCTCTTCAGAACCTTGTGACGATTCGTCACGATCTGTTTCGGACGCGCTGCCCGGCGCGACTGCGCTCGGCAGAGGCAGGCCCGCGCGGCTGCCGTGCCGCGCCCTCGTCGCGCGGCTGTCGTGGCGCGTCCTTGTGACGATTCGTCACGAAGCGCCGGTCAGCGTCCACGCCACGTGCTCGACGAGGCGAGCCGCGCAAAGCAAGACCTTGTGACAATCTGTCACTATGTTGCCCGGGCGCGCCGCTGCGAGGCCGCACCGGGATGACTGGCACAGACCTCCATTCCGGCTCGAGTTCTAGGTGTAGCCGAGCTCGGCGAGCAGCCCGCCCGCCTCGCGCTCGACGTCCGCCAGCTGCTCCGCCGAGAGGTCGCGGCGCCAGCGGCCGACCGACTGGTCGTGCGCGGCCCCGAGCGCGGCCGCGAGCGGCGCCGGGTCGAGATCGAGGTGGGCGCCGAGCCTGCCGGCGGCGCGCTCCGGGTCGGCGACGGTCTCCTCGTAGCGCAGCTCGAGCACCCGCTCGCCTCCCGTCGCGCGTGCGGCCGAGACGTAGCGGCGCCACGCCCAGGCGGCCCGGGTCGCGTCGCTCGCCGCGCACGAACTCCTCGCGCCGCTCGGGCTCGACCCAGAAGCGGACGTGCTCCCCGAAGCCGAGGCCCGCGTCGTCCCGGCCGGCGCGCCCGCCGGAGAGCCAGCCCTGCTCGAGCAGCGAGCAGACGACGTCGCGGCCGTCGCGGAGCGCGTGCACCGCCCGCGCCTGCGGATACGCGCGGAGCGCCGCGCCCAGGACGTACGCGGTCTCCGGCGTCTGCTCGACGCCGCGCAGGTCGCGCACGACCCCGAGCGCCCGCACCGTCTCGAGCAGCCGCCGCAGCCGCCGGGCCGCCTCCGGCTCGGGCAGCGCCGCGAGCTCCGGGATCGCCGCCTTCAGCGGGTGCACCTCGCCGAGGTCGATCGCGCCCGGCTGCGCGCCGAGGACGCCGCCGAGGAAGGTGGTGCCGGACCGCGGCGAGCCGAGCACGAAGACGAGGCGCTCGCAGCGCGGCCGCAGCAGCGCCCGGGGCCCGGCCGCCGGCGCCGGAGCAGCCTGCCGACGCTCTTGCCGTAGTTGGTCACCGCCGCCACGCCGGAAACCTAGCGGTACCGTCTGACCGTGTTCAGGCTCCCCGCCGAGCTCGTGCCGACCCTGCCGGAGCCGCTGCGCGTGGTGCTGCGGAACGCCGTCTGGAGCTACGGCGCCGCCACGCACCGGGTCCGGCCGCTCCCGGACTTCCTGATCCTCGGCGCCCAGAAGGCCGGCACGACCGCCCTCTACGCCTACCTCCGCTGGCACCCGCAGGTGACCGGGCCCTCGTGGAAGGAGGTCAGCTTCTTCGACCGGCACTACGCGCGCGGCGCCCGCCTGGTACCGCGGCCAGTTCCCGAACGTGCTGCGCGCCCGCGGCTCGCTCGTCGGCGAGGCGAGCCCGAGCTACCTCTTCCACCCGCAGGCGCCCGAGCGGGTCGCGTCGCTGCTCCCCGGCGCGAAGCTGATCGCGCTCCTGCGCGACCCCGTCGACCGCGCCTACTCGCAGTGGCAGCACGAGCGGGCGCTCGGCCGCGAGCCGCTCTCCTTCGAGGACGCGATCGCCGCCGAGGAGGAGCGGACGCGCGGCGAGGCCGAGCGGCTCGCGGCCGACCCCCGCTACTTCAGCCGTGCCTGGTGGGACCACACCTACGTCGCGCGCGGCCTCTACGCCGAGCAGCTCGAGCGCTGGCTCGAGCGCTTCCCGCGCGAGCAGCTGCTCGTGCTCCTGACCGAGGAGTACGCGGCCGACCCGGCCGGAACCTACGCCCGGGTGCTCGACTTCCTCGGCGCGCCGCCGCACGCGCTGCGCGAGCATCCCCGCATCTTCAGCCGCGAGTACGAGCCGCTCGAGCCGGCGGCGCGGAGGGCGCTCGCCGAGCGGTACGCGGAGCCGAACCGGCGGCTCGCCGAGCTGCTCGGCCGCGAGCTGCCCTGGCGATGACGACGCTGCGATGACGCTGCGGGTCACGCACGCGCCGGTGAACACCGCCGGGGTTCCGTGGTCGAACGTCGAGGCGCAGCGGCGGCTCGGCGTCGACGCGCGCCTCGTCGTCTTCAACCGCTACCCGCTCCACCCCGAGGCGGACCGCGACCTGCACCTGCGCGGCGGCCAGCTCCGCCGGCAGCCGAGGCAGTGGGCGGCGTTCGCGGGCCTGCTCCCGCGCACCGACGTCTTCCACTTCTACTTCGGCCTGACGCTCGTGCCGAAGTCGCTCCAGTTCCCGCTCCTGCGCGCCGCGCGGAAGAAGTCGGTGCTGCACTTCCTCGGCTCGGACTGGCGCGGCAAGACGCCCGAGCAGCTCGCCTACGCGCGGGCGGCCGACGCGCGCGTCGTCGGCTCGTTCGCCGCGCTCGCCGCCGTCCCCGACGCCGAGCTGATCCCGCCCGGGCTCGACCTGCGCCCGTTCGTGCCCGAGCCGCCCTCCGACCGCGAGCGGCCGCTCGTCGTCCACGCGCCCTCGAACCGCGCCCGCAAGGGCACCGACGACGTGATCGCCGCCTGCGCGCAGCTGCCCGTCGAGCTCGAGATCGTCGAGGGGATCCCGCACGACCTGGCCCGCGAGCGCTACCGCCGGGCAGACATCGTCGTCGACCAGCTGAACGCCGGCTGGCACGGGATCTTCGCGCTCGAGGCGATGGCGCTCGGCAAGCCGGTCGTCACCCACCTGCGGCCCGAGCTCGTCGCGCAGGCAGAGCGGCACTACGGGACGAAGGTGCCGCTCGTCCCGGCGACGAAGGAGACGCTCGTGGACGCGCTCCGGCCGCTCGTCGAGTCGCCCGCCCGCCGCCGCGAGGTCGGCGCCGCGAGCCGCGCCTACGTCGAGCGCGTGCACGACGTCGACGTGATCGCGCGCCGCCTGCTCGACCTCTACGAGCGCCTCTAGCCGATGCTCGCGCGCGAGATCAAGCGGCTCGGCACCCAGTCGGCGATCTACGGGCTCGGCGGCATCCTCTCGCGCCTGATCGCGGTCTTCCTGATCCCGATCTACGCCCGCTACCTGGGCACGGTCGGCTTCGGCCGGATCGAGACGGTCATCGCCCTGACCGGCGTGCTCGTGATCCTGCTGCGGCTCGGGATCACGAGCGCCTTCTTCCGCTTCTACTTCGACTCCGAGGAGCCCGGGAAGCGGCTCGTCGTCGTCCGCACCTCCTTCTGGTTCACGATGGCGATGGCGACGCTCGGGCTCGCCGTCGGCGTCGCCTTCGCCGGCCCGCTCTCCGACTGGCTGAAGCTCGACGACCCCTGGCTCGTCCGCGCCGGCTTCGTCGGCCTCTGGGCGCAGATGAACTACCAGCAGATGACGGCGCTCTTCCGCGTCGAGGAGCGGCCCGTCCAGTTCGCGATCGCGAGCGTCGCCAACGTCCTGATCACGATCGGCGCCACGATCGCGCTCGTCGTCGGCGCGCACAAGGGCGCGATCGGCGCCGTGATCGGCAACTTCCTCGGCACGCTGACCGTCTACGCCGTGCTGCTCGGCTACCGCCGCTACCAGCTCGGGCTCCAGTTCGACCGGCGCCTGCTGCGGGCGATGAACAGCTTCGGGATGCCGCTCGTGCCGGCCGCGCTCGCGCTCTGGGCGATCAACTTCATCGACCGGCTGCTGATCGGGCAGCTGAAGGGCCAGGGCGAGGTCGGCGTCTACTCGATGGCCGTGCGCGTCGCCTCGGTGATCGTCTTCCTGATGACCGCGTTCCAGCTCGCCTGGCCCGCGTTCGCCTACTCGATCCGCGACGACGCGCAGGCGAGGCGCACCTACTCGTTCGTGCTCACCTACCTGCTCTTTGCGACCTGCTGGGTCTCGCTCGCGCTCGGGGCGCTCGCCCCCTGGATCGTCGGCGTGCTCGCCCCCGGCGGCCAGTTCGACCGCGCCTCGCAGGCCGTGCCGCTGCTCGCGTTCGCGACCGCCGCCTACTCGGGCTACTCCGTGCTCGCGATCGGGATCGGCCGCGCCCGCAAGACGCAGTTCAACTGGGTCGTCACCGGCGCGGCCGCGGTCGTGAACGTCGCCCTGAACCTGGCGCTGATCCCCGCCCTGGGGATGATGGGCGCCGCGATCGCGACGATCGTCGCCTACCTGGCGCTCTTCGTCGGCATGTGGCTGCGGAGCCGCCGCGTCTACCCGGTCGCCTACCAGTGGCGGCGCGTCCTGCTCGTCGCGGGGACGGCCGGGGCGCTGACCGGGATCGCCTGGGCCTTCGACGTGCCGCTCGCGCGTCGCGGTCGGGCTCTGCGTCGCCTACCCGTTCGTGCTCCTGCCGCTCGGCTTCTACCTGCCGGCCGAGCGCAGGCGCGTCCGTTCCCTCGTGTTACGCCGCGCCTGACGCGGTACGCCACCCTGTGTGTGGCGCAAGCTCGGCATCGCGGTGGGCGTCCTCGCGGCTCTCGCCGCGGTCGGGCTCGGGATCGCCTGGTGGCAGGCGAACGCCGTCCTCGACGAGCTCCAGGCCGGCCCGAAGAAGCAGGTCGTCGACGCCGTCGAGCCGGAGCTGCACAGGCGGCCCCGGCACGTGCTCGTGCCGACGACGACCGAGCCGCCGGCGAGCGGCACCGGCACGATCGCCTCGGACGGCACGAGCGGGCAGGACGGCTTCGAGCCGCCGCTCCTCGTCGACCCGAAGGCGCAGACGATCCTGCTGATCGGCAGCGACCACCGCTGGGACTCCGGCAACCAGGCCCGCTCGGACACGATCATCCTCGCGCGGGTCGACCCGGGCTCCGACCGGGTCGCGCTGCTCTCGATCCCGCGCGACCTCTACGTCGCGATCCCCGGCCACGGGCACGACCGCGTCAACATGGCCTTCGACTACGGCGGCGAGCAGCTGCTGACGAAGACCGTGCGCGAGGCCTTCGGCGTCCAGATCGACCACTTCGTCGAGATCGACTTCCGCGGCTTCAAGACGATGGTCGACCGGCTCGGCGGCCTCTACGTCCCCGTCGACCAGCGCTACTTCAACGAGAACGTCGGCACGCCCGGGACGAACTACGCGAACATCGACCTGCGGCCCGGCTACCAGCGCCTCGACGGCACGCAGGCGCTCGCGTTCGCCCGCTACCGGCACACCGACTCCGACCTCGTGCGCGCCTCGCGCCAGCAGCTCGTCCTCCGCGAGGCCGCCCGCCAGGCGCTCGAGCACCGCTACGACGTGCTCGAGGTGCGGAGCCTGATCAACGCGTTCGCGCACGCGACGACCTCGGACATCTCCAGCCTGAAGGAGGTCTGGACGCTCGTCGACACGATCCGGACGACGCCGTCGGGGAACCTCGTGCGGCTGACCGTGCCCGGACAGGACTACAGCGTCGGCGGCGCCTCCTACCTGCGGGCCTCGGACGCGCAGCTGAAGCGGACGGTCAGGCGCTGGCTCGGCGCCGCGCCCGCGCCGAAGCCGGCGGCGGGCGGCGGCGGCTCGGGCTCGAAGGGCTCGCGGACGAAGCGGGCGGCGCCGACGCTCGCGGGCGACGGCGGCCGCGGCGCCGCGCTCGTGCACGCGGTCCGGAACGGCATCCGCACCTGCGCGCCGACGAAGCTGCCGCCGCGACTACTGGTGGCCGGAGGGCGCCGCCGCGCGCCGCTACGTCCTCGACGGCCACCCGGCGATCGCGCTCTCGGCGACCCGGGGCGCGGGCCGGTCGCTGCTCTGGATGTTCACGACCTGGGCGGATCCGCCCGTGCTCGAGGACCCGACGAGGACGATCACGCGCGACGGCCGCGACTACGACCTCTACCTCGAGTCGGGCAAGGTCCGGCAGGTCGCCTGGCGGATCGGGCCGACCCGCGCCTGGCTGACGAACACGCTCCGGGACGGCCTCACCGAGGCGCAGATGCTGGCGCTCGCCGGCTCGTGCCGCTAGCGCCGCTCGTCGCGTCGAGGAAGACCTGGCGCACGTCGGGCAGCGCGTCCCGGAGCTCCTCCTCGAGCAGCGAGGAGACGCGCTCGACGTCGCCGGCCGGCACGTCGTCGCGGAAGTCGAGGCGGACGGCGACGAGCAGCGACTGCGGCCCGTTGTACATCGTCAGGAGCTCGAGCACGTCCTCGACCTCGTCGTGGCGCAGGATCGTCTCGCGCAGCCGCTCGCGCTCCTCGGGCCGCGCAGGCTCGCCGAGCAGCAGCCCCTTCGTGTCGCGGGCGAGCGCGACGCCGACGACGCAGAGGAGCGACGCCGATCACGATCGCCGCGCCCTCGTCCCAGATCGGGTTGCCGGTCAGCTGGTGGGCCGCGGTGCCCGCGAGGGCGATGACGACGCCGGCGACGGCGGCCGCGTCCTCCGAGACGACCGTCTTCACCGTCGGCTCCTTGCTGACGCGGACGAACTCGACGAAGGGGAGGCCCGCCTCCCGCGCGGCCGCGCGCGTCTGCCGGACGGCGCGGACGAGCGAGATCCCCTCGGCGAGCAGCGCGAAGCCGAGCGCGCCGTAGACGAGCAGGAAGCCGCCCTCGTCGGCGCCGCCGCTGACGATCCGGAACAGCCCCTCCGCGATCGAGAAGACGCCGCCGGAGAGGAAGATCACGAAGGCCGCGAGCAGGACCCAGAAGAAGCGCTCCCGCCCGTAGCCGAAGGGATGCTCCTCGTCGGCCGGCCGGTCGGAGCGGGAGAGCGAGACGAGCAGGAGGCCCTGGTTGGAGGTGTCCGCGACCGAGTGCGCGGCCTCGGCGAGCAGGGCCGCGGAGCCGCTCAGAAGCCCGGCGCCGCCCTTGACGAGCGCGATCGCCGCGTTGGCGCCGAGCGCCACGAGCACGGTCTTCCTGCTCTCGCCCCCGGACTCCGCCATGGCGGACGTATGACCGCAGCGGCCGCGGCGCGAAACGTGAGGCCGGACGGGTCGAGGTCGAGCTCGAGCGAGTAGCCGACGTCGAGCGGGTGCGGCGGGAACGGCACGACCCGCGTCGACCCGTCCGGCCGCCAGCCGCGGCGCTCGTAGAAGCGGCGGGCGCGGTCGTTCGCCTCCAGCACCCAGAGCCGCGCCGTCCCGACGCCCGCGTCGCGCAGCGCGGCGACCGCCCGGTCGTGGAGCTCGGCGGCGACGCCCGTCCCCCAGAACGCCGGCCGGACGTAGAGCCCGTCCAGCCACTCGTCCGCGATCGCCGAGAAGCCGCGCTCGTCCGGGTCGAGGAAGACCGCGCCGGTGTAGCCGCGCCAGCGCTCGACCACCGCCTCGCGCGGGAAGGGCTCGTCGCCGTAGACGTGGCGCAGCCCGGCGACGGAGGCCGCCTCCTGGATCGCCGCCAGCAGCTCCGCGTCGGGAGCTCACAGCCGCCCCGCCTCGACGATCCGCTGCAGGAACCGCTGCGTCCGCTCCTCGCGCGGCGCCGAGAAGATCTGCTCCGGCGGGCCCTGCTCGAGCAGGACGCCGCCGTCGAGGAAGCAGACGCGCGAGGCGATGTCGCGGGCGAAGCCCATCTCGTGCGTCGCGATCAGCATCGTCATCCCGCCCGCGGCGAGCTCGCGGATCACCGAGAGCACCTCGGCGACGAGCTCCGGGTCGAGCGCGCTCGTGACCTCGTCGAGCAGGAGCAGCTCGGGCTGCATCGCGAGCGCGCGCACGATCGCGACCCGCTGCTGCTGGCCGCCCGAGAGCCGGTCCGGGTACTCGCGGCGCTTGTCGGCGAGCCCGAAGCGCTCGAGCAGCGCGTCCGCCTGCGCCTCCGCCTCGCGCCGCGAGACCCCGAGCGCGAGCCGCGGCGCCAGCGTCACGTTCGCGAGCACGCTCATGTGCGGGAAGAGGTTGAAGGCCTGGAAGACGATCCCGATCCCGCGGCGGACGCGGTTGACGTCGACGCCGCGCCCGGTGATCTCCTCGCCGTCGACGACGATCCGGCCCGCGTCGACGGGCTCGAGCAGGTTGACGCAGCGGAGCAGGGTCGACTTGCCCGAGCCGGAGGCGCCGATCAGGCAGACGACCTCGTGCTCGGCGACGGCGAGGTCGATCCCGCGCAGCACCGGCACCTTGCCGAACGACTTGTGCAGCCCCTCGATCGCGAGCGCGTCGCTCATGCGAGCGCCCCCGCCTGCCGCCGGCGCCGGTCGCGCAGGATCAGCCAGTCGGTGAACCGCGCGAGCGGGATCGTGATCGCGACGAAGAGGACGGCGGCCGCCAGGATCGAGGTGTAGTTGAAGGTGGCGGCGGCGTCGATCTGCGACTGCTTGAACGCCTCGACGACGCCGAGCGTGCCGACGAGCGCGGTGTCCTTCTGCAGGCCGATGAAGTCGTTCAGAAGCGGCGGGATCACGCGCCGGACCGCCTGCGGCAGGACGACCGTCCGCAGCGTCTGGCCGCGGCTGAGGCCGAGCGAGCGCGCCGCCGCCTCCTGGCTCGGGTGCACCGACTCGATCCCGGCGCGGTAGACCTCCGAGACGTAGGCGGTGTAGACGAGCACGAGCGAGACGATCCCCCAGAAGACCTGCGAGGTCGGGACGCCCGAGAGCTGCAGCGCCGGCGCGCCGAGCCCGAGCAGCCCGATCACGAGGATCGTCGGCACGCCCCGGAAGAAGTCCGCGTAGACGATCGCGAGCGCCCGCAGCGGGAAGAAGACCGGCCCCGGGAGGCTGCGCAGCACCGCGACGAGGAGCGCGAAGACGAGGATGAAGGCCTCCGCGATCAGGAAGATCTTGACGTTGAGGCCGAAGGCGCGCGCGATCTCGGGGAACGAGGCGCGGAAGTAGCTCCCGTCGAAGAAGAAGGTCTTGACCTCGGGCCAGCCGGGCGCGTGCGTGATCGCGAGGGCGGCCGCGCCGAAGCAGACGACGGTCGAGAGCAGGGCGACGGCGGCGCTCCGGCCGCCCTCGCGGCCGAAGCGCCACCGGTCGAGCGCGCGCGGGCGCGGCGCCGCTACTTCAGGACCGGCGCGCCGGTCGCCTTCGCCAGCCACTGCTGCTGCAGCTTCTTCAGCGTGCCGTTCCGCTTCAGCTTCGCGAGCGCCTGGTTGACGCAGCCGGCGAGCGAGTTGCCCTTCTGGAACACCATCCCGAAGTGCTCACCGCCCTTGACGCTCGGGAACTGGCCGAGGATCTTCGAGTTCGGCACCTGCACCGCGGTCACGTAGAACGCGGTCGGCAGGTCGACGACGAGGCCGTCGATCTGCTTGTTCTTCAGCGCCTGCACGGCCAGGTCGTTCGTGTCGAAGACGAGCGGCCGCGACGACGGCTTCAGGTTCTTGACGATGTAGTCGTAGCTCGTCGTCCCGAGCTGCGCGCCGAGCTTGAACGCGCGCAGGCCCTTCTTCGAGCGGATCCCGGCGATCTTCGTGCCCTTGACGACGACGACCGCCTGGTTGACGTCGTAGTAGGACGCGCCGAAGGTGACGACCTTCGCGCGCGCCGGCGTGTAGGAGATCTGGTTGATGTCGAAGTCGAACGACTTCTTGCCGGGCGCGTACGCCTTCGAGAACGGGGTGTAGACCCACTCCACCTCGCTCTTCGCGAAGCCGAGGGATCTCGCGACCGCGTAGGCGACGGCGGACTCGAAGCCCTTGCCGGTCGACGGGTCGTTGATCTTCCACTTCGAGCCCTTCGGCGAGCCGCCCGCGTACCACGGCGGGTAGGCCGGGTTGTCGGTGCCGATCGTGAGCTGCCCGTCGGTGACGAGCTTCAGGCTGCCCTTGGAGCACGCGGCGGCGGCGGCTGCGGACGACGGCGCCGCACTGCCGGCGCTCCCGACCGCGGTGACGCCGAGCACGCCGAGTGCGAGCACGGTCAGTGAGACGATGGCCTTGCGCATCCTTGCCCTACTCCTCCTGGTCGAGACCGGTCCGCGCCCGAGAGTATCGGAAGTGAAGCGACCCGGCTACGCGCGGAGCGGGCGGAAGTAGACCGCCGCGCCGGCGAAGGCGCCGCCCTCGCCGAAGAAGGGCAGGACGGTCACCTCGGTCTCGAGCCTCGTCCCGTTCCTGGCGAGCAGGACGACCTCGCTGAGCGGCCTGTGGCTCGCGATCGCGCGCGAGCTCGGCCGGTCGTCGGGCGGGCGCGGCGTCCCGTCGAGGTCGAGCACGTCGTAGTTGCGCCGCAACTCGTCGATGTGCGACGGCAGCGCCGGGAGCGGCAGGCCGAGGAGCTCGGCGGCGAGCTCGTTGTAGAACGGCACCGAGCCGTCCGGCCGGACGACGACGACCGGCTGGCCGCCGCGGGCGGCGAGCGCCGAGACGACCGCGGCCTCGAGCTGCGGGTCGCCGTCGGCCGCCTCGCCGGGCGCGTGCAGCGCCGCGATCACGTCGTCGAAGCGCATCTTGTCGAGCAGCGGCAGCCCGAGCCGCGCCGCGCGGATCCGGGCCTCGGAGGCGGGCTGGGCGGTGTGGAGGACGATCTGCGTCTGCGGCCGCAGCGCCCGGATCAGCTCGGCGGCCGCGGGGCCGTCGAGCCGCGGCATCTCGACGTCGAGCAGGACGACGTCGGGCTCGTGGTCGCGCACGAGCTCGACCGCGTCCTCGCCGTTCTCGGCCTCGCCGACCACCTCGACCGACTCGACCAGGTCGAGCAGCGTCCGCACCAGCGTCCTGGTCGCGGCGTCGTCGTCGGCGAAGACGAGTTTCAGGGCGGGTGGCACCACGGGCAGGAGAGGCGGGTGGGGGTCGCAGCGGGCGCTGCGGTCTCCCAGTCTGCCCCGTGCAGAACCTCTTCACAAGAGTGTGAGCAGATACATGGAAACCCCCATGGCGCGCTCGGCTCGCCGGCCGGGACCGTGGCGGCGAGAAACGAGACGCGAACCAGGAGGTTCTGCGATGAACGCCGGTGTCCAGGAACGCCTCGCCCGTGCGGCGGAGGAGCTCGAGCACGGCAAGCCCGGCCACGTGGTCGGCACGCTCGACGACGTCGTCGGCGCCACGGACGACCCCGAGGAGCTGCGGCAGATGCACGCGCTCGCGACGGCGGCGCTCGAGCGCTCGGGCCGCTTCGGCAGGCGCGCCGCCCGGAAGCTCGTCGACGCGATCGAGACGCAGCTCGGGGAGACCGCGGCGGCGGCCGAGCAGGAGCGGCGGCCGCTCGGGAAGCTCGCGGACGCGGCCCAGTAGATTCCCGCGGCACCGGCCGCGACGGCCCGGGCTAGGCTCGAGCGAGGAGGCTTCGATGGACCACGCGGATCGAGCCACGCCGCGGGCGGCGGCCGCCGGCCGCCCGCGCACCGCGATCCCCCGGCGGGCGGGACGCGCGTTCGCCCGCGTCGGCGCCGCGTACGACCTGCTCCCGCTCTACGTCGGGATCGTCGCCGTCAACGGCGTCGCCGTGGTCGCGGGCGTGCTCGTGCTCGCACTCAGCCCGCTGACGATCTCCTGGCCGCTGACCGGCGCCCAGGCGGTCGTGCTCGCGGCCGGCGCCGCGCTCGTGATCGGCATCGACGCGCTCCTGCTGCGGGCCGGGCTGCGACCGCTCCTCGACGTGCTCGGCGCGATGCGGGGGGTCGACCTGCTCGGCCGCGCGGACGCAGCTGCCCGAGGACGGGCTGCGCCGAGGTGCGCGAGCTGACGCGCACCTTCAACGAGATGCTCGAGCGGCTCGACGACGAGCGCCGCCGGAGCGCGGAGCACGCCCTCGCCGCGCTCGAGGGCGAGCGCCGGCGGGTCGGCCAGGAGCTGCACGACGAGATCGGGCAGCGGCTGACCGGGATCCTGCTCGAGCTGAACCCGGCGATCGCGGTCGCGCCGCCCGAGCTGCGGGAGCGCCTCGCCGCCGTCCGCGAGGAGGCACGGGAGACGCTCGAGGAGGTCGGCCAGCTCGCGTGGCTGCTGCGGCCGGGCGTGCTCGAGGACCTCGGTCTCGCCGCCGCGCTCGACGCGCTCCTCTCCGGGGCGGTCGAGCACTCGGCGATCGTCGTCCGCCGGCAGGCTGCCCGCGCCCCTCCGGCTCCCGCGCGAGCTCGAGCTCGCCGTCTACCGGATCGCCCAGGAGGCGGTCACGAACGCGCTCCGGCACGCGGGCGCCTCGACGCTCGAGCTCGTGCTCGCGGTCGACGCCCCGACCCTCTCGCTGACGGTCTCCGACGACGGCGTCGGCCTGCCTCCGGACGCGCGGGAGGGGCCGGGGCTGCAGGGGATGCGCGAGCGGGCGCACCTGCTCGACGGCCGCCTCGTCCTCGTCCCGCACGGCGACCTCGGCGGCGTCACCGTCCGCCTGACGCTGCCGCTCCCGGCCGGGGAGGCGTGAGGTGCCCGTGCCCTTCCCGGCGAGGCTGCTCGTCGCCGACGACCACGAGATCGTCCGGCACGGCCTCCGCAGCGTGCTCGACCCGGAGCCCGACCTCTCGGTCGTCGCCGAGGCCGAGGACGGCGTCGAGGCGGTCGCCCGCGCCGGCGGTGTCGACCTCGCGATCCTCGACGTGGCGATGCCGCGTCTGACCGGTCTGCAGGCGGCGAGGCAGATCGCGCAGCTGCATCCCGAGGTGCGGGTCCTGCTCCTCTCGATGTACGACCGCGAGCAGTACGTGCGCGAGGCGGTCGAGGCCGGCGCCGCCGGCTACGTGCTCAAGCAGCAGGCCGACCGCGAGATCGTCGACGCCTGCCGCGCGGCGCTCCGCGGCGCGCCGTTCGTCTATCCCGGCTCGATGCGCCGCCACGTCGCCGCCGAGTCGAACGGCTCCCTCACCGAGCGCGAGCGGGAGGTCGTCAAGCTGATCGCGGAGGGGCTGACCGCGCAGGAGATCGCCGAGGTGCTCGTCGTCAGCCCGAAGACCGTCGACCGTCATCGCGCCAACATCCTCGGCAAGCTGGGCCTGCACAAGACCGCGCAGCTGACGCGCTACGCCGTCCGCGAGGGACTCGTCGAGCCCTAGCCGCCGTCCTTTCTTCGACCGCGACGCCGTCGACGCCTGCTCCGCGCCGACTCGAACGGCCCGTCCGGCTGTCATACGCTTCGCCGATGCGCTGCGTCGCGTGCAACCAGGACAACCCGCCGATCGCCCGGTTCTGCCTGGCGTGCGGCCTGCCGCTCGCGACCGATGCCGCCCCGCGCGCAGAGCGAAGGATCGTCACGATCATCTTCGTCGACCTCGTCGGTTTCACCGCGCGCGCGGAGACGCTCGACCCTGAAGACGTCCGCGCCCTCCTCACGCCGTACCACGAGCTCGTTCGGCGGGAGATCGAGTCGTTCGGCGGCATCGTCGAGAAGTTCATCGGCGACGCCGTGATGGGCGTCTTCGGGGCGCCGCTCGCGCACGGCGACGATGCCGAGCGCGCTGTGCGGGCGGCGCTCGTCGTGCGCGAGAACGTCGGCCGGCTCGCCGAGAGCGGACTGCAGATCCGCATCGCCGTCAACACCGGTGACGCGGTCGTCACCGTCGACGCGCGTCCCGCGCTCGGCGAGTCCATGGTCGCGGGCGACGTCGTGAACACCGCCTCCAGGCTGCAGAGCGGCGCACCGATCAACGGCGTCGTCGTCGGCGAGCAGACATACCTCGAGACGCGCGACGTCATCGCCTACAGGCCGACCGACCCGGTCACCGCGAAGGGGAAGCTCGAGCCGCTCAGCGCCTGGATCGCCCTCGAGGCTCTGACCGACGCGGGGGAGCGGCAGCCGGTCGAGAGCTCGATCGTGGGCCGGCAGCCGGAGCTGTCGCTGCTGCGGGCGCTGTGGAGCCGGGTGCTCGCCGAGCAGATGCCGAGCCTCGTCTCGATCTTCGGCCCCGCCGGTGTCGGCAAGACCACCCTCGCCGCGAGCTTCGTCGCCGAGCAAGAGGCGGAGGGCGCACGCGCCGTGCGTGGCCGCTCGCTCCCGTACCGGGAGAGCGGGACCTACGGCGCCCTCGCCACCCACCTGATGCGGCTCTGCGACAGCTACGAGAGCGATCCGCCGGACGTCATCGACCGGAAGCTGCACGAGCGGGCCGACGCGCTGATCGCGAGCCGCGACGAGGCTGCGACGGTCGCAGGTCACCTCGGCGGCATCCTCGGGATCGAGACCGGAGCGGCCGCGGCCGATCGCGAGGCGCTGTTCGCCTCCACCCGCCGGTTCATCGAGGCCGCCGCGCGCGAGCAAGCCACGATTCTCGTCTTCGAGGACGTGCATTGGGCGGACCCGAACCTCCTCGACCTGATCGAGACGCTCGCGATGCGATCGCACGGGCTCCCGCTCCTGCTCGTGACGCTCGCGCGCCCCGAGTTCCTCGACGCGCGGGCCGCGTGGGGTGGTCGGCTCGCGAGCTACACGAGCCTGACGCTCGGGCCGCTCGGCGACGAGGAGGCACGCCGGCTCGCTGTCCGTCGGCTCGCCGACGGGACGCGGGCCGACGAGGTGATCCAGATCGCGGAGGGGAACCCGCTCTTCATCGAGCAGCTCGCGGCGACGATCGGCGAGACCTCGAGCGGGATCCTTCCGACGAGCATCCGCGCGCTCGTCTCCGCCCGGCTCGACGCGCTGCCCGCACGCGATCGGGCGCTCCTCCTGGACGCCGCCGTGATCGGCAAGGTCTTCTGGGCCCACGCGCTCGAGGCGCTCACCGCGGAACGCGACCTGAGCCCCGTCCTCGACGAGCTCGAGCGACGCGACCTCATCCGCCGGGAGCCGAACTCGATCATCGAGGACCAGCAGCAGTACGTGTTCACCCACGTCATGATCCGGGACGTCGCCTACGAGCTGCTGCCCCGCTCCGACCGGGCCCGCCGGCATGCGATCGTGGCCGAGTTCTTCGAGCGGTCGACGGGAACGTCAGCTCAGGCGATCGGGGCGATGGCGCGCCACTGGCTTGCCGCCGGCGACTACGACAGGGCGATCGAGCAGCTCACACGCGCGGCGGTGCAGGCCGAGCGCGGCTGGGCGAAGGATCATGCGGCCCTGCTCTATCGCGAGGCGCTCGATCTCGTCGCCGAGGACGACGCCGACCGCCGCAGCTCACTCCGGCGGAAGCTCGCGCTCGCGAGCACCGCCTCATTCCACCTCGACGACGTCAGACGGCCGGAAAGTCGGCAGGAGTGACGTCGCCGACGATCTCCTGGAGCGAATCGATCCGGTGCTGCCCGAGCCGACTCGAATGCTCGAGGACGATCGCCTCGTTCGGCGCTTCGTAGACGCAGAAGGTGCGTACGAGGCCGCCATCGTCGACCACGACGTGGCTGTGCTCCCAGACGATCTCGGTCAGGTCGGTCTCGACGATCTCCCTCGACCGGCGGCCGACTGCCGGCATGTCCGATTCGCCGACGTCGAAGCTGCGTACGATCATGTAGCGCGGCATCCGCGGATCATAGGACGAGAGGACGGCGTGGAACAAGCCGACTTGAAGGCAGTACAGGCGCCGCTCAAGGAGCGCTACCGCGAGAACGCGGGGGCCGCGCGTCTGACGCTGCGGGCCGAGGGGCGGCTCGGAGCGAACGAGCTCGCGTGCGACGTCGAGACGGGGCGGGCGCTCGTCAAGGCGGGCCTGCATCCCGCCACCGGCGGAACCGGCCTCCTCGCCTGCTCGGGCGACATGCTCCTGCAGGCGCTCGTCGCCTGCGCCGGCGTCACGATTCTGGCCGTCGCCACGGCGCTCGGCCTGGACGTCCGGGGAACCGTCCACGCCGAGGGAGACCTCGACTTCCGCGGGACGCTCGGCCTCGGCAAGGACGAGGGCGTACCGGTCGGTTTCACGCGCATCCGCCTCAGGTTCGACCTCGAGGACGGCCTCGACGAGGAGTCGCTCGCGACGCTGCTGCGCCTGACCGAACGCTACTGCGTCGTGTACCAGACGCTCGTCGGGGGTGTACCGGTCGACGTCTCGTTCTGACGGCGACGCGCAGCAAGAGGTGTGGCGGCGTTCGTCTGGGCAAGCGCTGGTCGCGAATGCACCCCGACGTTCGCGAGGCGGCAGCCGGGCTCTGGCGGCCGCCCGCCGTGTCGTTACGCGATCCCGGGCGCGGGCGGCCGAGAACTCGAACCGAGCTGACGCCCGCGCCGGTCATCTCGTGCACAGGGAACTCCTCGATGTCCGGCGGACCCTGCGGCTCGATCCACCCCGCCACCGTTCCTTCCACGATCGCGCGCGCCGCCGC
>CAWIUN010000009.1:0-85534 GCA_963839285.1 uncultured Actinomycetes bacterium
AGACCTGGAAGACCTCGGCGTACTCCCGGTTGACGTTGATCCCGTGGGTGCGGGCGACGTTCCAGACGTACTCGGGGTCGGAGTAGCGGCGGTGCTTCTGCGAGGCGTAGCGCTCGAGCGCCGCCACCTTCCGCTCGACGTGGGCGCGGTCGAGCGCCAGGTAGCACTGGTAGGCGAAGTCGAAGTTGTTCCAGGGGATCTCGTAGCCGAGGATCGTCGTCCGCTTGAAGGCGCGCAGCCCCTCCTGGGCGATCGTCTGGTGGTCCTGGTGGACGTCGTGCAGGCTCGGCTGGAAGACGACGTCCGGCCGCCACTCCTCCCAGGTCGCGACCAGGAGCTCGAGGATCTCCTGGCGGTGCTCGGGGAAGGTGCGCACGTCGAAGTCGTGCACGGTCAGGCAGTCGGCCGGGATCCCGAGCTCGGTCGTCGCCTCGCGCACCTCGCGGTCGAGCGTGTCGGGCGGGAAGCCCTCGGGCAGCGAGCGGGTCGCGATCGAGAAGGCGACGTAGCGCACCTCGACGCCCGCCTCGACCATCCGCGCCATCGTGCCGCCGCAGCCGAACTCGCCGTCGTCGGTGTGCGGCGCGAGCACGAGCGCGCGCCGCCAGTCGCCGATCACCTGCGCCCCTCGGCCCGGACGGCCACGGCCGTCAGGGCGAGCAGGCCCCAGGTCATCGGGTCCTCGAAGAAGGCGTTGTAGAAGAGGCTGTGCACCGCGATCGCCGCGAGCATGATCCCGAACGCGGCGGACGCCCGCCCCGCGAACCCGCGCAGCGGCCGCCGGAGCGCCGCCCAGAGCGCCGCCGCCAGCAGCCAGAGAAGAGCAGGAGCCCGGGCGCGCCCGTCTCGGCGGCGACGGTCACCGGGGTCGTGTGCGACGCGGCCGCCTTCGGCTCCTTGCCCTTGAGGCCGACCTCGTCCGCGTACGCGCGCTTGAAGCCGCCGACGCCGACGCCGAGCACGGGGTTGTGCAGCGCGACGCGGGCGCCGTTGCCGACGAGCGAGGCGCGACCGCTCGTCGCCTTGTTCCAGCTCGTCGAGGTGCGGTGCGTGAGCGTGTGCCGGATGTGCGGGTTGGCGAGGCCGATCCCGGCGACGAGCAGCGACGGCGACGGCGAGCGCTGCGAGCGCGCGCCAGCGCCAGAGCAGGGCCAGCGGCGATCAGGAGGCCGGCGGCGAGCGCCGTGAAGCTCGACTGGGAGTACGAGTAGTAGAGCCCGAGCCAGGTGACGGCGATCACCGCGACGACCGCGGCCGCCGTCCGCCGCGAGCTGCCCCAGAGGATCGCGGCGACCCCGGCGAGGATCGCGACGGCGAGGAAGCGCCCGTAGATCGACGGGTCGTAGAAGACCGAGTTGACCCGGTAGAAGTTCAGGTAGGCGTTCGGGACGATCACCTTCGGGTTCCAGAAGACGTCGCGGGTCGCCCACTGGTAGAGCCCGATCGCCGCGAACAGGAGCCCCTCGAGGGCGAGCAGCGCGTAGAGGCGGACGACGTTGACCGGCCGCCAGCGGAGCCGTGCGAGCGAGACGGCCAGGAGGCCGAAGGGGAGCACGAAGAAGACGAGCTCGATCGCGCCCTCGCGGACGTCGCGCGTCCAGGCGAACGAGATCCCGGTCCAGGCGACCCAGAGCCCGAGCGGCCAGGCGAGCGGCCCGAGCTCGCGGCGGCGGTCGTCCTCGCCCGGCAGCTCCCAGGCCAGGGCGAGGGCGGCGGCGCCGACGACGCCGTAGAGCGGCAGCAGCAGGTTCGCCTCGGTGTCACCGACCGAGACGGGGATCCGCGCCGGCACGAGCGCCAGCGCCACGAACGGCAGCAGCCACGGCCAGCGGACGAGCACCGCCGCGCCGAGGGCGACGAGCACGAGCCCGACGACCGCGGCGCCCGCGAGCAGGCCGCGGTGGCCGTGCGGCGCGAGGTAGGCCGCGAGCGCGGCCATCCCGAGCGCCCAGCCGCCGAAGCCGAGCAGCCGCTGCCAGCGCCGCGGCGCCAGCATCAGCGCGCAGAGGCCGAGCGCGCCGGCGACGCCGCCGGCCTGGGCGAGCCCCGCCGTCACGGCGTCACCCGATCCGCTCCACCTTGACCCGGGCGGTCGCGGTGTGCCCGGCGACGCTGACGAAGAGGCGGTAGGTGCCGGCCCGCTTCGGCGCCCGAAGCACGATCGTCCCCGGCTTCGCGCGGCCCGTCCGGCCCGCCAGCCGCCACTGCACCGGCGCGTCCGCCGAGACCCGCAGGTAGAAGCGCTCGCCCGGCCCGGCCGAGATCAGCCGCCGGCCGAGGGTGACGTAGCGGACCGTGACGGTCCCGAGCGCGCGCGGCTTCGTCCTGTTGCCGGCCTGGTCGCGGACGACGAGCCGCAGCGGGTAGGCGCCCTTCGGAAGCGTCTCGGCGCCGATCTTCCCGAACCAGCGGAGCTGCCCCGAGGTGCGTGGGAAGCGGGTGCGGACGGCGACGTGCGAGCCGACGAGGAGCGTCGCGCGCCCCTTCTCGCTGAACGCGTAGGTCACCGTCAGCCGGTCGCCCTTGCCGTCCCCGTCCGGCGAGATCACGGTCGGCTCGACGCTCGTGGAGTCGATCGCCGGCGCCTGCGTGTCGACGGTGATCGGGTTCGGCAGCGCGATCGTGCGGTGCTCGGCGGCGAGGTGGACGACGGGCGTGTAGTCGCCGTCCGGGACGACGATCCCGGTCGGCTGGACGCCGTCCCAGGTCAGCCGCACCCAGCCGCGCCCGTAGCTGCGGTCGCGGACGAGCGTGTCCACGGTCTCTCCCTTGCGCTCGATCGAGACGGTCAGGCGGTCGGCCTTGCGCAGGTAGAAGCGGACGACGACGTGGTCGGTCGCGCAGCGGCAGACCGGCGAGAAGAGGGCGAGGCCGGTGCGGTTCGGCTGCCCCGGGATCGGACGGCCGACGTGCGTGCGGTAGATCGGCGTCTTCTCGAGCTTGAGGCTCTCGGTCAGCGCGAACGCCGCCGCGGTCGCCCCCAGGAGCGCGAGCACGAGCAGCGTCGGGAGCGCGCGGGCCACGGTCGACGATTGTAGATTTCAGCCGGTGGCGCCGCGCGGCGGCGGACGCTCAGGCGGCGTCCGTCTGCGCCTCGACCGCGCCGGGCCGCGGCGGCAGCGGGCACGAGACGAACGGCTCGCCGCGCAGCCGGCAGCCGAGCTTGTAGGCCTCGCAGCCGGTGCAGAAGCCGGTGACGGCGGCGAGCAGCGCCAGCGCGGCGACGATCGCGGCGAGGACGGCGCCGGCGAGCGGCAGGCCGGCGAGCGAGACGGCGAAGGCGGCGGCGAGGAAGCCGAGCCCGACCATGTTCGCGAACCGCGGCGGGCGGGAGTCCTCGAGCGGCCCCTCGCCGAAGCGCGGCTGGACGAGCTCGAAGTAGGCGACGCAGGGGAGGCAGAAGCGGCGGCCGAAGCCGAGGCCGAGCGCGAACTGGAGCGCCAGGAGCCCGTAGATCCACCACCAGCCGGTGACGGCGCCGACGAGCGCCAGCGTCCCGATCGTCGCCTGGTTGAACCGCGGCGCGCGCGAGTCGATCACCGCCGTGTCGCGGTAGGGATGGGCGCTGCGCTGCGCCGGCCATCAGTCCGAGTCCCAGGCGGGCGCGGGCCGGACGGCGCGGAGGATGCCCCAGACGGCGAAGCCGGCGACGGCGAGCGCCAGGCCGACGACCGCGATCGTGTCGGCGCCCGGCACGTCGACGATCTTGATCCCGCCGAGGAAGAGGACGATCGCGAAGGCGATCCGGAGCAGCCGCTCGGGCACCCGGATCGAGAGGCGGCTGCCGACGAGGACGCCCGGGATCGAGCCGACGAGCAGCCAGCCCGATCGCGGTCAGGTCGACGTTCCCGTGCAGGAGGTGGCTGGCGCCGGCGACCCAGAGGAGCGCGGCCGCGTGGGTCATGTCGGTGCCGACGATCTTCTGCGCCGTCAGCGGGTAGACGAGCAGCATCACGAGGCCGAAGAAGGTGCCGCTGCCGACCGAGGTGAGGCCGACGACGAAGCCGCCGCAGGCGCCGAGCGCGACGGCGATCACCCGGTCGCGGCGCTGCAGCAGGAAGGGCGCGTCGTCACCGGCCCCGTGCAGGAACGTCTTCAGGGCGAAGCCGACGCCGCCGGCGATCAGGGCGCCGCCGACGATCTTGCTCATCGTCCCCTGCGCCGACTCGCCGAAGCGGCTCGCGATCTGGACGCCGACGAGCGAGAGCGGCGCCGACCCGAGCAGCATCCAGAGCGCGAGCCGCGCGTGGACGGTGCCGAGCCGCCGGTGCTGGGCGGCGCCGAACGACTTGAAGACGGCGCCGTGGAGGATGTCCGTGCCGACGGCGACCTTCGGGTTGAAGTTGAAGAGCAGGATCAGGATCGGCGTCATCAGGCTGCCGCCGCCCATCCCCGTCATCCCCACGAGGGTGCCGACGAGCAGCCCCGCGAGGACGTACTGCCAGGTCACGACGCGCTGCCCGGCGGGGCGTCACGGGGGCCGAGGCCGCTGCCGCCGGCTCCTGACGACGCGTCGCCCGGCGTCACTCCTGCGCCGCCCGGATCATCCCGGCCGCGACCGTCTCGTTCGTCGCCTCGTCGATCAGGATGAAGGCGCCGGTCGTGCGGTTCTCGGCGTAGCGGTCGACGGCGACCGGCTCGGCCAGCCGCAGCTCGACCTTGCCGATGTCGTTCAGCTCCAGGCGCTCCGGCCGCTCGATGTCGGTGAGCGTCTCGATGTCGACCAGCGAGACGAGCTCGTCGGCGATCGCGCGGACGGTCCGGGTCGTGTGCTTGAGGACGAGCCGGGCGCTCGGCTCGAGCGGCCGCTCGCTCATCCAGCAGACGATCGTCTCGAGCGTGCGGGCGACGGTCGGCGGCCGCTCCGGGTCGGCGAGCATGTCGCCGCGGCCGACGTCGAGGTCGTCCTCGAGCCGGACGGTGACCGACATCGGCGGCGCGGCGGCCTCGAGCGGGCCGTCGGCCGTCTCGACGGCGGCGACGCGGCTGCGCCGGCCCGAGGGCAGCACGAGCACCTCGTCGCCCGCCTGCCAGACGCCGCTCGCGACCTGGCCCGCGTAGCCGCGGTAGTCGTGGTGCTCGTCGGACATCGGCCGGATCACCCACTGCACGGGGAAGCGCCGGTCCTCGAGGTTGCGGTCGGCGGCGATCTCGACCGTCTCGAGGTGCTCGAGCAGCGTCGGGCCGTCGTACCAGGCGAGGGCCTCGGTCGCCTCGACGACGTTGTCGCCGCGGAGCGCCGAGATCGGGAGCGCGCGCAGGTCGGGCACGCCGAGCTGGCCGGCGAGGTCCTGCAGCTCCGCCTCGATCTCGCGGAAGCGCTGCTCGGAGAACTCGACCAGGTCCATCTTGTTGACGGCGACGACGACGTGCGGGATCCCGAGCGTCGTCACGAGGTAGGTGTGCCTGCGGGTCTGCTCGACGACGCCCTTGCGCGCGTCCACGAGCACGATCGCGAGCTCCGCGGTCGAGGCGCCGGTGACCATGTTGCGCGTGTACTGGACGTGGCCGGGCGCGTCGGCGAGCTGGAAGCGCCGCCGCGGCGTCACGAACGAGAGGTAGGCGACGTCGATCGTGATCCCCTGCTCGCGCTCGGCCCGGAGGCCGTCGGTCAGGAGCGCCAGGTTGACGTAGCCGTCGCCGCGGCGCGCCGAGGTCTGCTCGATGTGCTCCATCTGGTCGACCATGATCGACTTCGAGTCGAAGAGCAGCCGGCCGATCAGCGTCGACTTGCCGTCGTCGACCGAGCCGCAGGTGACGAGGCGCAGCAGCTCGGTCTCGAGCATCTCCTTGCTGGTCGCCATCAGAAGTAGCCCACCCGCTTGCGGTCCTCCATCGCCGCCTCCGAGACGCGGTCGTCGGCGCGGGTCTCGCCGCGCTCGGTCACCCGCGTCGCCGCGATCTCGTCGACGACCGCGTCGATCGTGCCCGCCTCGGAGACGACGCCGCCGGTGCAGGTCATGTCGCCGACCGTCCGGAAGCGGACGTGCGCCGTGAACGGCTCCTCCTCGGGCAGCCGCTCGACGAACTCGCTGACGGCGTAGAGCATGTTGTCGCGCCGGAAGACCTGCCGCTCGTGCGAGAAGTAGATCGGCGGCAGCTCCAGCCGCTCGCGGGCGACGTACTGCCAGACGTCGAGCTCGGTCCAGTTCGAGATCGGGAAGACGCGGACGTGCTCCCCCTTGCGGATCCGGGCGTTGTAGAGGTTCCAGAGCTCGGGGCGCTGCGCGCGCGGGTTCCACTGGCCGAAGTCGTCGCGGAACGAGAAGATCCGCTCCTTCGCCCGGGCCCGCTCCTCGTCGCGGCGGGCGCCGCCGATCGCGGCGTCGAAGGAGTGCTCGGCGATCGCGTCGAGCAGCGTCGTCGTCTGCAGCTGGTTGCGGGAGGCGCGCGGCCCGGTCTGCTCGGCGACGCGGCCCCTGTCGATCGACTCCTGCACCGAGGCGACGAGCAGCCGCTCGCCGAGCTCGGCGACGCGGCGGTCGCGGAACTCGATCACCTCGGGGAAGTTGTGCCCGGTGTCGACGTGCATGACCGGGAAGGGGAACTTGCCCGGGCGGAAGGCCTTCTCGGCCAGGCGCAGCAGCACGATCGAGTCCTTGCCGCCGGAGAAGAGCAGCACCGGCCGCTCGAGCTCGGCGGCGACCTCGCGCATGATGTGGACGGCCTCGGCCTCGAGCTCGTCGAGGTGCGAGAGCCGCTGCGGGGCGGGCCTCGTCATGCCGCCTCCGGGCCGGTCGGCGCGTGCAGGCCGCACTCGGTCCTGTCGCTCCCGGCCCAGCGGCCCTCGCGGCCGGCGCCGGGCAGCGTCGAGTGCGTGTCGCCGATCGACTCGTAGCCGCGGTCGTGGAGCTCGTTGTAGGGCAGGTCGCGCTCGCGGATGTAGGCCCAGCAGTCCTCGCCCGACCAGTCGGCGAGCGGGTTCGCCTTCCAGAGCTCGTGCGCCTCGTCCCAGCCGAGCTTCGGCGCGTCGGCGCGGGTCGGCGACTGGTCGCGGCGGATGCCGGTGATCCAGGCGTCGAGGCCGGCGAGCGCCTCGTTCAGCGGCGCCACCTTCGCGATCGCCAGGTAGAGGTCCGGCTTGCGCTCCCAGAGGCTCGGGCCGTGCACCGCCTCGAGCTCCTCGGCGCTCGGCCCCTCGAAGACCTCGATCGTCGTCGCGTAGCGGCGCTCGACCTGCCGCCAGAGCGCGTAGGTCTCCGGGAACAGGTGGTGCGTGTCGATCGCGAAGACCCGCGCGGCCGGCTCGAGCTCGAAGAGCAGGTCGAGCAGCACCGACTCCTCCTTCTGGAAGGAGCAGGCGAGCGAGACGCGGCCGGGGAAGGCCTCGAGCACCGCCGCGAGCAGCTCGCGGGCGCCCAGGGCCTCCCAGTCGCGCTCGGGAAGCCGCGCCTCGTCAGGAAGCGGGTGCCGGCTCGCCACCGAGCAGCACCTCCTTGAGCGTGTCGCCGCGGAGGCCGAGCCGCAGCGTCTCGAGCGGGATCACCTCGTCGGGCGGGATGTTGCCGAGGTTCACGTTCGGGCCGAAGTGCTTGACGAACCACGCCTGCGAGGCCTTCGTCGGCGCCTCGAAGATCAGGTCGTCGACCGCGATCTCGTGGGCGATCTCGTCGATCAGGCCGGTGCGCATGTCGCCGTCGCGGCGGAAGATGCCCGCGGTGCCGCCCTCGCGCGCCTCGGTGATCACCTTCCAGGCGCCGGCGTCGCGCTCCTCCTTGATCCACTCGACCCACTGGTAGGGCGCGTAGACGACGTCGGAGTCCTTCGAGCCGACCTCGGAGAGGACGACGAAGTCGCGGGCGAACTCGGCGATCAGCTCCAGCTTCCGCTCGCGCGGGATCTCGAGCGTGCCGTCGGAGATCTCGACGTGCGAGAAGCGGTGCTCCTGCAGCCAGGTCTTGAACTCGTCGATCCGGCCGCGGCCGTAGACGGCCTCGAAGAGGGTGCCGCCGCAGACGACCGGCGTCTCGAAGGAGCGGTAGAGCGCGATCTTCTTCTCGAGGTTGTTCGTCACGTACGAGGTGCCCCAGCCGAGCTTGACGATGTCGACGAAGGAGCCGCCCGTGTCGAACATCCCCTCGATGTCGCGGATGTTCATGCCCTTGTCGATCACGTGCGTCAGCCCGACCTCGCGCGGCTTGCCGGGCCGCTCGGGCAGGTCGAGGAAGCCGTCGTTGAATCCGTTAGAGGCGGGCATAGAGCTCCTCCAGCTTCTTGGTCGCGGCGGCCTGGACGTCGTGGTAGAGCGAGTTGCCGTGGGCGTCGATGCCGACCGTCAGGGGGCCGAAGTCCTTGACGCGGAAGCGCCAGAGGCACTCGGGCATCAGCTCCTCCCAGGCGACCTCCTCGATCTCCTCGATCTGCGTCGTCTCGAGGGCCGCGGCGCCGCCGACGATCGCGAAGTAGACCATCCCGTGCGCGCGCATCGGCTCGATCGCCTCGTCGGGGAAGCCGCCCTTGCCGCAGATCGCGCGGACGCCGTAGCGGGAGCCGAGCCCCTCGGTGAAGCGGACCATCCGCGCCGAGGTGGTCGTGCCGATGCAGACCTTCTCGTAGCGGGATCTGCCGTCCGGGCCGGGCTCGAGCTTGCGGACGCCCGGCGCCGTGTGGAGCAGGAAGGCGCCGGAGAGGTCCATCGGCGGCTCGACGCCCTCGTCGAAGATCCGGATCTGGGTGCGGTCGCGGATCCCGATGATGTGCCCCTGGACGACGACCTCGTCGCCGGCGCGGAGCTTCAGGATCTCCTGCTCGTCGCGGATCGGGAAGGTGACCTCGTGCCGTGCCATCCTCAAGCCTCTCTGTCGAAGTCGGTCGAGCCGTCGGCCGAGACGTGCGCGGTCGCCCGCCGCGCCGCCCAGCACTGGTAGTTGACCGCGACCGGGTTCAGGGTCATGTGCGTGTCCGCGTGCTCGATGTGGCAGTTGAGCACGGTCACGTCGCCGCCGAGCCCCATCGGGCCGATCCCGGTCTCGTTCAGGAGCCCGTACAGCTCCTCCTCCAGCTTCGCCACGTGCGGGTCCGGGTTGCGGGTGCCGATCGGCCGCGCGATCGCCTCCTTGGCCAGGTACATCGCGTAGTCGGCCGAGCCGCCGATGCCGACGCCGACGATCCCCGGCGGGCACGGCTTGCCGCCGGCGCCGACGATCGACTCGAGCACGAACTGCTTGATCCCCTTCACCCCGTCGGCCGGCACGCACATCTTCAGGAAGCTCATGTTCTCCGAGCCCGACCCCTTCGGCACGCACTTGACGTCGAGGCCGTCCCAGTCGGGCACGAACTCCCAGTGCACGATCGGCAGCCGGTGGCCGACGTTCGGGCCGGTGTTCTCGCGCGTGATCGTGTGCACCGCGTTCGAGCGCAGCGGATGCTCGACCGTCGCGCGCGCGGTGCCGTCGTAGCAGCGCCTCGTAGATCCGCGCCGGATGCAGCGGGAAGTGCTCCCCGACCCGGCAGGTGTAGACCGCGATGCCCGTGTCCTGGCAGACGAGGTTGCGCTCGCCGTCCGCCACCTCGACGTTCCTCAGGATCGTCGACAGCACCCGCTGCCCCGGCACCGAGGTCTCGCGCCCGGCCGCCTCGGCCAGCGCGTCGCGCAGATCCTGCGGGATGTCCTTCAACGCCCACACGTACAGGTGGGCGGCGGCGTCCTCGACGACGCCCTGGAGGTCGGTGTCGATCGTCGTCATGCTCTCGCTTTCTCCGCGGCTGCCTTCCCGGCGCGGCGTCCGAAGACCACGCACTCGAGCAGCGAGTTGCCCATCATCCGGTTGCGTCCGTGCGTCCCCCCGGCGATCTCGCCGCACGCGTAGACGCCCTCGAGGGTCGTGCCGGCGTCGGCCGCGATCACGAGGCCGCCGTTCTGGTAGTGGAGGACAGGGTAGGTGAGGAGCGGCTCGGCCAGCGGGTCGATGCCGCCGCCGCGGTAGCGCCGCAGCATGTACGGCAGCGACACCTCGGCGTCCTCGGGCCTGATCCGGGTCGTGTCCAGGTAGACGGCCGGGCGCCCGTCGGGGGTCTCGACGCCCCTGCCCTCCGCCACCTCGTCGAAGATCGCCTGCGACACCTCGTCACGAGGGCCGAGCGAGTCGGTGAACTCCTCGCCGCTCGGCGTTCAGGAGCACCGCGCCGTAGGCGCGCGTCGTCTCGGGGATCGAGTAGCCCTGCATGTTCTCGGGCCAGGCGCCGCCGTTCGGGTGGTACTGGATCGCGTCGAGGTCGCGCGCCTCCGCGCCGAGCTCGAGCGCGAGCTCGAGCACCTCGCCGGTGGCGCCGGGGTGGTTGGTCGAGAGCTCGCCGCGCTCCTCCGCGAGCCGGAAGCAGCGGCCGCCCGCGGCGAGCACGACCGTCGCCGCCTCGACCTCCTCCTCGCCGACCCGGGCGCGCCAGCCGTTCGCGCCGGCTCGAGGCTCCGCAGCGGCGCGTTCGGGAGCGACGTGCCCGTCCCCGCCTGCCAGGCCTCGCGCAGCGCCTTCGTGATCGCGTGCCCGGTGCGGTCGCCGACCTGCAGCAGCCGCTTGCGGGAGGCGCCGCCGCAGCGGGCGAGGCGGTAGCCGCCGTTCTCGCGCGTGAACTCGACGCCGAGCTCCTCGAGCCAGTGGATCGCCGAGGGCGCGTCGCCGGTCAGCGTCTCGACGAGCTCCGGGTCCGCGGTCTCGTGCGAGCTGCGCCAGATGTCCTCGGCGTGCTGCTCCGGCGAGTCGTCGGCGCCGAAGGCAGCCTGGATCCCGCCCTGCGCCTTCGCGGAGTTGCATGCCTGCAGCGAGCCCTTCGTCGCGACCGCGACGCGGGCGCCCGCGCGCTCGGCGGACACGGCGGCCGCGAGACCGCTCGCCCCGCTGCCGATCACGAGCACGTCGAAGGTGAGGCTCCCTGCCACGCGCGGAGTCTACCAGGTCGACGCTAATTCGAATGCATTAGCATGACTTATGTCCTATCGTGATGCGCGCCACTGCCGATACAGATCGCACCGCACACTCGACCAGGGGGTCACCGTGACCAGCACCCTGCGGCCGTGGGCCGCACTCGCCGCCATGCTCCTCGCCGTGCTCGCGCCCGCCGCCGCGCTCGGCCGCGACCGCGCCGCTGCCGGACGCGGCCTCGCTCGTGCTCGCTCCCGGCGACTTCGCCGCCGGCGCCAGGGTCGCGAGCAACCGGCGCAGCGGCACCGCCGCCGCGCCGGAGTACACCCGCACCTTCCGTCCCGGCGTCAGCCTCGGCGGCCGGCCGCTGCTGACCGTCACCGCCTCGGCGACGGTCGACAGGGACGCGGCGACCGCCGCGACGGCGCTCGCGGCGACGCGCCTCGAGCTCGGGTCGAAGGCGAAGCGCGCGGCCTTCGCGCTCGCGCTCGCCAAGGGGTTCGCGCGCGGCGCGAAGCAGAAGCTCGTCCCGAAGCGGACGTCGCCGGCCCGCCCGTCTCGCTCGGCGCGGGCGCGTTCCAGGTGCCGGTCTCGATGCAGCTCGGATCCGGGACGCTCCGGACGTCGGTCGCCTTCGTCCAGGTCGACCGCGTCCTGGAGCTGCTGTTCGTCGTGGCGATGCCGGGCGAGCGCGTCTCGCTCGCCGACGTCCGCCGCGCCGTCGCTGCGACCCGGCGGCACGTGCAGACGGCCTTCACCGTCGCGAGCTCGGCCCCGCCGGCGATCTCCGGCACGGCCGCCCAGGGTCAGGCGCTCGTCGCGGACGAGGGCGCCTGGACGGGAGCGCCGACGACGTTCAGCTACGCCTGGAGCCGCTGCGACGCCGCCGGCACGTGCACGCCGATCGACGGGGCGACCGCGAAGAGCTACACCGTCGCCGCCGAGGATGCGGGCTTCGCCCTGCAGGTGGCCGTCACCGGCGCGAACGGCCTCGGCAGCGCGCAGGCCTCGTCGGCGCTCACCGCCGTCGTCGGCTGACGGGAGCGGGGCCACCCGCCCGGGCGGGTCGGCCCCCTCACCCCGCTTTGGCGTCGGCGCCCGATCCGCGGAAACGCCGATGCGCGGAGGCGTGACGGCGGCCGACAGTCGCGACGACAAGGGGGTAATCACCATGCCGATCAACCGGATCGTCAACACCGTCGTGCTCGTCGCCGGGCCGCTGCTCTTCGTCGACCTGTTCCTCGACTGGCGGCAGACGACCGTCTCGCTGCCGCTCGTCGACGATCAGCGCCGGCAGCTCCGGCTGGAACGGCTGGGGCCTCGCCGCGGGCATCGCCGTCGTCGCCCTCGTCGTCCAGACGCTGCTGCGCCTGCTCGAGCGCCCCACGCTCAGGTGCATCGGCGTCTCCGCGCTGCTGGCGACGCTCGTCGGCGGCTTCACGCTCGGCGCGTTCACGAGCGGCGCGGACGTCAGCGTCGGCAGCGTCGGCGTCACCGTCGCCGGGCACCACTGGCCCGCCTGGGTCGGGCTCGTCCTCGCCGGCGCGCTCTTCGCCGCGACCCTGTGGCGCCTCGTCGACGCGCTCGCCCACACGCCCCGGATGCGCGCCGGGACTGCGTAGCGCTACCAGATCGACTCGAGCAGCGGCAGGATCTCGGCCGGGCCGGCGGGGCGCGGATTCAGCCGCGCGCCGTTCCGTTGCGACGCCGCCTCGGCGAGCGCCGGGCAGGTCCTCGCGCGGGACGCCGAAGTCGCGCAGGCGGCCGAAGCCGGTCAGGCGCGAGAGCTCCTCGGCGCGCGCGGCCGCGTCGTCGACGCCCATCGCCTCGGCCAGACGGGCGACCGCCTCGCCGGCGACGGGCTCGTTGAACCGGATCGCCGGCGGCAGGCAGAGCGCGTTCATCGCCCCGTGCGGCAGGCCGTAGCGGCCGCCGAGCGCCTGGGCGAGCGCGTGCCCGAGCGCGAGCCCCGCGCCGCCGAGCGCGGCTCCCGCGTGCGCGGCGCCCTCGAGCAGCCGCGTGCGCGCCTCGAGGTCGCGCCCGTCCTCGAGGACGCGCGGGAGCCACTCGGAGATCAGGGGCGCGCCGGCGAGCGCCTCGGCGTCCGCCTCCGTGTTGTGCCCGTGCACGTAGAGCGCCTCGGCGCAGTGCGCGAGCGCGTTCAGCGCCGTGCCGCCGGTCGGCTCGCGCGGCAGGTCGAGCGTCAGGCGGGGCTCGTAGACGATCCCGGCGAGGTGGGCGCCGGCCCCGCCGCCCCGCATCAGCCGCCGCTCGTCGCGGACGCCGAAGAAGCCCGTCCACTCGGCGCCCGAGTAGGTCGTCGGGATCGAGACGACGGGCAGGCCGGTCGCGGCGGAGATCGCCTTCGCGAGGTCGATCGCGCTGCCGCCGCCGAGCGCGAGCAGCCCGTCGCAGCCGGACGCCTCCCGCGCGGCGGCGTCGAGGTCGGCGCTCGGCACCTGCGACCAGACGCCCTGCACGGGCACCGGCAGCTCGAGCCCCGAGGAGCGGCGGCTCGCGACGAGGAGGGGCCGCCCGACGCCGGCGTCGACGAGGACGCCGCCGAGCTCCTCGAGCCCCCAGCGGACGATCGGCCTCACGCCAGCTCCTCGCGGCAGAAGGCGACGAAGGCCTCCGCGGCGCGGGTCGGCGTCCGTCCGCTCGAGCGCACGAGGGCGAGATCGCGCGCCGGCGCGAAGCCCTCGACGTGGGCGGCGGCGAGCGCGCCCGCCTCGAGCTCGGCCTCGACGGAGGTGCGCGAGATGAAGGTGAGGCCGTAGCCGCGCTGGACGGCCGTCTTGACCGACTCCTGCAGCCCGAGCTCGACCCGCACGTCGAGGTCGCGCAGCCGCAGCCCCTGCGCGCGGAGCTCGTCCTCGAGCACCTGGCGGACCCCCGCGCCCTCCTGCATCGCGATCAGCGGCTCGCTGCGCAGCTCCTCGAGCGTGATCGTGCGGTCGGCGAACCGGTGCCCCGGCGGGCAGACGAGGATCACCTCGTCGCGGAAGAACGACTCGAAGGAGACGCCGCGGTGCCGGCGGGCCGCGCCGACGACGCCGAGCTCGAGCTCGCGGTCGGCGACGAGCTCGATCACGCGCTGGGTGTCGAAGACCGAGAGCGAGACGTGCAGCTCGGGGTTGCGCCGCTGGAACTCGCAGACGAGCGTCGCCATCACGATCCCGCCGGGCCCGGTCGAGGCGCCGAGCTCGAGCGTGCCGGTCAGCGCTCCGTCGTCGGCGCCGATCTCCTCGAGCAGCTGCCCCTCGAGCGCGAGCAGCCGCTGCGCGCCCCGGTAGAGCCGCAGCCCGGCCTCGGTCGGCTCGACCCGGCGGCCGGAGCGGTCGAGCAGCTGCGTCCCGAGCCGCTTCTCGAGCGCGCGCACCTGCAGGCTGACCGCCGGCTGGGTCACCCCGAGCCGCTCCGCCGCCTGCGAGAAGCTGCGGCGGTCGACGACCTCGCAGAACGCCGCCAGCTGACGCGTGTCCATAAGCGGACCGTATCGCGCCGCGGACGTCCAGCCGGGTCCGTCGTCGCGGCTCGGACTAGCTCGTCGACCCGGCTCTCGACGAACTCGAGCCGGTTGCCGAACGGGTCGTCGGCGTAGAAGCGGCGCACGCCCGGGATCAGGTCGTCGTCGCGCGTCTCGACGCCCGCCTCCGCGAGCCTGCGCCGCAGCTCGTCGTAGCCCTCGACCCGGAAGGCGGGATGCGCCTTGGTCGCGGCGGCGAACGGCTCGGCGACGCCGACGTGGAGCTGACGGCCGTCCGGGAGCCCGAACCAGGCGCCGCCGCGCGTCTCGAGCGCCGCCGGCTTGGCCAGCTCCTCGAGCCCGAGCAGCCCTCCGAAGAACGCGCGCGCCTCGTCCTCGCGGCCGGCGGGCGCGGCGAGCTGGACGTGGTCGAGCCCGGTCAGGCGCATCGGAGGAAGGTCTAGCATCAACCCGTGGCGACGACGCCGCCCCCGCTCGAGGACACGCTGGTCCGGGGCTACACCCGGCTGGCGGGCAGGTCGGCCCGGCGCCGGATCGACCTGGAGCTGCGCCTGCTCGACGTCCTGCTGGCGCTCGTGCTCGGCCTGCTGAGCCTGCCGCTCGTGCTCGCGATCGCGGCGGCGACGCTGCTCGCGGACGGGCGGCCGGTGCTCTACCGCGGCGAGCGGGTCGGGCGGGCGGGCCGCTTCTTCACGATCGTCAAGTTCAGGACGCTGCGCGTCGGCGCCGAGGAGCGGCTCGGCCACCTGCTCGGGCCGGAGCTCGTCGCGGCGACCCTGCGGGAGCACACCCGGCTCGGCCGCTGGCTGAAGGCGAGCCAGCTCGACGAGCTGCCGCAGCTCTGGAACGTGCTCCGCGGCGACATGTGCCTCGTCGGGCCGCGGCCGATCCGCCCGCGCTTCTTCAGCGAGCTCGCGCACGAGATCCCCGCCTACTGGCAGCGGCTCGTCGTCCGCCCCGGGCTGACCGGGCTGGCGCAGATGCGGCGCGGCTACGAGACCTCGATGGAGGAGAAGCTCGCGCACGACCTCGAATGGGTCGCCGACCGGTCGGTGCCGCTGTACCTGCGCACGCTCGCTCTCGACGGCCGTCCGGGTCCTCAGGCAGAGTCTGCGCCGATGAGGACCGTCGCGCTCGCAGACGAGGACGGCCGCGTCGTCTGCGCGCGCTGCGCGGTCGCCGACACCTTCGGGACGCGGCTGCGCGGGCTGCTCGGCCGGCGCGGGCTCGAGCCCGACGAGGGGCTGCTGATCCGGCCGACGAACTCGATCCACATGTTCTTCATGCGCTTCGCGATCGACGCGGTCTTCCTCTCCCGCGACGGCGAGGTGCTGCGCGTCGTCGAGGAGCTCCGGCCGTGGCGGGCGGCGATGCGGCGCGGGGCGAAGTCCGTGGTCGAGCTGCCTGCGGGCGCCGCGGGCCGGGCGGGCATCCGCGAGGGCATGCGGCTCGCCGAGCGGGCCTGACCCGGGGCCTGCCGCCGCGCGAGCGTCTCGGCGCGGGCCGCCGCGGCCGACGCCCGGCGAGTCTCTAGAGTTCGCGCCCCATGTGCGGGATCTGCGGGATCGCCTCGACCGGCGGCGCCGACCGCGACGCGCTCGCGCGGATGAGCGCGCGGCTCGTCCATCGGGGCCCCGACTCGGACGGCGTCTTCGTCGACGGGCCGGCGGGCCTCGCGGCGCGGCGGCTCGCGATCATCGACCTCGAGACCGGCGACCAGCCGATCGCGAACGAGGACGGCTCCGTCCACGTCGTCCAGAACGGCGAGATCTACAACTACGAGGAGCTGCGCGCGCGGCTCGAGCGCGCCGGCCACCGCTTCGCGACCCACGGCGACACCGAGGTGCTCGTCCACGCCTACGAGGAGTGGGGCGTCGCCTTCCCCGAGCGGCTGCGGGGCATGTTCGCGGTCGCGGTCTGGGACGCCGGCGCGGCGGCGGCTCGTGCTCGCCCGCGACCGCTACGGGATCAAGCCGCTCTACTGGCGCGACGGCCCGGACGGGCTGCTCTTCGCCTCGGAGCTGCGGGCGCTGCCGCGCGGCGAGGTCGACCTCGACGCGCTCGAGGCGTTCCTCGCCTTCAACTCGATCCCGGCGCCGCTCTCGATCTTCCGGGAGACGCGCAAGCTGCCGCCCGGGCACGTGCTCGTCCGCGAGGGGGACGGCGAGCCGCGGCTCGAGCGCTACGCGCGCCCGGGGCCGCTGCCGGAGCGCGGCGACGACGACGAGGCGGAGCTCGTCGAGGAGCTGCGGGCGCGGCTGCGCGACTCCGTGCGGGCGCACCTCGTCTCGGACGTCCCGGTCGGGGTGCTGCTCTCGGGCGGGGTCGACTCGGGCCTGCTCGCGGCGCTCGCCGCGCAGGAGTCCTCCGAGCCGGTGCGGACCTTCTCGATCGGCTTCGAGGAGCAGTCCTTCGACGAGCTCGCCGACGCGCGCGTCGTCGCGGAGCGCTACGGCACCGACCACCGCGAGCTCGTCCTGCGCCCCGACGCGGCCCTGCTCCTGCCCGCGCTCGCCGAGGCCTTCGACGAGCCCTTCGCCGACTCGTCCGCCCTGCCGACCTACCTCGTCTCGGAGCTCGCCTCCCGCGACGTCAAGGTCGCGCTCTCCGGCGAGGGCGGCGACGAGCTCTTCGGCGGCTACTACACCTACGCGGCCGACCTGCTCGCGCTCCGCTTCGGCTTCGCCGCGCCGGCGCTGCGGCCGCTCGTCGAGCGGCTGCCGGCCTCGACGCGGAAGGCGAGCCTCGACTACAGGGCGAAGCGGTTCGTGCGTGCCGCCCATCTGCCGCCGCTCGAGGCCCACCACGGCTGGAAGGAGATCTTCGCGCCGGAGCTGCGCGCCGAGCTGACCGGCCGCCGGCACGGCTTCGACCCGGTCGACCTCTACCGCGGGCGCTACGCCGAGACCGAGGGCGCGGACGTGCTCGCGCGGCTGCAGGACGTCGACTTCGGCATCTACCTCGTCGACGACCTGCTCGTGAAGACCGACCGGGCGTCGATGGCGCACTCGCTGGAGGTACGCGTGCCGTTCCTCGACCCGCTGGTGACGAGCTTCGCGTTCTCGCTGCCGCGGCATCGGAAGGTGCGCGGGCTGCAGAAGAAGGTGCTGCTGCGGAAGGCGGCCGAGCCGCTCCTGCCGCACGGGGTCGTGCACGGGCGCAAGCGCGGCTTCTCGATCCCGGCTGCGGCCTGGCTCCGCGGCGGCCTGGAGCCGTTCGCCCGCGAGACGCTGGCCGCGGAGACGCTGCGGCGGCAGGGGTTCTTCGACCCGGCGGTCGTCGGCCGGCTGCTCGACGACCACGTCGCCGGCCGCGAGGACCGCTCGCGCCAGCTCTGGGGCCTGCTCGCGTTCACGCTCTGGCACGAGCGCCACGTCGAGCGCGAGCCGGCGCCGCTGCGCTCGGCGCGCATGGAGGCGCTCGTCCGGTGAGCATCGAGTCGCTGCGGCCGTTCGAGCTCGCCCATCCGGGCACGGAGCTGCGCCGGCGCCTCGTCGCGCTCGTGCTCGAGGGCGTCAAGACGGCGACCGCCGGGCGGCTGCAGGACTTCTCGGACGAGGATCCCGTCCCGGTCCCGGGCGAGCGGTTCGCGCTCGTCGACGCCGACGGGAGCCGCGTCGCGGTGGTCGAGACGACCGAGGTGCGGATCGTGCGCGCGGCCGACGTCGACGTCGCGTTCGCCCGCGACGAGGGCGAGGGCTTCGAGACGGTCGCCGACTGGCGCGCGGCGCACGAGCGCTTCTGGGCGGGTGACGGCGGTCTCGAGGACGACACGCAGGTCGTCTGCGAGCGCTTCCGGGTCGTCGAGCGGCCGGCCGCCTCGTGAGGGTCTGGATCGACATGACGGCGAGCGCGCATCCGCTCGTCTACCGGCCGCTGATCGGGCTGCTGCGGGAGCGCGGCGACGAGGTCGAGATCACGGCGCGCGACTACGCGCAGACCCTGCAGCTGCTCCGCCTGCACGGGCTCGAGCCCGACGCCGTGATCGGCCACCACGCCGGCCGCTCGCGGCTGCAGAAGGGGCGGGCGATGGCGGGGCGGCTCCGGGGGCTGCGGCGCTTCGCGAAGGGCCGCGGCTTCGACCTCGCCCTCGCCCACGGCTCGCACGAGCTGACGCTGACCGCGCGGCGGCTCGGGATCCCGAGCGCGACGACGTTCGACTACGAGTGGGCCTGGCTGCAGCACCAGCTCGGCTGCCGCGCGGCGACGAAGGTGGTCGTCCCGGAGTCGATCCCGCCCGAGCGGCTCGCGCGCTACGGGGCCGTGCCGCCGAAGCTGCTCCAGTACCCGGGGCTGAAGGAGGAGTACTACCTCGCCGACTTCGAGCCCGACGCCGCGGTGCTGGAGCCGTGGGATCTCGACCCGGCGCGGGTGCTCGTCGTCCTGCGGCCGCCGCCCGACGTCTCGCTCTACCACCGGCAGTCGAACCCGCTCTTCCCGCAGACGCTCGACCACGTCGGCCGGCGGGACGACGTGCACGCGATCGTGCTCCCGCGCACCGACGAGCAGCGCGAGTACGTGAAGCGGCTCGGGCTCCCGTCGGTGATCGTCCCCGAGCAGGCCGTCGACGCCCAGAGCCTGATCGCGCTCTCCGACCTGGTCGTCTCGGCCGGCGGGACGATGAACCGCGAGGCGGCGGCGCTCGGCATCCGCGTCTACACGACCTACGGCGGCCGCCTCGGCGGCGTCGACGAGGAGCTGATCCGGCAGGGCCGCCTGCGGCCGCTGACCGATCCGCGGGCGCTCGAGCTCGTCAAGCGGCACGACGCGGCGGAGCCGCGCGTCCGCCGCGACCCGCAGGTGCTGCTCGACCTGCTGCTCTCGGCCCGCGAGCCGGGCTGACGCGGCGGCTCGGGCCGCAGAGGGAGCGACCCGGCGAGCGTCGCTCAGGCGACCGCGAGCGCGGCCAGCACGTCGTCGCCGTAGCGCTCGAGCTTCGCCGGGCCGACGCCCGGGATCTGCGAGAGCTCGCCGAGCGTCTGCGGCCGGCGCGCGGCGATCTCGGCCAGCGTCGCGTCGTGGAAGACGACGTAGGCGGGCACCGCGTCGGCCTGCGAGCGCTCCCGCCGCCAGCTGCGCAGCGACTCGAAGAGCGGGTCGCCCTCCGGCTTCGGCCCCGCCGGCCTCGGGCGCGCGCGTCCGGACGCCGAGCTCGGCGAGGAACGGGCTCGGCCTGCGCGACCACGTCAGGGCCAGGTGGACGCGCGCGCGGGTCATGCCGACGTAGAGCAGCCGCCGCTCCTCGTCGACCTCGGCGTCGGTGCGCGCCTGCCGGGACGGCAGCTCCTTGTCGTCGAGCCGCGGCAGGAAGACGGCGTCGAACTCGAGCCCCTTGGCGCGGTGGTAGGTGAGGAGGTTGACGCCCGAGGCCTCGGGGCCGCCGGAGGAGAAGCGCGCGCGCAGGTCGTCCGCGAAGGCCGTCCCGGAACCGTCGAAGGCCTCTGCGAGCCGCACGAGCCGGGCGAGGTCGGTCTGGCGGACGAGCTCCCGCTCGCCGAGCTTGTCCGGCACGACCTCGAGCAGACCGGCGTCGAGGGCGAGCCGCCGGACCTGCTCGGCCGCGGGGCCGCCGTCGAGCCGGCGCAGCAGCGAGCGCGCCGCCTGCCGCTCGAGCAGCGAGGCGCCCTGGAACGGGATCTCCGCGTCGTGGAAGCGCTCCTCGAAGTCGGCCAGCCGGGCGTTCGTGCGGCAGAGCACCGCCACCTGCTCGAGCGGGCAGTCGAGCTCGCGGATCCGCCCGACGATCCAGGCGTCCTCGTCGGCGGCGCTCGCGAACGGCCGCACCTCCGGCTCGGGCCCGGCCGGCCGGGCGGCGCGGAGCGTCTTCTCGGCGCCTCCGAGCAGCGGCACGAGCCGGTTCGCGAGGGCGAGCACCTGCGGCGTCGAGCGGTAGTTCTCCTCGAGCCGGACGACGGCCGCGTGCGGGAACCGCCGCGGCGCGGCGAGCAGGTGCTCGGGGCCGGCGCCGGTGAAGGCGTAGATCGACTGGTAGTCGTCGCCGACGACGCAGAGGTCGTCGCGGTCGCCGAGCCAGAGGTCGAGCAGCGTCTGCTGCAGCAGGTTGACGTCCTGGTACTCGTCGACGGTGAAGGCGGCGTAGCGCGCGCGGAAGCCGTCGACCGCCGCCGGGTCGCGCTCGTAGAGGCGCACGGCCTGCTCGAGCAGGTCCTCGAAGTCGGTCAGGCCCTGCTCGGCCTTGCGCGCCTCGTAGGTGCGGTAGACCCGGGCCATCAGGTCGGCCGGGATCGGCGGCTCGTGCCCGCCCAGCTCGCCGAGGTAGCGCTCGGGCCCGATCCGGCGGTTCTTCGCCCACTCGATCTCGGTCGCGAGGTCGCCGGCCGGCCGGAACTTGTACGGCGCCGGCAGGCCGTTCGCCGATCTGGCGCAGCGCGACGGCCTTCGAGGCGACGATCCGGCCGACCGCCCCGGGCGCGAAGTGGCGCAGCTGCGCCAGCGCCGCCGAGTGGAAGGTGGAGGCGCGGACGCCGGTCGCACCGAGGCGCGCCAGCCGCTCCCGCAGCTCGCCGGCGGCCTTGTCGGTGAAGGTGACGGCGAGGATCTGCCCCGGCGCGAACGCGCCCGTCGCGACCTGGTTCGCGATCCGCCGCGTGATCGTCGTCGTCTTGCCCGAGCCCGCGCCGGCGAGGATGCAGACGGGCCCGCGCACCGCCTCGGCGGCGCGGCGCTGCTCCGCGTTCAGGCCCTCGAGGACGTCCACCGGGCCACCTTAGCGGCGGCCGCGGCGCGCAGCTGTGCCGAGTCCGTGCCTTCGGTGGATCAGTGCATCGTGTCCTCGAGCGCCGGCTCGCGTGCGACGGCGCCGAGGCGCTTCTGGCCGCGGATCATCCCGTTCAGCTTCGCGACGACGTCGAGCGTCGAGCCCTGGTCGACGAGATGCGAGAGCTCGCCGAGCTGCTCCTCGAGCCAGACGGTGTCGATCGCCTCGCGGGTCGAGCGGCGGATCTTCGGGTGCTTGGTCGGGAGCACCTCCTCGCCGTCCGACCAGAGCTCCTCGTGCAGCTTCTCGCCGGCGCGCGCGCCGACGTAGCGGATCTCGATCTCGGACTCGTCCTTGCCCGAGAGCCGGATCATGCTCTTCGCCAGCTCGAGGATCGAGACCGGCTCGCCCATGTCGAGCACGTAGACCTGGCCGTGGTTGCCGAACGCTCCCGCCTGGACGATCAGCGAGACCGCCTCCGGGATCGTCATGAAGTAGCGCGTCATCTCCGGGTGCGTGACCGTGACCGGGCCTCCGCGCTCGATCTGCTTGCGGAAGATCGGGATCACCGAGCCGGAGGAGTTGAGCACGTTGCCGAAGCGCACCGCGACGAAGCGCGTCTCGACGTCCTCGCGCAGCCCGTACGCCTCGAGAATCCACTCGCAGACCGCCTTCGACTGGCCCATCATGTCTTCGGGTTCGCGGCCTTGTCGGTCGAGACGAGCACGAAGCGCTTCGCGCCGGACTCGACCGCGACCTCGGCGATCGTCCGGGTGCCGAAGACGTTGTTGCGCACCGACTCGACCGGGTTCGCCTCGAGCAGCGGCACGTGCTTGTAGGCGGCGGCGTGGAAGACGACGGCCGGCGCGTAGCGCTGGAAGACCTCGCGCATCTTCGCCCGGTCCTTGACGTCGCCGAGCACCGGCACCGCGGGCGAGAAGTCGCGCTCCTCGAGCAGCTCGCGCTCGATCTCGAACAGGGCGGCCTCGGAGTGGTCGACGAGGATCAGGCGGCCGGCGCCGACGCGGGCGATCTGGCGGCAGAGCTCGGAGCCGATCGAGCCGCCGGCGCCGGTCACGAGCACGGTCTCGCCCGCGAGGTAGGAGGCGATCGCGGCCAGGTCGACGTCGACCGGCTCCCGGCCGAGCACGTCCTCGACCTGCACCGGGCGCAGCTGCCGGGCGAGGTCGACGTCGCCGGAGATCAGCTCCTGCAGGGCGGGCAGCGTCTTGACGGCGACGCCGTCGGCGCGGCAGGCCTCGACGATCCGCTGGCGGGTCGCGCCCGAGGCGGTGGGGATCGCGATCAGCACCTCGTCCGGCTTGTGCTCGCGCAGGAGCCGCCGCAGGTCGTCGACCTGGCCGAGGACGCGGACGCCGTGGATGCGCAGGTTCTTCTTGCGCGGGTCGTCGTCGACGATCCCGATCGGCGTCAGCGAGAGCCGCGGGTTCCGCTGCAGCTCGCGGATGATCAGCTGGCCCGCGTCGCCGGCGCCGACGACGATCACCTCGCGGCCGCGGGCGACGAGCGAGCCGGGCCGCGGCCGCTCCATCAGCGAGCGGGCGAGCAGCCTCGTGCCGGCGACGAAGGCGAGCGTCAGCAGCAGGTCCATGACGGCGATCGAGCGCGGCAGCCGGACGTTGTTGACCGGCTCGGCCAGGTAGACGGTCACGTAGGCGACGAGCGAGGCGACGACGACGCCGCGCGCGGCGCCCCACATGTCGCGCGTCGAGACGTAGCGCCACCAGCGGTTGTAGAAGCCGAAGGCGACGAAGACGACCAGCTTGATCGCGAGGACGATCAGGATCGTCTTCGAGAGCAGCGTCCGGTAGTAGATCGGGACGCCCTGGTCGAAGCGGAGCTGGAACGCGAGCCACCAGGCGGCGCTGACGAGGGCGGCGTCCGCCGCCAGCTGCCAGACGCGGTGCCGGTTGACCGGGAAGATCATCGTCCTAGACGGACACGGTCGCCGCGGAGCGGACGACCGAAACCACGCGGCTCTGCTGCTCGGCCGAGATCCCGGCCCAGAGCGGCAGGCAGAGATTCTCGCGCGCAGCCTTCTCCGTCTCGGGGAAGTCCCCTTCCGCGTAGCCGAGGTAGGAGAGCGCCGGCTGGAGGTGCAGCGGCGGCTGGTAGTAGGACGCGTGGCCGATGCCCGCCTCGGTCAGCGCCTCGGAGAGGCGGTCGCGCTCCGGCGAGCGGACGCAGTACATGTGGTAGACGTGGCCCGGCTCGTCGGCGGGGAGCTCGCAGACCTCGCCGAGCCCGAGCTCGCCGTAGCGGGCGGCCGCGTCGCGGCGCTGCCGGTTCCAGCCGTCGAGGTGCGGCAGGAAGATCCGCAGGAAGGCGGCCTGGAGCGCGTCGAGGCGGGAGTTGTAGCCGACGTAGTCGAACGTCTTCTTCGCCTTCGAGCCGTGGAAGCGGAGCATCCGGATCCGCTCGCCGAGCTCGTCGTCGTTGACGGCGACGAGGCCGCCGTCGCCGACGCAGAAGAGGTTCTTGGTCGGGAAGAAGCTGAAGGTCGCGACCGGCGCGGTGCAGATGCCGCCGGCGCCGAAGGCCTGGGCCGCGTCCTCGATCACCGGCAGGCCGAGCTCCTCGAACTCGGCGACCGGCGCCGGGCGGCCGAACAGGTGCACCGGCATGATCGCCTTCGTCCGCGGCGTGACGCGGTCGGCGACGTCGGCCGGGTCGAGGTTGAGCGTCGCCGGGTCGATCTCGGCGAAGACGGGCGTCGCGCCGCGCCGGGCGATCGCCTCGGCCGTCGCGTAGAACGTGAACGAGGGGCAGATCACCTCGTCGCCGGGGCCGACCCCGAGCGCGTCGAGCGCGAGCACGAGCGCGTCGGTGCCGTTGGCGACGCCGATCGCGCCGCGGGTGCCGAGGTACTCGGCGGCCTCGCGCTCGAACCCCTCGACCTCGGGCCCGAAGATGAACCGGCCCGACTCGAGCGTCGCCCGGAAGGCCTGCTCGAGCTGCGGGACGAGCGGCGCGTACTGCGCCTTGACGTCAACGTGCGGAATCTGCACGACGCCTGAGTGTAGACGACCGCCGCCGGCGCAGGACTACGTAGAACGCCACAGCCACGACCGCCGCGGCGACCAGGTAGTCGGCGAACCGGAAGCCGTGGTGGAAGCGCTCGTAGCCGGTGCCGAGGCCGTAGCCGGCGCCGGCGAGCGCGAACGCCCAGACCGCGGAGCCGAGCAGCGTCAGGACGCTGTAGCGGCCGAGCGGCACCCGGAAGACGCCCGCCGGGATCGAGACGAAGGAGCGGACGACCGGGGTGACGCGGCCGAGGAGCACGGCCCAGTCGTCCCAGCGGTCGAACCAGGCCTCGGCGCGGTCGAGCCTCTGCTCGTCGAGGTGCAGCCAGCGGCCGTGGCGGGCGAGCAGCGGCCTGCCGCCGTAGAGGCCGATCGCCCAGCCGAGCCAGGAGCCGACCAGGTAGCCGAGCGTGCCGGCCAGCGCGATCGCGACGTAGGCGTCGATGCCGCTGCCGAGGTCGACGCCGGCGACATGGACGCTGTGCGAGGCGAAGGCGCCCGCCGCGAGCGCGCCCCCGTAGACCATCACGAGCTCGCTGAAGGCGGGCAGCACCGCGTCGACCAGCATCAGGCAGAAGACGGCGTAGAGGCCGTAGTCGCCGACGAACGAGGTCAGCGAGCCCGAGATCGACGCCGGGACCACCGGCGGATTCTACTTCAGCCGGCTGCGGCGGAAGACGCTCTGCTGCCGACAGCCGGACGGCTCCCGCCTGCCACCCGCCGAACCGCCGAACGACCGCAACCGCCCTCCCCGCCCACGCGCTCGTCCGGTGAGGCGGCTCGTCGCGGCGGCGCTCGCGCTCGGCGCCTACGAGGGACTCGTCCGCGGCGCCGTCACGCTCGACCTCGGGATCGGCCGCCGCGTGCAGCCGCTCGGCCCGCGCACCTGGCTGCTGCCGGCGCCCCGCGAGCGCGTCTTCGAGCTCGTGGCCGCGGCCTACGCCGAGCGGCGGCCGCGGGCGCTGCAGGCGAAGGTCGAGATCTGGGAGCGCGGCGAGGACATGGTGCTCGCCGCCCACAGGACGCGCGTCGGCCGCCGCACGGTCGTCACGGTCGAGACCGTCCGGCTCGAGCCGCCGGCGCTGATCGCGTTCCGGCTCGTGCGCGGCCCGGTGCCGCACGTCGCCGAGACGTTCGAGCTCGAGGAGGCGGACGGCGGCGCGACCCTGACCTGGCGCGGGGAGCTCGGCACCGACCTCGGGCCGGTCGGCGCCTTCTGGGGACGGCGCGTCGCCGCCGCCTGGGAGGCCGCCGTCGCCGCGTCGATCGCCGAGGTGCGGCACCATCTCTAGCGCAGCCGCCCCCGGCCGCGAGATACGTTGACGGGGTGAGCGCCGCCGCCGAGACCCGCACGCAGCTCGTCGAAGGGCTGATGGAGCGCTTCCCGCACGTGCCGCGGGAGGCGGTGCTGAAGGAGGACCTGCTCCGCACCGGCATCGACTTCGACGTCTCGGCCCTGACCGACAACCTCGACGGCGAGGTGAAGCCGAAGTCGTACTTCATCTTCTCGTTCGACCAGAAGCCGCTCGCGCAGCTCGGCGAGGCGGCGCTGCGGCGGCCGCCGGAGGAGGTGGCGCTGAGCGGCGGCCCCTGGGAGCTGCGGCGCACGATCGTCTCCGTCCGCGTCAACCCCGGCTCGCCCTACCGCGCCCGGCTCGGCGAGGACGGCGGCCTGCGGCTCGAGCTCGACGGCCGCCCGGTCGCGGACGTCGCCCTGCCGCCGATGCCCGAGTACTACCGCCACACGCTCGCGAACGGGAAGACCGTGATGGAGACGGCGCCGACGATCCAGTGGGGCTACCTCGTCTACCTGACCGTGCTGCGCCTCTGCCAGTACTTCGGCGCGCACGAGGAGTGCAAGTTCTGCGACATCAACCACAACTGGCGCCAGCACAAGCGGGCGGGCCGGCCCTACACCGGGGTGAAGCCGGTCGAGGACGTCGTCGAGGCGCTCGCGCTGATCGACCGCTACGACGACGGCGCCTCGAAGGCGTACACGCTGACCGGCGGCTCGGTCACGAGCACCGTCGACGGCCTCGCCGAGGCCGACTTCTACGGCCGCTACGCCCGGGCGATCGAGGAGCGCTTCCCCGGCCGCTGGATCGGCAAGGTCGTGGCGCAGGCGCTGCCGAAGGCCGACGTCCAGCGCTTCGCCGACTACGGCGTCAAGATCTACCACCCGAACTACGAGGTCTGGGACAAGCGGCTGTTCGAGATCATCTCCCCCGGCAAGGAGCGCTACGTCGGCCGCGAGGAGTGGCACCGGCGGATCTTCGACGCGGCCGAGGTGTTCGGGCCGCGCTACGTGATCCCGAACTTCGTCGCCGGGGTCGAGCTGGCCAGGCCGTTCGGCTTCGCGACCGTCGACGAGGCGATCGCGTCGACGACGGAGGGGCTCGAGTACTTCATGAGCCGCGGGATCACGCCCCGCTTCACGACCTGGTGCCCGGAGCCCGCGACCCCGCTCGGGCGCGACAACCCGGAGGGCGCGCCGCTCGAGTACCACATCCGCCTGCTCGAGGCCTACCGCGCGACGCTCGAGCGCAACGGGCTCGAGCCGCCGCCCGGCTACGGCCCGGCCGGCCCCGGCAACGCGGTCTTCTCGGTCAGCTCGTTCATGGACTCGCTCGAGGCGCCGGTGACCGCATGACGCGGATCTCGGTCGACGAGGCGCGGGCGCTCTGGCACGAGGCCTCCGACGAGGAGCTGCGCCGGCTCGCGCAGGAGGCGCGCGGGCGCTTCCACGAGCCCGACCGCGCGACCTACATGGTCATGCGGATCATCAACTACACGAACGTCTGCGTCGCCCAGTGCGACTACTGCGCCTTCTACGTGCTCCCGAACCGGCCCGGCGGCTACGTGCTCTCGCGCGACGAGGTCTTCGCCAAGATCGACGAGCTGCTCGAGCTCGGCGGCGACCTCGTCGGCTTCAACGGCGGCTTCAACCCGCGGCTGCCGCTCGACTACTACGCCGACCTCTTCCGCGCCGTGCGCGAGCGCTACGGCGACCGGGTCGAGTTCTACGCGCTCACGATCGCCGAGTTCCTCTACCTCGCCGACCGCGCCGGCCTCTCGCACGCCGAGGCGGCGGCGCGCCTGCGCGAGGCGGGCGTCCACTGGGTCACCGGCGGCGGCTCCGAGATCCTGACCGAGGACTTCCGGGCGCGGCACGCCAAGTTCAAGTACACGGTCGCCGACTACTTCGAGGCGCAGCGGGCGATCGTCGACGCAGGCATGCGGACGACCGCGACGATGGTGATCGGCTTCGACGAGACGCTCGACGAGCGGCTCGAGCACCTGCAGCGGACGCGCGACTTCCAGGACGGCTGCCTCCGCGACGGCCACGACGGCCTCTTCTCGTTCCTCTGCTGGACGTACAAGCCGTACGGCACCGACCTCGGCGGCGACGAGATCTCGCCGCAGGAGTACCGGCGCTGGATGGCGCTCTCGCGGATCTTCCTCGACAACGTCAGGCACTTCCGCACCTCGGTGCTGACCCAGAACGAGGAGGCGTTCCGCGCGCTCGACTACGGCGCCGACGACTTCGACCTGCCGATCGAGGACGAGGTGACGCAGAAGGCGGGCGCGACGATCGAGCTCGACCTCGAGGGCCTGCTGGCGGTGCCGCGGAGGCTCGGCTACCGGGTCGAGTACCGCCGCGCCGAGCGGCCCGCGGCGTTCGCGGCCTAGCGTCCGGGCTGCGCGAGATCGCCGAGCGACTCTAGACTCGGCGCGTGGCCGTCCGGTGGATCAAGCCGAACATCCGCTCCGACCGCTTCGACGAGAGCCGGGCCTTCTACACCGGGGTGATCGGCCTCGAGGAGGGCAGGCGGCCTCGACTGGATCCTCTTCTTCGGCGGCAGGCGGCGAGAGGTGCAGCTGAGCGTGATGACGCTCGACGTCGCGGCCGGGCATCCACCCGGACGTCTCGATCGAGGTCGACGACGTCGACGCCGTCCACGAGCGGGCGGTCGCAGCGGGCGCCGAGATCGTCCACCCGCTGACCGACGAGGCCTGGGGGCTGCGGCGGTTCTTCGTGCGCGACCCGAACGGGGCGGTCGTCAACGTCACGCAGCACCCGCCGGCCGGGGAGCCTCCCCCGGTGCCCGAGGCGCCGCTCGAGCGGACCGAGCAGGGGCTCGTGCCGGCGGGCGAAGGCTGGTTCGTGCTCAACGCCCGCGACGCGCGCTGGCGCGCCGGCGGCCGTCCCGCGATCTGCGCCTTCGAGGGCGAGCCGAGGTTCGAGCAGCTCGGCCTCAACCTGAACGTGCTCGCGCCGGGCGAGCCGATGTCGATGTACCACTGGGAGGCCGACCAGGAGGACTTCCTCGTCCTCGAAGGCGAGGCGCTGCTGCTCGTCGAAGGCGAGGAGCGGCCGCTCCGCCGCTGGGATCTCGTCCACTGCCCGGCCGGGGCGCGGCACACGATCGTCGGCGCCGGCGCGGGGCCCTGCCTCGTGCTCGCGCTCGGCGCGCGCGACCGCTCGGAAGGGCCGGACTGGGGCGGCTACCCGGTCGACGAGGCGGCCGTGCGGCACGGCGCGGGTGTCGAGCGCGCGACGACCGACCCGCGCGAGGCCTATGCCCGCTTCGCGCAGCGCGCGCCGACCGGCTACCGGGACGGCTGGCTGCCGGACTGAAGCTACGCCGCGGCGCCGGCGGGCGCGACGAAGCGGAGCTCGGGCACCTCGTCGAGCTCGCCGACCTGCTGCGCCAGCTCGAGGAAGGTGTAGAGGCCGGCGCGCTCGCGGGGGCCGAAGCGGTAGCGGAGCTTCTCGAAGTAGCGCGCGACGAAGCCGGCCGGGTAGCCGTAGCGCTCGGAGGCCTCGAAGGCGAGCTGCTCCGGCTCGCTCCGCGCCAGCTGCACCGAGGCGACGAGCGCCTCCTCGAGCGCGCCGATCCCGTCCGGGGCCGGCTCGCGGACGGCCCAGACGGCGAAGACCATCGGCAGGCCGGTCCGCTCGAGCCAGAGGCGGCCGAGGTCGTAGTGCGGCGTCGGGTCCTCGAACGAGGAGCGCAGGGCCGCGTCGCCGATCAAGCAGCTTCGCCTCCGCCTCCTCGCCGAGCGGCACGTGCTCGGCGTCGGGGAAGAGCACCTTCGTCAGCACGACCGAGGTCGCCGACTCGGGCGTGACCGCGACGACGCGCACGCGCTCGGGCGGGGTCTTCGTCACGAGCTGGATCGACTCGACCGCGCCCTCGGAGGAGACGCAGAGACCCGGCAGCACGCGCAGCCGGTCGGCGTGGCGCGCGTAGGCGATCGAGGAGATCGGGGCGACGTCGATCTCGCCGGCGACGAGCTGCCGGTTCAGGGTCGTCGGCACGCCCTGCACCTCCTCGTACTCGGCGCCGACCCGGTAGAAGACCGGCGCCATGTTCAGGTAGGAGATGCGGCCCAGCCTGATCACGGCTCGGCTCCGGTCACGAGACCCGGTCGACGACGGCGTAGGTCAGGGCCTCGAGCTCCTCGCGGTGGAGGGCGCCGTCAAGGAGGCCTCGCGCCTCGCGGGCGTACTCGAGCGCGACGGCGCGCGAGCGCTCGATCGCGCCCGAGGCGGCGACGCGGATCAGGGCGCCGTCGATCGGCCCGCCGGCCAGCGCCTGCGCCACCACCTCGTCCTCGCGCGCCGCGAGCAGGAGCGGCAGCGTCGGCGTGCCCTCGCGCAGGTCGGTGCCGGCGATCTTGCCGGTCTCGACCGTCTGGCCCGCGCAGTCGAGGATGTCGTCGGCGATCTGGAAGGCGATCCCGAGCGCGAGCCCGAAGCGGCCGAGGTCGAGGTCGAAGCCGCCGCCGAGCAGGCACGCGGCCTCGAACAGCTTCCCCGTCTTGAGGGCGCAGCGCTCGAGGTAGCTCTCGACCGTCGTCGCCGCGTCGTGGGTCTGGCGCCGCTGCAGCGCCTCGCCGCGGGCGAGGCAGAGCGCCGCGTCGGCGAGGACGGCGACCGCACGCGGGTCGCCGGCGGCGGTCAGCTCCGAGAAGGCGCGCGCGAACAGGTAGTCGCCGGCCGCGCGCGCCGCGTCGGCGCCGAACACGGACCAGGCGGAGGCGCGGCCGCGCCGCACCTCGGCGCCGTCGATCAGGTCGTCGTGGACGAGCGTCGCCATGTGGACGAGCTCGACGGCGACGCCGGCCGCGACCGGGGCGGCGGAGCGCTCGGGCGAGGCGAGGAAGACGAGCAGCGGCCGCAGCCGCTTGCCGCCGGCGGCGAGGGCCTGCTCGCCGACCGAGGCGACGAGCCCGGGATGGCTCGCGACCGTCCCCTGCAGCCGCTCCTCCAGCTCCTCGAGGTAGGAGTCGAGCCCGGGCGCCTCGCGGATCGCGGCCAGCGTCGGGATCACGACGGCACCACCCCGACGTGCAGCGCGACGATCCCGCCGGCGAAGGTGCGGTACTCGACCCCGCGGAAGCCGCAGGCCTCGAGCAGCCCCGCCAGCTCGCCGACCTGCGGGAAGCGGCGCACGCTCGCCGGCAGGTAGGTGTAGGCGGCGCCGCCCGGGAGCAGCCGGCCGAGCAGCGGCACGACCCGGTCGAACCAGAGCGAGTAGAAGACCCGCAGCGGGCCCGTCGGCCGCGTGATCTCGAGCACGCCGAGCCGGCCGCCGGGCCGGAGCACGCGGCGGAGCTCGCGCAGCCCCGCCTCGAGGTCGTCGAGGTTGCGGACGCCGAAGCCGACGGTGGCGGCGTCGAAGGAGCCGTCGGGGAACGGCAGCGCGAGCGCGTCCCCCTGCACGAAGCGAAGCTGCGGCGCCTTCCGCCGCGCCCGCTCGAGCATCCGCTCCGAGAAGTCGAGCCCGGTGACGCGCCCGCCCGCGCGCGCGGCGGCGAGCGCGAGGTCGCCGGTGCCGCAGGCCGCGTCGAGCACCTCGTCTCCCTCGCGGACGACGCGCTCGGCCGTGATCCGGCGCCAGCGGCGGTCGAGCCCCGCCGTCATCACGCGGTTCATCACGTCGTAGACCGGTGCGATCCGGTCGAACATCGTCCGCACCGCGTCCGGCGCGAGCCTGCCTGTCTCGGCCGTCATTGCCCCTCGCGTTGTATCAGGCTGCCGCCGTCTCCCAGCCGGGCGAGCGGGCTTCCCAGCCTGCCGGCGCCGCGCTCGACGCCCGCTATGCCGGGGAAGACGCGCACGGCACCTCCCCCGCCGCCACGGCTACTGCGGGCCCTTCGAGGCCTCGAGGAAGACCGCGAGCTGGCGCAGCTGCGTCTCCGTGAAGTCGGCGAAGCTCGGCATCGGCGAGCCCGGGTTGACGCAGCTCGGGCACTTGAGGTGGCGGATCTGGAAGTCGATGCCGAGGTTCTTCGTCCCGATCTTCGTCAGGTCGGGGGCGCCGAGGTTCGAGGAGCCGGCGCCGAGGTAGGTGTGGCAGTTCATGCAGCCGGACTGCGCGAACAGGCGCGCGCCGGGCACCGCCGCCTGCGGCAGGTTCTCGCGCTCGACCCAGCTCGGCACCTTCGCGAGCAGCTCGCTGCCGAGCGCCTCCTTCGCGGTCGCGCCCTTGTAGGTGAGGACGCCCATCGAGACGACGGTCAGGATCGCCGCGACGATCGCGACCGGCCGCCGCGAGAGCCGCCGCTCGGCGCGCAGGTCGAAGAACGGCAGCCCGAGCAGCAGGATCAGGCAGATCGTCGGGATCCCGATCGTGCCGAGGATGACCGACTCCGGCCACTTGAAGATCCGCAGCAGGTAGAAGAGGAAGTAGAAGTACCAGTCCGGCCGCGGGACGAAGTTGATCGTGCCCGGGTCGGCCGGGTCGTCGTAGAGCCGCCCGAGGATGCCGCTCGCGCTCGCGCCGCCGTCGTGGCTCTCGGCCGCCGTGAACTTCCAGAGGATCGCGAGGCCGACGATCACCGACACGACGACGAGCGACATGATCGTGTCGTGGAGCATCGCGTAGGGGTGGAACGGCTTCCCCCGCTCCTTGACGTCGGCCTTGTACTGCTGGAACTCGCTGCGGCGGCGCTGGATCCGGCTGCTAACGGCCACGGCCCGTCCCCCGGCTGGTCGGCTTGACGAGTCCGGCGCGCGCGCCGTTTCCGGACGGGGCGGCGCCGTCGAGCGGACCGCTGCCGGCGGCCTCCTTCGACCAGGGCGGCGAGGAGACGCCGAGGCGCACGACGAGGTAGAGGTGCAGCCCGATCATCCCCATGATCGCCCCGGGCAGGAGCAGCATGTGGATCGAGTAGAAGCGGCTGAGCGTGCTCCGGGCCGATCTCGGCCCCACCTCGGAGGAGCGAGGCGATGAAGGGCCCCAGGAACGGCGCCGTGCCGTTGATGTTGACGCCGACCACGGTCGCCCAGTACGCGGTCTGGTCCCAGGGGAGCAGGTAGCCGGTGAAGCCCTCGAACATGCCGATCGCGAGCAGCAGCACGCCGATGATCCAGTTCAGCTCGCGCGGGTACTTGTAGGCGCCGAAGAGGAACACGCGCCCCATGTGCATGAACATCAGGATGATGAAGACCGAGGCGCCCCAGCGATGCATGCCGCGGACGAGCCAGCCCCAGGTCAGGTCGTTGGTGATGTGCTGGATCGACGAGTACGCGACGGCGCGGCCCGTCTGCGGGTCGACCGTCGCGCTCGGCTCGTAGTACATCGCCAGGATCACGCCGGTCAGCGCCTGGACGAGGAACGCCGTCAGCGTCGCCGAGCCCAGCGTCTGGAACCAGTCCGTGTCGCCCGGGACCTTGCGGAAGAGGAAGTAGCGGACGCCGCCGACGAGGCCGGAGCGCTCCTCGAGCCAGTCGACCGGGTAGAGCGCGGCGCGCCTTCAGCTGCTCGCGGCGCTGCGCGCGGATGTCTGCCCGGGTCGCCATCTAGTGGGGCGCCTGCACCGGGTAGAACCAGCCCTCGGGGCCGTCGACGTGCTGGCCGGGCCCGGTCAGCTCGTAGGCGGTGATCTTCGCGTTGGCGCCGTTGCCGCTGACCTTGCCGACGCTGTAGTTCTCGAGCAGGACGAGGCGCTGGTTCTTGACCGCGAACGTCCAGCGGTCGAGGCCGCGCACCGGCGGGCCGGCGGTGCGGTTGCCCTCGGTGTCGTAGGCGCCGCCGTGGCAGGGGCAGATGAAGCCGCCGGCCGGGGTCGTCGGGATCAGCGTCACCTCGTTCTCCTTGGTCTTCACCGTCTTCGACTGGTCGTCGAGGATCGGGCCGCCGGGCTGCACCGGACAGCCGAGGTGCGCGCAGCGGTTCGAGATCACGGTGAAGCTCGGGACGCCCTTCAGGAGCCCGTTGTTGCGGACGTAGGCCGTCCGCCGCGAGACCTCGCCCTTCGACGGGTCCTCCATGAAGGTCGCGACCATGAACTGGCCCTCGGGGAAGTTCGAGACCGGGCCGAGGTCGATCTCCGGATGGCCCTGGTGCAGGAACGGCGGCAGCACCGCGAAGCCGACGACCGGCACGGTGACGATGGCGCCGATGACGCCGCCGAGGCCGAGCGTCGCGCCCTCGAGGAACGTCGAGCGCGGGAACCGCTCGGCGCCCCCGTAGTGCGGCATCGCGGGGCCGGCCTCCTGCGCGGGCAGGGCCGGGCCGGTCGGGCGCTCGGGCGCCCCTTCCTCCTCGACGGGGGTCGCCTCGACCGCCGCGTCGCGGCCGGTCGCGAGCTCGCGCACCCAGAGGAAGCCGAAGGCGACCGCGATCGCCGCGCCGATCCCGGCGACGATCCAGGAGATGACCAGGCCGACGAGCAGCGTGGCGACGCCGACGGCGAAGCCGACGGGCCAGAGGCTGGGACCGGGCAGGTCGTGCCGGTCGTGCTGGGGCGTGGGCTCCACTAGGCGGTGGGATTCAAGCTGGCGGTGGTGGTGAGCGTCAACGTCGCAACAGATGACGCAACGGGGACGAACTATGACGCACGCTGCCGTCGGACGCACGGAGAACCGAGTCGAGCCCGTACTCGGACCAGCGACGGTCGACGAGCTCCCGGATCTCGTCGCTCATCCGGATCTCCTCCGGCCACGGCCGGGCACCCTCCGCGGGGCCCTTGGCGGTCGCGTCGACGCCGATCTTGCCGCCGACGAACTGGAGCGTCGGCGCGTGGTCGAGCTGGTCGAGCGGGCCCTCGGTGATGACGACGTCGCGCTTCGGATCGACGTTGGCGCCGACGTAGAAGAGCACCTGGGCGTAGTCGTGCACGTCGACGTGCTCGTCGACGACGACGACCGCCTTCGTCAGGCTCAGCATCCCGAGGCCCCAGATCGCGTGCATGACCTTGCGGGCATGGCCGGGGAAGGCCTTGCGGATCGAGACGATCGCGCAGTTGTGGAAGGCGCCGGCGACAGGCAGGTCGTAGTCGACGATCTCCGGCACGGTCATCCGCACGGCGGGCAGGAAGATCCGCTCGGTCGCCTTGCCGAGCCAGGCGTCCTCCTGCGGCGGCTTGCCGACGACGATCGACGGGTAGATCGCGTCGCGCCGCATCGTCATCGCGGTCACGTGGAAGACCGGGAACGGCTCCGGCGGCGTGTAGAAGCCGGTGTGGTCGCCGAAGGGGCCCTCCTCGCCGAGCTCGTCGGTCTCGACGTAGCCCTCGAGCACGATCTCGGCGTCCGCGGGCACCTCCACGTCGACCGTCTTGCCCTTGACGACGCCGACCGGCGCGCCCCTGAGGAAGCCGGCGAGCATCAGCTCGTCGAGGTGCTTGGGCAGCGGCGCCGAGGCCGCGTAGGCGGTGATCGGGTCGAGCCCGAGCGCGACCGCGACCTCGATCCGGCCGTCGGTCGCGAGCCAGTCGGCGCGCCCGTCCTTGTGGATCTGCCAGTGCATGAAGGTGGTGCGGCGGTCGATCTTCTGCATCCGGTACATGCCGACGTTGCGCCCGCCCGTGCGCGGGTCGTGGGTGAGGACGGCCGGGAGGGTGATGAACGGCGCCGGGTCGCCGGGCCAGCAGTGCTGGATCGGCAGCAGGTCGAGGTCGACGTCGTCGCCGGTCAGGACGACCTCCTGGCAGGGCCCGCCGCGCACCTGCTTCGCGCGCGAGTCGGCGATCGACTTCAGCGTCCGCAGGCCGCGCACCTTGTCGGCGAGGCCCTGCGGCGGCTGCAGCTCCAGCACGCCCGAGAGCCGCTCGGCGACGTCGTCGAGCCGTTCGACCCCGAAGGCCATGCACATCCGCCGCTCGGTGCCGAACTGGTTGATCAGCAGCGGGTGGCGGGCGCCGGCGACGCGCTCGAAGAGGAGCGCCGGGCCGCCGGCCTTGACCGTGCGGTCGACGATCTCGGTGATCTCGAGACGCGCGTCGACCTCGGCCTGCACGCGGACGAGCTCGCCCTCGCGCTCCAGCAGCGCGATCCAGTCGCGGAGGTCGGCGGGAGGAGCCATCTCGCGCGAGTCTAGAGGCTCGCTGCGTGTCGGCCGCGGCCAGCTGCGCCGCAAGTCGGCCGGCTAGTAGCGCCGGCGGCGGCGGCGCGGCGGGCGCTGCGGCGGCCGCCGACGACGTGCGTGAGCTCGCCGAGCACGGCGACGCCGAGGAAGATCAGCCCGACGACCAGCATCACGAGGATGACGCTGACGCCTTCGGAGGTCGCGAGGAGCACGGCGGGAATCTACCGGACGCGCCCGGCGTGCGCCGCGAGGGCGCGCTCGACCGCCTCGCCGCCCGCCGTCCCCCGCGCGAGCGCCTCGAGCGGCGCCGGGTCGGAGCAGGTCCGGAGGGCGCCGCGCGCCCCGCCGAGCGCGCCGGCGCCGAGCAGTGCCGCGGTCGCCGCCCAGACCGCTCCGTCGCCCTCGCGGTCCTCGGCGCGCAGCTGGCCGCAGAGCGAGATCAGCTCGGCGAGGTCGGAGACGGCGGCGACGGAGCCCTGCGCGGCGACCCGGACGAGCCCGTGCGCGTAGAGGTAGTCGCCGAGCAGGAGCGCCGTGTCGGGGTCGGGCGGCGCGAAGAGCCGCGGCCGGCCGAAGTGGACGAGGTAGGCCTCGTAGATCGTCTCGAGCCCGAGCGCGTACCGCTCCTCGCCGAGCGGCGAGAAGACGAGCGTGCGGTCGCGCTCGGCCCGCGGCCGCAGCGCCTGCGCCCAGAGCTCGCTCTCGGCGGCGGCCTCCTCGGCGAGCGTCTCCCAGACGTCAACGAGCGAGGAAGGCACGGACCTCCTCGATCGTGCGGTCGATCTCCCCGTCGCCGTGGGCGAGCGAGAGGAACAGGCACTCGAACTGGGACGGCGCCACGTAGATGCCGCGGCCGAGCAGGTGCCGGAAGAGCGCGCCGTAGCGCTCGGTGTCGCAGCGGGACGCGTCCTCGAAGTTCCGGACGGGCCCTCGCCGCAGAAGAGCGTCGCCATCGCGCCGACCCGCTGCACGGTCGTGCCCGGGAGGCCCGTGAGCCCCTGCTCGAGCCGGGCGCCCTTCCGCTCCAGCTCCTCGTAGACGGCCGGGTCCCGCAGGCGGCGCAGCACGGCGAGGCCGGCGGCGGTGGCGAGCGGGTTCCCCGAGAGCGTCCCCGCCTGGTAGACGGAGCCGACGGGCGCCAGCTCGCGCATCACCTCGGCGCGGCCGCCGAAGGCCGCGAGCGGGAGGCCGCCGCCGACGATCTTGCCGAGCACCGTCAGGTCGGGCAGGACGCCGTAGCGCTCCTGGGCGCCGCCGCGGGAGACGCGGAAGCCGCTGATCACCTCGTCGAAGACGAGCAGCGCGCCGGAGGCGTCGCAGAGCTGCCGCAGCACCTCGAGGAAGCCGGGCGCGGGCGGGACGACGCCCATGTTGCCGGCGACCGGCTCGACGATCACGCAGGCGATCCCCTCGCCGTAGCGGACGAACGCCTCGGCGACGGCGTCGACGTCGTTGTAGGGGCAGACGATCGTGTCGTTCGCGACCGCCGTCGGCACCCCCGGGCTGGAGGGGATGCCGAGCGTCGCCAGCCCGGAGCCGGCGGAGGCGAGCAGCGCGTCCCCGTGCCCGTGGTAGCAGCCGGCGAACTTGACGATCCGGTCGCGCCTGCGTGAACCCGCGCGCGAGCCGCAGCGCGCTCATCGCCGCCTCGGTGCCCGAGGAGACGAGCCGCACCTGCTCGAGCGACGGCACCGCGTCGACGAGCTCGGCGGCGAGCTCGACCTCGCGCTCGGTCGGGGCGCCGAAGCTCGTCCCGTCGACCGCGGCCGCGCGCACCGCCTCGACCGTGCCCGGGTCGGCATGGCCGAAGACGAGCGGGCCCCAGGAGAGCACCCAGTCGAGGTAGCGCTCGCCGGTGACGGTCTCGAGGTAGGCGCCCTCGCCGCGGCGGACGAAGAACGGCTCCTCGAGCCCGACCGCGCGCATCGCCCGCACCGGCGAGTTGACCCCGCCCGGGATCAGCGACTCGGCGCGGCGGAAGAGCTCGGACTTCGTCTCCAGCGGCATCGTCGGAACTACAGCCGGCCCGCCAGCTCCCCGGCCCAGTAGGTGATGACGACGTCTGCGCCGGCGCGGCGGATCGAGGTCAGCGACTCGAGCGCCGCCTGCCGCTCGTCGAGCAGGCCGGCGCGGGCCGCCGCCTTGACCATCGCGTACTCGCCCGAGACGTTGTAGGCCGCGAGCGGCAGGTCGAACGCGTCCCGGACGGCGCGGATCACGTCGAGGTAGGGCAGCGCCGGCTTGACCATCAGCGCGTCCGCGCCCTCCTCGACGTCGAGCTCGCACTCGCGCAGCGCCTCGCGCACGTTCGCGGGATCCATCTGGTAGCCGCGCCGGTCGCCGAACTGCGGCGTCGAGTCGGCCGCCTCGCGGAAGGGCCCGTAGAAGGCGGAGGCGTACTTGGCCGAGTAGGCGAGGATCGGCGTCTGCGGCAGCGCCTCCCGGATCGCGCCGACGCGGCCGTCCATCATGTCGCTCGGCGCGACGACGTCGGCGCCCGCCTCGACGTGCGAGACGGCGGTGCGCGCGAGCAGGTCGAGCGTCTCGTCGTTCGCGACCTCGCCGTCCCGGATCACGCCGCAGTGGCCGTGGTCCGTGTACTCGCAGAGGCAGACGTCGGTGACGAGCAGCAGCTCGGGGAAGCGCCCGCGGAGCGCGCGGAGCGCCTGCTGGACGATCCCGTCCTCGACCCAGGCGCCGGAGCCCTCGTCGTCCTTCGACTCGGGGATCCCGAACAGGAGCACGGCGCCGACCCCGCTCGAGCCGAGCTCGTCCACCGCGCGGACGAGGTCGTCGACGGAGTGACGGCCGAGCGCGGGCAGGAGCTCGTTCGGCTCGCTGCGCGGCGCGACGAAGTACGGCATCACGAGCTCCGCGGGCGAGAGCCGGGTCTCGCGGGCGAGCGAGCGCAGCGCGCCGGTGCGGCGCAGCCGGCGCAGGCGGGTGGCGGGGAAGCTCATGCGGTACAGGTTACGGCGCGGCGGTCGGCTTCAGCGGGGCGACCTCCGCGGGCTCCGGCTCGGGCTCGGTGCCGGCCCTCGGGAACGGCCTCGACGACGGCTGCCGGGGCGGCCTGCTCCTGCCAGGGCTCGAGCGTGAACCGCTCGCCGAGGAACTCCCAGGTGGCGCGGCCCGCCGCGAGCAGCGGCAGCGCGAGCAGCGCCCCGACGAGCCCGTAGATCTCGCCGCCGGCGAGCAGGCCGAAGATGACGAGCAGCGGGTTGAGGCGCAGGGCGCTCCCCATCACGTTCGGCGCGACCACGTGTCCCTCGAGCTGGTGGACGCCGAGGAAGAGCAGCGCCACCCAGAGGACCGACGACCGGGTGCACGAAGAGCGCGTAGACGAGCGGCGGCACGGCGCCGATCCAGGGGCCGACGTACGGGATCACCTCGGTCAGCGCCACCCAGGCGCCGAAGAGGAGCGCGTAGCGGTCGCCGCCCGGGAGCAGGCCGGTGACGCCGAAGATCCAGAGGCCGAGGCCGGCGCTGCCGCCGATGATCAGCGAGAGGAGCGCCTGCCCCCTGACGTAGCCGGCGAGCGCGCCCTCGATCCGCGGCACGAGCGCGCCCGAGCCGGGGCGGGGCGGGAAGCGCCGGTCGATCCGCGCCTGCAGGCGCGGCAGGTCGAGCAGCATGTAGATCGAGACGACGAGCAGCAGGACGAGCTCGAACAGCACCTTCCCGATCGAGACCGCCGCGCCCTCGACGAAGTCGACGACCCTGGTCGTGTAGCGGCCGACGTCCTTCTCGCGGATCTGCTTGACGGCGCGGTGGCCGCGCTCCTGCACCTTCACCTGGCGCAGATGGTGGGTGTCGAGCCAGACCTGGAAGCGGTCGACGTCGTGGTCGGCGGCGCTGCGGGACCGTCCGGACGGCTCCGTAAAGTAGGCGTCGACCCTGTTCGCGGCGGTCTTCGTCTGGTCGACGGCGACCGTCCCGAGCGCACCGATGGTGAGACCGAGCGCCGCCAGGAAGCTCAGGTACACGATCGCGACCGCGAGGCCGCGCGGGATCCGGACCCGCTGGAGCGCCCGCACGACCGGGTCGAGCAGCAGCGCCGCGAGGGCCGCGACGACGAAGACGAGGACGACGTGGTAGGCCGTCGTCGCCAGCACCCAGGCGAGCAGGAGCAGCAACGGCAGCCCCACGAGCTGGATCCAGCGCGGGATCTGGAGCTTCGGCGGCCCGCCGGCGTCAGCCATCGCGCTGATCGTAGCGCCGCCGTGCTCCCGTTCCGGCAGCCGTTCTGGGACTGGACCGAGGCGGTCGACGGAGCGCTCGCCCTCGACCGTCACGAGCTGTGGGAGGAAACCGCCTTCCGACCAAAGAATCGGGTGTCACAAAGTCCGGGGAGGCCGCGGTTGAATCCTGTTCGGTCCTCGGCTACGGTGCCCGGGATGCCCGCGCCGAGATCCCGGCCGCGGACGCGTGCGCGCGTCCGCCCCCAGAAGCAGCGGTCGGTCCGTCGCGCGCGCCGCGTGGCGGTGCTCGTGCTGCTCGGTTCGGTGCTGACGGCGATCCTCCTGCTGACCGCGTTCGGCGGCGGCAACGCCTCGCTGGACACGGCGGCGCCCGCGCTCGCGACGCGCCTGCTTCCGGCCGGGCCGCCGAAGCCGCAGGTCGTCGCGATCTACAACAACCTGCGCCTGCAGCTCCCGGTCGCGCAGTCGAGCATGACCGCGGTCGGCTACAGCGGCGGCAGCGTCGGGTCGCTCGAGCTGCAGCCGATCGGCACGCAGGCGAACCAGGGGATCTTCCAGCGCCTCGCGCACAAGCTCTTCGGCGGCGACTCCGGCACGCTGCGCTGGTACCAGCTCGCGGGCGGCGGCGGCGCCTCCTCGAGCGCGCTCGACGTCGGCGCGGCGCCGGGCACCGACGTCTACGCCCCGGTCGACGGCACGATCGTCGGGCTCAACGACCTGATCCTCGACGGGCGGGCCTTCGGCCAGCAGATCGAGATCCAGCCGAGCGGCGCCCCCTCGATCGTCGTCGTCGTCTCGCACGTGCGCGCGGACGCGCTCACCGTCGGCTCGGCCGTGGTCGCGGGCGCCTCGAAGCTCGGCAGCGTGCTCGACTTCTCCGGCGTCGAGCGCCAGGCGCTCGCGCGCTACACGCAGGACGAGGGGAACCACGTGCTGATCGAGGTCCACCCGGCCGCGACGCTCGCGGTTCCGTAGCGCCCTGCGGATCCTCTTCGTCGGAGACGTCTTCGGGCCTGCCGGGCGGCGGGTCGTCGAGGAGCGCCTGCCGGGCCTGCGCGAGGAGCTCGGGATCGACTTCTGCATCGTCAACGGCGAGAACGCGGCGGACGGGCGCGGGCTGACGGCGCGGCTGGCCGAGCGGCTGCTCGCCGCGGGCGCCGACGTGATCACGCTCGGGAACTGGACCTGGGGACAGCGCGACTTCGGCGGCTACCTGGCGCAGGCGGAGCGCGTGATCCGGCCGGCGAACATGTCCTCGGAGGCGCCCGGCCGCGGGCTCTGCGTCGCGACGGCGGCCGACGGCACGCCGGTCGCCGTCGTCAACCTGCTCGGCGAGCTGACGCTGACGCCTGCCGCGCACCCGTTCGAGGTCGCCGAGGCGCTCGTCGCCGAGGCGCGGCGCGAGGCGCAGGTCGTCGTCGTCGACTTCCACGCCGAGGCGACGAGCGAGAAGATCGCGCTGGCGCAGATGCTCGACGGCACCGTCACGGCGGTCCTCGGCACCCACACGCACGTGCAGACGAACGACGCCCGGGTCCTCCGCGGCGGCACGGCGGCGGTCACCGACGTCGGCATGACCGGCCCGCACGACTCCGTGATCGGCGTCCAGTCCGAGCTCGCGATCCGGCGCATGCGGACGCAGATGCCGGTCCGCTTCCACCCGGCCGAGGGCGGCGTCCGGCTCGAGGGCGCGCTCGTCGAGTGCGGCCCCGACGGCCGGGCGACGAGCTGCGAGCTCGTCCGCGTCGCCGAGTAGCCCCTTCAGGCCGGCGGCCTGCGCGCGCGGACGCCCGGCGAGGCCAGCACCACGAGCAGGGTCACGAGCACGAGGTCGCGGGCGAGCACGAGCCACGAGGAGGTCGCGTCGAACTCGCGCACGAGGTCCCAGTAGCGGTACGGGAACCAGCCCTGCGTCAGGCCCATCGCGGCGTAGAGGAGCGCGACGGCCCAGACGCCGCGGCGGCCGCGCACGAGCACGACGAGCGGCACGAGCCAGATCAGGAACTGGGGCGAGGCGACCTTGCCGAGGGCGACGAAGGCGACGACGGCCGCGGCGGCGTAGCGGGCGAGCCGCGCCGGCTCGGCGGGGCCGCGGGCGAAGCGGAGCCAGAGGAGCACGAGCACCGCCGCCTGCAGCCCCGTCTGGATGCCGGCGAGCACGCTCGGGAGGGTGCCGACGAGGTTCTGCGAGCCGGCGCTCGAGCGCATCTCGATCGCGAGCCCGGAGACCTGGTGGGCGACGAGCAGGAAGCCGGCGCCGAGGCTCTCGATCTGCAGCGGCCGCGAGAGCTGGCGGTCGAGGCTGTGCCCGACCCCGGACGGCGAGAGCGCGACGAAGGGGAGCACGCAGGCCGCGAGGACGGCGAGGAAGACCCCGAGACAGACCAGGGCCTCGCGCCGGCCGCGCCGCCGCCACGTCCACGCGAGCGCGAGCGGCAGCAGCACGCCCGGGGTAGATCTTCGCGGCGACGCCGAGCGCGAGCCCGGCGTGGCCGAGCCGGTCTCGCCCGGCGAGCAGGGCGGCGAGCGCCGCGGTCGCGAGCAGCGCCGGCCAGAGGTCGAAGCGGCTGAGGACGACCGAGCCGAGCGCGACCGGGAAGGCCGCCGCGGCCCAGAGCGCCGCCCGGAGCCGGCGGTCTCCGTCGCCGAGCGCCCGCGCGCCGACGGCGACGGCGACGAGCAGCGCCAGGCCGCAGATCGCCATCTCCCACTCGAAGACGGTGCGGAACCCGTCCTCGTCGTCGCTCAGGAGCGCCGGGACGACGAAGGGGACGAGCGCGAGCGGCGGGTACTCGGGCGTGAAGTCGCGGTAGGGGACGTCCCCGCGCGTGATCGCCTCGCCGTACTTCGCGTAGACGGGCGTGTCGACGATCTGCGCGTCGTCGAAGACGCCGACGTGCAGCAGCGCGAAGCAGCCGAGGAAGAGCGCGGCCGAGGTCGCGACGGCGAGCGCCGTCCGGGCGCTCTCAGCGGACAGCGGCCGGCTCCGGGACTCTGCGCTCGTCGCCGACCTCGACCGGAGCCTCCGCCGTCTCGACCACGCCGCCCGGCGCCAGCACGACGATCGCCGCGAAGGGGAAGAACCAGGGGATGTAGAGCCACGACCAGTGCGTCAGCACGAGCTCGAAGCCGAGCAGGAGCGCGGCCGTCAGCGCCGCCAGCTGGAAGGGCGACTTGCGGCGCGGCAGGAAGACGGCGGCGATCGCGCCGGCGACGAGCAGCCCCTCGAGCAGCTTCTGGACGAGCGCGAGGTCGGGGATGCCGCGGGCGTGGTACTGCCCCCAGTCCCAGAGCGAGAACGGCGAGTGCCGCGTCACCTGCGTCCAGACCGTCCGGTCCCAGAAGACGCGCGCCGCGTGCAGGGGGCTCGGTTCGAGCAGCAGCACCGAGAGCGCCGCGAGGCTCGCGATCGCGAAGCCGGCGACGCAGGGCGCGACGCGGCGCGGCCGCCGCCACTCCGGATAGGTGAGCCAGAGCGGCGCGAGGATGAAGGCGGCGAACTTCGTCCAGCCGGCGAGCGCGAGCAGCATCCCGCGCGCCACCGGCGTCGTCGCGAGCCAGAAGCCGAAGATCAGGAACGCCGGCATGATCGCGTCGTTCGTGTTCGAGTTCGACGCGTACTGGGTGAACGGGTAGGCGGCCCAGGCGAAGGCGAGGGTCGCCGCCAGCCGGTTGCCGCCGTAGCGCCGGCCTACGAGCGCGAGCCCGAGCACGCAGAGGACGTCCCAGAGGATCGACGTGAAGTGCGCGGCGGGCAGGTCGTCCCACTTCCCCGTCCAGCCGAGCGCCCAGTAGCCGGGCAGGTAGGCGGCGTAGGAGACGGGCCCGTAGGTGTCGCCGAGCGGGTTCGCCGACTCGCAGCGCCCGTTCGTCTGGATCCGTTCCCGGATCTCGCCGGCCGAGTCCGCCGGGCCGCACGCCTTCAGGTCGCCCTCGATCGGGAAATGGCCGTAGGGCGCCTGCCCGTGCGCGAGCCGGTCGGCGCCGATCACGCCCGCGTAGCCGACGTCGATCACGTTCGAGGCCTGCACGTTGAGGCCGATCCGGAAGCCGAGCAGGAACACGGTCGCCGCCGCCAGCAGCCAGACGGGCCAGACAGGGCGGCTGCCGTCGCCGCGGCCGCTGCGCGCCGCCCAGAGCGCCCGCAGGAGCAGGTAGAGAAGCGGCGGGTAGACGAGCGGCACGCTCGTGAAGACGTCGCCCTGGTTGAAGAACCAGAGGCTCGCCGTGAACGAGAGCAGCACGAGCAGGTCGAGGTTCCGGAGCGAGCGGAGCCGGCGCCAGTCGGCGAGCCCGAGCAGGAAGACGCCGCAGAAGCCGAGCCAGATCGCCGGGCTGTTGATCTTCGTGCCGCCGAAGGCGCCGTCGTAGCCGCGGGCCATCTTCCAGGCGACCTGCGGGCCGGTCCACGCCTCGGTGACGGCCCCGGTCGTGTCGTCGACCTTCCCCTCGGCGATCTCGCCCGCCTTGCCCGACCAGACCTTGACCGTCCAGGCGCCGTCCTCGAAGGTCGCCTCCGTCGTCGGGTGCGGCGGGTAGCGGTCGAGCCAGCCGGCGACCTTCGGGGCGGCGAGGAAGATCGAGGTGACGCGCGACTCGGTGAGGCGCGGCGTCTCGGGCGCCGGCGCGACCGGCGTCTCGACGAGGTGGCCGAACTTGTCGTAGACGGGCGCGGTCGGGGCCGTGGCGGCCGCCGCACCGCTCACGGCGGCCGTGCCGAGCGCGAGCAGGCAGCAGGCTGCGAGCGCGAGCCGCCGCATCAGCTTCCGCGGCGGAACGACCAGAGCTTGTTGCCGAGGAAGTTCAGCGGCATCACGAGCACGATCGAGATCGCCTGCGCGACGATCTTGCCCGCGCCGAGCCAGACGAAGAGCGTCAGCCACGCCTGGTTCGCGCCGAGCGCGACCGCCGAGACCGCGAGGAAGCGGGCGCCCTGGTAGGCGAAGTGGCCGCGCTGCGAGCGGAACGTCCAGGCCCGGTTGAGCACGTAGTTGCTCGCCGCGGAGACGACGAACGAGACGGCGGCGGCGGCGCGGAAGTGGACGCCGGCGTGGAGCAGCGCCGCGTAGACGCCGAGGTTGACGACGTAGCCGCTCGCGCCGACGAGCGAGAACTTCGCCAGCTGCACCCAGTTCGCAGGCCGACGGAGGGCGCGCGCGGCCCGGACGGCGACCGGCTGCGGTGCGGTGGGGTGCTCCACGGCCCGGCGAGCGTAGCAACGCCTCCGGGGCCGCTCCCGCGACCCGGCTGCACGCTAGGCGGGAGAGACCGGGCGGACACGCAGACCGGCGTCGGGCTCGACCCGGCGCACGTCGCCGTCTGCCTCGACGAGCACGCCCGTGACGATCCCGCCGTTGCCGACGATCACGTCGCGCAGCCTGCCGACCGGCTCGCCGCCGCGCTCGAGCTCGACGCCGCGCAGGCTCGAGAGCGTGTCCGCCCGCGACCGGTAGAACGCGAGCTCCGCCTCCTCGAGCAGCGTCAGCGCCGAGCGGACGGTGATCTCGCCGTCCTCGAGCACCGCCGCGGCCAGGGGGAGGAAGCGGTGGACCTCGTCGCCGCAGCGGACGTCGAGGCCGAGCGCCCGTTCGGCGGCCAGGTCGAGGATCAGGTCGACGGGACGGCCGAGCTGGATCCCGTGCAGGCGCACGGGCAGACGCAGCAGCTCCCCGGCCGGACGACCCCCCATCACGCTCATTCTCTCCCGCGCCCCACGCTGGAAACCGTCAGAAGCCGCCCTCGCCGACGAGCGGCACGAACCGGCAGGGGATGCCGCCGGCGACGGACGGGCCGCCGGGCCCCTTCACGACCACCTGCAGCTGCTGGCCGCTCGGCCCGCCCACCGGGACGACGAGCCGCCCGCCCTCGGCCAGCTGCTCGTAGAGCGGCTGCGGGAGCCCGGGCGCGGCGGCGGCGACGGCGATCGCCTCGAACGGCGCCCGCCCGGGCACGCCGAGGCTGCCGTCGCCGAGGACGACCTCGACCCGGTCGCACCCGGCCGCCGCCAGGTTCGCGCGCGCGAGCTCGGCCAGCTCCGGGATCCGCTCGATCGTGACCACCTCGTCGGCGAGCTCGGCGAGCACGGCCGCCTGGTAGCCCGAGCCGGAGCCGACGTCGAGCACCCGTTCGCCGCCGTCGAGCCGGAGCTCCTCGCAGATCCGCGCGACCATGTACGGCTGCGAGATCGTCTGGTCGTGGCCGAGCGGCAGCGCGTTGTCGGTGTAGGCCAGGTGGCGGACCTCGGCCGGGACGAACAGCTCGCGCGGGACGCGCTCGAACGCGGCCAGGACACGCTCGTCGCCGATGCCGCGGCGCCGCAGCTGCCGCGCGACCATCTCCGTCCGCTCAGGCTGCCAGTCGGCCGACATACGCGGGCGGCTCGACGCCGAAGTGCTCGAGCACGAGCGGCGCGATCCCCGTGATCGAGTCGGGCGGCTCCCCGAGCCCGACCGTCAGCATCGGCACGAGCGAGTCGCCCGGCTCGAGCGAGCCGTGGCTGCCGCCGCCGAGGTGGTGGCGGCCGCCGAGGTCGGCGAACTCGACGCCCGGCGCGGCCGAGACGAGCACCTCGCCCGCGTTCGGGTTCGCGAGCGCGGCCGCCGCGCGGGCGAGGCCCTGGGGATAGCCGTCGAGCAGCTCGAGCCCCTCGTCGCCGTCGCGGCGGGCGACGACGCGGCCGCCCTCGCGGAAGAGGACGAGGTGGCCGCCGCCGATCCGCTCGGCGAGCGCGCGGGCCCGGCCGCCGCGCAGGTCGTAGACCATGCCCGCGCGGTTCGAGGCGGCGACGACGACGTCCTCGGCGCCGTCGAGGTGGTCCTCGAGCCGGTCGACCCGGTCGACGAGCGTCTGCCCGTGGTCGGAGCAGAGGACGACGGCGTAGCGGTCGAGGAACTCGTCGAGCCCGCCGGCCGCGTCGACGAGGGCACCGACCGCGGCGTCCGAGCGGGCGAGCGCCTCGCCGGCCGAGCCCGGCCCCGACGCGTGCGAGGCGTAGTCGTAGTCGGGCAGGTAGAAGACGAGGAAGTCGAAGCCGTCGCGGGTCACGAGCCAGCGGCCGACGTGCGCGGCGTAGGCGTCGATCGACCCCGCGGCGCGGCTGCGGACGGCGAGCGGCGCCCCGGTCGGGTCCGATTCGAAGAGGCTGTAGAAGAAGAAGCGCTTCGGCCCGAACGCGTGCGGCACGGCCGGCAGCGTCGGCAGGTGCCGCGTGCGGCCGCGGTAGCAGGTGATGTTGATCGCCCCGGCGGTGTGGCCCGCGTCCTCGAGCGCCTCGTAGACGGTGACCGCGTCCGGCGAGAGGTGGCGCTGGTTCATGTTGAAGATCGTGTCGCGGAGGCCGGCGACCATCCCCGCGGCGCGCATGGCGTGGAAGGAGGAGCCGTACTCGACGAGGCGGCGCTCGCCGCGGTGCCACCAGACGAGGTGCGGGATCCCGTGCACGTCCGGGTGGGCGCCGGTCGCGATCGCGGAGAGGCAGACGGGCGTCAGCGACGGGAACGTCGAGACGGCCTGCCGGTAGCTCCCCGCCTGGTGCAGCGCCGCGAGCACGGGCGCGTCGCCGGAGGCGACCGCGGACTCGTAGACGTCGGGGGTCAGCCCGTCGATGACGACGAGGATCGCCTTGCGGGCCATCAGTCCCGCGCGAGGATGCGCAGCCCCGCGTAGCGCTGCGCCGCACGCGCGCGGAGCCGCGCGCCGAGGGCCGGCAGCGCCAGCGCCTCCAGGTAGCCGAGCCCGGGCACGAAGGCGAGCCCGGCCAGCACGAGCGCCACGCCGCCGACGAGCACCGCCGTGCCGCCCCGGGTGCCGCCGCGGCGGAGCGCGCCGCCGACGACCTGCCGCGCGCCGATCGTGCCCGCGAGCGCGCCGAGCCCGCCGCCGATCGCCTCGTCCCAGTTGTCGACGAGGAAGCCGATGCCGACGGCGATCGCCGCGGCCGCGACGAGCGCGACGACGAGCGCCGTCCGCGCCGCCCCGAGCAGGCCGACGAAGAGGACGCCGAGCGCCGCTCCGAGCCCGGCGAGCAGGCCGATCAGGTACCAGTCCCCCACCGTCGATGAGTGTAGCGCCGCGGTCTGCGTAACCGATTCGCCGGGAAGCTCGTTGAAGGTCAGGAAACCGGTTGAAATCCCAAGGAGGATCGTGAGTACCGACCCCCGCCCGCTGCTCGTCTTCTTCTCCTCGCGCCGCTCCGGGCCCGCCCGGCGGATGGAGAGCCTGCTCGCCCACATCTCGCGCAAGGAGCGCGGGCGGCTGCGCGTCACGATCGTCGACGTCGACGACAGGAGCGAGCTGGCCGAGCGCTTCCAGGTCGAGGCCGTGCCGACGCTCGTGCTCGTCAAGCAGAAGCGCGTCGTCGCCCGGCTCGCGGGCCGCGCCAGCGCGCCGCGGATCGAGCGGATGCTCGAGGAGCACCTCGAGCCCGACCTCGCCGTCGCCTAGCTCCGGCTGCTCGAGCCGGCGGATCACCTCGAGCGTGAACGCCGCGGCCCGCGCGCCGTCGACGACGCGATGGTCGAAGCTGAGCGCGAGGTTGCCGACCTGCCGGACGACGACCTGGCCGTCGCGGACGACCGGGCGCGGCCCGATCCGGCCGATCGAGAGGATCGCCGTCTCGGGGTGGTTGACGATCGGCGTCTGGAAGAGCCCGGCGAGCTTGCCGGCGCTCGTGACCGTGAAGGTCGAGCCGCGCAGCTCCTCCGGCTTCAGCCTCCCCTCGCGCGCGGCCTCCGCGAGCCGGCGCACCTCCGCGTCGAGCTCGTCGATCGTGGCCGTGTCGCAGCCGCGCACGACGGGGACGACGAGCCCCTGGTCGGTCTGGACGGCGACGCCGAGGTCGTAGCGGTCGAGGTAGACGATCTCGTCCCCCTCCAGCCGCGCGTTCAGCTCCGGGAACTCCCGCAGCGCCGCCGCGACGGCCTGGAGGCCGCGCACGAGCGCCTGCTTCGGGTCGACGTGCGAGAAGTCGCACTCCTCGACGTAGGTGACCGCCGGGACCTCGCGGTGGGCGCGGGTCAGGTGCTCGACGATCTGCCGCCGGACGCCTCTGACCGGCTCGCGGCGGCCCTCCGCGGCGGGGCCGCTGCTGCTGCGCCGGGTCCGGCTCCGACCGGCCCCGGGGACACGGCCGCGGCGCGCACGTCCGCCTCGGTCACCCGGCCGCCGGGGCCGCTCGCGGCCACCGCCGCGAGCTCGACGCCGAGCTCCTGCGCGATCCGGCGCACGAGCGGCGTCGCCCGCACCGCTCCTCTGGAGGTCCCGCCGCGCGCCCGTCCTCGTGACACTTCGTCACTTGAAGCGTTCTGCCCGGGCTCCGGGAGCTGCCGCTCCGAGAGCTGCGGCTCCGACGGCTGCGGCTCCGAGGCGGAGGCGGGGGCGGGCTCGGCGCCGTCGCCGCCGATGACGACGAGCACCGTCCCGACCGGGACGACGTCGCCCTCGCCGACGAGGATCCGCGAGACCGTTCCCGCGGCCGGCGAGGGGATCTCGACCGTCGTCTTGTCGGTCGCGATCTCGACCAGCGGGTCGTCCTCGGCGACCTCCTGCCCCTCGGTCACGAGCCAGCGGGCGATCTCGCCCTCGGTCAGGCCCTCGCCGAGGTCCGGGAGCTTGAACTCGTAGGCCATCAGAACGCGAGCAGCTTCCGCGCGGCGGCGCAGACCCGCTCGACCGACGGCATGTAGGCGTCCTCGAGCTGCCAGTACGGGTACGGGACGTCGTAGCCGGTCACGCGCAGCACCGGGCCCTGCAGGTCGAGGATCGCCTTCTCCGCGACGAGCGCCGCGAGCTCGGCGCCGAAGCCGGCGGTGCGCGGCGCCTCCTGCACGATCACGACGCGGCCCGTCTTCGCGACCGACGCGAGCAGCGTCTCCTCGTCGAGCGGCCGCAGCGAGCGCAGGTCGACGACCTCCACCGACGCGTCCAGCGCGTCGGCCGCCCGCTCGCAGACGCCGACCATCGCCCCGTAGGCGACGAGCGTCAGGTCGTCGCCCTCGCGCGCGAGCCGCGCCTGCCCGAGCGGGACGACGTGCTCGCCCTCGGGCACCTCGCCGCGCGCGGTCCGGTAGACGAGCTTCGGCTCGAGGACGACGACCGGGTCCGGGTCGCGGATCGCCGCCGCCAGCAGCCCCTTCGCGTCGGCGGGCGTCGACGGGATCGCGACCTTGATCCCCGGCGTGTGCACGTAGTAGGCCTCCGGCGAGTCGTCGTGCAGCTCGGGCGCGCGGACGCCGCCGCCGTAGGGCATCCGGATCGTGATCGGGAACTCCATCCGCCCGCCCGTGCGCCAGCGGTAGCGGCCGACGTGGGTGATCAGCTGGTCGAGGCAGGGGTAGGAGAAGGCGTCGTACTGCATCTCGCAGACCGGGCGCCAGCCCGCCATGCAGAGGCCGACCGCGGTGCCGAGGATCCCCGCCTCGGCGAGCGGCGTGTCGACGCAGCGGTCAGGCCCGAACCGCTCGCGCAGGCCGGCCGTCGCCCGGAAGACGCCGCCGGCGCGGCCGACGTCCTCGCCCATGACCATGACGTCGTCGTCGCGGGCGAGCTCGCAGTGGAGCGCGTCGTTGACGGCCTCGACGAGGAGCTTCTCAGCCACGCCCGCCCTCCAGCAGCCGCTTCAGCTCGGCGCGGTCGGCGGCGAGCTGCGGCGGCGGCACGGCGTAGGCGTGGTCGAAGACGAGGCCCGGGTCCGCGGCCGGCTCGGCCTCGGCGGCCCTGATCCCCTCGCGCATGACCGCCTCGGCCTCGGCCCGCGCCTCGGCGACGAGCTCGTCCCCGAGCAGGCCGAGCGCGCGCAGGTAGCGCTCGTAGCGGCCGACGCACTCGCGCCGCCGCTCCTCCTCGACGCGGCCTGCGTCGATGTAGGCGCGCGGGTCGTCGGCGGTCGCGTGCGGTGCGGCGCGATACGTGACCGCCTCGACGAAGGTCGGCCCCTCGCCGGCGCGGCCGCGCGCGAGCGCCTCGCGGGTCGCCTCGTAGACGGCGAGCACGTCGCCGCCGTCGACGCGGACGCCCGGCATCCCGTAGCCGATCGCCTTGTCGGCGAGCGTCTCGGCGCGCGTCTGCGCCGCGACCGGCGTCGAGATCGCCCACTGGTTGTTGTTGCAGAAGAGCACGACCGGCGCGTCCATGACCGCGGCGAAGTTGGCCCCCTCGTGGAACGCGCCCTCGGAGGTGGCGCCGTCGCCGAAGTAGACGATCGCGCACGCCTGCTCGCCGCGCAGCCGCTTGCCCCAGGCGAGCCCGGCCGCGTGCGGGACGTGGGTGCCGATCGGGACGCAGATCGAGGCGACGTTGTAGTCGGCCGGGTTCCACCAGCCGGACGGGTGGCCGCGCCACCACTGCAGGATCGTCGCCGCCGGGATCCCGCGCAGGAGGCCGATCGCCGACTCGCGGTAGCTCGGGAAGATCCAGTCCTCGTCGGCGAGCGCGTAGGTCGAGCCGACCTGCATCGCCTCGTGGTTCCAGTAGATCGCGTAGGTGCCGATCCGGCCCTGGCGGTGGTAGACGACCGAGCGCTCGTCGTAGGTGCGGAGCAGGACGAGCTGGCGGTAGAGGTCGAGCAGGTCCTCGTCGGTGAGGCCCTCGACCCGGCGCTCCTCGTCGATCACGCGTCGGAGGTCGTGCTCCGCGGGGACTGCCTGCGCCATGCGGGGCGAGGGTATCGCAGTGGACGGATCCGGCGGCGCGCCCTTCGCCCCGTGCCGGTCGTCGCTCCCTCAGACGAGCACGGAGACGGCGTCGCGCTCGACCTCGAAGACGGCCTCGACGACGTCGCCGAGGTCCTCGCCGTCTGCCTGCAGCGGCAGCGGCCGGTCGCAGCGGGCGACGACGCGGTCGAGGTCGTGGCCGTAGAAGACGTCGTCGGCCGCGACCTGGCCGCGGCCCGTGACGGCGTAGCGGAGGAAGCGGGGGAGCGAGCGCGGGCGCAGCTCGTGCGGGGCGACGACGTCGAGCCCGAGCTCGAACTCGGCTCTCGGCGCGATCCGCAGCGGGATCGGTCCCGCGTAGCTGTAGGGGTCGCCGTTCGCGACGAGGACGAAGGCGGCGCGGCCGAAGCCCTCGAGCTCGAGCTCGTCGGTCCAGCGGCCGCGGCGGCGCGCGAGCAGCCGCGCGATCGTCAGCCCGAAGACGAGGTCGCCGGGACGCTGGCCGTGCTCGTCGCGGCCGAGCGCGTCGAGCCGCCTGACGGCCTCGGCGTCGAGGCCGATGCCGGCGCTGAAGGAGAAGCGGCGCCCGTTGACGCGGCCGAGCGAGATCCTGCGCGTGCGGCCGGCCTCGATCGCCTCGGCCAGCTGCTGCGCGGCCCGCGCCGGGTCGCGCGGGATCCCGAGCGCCCGCGGGAGCACGCTCGTGCCGCCGCCCGGGCACGAAGCCGATCGGGCACGGCCGCTCGACCCCGTTCAGCGCCTCGTTGTAGACCCCGTCGCCGGAGAAGACGACGACCACGTCCGGCCCGCCCGCCGCCCGGCAGAGCTCGGTCGCGTGGCCGGGGTGACGCGTCAGCTCGGTCGTCACCTCGCCGACGCGCGCGAGCGCCTGCCTCGACCGTGCGCAGCCCGTCGGCGGTGACGCCGCTCGCGAAGGGGTTGACGACGAGCAGGATCCGCCGCGGGGGCCGAGTCGCCACGGCGCGGATCGTATGCCGCTCGGTCTAGGCGGGCGTCGAGTAGCCGCGCATGCCCTCGACGAGCAGCGCGAAGAAGCGGTCGGCCAGCTCGCCCGTGTCCCGGCCCGGCTGCAGCCAGGTGTAGGCCCAGTTGCCGACCGAGAGGAAGAGCCGCGCGGCGGCGGCCTCGTCGAGGTCGGTGCGCAGCTCGCTCCGGTCGACGCCCTCGCGGAAGAGCGCCCGGATCCGCTCCTCGTAGCGGCGCCGCTCGGCGACGAAGCGCTCGCGCGGCTCGCCCTCGAGGTAGCGCCACTCCTGCACGAAGACGGTCGCGACGTCGAGCTGCTCGGCGACGACGCGCAGGTGCGCGCGCAGCGCGAGCCGGATCCGCTCGACCGCGCGCGTCGCCTCGGGGACGCCGTCGAGCGCGGCGTGGAACGCCTCCGCGCCCTCGAGCGCCGTCGCCGCGAGCAGCTCCTGCTTCGAGGCGATGTGGTGGTAGAGCGAGCCCTTCTGGACGCCGAGCGCCTCGGCGATGTCGCCGATCGAGGTGCCGTGGTAGCCCTTGCGGGCGAAGAGGCGCGCGGCCTCGCGCGTCAGCTCGGAGCGCCTGGCGGACATGCTTGAATGGAGCCTAACGACCGTTCGGGAGGATCGCATGGATCAGCGCGAGCAGGAGTTCCTCGAGTACGTGCAGGGCGGCGGCCAGGTCGAGACGACCGACTGGCTGCCCGACGACTACCGGGCGAAGCTGATCAAGTTCGTCGAGATGCACGCGAACTCGGAGCTGATGGGCGTCCTGCCCGAGCGCGAGTGGATCCTGCGCGCGCCGACGCTGCAGCGGAAGCTCGCCCTGACCGCGAAGGTGCAGGACGAGGTCGGGCACGCGCAGCTGATCTACCGCGTCGTCGAGGACCTCGGCAAGCCGCGCGAGGCCTGCCTCGCCGACCTCGTCTCCGGCACGAGCAAGTTCCACAACGTCTTCCACTACCCGACGAAGACGTGGGGCGACGTGGGCGTGATCGCCTGGCTCGTCGACGCGGCCGCGATCATCTCCCAGAAGGCGCTGCTCCGGTGCTCGTACGCGCCCTACGCGCGGATCATGAAGAAGATCTGCTGGGAGGAGTCGTTCCACATCCTGCACGGGCGGGACGTGATCCTGGCGCTGATGACCGGCACCGACGAGCAGCGCGAGCTCGTCCAGGAGGCGGTCGACCGCTGGTGGGGGCCGCTGATGCAGTTCCACGGGAACCCGATCCCGCGCGACGAGGACCCGATGTACCTCTGGCGGATCAAGAGCCAGGGGAACGAGGAGGCCCGGCAGCAGTTCCTCGAGGGCTACGTGCCGCAGCTGCGCGAGCTCGGGCTCGAGATCCCCGACCCGGCGCTCCGGCGCGGCGAGGACGGCGTCTGGGCCTACACCGAGCCCGACTGGGCCGAGCTGCGGCACGTCGTCACCGGCCACGGCCCGAAGACCGAGGAGCGGCTCGCCTTCCGTCGCCGCTTCCTCGAGCAGGAGCGGTGGGTGCGCGACACGGTGCTGGGGCCGCGTGATCTGGGAGGTCTTCCGCCGGGACCGCAAGGGGCAGCCGTTCGAGCACGCCGGCTCGATCGCGGCACCGGACGCGGCGTTCGCCGAGGCCTACGCGCGCGAGCAGTACGGCCGGCGAGGCGAGTCGGTCGCGCTCTGGCTCGTCCCCCGCGACGCCGTCCACGTCGTCGACGACTGGGCCGACGAGTTCGACCTCAAGTACCGGCGCGTCGACGGCTACTCGATCAAGGTGCGGCTGAAGGAGGCCCGTGAACGAGCAGGAACAGCTGCTCCTCGGCCTGGCTGACGACGAGCTGATCGTCGGCTGGCGCGACTCCGAGTGGACGGGGATCGCGCCGGTGCTGGAGGAGGACGTCGCCTTCTCGTCGATCGCGCAGAACGAGATCGGCCACGCGCGCGCCGTCTACCAGCTGCTGACCGAGGACGCCGACGCGCTCGCGTTCGACCGGCGACCCGACGGCGTACCGCTGCGCGCCGCTCGTCGAGCTGCGGCTGCTCGACTGGGCGCCGACGATCGCGCGCCGGTGGCTGTACGAGCTCGCCGACGAGGTGCGGATCGAGCACCTGAAGAGGTCGGACGACGCGGCGCGTCGCCGGCCTCGCGGCGAAGATCGACCGCGAGGAGGCCTACCACCGCATGCACGCCGAGATGTGGGCGGAGCGGCTGCGCGGCGAGCCGCGCTTCGAGCGCCGCGCTGGAGGAGCTGTGGCCGTACGCGCTCGGCATCGTGCCGGCGGAGCTGCGCCCGGAGCTCGCCGAGCGCGCCGGCCGCCCAAGTGACGATCTGTCACAAGCGATCGAGCGCGGCGAGACGCTGGACGAGCTGCGCGAGCTCTGGGAGGAGATGACCGTCGTGCGGCGGAGCGCGCCGGGAGCGCAGTGGTGACAGAGGCGCGCGGTGGCCGACGCGATGGCGGTGACCGCCGAGCAGGTCTGGGACGCGCTCGCGGAGATCCCCGACCCCGAGATCCCGGTGATCTCGCTGGTCGAGCTCGGCGTCGTCCGGGAGGTCGAGGTCGACGGCGACCGCGTCCGGGTCGAGTTCACGCCGACGTTCCTCGGCTGCCCCGCGCTCGAGGCGATGCGGTCGCAGCTCGAGTCCGCGATCGCCGGGCTCGGCGGCGAGCCCGAGGTCGAGGTCGTCTCCGACGACTCCTGGTCGACCGACAGGATCACGCCCGCCGGCCGCGAGAAGCTCCGCGAGGCGGGCTTCGCGCCTCCCGCCCCGCGCGAGGCGACCGCGCCGAAGCTCGTGCAGCTGCAGGCGAAGGTCTTCCGCTGCCCCTACTGCGGCTCGACCGAGACCCGCCTCGACAACATCTTCGGCCCGACCCCCTGCCGCTCGATCCGCTACTGCGAGAGCTGCCGCCAGCCGTTCGAGCAGTTCAAGACGATCTAGATGACCCGACCCGTGACGAGACGGTCCCGAGCGGTCGGATAGACGCGCGCGCGACGTGCAGGACCGGCGGAGTCGCGCGACTGACGGCCGGTGCGAGCCTCGGCGGCCGCCGCGGCCGACGCTGGTCGTGCGGGGGGACATACCTGGCCGTTTCGGCCACGCGCAGCAGCCGCGACGCCGTCACGATCCGTGTGGGGATGGCGTCGTGGTGGGAGAAGAGCGCGAGCAGGACCCGGACGGCGTCCGGGTCCCGGTCGCGCCTCCTCGTCTGCGCCTCCTGCGGGTGCCCGAGCGGGCTGCAGGCGGCGGGCTGGCGCGGGTACCGCGTCGAGGACACGGCAGACGGACGCGCGCCCGGCGCCGTCGTCTTCCGCTGTCCGTCCTGCGCCAGGAACCGCGCCGCCTGACCGACGCAGGGCGCCCGGCGGCTGCTGCTGGCAGAATCGACGCGCTGCCTCCAGAATTCCTCCGATGACGGCTGCGGCGGGAGACGCGGAACGGCTGCGGCGGCTGCAGGTCCTGTCCGACGCCGCGCTCGCGCACCTGCGGCTCGACGACCTGCTCGCGACCCTGCTCGAGCGGACGCGGGAGGTGCTCGAGGTCGACACCTGCGCGGTGCTGCTGCTCGACGAGCCCTCGAACGAGCTCGTCGCGCGCGCCGCCGTCGGGATCGAGGAGGAGGTCGAGCAGGGCGTCCGCATCCCCGTCGGCCGCGGCTTCGCCGGCCGCGTCGCAGCCCGCCGCCGGCCCGTGATCCTCGACGACGTCGACCACGCCGACGTGCTCAACCCGATCCTGCGCCAGAAGGGGATCAAGTCGCTGCTCGGCGTGCCGCTGCTCGTCGGCGGCGAGGCGATCGGCGTCCTCCACGTCGGCTCGCTGACCCCGCGCCTCTTCAGCACCGACGACACCGAGCTGCTGCAGCTCGCCGCCGACCGGGCCGCGATCGCGATCGAGCACGCGCGCCTCTACGAGGCCGAGCGGACGGCGCGGACCCGGATCGAGCACGTCCAGGCGATCACCGACGCGGCGCTCGCGCACCTCGAGCTCGACGAGCTCCTCGCGCGTGCTCCTGCCGCGGATCCGCGAGATCCTCGGCGCCGACACCTGCGCGGTGCTGCTGCTCGACGAGCCCTCGAACGAGCTCGTCGCGCGCGCCGCCGTCGGGATCGAGGAGGAGGTCGAGCAGGGCGTCCGCATCCCCGTCGGCCGCGGCTTCGCCGGCCGCGTCGCCGCCCGCCGCCGGCCCGTGATCCTCGACGACGTCGACCACGCCGACGTGCTCAACCCGATCCTGCGCGAGAAGGGGATCAAGTCGCTGCTCGGCGTGCCGCTGCTCGTCGGCGGCGAGGCGATCGGCGTCCTCCACGTCGGCTCGCTGACCCCGCGCCTCTTCAGCGCCGACGACACCGAGCTGCTGCAGCTCGTCGCCGAGCGGGTCGCGATCGCGATCGAGCGGGCACGCCTGCACGAGGCGACGCTGCAGCTCGACCAGCTGCGGCTCGACTTCGTCGCGATCGCCTCGCACGAGCTGCGGACACCGGCCACCACGGTCTACGGCGTGCTGGCGACGCTGACGCAGATCGAAGGGCTCTCCGAGACCACGCGCGGCGAGCTGCTGCAGACCGGCTTCGAGCAGGCGGAGCGGCTGCGGCGGCTGCTCGAGCAGCTGCTCGACCTCTCGCGCCTCGACGCGGAGGCGATGCGGATCGAGCCGCGGCCGCTCGTCCTGCGCGGCACGATCGCGGAGATCGCGGCCGCGGCCCTGCCGGACGGACCGACCGTCGAGGTCGACGTCGCGGGCGACCTCGCGGCCTTCGCCGACCCGCTCGTGCTCGAGCGTGTCCTCTCGAACCTGCTCGCGAACGCCGCTCGCCACGGCGCGGAGCCGATCGTGGTCGCCGCCGAGCGGCGCGACCGGCACCTGAGGATCGCGGTCGAGGATGCAGGCGGGGGCGTGCCCGACCACGTGCGGGTGCGGCTGTTCGAGCGGTTCGCACGCGGCGAGGAGGCGCGGGGCAGCGGCCTCGGGCTCTCGATCGCGCGGGCCTACGCACGCGCGCACGGCGGCGACCTCGTCTACGCGCCGACCGGGCAGGGCGCGCGCTTCGAGCTGATCGTGCCGCAGGGCTGAGCGCGCGCCGGGTCAGCAGAGCCGGGCGAGGCGGCCGGTGTCGACGTCGTAGAGGAAGCCGCCGACCTCGAGGCCCTGCAGGTACGGGTACGAGCGCACCCGCTGCACGTCCGCGCGGACCGTGTCGGCCGGGTCGCTCGTCGCCAGGAAGGCGAGGCTGCGCGTGTCCGGGCCGCCGGCCTCCTCGACGGCGGCGTGCAGGTCGTCCTCGCTGCCGGTCGTCATCCGGCAGCGCGTGTGTGCGATCACCATCGCCCGCTCGACGCCGAGCAGGTAGAAGGCGAGGACGAGGGTGCGCAGGACGTCGTCCGTGACGCGCGCGCCCGCGTTGCGCAGGATCTTCGCGTCGCCGGGGCCGAGGCCGAGCATCGAGAGCGGCTCGATCCGCGAGTCCATGCAGGTGAGGATCGCGAGGCCGCGACCGGCGACGGGGCGGCCAGCGCCGCGGGCGTAGTGGCGGCGAGGAGTCGGCGAACGGGTGCGCCACGGCCGATCCTAGGACAGCGGGTCTTGGCGGCGAGGACGTCGTCCGCGAAACGGGCTCGTCGCGTCGAGTCCGACCCGGCGCCGGCATCCCGTCACGCTCGAGCCGGAGCAGGTCGGTCTAGCGCTAGGGTGTCCGGCGGATGGCGAAGGGCTGGGTGGCGTTGCTGCGCGCGGTCAACCTGGGGCCGCGGAACCGCGTGCCGATGGCGGAGCTGCGCGCGCTGCTCGAGGCGGAGGGCTTCGAGGACGTGCGCACCTACATCGCGAGCGGCAACGTGCTCTTCCGCGCCGGCGGCGGGCGGGCGGCGCTCGCGCGCAGGCTCGAGGAGCTGATCGCGGCGCGCTTCGGCGTCGAGACCCCGGTCGTGCTGCGGAGCTTCGACGAGCTGCAGGCGGTCGCGTCCGGGCACCCGTTCGGGGACGACACCGCGCAGACGCACGTCACCTTCCTCGCCGCGAAGCCGTCCGCGAAGGCGGTCGCGGGCCTGCGCGCGCTCGAGCTCGGCGACGACACGGTCGCCGTCGTCGGCGCCGACGTCTACGCGCGGCTGCCGAACGGCGTCCAGGGCGCCCGGGCGACGGCCGCGGTGCTGGAACGGCAGCTCGGCGTCCCGGGCACGGCCCGCAACTGGCGCACCGTCACGAAGCTCGCCGAGCTGACCGCGCCGAGGCCTGATCCACACGCCTCTCCCTCAGAGCCTGCGCGCAGACGAAGAGCTCGCGGTCGGGCTTGCGGGCGACCCGGACCGGCACGTGGTCGACCCGGAGCACCTTCCACCAGGCGCCGTGCTCGACGAGGGCGCCGACGCGCGGCGTCTCGTCGAACAGCTTCTCGTCCACGCTCCAGCGGCCGTCCGGGAACTCGAGCTTCAACGTGTAGACCCCTGCGCTCATCGGCTCCTCCGCTCCTGACCGGCTGCTGACGAAGCTGGCATCGACCGTCCCCGGCGGCCGCGGGACACCGGTTCGAGGGATCCGCGCGCGCCGCGGCTCTCCTCTCCCGCGAGGGATTCGCAGCCGGAAGCGGCCAGGCCGGACGTGGTTGGATAGGCGCGTGGAGCGGCGCTGCGCGATCGTGACGGGGGCCGGCACCGGCATCGGCCGCGCCGTCGCCTCCCGCTTGCGGCCGACGGGTACGGCGTCGTCCTCGTCGGCCGTCGCCGGGAGCCGCTCGAGCGTGTCGCCGCCGGGCTCGAGGACGCCGTCGTCGCGCCGGCGGACTGACCCGGCCGGACGAGCTCGAGACCGCCGTCGCCGCAGCGGCAGCCGCCTTCGGCGGCGTCGACCTGCTCGTCGCGAACGCCGGCGTCGGGACGAGCGCGGCGGTGCTGGAGGAGACCCCGGAGAGCTGGGAGACCACGCTCGGGATCAACCTGACGGGCGCCTTCCTCGCGACCCGTGCCGCGCTGCCGCACCTGCTCGAGCGGCGCGGCTCGGTCGTCTACGTCGCCTCGGTGAACGCGGTGCTGGCGGGACCGGGCTGGACGTCGTACTGCGTCTCGAAGGCGGGGCTCGTGATGCTCGCGAAGTGCGTCGCGGGCGACTACGGCCGCCGCGGCGTCCGCGCGAACGCGGTCTGCCCGGGCTGGGTGCGGACGCCGATGGGCGACGAGGACATGGACCGTGTCGCCGCCGCGCGCGGCACCGACCGCGAGGGCGCCTACCGGCTCGTGCACGAGCGCCACCCGCTCGGCCGGGCCGCGGAGCCCGAGGAGGTCGCCTCGGTCGTCGCCTTCCTCGGCTCGGACGCGGCCGCCTACGTCACGGGCGCCTCGATCATGGTCGACGGCGGCACGACGGTCGTCGACCCGACCGCGCTCGCCTGACCCCGCCTCGCTAGGATCGGGCCGTGGCGCGCGTCGAGATCCTCTACTGCCCCGTCTGAAGCGGGTACGACCGACGGGCCGCGAGTCTCGCGGCCGAGCTCGCGCAGCGCGGCATGGAGGCCGAGATCCGCGAGGGCGAGACGAGCCAGTTCGACGTGCTCGTCGACGGCGAGCTCGTCTTCTCGAAGCAGCGCGAGGGCCGCTACCCGGACGCCGACGAGCTCGCCACGCAGGTCTAGCGCCGCACCTCGCCCGTCGTGGTCAGGTTCGAGGCGAGCGTCGGGTAGCGCTCGGTCAGGAGCAGCAGGTAGCCGAAGGTCTGCGCCTGGTAGCGCAGGCAGTAGGCGGCGAGGTCGCGCATGCCCCTCGGGACCCGGCCGATGCAGACGGCGACGACCCAGGCGAGGACGCCGACGAGCTGGAGCACGTAGCCGAGCACGGACATGAGGACGTAGGCCGGGATCACGAGCACGATCCGCAGGGCGACCTTCCAGCGCTCCTGCTCGGCCGGCGGCGCGATCACGACGTCGACCGGGTAGCTGCCCTCCCAGCCGCGGAAGCTCGGGTACGGCTCGGCGACGAGCCACGTGTAGGCGTTCACGTGCGCCTGGAAGCGGACGAAGCGGGCGAGGAACGCGTGCAGGCCCGCCGGGATGCGGCCGCGGACGAGCGCGATCGCCCAGCCGACGACGGCGGCGAGGAGGGCGACGAGCTGCCAGCCGGCGAGGACGGCGAGGAGCGGCAGCGCCAGGACGAGCCGCAGCGCCGCGGTCAGCCGCCAGCGCACGCGGTCGTCGGCGACGACGAGCTCGACCGGGTGCCGCTCGGGCGCCGCGCCCGTGAACTGCGGCTCGCGCTTCTCGCGGAAGGCGGCGACGCCCTCGGCGAAGTCGGGCGTCTTCGTCGCCTCCGACTGCAGCCGCGCCTCGAGCTCGAGCTGCTGCTCGAGGGTCGCCGTGCCCGCGTGGTCGAAGAGCCTCTTCGTCAGCGCGATCCCGCGGGTCGGCATCTCGGCGTAGCGCTCGGCGAGCTGGCGCGCGTGCCGCTCGAGCTCGTCGTCGGGGACGACCGCGGTGACGAGGCCCCACTCGAGCGCCTCCCGGGCCGAGAGCTTGTGCCCGCTCGTCATCCACTCGAAGGCGCGCGCGTAGCCGAGCAGCCGGTGGACGAAGAACGAGCCGCCCGCGTCGGGGACGAGGCCGATGCCGATGAACGCCGGCACGAAGCTCGCCGACTCGGCGGCGATGCGGACGTCGCAGGCGCAGGCGAGCGAGAGCCCCGCGCCGGCGGCGGGCCCGTTCACGGCCGCGATCACCGGCTTCTCGAGCCGGCGGATCGCGAGCACGTTCGGGTGGTAGCGCTCGCGGAGGGCGTCGCCCGTGTCCATCTGCGCGAACTCGGCGAGATCCTGGCCGACGCAGAAGCCGCGGCCGGCACCGGTGAGCACGACCGCGCGGACCGCCGGGTCGGCGGCCTGCCCGAGGGCGTCGCGCAGCGCCGCGTGCGCCGCCCCGTTCAACGCGTTCAGCACGTCGGGACGGTTCAGCGTGATCGTCGTCAACGCGCCGTCGCGGCGCCACTCGACCTCGGCCATCGCGGCCGAGCATATAGCCGCCGTCAGCCGGTGAAGCGCACGAGCGCCAGCGCGACGAGCGCGATCCCGGCCGGCGCGAGCGCGGTCACGTCGATCGCCGGGACGACGCCTGCTAGAGCAGACGGGCGAGCTCGGCCGTGCCGACGGCGAGCGCGAGGCCGGCGGAGACGCTCGTCAGCGCGAGGTTCCAGCGGCGCGTCGCGAGCGCCTTCCGGTAGGCGCGCGCCATCGCCGCGGCGTCGGCGCTGTCGATCAGCGTCATCCCGGCCGAGAAGACGAGCGGGAGCGCGAGCACGACCGGCAGCGGCGCGCCCGCGGTCATGACGACGAGGACGAGCACGCTGGCGGCGTCGAAGCCGAGCCCGAAGACGAGCCCGAGCGGGTAGAGGTGCCACGGCTTGGCGATCCGCGCGAAGAGCCGGTCGAGCCGGTGCCGGCGCGTCCGCATCAGCGTCAGGTTCGAGACGCCGAGCGCGCAGAGCGTCGTCCCGGAGACGGCGGCGCCGACCTCGGGCGAGGGCAGGACGCCGAGCCCGTACGAGGCGGCGACGACGACCGCGAGGACGACGGTCGAGTGGCCGAGCGAGAAGATCAGGCCGACGGGGCCGCCGCGCAGCTGCCGCCGGGTCGCGTTGTCGATCGCGAGCAGGTGGTCCGGGTCGAAGCCGTGCCGGAGGCCGAGCACGTAGGCGAGGCCGGCCGCGCCGAGCAGCGAGGGCCGGGCGCCGGCGTAGAGCCCGACGAGCGTGAGGCCGGCGACGTGGAGCACCGCGATCGGGACGACGACCTTCATGTCTCGACGGCGACGCTCTCGAGCAGCACCGACTGCGCGCGCGGGTCGGTCGCCGGGATCGGCTCGCCGAAGACGACCTCGACGCCCGCCAGCGGCGTGTCCTGCAGGTGCTCGACGAAGTGCTCCGGCGTGAAGTGCGAGAGCGAGCCGAGCCGGACCCGGAGCCGCACCGGCCGCGCGTCCCCGGCCGCGGCGGCGACCGCCCCGACGAGGTCGTCCATCAGCTTCCGCTCGTGCACCGCTCCACCTCCTCGACCGCGCGCGGGATCGCCGCCTCGACCTCGGGCGAGAGCGCGGCGCCCGTGTCGAAGCAGGCGCCCTCGACGGCGACGACGTACGCCCGCTCCGGCAGCCGGCCGAGCGCGCGCGCCAGCTCGACCGTGTCGGCGAGCGAGAAGTGGTGCGTCGAGCCCTTGAAGAGCTCGGCCGGCAGCTGCTCGGCGGCGAGGTCGATCCGGTAGACGGTGCCGGGCGCGCCGCCGCCGCGCGCCGCGTCGACGAGCACGAGCGGGTCGGCGCCCTCGAGCTCGTCGAGCAGCCCCGTCGGCTCGGCCTCGCTGACGATGACCCGCACCCCGCGCAGGCGCCGCGCGATCTCGAGCCCGACGGCGTCGTCGCCGCGCAGCTCGTTCCCGAGCGCGACTACGAGCGCTCGACGTCGAGCGTCAGGAAGTGGGTCGCGCACGAGATGCAGGGGTCGTAGTTGCGGATCGCCTGCTCGCACTTCCAGCGCAGCTCGTCCTCGGGCAGCTGCACGTACGCCGTCACGAAGCGATGGAGGTCCTCCTCGATCTGGCCCTGGTTCTGCGAGGTCGGCGGCACGATCTTCGCGTCGACGATCGAGCCGTCGGCGGCGAGCTCGTAGCGGTGGTAGAGGATCCCGCGCGGCGCCTCGGTGCAGCCGTGGCCGACGCCCGCCCGCGGCGTGCACTCGACGAACGGCTGCTCCGGCGGCTGGTAGGCGCGGACGATCCGCAGCGCCTCCTCGGCGGCCTCGACCAGCTCGACCGCGCGGACGACGATGCTCTTGAACGGGTTGCGGACGACCTCCTCGAGCCCGGCCGCCTCCGCCGCCTCGAGCGCCGCGGTCGAGAGCCGGTCGCGGAAGAGCGCGTAGCGCGCCAGCGGGCCGACGAGGTACGAGCCGCGCTCGCGCAGCCGCGCGTGCAGCGCGTTCGAGTGCTCGACGTGCACCTCCTCGACGTGCTCGAAGAACTCGGAGATCTCGATGTCGAGGCCCTTGTTCGAGACGAGCCGGCGGCCCGCGGTCGATCGGGTAGCGGCCCTCCTGCGCGAGCGCGACGAACTCGTAGTCGTGCTCGAAGTCGGGGAAGTCGAGCGTCGCCGCCCAGGCGACGGTGTCGAGCGCGGCGTCGCGGGCCCAGACGAGCTCCGGCTCGAGCGCGGCCAGCTCGGCGGGCTCGGGCGCCCGGTAGAAGCCGCCGACGCGGACGTTGATCGGGTGCACCTCGCGGCCGCCGACGACCGTCATCAGCCGGTTGCCGAGCTTCTTCAGCCGCAGCGCCTTCTCGACCACGTCGGGCGCGACCGAGGCGAGCTCGATCGCCGAGTCGTAGCCGAGGAAGTCCGGCGCGTGCAGGAGGTAGACGTGCAGCGCGTGGCTCTCGATCCACTCGCCGCAGTAGAGGAGCCGGCGCAGCGCCTCGATCCGCGGCGGCACCTCGACGCCGCAGACCTCCTCCATCGCCAGGCACGAGCTCATCTGGTAGGCGACCGGGCAGATGCCGCAGATCCGGGCGGTCACGTCGGGCGCCTCGGTGAACGGGCGCCCGCGCAGCAGGCCCTCGAAGAAGCGCGGCGGCTCGTAGATCCGCAGCTTCACGTCCTCGACCGCGCCGTCGTGGAGCGTCACGAGCATGCCGCCCTCGCCCTCGACCCGCGCCAGGTAGTCGGTGCGGATCTCGCGCGTTCCCGGCGCGGTCGTCTCAGGCATGGAGGGCCTCCCGGAAGCTCGAGCGGAGCTCGAGCGGCAGCGCGGCCGGGTTCGCCGACTCGGCCGGGCCCGAAGCAGCCGAAGCAGCCGCGGTGGTAGGACGGGCAGAGGGCGTCGCAGCCGGCGCGCGTGATCGGGCCGAGGCAGGGGATCCCCTGCACGAGCAGGCACGGCGTCCCGCGGAGCTTGCACTCGACGCAGACGGCGTAGGACGGGATCCGCGGCCGCCGGCCGGCGAGGAAGGCGGTCAGGACCTCGAGCAGCTGCGCCTTCGAGATCGGGCAGCCGGGGAGCTCGAAGTCGACCCGCACGTGCTCCGAGACCGGCGTCGAGGTCGCGAGCGAGGAGAGGTACTCGGGATGGGGGTAGACCGAGGCGGCCAGCTCGTCGGCGTCGACGGCGTTCCGCAGCGCCTGGATCCCGCCCGCGGTCGCGCAGGCGCCGATCGAGACCAGCACCTTCGAGACCTCGCGCACCTGCTTGATCCGCTCGACGTCGTGCGGCGTCGCGACCGAGCCCTCGACCAGCGTCACGTCGTAGGGGCCCTCGATCTCGCGGCTCGTCGCCTCGAGGAAGTAGGCGATCTCGACCTCGCCCGCGATCGCGAGCAGCTCGTCCTCGCAGTCGAGCAGCGACAGCTGGCAGCCGTCGCAGGAGGAGAACTTCCAGACCGACAGCTTCGGCTTGACGGCGACGACGCTCACAGCTCCCGCACCCCCAGGAGCGCCTCGACCTCGTCCCAGCGGTAGACCGGGCCGTCGCGGCAGATCAGCTCGGGGCCGAGCTGGCAGTGGCCGCAGAGGCCGACGCCGCAGCGCATGTTCCGCTCGAGCGAGACGTGGACGTCGCTCGGGGCGAGGCCCTGGTCGATCAGCGCCTCGGCGCTGAAGCGCATCATCAGCTCCGGGCCCGCAGACGAACGCGGTCGTCCGCTCCGGGTCGAAGGGCGCGCGCGGCACGAGCGTGGTCACGAGCCCGACGCGGCCCTCCCACTCGCTCGGCGCGGCGTCGACGGTGACGAGCACGTTCAGGTCGGGGCGGCCGCGCCAGCGCTCGAGCTCGTTGCGGAAGACGACGTCGGCGGGCGTGCGGGCGCCGACGAGGAGCGACACGTGCTCGTAGTCGTCGCGGTGCGAGAGCACGTGGTAGAGGATCGGGCGAACCGGCGGCAGCCCGACGCCGCCGGCGACGATCACGATCTCGCGGCCGGCGGCCTGCTCGATCGGCCAGCCGTGCCCGAACGGGCCGCGGACGCCGACCGTGTCGCCCGGCCGGAGCGCGCAGAGCGCCTCGGTGACGGCGCCGACCGCGCGGATCGTCTGCACGAGCGGGCGCCGGCGGGCGACGTCGCCGCTGACCGAGATCGGCACCTCGCCGATCCCGAAGGCGTAGAGCATCGTGAACTGCCCCGGCCGGATCTCGAGCTCGGGGCCGTCGAGCTCGAGCGTCCAGGTGTCCTCGGTCTCGCGCCGGCGGCGGAGCAGCGTGTAGGGCCGCGGCAGCATCGAGGCCTCGACGGCGGCGTGGTCGGGTCTAGTCGAGACGGCCATAGAGGTCGAGGAGTCGGAGGCGGGTCGCCTGCAGGCGGACGGCGAGCAGCTCGGAGAAGCGCTTCAGCAGCGCGTAGCCGAGCTCGGGGTCGCGGTCGCACTTGCCCCGCAGGCAGGCGCCGTCGAAGGCGAGCGCCCGGACCTGGTCGAGCGCGAGACCGTCGAAGTGGCAGCGGTAGGGCGGGATCAGCCACGACCAGCCGACGAGCTCGCCGGGCTCGATCGTCTCGATCCGGACGCCGCCGCGGCCGGGCACCCAGATCTCGGTCACGACCTGTCCGGCGCGGACGAGGTAGAAGGTGTCGGCGGGCTCGCCCTCGCGGAAGAGCTGCTCGCCCGGGGCGAAGCGGACGTTCTTGGCGCAGCCCGCGATCACCTCGAGGTGCTCGGGCAGCATGCCGGCGAACGCCTCGGTATCAGGCAGCAGCGTCTCAAGCGTTTGCACCGATGACCTCCTTGGTCTCCGAGAAGGCGCGGGCCTCCTCGCGCAGGTCGATCCCGGCCGGGCACCAGGTGATGCAGCGGCCGCAGCCGACGCAGCCGCCGACGTCGAACTGGTCCTGCCAGGTCGCCAGCTTGTGCGTCAGCCACTGCCGGTAGCGGGAGCGCGGCGTCAGCCGGGTGCCGCCGCCGTGCATCTCGCTGTAGGCGACGGAGAAGCAGGTGTCCCAGACGCGGACGCGCTCGGCGCCGCCGTCCAGGTCGGTCACGTCCTCGACGGACGTGCAGAAGCAGGTGGGGCAGGCGAGCGTGCAGTTGCCGCAGGCGAGGCAGCGTTCGGCGAGGTCGGCCCAGCGCGGGTCCTCGAGCCGCGAGAGCAGCCCGGCGCGGGCCTCCGCCGGGTCGAACGCGGGCTCGATCGCGGCCTCGGCGCGGGCGAGCACGGCGCGGGCGGCCGCGTGGTCGGAGTCGGTGGCGCGCGGCGCCTCGAGCTCGTCGAGCAGCTCGGCGCCGGCGGTGCTGCCCGCCTCGGCGAGGAAGCGGTGGCCGCCGACGAGGATCTCCGTCAGGACGACGTCGTAGCCGGCGGAGGCGCGCGGGCCGGTCTTCGTCGTCGTGCAGAAGCAGGTCGAGGCGGGCTCGCCGCAGTTGACGGCGACGACGAAGAGGGCGGCGCGGCGGGCGGCGTAGTCGCGGTCGGCGTAGCGGCCGCCGAGGAAGACGCGGTCCTGCACCGAGATCGCCGCCAGCTCGCAGGGGCGGACGCCGACGAGCGCCGTCGGCGTCTCGTCGGGAGGCTCCGGCTCGACCTCGAGGTCGGCGCCGGTGCGGAAGAGGGGCAGCCGCGGCGGCAGCAGGTCGCGCTTCCAGGACTGGGGGCCGACCGCGTAGCCGAAGCGCGCCTCGTCGCGCCGGGCCTTCAGCCGGTAGCCGCCGGGCTCCTGGACGTCGGTGACGCCCACCGGCAGGTCGAAGGCGGACTCGAGCTCGTCGTAGACGATCGCGCCGTCGCGGACGCGCGGCCCGCGGACGCGGTAGCCGCGCTCGTGCAGGGCCGCGACGAGGGCGTCGAGGCCGTCGAGGTCGAGCACACGCGAGGGGCCGGTCACGCCACCAGCCTCCGCGGAGGCCGGGCCCTGCGCATCGGTGCGCCGACCGATCGCCCCGTACGGCATTTCCCGCAGAGCCCCGGTGCGGCGCCCCGATGGCGCGGCGCGGCGCCTCGGCCACGCTTCGCGGCATGTGCCTCGGCATCCCGGCGCAGATCGTCGAGCCGCCCAGCGGGGGCCTCGCGCGCGCCGACGTCGGCGGCGTCCGGCGCGAGATCTCGACCGTGCTCGTCGAGGGGCCGCTCGAGCCGGGCGACTGGGTGCTGATCCACGTCGGCTTCGCGCTCAACCGGATCGACGAGGAGCAGGCGCGGGCGACGCTGGCGCTGCTGGACGAGCTCGCATGAGGTACGTGGACGAGTTCCGCGACCCGGCCCTGGCGCGGAAGCTGCTGCGCCGGATCGCGGCGCTGGCGCGGCCGGCGGCGCTGATGGAGGTCTGCGGCGGCCACACGCACGCGATCTACAAGCACGGCCTGCCCGAGCTGCTGCCGCCCGAGGTCGAGCTCGTGCACGGGCCCGGCTGCCCCGTCTGCGTCGTCCCGCCGGGCCGGATCGAGGACGCGATCGCGCTCTCGCTGCAGCCGGGGATCGTGCTCGCGACCTTCGGCGACATGCTCCGGGTGCCGGGCCGGCGCCGCTCGCTGCTCGACGCGCGCGCCGCCGGCGCCGACGTCCGCACGGTCTACTCGCCGCTCGACGCGCTCGCGATCGCCCGCCGCGAGCCGGAGCGCGAGGTCGTCTTCCTGGCGATCGGCTTCGAGACGACCGCGCCCTCGACCGCGGTGACGCTGCGGCAGGCGCGCGCCGAGGGCGTCGCCAACTTCCGCGTCCTCTGCAACCACGTCCGGATCGCGCCGCCGCTCGAGGCGATCCTCGACGCCCCCGGCGTCCGGCTCGACGGGCTGATCGGGCCCGGGCACGTCTCGACGGTGGTCGGCTCGGACACCTACGGCTTCGTCGCCGAGCGCCACGGCCTGCCCGTCGTCGTCGCGGGCTTCGAGCCGCTCGACCTGCTGCAGGCGATCGCGATGCTGCTGCAGCAGCTCGCCGAGGGCCGCTGCGAGGTCGAGAACCAGTACACGCGCGCCGTCGAGCCCGCCGGCAACGCCGCTCGCGCTCGCCGCGCTCGACGAGGTCTTCGAGCTGCGCGAGAGCTTCGAGTGGCGCGGGCTCGGCGAGATCCCGGAGAGCGGCTTCCGGCTGCGCGAGGAGTACGCCGCCTTCGACGCGGAGCGGCTCTACGAGCTGCCGAACGAGCGGGTCGCCGACCCGAAGGCCTGCCGCTGCGGCGACGTCCTGCGCGGGCTCGCGAAGCCGCCCGAGTGCGGCGTCTTCGGCACCGCCTGCACGCCGGAGCGGCCGCTCGGCACCTGCATGGTCTCGGCCGAGGGCGCCTGCGCCGCCTACTACGCCTACGGGAGGGGCCGTGCACTCGCCCGCGCCTAGGCTGCGCGAGGAGCGGATCACGCTCGCCCACGGCGCCGGCGGCTCGGCGACGCAGAGGCTCGTCGAGGGGCTCTTCCTGCCGGCGCTCGAGAACCCGCTGCTCGCGCGGCTCGACGACGCGGCGCTCCTGAACGCGGGCGGCGTCCGGCTGGCGCTGACGACCGACTCCTACGTCGTCAAGCCGCGGCGGTTCCCCGGCGGCGACATCGGCGAGCTCGCGGTCAACGGCACCGTCAACGACCTGGCCGTCTCGGGCGCGCGGCCGCTCGCGCTGACGGCGGGCTTCGTGCTCGAGGAGGGGCTCGAGCTGGACGAGCTGCGCGTGCTCGCGGACTCGATGGGCCGCGCGGCGGAACGGGCGGGCGTCGCGATCGCCGCCGGCGACACGAAGGTGGTCGAGCGCGGCACCGGCGACGGCCTCTACGTCACGACCGCGGGCATCGGGCTCGTCGACCCGCGCGCCGACCTCGGCGCCGCGCGCGCCCGGCCCGGCGACGCGGTGCTCGTCTCGGGCACGCTCGCCGACCACGGGATCGCCGTCCTGATCGCCCGCGGCCGGCTCGCGCTCGAGGCCGAGATCGAGAGCGACACGGCGCCGCTCTGGGAGCTCGTCGAGGGCCTGCTGCCGCTCGAGGACGACCTGCGCTTCCTGCGCGACCCGACCCGCGGCGGGCTCGCGACGACGCTGAACGAGCTGGCGCGCGGCGCCGGGTACGGCCTCCTGCTCGAGGAGACGGCGCTGCCCGTCCGCCCCGAGGTCGCCGCCGCCTGCGAGATCCTCGGCATCGACCCGCTCACCGTCGCCAACGAGGGCAAGCTCGTCGCGGTCGTCGCCCCGGAGGCGGCGGGGGCCGCGCTCGCCGCGCTGCAGCGCCATCCGCTCGGCCGCGACGCGGCCGTGATCGGCGAGATCGCCGCGGAGCGCGACGGGCTCGTGCTGCTGGAGACGCCGTTCGGCGGCCGGCGGGTCGTCGACACGCTGGTCGGCGACCCGCTGCCGCGCATCTGCTGATTCCGGTCAGGCGACGGCCTAGCCCGGCGGTCCCGCTCCTCGGCCTGCTCGCGCGGGGTCGCCTCGACCGCGATCTCCTCGTTGACGGCCTCGGTCGCGAACGAGCCGGCGACGCCGAGACCGAGCCCGAGCAGGGCCCAGCGCAGGCCGCGCCGCTCCCTGCCGCGCGCGGCGTCGAGCGAGAGCCGCCCCGGCCCCTCGTCGGCGAGCGCGAACAGCATCGCCAGCAGCGCCGCGGGGTACTCGTAGCCGCCCTCGGTCACCCAGGGCCCGTTGCTCGCGTGCACGCGCCGGATCGCGGTCGTCAGCACCCCCGAGAGCAGCGCGGTCGCGACCGGGGTCGCCAGGCCGGCCGCCAGCAGCAGCCCGCCTCCCGCCTCGGCCGTGCCCGCGGCGATCGCGTTCCGGCGGCCGGGCCTGATCCCGACCGACTCGAAGAACTCGCCGGTGCCCTCGGGCCCGTGCCCGCCGAACCAGCCGAAGAGCTTCTGCGTGCCGTGGCCGACGAAGCCGAGGCCGACGGCGACGCGCATCAGCATGCGTCCGAGTCCCATCTCCACTCCTTTCGCTCGCGTCCTCGCTCCCGTTCCCGCCCGGCCCGTCCGCTAACGCGGGCGGGATAGAGTCCGCGGCGTGCCCGACCCGTACGCGGCCTTCGACACGCTCGAGCTCGACCGGCCCGCGGCGGGCGTGCTCCGGATCACGCTGCGGACGCCCGGGCGCCTGAACGCGGTCGGCGCGGAGATGCACGGGCAGCTGGCCGGGATCTGGAAGGCGGTCGACGCCGACGACGAGACGCGCGCGGTGATCGTCCGCGGCGCCGACGGGGCCTTCAGCGCCGGCGGCGACCTCGACCTCGTGCTCGGGATCGCGAACGACTTCGAGACCCGCGTCCGCGTGCTCAAGGAGGCGCGCGACCTCGTCTACAACGTCGTCGACTGCTCGAAGCCGATCGTCTCGGCGATCACCGGGCCGGCGGTCGGAGCGGGCCTCGCGGTCGGCCTGCTCGCGGACATCTCGATCGCGACGCCGCAGGCGCGGATCGTCGACGGGCACACGCGGCTCGGCGTCGCCGCGGGCGACCACGCGGCGATCGTCTGGCCGCTGCTCTGCGGGCTCGCGAAGGCGAAGTACCACCTGCTCCTCTGCGAGCCGCTGACCGGCGAGGAGGCCGAGCGGATCGGGCTCGTCTCGCTCTGCGTCCCCGAGGACGAGCTCGAGCAGCGGGCGCTCGAGATCGCGCGGCGCCTGGCCGCGGCCTCGCAGCCGGCGATCCGGCACACGAAGCTGGCGCTGAACAACTGGCTCCGCGCCGCCGGGCCCGCCTTCGACGCGTCGCTGGCGCTCGAGTTCCTCGACCTGACCGGCCCCGACGTCCACGAGGGCGTCGCCGCGATCCGGGAGAAGCGGCCGCCGCAGTTCGACTAGTCGAGCTCGACGAACTCGACCACGGGCTGCGGGAAGCCGCGCTTGTAGGCGTCCTTGCCGGTCGCCAGGAACTCCTCGCTGGAGACGGCGGCCTTGAAGGCGTCGCGGTCGGGGAACTCCCACTCGGCGACGTAGGCGTGCCGCGGCTCGCCGACGGGCGCACCGAAGACGCGGCCGTGCCGGAAGGTGCTGCCCGGGACGGCGCGGCAGAGCTCGGCGTGCTCGGCGTACTGCCTCTCGTCCGGCTCCTGCTCGTAGAGGACGGCGACACGGATCATGCGGCTTCCTTTCCTGGGAGAGAGCGCAGCGTATCCCTCGGCCCGGAGGCGTGTCCGCCGCGGCGGCCCGTAGGCTGCGCCGATGAGCGGCGTCGCGATCCTGCTCGCCCTGCTGGCGGGCCTCGCCGGGTCGGTGCAGGCCGCCGTCATGGGCCGGTTCGGCGAGCGCGTCGGCGTCTTCGAGGCGCTCGCGTTCGCGTCGCTCGTGCAGGCGGTGCTGACGGCCGCGCTCCTGCTCGGCGTCCGCCAGAGCCTCTCCGGCTACGCGGCCGCGGCGCGCCAGCCCGCCTGGCTCTGGGCCGGCGGCGCGATGGGCGCCTTCATCGTCCTGACGGTCACGGTCGCGACCCCGCGGATCGGCACGGCGGCGACGATCGGCCTCCTGATCGCCGGCCAGCTGGCGATGGGCGTCGCGATCGACCGCTTCGGCCTCTTCGGCTTCTCGCAGATCGACATCTCCTGGCCGCGGGCGCTCGGGGTCGTCCTGCTCGGCGTCGGCGCCGCCCTCTCGCTGCACCGCTAGAGGCTTGCTGCACATCGGACGTCCCCAGCGGGGCCGTTCCAGGCCGAGCCAGGGCGTGCCGGCGTCCGTGGCGCATGCTGGTTGCACGTGTGAGGACGCCGGTCCGGCCTGGCGCCGCGCCTGGGGCGGTACGTCCGCGGCCGCGGACGATGCGCAGCAAGCCTCCGGGTGGCCTGGACGGGGAATGCGTTTCGCGGCACACTCGTTGTCGGCAGCACCACCACCGCAGGAGGAACGATGACCCAGGCTGCACCCGACCCGCGGCGCTGGCAGGCGCTCGCGCTGGTCTGCTCGGCGATGTTCATGACCATCCTCGACGTCTCGATCGTCAACGTCGCGCTCCCCTCGATCGGCACGGCGCTCGACTTCTCGCGCGAGAACCTCCAGTGGGTGATCTCCGCCTACGCGATCGCCTACGGCGGCTTCCTCCTGCTCGCCGGCCGCACCGCCGACCTGCTCGGGCGCCGCCGCGTCTTCATGAGCGGCCTCGTCCTCTTCACGATCGCCTCCCTCGTCTGCGGCCTGGCGCAGTCGGAGGGGATGCTGATCGCCTCGCGCGCCGTGCAGGGCCTCGGCGCGGCGATCATCGCGCCGGCGGCGCTCTCGATCGTGACGACGCTCTTCGCCGAGGGGCCGGAGCGCAACAAGGCGCTCGGGATCTGGGGCGCGGTCGGCGGCTCCGGCGCCGCGGTCGGCGTCCTCGCCGGCGGCGTCCTGACCAAGTACCTCGGCTGGGAGTGGATCTTCTTCGTCAACGTGCCGGTCGGCGCGCTGGCGCTCTCGCTGACGCGGCCGCTCGTGCACGAGAGCCGGGTCGACACCGACGAGCGCAGCTACGACCCGCTCGGCGCGCTCACCGTCACCTCGGGCATCGCCCTGCTCGTCTACGCGATCTCGAAGGCGCCGGACGTGGGCTGGGCGACCGGCACGCACGATCGGCCTGCTCGCGGCCGCGGCGGCGCTGCTCGCCGCCTTCGCCTGGGTCGAGACGCACGTGGCGCGGCCGCTCGTCCCCTTCCGCTTCTTCCGCGTCCGCACGGTCGCGGCGGCGAACGTCGTCGGCGTCCTGCTCGCCTCGGTGATCTTCTCGAACTTCTTCCTGCTGACGCTGTACGTGCAGCAGGTGCTCGGCTACTCGGCGCTGCGCGCCGGGCTGACCTTCGTCGCGACCGCGGGCACGGCGGTGCTGACGGCGGGCGTCGCGCAGGCGGTCGTCACCCGCGTCGGGCCGAAGCTGCCGATGGCCCTCGGGCTCGCGCTGCTCAGCGCCGGCATGATCTTCTACACGCAGATCCCGACCTCGGGCAGCTTCGCCTCGGCGCTGCTGCCCGGCTACCTGCTGGTCGGCGTCGGGATGCCGTTCGCCTTCATCGCGGTCACGATCGCCGCGCTCGCGGGCGTCGAGCGGCACGAGGCGGGCCTCGGCTCGGGGATGATCAACACCTCGCAGCAGGTCGGCGGCGCGCTCGGAGTGGCGGTCGCCTCGACGGTCTTCGCCACGCACTTCAACTCGCTCGTCTCGAGCGGCGTCGCGGCGCCCGAGGCGCTGACGAGCGGCTTCTCCAGGGCCTTCTGGGTGCTCGCGGGGCTCGGCATCGTCGCCGTCGCCGCCACGATCTCCCTCGTCCGCCGCGAGGAGACGGCTCCGGAGGCCGAGACCGCGCCGGTCGTGATCTAGCGGGTTTCGCGGCGGCGGGCAGGCGGGAGACGTTGTCGATGGAGCAATCGGGCGGCAGCCGGGCAGACGAGCCCGCCGGGGCCGGTCGAGCGGCGCGAGGGTGCGCCGCCGGCAGCCGAGCGCGACAGCGCGTGCGCCGCCCGCCGGGGGGGCGACGAGCGCGGCGCCGCCGGGGCGGTCGGAGCCGAAGCCGCCCCGCGAGGGCCGCGGCGTCGGCGTCTGGGCGAGCGTGATCGGCTTTCTCGCCGCCGCGGCCGCGTTCCTCGTCTTCGTCGTCCAGAACACCGAGACGGTGCACGTCGACTGGACCGTCTGGTCGGTGGGCGTCTCCCTCGCCGCGGTCGTCTTCGGCGCGATGCTGCTCGGCTCGGCGCTGACGCTCGCGCTCGGCGCGATCTGGCGGATCCGCCGCCGCCGCCGTCACCGCGAGCGCGAGGAGCTGCACCGCCTGCGCGCCGGCGGAGGCTAGAGACCGACGACGTCGTCGGGGCGGACCGGGACGCGGACGAGCTCGCGACCCGTCGCGTCCCGCAGCGCCGCGACGACCGCGGCGGTCGAGACGACCGTCGGCGGCTCGCCGACGCCCTTGACGCCGTAGGGCGCGTCCGGCTCGGGGACCTCGATCAGCACCGACTCGACCGGCGGCATGTCGAGCGCGGTCGGGATCAGGTAGTCGGTGAAGCTCGCGTTCGTGATCAGGCCGTCCCGCGTCTGGATCTCCTCCATCAGCGCGAGCCCGATCCCCTGGGCGGTGCCGCCCTCGATCTGGCCCTCGACGGCCTTCGGGTTGACCGCCTTGCCGACGTCCTGCGCCGTCCCGACCCAGACGACCCGCGTCAGCCCGAGCTCGACGTCGACCTCGGCGACGACCTTCATCGCCGCGACCGCGAAGGCGACGTGCGCGTTCCCCGCGTCGGTGATCTGCCCCGTCTCCGGGTCGAGCGGGTGCGTGCGCGGATGCCGGTAGACCCGCTCGACGTCGACCTCGGCCTCGCCGGTGCGCTCGCGCTCCTCGAGCGCCGCCCGGCAGGCGAGCTGCACCGCGCCGGCGGCCATCCACGTCATCCGCGAGGCCGACGCCGAGCCGGACGAGCCGACCGTCGCCGTCCCGGCCGGCGCGAGCGCGACGTCCTCGATCCCGAGCTCGGTGCGCGCGACCTGGAGCATGACGTTGACGACCCCCTGCCCGACCTCGGCGGCGGCGCAGTGCAGCTCGGCCGAGCCGTCCGCGAGCAGCCGCACGCGGGCGGCGGTGAAGTCGTCGAAGCCCTCCGAGTAGCAGATGTTCTTGTACCCGACCGCGAAGCCGACGCCGCGCCGGACGCCCTCGCCGCGGGTCGTGTTGCCGGCGCCGCCGGGCAGCCGGATCGGGTCGCGCGGCAGCGACTCGGCCGCCGGCGGCTCGAGCGCGGCCGCCGCCCGGATCACGTCCGCGGTCGGCAGCGAGCCGGTGATCCTCTGCCCGGTCGGCAGCCGGTCGCCGGGCGCGAGCGCGTTCCGCAGCCGCAGCTCGACGGGGTCGAGCTCGAGCGCCTCGGCCAGCCTGTCCATCTGCGCCTCGGCGGCGAAGCACGTCTGCACGGCGCCGAAGCCGCGCATCGCGCCGCAGGGCGGGTTGTTCGTGTAGACGCAGGTCGACTCGATCAGCGCGTTCTCGACCGCGTAGGGCCCGCACGCGAAGGCGGCCGCGTTCGACGTGACCGCCGTCGACGAGGACGCGTAGGCGCCGCCGTCGAGCAGGATCCGCATCCGGACGGCGACGAGCTTGCCGTCGCGGTTGGCGCGGTGCTCGCACCAGATCCGCGCCGGATGCCGGTGCACGTGGCCCGTGAACGACTCCTCGCGCGAGTAGACGATCTTGACCGGCCTCTCGGTGTGCAGCGCCAGCAGCGCGCCGTGGATCTGCATCGAGAGGTCCTCGCGGCCGCCGAAGGCCCCGCCGACGCCGGAGAGGTGGATCCGCACCTGCTCCGGCTCGAGGCCGAGGCAGGGCGCCACCTGGTCGCGGTCGACGTGCAGCCACTGGGTCGCGACGTAGATGTCGACGCCGCCCTCGCCGTCGGGCACCGCGAGGCCCGACTCCGGCCCGAGGAAGGCCTGGTCCTGGATCCCGAGCTCGTAGACGCCCGTGACGGTGACCTCGCCCTCGGCGTCCGGGTCGCCGTGGCGGACGACCATGTGCCGGACGACGTTCGGGCGCGGGTCCTCGCGGTAGCCGTGGCCGGCGGTGACGCCCGGCGGGTGCAGCGGCTCGCCCTCGGTCGCGCGCTCCATCTCGGTGACCGGCTCGAGCGGCTCGTAGTCGACGACGACGAGCTCGGCGGCGCGGCGCGCCTGCTCGGGATGCTCGGCCGCGACGAGCGCGACCGGCTCGCCGAAGTAGCGGACGCGGTCGACCGCGAGCACCGGCTGGTCGGGGAACTCGAGCCCGTAGGTCTTCTGACCGGGAACGTCGTCGTGCGTCAGCACCGCGTGGACGCCCTGCACCTTCAGCGCGGCGCCGATGTCGATCGAGCGGATCCGCGCGTGCGCCCAGGGGCTCCGCAGCGTGTGCCCGTAGAGCATCCCGGCCGCGAAGAGGTCGCTCGCATAGGCGAACTCGCCCGTCACCTTCGGGACGCCGTCGACGCGGCGGACGCTCTCGCCGACGCGGCCGAGCTCGAGCTTGCGCGCGGGGCTGCTCACATGGCCTCCGCGGCGAGCCGCACGGCGTCGAAGATCTTCGCGTAGCCGGTGCAGCGGCAGAGGTTGCCCGAGAGCGCCTCGCGGATCTGGTCGTCGCTCGGCGAGGGCACGCGCTGCAGCAGGTCGGCCGCCGCCATCACGAGCCCCGGCGTGCAGAAGCCGCACTGGACGGCGCCCGCCTCGAGGAACGCGTCCTGCACCGGATGGAGCGCCTCGCCCGAGGCGAGCCCCTCGACCGTGACCACCTCGTGCCCGTCCGCCTGGGCGGCGAGGACGAGGCAGGCGCAGACGAGCTCGCCGTCGTAGAGCACCGAGCAGGAGCCGCACTCGCCCTGCTCGCACGCGTTCTTCGAGCCGGGGAAGCCGAGGTGCTCGCGGAGCGCGAAGAGCAGGCTCTCGCCCTCCCAGACGTCGGCCTCGACCTTCCGGCCGTTGACCGTCAGCGCGATCTTCATACCGTGCACCTCTCGAGCGCCCGCGCGGCGAGGACGCGCAGCGCGTGCCGGCGGTAGGCGGCGCTGCCGCGGACGTCGTCGATCGGCGAGGCGGCCTCGGCGACCCGCTCCGGCAGCGTCTCGGCCTCGTCGTGACGAATGGTCACAAGCCCGACGACGGGCCCGGCCGACCCGAAGGCGGCGCGCACCTCGCCGCGCTCGCGGTCGACCGCGACGGCGAGCGAGCAGACCGCGATCACCATCGCGTTCCGCGGCCCGATCTTCATGAACGTCTGGCGGGCGCCGGAGGGCCGGACGCGGACGGCGACGATCAGCTCGTCCGCCGCGAGCGCGTTCCGCTTCGGCCCGAGCAGGAACTCGGCCAGCGGCAGCGTCCTCGTCGCGCGCGGCGGAGGCGAGCTCGACCTCGGCGCCCTCGACGAGGAGCGGCGGCAGCGCGTCGCCGGCCGGCGAGGCGGTGCCGAGGTTGCCGCCGATCGTGCCGCGGTTGCGGATCTGGGGCGAGCCGACCGTCCGCGAGGCCTCGGCGAGCGCGGGCAGCAGCTCCGCCGAGCTCGCCGCGCATCGCCTCCGCGTAGGTCAGGCCCGCGCCGAGCCGCAGGGTGCCGTCGTCGCGCGCGTGGCCGCGCAGCTCCGCGACCTCGTTCAGGTTCAGCAGCGCCGCGGGGCGCGTCCGGTCGAAGTTGAGCTCGACCATCACGTCGGTGCCGCCCTGGATCGGGCGCACGTCGGCGTCGGCGCGCAGGCGCAGGGCCTCGTCCAGCGAGCGAGGGGTGAGCACGTCCATCGCTGACAAGACTAGTACGCTCACGCGGTATGGACTCCCCCCTCGCGAGGCGGATCGCGGTCGCGCGCGGCGACGAGCCCGCCGACCTCGTCGTCCGCGGCGGGCGTGTCTTCTCGGTCTTCACGCGCGAGTGGCTCGAGGTCGACGTCGCGGTCGTGGACGGCTACGTCGCCGGGCTCGGCTCCTACGAGGGCGCCGAGACGCTCGACGCCTCCGGCCGCCACGTGATCCCCGGCTTCGTCGACGCGCACATGCACCTCGAGTCGACCAAGCTGCTCCCGGACGCGTTCGCGCGGCTCGTGCTCCCGCTCGGGGTGACCGCGGTCGTCGCCGACCCGCACGAGATCGCGAACGTGCTCGGCACCGACGGCGTCCACTGGCTGCTCGACGTCTGCGACGGGCTGCCCCTCGACGTCTACTTCATGGCCTCGTCGTGCGTCCCCGCCTCGCAGCTTCGAGTCGCCGCGGCGGCCGCTCTCGCTCGGCGACCTCGAAGGGCTGCTGCGCCGCCGCCGGATGATCGGGCTCGCCGAGATGATGAACTTCCCCGGCGTGATCGGCGGCGACCCGGGCGAGCTCGCGAAGCTGGCGCTGCCCGGCGCCGCGCACGTCGACGGACACGCGGCCGGGGTGACCGGCAGGCGCCTGCAGGCCTACGCCGCCGCCGGGATCCGCTCCGACCACGAGGCGGTCACGCTCGAGGAGGGCCGCGAGCGGCTCCGCGCCGGCATGTGGCTGCTGATCCGCGAGGCCTCCGGCGCGCGCAACCTCGACGCGCTGCTGCCGCTCGTCGAGGAGTACGGCCCCCACCGGATCGCGTTCTGCACCGACGACCGCGAGCCCGAGCACGTCGCCGAGGAGGGGCACGTCAACTCGATGGTGCGGCAGGCGGTCGCCGCCGGGATCGCGCCCGAGGACGCGATCGTGATGGCGACGCTGAACCCGTCCACCTGGCACGGGCTGCGCGAGCACGGCGCGATCGCGCCCGGCTGCAAGGCCGACCTGCTGCTGCTCGACGACCTGGAGCGGTTCGTGCCGTCGCTCGTGCTCAAGAGCGGACGCCCGATCGGCGAGATCCCGCGGCCGGAGGTGCCCGACTGGGTGCGCCACACCGTCCGGATCGGCCATGTCGGCCGGGGCGGGCTGGAGCTCGAGCGGCACGGCTCGGGCCCGGTTCGCGTGATCGGGATCGTGCCCGACCAGATCGTCACCGACCTGCTCGAGGAGGAACCGACGGTCCGCGACGGCGCGATCGTCGCCGACCCCGGGCGCGACCTGGCGAAGATCGCCGTCGTCGAGCGCCACCTCGGCACCGGCCGCGTGGGCGCCGGCCTCGTGCGGGGCTTCACCCTGCGGAGCGGCGCGATCGCGACGACGGTCGCCCACGACGCGCACAACGTCGTCGTCGTCGGCGTCGACGACGACGACATCCTCCGCGCCGTCCAGCGGCTGACCGAGATCGGAGGCGGCGTCGTCGTGGTCGAGCAGCGCGGCGTCCGCGCCGAGCTGGCCCTGCCCGTCGCCGGCCTGCTCTCCGCCGCGACCGCCGAGGAGGTGATCGCGTCGACCGAGGAGTGCCTCGACGCCGCCCGCGAGCTCGGCTGCACGCTCAACTCGCCCTTCCAGACCCTGTCCTTCCTGGCCCTGTCGGTGATCCCGGCGCTGAAGATCACCGACCGCGGCCTCGTCGACGTGAACCGGTTCGAGCTCGTCCCCCTGGAGGTCGCGTGAGCACGCTCCTCCACTCCGGCTTCGTGGTGACGATGGACGACGAGGGCTCCGAGCACCCGGACGGCTGGGTGCTCGTCGAGGACGGGCTCGTCGCGGCGACGGGCGGCGGCGAGCCGCCCGAGGCGGACGAGCGCGTCGACCTCCGCGGCGCCGTCGTCACGCCGGGCCTCGTCAACACGCACCACCACCTCTGGCAGAACCTGACCCGCACCCGCGCCCAGGACGGGACCCTCTTCGAGTGGCTGGTCGAGAGCTACCCGATCTGGGCCGCGATCGACGCCGAGGCGGAGTACGCGGCCGCGCGGGCCGGCCTCGCCGAGCAGGCGCTCTCCGGCGCGACCACCGTCTTCGACCACCACTACCTCTTCCCGCCGGGGGTCGAGGGCCTGCTCGAGGCCGAGATCCGCGCGGCGCGCGAGCTCGGCGTCCGCATCGTCGCCTCGCGCGGCTCGATGGACCGCGGCGTCTCCGACGGCGGCCTGCCGCCCGACCGGATCGTCGAGGCGACCGACGACGTGCTCGCCGCGACCGAGGCCGCCGTCGGGCTCGCCGACGACGACGGCTTCGTCCGGATCGCGGTCGCGCCCTGCTCGCCCTGGTCCGTGACCGCCGAGCTGATGCGGGAGTCGGCCGCGCTCGCCCGCCGGCACGGGCTGCAGCTGCACACGCACCTGGCCGAGGTGGCCGAGGAGGACGCGTACTGCCTCGAGACCTACGGCTGCCTCCCGTTCGAGTACCTGGAGCAGCTCGGGTGGCTCGAGGGCGACGTCTGGTGCGCGCACTGCGTCCACCTCGGCGAGCGCGGGATCGCCGCCTTCGCGGCACACGACGTCGGCGTCGCCCACTGCCCCTCCTCGAACCAGCGGCTCGGGGCCGGCTTCGCGCCGGTGCGGGAGATGCTCGACGCGGGCCTGCGGGTCGGGCTCGGCGTCGACGGCTCCGCCTCGCAGGAGCGCGGCGACCTCTTCCTCGAGGTGCGCCAGGCGTGCTTCGTCGCCCGCGGCCGCGGCGGCCCGGGCGCGATGAGCTCGCGCGAGGCGCTCCGGCTCGGCACGCGCGGCGGCGCCGCCGTCCTGCGCCGCGACGACATCGGCTCGCTCGAGCCGGGCAAGCGCGCCGACCTGGCCGTCTGGGACACGGACGTGCTGGAGCTCGGCGGCGCCGACGACCCCGTCACCGGCCTCGTCTTCTCGGCGCCGCACCGCGTCTCGCGCCTCTACGTCGGCGGCGAGGAGGTCGTCCGGGACGGCCACCTCGTCCGCGCCGACGAGGAGGAGATCCGCAAGGAGCAGCGCGAGCAGGCGCGAAAGTTCCGCGGATGAGCCTCTCGACCCACGTGCTCGACACCGCCGCCGGCCGGCCCGCCGCGGGCGTCCGCGTCGAGCTCTACCGCGGCGCGGAGCTCGTCGCCGAGGGGAGCGACCGACGCCGACGGCCGGATCGGCGCGCTCGCCGACACGGCTCCCGGCGCCTACAGGCTCGTCTTCCACCCGCCGTCGCCGTTCTTCCGCCGCGTCGAGCTCGAGCTCGAGCTCGGCGAGGGCCACTACCACGTCCCCCTCCTCGTCTCGCCGTACGGGTGCGCGAGCTACCGCGGCAGCTGAGCGTCGACGAGCTGGCGGAGCTGTTCGAGGGGCGCACGGCGCTCGTCGAGCGGCTCGCGCGCCGCGACGACCCGCTGACCGCGGCCGACGAGGTCGTCGGCGAGCTCTCCGCGGAGGAGCTGCAGGAGGCGCTCGACGCGCACCCCGCGATCGGCGCCCGCCGCGCCGGGCTCTCGGCCCGCTCGGCCGCCGAGCAGGGCGACGACGCCGAGCCGGAGGTGCTGGCCGAGCTGGAGCGGCTGAACGCGGCCTACGAGGAGCGGAACGGCTTCCGCTTCGTCACCTTCGTCAACCGCCGCCCGAAGGCGCAGGTGCTCGAGGAGCTGCGCGAGCGGATCGAGCGCCCGCGCGAGGAGGAGCTGCGCCGCGCCGCGCGCGAGCTCGTCGCGATCGCCCGCGACCGCTGGCAGCGCGCGTGACCCTCGCCGCCCTGCTCGACCCCTACGTGAGCGACTGGCTCGAGGCGGCGCTCCGGCTCCTGCACGTCGTCGCCGCGATCGCCTGGATCGGCGCCTCCTTCTACTTCATCGCGCTCGACAACCACCTGCGGCCGCCGGAGCGGCGCGAGGATGCGGACCGCGGCGTCGGCGGCGAGGCCTGGGAGGTGCACGGCGGCGGCTTCTACCGGGTCGAGAAGTTCCGCGTCGCGCCGAAGCGGCTGCCCGAGCCGCTGCACTGGTTCAAGTGGGAGGCCTACACGACCTGGCTCTCGGGCTTCTCGCTCTTCCTCGTCCTCTACTACCTGCACGCGGACACGTACCTGGTCGACCGCTCCGTCGCCGACCTCTCGACCGGCGAGGCCGTCGGCATCTCGATCGGCCTCCTCGTCGCCGCCTGGGTCGTCTACGACCTGCTCTGCCGCACGATCGCGGACGAGGGGCTGCTGGCGGCGATCGTCGGCGGGCTGACCGTGCTCGCCGCCTGGGGCTCGAGCGAGCTCTTCTCGGCGCGGGCGGCCTGGCTCCAGGTGGGGGCGATGCTCGGGACGATCATGGTCGCGAACGTCTTCTTCGTGATCATCCCGGCCCACTGGGAGCTGATCCGCGCCAAGGAGGCGGGCCGCGAGCCGGACGCGCGCTGGGGCATTCGCGGCAAGCAGCGCTCGGTGCACAACAACTACCTGACGCTGCCGGTGCTGGTGGCGATGCTCTCCAACCACTGGGGCTTCCTCTACGGGCACTCCTGGGCCTGGGCGATCCTCGTCGCGCTGATGGCGACCTCGGCGGTCGTCCGCCACTACTTCAACCTGCGCCACCGCGGCTGGAACGTCTGGCCGATCCTGCTCGCAGGCGCAGCCGCACTGGCGCTCGTCGCCTGGCTGGCGCGGCCGCAGAGCGCGCCGGTCGCGGCCTCGGCCGCGCAGGTTCCGTTCGCGCAGGCCGAGGCGATCGTCTCTGAGCGCTGCACGCCCTGCCACTCGCAGACGCCGGCGCAGCCGGGCTTCTCCTCGCCGCCGAAGGGGATCGCCTTCGACACCGCCGCCGAGATCCGCTCGCAGGCGGAGCTGATCCGCCGTCAGGCGGTCGACTCGCGCGCGATGCCGCTCGGGAACGCGACCGGGATGACCGACGCCGAGCGGCAGCAGCTCGGGGCGTGGATCGCGAGCAGGTAGGCTCGCCCGCATGCTCGAGATCGCCGCAGGCCCGTTCGGCTTCCGCGCCGAGCTCCACGAGGACGAGGCGCCGCAGACCGTCGCCGCCTTCCGGCGCATGCTCCCGCTCGAGTCCCGCATCATCCACGTCCGCTGGTCGGGCGAGGGCGGCTGGATCCCCTGGGGCGACCTCGACCTCGGGCTCGGCCCCGAGAACGCGACCCGCTACCCGAGCCCCGGCGAGCTGATCCTCTTCCCGGGCGGGATCAGCGAGACCGAGCTGCTGCTCGCCTACGGCTACGTCGCCTTCGCCTCGAAGGCGGGCGCCCTGGCCGGGAACCACTTCGCGACGATCCGCGAGGGCAACGAGAACCTGCGCGCGCTGGGCAAGAAGATGCTCTGGGAGGGCGCGCAGGAGATCACGTTCCGCGAGACTTCGTGACAGATCGTCACGAGGTCGACCCGGACGCGAACCCGCAAGCAGGCACCCCCGCCGCCGGTTCTGTGACAGATCGTCACGAGGATTCGCCGCGACGCCGACCTGTAGCAGGATGCCGGCAGGGCGGGTTCGTGATCGGTCACGAGCACCTTCGGAGACCAAGCCCTGACGTGACGCGAGGGCAGCGACTGCTAGTGACGATTGGTCACAAGGTTGCGCAGCGCATCGACGAGGACGTCGATCGCGAGCTCGACGTCCTCCGCCGTCGACAGCTCGTCGGGAGAGTGGCTGACGCCGCCGTTCTGCGCGCGGACGAAGAGCATCCCCGCGGCGACGCCCGCGGAGGCCATCACGCCGGCGTCGTGGCCGGCGCCGCTCGCGAGCTCGAGCAGCGGTAGGCCGCGAGCCTCGATCGCGCCGCGGAGCGCCGCCCGCGCCGGCTCGGCCATCGCAGCGGGGTCGACGCGCTGCGGGTCGTCGAGGCCGATGCCGGCGACGAGGCGGTCGAGCCGCTCGCCGTCCGGCGCCCGCGCGTCGACCGAGAACGAGACCCGGCCCGGGATGACGTTGATGCCGCCGGGCTCGACCTCCAACCGGCCGACCGTGGCGACCGCCGACTCGATCCCGAGCGCGACCTCACGGATCCGCAGCACCTCCCGCGCGGCCTTGACGAGCGCGTCGTCGCGGGCGTCCATCGGCGTCGTGCCGGCGTGCCCGGCGCGACCGTCGACGACGATCTCGCCGCGGACGTACCCGACGATCCCGCTGACGACGCCGACCGGCGCACCGGCGAGCGCGAGCCGCGGGCCTTGCTCGTGGTGCAGCTCGAGGAACGCGTCCGGAAGCGGCCCGGAGGCGGCGCGGGCGCGGCTCCCCTTGCAGCCGCGCTCCTCGTCACGGAACGCGACGACGGCGAGCGGCAGGTCCGGCAGCCGCTCGGCGGCGGCGATTCCGGCGACGACGCCGAGCGCACCGTCGAACTTGCCTCCCTGCGGCACGGAGTCGAGGTGCGAGCCCGTCCAGACGCGCGGCTCGCCGCGGCTGCCGATCAGGTTCCCGTGCGGGTCGACCTCGATCTCGAGCCCGGCCTCCCGCATCCAGCCGGCGGCGAGCGCATGCGCCTCGTCCTCGGCGGGGGTGTAGCCGACCCGGTTGGCGCCGGGGCCGCCGCCGATCGCGTACAGCTCCTCGAGGCGCGCGTGGATGCTCACGCGGGCAATCCTCGCACGGCGGCACCGCCCTCGACGGCCGAGCGACGACGCGTCGCGTACTGCGCCGCCCGGCGAACTGGGAGAGGCTGCGCAGCGGGCGGAGCACGGTCGGGACGACGTCGAGCAGTCCTGGGAGGAAGAGGAGCAGGAGCACGACGAAGCCCTGTGCCGACGACGCGTCGGGCCGCGCCGGCCGGGAACCGCCGGCGCGCGACCTGGAGCGCGAGGCGGCGGCGACCGCCGTGGGCCACCTGCCGCTCGAGCGAGGACGGCCGGGAGGCTCGCCGTCGGGCAGAGCGCGAGCAGGGCGCCCTGAGGCCATTCCGACGCCCAGTCCGTGCGCGTGCATGTCATCCGCCGACGCCGGCCCTCGGTCGGATCGCGAGAGAAAGGTCGCTCTCGGGGCTACTTCACCCGACTGCGCGGGCCTCGGCGGCCTCCAGTCGCCGCAGGACCAGGAAGGCCGCCGCCGGACCGACCGCGAAGAGTGCCCACGCCCAGCCCCAGCCGAGCCCGGCGACGAGGCCGGCGAAGAGCGGCGGCAGTGCGGCGCCACCGACGGCGAGAGCGGTCTGCTGGAGCCCGAGCGACGCACCGCTGCGCGCACGCCCGGCGAGCTCGGCGGCCGCGGTGAACGAGAGCCCGTTCCAGCTCATCGCCAGGACGCCGCCGACGACGAGGACGGGCAGGAGCACCGCCAGGGGCGCGTCGACGAGCGCGCCGGTCGCCGCCGCGAGCGCGGCCGAGCCGAGCGCGATCCGCCGCAGCGGCTCGATCCGCGAGCCGGCGAGGTCCGACCAGCGGCCGCTGCCGATGCGAGCGCCGATTCCGAGCACCTGGACCGCAGCCAGCACACCGGCGGCCGCGGCGGGCGAGAGGCCGCGCCGGTCGTGCAGGAACAGGACCGTGTAGCCGAAGACCGCCGTCTGCGGGAAGAGCAGCAGGACGCTGCCGCCGAGCAGCCGCCAGATCCGCGGGTCGCGGAGGGGCCGCGTGTCGACCGCCTCCCCGGCGGCCGCGACCGGCCGCTCGCGCAGGAAGGTCGCCGCGAGGAGGGCACCGGCGAGGCAGCCGATCCCGATCGTCGTCAGTCCCCAGCGGGTGCCGCCTACGGCAAGCACGTGCGGGAGCCCGAGCGCGACGGCGGCGCCGCCGATCGGGATCGCCGTCTGCCGGATCCCGAGCGCGAGCCCTCGTTCGCGCGCGGCGAACCAGTGCATGACGGCTCGGCCGCTGGCGGCGTTGACGCTGGCGCCGGCGAGACCCGCGAGCGCGAGCAGGGCTACGAGCGGCGCGAATGCGTGCGTACGCCCCGCAGCGGCGAGCGCGCCGGCCGCGCACGTCAGCCCGAACGCGACGACGAGCCGCTCCCCGACCCTGTCGGCGACCAGTCCCCACGGCAGCAGCGAGAGCATCGAGCCGAGCGCCGGAGCGGCGACGACGAGCCCTGCCTCGCCGAGAGAGAGGTCGTACCGGGTCCGCAACGCCGGCAGCATCACCGCCACGCCGAGCGCGACCGCCGAGTAGCTCGCCTGGGCGAGGGTGCCCGCCGCGAGCACGACCCAGCGATACCGGCTTCCGTCC
>CAWIUN010000010.1:0-142689 GCA_963839285.1 uncultured Actinomycetes bacterium
TCGACCGGCAGCCGCGCCTACGTCTCCGCGGACGGACACACGACCTTCGCGGAGATCTACCCGCCCGGCACGCCCGGGTTCACCTCGACGACGCACGTCGACCGGGTGCGGGCGGCGCTGCAGGCGAAGGCGCCGGCCGGGCGTCGAGGCGAACCTGACCGGCCGCGACGCGATCTACGAGGCCTCGTCCGACGGCGGCCAGGGGCCGAGCGTGCTGACCGAGGCGCTGATCGGCGGCTTCGGCTCGCTCGTGATCCTCTTCTTCGTCTTCGGGACGCTGCCGGCGGTGCTGATGCCGCTCGTCGTCGCGGTCGCGGCGATCCTGAACACGTTCACGCTCGTCTGGGCGCTGACCTACCTGACCGACGTCTCGATCATCGTCCAGTTCCTGATCGCGCTCGTCGGCCTCGGCGTCGCGATCGACTACGCGCTGCTGATGATCTTCCGCTTCCGGGACGAGCTGCGCGAGGGCGAGGACGTCGAGACCGCCGTCGTCGAGACGATGACGCACGCGGGCCGCTCCGTGATCGTCTCCGGCTCGACGGTCGCGGTCGGCCTGCTCTCGATGCTGGTGCTGCCGCTGCCGTTCATCCGCTCGATCGGGATCGGCGGGATGCTGATCCCGGCGGTCTCGGTGCTGACCGCGATCACGCTGCTGCCGGCGCTGCTGGCGACGCTCGGCACCCGGATCAACAGCGTCAGGGTGCTGCCGAAGCGGCTCGTCGACAAGGGCCACCCCGAGGACGGCTGGTGGGGGCGCTGGGCCCGGCTCGTGATGCGGCGCCCGCTGCCCGTCGCGGCGGCGGGGCTCGCGGTCGTCGGCACGCTCGTCTTCTTCGGCGTGCAGCTGAACCCGAGCGAGGCGCAGGTGAAGGACTTCCCCGGACAGGGCGACGCGATCGACGGCCGCGCGGCGCTCGCCGACGCGGGCATCTCCCCCGGCGTGCTCAAGCCCTTCGTCGTCCTCGTCGAGCACGGGAAGCCGCGCGCGCCGGTGGTCGAGAAGCTGCGCGCGGTGCCGGGCGTCGCGGCCGCGGTCGCCCCGCCGGGGTGGCAGCAACGGCCCGAACGGCCTCGTCGAGGCGTTCCCCGCGAGCGACGGCGCCTCGAAGGAGGTGCGGACGACGATCAAGCGCGTCCGCGCCGCGCTGCACGGAACGGGCGGCACGCTCGGAGGCGTCGCCGCCGAGGACCGGGACTTCGTCGCCGCCGTCTACTCGAACTTCCCCTACGTGCTCGGCTTCGTCGTCCTGCTCACGTTCGTCCTGCTCGCGCGCGCCTTCCGCTCGCTGGTGCTGCCGCTGAAGGCGGTCGTGCTCAACCTCGTCTCGCTGACGGCCGCCTACGGGATCATCGTCTTCGTCTTCCAGCAGGGGCACGGCTCCGAGTCGATCTGGGGCGTGCACGCAACGCAGTCGATCATCCCCTGGATCCCGCTGATGATCTTCGCGTTCCTCTACGGGCTCTCGATGGACTACGAGGTCTTCATGCTGAGCCGGATGCGCGAGGCCTACGACGAGACCGGCGACACGCGGCACGCGGTCGAGCTCGGGCTGGCGCGGACCGGGAAGCTGGTCACGAGCGCGGCGCTCGTCCTCATGTTCGCGTTCTTCGTGCTCTCGACCGGCCCCGGCGTCGACATCAAGCAGTTCGGGATCGGGCTCGCAGCGGGGATCATCCTCGACGCGACCGTGATCCGGGCGCTGCTCGTGCCGGCGCTGATGCGGCTGCTCGGGAGCTGGAACTGGTACCTGCCGGCCTGGCTCGCGCGCGCGCTCTTCGTGCGGCCCTCGCCGCGGGCGCCGGAGCAGCCCGCGTCCGAGCCGGCCTGAGCTCCTCCGGCTCGAGCGCGGCTCCGACCCGCTACCCGCGCCGCCGGGCGGCCGCCGCTCCGGCCGCTCGGCGGCTAGCCCATGCCGCCCATGCCGCCCATGCCGCCGCCGGGGATCGTCAGCGACGGCACCGCGGCGGGCGCGACGAGCAGGAGCAGGCCGAGGGCGAGCAGGACGACCGCGGTTCCGTACGTCGCGACCCGCCGCCACGGGATCGTCTTCTCGACCGCGATCAGCCCCGAGACGAACGCCATCCAGACGAGGCTCATGATCCCGAGCGCGAAGAGCGACGCCATCAACCCCCAGCAGCAGCCGACGCACCAGGCGCCGTGCTCGGCGCCCATCCGCGCGGCGCCGCGGCGTCCGTCCCGCCAGGAGCCGAGCACGAAGCCGAGCGGGCTCCGGCACTTGCCGAGGCAGACGTCCTTGAGCGGGGTCAGCTCGTAGGCGGCGGCGAGGACGAGCGTGGCGCCTGCGGCCCAGCGGCCGGCGCGATCCCAGGCGAGCACGTCCCCCGCGACCTCGCGCCCCGCGAGGGCGACCGCGAAGACGGCCGCCCCCGACGCCGTCCACGTGGCCAGGTAGCCGCCCACGAAGAGGAGCGGCGAGAGCCGCGAACGCTCCCTGGTGATCCGGGAGTACAGCGCGACCGTCGGGGCGACCGAGGGGAACATCATCGCCGCCATCATCACGAGCCAGACGGCGAGGAACCATCCGGCCGCCCCCAGGCCCGTCCAGGGACCGTCGTCCATGCCGCGCATCTGGCCCGCCGTCCACCACCAGCCGGCGCCGGCCAGCGCGAAGAGCAGCGCGACGAGCCCGAGCCGGGCCCGCACGGCCGCGAAGGCAGGGGCGAGCCCCGTCTCCGTGGGCCGGTCGGAGACGGCGGCGGTCACGCCCTCAGGCGGCCCACGCGAACTCGGACGTCGAGAGGCCGGACTTCCCCTCGTAGCTGATCCCGAAGGCGTCGATCCGGGATCGCGTCGCCTCCGCGATCGTCAGGTTCGACCCGGCCGGGTGGAACATCCCCTGGAGGCGGATCGGCTCGCCGGTCTCGACCCCGAAGGGGACGATGTCCTCGATCTCGAAGTCGATCGCGTCGCCGACGCGGACGCTGTGCCGCACCCCGTCGTCGACGATCTCGATCGCGGCGCGCTCGATGCCGAGCACCTCGCCGACGAGCGGCGCCAGGGCGCCCATCGGGCCGCCGAGCTGCCCGGCGAAGACCGCGGTCAGCTTCTCGGCCTGCTCCTCGCTCGCCCGCTCGTCCACGAACAGCCCGAGCCGCCAGTTGCCCTCGGTCATCACCTTCGGCGTGTCGGCGACGAGCGCGACGTTGAGGCCGCTCACCTCCGTCCCGTCGATCTCGCCCTCGTGGACGGCGAAGGCGAGCAGGACGCGGCAGAAGTCGTACGTCGCCCCGTGGTCGAAGGAGGCGTTGCACGGGCAGATCAGGTCGCACGAGCACGTCTCCACGTAGCTTCCCCGCAAGCTCCAGGACATCGATACCTCCCATCGGGTTGCGAAACGCCGATTCTCCGCCCGGGGCGGCGCCCGCGTCAACCGGGCCCGAGCCGGCTCCGGAAACGGAGCGACTCGGGGTACGGGTAGAAGTCCATCAGCTCGCCGCTCTCGATCCGCCGCTGGGCCGCCTGCCAGAACTCGGGCTCGAGCAGGTCCGGGTGGTGGCGGAGGAAGAGCTCGCGCAGGCGCGGGTCGCCGAGCAGGAAGGTCGCGAACTCCTCCGGGAAGACGTCGTTGCGCAGCACCCCGTACCACGGCTCCGCCGCCAGCTCCGCCTCCGGGTCGGGCGCGGCCGGCAGCCGGCGGAAGTTGACGTCGCAGAGGTAGTCGATCTCGTCGTAGTCGTAGAAGACGACCCTGCCGTAGCTCGTGACGCCGAAGTTCCGCCAGAGCATGTCCCCGGGGAAGATGTTCGCCGCGGCCAGGTCGCGGATCGCGTTGCCGTAGTCGACGACCGCGGCCTCGAGCTCCTCCGGCGAGGCGCGGTCGATGTAGATGTTCAACGGCACCATCCGCCGCTCGACGTAGCAGTGCCGGATCACGAGCGGCTCCCCGTCGGCGACCTGCGAGGGGGCGAGCTCGTGCAGCTGCTCGAGCAGCTCCGGCGAGAAGCGCTCGCGCGGCAGCGCCAGGTCGACGAACTCGAGCGTGTCTGCGAGCCGCCCGACCCGGTCGACGTGCTTGACCATCGTGAACTTCGAGCGGACGGTCGCGCGGTCCGTGTCCTTGCCCGGCCCGAACGCGTCGCGGATCACCTTGAAGACGTAGGGGAAGGAGGGCAGCGTGAAGACGAGCATCACCTGGCCGCGGATCCCCGGGGCCTCGACGAACGCGTCGCGGGAGTGGTGCAGGTGCTGCAGCAGCTCGCGGAAGAAGAGCGTCTTCCCCTGCTTGCCGAGCCCGAGCATCGTGTAGAGCTCGGAGCGCGCCCGCACCGGCGTCATCGACCGGAGGAAGTCGACGTAGCCCGACGGGACGCCCATGTCGACCATGAAGTAGGCGCGCGAGAGCGAGAAGAGCAGGTTGATCTGCGCCGGGTCGAGCAGGATCGTGTCGAGCTCGAGCCGGCCGGCCTCGTCGTGGAGCACCGGGACGACGAAGGGCAGCTCGTCGTGGCCGTTGACGAGCTTGCCGAAGACGTACGCCGCCTTGTTCCGGTAGAAGGCCGAGGAGAGCACCTGGAGCTGGTAGTTCGGCTCGAGGTGCGGCCAGGGGCCGCCGGGCCGGTCGGCCAGCGCGCGCTCGAGCCGGTCGAGGTCGCGCTCGAGGTCGGCGAAGGGCGGCGCCCAGCCGAAGTCGCGGAAGACCTGCTCCAGGCAGGCGCGCTCGCCGTCGACCCGCGGGTAGTAGCTGCGGTAGATCGGCGGCTCGGACTCGATGTACTCGGTCGAGATCGCCGCGCGGACGAAGATCAGGTCGTTCGCGTAGTAGGTGCGGCGGAGGATCCGCGTGATCACCGAGTTGAAGAAGGTCTCGGCGAGCTCGGGCTGGGGGTGCTCGACGAGCAGCCCGACGTAGTGGAGCTTCGCGTCGCGCCAGGTCCGGTCCGCGAGCGCCTCGACGTCGAACTCGGCGCGCAGCCGGTCGACGCACTCGCGGACGCGCTCGTCGTAGAAGCGGATCCGCTCCTGGACCGCGTGCTGCTGCTCCGTCCAGGCGCCGGCCTCGAAGCGCTCGCGGGCGCGGGCGCTCGTGGCGCGGAAGAGCCGGTAGTGCTTGTCGAAGCCCTCGATCAGGACCGCGGCGATCTGTCGCGCCGCGTCCTCCGGGACGGCTGCGGTAGCCTGGGCCTCCTTCGTCCCCACGAGCACACGGTAGGTCAATGAGCGCGACGACGCACATCGAGGTTCCCGCAGACGGCGCCCGGATCGTCCCCGGCGAGCCGACACCCGACAACCCGATCGTCCCCTTCATCGAGGGCGACGGGATCGGCGTCGACATCACGCCGGTGATGCAGACCGTGGTCGACGCCTCGGTCGAGAAGGCCTACGGCGGCTCGCGCCGCATCCACTGGATGGAGATCTACGCCGGCGAGAAGTCGACGCGCCTCTACGGCAGCGACGTCTGGCTCCCGGACGAGACGCTCGAGGCGGCGCGCGACTACTCGGTCTCGATCAAGGGGCCGATGACGACCCCGGTCGGCGGCGGCATCCGCTCGCTGAACGTGGCGCTGCGCCAGCAGCTCGACCTCTTCGTCTGCCTGCGGCCCGTCCGCCACTTCCCCGGCGTGCCGAGCCCGCTCAAGGACCCGTCCAAGACGGACATGGTGATCTTCCGCGAGAACACCGAGGACATCTACGCGGGCATCGAGTGGGAGGCGGAGACCGAGGCCGCCCGCAAGGTGATCGACTTCCTGCAGGGCGAGATGGGCGTGCAGAAGATCCGCTTCCCGGAGACCTCGAGCATCGGGATCAAGCCGGTCTCGCGCGAGGGCACCGAGCGGCTCGTCCGCAAGGCGATCCAGTACGCGCTCGCAAACGGGCGCGAGTCGGTCACGCTCGTCCACAAGGGCAACATCATGAAGTTCACCGAGGGCGGCTTCCGCGACTGGGGCTACGCGCTCGCGGCGCGCGAGTTCGGCGCGACCCCGCTCGACGGCGGCCCCTGGCAGGTGCTCGAGCACGAGGGCCGGCGGATCACGATCAAGGACGTGATCGCCGACGCGTTCCTGCAGCAGATCGTGACGCGCCCGGCCGAGTACGACGTGATCGCGACGCTGAACCTGAACGGCGACTACATCTCGGATGCGCTCGCGGCCCAGGTCGGCGGGATCGGGATCGCGCCCGGCGGCAACCTCTCCGACGAGGTGGCGATGTTCGAGGCGACCCACGGCACGGCGCCGAAGTACGCCGGCCAGGACAAGGTCAACCCCGGCTCCCTGATCCTCTCGGCCGAGATGATGCTGCGCCACCTCGGCTGGGTCGAGGCCGCCGACCTGATCGTCGCGTCGCTCGGGGCGGCGATCTCGGACAAGCAGGTCACCTACGACTTCGCCCGGCTGATGGAGGGCGCGAACGAGGTCTCGACGTCGGCCTTCGGGCAGGCGATGATCGAGCGCATGTAGCGGCTCGGTCGAGGTTTTGTCTAGAATAGGGGCCATGCCCGTCCCCGGCGTCGCCTCCTCACCCCCGTATCCGCGGCTGCGGCGCTGGAACGCGCGCTCGCCCTCGTCCACGCGCTGCAGGGCGTCGCGATCCTGCTGCTCGGGAGCGGCGCGACGCTGCCGGTGGTCTGGAGCTACCTCGACGGGCCGCCGTCGAGCGGCGCGCTGCAGACGAGCACGCTGGTCGACTTCCCGATCGCGATCGGGATCGCCGCCTTCTGCTTCCTGGCCGCGCTCGACCACGGGCTGACGGCCGCGCCGCGCGTCGTCGGCTGGTACGAGCGCAACCTCGAGCGGGGCGTCAACCCGGCCCGCTGGTGGGAGTACTCGCTCAGCGCCTCGCTGATGGTGGTGCTGATCGCGATGCTGACCGGGCTGCGCGACCTCTCGGCGCTGATCGCGCTCTTCGGCGTCAACGCGGCGATGATCCTCTTCGGCCTCGCGATGGAGCGCGCCAACCGGCCCGGCGAGCCGGTCCGCTGGAGCCCGTTTACCTACGGGTGCATCGCCGGCGCCGTCCCCTGGATCGCGATCGCCGTGCAGCTCTACCACTCGGCCGCCGAGGCGCAGGTGCCCGGCTTCGTCTACGGGATCTTCTTCTCGCTCTTCCTGCTCTTCAACAGCTTCGCGCTGAACATGTGGCTGCAGTACCGCGGCCGGGGCCGCTGGGGCGACTACCTGCACGGCGAGCGCGTCTACCTCGTGCTCAGCCTCGTCGCCAAGAGCGCCCTCGCCTGGCAGGTCTTCGCCGGCGCGCTCGCCTGAGCCGGCGACGGTCGAGGCCGCTGGACCCGCGCTAGGCTGCCCGGATGCCAGACGGGCGCTCGACCGACCTCGGGCAGTCCCTCCGGGCCGAGGGGCTGGACGCCGTCGCGGACGTCGTCGACGCACTCGCCGCGAACCGTGCGGGCGTCGACGCGCGCGCGGTCGCGGAGCTGCGCCGCTGGGCGGCGAGGACGGCCCGCGCCGGCGGCAGCGCCCGGCTCCGCTCGACCGCGCGCGCGGTCGAGGCGCTCGCACGCGACGGCAACGGCACGCCGATGCCGCGGCAGCGCGCGTCCGAGGTCTCGCGTCCGGCCGCGCGGCCGCAGGCTCGTGCTCGTGGGAGCCGGCGTCGTCGTGCTCGCGGGCGCCGGCGCGGGCGGGGTCACCGCCGGCCGGCGGGCGCTCACGGCCCGCGCTCGACGTGACGCCGTCCTACCGCACGCCCGTCGTCGGCGCCGCGGGCCTGAAGTCGCTCGCGTTCAAGAGCCGCGGCCGCGTCGCCCGCTGGCGGCTCGACGGCAAGGACGTGACCGCGAGCGCCGCGGGCGGCGTCCTCCGGCCCGGCCCGCTCGCCGAGGGCGCGCACGTGCTCGAGCTCCGGAGCAGCGGCGGCTTCCTCGGCCTGACCCGGACGCGGCGAATCCCGTTCACGGTCGACCTGACGGCGCCCGCGCTCTCGGTGAAGCCGCTCCGCACGCACCGCCGGGAGCCGCTGAAGGTGCGCGGGACGGTCGAGCCCGGCTCCCGGGTCCTCGTCGACGGCAAGGCCGCCCGGGTCGAGCACGGCAGCTTCGCCCTGACGCTGCCCGCGCCGGCGCCTCGCGTGCTGACGCTCGAGGCGACCGACGCGGCCGGCAACAGCAGCGTCGGGCGTGCGCCGGTGACCGTCGTCCCGCGCCGGCCCGCCACGCCCGTCCGGGGCGTCCACGTGACCGCCGTGGCCTGGGCCTACAAGCCGCTCCGCGACGGGATCATGCGGCTGGTCGACGCGCACCGCATCAACACGGTCGAGCTCGACCTCAAGGACGAGTCCGGCGAGATCGGCTTCGACCCGAAGCTGCCGTACGCGAGGAAGATCGGCGCGACGAAGGCCTACTACGACCTGGCGAAGGTCGTCAAGCAGCTGCACGCGCGCGGCGTCCGCGTCGTCGGGCGGCTCGTCTGCTTCCGCGACGGCGTGCTCGCGAAGGCCGCCTGGGACTCCGGCCGGCGCGGCGAGGTGATCCAGACGCCCGACGGCTCTCCCTACGCGGGCTACGGCGGCTTCACGAACTTCGCCGACCCGCGGGTGCGCAGGTACAACATCGACGTCGCCGTCGCGGCCGCGAAGCTCGGGGTCGACGACGTCCTCTACGACTACGTCCGCCGGCCGGACGGGCCGCTCTCGTCGATGCGCTTCCCCGGCCTGAAGGGGACGCCCGAGGCCTCGATCGTCGCGTTCCTGCGCGAGACCCGGCTGGCGCTCGAGCCCTACAAGACGTTCTTCGGCGCCTCGGTCTTCGGCGTCGCGGCGACGCGGCCGACCGAGGTCGCGCAGGACATCCCGAAGATGGCGCGCCAGGTCGACTACATCGCGCCGATGGTCTACCCGTCGCACTGGGGACGCGGCGAGTACGGCGTCGCCGACCCGAACGGCGACCCGTACGAGATCGTGCTCCGCTCGCTGCAGGACTTCCGCCGCGACCTCGCGGGCAGCGGCGCGCGCCTCGTCCCCTGGCTGCAGGACTTCTCGCTCGGCCGCACCTACGGGCCGGCCGAGGTGCAGGCCCAGATCCGGGCGGCGCGGCAGGTCGGCGCGCCCGAGTTCCTGCTCTGGGACGCCGCGGTCACCTACACCGCGGACGCGCTGACGCCGGACGCGCCGACTTCGGCGGCCGGTCTGGCGCACGCGCGGACGACCGCGGCGAGGCAGCAGGCCCCGAAGTCGGACACGCGCCTCGCGGACCGGACGCTCGCAGCCGGTCGCGCCGCGAACGAGCTCGGCGAGGTGCCGGTGATCATGCACCACGGCGCCGTCCCCCGGCTCCGCTCCTCGCACCTGCCCTGGACGGGCACGGCCGACTACACCGCGCAGTTCTGGCTCCGGCAGCTCGCGGAGCACCCCGAGCGGCGCTACGTCTCGGACGGCGACCCGGCGACGATCAGCTTCCCGCGCGACGAGGCCGACCGGCTGCTACCGCGGCTCGCTGCGCGGGCGCGGGCGTACTAGCGCGGAAGGGCGAGCACGCACGGGCGCCGGTCGTCCAGGTACGGCGACGCGCGGCGATTGAGCACCCGGTAGCGGCGCCCGTCCCGCTCGAGCTCCTCGCCCGGTGCCGGCGGCGCGCCCTCATCCTCGACGAGCCGGTACCCCTCCGCGGTCGAGAGCAGGAGCACGTATCCCGCACCGGGAGGAAGGGGCCGGTCGCCCGGAGGCGTCCGATCGGCGCAGGTCCGATCGGGGCGTGTCCCGGGAGCTGTCCCCCGGCCACGCTTGGTCTGGGCCGGTGGCTGCTGGCCGGGTCCGGCCCCGGACCCTGACCGTGTCCGGTCTCGCCTATCCGGTCTCGCCGTGCTTCGGGGTGTGTCCCCCAGTCGTGTCGGCCGCGGCCGTGCTCGGTTCGGCCGTGTCGGGGGGCCCGTCTTCCGGCCGTGTTCGGTCCGGCTCTGTCGCGGGGCCTGTCCCTCCGCCGATCCCGCCGTGTTCGAGCGGGCTGTGCCCCGGGGTCTCTTCCCCGGCCGTGGCCGGTGCGTCCGCGTGGCGCGGTGGGTCGACCGGGTCCTGCGTAGCCGGCGCCGCGGCGGCGAGGGCGCTCACGCGCTCGTTCAGCTCGCCCACGGTCTCGCGCAGCGAGCGCAGGTCGCGCGCCTGGTCGTTCAGCCGCTGCCCGGCGACGCGCAGCTCGTCGATGACCATGTGCACGAGCGAGGCCAGCTGCTCGAGCGGCCCGCGCTCGAGCTCGTCCAGCTGGTGGAAGATCGTCTCCTCGAGCGCTGGCCGCCGCACGCGCTTCGAGAGCACCTCGCTCAGCCAGGAGCGGATCTCCGGAGGGTCTTCGTCCATCCCCCACGGGGTTCGCCGTCGGCCGCGCCCGTCCTCCGGCGCCGTGCGGCGACGGCGTTCCTGCGGAGCGCGACGTAGCCGGCGAAGAGGAACGGGACGAGGTTGACCGTGTGCAGGACGACGCCGTAGGAGAGCGCCCGCGACCGGTCGACGCCGTACGCGGAGAGCGCGACGATCGCGGCGGCCTCGAACTGCCCGACGGCGCCGGGCGCGGCGGGGACGACGAGGACGAGCGCCGTCGCGATCGTGACGAGGAGCGCGGCGCCGAAGCCGACGCCGAAGTCGAAGCCGAGCAGCAGCAGCCAGCCGGAGGCGGCGAGGACGAGCCAGGAGGCGACGGTCAGCCCGAACGCACGCACGGCGATCGCCGGGCGGCGGAAGGAGGCGAGCCCCACGACGAGGTTGTGCGCGGCGCGCTCGATCCTCTCGACCGTCACGAAGCGCGTCCGCGGCAGGTGCCGGACAGCCCAGAGCACGGGCCGCTCCCGCCAGCGGAGCAGAACGACCACCGCGGCGGCGATCAGGGCCGCCAGGACGCCGGCCGCGACCGCCGCCTTCCCGAGCCAGGAGACCTCCGGCAGGAACGGCGCAGCGACGAGCAGGAGCGACGAGGAGCACGAAGACGTCGTAGACGCGCTCGGCGACGGCGGTCGCCAGCGTCTCGGCACGCGAGGTGCCCGTCTCGCGGTGGAGCGCGACGATCCGGATCGCCTCGCCCGCGCGCGCCGGCAGGAGCACGTTGAAGAGCTGCCCGATCAGCATCGCGTTCACGACCGCACCCGCCGGCGGACGCGTCTCGGGCGCGAAGAGAGCCTGCCAGCGGAGCCCGCGCAGGCCGACCCCGGCGGCGAGCGCGACGAGCGCCGGCACGACCGGCCAGTAGCTCGCCTCCCGGAGCGCCCTGCCGACGAGGCCGAAGTCGACGTCGCGGACGGCCAGCCAGACGAAGACGCCCGAGAGCAGGACCCCGAGCCACGGGGCGAGCCGTCTCACCCGAGAAACCGGACGGCGAAGAGCACGCGAAGCGCCTTGAAGCCGTCCCGCCACGTGATCTTCTTGCCCTCCGCGTACGTGCGGCCGTAGTAGGCGATCGGCAGCTCGTAGATGCGCACGCCCAGCTTGCAGATCTTGCCCGTGATCTCGGGCTCGATCGCGAAGTCGTCCTGGCGCAGGTCGAGCGACCGGAGCACCTCGATCCGGAACGCCTTGTAGCCCGTCTCCATGTCCGAGAGCGTCGTGTTGAAGAGCACGCCGGTCACGAGCGAGAGGAAGCGGTTGCCGACCAGGTGCCAGAAGAGATAGGCGCGCTGCGGCCGCCCGCCGGCGAGCCGCGAGCCGTAGACGACGTCGGCGACGCCCCGCTCGATCGGCTCGATCAGCGCAGGAACCTCGGCGGGGTCGTACTCCATGTCCGCGTCCTGGATCACGGCGATCTCGCCGTCGGCGTGCGGGATGGCCGCGCGGATCGCCGCGCCCTTGCCCCGGTTCGCCTGCCGGATCACGAGCGCGCCCTTCGACTCCGCGATCGCCGCCGTGTCGTCGCTCGAGCCGTCGTCGACGACGATCACCTGGCTCTCGAGCTCGAGGGCGGCGATCCGGTCGAGCACCTCGCCGATCGTCGCTGCTTCGTTGTAGGCGGGAACGAGGAAGGAAACGCGCACGACGCCGTAGGCTACGCGACCGGGTCGTCGTAGCCTACGATCGGAAGCTGCGCGGCGACGACGCGGCGGCCGGCGGCGCGGTAGACGACGTCGATCGAGTCGTTCTGCCGGTAGGTGCCGGCGACGCCGAGGAAGATCGACGTCCAGCGCCAGAAGCCGAGGCGGCCCTCCTGCCGGAGCTCGCGGCGGAAGACGAGCACCCCGTCCGCGGCGTCGTAGTCGCTCCCGGGCGCCTGCAGGACGCCGTTGACGTAGACCTCGAAGGGGGGCGTCACCGCTCCCGGGAGGTTGACCCGTGTGCGTCGGGACATCTCTCCATAGAATGCCAGCGGCCGTGCGGAGGACGACCACCATCAGCCTCGCCTCGCTCGCGTGCGCGCTCGTCTGCGCGGGCGCGGCGCTCGCGGGGTCCGGCAACGGCGGCGTCACGCCGCAGTCGTCCGACTCGCCGAACGCGGCCGGGATCACGCACAGCTACTACGTGATCGCCGGCTTCACGTTCTTCGTCTTCCTGCTCGTCGAGGGGCTGCTGATCCTCTTCGTCGTCCGCTTCCGGCGCAACCGGCGGGCACGCACCGACGAGGGCCCGCAGATCCACGGCTCCACCCGGCTCGAGCTGATCTGGACCGTCTTCCCCGTGGTCGTCCTGGCGACGATCGCCGGCTTCGTCTTCTACCAGCTGCCCGGGATCGAGGACGTCCCGAGCGCGAGCGCGGACGGCGGCCGCGTCGACATCACCGTCGAGGGCCACCAGTTCTACTGGCTCTTCACCTACCCGAACGGCGCGATCTCCGTGAACACGCTCTACGCGCCCGTCGGCCGGAACGTGAAGCTGACCGTCGTCGCCCCGGCGAAGGACGTGATCCACAGCTGGTGGGTGCCGCAGCTCGGCGGCAAGATCGACGCGATCCCCGGCCGCGTCAACCACACCTGGTTCCGCGCCGGCAAGGCGGGCGACTACGAGGGCCGCTGCGCCGAGTACTGCGGCACCCAGCACGCGGTCATGTCGGCGACTCGTGCGCGTCGTCCCGCAGGACGAGTACGCGCGCCGGACCTCGCAGCTGCTCGCCCAGCTCCGCTCGGCCAGCCCGCAGCTCGGCAAGCAGATCTTCGACGGCTCCTGCCTGAAGTGCCACCGGCTCGAGGGCGAGCGGCTGGTCGGGCCGACGCTCGGCGGCAACCCGCTGCTCGCCGACCGGAACGCGCTCGAGGGGATCGTCCGCAACGGCCGCGGCCAGATGCCGCCGGTCGGCGCCGGCTGGAGCGACCAGACGCTGTCGGCGCTCGTCGCCTACACGAAGACGCTGACGAGCGCAGGAGGTGCCGGGTGAGCGCGAGGGCGGAGCAGGCCCAGGTCCCGTGGACGCACGGACGCGTCGCGAGCTGGCTCGTGACGACCGACCACAAGCGGATCGGGATCCTCTACATCCTCACCTCGCTCGCGTTCTTCGTCGCCGGCGGGATCATGGCGCTGCTGATGCGCTCGCAGCTGGCGACGCCGAACGAGAGCTTCGTCACCCGCGACTCGTACAACCAGCTCTTCACGATGCACGGGACGACGATGATCTTCCTCGTCATCGTCCCGATCCTGGCCGGCTTCGGGAACTTCCTCGTGCCGCTGATGATCGGCGCGCGCGACATGGCCTTCCCGCGGCTGAACGCGCTCTCCTACTGGCTGTTCCTGCTCGGCGGCGTCATCCTGATGCTCAGCTTCCTCGCCGCCGGCGGCGCCGCGCGCTCGGGCTGGACGGCGTACGTGCCGCTCTCGAACACGCGCTACCTCGGCAACGGCCAGGACTACTGGATCCTCGGGCTGCACACGCTCTCGCTCGCCTCGCTCCTCGGCGCGATCAACTTCATCGTCACGATCCACAACCTGCGCACGCCCGGGATGACCTGGATGCGCCTGCCGCTCTTCGTCTGGTCGCTGCTCGTCTACGGCTGGCTGCTCGTGGCGGTGCTGCCGGCGATCTCGGCCGGGCTGACGCTGCTCCTGCTCGACCGGCAGGCGGGCACCCACTTCTTCATCCCCGACCAGGGCGGCAACGCGCTCCTCTACCAGCACGTCTTCTGGTTCTTCGGGCACCCCGAGGTCTACATCATGATCCTGCCCGCGATGGGGATCATCTCGGAGGTGATCCCGGTCTTCGCGCGCAAGCCGATCTTCGGCTACAAGGCCGTCGCCTTCTCGACCGTGGCGATCGGCTTCTACTCGATGCTCGTCTGGGCGCACCACATGTTCGCGACCGGGATGCCGACCTACCTGAACGTCTTCTTCATGCTCTCGTCGATGACGATCGCGGTGCCGACGGGCGTCAAGATCTTCAACTGGCTCGCGACGACCTGGCGCGGCAACCTGATCTTCGACACGCCGATGCTCTATGCGCTCGGCTTCGTCGGCGTCTTCACGATCGGCGGCCTGACCGGGATCTTCCTGGCCTCGTTCCCGGTCGACTGGCAGGTGCACGACAGCTACTACGTCGTCGCGCACCTGCACTACGTCCTCTTCGGCGGCTCGATCTTCGGGATCTTCGCCGGCCTCTACTACTGGTGGCCGAAGATGTTCGGGCGACTACTCGACGAGCGGCTCGGGAAGGCGAGCTTCTGGCTGATGCTCGTGGGGATGAACCTGACCTTCATGCCGCAGCACTTCCTCGGTCTGCTCGGGATGCCGCGGCGCGTCTACACCTACGACCAGGGCGGCCTCTGGGAGTGGTACAACCTCACGTCCACGATCGGCTCGTTCGTGATGGCGCTCGGCGTCCTGCTCACGTTCGTGAACGTCGCCGTGACGATGCGCTCGGGCCGCCGCGCCGGCAACGACCCCTGGCTGGCGGACACGCTCGAGTGGTACACGACCTCGCCGCCGCCGGCGCACAACTTCGACCGCGTGCCCTACGTGACGAGCGCCCGGCCGCTGCGCGACCTGCGGCGCCGGCTCGCCGAGCAGGAACGGAACGGTGTCTCCGCACCGGTCTGAGCCCGGCGTCTGGCTGCGGCTGACCGCGCTCGGCGCGGCCGGCGCGACCCTGGTCGCCGTCGTCTCGGGCGCCGCCGGGCTCGACGTCGTCCACCGGCTGCTCGCGGCGCTGGCGCTGCCGCCGCTCGCCGCGGTCGTCGCCGCCGCCTGGGTCGCCCACCGCCGGCTGCTGCCGACCGGGGTCGCCGCGCTGGCGCTCTTCGGCGCCGCGGCCGCGCTGACGGCGCCCGGACTGCACCTCGCGACGGCCTCGGCCGCGTTCGCGGCGACGCTCGTGCTGGCGGCGCAGACCTTCCGCGGCGCGCCGCGCTCCCCCGCCGGCCCCTGGCGGGACTACGTCGCGCTGACGAAGCCCCGGATCATGGTGCTGCTGCTCGTCACCGGCGCCGGCGGCATGTTCGTCGGCGCGGGCGGCGTGCCGCCGCTCGGCCGCTTCGCGCTGGCGATGCTCGGGCTCGCGCTCGCCTGCGGCGGCGCCTCGGCGCTGAACCACTACCTCGACCGCGACATCGACCCGCTGATGGGCGAGCGGACGAAGGCGCGGCCGGTCGCCTCCGGCCGGGTGGCGCCGACCTACGCGCTCGAGTACGGGCTCGCGCTCTCGGCGCTCTCGTTCACGCTGCTCGCGGCGACCGTGAACACGCTGACGGCGCTGCTCGCGCTCGCCGGCAACCTCTTCTACGTGCTCGTCTACACGCGGGTGCTGAAGCGGCGCACGGTCCAGAACATCGTCATCGGCGGCGCCGCCGGGGCCGTGCCGCCGCTCGTCGGCTACGCGGCCGCGCCGGGGCGACCTGACGGTGACCGCGCTGCTGCTCTTCGCGATCGTCTTCGTCTGGACGCCGCCGCACTTCTGGGCGCTCGCGCTGCTGATCAAGGACGCCTACCGCAACGCGGACGTGCCGATGCTCCCGGTCGTCAGGGGCGACCGCGAGACGGCGAGGCAGATCCTCCGCTACACGGTGCTGCTCGTCGCCGTCACGCTCGTCCCGGTCGCGCTCGGCGAGCTCGGCCTCGCCTACCTCGTCGGCGCCGTCTGCCTCGGCGCCGGCTTCGCGGTCCTCGCCGTGCAGCTGCAGCGGGAGCAGAGCCGCGCCCGCGCGGGCGGCTCTTCCACTTCTCGCTGCTCTACCTGGCCCTCCTCTTCGTCGTCATGGCAATCGACCCCCTGGTCTGACATGGATCCCGAGCTCGCACGCAAGAACGCCGTCTTCGGCTGGGCCCTCTTCGGCCTCTTCCTGCTCCTCTTCGCAGGGACGATCGGCGTCGCGCTGCTCTACCTCGCCGCTGACTGAGCGGCTCGACCTCGTGCGGCGGCTGCAGGCCGTCGCGCAGAACGGGCTCCAGTACGCGACGAGCCCGTTCGACGTCGAGCGCTTCGAGGAGGTGCGCGCGATCGCCGCGGAGCTCGCGGCGGGCTGGGGCGAGCCGGAGGAGCTGGCCGCGGCGTTCGCCGCCGAGACGGGCCACGCGACGCCGAAGGTCGAGGTGCGCGCCGCAGTCGTCCGCGACGGGCGGATCCTGTTCGTGCGCAACCTCGACGACGGGCTCTGGAGCCTGCCCGGCGGCTGGGCCGAGGTCGGGGAGACCCCGCGCCGGGCGGTCGAGAAGGAGCTGCGCGAGGAGGCCGGGCTCGAGGGGCGGGCGACCGCGCTCCTCGGCATCTACGAGCGCGACGTGCGCGGCCGGCCGCGCTTCCCCTTCTACGGCTACCGGCTGCTCTTCGGCTGCGAGGCGTCCGACGGGGAGCCGCGCCCGGACGGCCTCGAGACCGACGCGGTCGGCTTCTTCGCGCCCGGCGAGGTGCCGCCGCTCTCGCCGCGCACCGGCGGGGCCGAGCTCGAACGTGTGGAAGCCCACCTCCGCGACCCCGCCTCGCCGCCCGAGATCGCGTGAACGAGGGCATCTGGATCACCGAGGTCGAGGCGCCGGCGCCGGGGATCCGGCTCGCGGTCAAGGACCTGCTCGACACCGCGGGGCTGCGGACGACCTACGGCTCGATCCTCTTCGCCGAGCACGTGCCGGTCGAGACCGCGACCGCGGTGCGCGCTGCTCGAGCGGGCCGGCTACGCGACCGCCGGCAAGGCGAACCTGCACGAGTTCGCCTACGGCGTCACCTCCGAGAACCCGCACTTCGGGACGGTGCCGAACCCGGTCGCGCCCGGCCGGGTCGCGGGCGGCTCGAGCGGCGGCTCCGCGGCCGCGCTCGCCGCCGGGCTCGCCGACGCCGCGCTCGGCACCGACTCCGGCGGCTCGGTGCGGATCCCGTCGGCCTGCTGCGGCACGGTCGGACTGAAGACGACCTGGGGCCTCGTCCCGACCGACGGCTGCTTCCCGCTCGCGCCGAGCTTCGACACGGTCGGGCCGATGGCGCGCGACGTCGCCGGCTGCGCCGCGATGCTGCGGGCGCTGGCGCCCGAGGTCGCGATCCCGGAGCCGCCGCCGCTCGCCGACCTGCGCGTCGGCGTCGCCTGGCTCGAGGGCGCCGACCCGCTCGTGCGCGCCCGCGTCGAGGCGGCCGCCGCGCTCCTCCCCGGCGCGCGGCCGCTCGCGCTGCCGCTCGACGAGGAGACCCAGCCGCTCTTCGCGCGCGAGGTCGCCGCCGTCCACGAGAGCCTGTTCGAGGAGAACCGCGACGCCTACGGCCCCGACCTGCAGCGCAAGCTCGCCGCCTGCCTCGAGGTCACGGAGGGCGAGGCGGAGCGGGCGGCCCGGGCGCGCGAGCTCCTCCGGGAGCGCTCGCTCGGCGCTGCTCGAGGGGCTCGACCTCGTCCTGACGCCGACGCTCCCCTGCGTGGCGCCGCCGCTCGGCCCGCACGAGGACCCGGAGCGCCGCGGGCTGCTGATCAGCCGCACCTACACCGTCAACGCGCTCGGCTGGCCCGCGCTCGCGCTTCCCTGCGGCCGCGCGGAGCACGGGCTGCCCGCGTCGGCCCAGCTGATCGGCCCGCCCGGGAGCGACGGGTTCCTGCTCGCCGCCGGGGCCGCGCTCGAGGCCGCCCTCGCGCTCAAGCCCTAGGGGCGTCCTGCCGACACAGAGTCCTGAGCATGCTCAGGAGCCTGATCCTCCTCGCGGCCGTGGCCGCGCTGGCGCTGCCGGCCCCCGCCGCCGCCCACCTCGCCGCCGGCCCGCCGCCGCTGATCGCGCCGACGGCTGCGCCGACCAACCTGCGCGGGTTCCTGCTGAGGGCGAACGAGCCGCTGTCGCACGTCTTCTCGCGCACGCCCTCGTTCACCTGGTCCGCGGTCAAGAAGCCGGGCGTCTACCAGTTCGAGCTCTCGATGAGCCGCACGTTCGACGAGTCGCAGATCCTCTTCTCGGACGACGCGCTGCCGCAGCCGGCGACGGCGGTGCCGCTCCAGCTCCCGTGGATGACCGGTCAGCCCTACGCGCTCTGGGCGCACGTCCGCTTCAAGGGCGGCGACGGCAGGACGACCGCCTGGAGCACGCCCTTCGGCTTCAACATGCGCTGGGCCGCCAGCGACGTGCCCAGGCAGATCGACTCCCCGTACGGCCTCGTGCGCTGGTCGCCCGTCGACGGCGCGACCGCCTACGAGGTCCTCTACCCGGACGAGGCGCCGGCGCGCTCCTTCTACACGACCACGAACGTCGCCGACGAGCGCGAGTACTTCACCTTCCACCAGCAGCTCGGGATCGGCTCGATCCGCTGGCGCGTGCGCGCGATCCGCTACGTCGACCAGGAGAAGCCGCTGCCGAACGGGCTGCCGCAGGTCACCTTCGGCCCCTGGAGCCCGACCTTCACGACGGTCAACCCGCCTGCGGCCCTGACGACCGGGCTCCTGACGCCGGCGGCGACCGTCTCCGACGTCTACGACCGCGCCGGCGACACGGTCCGCGCCCACGAGCTGACGCCGGGTTCGCCTGGACGGGGGCCGAGGCGGTGCCGGGCCTCGGCGTCGGCAGCACGCTCAACCGCATCTACATCTCCACCGACGACCACTGCGTCAACACCGTCTTCGTCGGCCCGGTCGTCGGCGGCCCCGCCTACGCGCCCCGCGTCTACGGCGGACCGCTGACGCTCCCGCAGACGACGGCCGACCTCGCGACCTGGCAGGGCGGCCGCTTCAAGCTCGGCGGGCCCGAGGGGAGCGCCTTCAACGCGACCGGCGAGCCCGTCTACACGAACGAGGACCCCGCCAAGCCGGTCGGCTCGCACCGGCAAGGCCGCGACCGCCGGCGAAGCTGAACGGCAAGACGGTCGCGCGCACCGACCTCTGGGACAGCGGCTGGCCGAACGGCCGCTACTACTGGACGGTGGTCGCCGTCTCGACCGTCTACACGGCGCTCGGCCCGAAGACGGACGACGGACTCGGTCGCGATCGAGTACCACGACACGCAGGTCCCCCAGGATGCCTGCGAGAACGGCCGCCTGATGAGCTTCGGCAAGGTCAGCCAGCCCGTCGTCGCGGCCTCGTCGACGCCGTACGTCTCGGGCGTCTCGCCGACGGGCCGGATGGTCGCGGCCGCCCGGACGACGCCGCAGTTCCACGCGACGCCGCTCGTCGCCTGGAAGCCCGCGACCGGCGCGCAGACCTACGAGGTGCAGTGGTCGAAGGCGCGCTACCCCTGGGTCTCAGCGGGCAGCCTGACGACCCCTGCGACCTCGGTCGTGCTGCCGATCGCCAGGAAGGGGCTCTGGTACTACCGCGTGCGCGGGATCAACCCGTCGCTGCCGCCGGGCGCCCAGAACATGAGCTGGTCGAACCCGATCCAGCTTCGCATCAGCGGCAACGTCTTCAAGGTCAAGCGCTGACGGCTGCGCGGGCCGCGGCCTCGTAGACCGGGTCGCGCGCGTAGCGGTCGAGCTCGTCCGAGAGCGTCTCGCTCGGGCTCGGCGCCTGCCCCGGCGGGAACGGCGCCGGCCGCCCGTCCAGCTCGATCCCGGTCAGGACGTCGCCGGGCTCGTGCTCGAGCTCGAGCTCGGTGCCGAGGCGGGAGCGGAGCCAGCCGTGCAGCAGGCACGCCTGCGCCTTCGTCCCGTGCACCCTGATCCGGCGCACGTCCGCGACCTGCGGCCAGAGCGACGCGAGCAGCGCCCGCCAGCGCCCGGTCCGGGCCCAGGCGATGTCGGAGGCGGCGACCCGCGGGAAGACCTCGGCGAGGCCGGCGTAGGCGCCGGGCAGGTCGTCCCACTCGGTCGAGTCGACGATCAGCCGGTCGGCGACCTCGACGAGGCCCTCGAAGGCGGGCCCGCCGAACGGCGGCTGTCCGCGCCAGCGGAGGAAGACCGGCAGGTCGGAGACGAGCAGCGGCTCGACGACGCTGCGCGCGGCGCCGGCGGCGCGCCCGTGCAGGTGCAGCTCGGCGACCTCGGTCACGACCGTCCGCTCGAGCCCCTGCAGGCTCGCGCGCTGCACCGTCGCCTCGGCGTCGACGCGGTCGAACGGGTCGTCGGGATGCGGCACGAGCAGGAGCGTCCGCGACGGGTGCAGCTCCGCCATCCCGTGCAGCGCCTCCCAGGCGCGGTCGAGCCACGCGGGCGGCGCCCAGGCCATGTGCGTCATCACGCTCGTGCGCAGGAAGGGCTCGCCGCCGGGCGCGCCGAGCCGGTCGCGCAGCTCGGCGAGCGCCCGGTCGACCCGCGTCAGCGAGACGTCCTCGCCCGACCAGGTGAGCGTCTCCGGCGGCTCCGGCTCTAGTGCCTGCGCCACGACCTGCCGTCCCGGTGCACGAGCTCGTCCGCCCCGTGCGGGCCCCAGCCGCCGGCCTCGTAGTTCGGGAAGGCGGGCCGGTCGCGGCGCCAGGCGGCGACGATCGCGTCGACGAGCGACCACTGCTCCTCGACCTCGTCGGTGCGGGTGAAGAGGGTCGCGTCGCCGAGCATCGCGTCGAGGATCAGGCGCTCGTACGCCTCGGGCAGGCTCTGCCGGAACGAGCCGCCGTAGAGGAAGTCCATGTGCACCGTGCGGATCGTCATCCCCGCGCCCGGCACCTTGGCGCCGATCGCGAGCGAGACGCCCTCGTCGGGCTGGATGTGGATCAGGAGCACGTTCGGGCGCAGGCCCTCCGCGGACGAGTCCTCGAACGGCGGGTGCGGCGCGCGCTTGAACTGGATCGCGATCGTCGTCTCCCGGCGCGCGAGCCGCTTGCCGGCGCGGACGTAGAACGGCGTGTCCGCCCAGCGCCAGTTGTCGACGTAGAGCTTCGCGGCCACGTAGGTCTCCGTCTGCGACTCGGGGGCGACGTCCTCCTCGTCGCGGTAGCCGGGCACCGGCTTGCCCTCGACGAAGCCGGCGCCGTACTGGCCGCGGACGACGCTCTTCGGGCCGGGCGTGTGCAGCGCCTTCAGCACCTTCACCTTCTCGTTGCGCACCGACTCGGCCGTGAAGTCGATCGGCGGCTCCATCGCCGTCAGCGCCACGAGCTGCAGCAGGTGGTTCTGGAAGATGTCGCGGATCGCGCCGGCCTGCTCGTAGAAGCCGGCGCGGCCCTCGATCCCGATCGACTCCGCGACGGTGATCTGGACGTGGTCGATGAACTGCCGGTTCCAGATCGGCTCGAAGATGCCGTTCGCGAACCGCAGCGCCAGCATGTTCTGCACCGTCTCCTTGCCGAGGTAGTGGTCGATCCGGAAGATCTCCGCCTCCTCGAAGTCGGCCTGCAGGAGCGCGTTCAGCTCGCGCGCGGAGGCGAGGTCGCGGCCGAACGGCTTCTCGACGATCAGCCGCGTCCAGCCCTCGCCGGCGCGGTGGGCGGCGATCCCGCGCACGACCGTCTCGAAGGCGCCCGGCGGGATCGCGAGGTAGTAGAGGCGGTTGCCGCGGGTGCCGCGCTCCTCGTCGAGGCGGGCGAGCGTCGCCGCCAGCTCGTCGAAGCCCTGCGCCTCGCCGAAGTCGGCCGTGACGTAGTGCATCCCCGCGGCGAGCGACTCCCAGGCGTCGTCGCGGAACGGGTCGCGGGCGAACTGCTGCACGGCGTCCTTCATCCGGGCGCGGAAGTCGTCGTCCGACTCGGGCGTGCGCGCGACGCCGACGACGGCGAACCGCTCCGGCAGCAGGCCGCGGAAGGCGAGCGCGTAGAGGGCGGGCAGCAGCTTGCGGCGGGTCAGGTCGCCCGAGGCGCCGAAGATCGTCAGCACGCAGGGCTCCGGCGTGCGCCGCAGCCGCAGCCCCTCGAGCAGCGGGTTCTCCTGCTCGGTCGGCTGCACCGTCTCGGTCATGCCGGCTTCTCGAGGTGGCCGCCGAAGGCGTTCCGCATCGCCGAGAGGACGCGGTTTCCGAACTCGGCCTCGCCGCGGGAGCCGAAGCGCTCGTAGAGGGCGGCCGAGAGCACCGGCGCGGGCACCGACTCGTCGACGGCGGCCTGCACGGTCCAGCGGCCCTCGCCCGAGTCGGAGACGCGGCCCGCGTAGCCGTCGAGACCGGGCGAGTCGTGCAGCGCCTGGGCGGTCAGGTCGAGCAGCCAGGAGGCGATCACCGAGCCGCGCCGCCAGACCTCGGCGACGGCGCCGACGTCGAGCTCGTAGCGGTAGCGCTCCGGGTTGCGGAGCGGCGTCGTCTCGGCGTCGTGCTCCTGCTCGTGGAGGCCCACGTTTGCGTGCTCGAGGATGTTCAGGCCCTCCGCGTAGGCCTGCATGACGCCGTACTCGATCCCGTTGTGCACCATCTTGACGAAGTGCCCCGCGCCGACCGGGCCGCAGTGGAGCCAGCCCCGCTCCTCGGGCGCGGGCTCGCCCTCGCGCCCCGGCGTGCGCTCCGCCGCCTCGACGCCGGGGGCGAGCGACTCGAAGACCGGGCGCAGCCGCTCGACCGCCTCGACGTCGCCGCCGACCATCAGGCAGTAGCCGCGGGCGAGGCCCCAGACGCCGCCGCTCGTGCCGACGTCGACCCAGTGGATCCCGCGCCCGCGCAGCTCGCCGGCGCGGCGCAGGTCGTCGACGTAGTAGGAGTTGCCGCCGTCGACGATCGCGTCGCCCTCCGCGAGGTGGGGCCCGAGCTCGGCGACGACCGCGTCGACGATCCCGGCGGGGACCATCAGCCAGACCGAGCGCGGCGGCTCGAGCTGGGCGGCGAGCTCCTCGAGCGAGCCCGCGGTCGACTCCACGTTCGGGTCGAAGGTCGCGACCTCGTGCCCGCGTGCGCGGAGCCGCTCGCTCATGTTCGCGCCCATCCGGCCGAGGCCGACCATGCCCAGCTGCATCACGCCACCTCCGCGAGATAGTGACAGTTCGTCACGAGGACTTCGCCGCCGCCGACCTTGTGCCGATGCCGGGATCCCGCCGAGCTCGTGACAGATTGTCACGAGGTCAGAGCTCCTCGAGGCGCACACGGCAGACGCGGCGGCCACGCTCCTGCAGCGCGGCGAAGTCGCCGGCCGCCTGCGCCCGGATCAGCCTCCCGAAGCCGTAGCGCTGCCCCGGGATCGGCAGCTCCTCGCCGGTGTCGTCGACGACCTGGACGGCGATGCAGGTGTTCGGCCCGCCCTTGTGCAGCTGACCGGTCGAGTGCAGGTAGCGCGGGCCGAGCCCCTGCGTGACGACGCAGCCGGTGCCGAGCGCCCGGCGGACGAGCGGTGCGAGCGCGCCCTCGTTCGCCGGGTCGACGAACGCCTGGATCGCGACGTAGTCCGGCGGCTTCGCCGCGGCGAGCAGCTCGTCGAGCGAGCCCTCCGGCTCGACCGAGGGCTCCTCGCCCGACTCGAGGATCTGCTTCGTCCGGTCCTTCGCCGCCTGCACGTCGGGCTGGTCGAACGGGTTGATGCCGAGGATCGCGCCGGCGATCGCGGTCGCGAACTCCCAGCGGAAGAACTCCGCGCCGAGGTCGTACGGGTCGGCGAGCTCGACCTTCGCGCCCTGGCGGTCGGGCCCCTGCGGCCGCTCGCCCGGGGCGGGGACGAGCCCCTTGCCGTCCTTGCCCGTCGACTCCGCGAGCAGCTGCTCGACCCAGAGGCCGAAGCCGCCGGGCGCGTCGACGCAGACCTTGTCGCGCCCCTCCTCCCAGCCGCGGCCGAGCTCGAGCCCGAGCGCGAGGCCGGGGTTGTCGCGGCTCTCGCACGCCTCGCGCATCCGCTCGGCGCGCCCGAGCAGCTCGCCGAGGTCGATGCCCATCAGCGCCGCCGGGACGATGCCGAAGGCCGACAGCGCCGAGTAGCGCCCGCCGATCGTGGGCTCGCCGTGGAAGAGCCCGCGGAAGCCCCGCTCCCGCGCCAGCGCCTCGAGCGGCGAGCCGGGATCGGTGATCGCGGCGAAGTTCGCCCCGTCGCGGAGCGTGTCCCAGAAGTGGGCGAGCTGCGAGAGCGTCTCGGTCGTGCCGCCGGACTTCGAGGCGGCCACGAAGAGCGTCCGCCCGACGTCGAGCTCGGCCTCGAGCGCGCGGATCGCGGCGGGATGGGTGGTGTCGAGGACGTGGAAGCTGACCGAGTCGAAGGCCTGCCGCATCACCTCCGGCGCGAGGCTCGAGCCGCCCATCCCGAGCAGGACGACGTCCGTGAAGGTGTCCGCGACCGACTCGGCGAAGGCGTCGAGCTCGCCGGCCGCCTGCCGCATCCGCCCCGGCTCGTCGAGCCAGCCGAGCCAGCGCGCCTCGTCGCGGCCCGTCCACGTCGACGACTCGCGGGCCCAGATCCCCCTGACCAGCTCCTCCGGATCCATCGACTAGGCGGTCACGAGCCGCTCGCGCTTCTCGCGGATCCCCTCGAGCAGCTCGGCGAACGAGTCGGCGAACTTCTGGACGCCCTCCGCCTCGAGCGTCTCGACGACGTCGTCGTAGTCGACCCCGGCGGCCGCGAGCTCGTCGAGCAGCGCCCGCGCCTCGTCGAGCCCCTCGCAGGCGGTCGCGCCGCGCACCTCGCCGTGGTCCTGGAAGGCGCGGAGCGTCTCCTCGGGCATCGTGTTGACGGTGTCCGGGGCGATCAGCTCCTCGACGTAGAGGACGTCGCGGTAGGCGGGGTTCTTGGTCGAGGTCGAGGCCCAGAGGCAGCGCTGCGGCGTCGCGCCCTTGGAGGCGAGGTACTCCCAGCGCTCGCCCGAGTAGGCCTCCTGCCAGTGCGCGTACGCGAGCTTCGCGTTCGCGACCGCGAGCCGGCCCTCGAGCTCGTCGTGGCCGCCGATCGCCTCGAGGCGCGCGTCGGCCTCGCTGTCGACGCGGCTGACGAAGAAGCTGGCGACGGAGGCGACCCGCCGCGGGTCGCCGCCCGCGGCGACGAGCCGCTCGAGCCCGCGGATGTGCGCCTCGACGACCTCGCGGTAGCGCTGCAGGCTGAAGATCAGCGTCACGTTGATCGACTTGCCGTGCGCGATCACGTCCTCGATCGCGGCCAGGCCGGGACGCGTCGCCGGGATCTTGACGAGCAGGTTGGGGCGGTCGATCTCGGCGTGGAAGCGCATCGCCTGCTCGAAGGTCGCCTCGGTCTCGTAGGCGAGCGTCGGGTCGACCTCGATCGAGACGTAGCCGTCCTGCCCGTCGCCGTCGTCCCAGACCTCGCGCAGCAGGTCGCACGCGTCGGCCACGTCGCGCTCGGCGAGGCGGATGAAGGTCTCGCCGACGTCGAGCCCTTCGTCGGCGCACTCCTTCAGCTGCTCGTCGTAGGCCTCGCCCGAGGCGATCGCCTTCTGGAAGATCGTCGGGTTCGAGGTCACGCCGACGACGGCGTCCTCCTTCATCATCCGCGCGAGCCCGCCGCCGTGGACGAGGTCGCGCGAGAGCGTGTCGATCCAGACGGAGACCCCGGCCTCCGAGAGCTCGTGCAGGCGCGATTCAGCCATTCGCCATCTCCCTTTCCATCGCTTCGACCTTTTCCAACCGCTTCACGTAGCGCTCGCCGCCGTCGAACGCCGCCGCCACGAAGGCGCGGACGAGCTCGGCCGCGAGCGACGGCCCGACCACCTCGGAGCCGAGGCAGAGCACGTTCATGTCGTCGTGCTCGACGCCCTGGTGGGCGGAGTAGGCGTCGTGGCAGACCGAGGCGCGGATGCCGGCGATCTTGCAGGCGCTGACCGCGGCGCCGACGCCGGAGCCGCAGACGAGCACCCCGCGCTCGGCGAAGCCGGCGCGCAGCGACTCGCCCACCTCGCGCGCCTTGTCCGGGTAGTCGATCCGCACCTCGTCCGAGTCGGTGCCGAGGTCGACCACCTCGTGCCCGCCGGTCGCGAGCTCCGCCAGCACCGCCTCGCGCAGCTGGACGCCGCGGTGGTCGAAGGCGACGGCGACCCTCACCGCGCCGGCTCCCGGAGCTCGCGCCTCGGCGTGCTCACGCGACGCGCCCCAGCAGCGCGGCGGCGCGGTCGGCGATCGCGTCGGCCCTGTAGCCGAGCCGCTCCAGCACCTCGGTGCCGGGCGCGGAGGCGCCGAAGCGCTCCAGCGAGACGACGTCGCCGCGGTCGCCGACCCAGCGGTGCCAGCCGAGGCCGACGCCGGGCTCGACCGCGAGCCGGGCGCCGACGTGCGGCGGCAGCACCTCGTCGCGGTAGGCGCGCGGCTGCGCCTCGAAGAGCTCCCAGCAGGGCATCGAGACGACGCGGACGGCGGTGCCGTCGCCGGCGAGCCGCCGCCCCGCCTCGAGCGTGACGCCGACCTCGGCCCCGGTCGCGATCAGGATCAGGTCGGGCTCGCCCTCGCCCGAGTCCCAGAGCGCGTAGGCGCCGCGCTCGAGCCCGCTCGCCGGCGCGAGCTCGGAGCGGTCGAGCGTCGGCACCTTCTGCCGCGAGAGGGCGAGCGCGACCGGCCCGTCCTCCCGCTCGAGCGCGACCTTCCAGGCGACGGCGGTCTCGTTCGCGTCGGCGGGCCGCACGAACCAGAGGTTCGGGATCGCCCGCAGCGCCGCGTAGTGCTCGACCGGCTGGTGCGTCGGCCCGTCCTCGCCGAGGCCGACCGAGTCGTGCGTCCAGACCCAGACGACGGGCAGCCCCATCAGCGCCGAGAGCCGCACGGCCGGGCGCATGTAGTCGGAGAAGATCAGGAAGGTCGAGCCGTAGGGCTTGACGATCCCTCCGTGGACGGCGGCGCCGTTGACGATCGAGCCCATCGCGTGCTCGCGGATGCCGAAGGCGACGTTCCGCCCGGACTGCGTCGCCGAGAAGAGGCCGCCGCCGACGAACTCCGTCTTCGTCGACTCGACGAGGTCGGCCGCGCCGCCGATCATCGTCGGCGTGAACGGCTTGAACGCCTGCATGACCGCCTTGCCGGCGTCGCGCGTGGCGAGCGACTCGCCCGCCTCCCACTGCGGCAGCGCCTCGGCGAAGCCGGCCTGCGGCCGCCCGCTCCAGGCGCGGTCCCACTCCTCGCGCACGGCCGGGAACGCCGCCGACCAGCGCTCGAAGCGGTCCTTCCACTCCTGCTCGGCCTCGATGCCACGCTCGGTCTGCGCCATGTGCTCGTAGACGTCCGGCTCGACGGCGAAGGACGCGTCCGGGTCGAAGCCCATCACCTCCTTCGTCGCCCGCACCTCGTCGGCGCCGAGCGGCGAGCCGTGCGAGGCGGACGTGTCGACGGCGTGCGGCGCCGGGAAGGCGATGTGCGAGCGGACGACGATCATCGACGGCCGACCTGCCTCGTCCTGGGCGGCGCGGATCGCCTCGCGCAGCGCGTCCAGGTCCTCGACGTCGTCGACGCGCTGGACGTGCCAGCCCTGCGCCTCGAGCCGCCTGCCCCGGTCCTCGACCGAGAAGGAGACCGCGGTCGTGCCGTCGATCGTGATCCGGTTGTCGTCGTAGAAGTAGACGAGCTTGCCGAGCCCGAGCTGGCCGGCGATCGAGGCGGCCTCGTTGGAGACGCCCTCCATCATGTCGCCGTCCGAGCAGATGCAGTAGACGCGGTGGTCGACGATCTCGTGGCCGGGCCGGTTGAAGCGGTCGGCGAGGAAGCGCTCCGCGACCGCCATGCCGACGCCGTTCGCGAAGCCCTGGCCGAGCGGGCCGGTCGTCGTCTCGATCCCCGGCGTCAGGAAGTGCTCGGGATGCCCGGGCGTGATCGACTCCCACTGCCGGAAGCGCTTCAGCTCCTCGAGCGAGAGGTTGTAGCCGGTCAGGTGCAGGGTCGAGTACTGGAGGATGCAGGCGTGGCCCGCCGAGAGGACGAAGCGGTCGCGGTCGGCCCAGCCCGGGTCGGAGGGGCTGTGCCTCATCACCTCGGTGTAGAGGAGGTAGGCGAGCGGCGCGAGGGCCATCGCGGTGCCGGGGTGGCCCGCGTTCGCCTGCTGCACCGCGTCCATCGAGAGGGCGCGAATCGTGTCGATCGACCTGCGGCGGAGCTCGGCGGTCACGTGACTCCTTCGTAGAGCTGTCTCTGGCGTTCTCGCGCTACACGATACGACGCGTGGCGCTCCCGCCGCGGCGTGACCACGCGCTCGACCCGGGGCGGCGGCGTCTCCTCGCCCAGCCGCTCGCGCACGAGCGCCGCGGCGCCGCGCAGCGAGGCCTCGTCGACGGCCGAGACGGCGAGCTCGCGGCCGAGCACGTCTGCGAGGATCTGCACCCAGTCGGGCGAGAGCAGCAGGCCGGCGCCGGTGGCGACGAGCTCCTCCACCTCGGGCATCAGGTCGAGGATCTCGGCGAAGCGGAGGGCGACGCCCTCGAGCGCCGCCTGGACGATGTCCTCGGGGGTCGTCCGGAACGAGAGGCCGGCGATCGCGCCGCGGCGGCCGGCGTCCCAGCCGGTGCTGCGCTCGCCGCCGAGGAGCGGCAGGAAGCTGAGGCCGTGCCCGGCCGGCGGCCGCTCGGCGAGCCCGCGGGTGTCCACCTCGGCCAGCGTCCGTCGCAGCCAGGCGTAGAGGTTGCCCCCGTCCGAGAGCGCGCCGCCCTCGACCGCGCGGCGCTCGTCGAGCAGGTAGCGGAAGAGGCCGCGCCGCGGCGGCGGGCCGTCGAGCGGACGCACGACCCGGAGCGCGCCGGAGGTCCCGACCATCAGCGCCGCGCGGCCCGGCGTCGTGCAGCCGGCGCCGACGTTCGAGCAGGCGCCGTCGCCGAAGGCGGGGTGGATGCCGCCGAGCGGCTCGTCGGAGATCGGCGGCAGCCGGCTCTCGTCGAGGTCGAGCGCGTCGAGGAGCGCCGCGTCCCACGTCCGCTCGCGCAGGTTCAGGAGCCCCGTGCCGGAGGCCATCGAGAGGCTCGCGCGCGCCTCGCCCGCGAGCCGCTCGAGCAGGTACTCGCCGAAGCCGAGGAAGCGGGCGGCTCCGGCCCAGACCTGCGGGCTCGTCTCGCGGAGATGGACGAGCTTCGCGGGCCAGAAGCTCGCGTGCGGCGGGCAGCCGGTGCGCTCGAAGGCGTCGGGCGGCGCCGCGCCCGCCGCGGCGACGTCGCCCCAGGTCAGGACGGGCGTCAGCGGCCGCCCTCGCTCGTCGACGGCGAGCAGGCTGTGCCAGAAGCAGGAGATCGCGACGGCGTCCGCCTCGCCGGCGCGCTCGATCGCCCGCAGGCAGGTCTCGACGAGCTCGTCCGCGCCGACCTCGCCGGCGCCGTGCTCGTAGGGCGTCTGCACCTCCTCGCTGCGGCCGACGGCGGCCCGGACGGAGGACGTGCCGACGTCGAGGGCCAGGACGCGCGTCACGGAAGGCAGACTAGAGGCATGGCAGTCCTGATCGCGAACGGCCTCCGCAAGGAGATCGCCGGCACGCCGCTGTTCGAGAGCGTCTCGTTCAAGGTCGAGCGGCGCGACCGGCTGGCGCTCGCCGGCCCGAACGGGGCGGGCAAGACGACCCTGCTCCGGGTGCTCGCGGGCGAGACCGAGCTGCACGGCGGCGAGCTCGCGTTCGAGAAGGGAACGCGGATCGCGCTGCACGACCAGCGGCCGCCCGCCCGGAGCGACAGGACGCTGCGCGAGTACGTGCTCGCGGGCGCCTCCGACCTCGTCGACCTGGAGCAGGACCTGCGCCGGCTCGAGTCGGCGATGGCCGCGGGCGACCACGGCGAGCAGACGCTGCGCCGCTACGCGGAGGCGCAGGCGCGGCTCGAGCACGCGGGCGGCTACGACTGGCGCGAGCGCGCGGCGGCGGTGCTGCGCGGGCTCGGCTTCGCGGAGGCCGACCTCGACCGGCCGCTGCGGACGTTCTCGGGCGGCGAGCTGACGCGGGCCTCGCTCGGCCGCGCGCTCGGCTCCGACCCCGACCTGCTGCTGCTCGACGAGCCGACGAACCACCTCGACGTCGAGTCGCTCGAGTGGCTCGAGCAGACGCTCGTCTCCCTCGACGCCGCCGTCATCCTCGTCGCGCACGACCGCTGGTTCCTCGAGGCGACGGCGACGGCGACGATGGAGCTCGTCGCCGGCCGCTCGACCTACTTCTCCGGGCCCTGGCACGCCTGGCGGCGCGAGAAGGCGGCGCGCGCCGAGCACGCGGCGAAGACGGCCGACCGCGTCGCCGAGGACATCGCGCGGCTCGAGCGCTTCGTCGAGCGGTTCCGCTACAAGCGCTCGAAGGCGAAGCAGGCCCAGGCGAAGCTGCGGCAGATCGGCCGGCTCGAGGTCGAGAAGCGCACCGCGACCGAGGAGCACTCCCTGCTGACCCGGCGGGCGCGCGCGCTCGGCTTCGAGTTCCTGAAGCCGGCGCGGAGCGGCCGGACCGTGGTCGAGGCGCAGGGGCTGACGCTCGAGGCGGGCGGCAAGCGGCTGCTCACGGGCGTCTCCTTCGCGATCGAGCGCGGCGAGCACGTCGCCCTCGTCGGCCCGAACGGGTCGGGCAAGACGACGCTGCTCGAGACGATGCTCGACCTGCGGCCGGCCGCGGCGGGCACGGTCAGGCTCGGGCACGGCGTCGAGGCCGCCTACTTCTCGCAGCACGAGGTCGAGCTCGACGAGCGCGGCTCGGTGCTCGACTGCGCGACGGCGATGACCGGCCTGCGCCGCCCCGAGGCGCAGTCGCTGCTCGGGCGGTTCCTCTTCTCCGGCTGGGACGCGCAGGAGAAGCAGGTCTCGGTGCTCTCCGGCGGCGAGCGGCGGCGGCTCGCGCTCGCGTGCGTGGTCGCCTCGGGCGCGAACTTCCTCGTGCTCGACGAGCCGACGAACCATCTCGACCTCGAGAGCCGCGAGGCGCTCGAGGCGGCGCTCGAGGCCTTCCCCGGGACGGTGCTGCTCGTCTCGCACGACCGCGCCCTGCTCGACGCGGTCTCGCGGAGGCTGCTCGCGGTCGAGGAGGAGGCGCTCGTCTCCTCCGACGGCGGCTGGGCCGACTACGTCCGCACGCGGGCCGAGCGCGCGGAGCCGCCGCAGGCGAAGCCCGCCGCCGGGCAGGAGCCGAAGCCCGCGAAGCCGCGGCCGCCTCGCCGCCGCGGCCCGTCGGCGCTCGAGCTCGTCGAGGCGGACGTCGCGCGGGCGGAGGCCCGGGTCGCGGAGCTCGAGCGGCGGCTCGCCGACGACTGGTCCGACGTCGCCCTGCTCGCCGCCCACCGCTCGGCCAGGGACGACCTGCAGGCGCTGCTCGAGCGCTGGGAGCAGCTGTTCGAGCAGGCGGGAGCCTGAGCCCGCCGCGGCCTCGCTCAGTCCCCGGCCCAGAACTCCGCGAAGGCGACCGGGTCGGTCGGCAGGGCGACGATCCGCCGCCAGCGGCCGTCGGCGTCGAGGTCGATCAGCAGCACCTGGTCGATGTCGAGCTCCCGCCCCGCCCGGCGGCCCTGCGCGCGGTAGACGGCGACGGCGTGCTCGTCGTCGGCGAGCGCCCAGCGGAGCTCGCTCCTGTAGGTCTGGCCGGTCAGCCGCCGCGTCTCCCGGAAGAGCTCGAAGATGCGCTCGCGGCCCGCGTAGACCTGCGAGACCGGCGAGGTGCCGGGCACGAGCCAGACGGCGTCCTCGGCGATCACCTCGAAGAGCGGCCGCTTGTCGCCGTCGAGGAAGGCCGCGAAGACCCGGCGGACGCCCTCGACGTTCGGGTGCTCGACGGTCGTCATCGCTCGAGCGGCGCCATCGTCAGGCCGTGGCCCTGGAGCTGCTCCCAGTAGAGCTCCGCGACCTCGCGCGGCCCCGACCAGACGATCGCCCGACCCGTGGCGTCGATCCGGTCGGCGAGGCGGAGGCCCTGCTGGAACGAGATGCCCGGCAGCACCTGCGAGAGGGCCGCGGCGACGCCGTCGAAGGTGTTGTGGTCGTCGTTCAGGACGATCACCCGCCAGGCCTCCCCGAGGCCGGAGCCGGTGCCGCGGTCGAGTCGCTCGCGGGGCGGTGTCGCCGTCGTCACGGCTCGAATGTAGCGATCAGCGCCTCGGCGACGACCTTCAGCGGCCGTCCCGCCAGCTGGCTCGCCTTCCGCAGCCGCGCGAACGCCTCGGCCTCGCTCAGCCCCTCGCGCTCCATCAGCAGCCCCTTCGCGCGCTCGATCGCCTTCCGCGCCGCGAGCGCCTCGGCGAGCGACTCCGCCTGCTCCCGCACCTCCTGCAGCTCGGCGAAGCGGCCGCGCGCCGTCCCGATCGCGGGCAGCAGGTCCTGCTCGCGGAACGGCTTGACGAGGTAGCCGAAGACGCCGGCCTCCACGGCGCGCGAGACGAGCTCCTCCTGCCCGTAGGCCGTCAGCATCACGATCGGGATCGGCCGCTCCTCGAGGATCTGCCGCGCGGCCTCGATCCCGTCCAGCCGCGGCATGCGCACGTCCATGATCGCCAGGTCGGGCTGCTCGGCGCGCGCCAGCTCGACCGCCTCCGCCCCGTCGCGCGCCTCGGCGCAGACCGTGAAGCCCGCCCGCTCGAGCAGCTCGCGCAGGTCGAGGCGGATGATCGTCTCGTCCTCGGCGACGAGGATCCGCAACGGTGTCGAGGAATGCGCCACCCACGCAAGTGTGGCGCATTTGGGGGTACCAGAGGAACCGGAGCCCCGCGACGGCATCCGCGGCGACCCACTGCGGCGAGGCCGTCGCGGACGCCGTCGACGAGGAATGGACCTGGATCCGTCTCGTCGGGCTCCACGCGCATCCAAGCAGAGCGCGGGTAAAGCGCGGTTAAAGGGAAATCCCCGCAATTGGCCCTATAGTGAAGACGCGATGCGACTGCTCGTGGTCGAGGACGAGACGGACCTGGCCGAGGCGATCGCACTCGGCCTCCGCCGCGAGGGGTACGCCGTCGACGTCGCGACCGACGGCGGCGAGGCGCTCGTCAAGGCCGCGGTCTACCCGTACGACCTCGTCTGCCTCGACCTGAACCTGCCGGTCGTCGACGGCCGCGAGGTCTGCCGGCAGCTGCGGGCGGCCGAGCGCCACGACGACGAGCCGGCGCCGCGGGTGCTGATGCTGACGGCGCGCGACGCGCTCGGCGACCGGGTCGCCGGGCTCGACGACGGCGCCGACGACTACCTCGTGAAGCCGTTCGACTTCGCCGAGCTGACCGCGCGGATCCGGGCGCTGCTGCGGCGCGAGGGCTCCCGCTCCGACGCCGTCGTCACCGTCGGCCCGCTGACGCTCGACACCGCGCGCCACGAGGCCCGGCGCGACGCCCGGCGGCTCGACCTGACCGCGAAGGAGTTCGCGCTGCTCCGCTACCTGATGTCCCGGCCGGGCGAGGTGATCTCGGAGGGCGACCTGCTCGCCCACGTCTGGGACGAGAACGCCAACCCGTACACGAAGACCGTGCGCGTGACGATCGCGACGCTGCGCCGGAAGCTGGCGGCGCCGGACGAGAGCCAGCCGATCGAGACGGTGATCGGCAGCGGCTACCGGCTGCTCTCCGAGGGATGAGGCGGCCCGTCCTCTTCCGCTCGGCGCGCCTGCGGCTGACCGTCGTCTACTCGGTCGCCGTCTTCGGCCTCGCGGCGCTCGTCCTCGGCGGCCTCTACGTCGGCCTGGCGCGGGAGCTGAAGCCCGCGCCCGAGACGGTGCCGCTGATCTACAAGACCGTCCCCGCCTCCCGGACCGGCCTCCCGTTCGCGCGCGTGACCGTCTTCTCCGAGACCGGCGACCCGACGAGCGAGGTGCAGAACCTCGAGCGCCGCCGGACGCTCGCCCACCTGCAGACGCTCACCTTCGCCGCGCTCGGCGGCCTCTTCCTGATCTCGCTGCTGATCGGCTGGCTCGTCGCCGGCCGCGTGCTGCGGCCGCTCGACCGGATCACGGCCGCCGCCCGCCGGATCCAGGCGACGAACCTCTCCGACCGGATCGCGCTCGCCGGCCCGAAGGACGAGCTGAAGACCCTCGCCGACACCTTCGACCAGATGCTCGAGCGGCTCGAGACCTCGTTCACCGCCCAGCGCCAGTTCGTCGCCGACGCCTCCCACGAGCTGCGCAACCCGCTCGCCGTGATCCAGACGAACGCGGACGTCGCGCTCTGGGACGACGGCACGCCGGCGCCCGTGAAGCAGCGGCTCGAGGCCGTCCGCCGCGCGAGCGAGCGGATGCGGCGGCTCGTCGACGACCTGCTGGCGCTCGCCCGGCTCGAGCTCGCGACCGACCAGCGCCACGAGGTCGACCTCGGCGCCGTCGTCAACGAGGTCAGCGACGAGCTGGCGCCGCTCGCCGAGGCCTACGGGATCTCGGTCGAGCACGGCTCCGAGCCCGGCCTGATCGTCGTCGCCGACCGTGACGCGATCAAGCGCGCGCTCGCGAACCTGCTCGACAACGCCTTCCGCTACTCGCCCCGCGGCACGCCCGTGCACGTCGTCGCGGCGCGCGAGAACGGCTGGGCGGTGCTCGCGGTCGCAGACAGCGGGCCCGGGCTGACGCCCGAGGAGCAGGAGCAGGTCTTCGAGCGCTTCTGGCGCTCCGACTCGGCGCGCAGCCGCGAGTCGGGCGGCGCCGGCCTCGGCCTCGCGATCGTCCGCCGGATCGCCGAGTCGCACGGCGGCGCCGTCGGCGTCAGCTCCGCGCCGGGCAGCGGCTCGACCTTCGAGCTCCGCCTGCCGGCCTAGCAGCTGCGGCCGCCGCTTTACCCGCGCTTGATGCGGGCCTCTGCTTGACTCGCAGCGGACAGGGCCGTCCCCCGGCGCACGCCGGGTGCGGGCGGGTGCGGGAGCCGCAGCCCGCACCCGCCCTCTTGTTCAGGCGGACGGGAAGCGGACGACCGCGCGGAGGCCGCCGTCGAGGCCGAGCTCGAGCTCGCCGCGGAGCTCGTCCCGGACGAGCGCCCGCACGATCGAGAGCCCCGTGCCCTCGGAGCCGCCGTCGAGGCCGCCGCCGTCGTCTGCGACGCTCAGCACGACGTCTCCCTGCTCGGCGCGCAGGTCGATCCGGATCGCGGCGCCGCCGTGCTCGAGCGCGTTCTGCAGCAGCTCCGAGAAGACGAGCGCGAGCGCCGTCGCGCGATGGCCGGCGAGCGAGACGCGCTGCAGGTTCGCCTCGACGTGCTTGCCTGCGCCGACGCCCTGGACGAGCATCGCCCGCAGCCGGTCGAGCAGGTCGTCCAGCTCGACGTCGTCGTCGCGGCGCTCGGTCAGCACCTCGTGCACGGCGGCGATCGCGAGGATCCGGTTGACCGAGTCGTCGAGCGCCTTCCGCGGGTCGAGGCCCTCGACGGCGCGCGCCTGCAGGCGCAGCAGCGAGGCGACCGTCTGCAGGTTGTTCTTGACGCGGTGGTGGATCTCCTGGGCGAGCACCCCGCGCATGACCGCGCGGCCGTGCTCGAGCGCGACGGCGGCGTGGCGGGCGATCGAGACGAGGAGCGCCCCGTCCTCGTCCGTGAAGGGCGTCGAGCGGTCGACGACGAGCTCGCCGATCTGCCGCCCGCGCCAGCGCAGCGGCTGCCGGATCGCGTGCGTGTCGGCCTGCCCCTCCGGCCAGGCGATCCGGCCGTCGTCGAGCACGAGCGCCGCGCCGGAGGCGTGCAGCGTCTCCATCGTCGTCGTCACGATCGCCTCGAGCGACTCCTCCAGGTAGAGCGACTCGGAGACGGCCTGCGAGATCCGGGCCACCGCCTCGAGCTCGCGGACGCGCTGCTGCGCCTCCGCGTAGAGCTTCGCGTGCTCGATCGACTGCGCCACCTGCGCCGCGATCGCGAGCAGCAGCTCGACCTCGTCCGCGCCGAACGAGCGCGGCTCGCGGGTGCGGACGTTGAGCGCGCCCTCGAGCTTCTCCCGCGCCAGGATCGGGACGGCGAGGATCGACTCGTACTCGTCCTCGGGCAGGTTCGGGAAGCTCTTGAAGCGCGGGTCGAGGTGCGCGTCGCGCGGCACCATCAGCGGCTCGCGCAGCGCCGCGGCCGTGCCCGTGAAGCCCTCGCCGGGTCGCATCCGCGGCCGCCGGGTCATCTGCTCGACGCGGGTGCCGTGGGTCGCGCGGAGCACGAGCTCGTCGGCGCGCGCGTCGTAGAGGTAGACGAAGCAGGCGTCGGTCGCGAGCGCGTCCGCGACGCCGCGGGCGACGAGCGAGAGGACCTCCTCGAGGTCGAGCGTCGAGTTGACCGCCTCGATCGTCTCGGTCAGCAGCCGCAGGTGCCGTTCGCGGACGTCCACGTCGACCATGGTAGGTAGCCTCGAGCCCGATGGACGACTGGCTGGTCTTCGCGCACCTGCTCGGCGCCTTCGCCTTCTTCGCCGGCGCCGTCGGTCGCCGCCGTCGGGCAGCTGACGGCGCTGCGCCGCGAACGGCCGAGCGAGGTCGCGATCGTCCTCGGGCTGACCCGCTGGGGCGTGCTGCTCGTCGCCCTCGGCGGCCTGCTGACGATCGGCTTCGGCGCCTGGCTCGTCGCCGACCTGCCCCAGTGGACGTTCCGGCAGGCGTGGATCGAGTGGGCGATGCTGCTCTGGCTCGCGGCGATGGTGCTCGGCGCGCTCGGCGGCCGGCCGGCGCGGCACGCCCGCGAGCTGGCCGAGCGCCTCGCCCGCGAGGGCGACGAGCCCTCGCCGGAGCTGCGCCGCGCCGTCGCCGACCCGCGCTCGCTGGCCCTCTCGTTCGCGAGCGGGGCGCTCCTGCTGGCGATCCTCGTCCTGATGGTCTGGAAACCCGGCCTCTCCTGACCCGCCCGGCACGGCCGCGATGCTTACGAAAGCTTTACGGGTGAGGCGGGAATTTCCTTGCAGACGGGGAATAGGTTCCGGAGCGTGAGCCCCCTGGCGAGAGAACTGGCGTACACCGGCGGCTACCTCGTCGCCGACTCGCGCGGCCGGGTCGTCGGGACGGTCGAGTGCGCGATGTACGGCACCGCCCCGGACGTCCCCGACGCGCTCTCCGTCCGCTCCGGGCTCGGCTTCTTCCCGCGCAAGCGCCGGCTCGTCCCGGTCGAGTCGATCGAGCAGATCGACGGCTCGAGCAAGGTGATCGGCCTCCGGGTCGAGCGCGAGTCGATCCGCAGCTTCCTCTAGCAGTCCGACCGCGTCCCGAGGCAGACCACGAGCCGCCCTTGCAGGCGGCCCGCAGTCTGCCGTCAGCGACCCGCGACCGCGCCCGGAGGGAACGCTCCGGGCGGCCGGGTCGCAGGTCGGGTGCCTCCATTGTCGCGCGAACGAGGCGCGCCGACTAGAGGGCCTTCAGGTACTTGTCCATCTCCCACGTCGTCAGCTGGACGCGGTACTCGTCCCACTCCGCCCGCTTCAGCTTCACGTAGTTGTCGAAGATGTGGGCGCCGAGCGCCTTGCGGACGAGCTCCGACTCGGCCAGCTCGTCGATCGCCTCGCCGAGCGTCTCCGGCAGCGAGACGATCCCCCGCTCCTTCCGCTGCTCCGGCGTCAGGTGGTAGAGGTTCGTCTCCATCGGGTCGGGCAGCTCGTAGCCCCGCTCGATCCCCTCGAGGCCCGCGTGCAGCAGCGTCGCGAAGGTCAGGTACGGGTTGCAGGCCGGGTCGGGGCAGCGGATCTCCGCGCGGGTCGCCTGCTCGGCGCCCGGCTTGTAGAGCGGGATCCGGATCAGCGCCGAGCGGTTCCGCCGCGACCAGGCGACGTAGACCGGCGCCTCGTAGCCCGGCACCAGCCGCTTGTACGAGTTGACCCACTGCGCGAACACCGCCGCGATCTCGCGTGCGTGGCGCAGCTGGCCGGCGATGAACGCCTTGCCGACGTCCGAGAGGTGGTACTGGTCGTTCTCGTCGAAGAAGGCGTTGCGGTCGTTCGCGAACAGGCTCTGGTGGGTGTGCATCCCGGAGCCGTTCTCGCCGAAGATCGGCTTCGGCATGAAGGTCGCGTAGACGCCGTTCTTCGCCGCCACCTCCTTGACGATCAGCCGGTAGGTGACCGTGTGGTCGGCCATCTCGAGCGCCGGCGCGTAGCGCATGTCGATCTCGTGCTGCGAGGGGCCGACCTCGTGGTGGTGGTACTCGATCGGGATGCCCATCGCCTCGAGCGAGGCGATCGTCTCGTTGCGGATCTCCGTCGCCGCGTCCTGCGTCGTCATCGCGAAGTAGCCGCCCTCGTCGAGGGTCTCGACCGAGCCGGGGCCCTTGAAGAGGAAGTACTCGAGCTCCGGGCCGACGTTGAAGGTGTCGAAGCCCATCGACCGCATCCGCTCGAGCGCCCGGCGGAGGACGTGGCGCGGGTCGCCGTCGTAGGGCTTGCCGTCGGGGGTGACGACGTCGCAGATCATCCGCGCGACCTTCGTCTCGCCCTCCTTGCCGGGGATGATCCTGAACGTGGACGGGTCCGGGATCGCGACCATGTCCGACTCCTCGATCGCGTTGAAGCCGGTCACCGACGAGCCGTCGAAGCCCATGCCGTCGTTCAGCGCCTCGTCGATCTCCTTCGGCGTGACGGCGAAGCTCTTCAGGTGCCCCTCGATGTCGGTGAACCAGAGCAGCACCGACTGGACGCCCTGCTCCTCGATCTGCCGGACGACCTCTCTCCGGCTGCCTTCGTCGCTCGTCGCCCTCGGCTTCGACTCGACCTGCGCCATCGAACCACTCCTCTCCTGAAAACGGAAAAAGACCCCAGGCGTCGCCACACGGCGCACCTGAGGCCTCGTCGCCTCGACTGCGGCCGCAGCATACCGGAGTTTGGCGACGGCGTCGGCGCGCTACAACCGGCCGTGTGGGACGAAGCGAGGAGCAGGCCCTGCACAACGAGACCGTCTTCCGCGAGGCGAACGACCGGATCGCCGAGCGCCGCTCCGAGCTGGGCACGATCCTGGGCAGCACGCCGTTCCTCTGCGAGTGCGAGGACGAGGCCTGCACGGCGATCGTGCGGCTGACGCCGGGGGAGTACGAGCAGGTGCGGGCCCGGAAGAACCAGTTCGTGGTCGCGCACGGCCACCCGACGCGGGGGACGGCGACCGGGCTTTCGGGCGCCGGCTGGGTCTGCGTGGCCAAGGACTGATGGACGAGCGCGTCCGCAGGGTCGGCGAGAACGAGGCGCTCTACCGCGAGGTGAACGAGCGCGTGCTGGAGCTGAACGACCACTTCGGCGTCGATCAGGAGCGCATCGACTTCATCTGCGAGTGCGGCTACGCGGAGTGCACGGAGCGGATCTCGCTCACCCGCGACGACTACGAGCACGTGCGCGAGAGCGGCAAGCGCTTCGCGATCGTCCCGGGACACGAGCTGCCCGACCTCGAGACGGTGGTCGAGCGCAACGAGCGCTTCGCGGTCGTCGAGAAGCGCAGCGGCGACCCCGAGCAGATCGCGGAGGCGCGCGACCCGCGCGACTAGAGGCGAGCGCCGCCGCGGTCCGGAAGCCCGTTCCCGGCCGCAACCGCCGAGGCGACGCGCCTCACGGCAGCGGCCCCTGCAGGTGGACGTTCCGGTAGGTCTGCCGGTAGCCGAGCCGCTCGTTCAGCGCCCGCATCGGCAGGTTCGAGACCGTGTTCGACGCCCGCAGCCGGCGCAGGCCGGCCGCCGTCGCCGCCCGGATCTGGGCCTGCTTGAGCACGGCCGCGAGCCCACGGCCGCGGTAGGCGCGGCGCACGCCGGTGATCGCGTGCTCGCCGATCCCCGGGCGAGCTCTCCTCGAGGATCGCGTAGCCGGCGACGAGCGGTCCGTCGAGCACCGCGAACGAGAGGTCGCGGCGGACGAGCGGCTTGAACTGGCGCTTCCGCCAGCGCTCGAACTCGAGCGCGGCCATCGGCGCGGCCGTCTGCAGGTCCTGCTCGACCTCGAGCGCGGCCTCGTAGACGGCGCGGTCGAGCTCCTCGGCGAGCGGCACGAGCCTGAGTCCTTGTGACGAATCGTCACTTGGGACCTCTACGGTCGGCGCTTGTGACGAGTCCTCGCTCGGGGCGGCGCGGACGAGCGCGAGCTCGACGCCCTGCATCTCGAGCACCTGCTCCCAGCCGCGGTTGAGCGAAGAAGGCGAGCGAGTCGGCGTCGTCGCCCGCGACGACCGTGTAGAAGCCGCTGCGGCCGTGCGAGCCGCGCCTCGTCGGCCAGCCGCCGGAGGACGGCGCCGCCGACCCCGCGGCGGCGGGCGGAGGCGCGCACCCGCGCGTTCACGAACGCGAGCGGCCCGTCCGGGTCGACCCAGTGGTCGCCGCAGGAGCCGATCCCGACGGGCTCGCCCTCGAGCAGCGCCAGCACGTCGAGCCGCCGGGGACGCGCGCGCAGCTCGGCGAACGCCTCCGCCGACATCGGCTCCCGCGGATCGATCTCGTTGCGGAGCCGCAGGAACTCCCGCGCGTCGGCGTCGGTCTCCACGGGGCGGACCGCGATCACGGGAGCGGCCCCTGCAGCTTCAGCCACGGCGGCTCGGGCCGGTAGCCGAGCAGCTCGTTGACGCGCTGCATCGGGCTGTTGCGTCCCTGCGTCCAGGTGACGAGCTCCTCCAGGCCCGCGGCGGCCGCCCACGCGAGCTGGCGCTGCTTCAGCGCGGTCGCGATCCCGCGGCGGCGGTACGCTGCGTCGGACCGCCGTGAGCCCGTGCTCGCCGCCCTCGAGCAGCCCCGCGTAGCCGACGACCGCGTCGCCGTCGAGCGCGACGAACGAGGCTTCGGGCAGGGTCGCCTCCTCCTCGAGCCACTGCTCGAGGGTGATCTCGACCGGCGAGGGCGTCGGCAGGTCGCGGTAGCCCTCGACCGCCACGCCGTGCCAGGTCGCCTCGAGCAGCTCCGGCCGCTCGGCGATCGAGACGACCTCGAGCCCCGGCAGCGGCGCCGGCTCGGGCACCGGCTCGCCGCCGAGCGGCCGGCGGAGCTCGACCTCGCAGTCGACCTCCGCGAGGCCGCGCCGCTGCGCGAACGAGACGCCCTCCGGCTGGAGCGTGTCCACGGTCGCGAAGAGGGCGTCGCGCCCGGGGAACGTGCGAGCGTGCTCGACGAGGCGCCCGGCGAGCGCCGCGCCGATCCCCCGGCCGCGAGCCTCGGGCCGGACGAAGACGTGCCACCGTGACGCTGTCCGCGAGATCGGACCGCGCGGCGAGGCCGCAGCCCACGTCGTCCCAGAGCAGCAGCAGCCGGTCCGGGCTCGCGCCTCGGCGGGGCCGCGGGCGACCGCGGCGAGGCCGCGAGGCGGATCTCCGCGAAGAGCGCGAGCTCGTCGTCGCTGTCCGCGACTGCCGGATCATCCCGACCGCTTCAGCTTCCCGTGCCGCTTCGCGTACCGCTCGCCCGCCCCGAAGACGGCGAGCCCGAGCGGGATCGCGACGATGCCGATCACGATCAGCGGCCAGATGTCGCCCCAGACCTGCGAGACGCCGTAGCCGTCGAGGATCGCGTGCCGGATCCCGCGCAGCGCGTAGGTCGCCGGCGAGACCTTCGCGACCCACTCCATCCAGGTCGGCAGCACGCTGACGGGGTAGTAGACGCCCGAGACGACGAGCATGATCCCCTGCGCGACGAAGCCGAGCTGCGCACCCTTCTCCGGCGAGATCAGCGGCAGCACCGCGGTCATCATCCCGACCCCGATGAACGAGACCGACGCGATCGCGAGCAGCAGGATCGCCGTCCCGAAGGCGGCGTGCGGCATCGCGAGCCCGAACATCGCGGCGACGACGCCGAAGAGCAGCGAGGCCCGGACGACGCCGTAGGTGACGGCGAACGCGCCCATCCCGAGCAGGTGCACCGGTCGGGAGAGCGGGGCCATGAACGTGTACTCGATCGTCCCCTCCCAGCGCTCCCAGGCGACGGTCTCGGTCAGGATCTCGAAGATGATCCCGAGGTAGGCCCAGATCACCGCCCCGATCAGGAGCTGCGTGGTCAGCCGCTCGACGTCGACCGTGCCGCCCGCCGCCTCGACGCCCTTGCCGATGAAGACGATCGTGAGCGTGTTCGCGACCGTCCAGACGAAGAACGCCAGCTCCCACCAGGCGTAGCGCTTGACCAGGTACCAGTTCCGCTCGACGACCCCCGAGAGGCCGATCAGCTCGTGGCGGACGCGCGGGATCACCGAGATCATGCGAACACCTCCCTGTCGCGCTCGGACTCGTCGTGCTCGTCCTCGAACGTGCGCCCGGTCGCCGCGAAGAACGCCTCCTCGAGCGTCGCGACGCCGAACCGCTCCTTCACCTGCCCGACCGGCTCGAGGAAGAGCAGCTCGCCCCGGTCGAGGATCCCGATCCGGTCCGCGAGCGACTCGGCCTCGGCCATGTCGTGCGTGCAGAGCAGGATCGTCGAGTCGTGCTTGGACCGCATCTCGCGCACGAACTCCTGCACCTCGCGCTTCGAGCGCGGGTCGAGCCCGGTCGTCGGCTCGTCGAGGAGCAGCAGCACCGGCGAGGTGAGCAGGGCGCGCGCGAGCGCCACCTTCTGCTGCATCCCGCGCGAGAGGTGCTCCATCGCCTCGCCGCGGCGCTCCGCCGGGAAGCCGACGCGTCCGAGGATCCGCGGGATCTCCTGCCGCGTCTGCGCCGGGGTCATCCCGTAGAACCGCGCGGCGTAGCCGAGGTTCTCCGCGGCCGACATCTTCTTGAAGAACGACGCCTCGACCGAGACGCGGTTGACGAGCCGCCGCACCTCGCCGGCGCCGCGCTCGACGTCGTGGCCGAAGATCGTCGCGCTGCCGCCGTCGGGGAGGAGCAGCGTCGAGAGCAGCCGGACCAGGGTCGACTTGCCCGAGCCGTTCTGGCCCAGGATCGCGACGCACTCGCCCCGGTCGATCGTGAAGCTGAACGTCCTTCAGCGCCGCCAGCCGCCGCTTGCTGCCGGAGCGAGCGGCGGCCGAACTCCTTGCGGAGCCCGTCGACCTCGACTGCGTGCATCAGAGCCTCCCTTCCGGGTCGCGCATGCCGGGCAGGAGCAGGGTCGCGACGACGAGCAGCGTCGAGAGCACCCCCGCGCCGACGAGCGTCTGGCGGGCGCCGACGGCGTCGGCGATCGGGCCGACGAGCGCGTAGCCGACCGGCAGGAGCCCGACCGAGAGCAGCCAGTCGATCGAGCGGACGCGGCCGAGCAGCTCGCCGGGGACGAGCGACTGCATCAGCGTGATCCAGATGATCTCGCCGACCGTGAACAGGCTCTCGCTGACGCCGAGCGCGATGCCCGCCTGCCAGCTCGCGGCGGCGAGGCCGATCGCGATCACGGCGCCGCAGCCGGCGCCCCAGGCGAGCAGCATGACGGTGACGTTGCGGCGCGGCAGGCCGAGCTGCCCCATCCCGAGCGCTGCGGCGATCGCGCCGACGCCGCCGGCGGCGTAGACGAGCCCGAAGCCCTGCGCACCCGCCCCGAGCTCGTTCTTGAGCACGTACGGGACGAGCACCTCGAACGGGCCGACGATCACGAGCACCCAGACCGTCGCGACGACGAGCGTCCCCCAGATCCAGGTCTGGCTGCGAACGAACGCGAAGCCCTCGCGCAGGTCGGCGAGCAGGCTCGGCGAGGCGCCCTCGCGGACGCGCGGACGGGGCCGGATCGCGAGCAGCGCCAGCACCGCGATCCCGAAGCTGGCCGCGTCGACGGCGAAGGCCGAGCCGGGCCCGGCCGCCGCGATCAGGATGCCGCCGAGCGCCGGCCCGACCAGCGTCATCGCGAGCGGGCGCATCAGCTGGCCGAGCGAGTTGGCCTGCACGAGCAGGTTCGCGGGCACGAGCTCCGGCACGATCGCGCCGCTGGCCGGCCCGGCGATCGCGCGGCCGAGGCCGACGACGGCGGAGATCGCCCAGACGTGCCAGAGCTCGAGCCGCCCGTCGAGCGCGAGCGCGGCGAGGAGCGCCACGGCGACACCGGGCAGCGCCGCGCCGACGATCAGCAGCCGGCGGCGGTCGAGCCGGTCGGCGAGCGCGCCCGAGAAGAGCACGAAGCCGACCATCGGGCACCACGCGCGCCAGCCCGACGACGGCGAGCGCGGTCGGGGCGTTCGAGAGCGCGTAGACCTGCCACGCGATCGCGACCGTGAAGACGCCGTCGCCCACCTGCGAGACGGCGTCGCCGGCCCAGAGCAGGCCGAAGTCCCGCACGGCGAGCGGCTCGAGGATCGCCGGCCGGCGCACGCGGCGGCGGACGAACGAGGGACTACGGGGCGCTGCGAGGTGAGACATTCATGCTCCTGGATCGCGAGAAAAAGACCGAACGGGGACACACCACGGCCGCTAGATGCGGACGCGCGGCGTGTCTCCAAGAACGATCCGGAACATGACGCCGGAAACCTAGCAGAGCAGCGGGTGCGCGTCCAAAGCGAGTTTCGGCTCGCCGGGCGGCGCTCCGCGCCGGCCGCGAGCGGCAGCCCGGACGCTCGGCTCAGGCGGCGGCGATCCCGCTCGGCGGCCGCTCGTCCTCGAGCTCGGGCTCGGCGAGCGGCGGAGCCGCCCTGCCGAGGGTGCGGACGCTCGGCAGGAAGGCCATGCCGCCGTTGACGACGGCCGCGACGGCCGCGGCGGCGAGCAGCGTCCTGCCGGCGCCGATCCCGCCCGCGAGCGGCCCCGCGAGCGCGAGCCCGAGCGGCAGGAAGACCATCGAGCCCATCCAGTCGTAGGCGCTGACCCGCGAGATCGACTCGCGCGGGACGTGCTCCTGCAGCGCCGTGAACCAGAGCGAGGAGCCGAGGTTCATCGCCGCGGTACCGACGACCGCCGCCGCGGCGATCACCGGGACCGGGGCCGCGAGGCCGTAGGCGACGAGGAGGCCGGCCCAGACGACGACGCCGCCGAAGCAGACCTGCAGCGGCCGCGACGGCCGGACGCGCAGGGTGATCAGGCCGCCGAGCACCGCGCCGGCGCCGGCCGCGGCCGAGATCGCCGCGTAGGCCGAGGCGCCGCCGAGCGACTCGCGGGCGACCACCGGCCCGAGCACGAGGTAGGGGCCGAGGCAGGCGAACTGGAAGAGCGCGAAGCTGGCGATGCTGGCCCAGATCCAGGTGCGCGAGGTCACCTCGTGCCAGCCCTCGCGCAGCTCCCGGGTGAAGGTCGAGCGCTCGCGGCGCGGCAGGCGCGCGGGCCGCAGCCGCGCGAGCGTCAGCGCGGAGACCCAGAACGTGAGCGCGTCGATCGCGATCGCCCAGCCCGGCCCGACGGTCGCGACCAGCACGCCGGCGAGCGCGGGTGCGGCGATCCCGAAGGTCGAGCGCGAGAGGCTCATCAGCCCGTTCGCCTCCTGCAGCCGCGCCGGCGCGACCACCTGCTGCACGAGCCCGGTCGAGGCGGGCCCGTAGAAGGCGTCCGCGGTCCCGTAGACGACCGCGAGCCCCGCCAGCTGGCCGAGCTCCGCGTGACCCGAGATCAGGAGGGCGGCGAACGCGGCCTGCGAGAGCCCGCGCAGCACGTTGCACGCCTGCATCAGCTGGTGCCGCGGCAGCCGGTCCGCCCAGACGCCGCCGGCGAGCAGGAAGAGCACGTTCGGCACCGTCCGGGCCAGCAGCACGAGCCCGAGCGCCGAGGCGGAGTCGGTCAGCTCGAGGACGGCGAACGCGAGCGCGACCGGCACCAGCTTGTCGCCGAAGTCGGAGACCGCCTGCCCCGCGTAGTAGAGGCGGAAATCCCGCTCGCGGAGGACGGCGGGCAGGCGGGCGAGCGTGCACCGCTGCATCTTGACAACGTCTGCGCGACTTGACAATCCCTCCGGCGGTCCCGCTATCGTGGGCCCACGCGTCGCCGGCGAAGGCGGCGCGGAGGCTATGGCGCCTCGCGACTCACCCCGGTGAGTGGCGGGCGCTTTTTTCGTGGTCCAACGCAGGAGGACGGCATGTCCGAGATCGAGTTCAAGCACTACCTCGAGGGGGAGCCCGACCCGCGCGGCGCGCTCGACTGGGCGACGGAGACCCAGGCGAGGATGGTCGACCTCAAGTTCTGCGACCTCCTCGGCACCTGGCAGCACCTGACGCTGCCGCTGCGGGCCTTCGACGAGTCCGCCTTCGACGAGGGGCTCGGCTTCGACGGCTCCTCGATCCGCGGCTGGCAGGGGATCTCCGAGTCGGACATGCTGCTGCTGCCGCAGGCGGACACCGCGACGATCGACCCGTTCGCCGCCGAGCCGACGCTCTCGCTCGTCTGCGAGATCGCCGACCCGCTCACCCGCGAGGGCTACGCGAAGGACCCGCGCCGGGTCGCGCGCCGCGCCGAGGAGCACCTGCGCGAGAGCGGGATCGCGGACACCGCCTACATCGGCCCCGAGTGCGAGTTCTTCGTCTTCGACGAGGTCGCCTACGAGCTCGGCCCGAACACGGCCGGCTACACGGTCGACTCGGCCGAGGGGCACTGGAACTCGGGCAAGCCCGGCCTCGGCTACACGATCCGCGAGAAGCAGGGCTACTTCCCGCCCGCGCCGCACGACTCGCTCGCCGACCTGCGCACCGAGATGGTGCTGACGCTCGAGCGGCTCGGCATCCCCTGCGAGTTCCACCACCACGAGGTCGCCTCCGGCGGCCAGTGCGAGATCGACCTGCGCTTCCAGACGCTGACGCGGATGGCCGACCAGGTGATGGCCTACAAGTACGTCGTCCGCAACGTCGCCCGCCGGCACGGCAAGTCCGTCACGTTCATGCCGAAGCCGATCTTCGGCGACAACGGCTCGGGCATGCACACGCACCAGTCCCTCTGGAAGGAGGGGACGCCGCTGATGGCCGACCGGAGCGGCTACGCGGGCATGTCGCAGCTGGCGCGCTCGTACGTCGCGGGGCTGCTCGCGCACGCGCCGGCGCTGCTCGCGTTCTGCGCGCCGACGACGAACTCGTACCGGCGGCTCGTCCCCGGCTACGAGGCCCCGGTCAACCTCGTCTGGTCGATGCGGAACCGCTCGGCGTGCATCCGCATCCCGATGTACTCGGAGTCGCCGAAGGCGAAGCGGATCGAGTTCCGCTGCCCGGACGCGGCCGCCAACCCCTACCTCGCGTTCGCGGCGATGCTGATGGCGGGCCTGGACGGGATCGAGCGCGGCCTCGACCCCGGCGAGCCGTGCGACTGGGACCTGTTCGAGGAAGACCGCGGAGTCGCGCAGGTGCCCGGGTCGCTCGAGGACGCGCTCGCGGCCCTCGAGGCCGACCACGCGTTCCTGACGCGCGGCGGCGTCTTCGACGACGAGCTGATCCGCACCTGGATCGACTACAAGCGCGCGAACGAGGTCGACGTCGTGCGGCTCCGCCCGCACCCCGCCGAGTTCGCCCTCTACTACGACGCGTGAGGAGACGGGGATGATCAAGGTCGAGGCAGTGGTGATCCGCGAGCGGGTCGAGACGGTGATCGACGCGGTCGAGGACGCGACGGGGCACGTCGGCGTCACCGTGGTCGAGGCGATCGGCCACGGCCGCCAGCGCGGCGTCACGCACGAGTACCGGGGGCGGATCTTCGAGTCCCGCTTCCTGCCGAAGGCCGTCCTCACCTTCGTGGTCGAGGACGGGATCGCCGACGAGGTCGTGGCGGCGATCGTCGACAGCGCGCGCAGCGGCAACGAGTCGGGCGACGGCCTCGTCTGGACGACGCGGGTCGGGAACGTCACACACACGAGGACGGGCGGCAGCCTGGAGGAGGTCGAGACCGGTGTCTAACAAGGAGCTGCTCTTCGCGACGAGCACGATCTGGGTGGTCGTCGCGGCCGTTCTGGTCATGTTCATGCAGGCCGGGTTCGCCTTCCTCGAGGCGGGCCTGACCCGGATGAAGAACGTCGGGCACGTGGCCGCGAAGAACGTCCTCATCTTCGCGCTCGCGTCGATCGTCTACTACCTCGTCGGCTTCGGGATCGCCTTCGGCGACGGCGGCAACGGCGTCTGGGGCGGCTCCGGGTTCGCGCCGAGCGCGGACGCGCTGCTGCAGATCGGCCAGGCGCCGTTCTCCTGGTTCGGGGAGATCCCCGGCGCCGCCGCGTACCTGTTCCAGGTCGTCTTCTGCGCGGTCTCGCTCGCGATCGTCTGGGGCGCGATGGCCGAGCGGACGCGGCTCTACGTCTACATCGTCTTCGGGGTCGCCTTCACGCTGATCTACTCGCTCGCCTCGCACTGGATCTGGGGCGCGAACGGCTGGCTCGCGTCGATGGGGATGCAGGACTTCGCCGGCTCGACGGTCGTCCACTACCAGGGCGCGCTCGCCGGGCTCGCCGGGGCGCTCCTGCTCGGGCCGCGGATCGGCAAGTTCGGCCCGGACGGGCGCCCGAACGCGATCCCGGGGCACAACATGGCCTACACGACCCTGGGCGTGATCATCCTCTGGTTCGGCTGGTTCGGCTTCAACCCGGGCTCGACGCTCGGCGTCGACGGCGGCGGGCTCGGCTTCTTCGCCTACGTGGCGCTGAACACGAACGTCGCGGCCGCGGGCGGCGTCGTCGGCGCGCTCGTGACCTCGTGGCTCGTGATCGGCAAGCCCGACCTCTCGATGATGCTGAACGGCGCGATCGGGGCGCTCGTCGCGATCACCGCCGCCTGCGCGTTCGTCGCCCCGTGGGCCGCGATCGTGATCGGCCTGGTCGCCGGCGTCATCGTCGTCCTGGGCGTCCTCGCGGTCGAGCGGACCGGCATCGACGACCCGGTCGGCGCGATCGCCGCGCACGGCATGTCGGGCGTCTGGGGGACGCTCTCGCTCGGGTTCCTGACCGTGCCGGCGCTCGCCGAGCGCGTCGGCGTCGGCAGCGGCGGCGTCTTCTACGGCGGCTCGTTCCACCAGCTCGGCGTCCAGGCGCTCGGCCTCGCCGCGGTGGGCGCGTTCACGTTCGGCGCCTCGTTCCTGATCCTCTTGACGCTGAAGCGGACGATCGGGATCCGCACCGACGCCGAGACGGAGACGGCCGGCCTCGACGTCTCCGAGCACGGCATGTGGGGCTATCCCGAGTTCTACATCCCGGTCCCGGGCGGCTACGGCACCGAGAGCCACGGCCATCTCGGCGGCCACTCGCACGCGCCGAGGCCCGCCCCGCTCCCGCAGCCGGCGCCGGAGCCCGCCTGAGCCGGAGCGCGATCCCGGAACCGCGCCGGCGGCCGTGCCCGGCCGCCGGCGCGTTGTCTTTCGGGACGCGATCCTTTACGCGTGGAACGCCAGCGAAAGGGGACGCCGTGCACGACGACCGAGGCTTGACGCCCGCGACCACACCGACGGTCGGCTCCGCCGCCTCCGACTGCGCCTGCGCGACGCCGGTGCCGGTGCAGAAGGCCGAGCGCAAGGGGGTCGCACGCACGCAGTGCGCCCGCTGCGGCCTGCCGATCCCGCTCCGCTTCACGCCGCCTCCGCGCGGCTGGCTGTAACGGCCACGTTCGGGTTCTCCCCCGGTCTGCTCACAATCGCCCCGGAGGCGCGCCGGACGTGATTCGCTGCGGGGGTGACGCCGGAGACCCGCAGCCGCAGCGCCCGCCTCGTCCGCCGCTGCGCCTGGTGCGGGAGCGTCTGGACGGGCCGCGGCTGGGACCGCGCCGAGCGGCAGGCAGCCGGCGCGCCGGTGACCCACACGATCTGCCCGGACTGCGTCGCCTCGCTCCGCCGCAGCGGCCGCAGCCGCTGACGTAGCCTCGCATCCGTGCAGTACCGCTTCGTCGACTGCCGCTGGGATCTCGGCGACCCCGAGCGCGGCCGGGCGCTCTACCTGGCCGGGCACGTGCCCGGCGCCGCCTTCCTCGACGTCGACCGCGACCTGGCGGCACCGCCCGGGGCGCGCGGCCGGCACCCGCTGCCGGAGGCGGACGCCTTCGCGGCGGCCGCCTCGCGGGCGGGCATCGGCCCGGGCGTCTTCGTCGTCGCCTACGGCACCCTCGGCGGCGCCGAGCGGCTCTGGTGGCTGCTCCGCCATTTCGGCCACGACGCCTGCGCCGTCATCGACCTCGACGCCTGGCGAGGGCCGCTCCGGTGCCGGCGAGGAGCAGATCGAGCCGCGGGCGTTCGCGCCGCGGCCGCGGGCGGGCGACACGGTCGAGGCCGAGGAGCTGCACGAGCGGCTCGGGAGCCTCGTCGTCGTCGACGCCCGCCGGCCGGAGCGCTGGCGGGGCGAGCCGAACCCGGTCGACCGCGTGCCCGGCCGCGTCCCCGGCGCGGTCAACGCCCCCTGGGACGAGCCGCTGCCGGAGCTCGGCGAGCGGCGAGCTCGTCGCCTACTGCGGCTCCGGGATCACCGCGTGCGTCACCCTGCACCGGCTCGCGCTCGCCGGCCGGGACGGCCGGCTCTACCCGGGGTCGTGGAGCGAGTGGGAGCAGCGCGACCTGCCGGTCGAGCGCGGCTAGCCGGCCTCCTCGAGCTCCTTGCCCAGCACGTCGCGGCCGCGGCGGCGCTGGAAGCGGCGCCAGACCTCGCCCCCGCCCGCGATCAGGGCCGCGATCCCGAGCGCGATCACGAACGGCTTCCAGAAGCTCTGCTCGAAGCTCTGCCCCCCGAGGTAGCCGAGCAGGCTCGCGTAGACGGCCCAGATCACCGCGGCGACCCCGTCGGCGACCGCGAAGCGCACGTACGGGAACTCGACGATCCCCGAGGAGAGCGTGGCGGCGCTCCTGCCTGCGGGGATGAAGCGGCCGGCGGCGATCACGAGCTCGCCGTTGCGGTGGATCAGCCCGCGCCCCTGCTCGAGCCACCTGCGCCCGCGCTCGTACTTGCAGATCCAGGCGCTGACGCGGTCGCCCGCGAGCCGCCCGATCCAGTAGGCGGCGTTGTCGCCCGCGAAGACGCCGACCGCCGCCGCCGCGATCACGAGCCAGATCGAGAGGTCGCCCCGCGCGGCCAGGATCCCGGCGCTGATCGTGACCGCCTCGCTGGGGACGAGGAAGAAGAGGATCGAGTCGAGCGTGCAGGCGCCGAACACGATCAGGTAGGCCCACCAGTGGCCCGAGACGAGGTCGGTCACCCAGCCGGAGAGCGAGAACGCGAGCATGCGCTTCTCGCGTTCCCACGCGCCCGCGGGGAAAACGACCCGTTACGCGGCCGCGCCGAAGGCGTTCAGGTACTGCTGCCAGGAGGCCGGCACGCGCTGCGTCGCCAGCTTGATGAAGAGCACCGGCGCGGGCGGCCGCGGCGGGGCGGCGAGCAGCATCTCCGCCTCCTCGGGCAGCTTGTCGCCCTTGCGCAGGTTGCACGGCGCGCACGAGGTGACGACGTTCTCCCAGATCGACTCGCCGCCCTTCGAGCGCGGGATCACGTGGTCGAGCGTCATCCGGCCGGAGCTCGTGCCGCAGTAGACGCAGCGCCAGCCGTCGCGCGCGAAGAGGGCGCGCCGCGAGATCTTCCGCTGGATCGTCCGCGGCACCCGCACGTAGTGGACGAGGCGGATCACGTGCGGCCAGGGGTAGGTCGCGGAGGCGGAGGTGAGCGGCCGGTCGAGCTGCTCCACCACCTCGGCCTTGCCCTTCCACACGAGGACGTGCGCACGCCGAATCGAGCAGACGTTCAGCGGCTCGTAGCTCGCGTTCAGGACGAGGACCTGCTGCAACCTGGCTAAAAGGTAGCGGAGCCGGCCGGGCTCGGAACCCCGCAAAGGCAGGCGCTCAGCGGCCCATCGCGCGCTCGACCGCCTCCTGCTCCTCGGGCGAGAGCGGCACCGACGCCTTGCCCCGCTCGACCTCCTTCAGGTAGATGCGCGCGTAGTCGCGGCCCTGGATCGCGGTGACGACGACGCCGGTGCGGGCGGAGTCGAGCAGCGCGACCGAGCCGGACTGGTGGCCGCCCGTGTCCTCGTAGGCGTCGTAGCGCACGATCGCCGTGTTCGAGAGCGTCGCGTCGACGCGCCGGTCGACCCGCGCGAGGCCGGCGGCGATCTCGTCGACCGCCCGGTGCAGGTCGTCGATGCGCGCCTGGAGCGAGACCGAGAACTCGACCAGGTCGGAGCGGCCGCCCCCGAGCAGCACCTTCTGCGCCTCGCGGAGCCGCGTCAGGCGGCGCGAGTTCCAGAGCGCCCAGGCGAGCGCGGCCACCGCGACCGCGGCCGCGCCGATCGCGATCCAGGCGGCGACCGAGCTCGAGAGGCTCACCCGAGCGAGAAGATGACCGGGTAGGAGCCCGAGTTGTTCTTCGCGTTCGCCTCCTGCGGCACCGGCGCGATGTCGACCTTCAGCGTCGTCTTGGTCGCGAACGGCACCTGGCCGAGGTTCTTGAACACGAGCGTCTTCGTCTGGCCCGGGTCGATCACCTGGATCGTCTGCGTCTTCACGATCGGCTGCGGGCTCTTCTGGATCGTCAGCGTCACCTGGATGCCGACCTCCTGCGCGTTGCCGGAGTCCTTGACGCCGACCGAGAAGCCGAGGTCGGTCGTCGCCGTGACCGTGTTCTCGCTCGACTGCGAGAGGGCCTGGCCGGTCGGCAGCGCCTTGACGAACTCGAGCGCGGTGCCGTGCGGCCCGCCGCCGCCGGTGCCGCCGGTCGAGGCGCCGCGGAGGCGCTGCAGGATCGGCTCCCAGGCGGCCGGGGTCGCCAGCCCGGGGTCGTTGAGGAAGGTCGAGTGGGGCGGGGCGACGCCGGTGATGCCCTGCTTCTGCATCTCGGCCACGGACGGCTCGCGGAAGAGGTCGTCCCAGACGACGTCGCTCGCGACGAACCGCTGCGACTGCTGCGCGAGCAGCTCGGCGTCGTTGCCGTTCGTCTTGCCCGCCTGCGCGAGGCGGAAGGTCGCCGCCAGCCCCTGCAGGCCGCTGAGCCGGAACTGCAGCGCCTGCACGACCGCCTGGTTCTCGCTCCGGAGCGCGCCCGGCGGCTTCAGCTCCTGCGCCTTCGCGATCGCCTGCTGCTCGCGCTGGGCGAGGCCGTTCAGCGAGCTCGACAGGTCGCTCTCGGTCGAGCCGGGCGTCGTCAGGGCCGTCTCGAGGTCGCGGCCGATCGCCTCGGAGGTGCGGGCGACCTGGCCGGTGTCCCGCATGTAGTTCTTGTAGGCGTTCTTCTTCGAGCTCGACTGGCAGCTCTGCACCCAGAAGACGAGCAGGACGACGACGAGGATCGCGAAGGCGATCAGGCCGATCAGCCGCAGCAGCGGCGTCACGCCCTGGGGCGGCCGGATCGGCGGCCGCGGGCCGCGAGGCGGCTCGCCGTCGCGCGGCCGGCGCCGGGGCATCCGGACGCGCGCAGTCTGCTGCTCGACGGTCGCAGGCTCGTCGAAGAAGTCGAACTCGAGGATGTCGTCGTCGCGCTCGCTCACAGGAATCGCCCGGAGGGCCACTCTAGCGACCGTTTCGGCCGGATCGGCAGAGGAGTTTCCCCGGGCGGGTCCAACAGAGACGCCGTGCGGACACAGGCGGCCGGCGCCCAGGCGTCAGAACTCGTCCTCGGCCGCTACCGGCCGCTGAAGCCGCTCGGGACGGGCGGCAACGGCTCCGTCTGGCTCGCGCGCGACGAGCACAGCGGCCTCGACGTCGCGCTCAAGATCGTCCCGCGCGAGGGGAAGGCGGGCGTCCGCGCCGAGCGGGAGGCGCGCACGGCGGCGCAGCTGCGGCACCCGCGCTGCATCCGCTCCTACGCGCTCGGCCGCGACGCGAGCCACGTCTACATCGCCTACGAGTACGTGCCGGGCCGCACGCTGCGGGAGGCGATGCGCTCCGGCGAGCTCGACGACCGCGCCGTCGTCGAGGTGGCCGCCCAGATCCTCGAGGGGCTCGCGCACGCGCACCGGCAGGGGGTCGTCCACCGCGACGTCAAGCCGGCGAACGTGCTCCTCGCCGACGGGCCCGAGCTCGACGCGCGCGTGCTCGACTTCGGGCTGGCGCTGAACGCGGAGGAGCAGACCCTGACCGCGCACGGCGACGTACCGGGGACGCTCGCCTACATCTCACCCGAGCGGCTCGCCGGGAAGCCCGCGCGGCCCGCGGCCGACGTCTGGGCCGTCGGCGTCATCCTCTGGGAGGCGCTGACCGGTCGCCATCCGTTCTGGGACGGGACGCCGCTCGAGGTGCAGAACGCGATCCTCGCGGGCGCGCCGTCGCTCGAGCCGCTGCGGCCCGACCTGCATCCCGCGGTGCTCGAGGTCGTCGCGAGCGCGCTGCTGCACAACCCCGCCCACCGGCCCGGAGCCGAGAGCCTCGCCGAGCAGCTGCGCGGGCTCGTCCGCAAGGAGCGGCGGCGGGGCGGCGCGGGCGGCGAGCCGCCCCGGATCAGCGTCGGCGCGCTGCCGGCCCGCCTGCCCGCGGCGGCGCTCGCGGCCGCGGTCGCCGGCTGGACGGCCGGGACGCTGCCCTTCTACCCGCCGGGGTGGGCGCCCGGGCTCGCCGGCGCGGCGGCGCTCCTGACGCTCGTGCGCGAGCGGCTCGGGCTCGTCTTCGCGCTCGTGGTGCCCTTCTTCCCGCTCGCGAACATCTCGCTCGGGCTCGCCGTCGCCTATGCCGCGCTCGCGGCGGCCTGGATCGCGCTCGCCTGGCGCGACCCCCGCAGCGGGCTGCTCTTCGCGCTCGGCCCGGCGCTCGCACCGCTGGCGGCGCTCGGCCTCCTGCCGGTGGCGGCGCAGGTGGCGCGCGGGCCCGTGCGCAAGGCGGCCACGGTCGGGGTCGGCGTCCTGCTCGCCGCGCTCGTGGCCGGGCTCCGCGGCGTCTCGCTGCCGTTCGGCCAGGGACGCCCGCCGCTCGGCCTCGGCATCGCCGGCAGCGAGCGGCCGACCGCCGTCGCCCACGCGCTCGCGGACACGCTCGGCGCCTATCCCGGCCTGGCGGCCGAGGCGGTCGCCCTCGCGCTGCTGGCGGCCGCGATCCCCTTCGTCCGCGCCCGCGGCCCCTGGACGATCGCGGTCTTCGGGGCGGCGATGCTCGCGTCGACGCTGCTGCTCGCGCCGGCGGCGCCGGCCGTCCCGCTCGTCGCCGCGGCGTGGGCCACCTGCGGGCTCCTGGTCTGGCGCCGAATCGCGGAATCCGCGCGTTAGACTCGACGGCGAGGGAGATACCCTCCGGGCCGGCGTCGGGATCGACGAAGCCGGGGAGCGACGGGCGGTGTCGACTCGCGGACACCGGCGCGGAACATGAGCGTGCTGAGGAACATCGAGAGCAAGATCGAGTCCCTCTTCGAAGGGGTGTTCGGTCGCGCCTTCAGGACGCACGTCCAGCCGGTCGAGCTCGCCCGCAAGCTCGTCAAGGAGATGGACGAGCACCGCAGCGTCTCGGTCTCGCGCGTCTACGTGCCGAACGAGTACGAGATCTACCTCTCGGAGCGAGACCGCGAGCAGTTCTCCGAGTACGAGGGCTCGCTCGTCGACGAGCTCGAGGACTACCTCTCCGAGCACGCCCGCCGCGAGGGCTACGTGCTGCTCTCGCGGCCGACCGTCGCCTTCAAGACCGACGACGACCTCGACCTGGGGGAGTTCGGGATCGCGACGCGGATGGCGCAGTCGCAAGGACGCGGCGACGAGCCCGCGGAGCAGCCGGAGGCCGGCGCGACGATGGTCTACAAGCCGCGCGCGCCCCAGGAGACCGAGGCCGCCTCGCTCGAGGAGCTGGGGCTCGCGCGCGAGTCGGTCGCGCTGGAGGTCGACGGCAAGCGGATCCCGATCGAGAAGCGCCGGGCCGTGATCGGCCGCTCCCGCGAGTGCGACGTCCAGCTCGCCGACCCGAACGTCTCGCGCCGCCACGCGGAGGTGCGGCAGGAGGGGACCGCCTACTGGCTCGTCGACCTCGACTCGACCAACGGCGTCGAGGTGGACGGCCGCCGCAAGAAGCGCGTCAAGCTCGAGAACGGGACGCGCGTCACGATCGGGGCAACGGAGGTCGTCTTCCGCCGGGAGCTCAAGTGAGCGCCGGCCTGACCGGGAGCGCCGGCCCGGCGCTCGCGGCCGCCAACCTCGAGGAGACGCTGCTCGCCCTCAAGATCGCCTTCCTCGTGCTGCTCTACCTCTTCATCTGGCGGATCGTCCGCGGCGCGGCCCGGGAGGTGCGCGCGCCGCAGGAGTCGATGATCCTGGCGCCCCAGCAGGCGCACGCGGCCGGGCTCGGCGGCGGCGCGCGGGCGGTGCGGCCGCTCGGCCGGCTCGTCGTGATCGCGAGCGACGCCCTGACGCCGGGCGACGTCTACGAGCTCGACGGCGCCCCGCTCTTCCTCGGCCGCGGCGCCAACAACGACATCCCGCTCCCCGAGGACGAGTTCGCCTCCGCCCGGCACGCCCGGATCGAGGCGCGCCGCGACGGCGTCTTCGTCGAGGACATGGGCTCGACCAACGGCACCTTCGTCAACGGGATCCGGCTCGCGCGCGAGCGGCGCCTGCAGCAGGGCGACGTCGTCCGGGTCGGCGAGACCGACCTCCGCTACGAGGAGGAGGGCTGATGCTCGGCGTCGGCCGCACCGCCTGCAGGACCGATCCGGGCCGGAAGCGGCGGCGGAACGAGGACTCCTACGTCTGCGAGCCGCCGCTCTTCGCGGTCGCGGACGGGATGGGCGGCGCGCAGGCCGGCGAGGTCGCCTCCGGGCTCGCCGCCGCCGCGCTGCGCGAGGGCAACGGCGACGGCTCCGGCGAGCGCCGCGTCGCGGAGCTGATCCAGGAGGCGAACCGCCGCGTCTGGCAGCGGGCGAACGAGGACGCCGCCGCCTCCGGCATGGGCACGACGATCACGGTCGCGATCGTCGAGCCGGGCGGACGCGTCCTGATCGGCCACGTCGGCGACTCCCGGGCCTACCTGCTCCGGGAGGGCGGGCTCGAGCAGCTGACCGAGGACCACTCGCTCGTCGCCGAGCTGGTGCGGCGCGGCGAGCTCTCGCCCGAGGAGGCGGAGACGCACCCGCAGCGCTCGGTGATCACGCGCGCGCTCGGCACCGACCCGGACGTCGACGTCGACACGTTCCCGGTCGAGGCCCGCGCCGGCGACCTGTTCCTGATCTGCTCCGACGGCCTCTCGTCGATGGTCGACGACGAGACCGTGCAGCGCGTGCTGGAGCAGCACCGCGACGACCTCGACGCGGCCGCGAAGGCGCTCGTCGCGGCGGCGAACCGGGGCGGAGGCGAGGACAACATCACCGCGGTGCTCTTCGAACTGGCCGAGGAGGACGCCGGCGGCGACACGCGCCGGTCGGCCGCGGTCGAGCCGGCGGAGCCGGCGCACGACGAGGACGAGGACACGCTCGAGGGGATCCGGTCGCCGGCGGCCGACGACGCGGGGCCGCCGCCGGCGGTGGACACGATGGTCGTCGCGCCGGACGAGGCGGCGCTGCTCTACGCGCCGGAGGAGGCGCCGTCGCTGGCGCGCCGGCTGCTGGTCGCGCTCGTGATCCTGACGCTCGTGCTCGTGATCGCGGCGCTCGTGCTCTGGGGGCTGGCCCGCTGAGCCTGAGCGCGCGGAACAGAGAGCTCGCGAACCTCGTCGTCGTCGGTCTCCTGACCGGGATCGGCTTCGCCGCGGTCTACGTCGCGCAGAAGTCGAACCTCGACCCGGTCTCGCTCACCTACGCCGGCTTCTTCTTCGCGCTCTACCTCGCCGCCCACATCGTCGGGCGCCTGACCGTGCCCCAGGCGGACCCGTACCTGCTGCCGATGGCGGGCCTGCTGACCGCGGTCGGGATCGTCGAGATCTACCGGCTCGGCGAGAACGACGCGCTGCGGCAGGGCATCTGGATCGTCGTCGGCGTCGGCCTCTTCGCCGTCACGCTCGTGCTCCTGCGCCGCGACTACCGCGTGCTCGAGAACTACAAGTACCTGTTCGGGCTCGCCTCGATCGTGCTGCTCGTCCTGCCCGCCGCGCCCGGGATCGGCAGGACGGTCAACGGCGCCCGCCTCTGGGTCGGGGTCGGCTCGTTCCAGTTCCAGCCGGGCGAGTTCGCGAAGCTGGCGCTGATCGTCTTCCTGGCCGGCTACCTGCGCGAGAAGCGCGAGGTGCTGGCGCAGGGCCGGCTGAAGGACTGGGGCCCGCTGCTCGTGATCTGGGGCGGCGCCATGCTCGTCCTCGTCGAGACGAACGACCTCGGCTCGGCGCTCCTCTACTACGGGATCTTCCTGGCGATGCTCTACGCCGCGACCGGTCGCGGGCTCTACGTCCTCTTCGGCCTCGGCCTCTTCGCCGCCGGAGCCTACGGCGCCTACCACTCGATCGGCCACGTCCAGGACCGGGTGACGATCTGGCTGCACCCGTGGACGGACACGGCCGTCTACTGCGCGCAGACGGGCGGCACGGCGCTGCGGCAGGACTGCGGCAGCTACCAGCTCGTCAAGTCGCTCTACTCGATCGGCAACGGCGGCTACCTCGGCCCGGGCTTCGGCAAGGGGACGTTCACGACGCCGGGGGGCGACCAGCTGATCCCCTTCCTGAACACCGACTTCATCTACTCGGCGATCGCGCAGGAGCTCGGGCTCGTCGGGGCCGCGGCGCTGCTGCTCGTCTTCATGCTCTTCGTCGCGCGGGGGATGCGGATCTCCCTGCACGCCGACGACGGCTTCTCGAAGCTGCTCGCCGCGGGGCTCACCTTCGGCTTCGCGCTGCAGACCTTCATCATCGTCGGCGGCGTCCTGCGGCTGATCCCGCTGACGGGGATCACGCTGCCGTTCGTCTCCTACGGCGGCTCGAGCGTGGTCGCGAACTTCATGCTGCTCGCGGGCCTGCTGCTCGTCTCGAACCGCTCGTCGTCTCCCGCGGACGGGGGCGGGCCGGTGAACCGCCAGATCGCCCGGCTCGGCGTCGTCGCCCTGCTCCTGATCGTCGCGCTGATCGTCGCCACGACCTACTGGCAGACGTGGGCCTCCGCGGGCCTCGCCGACCGGCAGGACAACTCGATCCAGCGCGTCGCCCAGTTCAAGATCAAGCGCGGGCTGATCTACGCGGGCGACGGCAAGACCGTGCTCGCCGCCAACAAGAAGAAGAAGGTCGGCGGCCAGACGCTCTACTTCCGCACCTACCCGACGCACGGGCTCGCCGCGCACGCCGTCGGCTACTCGACGATCGCCCGCTCGCGCGCCGGGATCGAGCGCGCCGAGAACGACTACCTGACCGCGTCGAACGGCAACCTGAACAGCGCCGTCCGGACGACGCTCGACAAGCTGCAGGGCGTCACGGTCAAGGGCAACAACGTCGTCCTGACGCTGAACGTGAAGGCGCAGAAGGTGGCCGAGTCGCTGCTCCGGGGCAAGTGCGGCGCCGCCGTCGCCCTCGACCCGCAGACCGGCGCCGTGCTGGCGATCGCCTCCTCGCCGAGCTACGACCCGAACCTGATCGAGTCGAACTTCGCGAAGGCGCAGAAGGCGCCCGGCTCCAAGTGCGGCGCGCCGCTCCTCGACCGCGCGACCCAGGGGCTCTACCCGCCCGGGTCGACGTTCAAGGTCGTGACCACCGTCGCGGCGCTCGACACCGGCGCCTTCCGGCCCGACTCGAGCTTCGTCGACCCCGGCTACTGCGAGGAGTACGGCAGGCGGATCTCGAACGCGGGCAACCCGGAGGCGCCCGAGACGTTCGGCCGGCTGACGCTCGCGACGGCGCTGCAGCACTCGGTCAACTCCGTCTACTGCAACATCGGCAAGCAGCTGGGCGCGGGGCCGATCCTCGACTACGCGGAGCGATTCGGCTTCTACTCGAAGCCGCCGCTCGACCTGCCGTCCCCCGAGCGGGCGGCGAGCGGCCTCTACAAGAACGGCTCGCTCTGGAAGCCGAGCAAGCCGAAGACGCAGGTCGACCCCGGCCGGCTCGCCTTCGGCCAGGAGCGGATGCTCGTGACGCCGATGCAGATGGCGATGGTCGCCGCGACGGTCGCGAAACGGCGGCGTCCTGATGCGGCCGCAGCTCGTCAAGCGGATCACCTCGCCGTCCGGCTCGACGATCTCGAAGTTCCGGCCCGACAAGCTGCAGCGGGTGATGAAGCCGCAGACGGCGGCGCAGGTGACGGCGATGATGGAGTCGGTCGTCAGCGGCGGCACCGGCACCGCGGCCCAGATCTCGGGGGTCAGGGTCGCCGGCAAGACGGGCACCGCCGAGACGGGGCGGAACAACGTCTACGTCCCCTGGTTCGTCGCCTTCGCGCCCGCAGACCACCCGCGGGTGGCGGTGGCGGTCGTGGTCGAGGACGTCTACCGTGGCTTCGGCGGCTCGGTGTCGGCCCCGATCGCGAAGCAGATCATGGAGGCGATCCTGCCGGGCCGGTGAACTCCGTACCCTGTGGATTGAGTCATGTCGCTGACCGACACCATGATCGACCGTGTCTTCGACGGCCGCTACCGCATCGTCCGCAAGCTCGGGGCCGGCGGGATGGCCGACGTCTACCTGGCCGAGGACCAGGAGCTCGGACGCCGCGTCGCGATCAAGGTCCTGAACGACCGGCACGCCCACGACGACCAGTTCGTCGAGCGGTTCCGGCGCGAGGCCAAGAACGCGGCCGGGCTCTCGCACCCGAACATCGTCTCGATCTACGACCGCGGCGAGGCCGAGGGCTCCTACTACATCGCGATGGAGTACCTCGAGGGGCGGACGCTGAAGGAGCTGATCGTCCGCAACGGCCCGACGCCGGTGCCGATCGCGATCGACTACGCGCGCCAGATCCTCTCCGGCGTCTCCTTCGCGCACCGGAACGGGATCGTCCACCGCGACATCAAGCCGCACAACATCGTCGTCGGGCGCGACGGGCGCCTGAAGGTGACGGACTTCGGGATCGCGCGCTCGGGCGCCTCGCAGATGACGGAGGCCGGCTCGATCATCGGCACCGCGCAGTACCTCTCGCCGGAGCAGGCGCGCGGCGCCGACGTCGACCAGCGCTCGGACATCTACTCGGTCGGCGTCGTCCTCTACGAGATGCTGACCGGCGAGGTGCCGTTCTCCGGCGACACGCCGGTCGAGATCGCGATGAAGCACCTCTCGACGGTGCCCTCGCCGCCCTCGGAGCTGAACGAGTCGGTCCCGCACGAGCTCGACTCGATCGTCCTGCGGGCGCTCGCGAAGGAGCCCGACCAGCGCTACCGGAGCGCCGACGAGATGGACGCCGACCTCGGCCGGGTCGCGCGCGGGCCTCGCCGTCGCCGAGGAGACCGAGGCGGCGGCGACGATGGTGCTCTCGGGCGCCGGGATCGCGGCGCCGACGACGGTGATGCGCCCGACGCGGCCGCTGACGCCCGCCTCGGCCGGGCAGCTGCCTCCGTACGCGCCGCAGGAGCCCTACTACGAGTACGAGGAGCCGATGCGCCGCCGGCCGATCTGGCCCTGGCTGCTCGCGCTCGGCCTCGTGCTCTCGGCGGCCGTCGCCGGCTGGTACGTCTGGACGCAGATCCAGGATCAGCTGAACGCCTCCAAGCCGGTCGCGGTGCCGCCGGTCCTCAACCTGAAGCAGGCGAACGCGGTCGCGCAGATCGAGGGCGTCGGCCTGACGGCGAAGGTGCAGTTCAAGGCCTACCAGAACGTCTCCAAGGGAGTCGTCGCCGCGCAGGACCCGTCCGCCGGGACGAAGACGAGCAAGGGCAACGAGGTCGTGATCACGGTCTCGAACGGGAAGCCGAAGACGACGGTGCCCGACGTCAAGGGCGAGGACATCGCCGACGCGATCGCGCAGCTGACCCAGAAGCACCTGAAGTACAAGGTGGTCGAGATCAACTCCTCCGCCGACCCGAACACGGTCACGGCGACGGCGCCGGGCGGCGGCGCCGTCGTGCCCTGGAACACGGTCGTGCGCGTCAACGTGTCGAAGGGGCCGAGGCCGGTGCTCGTCCCGACCGGCCTCGTCGGCCAGCCGTACGCGAACGTCGAGTCGGCGCTGCAGGGCGCCGGCTTCGCGGTCAAGCGCAAGGACGTCGAGTCGACCGAGCCGAAGGACACGGTCGTCGCGACCGATCCCGCGCCCGGCACGGGCGCCGCGCCGAGCTCGACCGTCCTCGTCAGCGTCTCGAAGGGGCCGAAGACGACGGAGGTGCCCGACGTCTCGAGCCAGGACGAGCCGAGCGCGACCTCGACGCTCGAGAGCTCCGGCTTCAAGGTCGTCTCGCAGGACGTCGAGACGACCGACCCGCTCCAGGACGGGATCGTGATCAGCCAGGACCCGGCCGGCGGCACGCAGGCGAAGCCCGGCTCGAAGGTGACGATCCAGGTCGGGCGGCTGGTCGGGGGCCTCGGCGGCGACACGACGACCACGCCGACGACGCCGACGCCGACCGGGTGAGCGCCGACCGGGGGCAGGAGCGGATCCGCGTCGCGATCCTGATGGGCGGCCGCTCGAGCGAGCGCGAGATCTCGCTCGCCTCGGCCCGCTCGGTGATCTCGGCGCTCGACCCGGCTCGCTACGAGCCGCTCCCGCTCGAGATCGGCCGCGACGGCCGCTGGGCGCTGCCCTCGGCGGAGTCGCTGCAGGAGCTCGGCGCGGGTGGACATAGTGACGAAATGTCACATGCAGCTCGTGACGAAATGTCACATGCGGCCGGCGCCGCCTCGACCTTGCCGGTGCCTGCGCGCGGGCGCGCACCGGCCGCGCTGCTCGGCGAGGTCGACGTCGTCTTCCCGGTCCTGCACGGCCCCTTCGGCGAGGACGGCACCGTCCAGGGCCTGCTCGAGCTCGCCGGCGTGCCGTACGTCGGCGCGGGCGTGCTCGCCTCGGCCCTCTGCATGGACAAGGACGTCTTCAAGTCGGTGCTGCGCGACAAGGGCATCCCGGTCGCGCGCAACGCGACGCTGCGGCCCGGCGACCCGGTCGAGACGCCCTTCGGGTTCCCCGTCTTCGTCAAGCCGGCGCGGCTCGGCTCCTCGGTCGGGATCTCGAAGGCCCGCGACGACGCCGAGCTCGCCGAGGCGGTCGAGCTCGCCTTCCGCCACGACGAGAAGGTGCTGGTCGAGGAGTTCGTCGCCGGGATCGAGGTCGAGTGCGGTGTGCTCGGCAACCTCGGCGACGCCGTCGCCTCGCTTCCCGGCGAGATCGTCGCGCACGCCGACTGGTACGACTACTCGGCCAAGTACGACGAGGGCGGCATGGAGCTCGTCGTCCCGGCCCGGATCACCCCGGAGCAGATCGACCGCGTCCGCGAGCTCTGCGTCGCCGCCTTCGCCGCCACCGAATGCGAGGGGATGGCCCGCGCCGACTGCTTCGTCACGGGCGACGGCGAGGTGCTCGTCAACGAGCTGAACACGATCCCGGGCTTCACCGCGACGAGCGTCTACGCGAAGCTCTTCGAGGCCACCGGCATCGGCTACGCGGAGCTGCTCGACCGCCTGGTCGCGCTCGCCCTCGAGCGCCACGAGCGGCGCCGCGGCCTCGAGTACTAGCAGGCTCGTCGCCCGGTCAGGCGGCCTTGATCTCGTTCACGTGCGCGAGCCGGTAGCCGCCGCCGAGCTTCGTGATCCAGACGACGAAGTAGCGCGCCGTCGCGTCGTGGAGGTCGAACACCGTCTGCCCGTCGACCTGCTTCGACGCGGAGACGGCGTGGAAGGGGCCGTCGCGGGCCTCGCCCGCCTCGATCTCGGCGGTGAAGCCGGGCGTGTCGGTGACGACGCCGAGCGTCGAGGGGTCGACCTGCTTGCCGGCGTCGAGCAGCAGGCCGACCCCGGGCTTGCCGAGGCTCGGCGCGTCGAAGTAGGTCGAGGTCGTCCAGTAGGTGGAGGCGTCGCCGTCGACGGCCCGCGGCGCCTCGGCGTCGTGCTCGCTCCCGTCGCCCGGCGGCGGGTCCCAGGCGCCGAGCGCCTGTAGCTCGATGCTCGCGGAGGTGGAGGTCGCGGTGGCGCCGCCGGCAGCGCCGCCGCCCCCGCGGGCGTGCTGCCAGGCCACGACCGCCGCGGCGATCGCCGCCGCGGCGAGCACGGCCGCGAGCGTCAGCGGCAGCCAGGGGACACGGCCGCGGGCGCGGGCCGGGCCCTGCGGCCGCACGGCCCTGCCGGGCCCGGGCCGGGGTTGCACGGGCACGACCATCGTCGCACCGGTGTCCGTCTCGGCGGGGTGGCGGTCGAGCTCGCCGAGGCAGTCCTCCAGCTCCGCGCAGAACGCGTCCATCGAGGGGAACCGGTCCGCCGGGTCCTTCGCCATCGCGCGCCGCAGCGCCGCCTCGAGCCGCGGCGATGCGTCCGGCCGGCGCTCGCGCACGCCCGGCGGCTCCTCGTTGATGTGGCGCATCGCCACCGCGACGAAGTTCTCGCCGGGGAACGGCACCTCGCCGGTGAGCAGCTCCCAGAGGACGACCCCGAGCGAGTAGACGTCCGTCTGCACCGAGACGCGCTGCCCCTGCGCCTGCTCGGGCGCGATGTAGTCGCTCGTGCCGAGCACGGTGCCGGTCTGGGTGACGCCGTGGGCGACGTCGAGCGAGCGCGCGATCCCGAAGTCGGTCACCTTCGCGCGGCCGTCGCCGTTCATCAGCACGTTCTGCGGCTTGACGTCGCGGTGGACGATCCCCTGCTCGTGCGCGAACGCGAGCCCGCGCGCGACCTGGTGGGCGAGCGAGACCGCGGTCGCGACGGGCAGGGCGCCGCTGCGCTCGACGAGCGCCTTCAGGTTGTCGCCGTCGACGTACTCGAAGACGATGAACTGGCGGCCGTCCGACTCGCCCCGGTCGATCACGGTGACGATGTTCGGGTGCGAGAGCTGCGCGACGGAGCGGGCCTCGCGGCGGAAGCGCTCGACGTACTCCTCGTCGTCCGCGTACTGCTGGTGCAGCACCTTCAGCGCCACCTTCCGCTCCAGGAGCCGGTCGTGCGCCCGGTAGACGCTGGACATGCCGCCGGTCCCGACGAGCTCCTCCAGCTCGTAGCGCTCGGAGATCAGATCGCCGACGACCATCCGAGCAAGTGTGCCCTCTGCGCCGGGAGTCCATGCAGGGAAGCGACCCCTGCGGCCGGCGGCGCCGGCCTAGGCGAGCACCGCCTCGAGCGCCTCCTCCCAGACGTCGAGGGCCTCGTCGAGCTCGGCGTCGGTGATCGTCAGCGGCCCGAGCACGCGGATGCAGTTGCCGTGGACGCCCGCCTTCAGGAGCAGCAGGCCGCGCTCGAAGGCCGCCTCCGCGACCGCCGTCGCCAGCTCGGGCGCGGGCTCGCGGGTCGCCGGGTCGCGGACGAGCTCGATCGCGAGCATGGCGCCGAGGCCGCGGACGTCGCCGATCGCCGCGAAGCGCTCCTGCCAGCCGAGCAGCCGCTCCCGCATCGCCTCGCCCGTCTCCCGGGCCCGCTCGACCACGCCCTCCTCCTCGATCACGTCGAGGACGGCGAGCGCGGCCGCCTGCGCGACCGGGTTGCCGACGTAGGTGCCGCCGACGGCGGCGTCCCCGGGCGCGTCCATGATCGCGGCCTTGCCGAGCACGCCCGAGAGGGGCAGGCCGGCGGCGATCGACTTCGCGATCGTGACGAGATCGGGCTCGATCCCGTAGTGCTCGATCGCGAACAGCCTGCCCGTGCGCGCGAAGCCCGTCTGCACCTCGTCGACGACGAGCACGATCCCGTGCTGGTCGCAGACCTGCCGCAGGCCCTCCATGAACGCCTGCGGCGCGGGGATGAAGCCGCCCTCGCCCTGGACCGGCTCGACCACGATCGCGGCGACGTCCTCGGCGGCGACCTGCGTCTGGAAGGCGCGGCGCAGCGCCGCGAGCGCCTCCTCGCTGGAGGGGCCCGCGGTACTCGGACGGGAAGGGGACGCGGTAGACCTCGGGCGCGAACGGCCCGAGGCCCGCCTTGTACGGGTGCGTCTTCGAGGTCAGCGTCAGCGACAGGAGCGTCCGCCCGTGGAAGGCGCCCTCGAAGCCGATCACGGCCGGCCGGCCGGTGTAGGCGCGCGCGAACTTGACCGCGTTCTCGACCGCCTCGGTGCCGGCGTTGAAGAAGGCGGCCTTCGCCGGCCCGCGGAAGGGCGCGAGCGCGAGCAGGCGCTCGGCGAGGGTGACGTAGACCTCGTAGGGGACGATCGTGAAGTCGGTGTGCGCGAAGCGCGCGAGCTGCTCCTGCGCGGCGGCGACCACCTGCGGGTGCGTGTGGCCGACGTTCAGGCAGCCGACGCCGCCCGTGAAGTCGATGAAGCTGTTGCCGTCGACGTCGGTGACGCGGACGCCGTGCGCCTCCTCGATCACGATCGGGAGGTAGACCGAGAGCGGGTCCGCGATCACGCGCGCCTTCCGCTCGAGGATCTCCCGCGAGCGCGGGCCCGGCAGCTCGGTGCGGATCTCGATCGTGCGGATGGTCGCCATGCTCGCACGATAGCCGACCGGCCCGACGGCCTGCATACGTGAATAGCCGCTATTCAGCGAAGGGTGCGGGGGAGCGTCTCGCCGGCCGCGGCGGCCGCTGCGGCGAGCTCCGGCTCCGGCCCCGGCCCGGTCGTCTGGCCGAGCCGCAGCTTCGCCCGGAAGACGAAGTTCGGCACCGTCCCGACCGGGGCTGTCGATCAGGTCGCGCAGCGCCGAGAGCGCCGTCTCGGCGATCTCCTCGATCGGCTGCTCGATCGTCGTCAGCGCCGGCTGCGTCCAGCCCGCGGCGATCCCGTCGAAGCCGACCACGGAAAGGTCGCGCGGGATCGAGAGCCCGCGCCGCGCCGCCTCGCGCAGGACGCCGATCGCCATCATGTCGCTCGAGCAGACGACGGCGCTGGGCGGCTCGGCCCGCTCGAGCAGCTCCGCCAGGGCGGCCGCGCCCCCCTCGATCCCGAAGTCGGCGTGTGCGACGAGCCCGTCCGGCTCGAGCCCGTGGGCGCGGAGCGCCAGCTCGCGGCCGGTCGCCTTCAGCCGCGTCGGCAGGTAGTGGCGCGGCCCGGCGACGAAGCCGACCCGGCGGTGGCCCAGCTCGACCAGGAAGCGCGTCGCCAGCTCGCCCGCGGCCACCTCGTCGACCCCGACCGAGGGCACGTCGAGCGAGTCGAGCGCGCCGTTGACGAAGACGAGGCGCGCGCCCTCCTCGATCAGGCGCCGGTAGTGCGTGTGGTCGCCCGTCGAGGTTCGTCATCTGGCAGGAGACGAAGATCATCCCCTCGACGCCGCGGTCGAGCAGCATGTGGACGTAGTCGCTCTCCCGCATCGCCGCGCTCTCGGTGTTGCAGAGGATCGAGGCGAGCCCGTGGGGGGCCGCGCGCGTCTCGATCGCCTGCGCGAGCGCCGGGAAGATCGGGTTGGCGAGCTCCGGGACGAGGACGCCGATCAGCCCGGTCGCGGGCGGGCGGCCGGGCGGCACGTAGAGCAGATCGCGCATCGCCCGCTCGACGCGCTCCCTCGTCGCGGGCCGGACGCGGCCGGCGCCGCTCGCGACCCGGGACGCGGTCGCGACGCTGACTCCGGCCCGCTCGGCGACATCGCGGAGGCTGGCCATGGCGCTCGTTTGTAACAGAATTTCAGGACGCGGGCGCAGGCGAACTGCACCGAAGTCACCGTAGTTTTCCGCACTCTTGACCCGCCGCCCTTGACTTTTCCCGGTTTTGAGCCTATTTTCGCGCAGCCGTTGTTACACGCCGGTGCGCTCATGTTCCACCGGCGCTCATCTCGCACTCAGCAGGAGGCAGAATCGATGAAGCGCAGGATCGGATGGATCCTCAACCTCGTCGTCCTCGTTGCGCTGGCGTCGGTGACTGCCGCGTCTGCCCAGCGGACGGCGGGGCCGACGGTCGTGATCTGGACCGACCAGGACCGCAAGACGGCGGTGACCGACGTCGCGACCGCGTGGGCGAACGCCCGCGGCGCCGACGTCAAGATCGTGATCAAGAACTTCGGCGACATCCGCGACAACCTCGGCACCGTGGCCGCCGCGGACGCCCCGGACGTGATCGTCGGCGCCCACGACTGGACCGGCCAGCTCGCCGCCAACGGGCTCGTCGTGCCGCTCCACCCGAAGGCGGCGACCCTGAAGCTGTTCCCGAAGTACACGCTCGACGCGTTCTCGTACGGCACCGGCGTCAAGAACCTCTACGGCGTCCCGGTCGCGGTCGAGAACATCGCCCTGATCGTCAACACCGGCCTCGTCAAGGTGCCGACGACGTGGGCGCAGCTCGAGTCGGAGGCGCTCGCCTACAAGAAGAAGGTCAAGGGCCCGGTCGGCATCGCCGTCCAGCAGGGCTCCGGCGGCGACGCGTACCACATGTACCCGTTCTTCTCGGGCCTCGGCGGCTACGTCTTCGGCACCACGAAGGCCGGCACGCTCAACCCGAAGGACGTCGGCGTCGCCTCGAAGACGTTCCTGAAGAACGCGAAGCTGATCGACAAGTGGAACAAGGAGGGCCTGATCAACGCGAAGGTCGACTCCTCGACCGCGCAGAACGCCTTCCTGAAGAAGCAGGCGGCCTTCTGGGTCACGGGCCCCTGGAACATCGACACGCTCAACGAAGAGCGGCCTCAAGTACGCGGTCGTCCAGGTGCCGAAGATCGTGCAGGCGGCGGTGCCGTTCCTGGGCGTGCAGGGCTTCTTCGTGACCAAGTACGCGGCCGCGCACAACGTCGCGTCCCTGGCGGACGACCTCGTCTCGAACTACATGACGACGGCCGGCGCCCAGGTGAAGCTCGCCGCGGGCAACAACCGCTACCCGGCCAACACGGCCGCGGGCAAGCTCGTCAAGGACCCCGTGCTGGCCGCGTTCGGCAAGGCGAGCGCGGGCGGCGTGCCGATGCCGAACATCCCCCAGATGGCGAACGTCTGGAGCGACCTCGGCGCGGCGTGGGTCCGCTCGACCAAGGGTGCCGGCGCGATGCCGGCCGCCCGCTCCTTCACCGGCGCCGGCAAGGCGATCTCGCTGAAGATCAAGGCCGCCGGCTAACGCGAGACGACGACGCGCGGGCGCCCCTCGGGGCGCCCGCGCCGTCTCCGCCCGGCCACGGATGAGCACCGCCACAGCCCCCACCACGCAGATCGGCAGAACTCGCGCCGGCCGGCGTTCCTCCCGCGGCTGATCTCGTTCTTCTCCGGCCCGGTCGGGCTCGCCGTCAAGGTCGCGCTGCTCGCCGCGTCGAACGCGCTCGCGATCTGGGCGCTGTACGTCCTCGTCGACCGGCGCCACTGGGTCGCCGCGGGCATCCTGGCGGCGGCGACGCGCGCTGATCGACTGGATCTACCTCGGCCCGCGCCGGGGACCGTCCCCTGGAAGTTCCTGATCCCCGGCACGATGTTCCTGGTCGCCTTCCAGGTCGTGCCGATCATCTACACGATCGAGGTCGCGTTCACGAACTACTCGACCGGCCACATCCTCGGCAAGAGCGAGGCGATCCAGCAGATCAGGCTGGTGACGCTGCAGCCGCCGGCGAACGGCAAGCAGTACACGATGGCCGCGGCGCGCGACGGCGGCGGCGCGCTCGTCCTGATCCTCCGCGACGACGAGACCGGCAAGAGCTACGTCGGCGACAAGAAGGGGCTGACGCCGATCCCGTCCTCGGACGTGACGACCGGCGACCTCGGGATCACGGCCGCCAGCGGGCTACACGATCCTGAAGGGCAACGAGCTCTTCGCGCTCGACCAGCAGCTCCGCGACTACGTCGTCCCGGTCGGCGAGAACGCCGGCATCCGGCCGCAGGGCATCTCGCAGGCGGTCGAGCTCGCGCCGACCCTGCGCTGGCAGCCGGCGGACGGCACCTTCGTCCGGATCGCGGACGGCAAGGTCTTCCGCGACAACGGCAGGGGCTCGTTCGTCGCCGCCGGCGGCGAGGAGCTCGAGCCCGGCTGGAAGACGGCGGTCGGCGCCCGCAACTTCACCCGGATCTGGAACGACCCGGAGGTGCGAAGCCCGTTCGTCCGCGTCTTCGTCTGGACGTTCGCGTTCGCGACGCTGACCGTCTTCTTCTCGTTCGCGATCGGGCTCTTCCTCGCGATCGCCCTCGACAAGAAGGGCATGCGCTTCCAGCGCCTCTACCGCTCGCTGCTCGTGATCCCGTGGGCGGTGCCGGGCTTCCTCTCGCTGCTCGTCTGGCAGGGGCTCCTGAACGACGACTTCGGCGTCGTCAACCGGATCTTCCACCTCGACGTCCCCTGGCTCTTCGACGCCAACTGGGCGAAGGTCTCGGTGATCATGGTCAGCGTCTGGCTGACGGTGCCCTACTTCTTCCTGATCTCGATGGGCGCGCTGCAGTCGATCCCGGAGGAGCTGAACGAGGCCGCCCGCGTCGACGGCGGCGGGCCGCTCCAGCTCTTCCGCCGCGTGACGCTGCCGCTCCTGATGATCGCCGTCTCGCCGCTCCTGATCGCGTCGTTCGCGTTCAACTTCAACAACTTCAACAACATCTACCTGCTCACGAGCGGCGGCCCGCCGATGGGCGAGTCCTCGATCGCGGGCTCGACCGACATCCTGATCAGCTACACGTACAAGCTCGCGATCCAGACCGGCAAGGGCCAGGACTTCGGGCTCGCAGCCGCCTTCACGATCGTCATCTTCCTGATCGTCGCCTCCATCTCCGCGATCTCCTTCTCGCGGACGAAAGCACTGGAGAACATCAATTGAGCACCGTCGACGAGACACTCGGCGCCGTCGTCCCGCGCGCCGCCGAAGCCGCGCCGAAGCCGCGGCGCCCGAAGCTCCGCGACACCTGGTGGCGGCACCTGGTCGGGATCGTCGCCGTCGGCATGGCGCTCTTCCCGATCTGGTTCGTCGCCTCGGCGGCGTTCAACCGGGACGACTCGGTCTCCGGCACGACGTTCCTGCCGACGCACTTCACGCTCGACAACTTCCACGACATCCTGCTCAACAAGGTGCAGGACCGGAGCTCGACCGGCTACGTCTCCTCGAGCTTCCTGCGCTGGTTTCTGAACATGATCCTGATCTCGCTCGGGACGGCGTTCTGCACCGTCGTCCTCGGCGCGCTCGCCGCCTACGCGTTCAGCCGCTTCCGCTTCCGCGGACGCCGGCTCGGGATGCTCGGGCTGCTCCTGATCCAGATGTTCCCGCAGCTTCTGCTCGTGGTCGCGATCTACCTGATCATCCTGAACACGTCCTCGATCCTGCCCGTCGTCCACATGAACTCGCTGACGACGCTGATGCTCGTCTACCTCGGCGGCGCGATGGGCGTCAACACCTGGCTGATGAAGGGCTTCTTCGACACGATCCCGTCCGAGCTCGACGAGTCGGCGCGCGTCGACGGCGCCACCGCCGGCCAGATCTTCTGGGGCGTCGTGCTGCCGCTCGCGGCGCCGGTGCTGGCGGTGATCGGGCTGATCTCCTTCGTGACGACGATCAACGAGTACGCGATCGCGAGCGCGCTCCTGCAGACGCCGGACCACCTGACGCTCGCGGTCGGCATGCGCAGCTTCATCGACCAGCAGTTCGGCCAGCGCTGGGGGCCGTTCGCGGCCGGCTGCCTGATCGCGGCCGTACCGGCGGCGGCGCTCTTCATGTCGCTGCAGAAGTTCATGGTCAGCGGCCTCACCCAGGGCTCCGTCAAGGGATGACGCGCGGCGACCTGGCCGAGGCCTCGCCCGCGACGGCGTCGCCGCTGCTGGAGCTCCCGCACCACGACGGGTCCGGCCTCTACGTGCTCGAGCGGCCGGAGAGGCCGGGCGGCGAGGCCGTTCTCCGCGTGCGCGTCCCGCGCGCCGCCGGCTTCGACGGGGTGCTCCTGCGCACCGTGCGCGACGGCGAGCCGCAGCTCGTCCGGGCCGAGCTCGACGCCGAGGACGAGCACGAGTCGTGGTGGCGCGCGTCGTTCGCGCCGACCGGCTCGACCCAGGGCTACCGCTGGCTCCTGCACGGGGAGGGCGGCCGCTACGCCTGGCTGAACGGCGCCGGGCTCGCCGGGCGCGAGGTCGGCGACGCCGACGACTTCGTCCTCTCGCTCGCGCCCCCCGGGCCGGACTGGCACCTCCGCTCGGTCGTCTACGAGATCTATCCCGACCGCTTCGCCGCGAGCGGGCTCGTCGCCGACCCGCCGGGCTGGGCCGTGCCGCGCGCGTGGGACGAGCTGCCGACGGGCCGCGGCCGGACGACCTCGCGCGAGTGGTTCGGCGGCGACCTGCGCGGGATCGAGCGTCACCTCGACCACGTCGAGCGGCTCGGCGCGAACGTCCTCTACCTGACGCCGTTCTTCCCCGCCGGCAGCACGCACCGCTACGACGCCGAGAGCTTCGACCGCGTCGACCCGCTGCTCGGCGGCGACGAGGCGCTCCGCTCGCTGCTCGCCGCGGCGCACGCGCGCGGGCTGCGGGTGCTCGGCGACCTGACCCTGAACCACTGCGGCCGCGGCCACGAGTGGTTCCTCGCCGCCGACGCCGACCCGGCCGCGCCGGAGCGCGACTTCTTCTACTTCGACGCCGCCCACCGGCACGGGTACGCGACCTGGCTCGGCGTCGCCTCGCTGCCGAAGCTGAACTGGTCGAGCAGCGAGCTGCGGCGGCGGCTGGTGGAGGGGGCGGCGCGCCGCTGGCTCCGCGAGGGGCTCGACGGCTGGCGGATCGACGTCGCCAACATGACCGCCCGCCACGGCGACTACGACGGCAACCACGAGCTCGCCCGGCTCGTGCGGGCCGCCGTCACCGCCGAGCGGCCCGACGCCCTGCTCGTCGCCGAGCACGGCCACGACTTCCGCGCCGACCTGCGGGCCGGCGGCTGGCACGGGACGATGAACTACGCCGGCTTCCTGCGGCCGGTCTGGTGGTGGCTCCGCGGCGAGGCGCTCGACAACGACGTCTTCACCGCCGCGCCGGCGCCCCGCTACGGCGGCCGCGAGGCGGTCGAGACGATGTGCGGCTTCCGCGCCGGCGTCCCCTGGGACGCGACGCTGCACTCCTGGACGCTGCTCGACAGCCACGACACGCCGCGCTTCCGCACGGCGACGGGCTCGCGCGAGCGGCAGCTCGTCGGCGTCGGGCTGCAGCTGACGACGCCCGGGGTGCCGATGGTCTTCGCCGGCGGGGAGCTCGGGCTCGAGGGCCGCTGGGGCGAGGACGCGCGCCGGCCGATGCCCTGGGACCGCCCGGAGACCTGGGACACCGCGCTCTTCGAGACCTACCGCGGCCCTGATCGCGCTGCGCCGCTCGAGCGACGCGCTCGCGCGGGGCGGGATCCGCTACGTGCACGTGTCCGACGACGCGATCGCCTACCTGCGGGAGGTCCCGGGCGAGCGGCTGCTCTGCCTCGCCTCGCGGGCGCCCCACGACCCGATCACCGTTCCCTTCGCCGGGCTGGAGACGCTGCACGGCGACGACGCCGACGGCGGCGTCCTGCCGGCCGACGGCCCCTCGTTCCACGTCTGGAGGATCATCGATGGCTGACGTCGTCTTCGACGAAGTAGACAAGGTCTACGACAACGGCTTCCACGCCGTCGCCGACCTCTCGCTCGAGGTCCGCGACGGCGAGTTCCTCGTCCTCGTCGGCCCCTCCGGCTGCGGCAAGACGACCGCGCTGCGGATGGTCGCCGGGCTCGAGGAGATCAGCGGCGGCGAGCTCTCGATCGGCGGCCGCGTCGTCAACGAGCTGACGCCGAAGGAGCGGGACATCGCGATGGTGTTCCAGAACTACGCGCTCTACCCGCACCTCTCGGTCTACGAGAACATCGCCTTCGGGCTGCGGCTGCGGAAGGCGGCGAAGGAGGTCGTCGAGGAGCGCGTCAACTGGGCGGCGCGGCTGCTCGACCTGACGCCGTACCTCGACCGCAAGCCGAAGCAGCTCTCGGGCGGTCAGCGGCAGCGGGTCGCGATGGGTCGCGCGATCGTCCGCAAGCCGCAGGTGTTCCTGATGGACGAGCCCCTCTCGAACCTCGACGCGAAGCTGCGCGTGCAGATGCGCGCCGACATCGCCAAGCTGCAGCACGACCTCGAGACGACGACGATCTACGTCACCCACGACCAGGTCGAGGCGATGACGATGGGCGACCGGGTCGCGGTCATGAGCGGCGGCATCCTCCAGCAGGTCGACACGCCGCAGCGGCTCTACGACCATCCGGAGAACCTGTTCGTCGCCGGCTTCATCGGCACCCCGCCGATGAACCTGCTCGAGGCGGACGTGTCGGCGAACGGCGACGTCTCGATCCGGCTCGGGGGCGAGACGCTGCCGGTCGCGGACGAGGCGCTCAGGGCCTACCCGCGGCTGCGCCACTACGACGGCCGGACGGTGGTCGCGGGCATCCGCAGCCAGTTCCTGCACCCGTCGTCCGAGCGGGCCGAGCTGCCGACGGTCACCGCGCGCGTCGAGCTGGTCGAGGCGCTCGGCGGCGAGTCGGTCGTCTACTTCCGGATCGACGCCTTCGCGATCCGCGAGGGCCAGCACGAGGAGATGGACGAGGTGCCGGCGGGAGAGGGCGGCGTCGTCTCCTCGCGGCCGAACCTCGTCGCCCAGTTCCCGGCGCACGTGACGCTCCGCCTGACCGAGCAGATCCCGGTCGCGGTCGACACCGGCAAGCTGCACTTCTTCGACCGCGACACGGGTGCGCCGCTCCGCTAGCCGGCCGGCGGCGCTCGCGGCGCTGCTCGCCGCGGCCTCCGTCTGCGCCGCGGTCGCCTCGGCGCACCCGGGCAGCGCCGCCGCCCCGCCGCGGGGCGCGACGCTCGCCGCCCTCGCCGCGCCGCCGACGGTCCCGGCGATCGCGCGCGAGCGCATCTACATGGTCATGACCGACCGCTACGCGAACGGCGACCCGTCGAACGACCGCGGCGGCCGGAGCGGCGGCCGCGCCGTCACCGGCCTCGACCCCTCCGCGACCGGCTGGTTCCACGGCGGCGACTTCCGGGGGCTGACCGGCTCCTGCACCGACCCGGTGCACGGGCTCGCGCGCATCCGCGACCTCGGCTTCAACGCGATCTGGGTGACGCCGCCGGTCGTCAACCAGACCGTCCAGGGCGGCTCGGCCGGCTACCACGGCTACTGGGGGCTCGACTTCACGAACGTCGACCCGCACCTCGGGAGCAACGAGGACTTCGGCGCCTTCGTCGCCTGCGCGCACAGCCTCGGCCTGAAGGTGATCATGGACGTCGTCGTCAACCACACGGGCGACGTCGTCCGGCTCGCCGGCGGCTCCTCGTTCAGCGACGCGCCCTACCGCGACTGTCGCGGCCGCACGTTCAGCCCCGCCGCCTACGTCGGCCGCTCGACCTTCCCCTGCCTGCGCGCCGCGACGATGCCGCGGCGCCCGACGGTGCCGCCGGCGCTCGCGCACGTGAAGAAGCCCGGGTGGCTGAACGACCCGCTCGACTACCACGACCGGGGCGACATCGACTTCTCCTCCTGCAGCCCGCAGTGCTTCGAGCAGGGCGACTTCTACGGGCTCGACGACCTCTTCACCGAGAAGCCGAGCGTCGAGCGCGGCCTGGCGCAGGTCTACGCCGCCTGGATCGCGCGCTACAAGCTCGACGGGTTCCGCGTCGACACGGCCAGGCACGTCAACGCCGGCTTCTTCAGGCTGTGGGTGCCGCAGATCCTGGCGGCCGCACGCGCGGCGGGGGTGAAGGACTTCCAGGTCTTCGGCGAGGCGGCCGTGAACGACGCGGCAGAGCTGTCGGCCTTCGTGCGGGACCGCGGCCTCCCGAACGTGCTCGACTTCCCGTTGCAGCAGGCCGCGGCCGACTACGTCGCCGGCGCGGGCAGCGCGGTCGCGGTCGCCGACCGGCTCGCCGCCGACGACTACTTCCGCACCGCCTCCGGGGTCGAGCCGGCGCCCCCGACCTTCCTCGGCAACCACGACCTCGGCCGGGCGGCGCAGCAGATCCGCTCGCGCTCCGGCCTGGACGACCCGAAGCTGCTGCAGCGCGTCCTGCTCGGCTACGACCTCCTCTACCTGCTGCGCGGCGCGCCGGTCGTCACCTACGGCGACGAGGTCGGCATGATCGGCACGGGCGGCGACCAGCAGGCCCGGCAGGACATGTTCCCGACGGCGGTCGCCGAGTGGAAGACGCAGGAGCGGGTCGGCGCGCCGCCGATCGGCGGCGGCTCCTCCTTCGAGGTCTCGACGCCGATCGCGGAACGGCTGCGCGAGCTCGGCCGCCTGCGCGACGAGCTGCCGGCGCTCTCGACCGGCGCCGCCGTCGTCCGGCTCGCGTCGAAGGGGCTGCTCGCGGTCAGCCGCATCGACGCGGGCGCGAAGCGGGAGCTGCTCGCGGTCTTCAACGCCGGCGGCGCGCCCGGTGCGCCTGAGCGTGCAGACCTCGACGCGCTCGGCCGGCTGGGAGGCGCTGCACGGCGCCGCGACGGGTGTCCGCAGCGACGGGTCGGGCCGCCTGACGGTCGGCGTGCCCCCGCTCTCGTCGCTGCTGCTGCGCGCGGACGGCGCGCCGGTCCTGCACGCGGCCGCGCCGGTGCTGAAGGTCGGCCCCGACGACCTGACGACGTTCGTGCGCCTGCGGGCCACCGTCGCCGGCGGGCCGGCGAGCGTCTCCTTCGCGATCCGCCGCGGCAGCGGCGCCTGGCGGCGCGTCGCGGTCGACGACGGCGCGCCGTACCGCGCGTTCCTGGAGCCGTCGCGCTACCGCCGCGGCGAGAAGGTGCAGCTCGTCGCGATCGCGCGCGGGCTCGACGGGAAGCTCGCGGTCTCCCGGGTGCTGACCGCGACGCCGCGCCCGTCCTAGTTCCGGCGGCCTCGTAGAATCGCCGCATGGTCCTCTCCGACGCGACGATCGCCCGCCTGGTCGAGCAGGGCCGGATCGAGATCGACCCCTTCGACGCCGGCCTGATCCAGCCGTCGAGCGTCGACGTCCGCGTCGACCGGCTCTTCCGCGTCTTCCGGAACAACCGCGCCTCCTTCATCGACGTCAAGGTCGAGCAGGACCTGACCGAGCTGGTCGAGATCGACGACGACGAGCCGTTCATCCTCCACCCCGGCGAGTTCGTGCTCGGCTCGACGCTCGAGCGCGTCCGGCTGCCCGACGACCTCGTCGCCCGGCTGGAGGGGAAGAGCTCGCTCGGCCGGCTCGGCCTCTTGATCCACTCGACCGCCGGCTTCATCGACCCGGGCTTCGACGGCCACGTCACGCTCGAGCTCTCGAACGTCGCCAACCTGCCGATCACGATCTACCACGCGATGAAGATCGGGCAGATCTCGTTCATGCAGCTGAGCGAGCCCGCCGCCGCCCCGTACGGGTCCGGCACACTCTCGTCCAAGTACCAGGGTCAGCGGGGACCGACCCCGAGCCGCTACTGGCAGAACTTCACCGAATGAAGATCCTCGTCACCGGCGCCACCGGCTTCGTCGGCGGCCACGTCGTCCACGCGCTCCGCGCGGCCGACCGGCCCGTGCGCTGCCTCGTCCGCGACACGCGCAAGGCCGCCCGGCTCGCCGGCCTCGGCTGCGAGCTCGTCGAGGGGGACGTCGCCGACGCGCCGAGCCTCGGCCGCGCCGTCGAGGGCTGCCAGGTCGTGATCCACCTGGTCGCGATCCGGCGCGGCAGCCGCCAGGAGTTCGAGCGGATCATGGTCGGCGGCACCCGCGACCTGCTCGCCGCCGCGCGCGAGGCGGGCGTCGGCCGCTTCGTCTACATGAGCGCCGCCGGCACGAGCGAGCGGAGCGCCGAGGTCGTCCCCTACTACCGCTCCAAGTGGGTGAACGAGCAGGCGGTGCTCGGCTCCGGCCTCGAGCACGTGATCTTCCGGCCCAGCTTCGTCTTCGGCCGGGACGGCGGCGTGCTGCCGATGTTCGTCCGCCAGGTGAAGCTGTCGCCGGTCACCCCGGTCGTCGGCGACGGGCTGAAGAAGATCCAGCCGATCTGGGCCGACGACCTGGCCGAGATCTTCGCCGCCGCGGTCGACAGGCCCGAGGCGGCGAACCGGACCTTCGAGCTGGGCGGCCCCGACGTCGTCACCTGGAACGAGTTCTACGAGCGGATCGCGAAGGTGCTCGGCAAGCGGCGGACCCGGCTGAACATCCCCGCCGGGCTGATGCGGGCCGGGGCGGCCGCGACCGAGAGGCTGCCCGGGGCGCCGATCACGCGCGACGAGATCGCCATGATCGAGATCGGCGACAACGTCGCGAGCGACACGGCCGCGGTGGACACCTTCGGCATCCCGCTGCTGTCGCTCGACGAGCAGATCCGCCGCGCCGCCTGAGGGTCGCGGCCTCGCGGACCTGCCATCCGGGCTCCCCTCCTGCCCGCGGCGCGCGCGCGGGAGCTTCGGCGGCGGCACGTCCGGCCGCTGAAAAGGCCGAGGGGGCCGGCAGGCCGGCCCCCTCGCGGTAGCTAGCGGTATTTCGAAGGGGCTGCGGGTTCAGCTCCCCAACGCTGGCTAGGCGATTCCCCGATCAGGTCCAGGGGACGCGCCCCTACGAGCTAGCACCTCCGCTGCCCGTACTACTGGAAATCTCCAAGTCGGACCACCTCCTTTCCGCGGTAGCACGAATATAGCGGACGGCGCGGCCGTCTCAGCGCTCGCGCAGGACGACGCTCAGCTCGAGCCCCGAGTCGAGCGGGACGGTGACGCTCTCGAGCGTCGGGTCGCCCTGGCGGGCGCGGACGTAGTCGGCGAGGTCGTGCGAGATCACGTTGTCGGCGACGATCAGGGCGCCCGGCTCGACCTTCGCGCGCGCCAGACCGAAGTAGGTCTCGTAGTCGTCCTTCTCGGCGTCGACGAAGACCACGTCGAAGACGTCGTCGATCTCGGGCAGCAGCTCCTTCGCATCGCCCTCGAGCAGCTCCGCCCAGTCGGCGAGGCCGGCCTCCTCGACGTTCGCGCGCCAGGCCTCGGCCTTGCGCGGGTCGCGCTCGAGCGAGAGCACCCGGCCGCCGAGGTGACGGGCGGCCGCTCCGAGCCAGATCGTCGAGTAGCCGCGCGAGCCGCCGATCTCGAGCACCTCGCAGTCGGCCTGCGGTGCGACGAGCGAGAAGAGAAAGCGGCCGGTCGTCGGCCGGATCGCCCGCGACCGCTGCGCCTGCGGCACGCCCTCGGCCCGCTCGCGCTCGTCCTCGGCGGCAAGCCGGTCGAGCACGCGGCGGATTCGCTCGTCGAGCACACGGCAATCGTACGGTCGTGGAGGCGCGCAGCGCGCAGGTACGCGGCAGGGACGTCGTCTGGCACGTTGCCGGCGTCGGCCCGCCGCTCGTGCTCGTGCACGGGCTGTCGGGTTCGTGGCGCTGGTGGGAGCCGGTGCTGCCGCGGCTCGCCGAAGGACACGAGACGCACGCCGTCGACCTGCCGCGCTTCGGCGCCGCGCTCCGGCCCGACGAGACGGCCGAATGGCTCGGCGACTGGGCGGCATCGGCCGGGCTCGAGCGGATCGCGCTCGTCGGCCACTCGCTCGGCGGCGCCGCCGCGGCGCGTCTCGCGGCGCAGCGGCCGGAGCTCGTCGAGCGGCTCGTCCTCGTCTCGGCGGCGGGGATGCCGTCGGGCCGGCGCCTCGCGGGCTACGCGCTGCCGCTCGCGACCGCGCTCCTGACCACGAGACCCGGCTTCCTGGCGCGGCTCGCGGTGGACGCGCTGCGGGCCGGGCCGGAGGCGCTGCTGCGCGGGAGCCTCTACGCGGCGGGCGCCGACGTCCGCGAGCAGGCGCGGGCGGTGCGGGCGCCGACCCTGCTCGTCTGGGGCGACCGCGACAGCCTCGTCCCGCCCGAGCTCGCGGATGCCTGGCTCGAGGCGATCCCGCAGGCGCGACTCGCCCGGCTGCCCGGCGCCGGGCACGTGCCGATGGTCGAGCGGCCCGCCGAACTGCTCTCAGCGCTGGAGGAATTCCTCGACGAGCCGCGCGACCTCGTCCGCGGCGGCCCAGTGCACCGCGTGCGGGCCGGCCGGGACGACCGCGACCCGCGCGTCCGGTAGCAGGCGCGCCACGCGCTCGACCCATTCCTGCGGCGCGATCGGGTCACGGCCGCCGCGGACGACGAGCGTCGGCGCCCGCACGGCCGGCAGCTTCCCGGCGAAGGGGTCCGCGAGCGCGAACCGCGCGGTCGCGAGGATCCGCCGCGGCCCCATCCGCAGGTAGTCGCGCGCCTCCGCGAGGTTGAGGCCGACCGGCTCGCGGGTCGCGTCGAGCGCGAGCCGCAGCGCCTGGCGGAGGAGCGTCGGCGCCGCCGGATCCATCGTCGGCCCCACGAGCACGAGCCGCTCGACTCGCCCCGGCTCGCGCACGGCGAGCTCGACGGCGACCTGGCAGCCGAGCGAGTTCGCGACGAGCGGCGCCCGCTCGATCTCTGCCCGGTCGAGCCACTCGAGCAGCGCGTCCGCGAGCTGCGGGACTCCGAGCGGCTGCGGCGGCGTGCCGCTCCGGCCGTGGCCCGGCAGGTCGGGCGCCAGCACCGCGTGCGTCCCGGCGAGCCGCCGGGCGAGCGGCAGCCAGTACCGGCTCGAGACGGCGAGGCCGTGGACGAGGACGAGCGGCGGCCCGGCCCCGCCCGCGCGCGCGTGACCGGGGAGCCCCGCTACGCGCTCGCGGCGCGAGCGCACTCGCGCTCGACCTCCTCGCGCACCCAGCAGTCGGCGAGGTGGTCGTTGACGAGCCCGCAGGCCTGCATCGCCGCGTGGACGGTCGTCGGGCCGACGAAGGCGAAGCCCGCCTGCTTGAGCCGCTTCGAGAGCGCCTTCGACTCCGGCGTCGACGCGTGCCAGTCGTCCCACCCGCGCGGCGCGGGCCCCGGCTCGGGCCGGTGGGCCCAGACGAGCTCGTGCAGCGGCGTCCCCGCCTCGCGGAGCGCGAGCGTCCCGCGCGCGTTCGCGATCGCCGCCTCGATCTTGCCGCGGTGGCGGACGATGCCCGCGTCGCCGAGCAGCCGCTCGACGTCGCGCTCGCCGAAGCGGGCGACCGCGTCCGGGTCGAAGCCGGCGAAGGCGGCCCGGAAGTTCTCGCGCTTGCGCAGGATCGTCAGCCAGGAGAGGCCCGACTGGAAGCCCTCGAGGCAGAGCCGCTCGTAGAGGCCGCGCTCGTCCGCGACCGGCCGGCCCCACTCCTCGTCGTGGTAGGCCTGGTAGAGCGGGTCGGCGCTGTCCCAGCAGCGCTTCACGCGTCGGGGAGCTCGACCCGCACGACGCCGTCCTGCAGCTCGACCGGGAAGACGTCGACCGGCTCGAACGCGGGCAGCGAGAGCGGCCTGCCGCTCTCCAGGTCGAAGCGGGCGCCGTGCCGCGGGCAGACGACGACGCAGTCCTCGGGCTCCCAGTCGCCCTCGCAGAGCGGCCCGTCGTCGTGGGAGCAGCGGTCCTCGATCGCGCGGTAGACGCCGCCGCAGTTGTAGACGCCGACGTCGAGGAGGCCGCGCCGGACGATCTTGACCGTCCCGGGCGGCAGCTCGTCGGCCGGGCAGACGTCGAACCAGGCCACGGGCTAGCTGATGTCCAGGTCCGGGATGCCCTCGGGGAGCGGCGTGCCCTTCGCCCGGTGCAGCGCCACCTTCAGCGTCGTCAGGCCGAGCATCGCGCACTTGAGCCGGATCGGCGTCAGCGGGATGCCGACCTCGTCGAGCAGCTCCTCCTTCGGCAGCGCCGCCACCTGGGCCGCGGTCTTGCCGGTGACCATCTCGGTCAGCATCGAGGTCGCCGCCTGGCTGATCGCGCAGCCGCGGCCGGAGAACTTGACCTCGTCGAGGGTCTCGCCGTCCTCGGCGAAGCGCACGTAGACCGAGACCTCGTCGCCGCAGAGCGGGTTCTCGCCCTCGGCCTCGGCGTCGGCGGGGTCGAGCACCCCGTGCCCGCGCGGGTTCTTGTAGTGGTCGAGGATCACCTCGCGGTAGAGCTGGTCGAACTCGCTCATCCCAGCACCTCGTGCACCTTGTGCAGCCCGTCCGCGAGCCGGTCGATCTCCTCCGGCAGCGTGTAGAGGTAGAAGCTGGCGCGGTTCGTGGCGACGACGTCGAGCTTCTGCATCAGCGGCTGGCAGCAGTGGTGGCCGCCGCGGATCGCGACGCCCTCGAAGCCGAGCACCTGGCTGACGTCGTGCGGGTGGATGCCCTCCAGGTTGAAGGAGACGATGCCCGCGCGCCGCTCGGCAGGAGGCCCGTAGAGCCGGATCCCGGGCACGTCCGCGAGCCGCTCGAGCGCGTACGCGGTCAGCTCGCGCTCGTGCGCCTCGATCGCCTCGAGCCCGATCCCGGTCAGGTAGTCGATCGCCGCCCCGAGCCCGACGGCCTCGGCGAGCGGCGAGGTGCCGGCCTCGAACTTGCCGGGCAGCTCGCCCCAGGTCGTCTCCTCGGCGGTGACGCGGCGGATCATGTGGCCGCCGAGCAGGAACGGCTCCATCCGCTCGAGCAGCTCGGCGCGGCCCCAGAGGAAGCCGATCCCGCTCGGGCCGCAGAGCTTGTGGCCGGAGACGGCGAGGAAGTCGACGCCGAGCGCCTGCACGTCGACGGCCCGGTGCGGGGCCGCCTGGGCCGCGTCGCAGACCATGATCGCGCCGCGGTCGTGGGCCCAGCCGACGAGCTTCTCGACCGGGTTGACGGTGCCGAGCGAGTTGGAGACGAGCCCGGCGGCGACGACCTTGACGGTGCCGTCGCCGGCCACCTCGTCGAGCAGGTCGAGCCGCAGCTCCCCCTGCTCGTCGAGCGGCAGCAGCCGGAAGTCGGCGCCGGTGCGGCGGGCGACGTACTGCCAGGGGACGAAGTTCGAGTGGTGCTCGAGCTCGGTCACGAGCACGACGTCGCCCGGGCCGAGCTCGTTCAGGCCCCAGGAGTAGGCGACGAGGTTGAGCGCCTCGGTCGCGTTGCGGACGAAGACGATCTCGCGCGCCTCGGGCGCGTTCACGAACGCCCGCGTCTGCTCGCGCGCGCCCTCGAGCGCGGCCGTCGCCCGCTCGGCCAGCTCGTAGACGGCGCGGTGGACGTTCGCGTACGAGGTCTCGTAGAAGCGCGAGATCGCGTCGATCACCTGCCGCGGCTTCTGGGAGCTGTTCGCGGAGTCGAGATAGGCCAGGGGCCTGCCGCCGAAGCGCTGCTCGAAGATCGGAAAGTCGGCGCGGACGCGGCGTGCGTCCAGCGCAGGCGTGGAGGCAACCGTCACGTTCGTAGCGTACCTGCCGTCGTCGCGCAGGCCGCCCGTCAGAACGGCCGCGGCTTCTCGTCGCCCGCGGCGCCGGCGCCGAGCCCGGACTGGTCCTCGATGCGCTCGTCCCGGGCCCCGCGCTCGCGCCGGGCCTCCTCGGTGGCCTCCTCGGCGCGCTCCGCCTCGTCGGGCTCGTCGGCGCGCGGCTGCTGCTGCTCGTCGCTCATACGGGTGCCGTTCCCGGCGCCGGCGGCCGGAAAACGCTCGAAGCACTCCGCGCGCCAGATCCGGCCGCCGCGGGTCTCCACGTGCCGGAGCCCCTGCGCGGCCGCGACGGCGCGCATCGCGCCGACCGGGTGGGCGTAGAGGCGGAACTCCTGCCGCAGGAGCCGCAGGAGCAGGTTGCCGACGAGGACGACCGCGTCGGAGAGCCGCCCGTCGGGAGGATGCGTGAAGACGAGGGCCCGCCCGGCGCGCCGGGCGGCCGTCCCGACGAGCCGCTCGTAGTCCGGGTAGCAGCAGACGACCCGGCACATGACGACCGCGTCCGCCGGCTCGAGCTCGAGCGACGTGAAGTCGCCGAAGCGCCGCTCGGCGCGCCCGGCGAGGCCGCGCTCGGCGAGGAGCTCGGCGGCGGCGGCCTCGTACTCGCGCGAGAGCTCGACGTTGACCGCCCGCGCGGCGCCCGCCTCGAGCAGCTCGACCTGGACGGCGCCGATGCCGCCGCCCGCCTCGAGCACCGTCGCGCCCTCGACGCCGGAGCGGCGCAGGAACGAGACCGCCTCGCGCGCGTCGCGGGCGAGTCCGCGCCGCCGGTAGCGGCGAAGGTCGCGGCGGGCGGTGCCGGCGCCGAAGATCCGCTCGTAGCCGCCGTGCGAGCAGCAACCCATCAGCCAAGGATACGGCCCGCCCCGAGAACGAGCCCGGCGGCCTCTCGGCCGCCGGGCGATCGTTCCCGCGCTGCGAGGGCGCGCTAGCTCGTCGCGACGACGGTCAGGTTGTCCGCGGCCGAGACGAGCGGCTCGTTGCCGCTCGTGTAGGTGCACGTGACGTCCGCGGCGCCGGCCGTGATCGTGCCGACCGAGCAGCCGCCGTCGGCGAAGGTGCCGTCGACGACTCCCGCCTTGACGGTCATGCCTGCCGTGGCCGTGTCGATCGAGAACACGAACGACGCGATCTTCGTGCTCGACGCGTCGAGCGTGTAGGTCGGCGAGCCGACGTTGTAGCCGCTGATCGCGCCGGAGCCCGAGCCTGCGGAACCGCCGGCGTTCGCGAAGGTGTTCGAGGCGGTCAGCGCCCACGCCCCGGCGCCGAAGGCAACCGCGACGAGGAGCAGCGGAAGGCCTCTGACGAGCCACTTGCTGTGTGTCCGCTTCCTCATGTGTGTGTACTCCTAGAGTGCTGAGACGGGTCGGGTACGGCGGAGCTCGCCGGCCTCGACGTGGGCATGGTCACTGCTGTGACCGTTGTCGGCCGGATCGGTGACCCGGCTCTCCCCCGATCGGGGGAATCGCGCCGATCGCGACGTGCCGTCGGCGGGAGCCGTCGAGTAGCGGTACAGGGTGCCGCTCTCCTCGACGAGGTAGACGAAGCCGCCCGGGACGGGCTCCCGCAGCAGCATCCGCTCGTAGTGGTCCGCGATCTGGACGAGGCTCTCGATCGACTCGACGTCGATGACGCTGCCGGCCGGGACGACGCCGGTCGTGATCGGGATCAGCCAGTCGCCGAACTCCCGCTCGATGCGCGCGTCCTCGCCGTCACGGAGGCTGCGTCGCGCGGCGAGCGCGAGACCGCCGGCGAGGAGGGCCAGGAGCGCGGCCGCGAGCGCCGCGACCGGGGCGTCGCGGCGCGTCGCCGCGACCGACCAGGCGCCGAGGCCGAGGCCCATCGCGGCCGGCTCCTCGCGGGTGACGCTGCCGGCGAGCGCCGACGCGAGCGGGTCGGGAGCAGGGCCCGTGCCGAGCGTCTGCGGCTCGGCGACCGCGATCTGGACGTCGTCGACGGTGAACGGCGCCTGCGGCGCGAACGTCGTCTGCACGGCTGCGCCGCCCACCGAGCCCGCCAGCTCGACGGTCGGCGCGAGCGTCAGGGTGTAGCTCGACTGGCTGACGCCGGTCAGCTCCTGGAACCGGTCGACGACGCTGCGGACGTCGGCGAGCTCGACCGTCGCGGCGAGCCTGCCGGAGTCGCCGTGGACGATCCGGGGCCGGACGAGCCGGAGCCGCCGCTGCCAGCCCTGCGGGCTGCTGACGAGCGCGTCGAGCGACGCCTTCCAGTGCAGGTCGTGCGGCAGCGCCGACGTGACGCGGTAGGCGAACGAGAACGCGATCCGCGGGACGAGCTTGACGAAGATCGGGTCGCCGGTGCGGAGGCGGCCGCTCGGGTAGACGGCGCTCGGGGAGGTGCGCGCCGCGTAGGAGAACGTCCCGTCGACGGTGTAGGCGCCCGGAACGAGCACGCTGTCGGTCTCGGCCCGGCCCCGCGCGTCGGCGGCGACGACGCGCTGCGGCCACGGCGACGAGGGCGAGGACGGCCGTGGCGACGGCGAGCGGTGCGGCGGCGCGCGGCCGGCACGAGCACGCGGCGCGCCGCCGGCGCGGGCTCGCGCTCCGGCACCGGCAGGGACTGCGGCACGGGCCGCGACGGGACTACGGTCGGAGGCCGCCATCCACTGGGCGGGCACGAGCACGTCGGGCCGCCGGGAACGGCGCCTGCGCCCGGCCGCACCGCGCGCGCCGCCGCCGACGAGCAGCAGCAGCGCCAGCCCGGCGACGAAGGGGACGTGCCGGGGGTCGGCCGCCCAGCCGAGCGCCAGCCCGACCTTGGGGATCGAGAACCAGTAGGTGCCGATCAGCTCGTCGGCCGCCGGCCGCGCGGTGTCGACGAAGTCGTTGTTGTCGCCCTTGAAGAGGAAGCGGCCGCCGGCGTCGCCGATGATCCGGTGCATGACCGTCCGGTCGAGCTCGTCGTTGTGGTAGGCGACGATCTGGCCGACCGCGTAGGCGGGCCGCGTGCGCAGGAAGACGAGGTCGCCCGTGTGGAAGCGCGGCTCCATGCTCGTCCCGCGGGTGATCAGCAGGGTCGTGCGGCCGCCGAGGGCGGGCGGGGCAGCGACGTACCACGCGCCGGCGAGGGCGACGAGCGCGGCCAGCGCGAGCGCGATCCTAGTTCGCAGCGACAACGGTCAGGCTCGTGGCGCTGGCGACGGCAGGCTCGGATCCGGACGAGTACGAGCAGGTGACGGTCGCGGAGCCGGCGACGATCGCGCCGACCGAGCAGGTGTTCGCGTACACGCCCGCGACGACGCCCGCCTTCACCGTCGTGCTCGCGGTGACGGTCGAGAGGGAGAAGCTGAACGACGCCAGCTTGGTCGGGTCGCTGGCGAGCAGCGTGTAGCTCGGCGTCCCGACCGTGTAGCCGCTGACGCTGCCGCTGCCGGAGCCCGCGACACCGCCCTGGGCGGACGAGAACGTGTTCGTCTGCGTCAGCGCGTAGGCGCCGCCGAAGCAGACGACCAGCAGCAGCGCGACGCCGAGAAGCCTGCTCCGGGTGCGCCGTGTCCTTCGCCTCATGTCTCCTCCACCGACCGGGTCACGCGGCCGGGAACGGCCGCCGCGCTAGCTGGTGTCGGCAGGAGCGGGGATCGGGTCGTCCCCCGAAAGGGGCATCCGCCGTGCACGCCGAACCGGTCAACCGGCGGCGACGACAGTCAGGCGGCGGGCATCGACGACCCTGGGCCCGTCGCCGCCCTGGTACCTGCAGGTGATCGTCGCCGACCCCCGCTCGATGGGTCCGATCGCGCAGCGGCGCGTGAAGGTGCGGCGGGCGAGGCCGGCGTGGACGACCGTGCTCGGCGTCACCGGCCGGAGCGTGAAGCTGACGGAGGCGATCCGGTCGCCGGCGGGCTCGAGGGAGTAGTGCGGCGTCGCGACCGCGTAGCCGGAGACGCTCCCGCGTGCAGCACGGCCTCGGCGCGCGCGTCGGATCGCGGCCCGAGCGCCGAGCCTCCGAGCGTCGCGCCGAGCGCCGCCGCCGCGACCGCGGCGAACCGCCACCTCGAGCGGACGTCCGCCGGCCGAAGGTGCCGGAGCGTGCGTCGTCCGGGAGGTCTGGGAGCTCGTCTCATCAGCGTGGGGGCCGGCGGGCGCCGGCTCGAGACGGGTGTCGGCAGATCCGGGGATGCCGGCCTCCCCCGTCGGGGGGAGAGCGCGCCGTTCAAGGAGTCGACCGCCGGCTGCCGATCCGTTCCCCGTGAGGCGTTCCCGGCGACCGCTGCTCCTCGCCGTCGGCGTCGTCGCCGCCTGCGCGATCGCCGGCGGGGCCGCCGGCCGGGCCCTGACGGCCGCGATCCCGTCCTGGGGGACGACCCGGGCGGGCGCGGGATCGCAGCCGATCGGCTCCTACGCCGTCTCGAACATCGCCTACAACCTGAACGCGACCGCGCCGCAGTCGATCGACTCGGTCACGTTCACGCTGACGCCGGCCACGGCGGCGAGCGTCAAGATCCGGCTCGACGGCAGCTGGTACTCGTGCTCGAGCGGCGGCTCGATCACGTGCTCGACGACGAGCCCGCAGGCGCAGGCCGCGAGCGCCTGGAACACGAACCTGACCGTGGTGGCGGTGCAGTGAGACGGCGCCGGCGTGACGCGACGAGGAAGCTCGTCGCCCGCGCGGCGGTCGCCGGGCTGGCGCTCGCGTCGCTCGGCCTCGGCTACACGGCGACCGCCGGGAACACGATCCCGTCGTCGAACGCGACCAGCCAGTCCTTCGCGATCACGGCGAACTCGCTGGCGCCGCCCGAGTGCTCCGGGCTCTCGCTCTCGACCGTCGTCGCGGCGAGCGGCTCCTACACGGGGAACGGCGACGAGCTCGTCCTCGGCAGCTCCGGGAGCGACTCGATCAAGGACTTCACGCCGAACAACTGCATCGTCCTCGGCGCGGGCTCCGACAGCGTCAACCTGAAGGGCTCGCCGCAGTACTGCATCGTCAACGCGTCCGTGAACACGAACAAGTGCACGGCGGTCTGGATCAGGCCCTAGGGGCCCGACCTACGCGCGTCAGGCCTGCGGGATCCGCGCCTCGAGCGCGTTCCCGAGCGCCTCGCGCACGGGCTCGAGCTCGATCCGGTCGAGCACGTCCTGGAAGAAGCCGCGCACGATCAGCCGCTCCGCCTCGGCGCGGGAGAGCCCGCGCGCCATCAGGTAGAAGAGCATCTCGCGGTCGACCCGCCCGAGCGTCGCGCCGTGCGTGCAGCGGACGTCGTTGGCCATGATCTCGAGCCCGGGGATCGAGTCGGCGTGCGCCGTCGGCGCGAGCAGCAGGTTGCGGTTCTCCTGGTAGGCGTTCGTCTTCTGCGCGTCGGGCTCGACCCGGATCATCCCGCGCCAGACCGTCGAGGCCGAGTCCCGCAGCGCGCCCTTGAAGGCGAAGTCCGACTCCGTGTTCGGCGCCGCATGCTCCTGGAAGGTGTCGTAGTCGAGGTGCTGGGCGCCGTCGGCGAAGTAGGCGCCGGTGACCCGGGAGGTGGCGCCGGGGCCGTTCAGGTCGTTCTGGATCCGCACCTTGCCCTTCTTCGAGCCGAAGCCGCCGGCGACCCAGTCGAGCTCGGCGTCGCGCGCGACCGCGGCGTGATGGGCCGCGAAGTGCCAGGTCTCGGCGGAGTAGTTCTGGATCGAGACGTACTCGAGCTTCGCCGCCTGCTCGACGTGCAGCTCGACCGCCGCGTTCGCGTAGCCCGCGAGCTCCGGCGAGGTCGAGGCGTACTCCTCGATCAGCGTGAAGCGGGAGCCCTCCTCCGCGAGCACGAGCAGCCGCCAGAAGAGCGAGCCGCCCTCGACCGAGTTCGCGATCCGCACGTAGAGCGGCTGCTCGAGCACGACGCCGCGGGGGACGTGCACGAGCAGGCCGTGCCGCCACATGGCCGCGTTGTGGGCGCTGAACTTGTCGTCCCAGCCGACGAGCTCGCCGAGCCGCGGGTGCGAGGGGTCGAGCCGCTCGAAGCGGATCCCCTCCGGCGCCCGCTCGATCTCGATCCCGGCCTCGCCGACGTAGGCGACCCCGGCCGCGTCGAGCTCGAGCATCGCCTCCGGCCGCGCGACCTGCGTCGCCCCGTTCGCCGAGAAGGCGTCGGGGTCGAAGCCCTGCAGGTCGGTGAACCGCCAGGACTCGTCGGACGTCGTCGGCAGCGGGATCGCGCGGTAGCGCTCCACCGCCGCGGCGTCACCGACCGCGGATCAGCCGGTTCAGCTCGACGGCGTACTCGAGCGGCAGCTCCGGACCCCCGGGCCGGCGTCAGCCAACCGAGCCCTCCATCTGCAGCTGGATCAGCCGGTTCAGCTCGACGGCGTACTCGAGCGGCAGCTCCTTCGTGATCGGCTCGACGAAGCCCGAGACGATCATCGCGGAGGCCTCCGCCTCGGAGAGGCCGCGGCTCATCAGGTAGAAGAGCTGCTCCTCGCCGATCTTCGAGACGGTCGCCTCGTGGCCGATGTCGACCTCGTTCTCGTCGATCCGGATGTACGGGTAGGTGTCGGAGCGCGAGGCCTCGTCGAGGATCAGCGCGTCGCAGACGACCTTCGACTTCGAGCCGGAGGCGCCCTTGGCGACCTCGAGCAGGCCGCGGTAGCCGGCGCGGCCGCCGTCCTTGGAGATCGACTTGGAGGTGATCACCGAGGTCGTGTTCGGCGCCGTGTGCACGCACTTGCCGCCCGCGTCCTGGTGCTGGCCCTTGCCGGCGAACGCGATCGAGAGCACCTCGCCGTGCGCGCGCTCGCCCATCAGCCAGATCGCCGGGTACTTCATCGTCAGCTTCGAGCCGAGGTTGCCGTCCACCCACTCCATCGTCGCGTCCTCGTAGGCGACGGCGCGCTTGGTGACGAGGTTGTAGACGTTGTTCGACCAGTTCTGGATCGTCGTGTAGCGGCAGCGGCCGCCCTTCTTGACGACGATCTCGACGACCGCGGAGTGCAGCGAGTCGGTCGAGTAGATCGGGGCGGTGCAGCCCTCGACGTAGTGGACGTAGGCCCCCTCGTCGACGAGGATCAGCGTCCGCTCGAACTGGCCCATGTTCTCGGCGTTGATCCGGAAGTAGGCCTGCAGCGGCATCTCGATCGAGACGCCCGGCGGCACGTAGATGAAGGAGCCGCCCGACCAGACCGCGGAGTTCAGCGCCGCGAACTTGTTGTCGTTCTGCGGGATCACCGTGCCGAAGTACTGCTTGAAGAGCTCCTCGTGCTCGCGCAGGGCCGTGTCGGTGTCGAGGAAGATCACGCCCTGGTTGGTCAGCTCCTCCTGGAGCTTGTGGTAGACGACCTCGGACTCGTACTGGGCGCCGACCCCGGCGAGGTACTTCTTCTCGGCCTCGGGGATGCCCAGCTTGTCCCAGGTGTCGCGGATGTCCGCCGGCAGGTCCTCCCAGCTCTTCGCCTGCTTCTCGGTCGGGCGGATGTAGTAGAAGATGTTCTCGAAGTCGATCTCGTTCAGGTTCCCGCCCCACTGCGGCAGCGGCCGGGCGAGGAAGTAGTCGAGCGAGCGGTGCCGGAACTTGCGCATCCAGTCGGGCTCGTCCTTGTGCGAGGAGATCGCGTCGACCAGCTCGTGCGAGAGGCCGCGCCCGGACTTGAAGAAGTAGTCCTCGGCGACGTGGAACCCGTACTTGATCTCGTAGTCGGAGCCGATGCCCTTGACGACCTCGGTCTCGGTCAGCTGCTCGGTCATACGGTCACCCCCTCCCAGGCTGCATAGCCCTCGGCCTCGAGCTTCTGGGCCAGCTCCGGCCCACCCTCCTCGACGATGCGTCCGCCGACGAAGACGTGCACGAAGTCCGGCTCGATGTAGTTGAGGATCCGCTGGTAGTGCGTGATCACGAGCGCGCCCATCTCGGGCCCGATCAGCTCCTGGACGCCGCCGGCGACGATGCGCAGCGCGTCGATGTCGAGCCCGGAGTCGGTCTCGTCGAGCACGGCGATCCGCGGCTTCAGCATCGCCATCTGCAGGATCTCGATCCGCTTCTTCTCGCCGCCGGAGAAGCCCTCGTTCAGGTAGCGCGCGGCCATCTCGCGCGGCACCTTCAGCTGCTCCATCGCCGTCATCAGCTCGGCGCGGAACTCCTTGACGGTGATCGGGTCGTCGACGCCGCCCGCCCGTGCCTTCCGGACGGCGTTGATCGCCTGCCGGAGGAAGTTCGTGACGGTGACGCCCGGGATCGCGTGCGGGTACTGGAACGCGAGGAAGAGCCCGGCCTGCGCGCGCTCGTCCGCCCCGGCCTCGGTCAGGTCGCGGCCGTCCATCAGGATCCGGCCGTCGGTGATCTCGTAGGCGGGGTGCCCGGCGATCGCGTAGGCGAGCGTCGACTTGCCGGAGCCGTTCGGCCCCATGATCGCGTGCACCTGGTTCGTGTCGACCGCGAGGTCGACGCCCTTGACGATCTCGGTGCCGTCCTCGAGCGCGACGTGCAGGTTCTTCAGTTCGAGCAATGCCACGGTGGTGGTCGCCTTCCTGTCGCTCCCAGCGAGATTCTCAAGCGAAATGCGGGGCTTTCGGCCCCCGTGTCGCAGTGTAGCGGGGCGGCTCGGGCCGCCGCACCTCTCGTCTCCCCCCGTGCCGGTGGCGCCGAAACGTTGGTACCATCGCCGTATGCCTGGATGGATCGGCCCCTGGGAACTGCTCATCCTGCTCGTCGTCGTCCTGCTGATCTTCGGCCCCAAGCGCCTGCCCGAGATGGGCCGCTCGCTGGGGAAGGGGATGCGCGAGTTCAAGGACTCGGTGACGGGCAAGGACGAGGAGCCGCCCGCAGAGCTCACCGCCACGCCCGCCGCCCCCGTCGAGCACGAGCCCACGCTGACCGCCTCGTCGGTCGAGCGCGACCCGAACGCCTGACGCGGAATGCGGCTGCCGCGGCGCCTTCGCCACGGTGAGGAGGCGACGCTCGTCGAGCACCTCGACGAGCTCCGCACGCGCCTGATCATCGCCCTGCTGGCGCTGGCCGCCGGCTTCTCGGTCGGCTACGCCTTCCACGCGCGGCTGATCCACTGGCTGAACGCGCCGCTGCCGGCCGGCAAGGAGCCGGTCACCTTCGGCGTCGCCGAGCCGTTCATGACCTCGTTCGTGGTCAGCCTCTACGCCGGCTTCGTGCTGGCGCTGCCGGTGATCCTCTGGCAGGTCTGGGCGTTCCTCGCGCCCGCCTTCGGGCCGCAGGCGCAGCGGACCGTCTCGGCGCTGACCGCCTTCGCGACCCTGCTCGCCGCCGGCGGCCTCCTCTTCGGCTACTTCCTCGTCCTGCCGGCCGCGGTCCACTTCCTGACCAACTTCGACTCGTCGCTCTACAACATCCAGGTGCGGGCGAAGGACTACTACTCCTTCGCCGCCCTCGTCGAGCTCGCGACCGCGGTCGTCTTCGAGGTGCCGATCGTCGTGCTCGGGCTCGTGCGGCTGCGCGTCGTCACGGCCGAGAAGCTGCGCCGGAACTGGAAGATCGGGATCGTGACGATGACCGCCGTCGCGGTCGCGCTGCCGGGCGTCGACCCGGTCACGACCTGCTTCGAGGCGGTGCCGCTGCTCGTCCTCTACGCCGGCTCGGTGGCGCTGGCCGCCGTCTTCGAGCGCCGCTGGTTCCCGGCGGGCACGCCGGCGGTCGCCGCAGAGTGACCGGCCGCCCGACGGTCGTCTCGGCCGACTGGGTGCTGCCGGTCGAGGGGGCGCCGATCCCGGACGGCGCCGTCGCGATCGACGAGCAGGGCCGGATCGCCGCGGTCGGTGCGGCCGCCGAGCTCGGTCACGGCACCCGGTACGAGGGCGCCGCGATCGCGCCCGGCTTCGTCAACGCCCACAGCCACCTCGAGTACGCGAGCTACGCGGGCTTCGGCGACGGGCAGCCCTTCCCGGCCTGGCTGCGCACGCACATGGAGCGGAAGGCGCGGCTCGCACCCGCCGAGGCGGCCGCGATCGCCCGCCTCGGCGCCGCCGAGTGCCTCGCCTCGGGCGTGACCACGGTCGGCGACTGCAGCTACGCGGGCGCGGCGGCGGGCGCGTGCGCGGAGCTCGGCCTCCGGGCGATCGTCTATCTGGAGGTCTTCGGCGTCGGGCGCCGGGAGAGGCGCTTCGCGGAGCTGCGCGAGGGGCTCGGCGAGCTGCCCGCCTCGCGTCCGCGTCGGCGTCTCCCCGCACGCGCCCTACACCTGCGACCTCGAGCTCTACGCGGCCTGCGCCGAGCTCGGCGTGCCGGTGGCGACGCACCTCGCCGAGAGCGAGGCCGAGCTCGAGTGGTCGCGCAGCGGCGTCGGGCCGCTGCCGGACGTCCGGCCGACGTCGATCCGCGAGCTGGCCGCGGCGGGACTGCTCGGGCCCCACGTGGTCGCCGCGCACTGCGTCCACGTCGACGACGAGGAGATCGCGCTGCTCGCAGGTCACGGCGTCGGCGTCGCGCACTGCCCGCGCTCGAACGCGGTGCTCGGCTGCGGCGTCGCCCCGCTCGTGCCGCTCCGGCAGGCGGGCGTCCGCGTCGGCCTCGGCAGCGACAGCCCCGCCTCGACGCCCTCCTTCGACCTCTACGAGGAGCTGCGGGCGGCGCTCTACGCGGCCCGCGCGCGCGAGCGCGACCCGGCGGCGCTGACGGCGGAAAACGCCCTGGAGCTTGCTACTTTGGGGTCGGCGCGCGCGCTCGGTCTCGACGGCGAGACGGGCTCGCTCGCACCGGGGAAGTGGGCCGACCTGCAGGTCGTCGATCTGAGAGGCTCGCCCTTCCTTCCCTGGGAGGATCCGACAACGGCCGTCGTGCTCGGCGGCTCCCCCGACCGCGTCGCCGCCGTCTACGTCGCCGGCGAGGCCCGATACGAGAGAGGTACGTTCGAGTGGCGAGAGGTACGCAGCACATCCGCAAGCGCCCGCGCCAGGCTTCTGGGCCTGCCCGCAAGCCCTCCCGCGGAGACGTCCGCAGAGCCCGTCGCGTAGAAGAGTCGGGGATGTTCTTCCCGATGCTTCGCCGCCAGGCGAAGTGGGTGTTCGTGCTGCTCGCGCTCGTCTTCGCCGGCGGCTTCGTCTTCTTCGGCGTCGGCTCCGGCCAGGGCGGCCTCGGCGACGTGCTGCAGGGCTGGCTCGGCACCGGCGGCTCGGCCGGCGGCCCCTCGATCTCGAAGCTCGAGTCGAAGACCCGCTCGAACCCGAAGGACGCGGCCGCCTTCCACGAGCTCGCGAACGCCTACGCCGCCGACCAGCAGACCGACAAGGCGATCGCGGCGCTGCAGCGCTACACGGCGCTCCGCCCGGCGGACGCGACCGGCCTGCAGGAGCTCGCCTCCCAGTACGAGCGGAAGCTCCAGGACGTCAGCACCCGCGCGACGAACGACCCCGCGCTCTACGCCGGCGTCGACACCTCGCTCTTCACGCCCGCGTCGACGACGCCGCTCGGCCAGGCCTACGCCAGCACGAGCGCGCTCGGCGACCCGATCAACACGGCGCTCCAGTCGCTCGCCGACGCAGAAGCAGAGCGAGTACCAGCAGCAGCTCTCGACCGTCGCGCAGAAGCAGGAGCAGACCTACGAGAAGCTCGTCCGGCTCGACCCGACCGACCCGGCGACCCAGTTCCAGCTGGCCCGGGCGGCGCAGTACCTCGGGGACACCGCGACGGCGATCGCCGCCTACAAGCAGGCGAAGAAGCTCGACCCTGCCTCGTACGGGACCTACGCCGACCAGGCGCTGAAGGCGCTGCAGCCGGCACCTGCGCCGAAGAAGTAGCCGACCCCGTTAGACTCCGCCGCGAGTCACGAGCCCGCGACCGGGGGGAACTGGAATGAACTTCGACATCAAGACGGAGCAGCTGGCAGACGACGCGTACGTGATCTCGCTGGCAGGCGAAGTCGACCTGTACACGGCGCCCGAGTTCAAGCAGCAGCTCCTCGAGGTGATCGCGCAGGGCGCCAGGCAGGTGATCGTCGACTTCAGCTCGACGACCTTCATCGACTCGACGACCCTCGGCGTCCTCGTCGGCGGCGTCAAGCGGCTGCGCGGCAACGACGGCCAGCTGACGCTGGTCTGCAGCGACCGCAACATCACGAAGATCTTCGAGATCACCGGGCTCGACCGCGTCTTCACGATCTACCCGACCCGCGAGGAGGCCGTCGAGAAGCTCGACGGCGTCTCGCAGCCCCCCGCCTAGACTCCGCCGCAGATCGCGTCAGTGAGAGCCCCCCTTCTCGCCTTCCTCGCCGCGGCCGCGGCGGTCGTGCTCGCCGGCTGCGGCTCGACCGGCATGGTCGAGGCCGGCGGCGACGTCGGCACGGGCAAGACGCTCTTCCAGCAGAACTGCGCCTCCTGTCACACGCTCGCCGACGCGAACGCGACGGGCGCCGTCGGCCCGAACCTGGACGAGGCGTTCGGGATGCCGAGCAAGCAGGGCTTCGAGCAGAGCACGATCCGCGACGTCGTCCGCGGGCAGATCGCCTACGCGAGCCCGCCGATGCCGCGCGACCTCGTCACGGGCGAGCAGGCGGACGCCGTCGCCGCCTACGTCGCCCAGGTCGCCGGCCAGCCGGTGCAGGGGAACGGCGTCCAGGCATCGCCGCTGCCCGGCTCCTCGACGCGACCGACCACGACGCAGGCGACGCGACGACCGCGGACCGCGACGACCGGCGGCGGCGGCGCGGGCACCTCGACGCCGGCCGGCAAGGAGATCTTCACCGCCAACTGCGCCGCCTGCCACACGCTGGCCGACGCGGGTGCGACGGGCAGCGTCGGCCCGAACCTCGACCAGCTGAAGCCGGCCGAGGACGTCGTCGCGCACCAGGTCGAGGTCGGCGGCGGCGCGATGCCCTCGTTCAAGGGCACGCTCACCCCGCAGCAGATCCAGGACGTCGCCGCCTACGTGGCGAGCGTCGCCGGCTAGCGCAGGCGCTTGCCGTAGACGCAGAACGGCGCGTAGCCGGGCCCGAAGCTCATCTCCGGCACGACCACCTGCCAGCCCTGGCTCTCGTAGAACGCCCGCGCCTTCGCGTTCTCGACCTGGGTCGAGAGGAGCGCCTGCTCGTGCGGCAGCCCCTCGAGCAGCGCGGCCAGGAGCCCGGTGCCGAGACCGCGGCGCTGCTCCTCGGGGCGGACGTGCAGCTCGACGACCTCGTAGTGCGGCGGCTGCAGCCAGCGGGCGCGGAGCCTGCTGCCGAGCGCCTCGCCGACGCGGTCCGTCCACCACTGCCCGCGGCCGCCCGTGTAGCCGTAGGCGAAGCCGAGCACCGCGTCCTCCTCGTCGAGCGCGGCCAGGAAGCGGAAGGCGTCGCGCTCGGCGTGCCGCGGCAGCCAGTCCCGGGCCCAGTCGTCGGTCGCGGCGCCCGCGCCGGCGCGGCGGTGGACGTCCTTGATCTGCTCCAGCAGCCCGCCCCGGAGCTGCCCCGGCTCGAGTCGGACGATCCGTGCGGTCGTTATCGGATCTCGTCCTGCTGGGTCTCGACGTCGACGACGACGTGCGTGACCGGGACCGCGAACCGCTCGCGCGCCTTCTCGACCACGTTCTGCTCGAGCCAGTGGGAGCGGCCCTCCGGGTGGGTCGCGAGCACGACCTCGTCGGGGCCGAAGAGCCGGAACCCGTCCTCGGCGGCCTGGATCGGGTCGGGGTCGCCGATCTCGCCCCGTGCGTCGAGCCCCGCCTCCCGCAGCCGCGCGACCGTGGTCTCGAGCCGCTCACGGGCCTCGGCGCGGGCGGGGTCCTCGTCGGAGGCCAGGTGCCGGAGCGGCGAGTTGAGCGCCGGCGCGACGACGAGCACCTCGGCCCGCCTGCCGGCCGCGCGCCGGTCGAGCTCGTCGGCCAGCGCCGAGCCCGAGACGACGGACTCGTTGGCGACGACGAGGATCCGCAGCGCGTCCGGGGCCTCCCGGCGGTCCGGGACGAGCGCCGGCTCGCGCGGCGCCTCGTCGCCGCCGAAGAAGAACCACCACACCGCCACGGCGGTGACGACGACGAAGACGCCGACGCCCCACCAGGTGCCGCCGACGACGCCGGCGAGCGCGACCAGGCCGAAGCCGACGACCGTCGCGATCAGGAAGCGGAACGCCTGCGGCTCGGTGCGGAACGGGTTCTGCACGGACTCCCTCTACCCGGAGGCTAGAGGATGTAGACCGTCACGTACACGACGATCCACATGACGTCGACGAAGTGCCAGTAGATCCCGCCGATCTCGACCCCGTGGTGGGCCTCGGCCGAGAAGTGGCCGCGGAACGAGCGGATCGTCATGAAGAGCAGGATCGTCAGCCCGACGAAGACGTGGGCGCCGTGCAGGCCGGTCAGGCAGAAGAAGACCGAGGCGAACGCGCCCGTGTGCGGGGCGAAGCCGATGCGGGCGTACTCGACGATCTGGGTGATCAGGAAGGTCAGCCCGAGCAGGAAGGTCAGCACCATCCCCGCCTGCAGGCCCGAGCGGCGGTTGTGCCGGATCGAGTGGAGCGCCCAGTGCACCGTGAAGCTCGAGGAGACGAGGATGCAGGTGTTGACGAAGGCGACGAACTTCGGGAACTCGTAGGGGGGCGGCGGCCACTCGGCCGCGCCGTTGACGATGCGGATGAAGAAGTAGGCCGTGAAGAAGGCGCCGAAGAGCATCACCTCGGAGGCGATGAAGAGGAACATCCCGAGCACGCGGGCATCGACGCGCGAGCTCTGGTGCGCCGGCGGCGGGCCGTGGTGGTGGTCGAGCGTCTCGGCGTGGACGGCCACTACGCGCGCGCCTCCGCCGGCTCCTCGGCGACGACGTGCTCGACCGGCAGGCCGGTGTCCCTGCGCAGCCGCTCGACCAGGTCGCGCCGCAGCCAGCCCGACTTGAGCGACGCGAAGGTCGAGACGATCAGCTCGTCGACCCGCTCGTCGCGCACCGCGTGCATCGCGGCCGCGTACGGGTCGGGATGGGCGATCTGCCCGTGCACGTCGATCCCCTCGCTCCGGAGCAGCACGATCGCCTGGCGCAGCCGCCGCTCGGCGTCCGGGTGCGCCTGCGCGCTCGGGTCGCTCTGGGGCGCGACGATCAGGAAGCCGACCGGGCCCTGCGCCGCGCGCTCGCGGATCCGGGCGAGGAGGCGCGACCCGAGCAGCGTCTCGTTGGCGACGACGAGCACGTTCTGCTCGCCCTCGGACGCCGCCGCCAGGTCGACGACGACGTGCTCGACCGGGATCTCGCCGGCGGCGCGCCGGATCTGCTCGACCACGTGGCGCCGCTGCCAGCCGGAGCGGGCCTCGGGGTGGGTCGAGACGACGATCGCGTCCACGGGCGGCTCCAGGCTCGCGAGCGCGTCCCTGACGGCCTGCACCGGCTCGTCGTCGGCGACGAAGCCGTGCGCGTGCACGCCCGCCTCGCGAAGCCGCGCCATGCTCTTCTCGAGCCGGCGGCCGGCCGCGGCCCGGCGGGTGTCCTCGTAGACGACGTAGCCCTCGCGCGGCTCGTTGATCGGCGCGACGACCGTGAAGGTGACGCCGTCGCCCGCCGCGAGCTCGCGGAGCCGCAGCAAGAGCTCCTCGCCGGCGATCGTCTCGTTGGCGACGACGAGGACGTGGCGCTGCTCGCCGCTCACGGGGTGCCGACCTCCGCCGGCTCGGCCTCCCGGGCGGAGCCGCCCATGACCGCGTGGCGGGCGCCGGGGACGCCGTACTCGTACGGGCCGCCGACCACCTGCGGGATCTCGTCGAAGTTGAAGATCGGCGGCGGCGAGGAGACCTGCCACTCGAGCGTCATCGACCGCCACGGGTTGGAGCCCGCCTCCGGGCCGAAGCGCCAGCTCCAGATCATGTTGTAGAGGAAGACGAGCGTCGAGGCGCCGAGGCCGAACGAGGCGATCGAGATGAACAGGTTCAGGTCGGCGAAGCGCGGCACGTAGTCGGCGACCCGGCGCGGCATCCCGTGCAGGCCCAGGTAGTGCATCGGGAAGAAGGTCAGGTTGAAGCCGACGAAGGTCAGCCAGAAGTGCAGCTTCCCGAGCTTCTCGCTGTACATCCGGCCGGTCATCTTCGGGAACCAGAAGTAGATCCCGGCCATGATCGTGAAGAAGGAGCCGCCGAAGAGCACGTAGTGGATGTGGGCGACGACGAAGTAGGTGTCGGAGACGTGGATGTCGATCGGCACCGAGGCCAGGTAGATGCCGGAGAGGCCGCCGATCACGAACATCGAGATGAAGCCGAGCGCGAACAGCATCGGCGTCGTGAAGTGGAGCCGGCCCTCCCACATCGTCCCGAGCCAGGAGAAGACCTTCACCCCCGTCGGCACCGCGATCACCATCGAGGTGACCATCATCGGCACGCGCAGCCACGGCGCCATCCCGGCGACGAACATGTGGTGCGCCCAGACCGAGAAGCCGAGGATCAGGATCGCGAGCAGGCTCAGGGCCATCAGCCGGTAGCCGAAGACCGGCTTGCGGCTCATCACCGAGACGACCTCGCTGATGATCCCGAACCCGGGCAGCACCATGATGTAGACGGCCGGGTGCGAGTAGAACCAGAAGATGTGCTGGTAGCCGAGCACGTAGCCGCCGCTGGCCGGCTCGAAGAAGCTCGTGTGCAGGACGCGGTCGAAGAGGACGAGGAACTGCGAGCCGGCGATGAACGGGGTCGCGACGACGACGAGCAGGCTCGTCGTGAAGTTCGCCCAGACGAGCAGCGGCAGGCGCCAGAAGGTCATCCCGGGCGCGCGCATGGTGATGATCGTGACCAGGAAGTTGAGCGCGGTCGCGATCGAGCTCGCGCCGGCCCACTGGACGGCCATGTTGAAGAAGAGCTGCCCCATCGGCTGGTGCACCGAGAGCGGCGCGTAGCTCGTCCAGCCGGTCGCGAAGGCGCCGCCGGGGGCGAGGAAGCTCGCGAGCATCAGGCCGCCGGCGACCGGCAGCATCCAGAACGAGAGCGCGTTCAGGCGCGGGAAGGCCATGTCCGGGGCGCCGATCATCAGCGGGATCACGTAGTTCCCGAGCCCGGCGAAGGCGGGGATGATGAAGAGGAAGATCATCAGCGCCGCGTGCACCGAGACCAGGCCGTTGAAGGTCTGCGGGTCGACGAACTGGGCGCCCGGGCGGGCGAGCTCGGCGCGGAAGAGCATCGCCATGAAGCCGCCGATCACGAAGAAGCCGATCGTCGTGACGACGTACTGGACCCCGATCACCTTGTGGTCCGTGTTGACGCGGAAGTAGTCGCGCCAGCTGCGGGCGCCGTGGCCCGAGTGGTCCTCGGGGACGCGTCGGCGCGCCGACCGCGTAGCGGAGCCAGTAGTCGAAGCCGCCGAGCGAGACGAGGAAGCCGATGCCGCAGGTGACCATCTCGACGGTCGCCCAGACGGAGCCGTCCCAGACCGGCTCGTAGCCGATCGCCCAGCGGATGCCGGGGCCGAGCAGGACGCCGAGGCCGAAGAAGAGCGGCAGGAGCCAGGCCATCCGCAGCCAGCCCGGGGCCGTGAAGCGGCGCAGCCCGCGCCGCGGCGGCGGCGGGGCGTCGGCCGGGTGGAGGTCGTGCCTGGCGGCGATCGAGGTCATTGCTGCCGGCTCCCCTCGACGAGGTACTGCACGAGCTGGTCGAGCTTGGCGGACGGGATCGAGTCCTTGAACGTGTGGGGCATGATGTCCTGGTAGCCGGGCTCGAGGTAGGCGCCGGGGTCGACGATCGAGGTCCGCACGAACTGCTCGAGCGGCTGCCCCGCCCGGCGGGCCTGCTGCGGCAGCTGGTCGAGGTCGGGCCCCGTCTGCTGCGTCGAGCCGGCCGGCCCGAAGGTGTGGCAGCCGCCGCAGCCCGACTGGTTGAAGACCGCGAGGCCGGCCGGCCCCTGCGTCTGGCCGCCGGGGTTGCGCTGCCAGGCGGCGAACTGCGGCTGGGCCAGCACGAGCGCCCTCGACCGCATGATCGCGTGCCCGAGGCCGCAGAGCTCGGTGCAGATGACGTCGTAGGTGCCCTCGCGGGTCGGCGTGATCACGAGGTCGTTCACCTGCCCCGGGACGGCGTCCTGCTTCTGCGCCAGCTCCGGGACCCAGAACGAGTGGATCACGTCCTTGGAGGTGATCTGCAGCTTCGTCGGCCGGTCGACCGGCAGCCGCAGCTCGCCGTAGGTGTTCCCGTCCGGGTAGGTGAACTGCCAGGCGAACTGCTGCGCCGTCACCTTGACGACGAGCGGCTTCGAGCCGGCGTTCGAGTTCTGCGCCAGCACGACCGCGCTGATGATCGAGATCGCGGTCACGAGCACGGCCGGGACCGCCGTCCACCAGATCTCGAGGCCGGTGTGGCCGTGGATCGGCAACCCGTCGAGGTCGTCCTCGGGCGGCGCCCGGAACTTCCAGATCTCGTAGGCGATCACCGCGGCGACCAGGGCGAAGACGCCGATCGCGATCACGGTCGTGAACCAGAAGACGAAGCCGATCCGGTCCGCCTCCTTGCCCGCCCAGTCGGGCAGCCACGGGATGAAGTACGCCGTGCTTCCGGCGATCACACCGGCGATCGCGCCGAAGAGCACGAGCTGGAGAAGTGAGCCCCTGCGCACCGGCAGATGAGACTACTCAACCCGCAGATGGTCCCGCCAGAAGACCCGCAGGCCGTATCCGGACGAGGCCGGTCGCCGTTTTCCCTCTGCACCGCTCGGTGCAACGGGAGACGAACGCAACCCCCTGAGGAGGTACGAAAATGGGTCTCGGTATCAGCCTGATCCTGATCGCCGCCGGAGCGATCCTGAACTGGGGCGTCAGCGCGACCGTCAACGGCGTCGACCTGCACGCGATCGGCTGGATCCTGATCGCGGTGGGCGCCGTCGGCGCGCTGCTGTCGCTGATCCTCTGGTCGACGTGGTGGGGCCCCGGCCGCGCCACGAGCAGCCGGCGCACGACCTACGTCGAGGACGGCCCCGTCCCCTAGCGGCGGCCGGACCGGACCGGGACGGATCGACGCGCGAGGCGGCCTCCGGGCCGCCTCGTCCGTTTGGGACTCCCGCCGCCCGGGACACAAGTGCCCGTGATGGCAGACCGCCTCTCACCGGCGCTGCGCGCCTTCGAGTCGCTGGCACGCACCGTCGCGGCGGCGCCCGGCGACGAGGCCGCGATCGTCGACCGCCTCTGCGCCGAGGCCCGCGCGCAGTTCGGCCTCGAGCGGGCGAGCGTCGTCGACGCCGACGAGCTCGCGGCGCGACACCCGCTGGTCGAGCGGGCGCGCCGCAGCGGCCGCGCCACGGGCGACGGCCGCCGGGTGGCGGTGCCGCTGCGGAGCGACGGCGAGCACTGCGGATATCCTGATCGGCGACGCGGACGGCGGCGAGCTCGACCTCGACGAGCAGGCGCTGTCGCTCCTGAGCGCGCTCGGGGTCGTCGCAGGCGTCTCGATCGAGCAGGCGCGGCGCTTCGGCCGCCTCGAGGCCTCGCTCGACGCGCGCTCGAGCTTCGTCTCGCTCGCCGCCCACGAGCTGCGGACGCCGATCGCCGTCGTCCACGGCGTCGTCTCGACGCTCCACCTCCGCGGCGACGAGCTCGCCCCCGAGCAGCTGCGCGAGCTGCGCGCGGCCGCCTACGAGCAGACGACCCGGCTCGCCCTCCTGACCGAGCAGCTGCTCGACCTCTCGCGGCTCGAGTCCCGCGAGCCGCCCCCGAGCCGCGGCGGTTCTGCCCGCGCCGGCTCGTCGACGAGCTCGTGACGCGCATCGCCCCCGACCGCCGGGACGACGTCGTCGCCGAGATCGCGCCCGAGCTCGAGCTCGTCACCGACCCCGACATGCTCGAGCGCGTGCTCTCGAACCTGCTCGTGAACGCGCTCCGCTACGGCGGCCCGCCCGTGCGCGTGCGCCTCGAGCCGGGGCCGCCGCCGCAGCTCGTCGTCGAGGACGCGGGCGCCGGCGTCGACCCGGCGCTCGTCCCGACGCTGTTCGAGCGCTTCTCGCGCGGCTCGCGCGACCGCCGGGGAGCCGGGCTCGGGCTCGCGATCGCCCGCTCCTACGCGCAGGCGCTCGGGGGCTCGCTCGACTACGAGCGGGCCGAGCCGCACGGCGCCCGCTTCGCGCTGACGCTCCCCGAGCCGGCGCGGGCCGCCGCGCGCCGGTAGAGGCTTCGGGCGCGCCGGACGTCCCGCGGCAAGCCGCTCAGTCGGAGAGCCCCGCGCGGACGTCCTCGTCGCCGCCCGCGATCGGCAGCTCGACGAGGAACTCGCTGCCGCGGCCGGGCTCGGACTCGACCCAGATGCGGCCGTTCATGCGCCGGACGAGCTCGCGGCAGATGTAGAGCCCGAGCCCCGTGCCGCCGACGCCGCGGGTCAGGTTCGGGTCGAGGCGGTAGAACTTGTCGAAGATCCGGCGCTGCTCGGCGAAGGGGATGCCGAGCCCCTCGTCTGCGACCACGAAGCGGACGTGGGCGCCGCGCGCCGACAGCCGCACGTCGACGCGGCCGCCGTCGGGGGAGTACTTGACCGCGTTGTCGACGAGGTTGACGAGCACCTGGCGCACCTTCTCCGGGTCGGCGGCCACCGACGGCAGCCCTGCCGGGGCGGTGCACTCGACGGCGATCCCGGGCGGCAGGTGCGCCCGTTGCGCCTCGACCACGGCGCCGGCCAGGCCCGCGGCGTCGCAGCTCTCGATCGACACGTGCAGGGTGGCGCTGTCGAGGCGGCTCGCCCAGAGGATGTCGTTGACGATCCGCGCCAGCCGGTCGGCCTCGCCGGTGACGACGTCGAGCAGGGTGTCGCGCCGGTCCTCGTCGAGGTCGACGTCGACGCGCCGCAGCGTCATCGCGGCGCCGTAGATCGCCGCCAGCGGCGTCCGCAGCTCGTGCGAGACCGTCGAGACGAACTCCGTCCGCAGCTCCTCGAGCGCCCGCTCCTCGGTCAGGTCGCGGAACGCGTAGACCGTTCCCTCCTCGAGCGCGACGCCGGAGATCGAGATCCAGAGCTCGCGGTCTCCGAGCTGGAGCGGCATCGACTGCGGCGTGCCGCCGACCGGCACGAGCGGCTCGATCTGCGGCCAGCCCGGCACCGAGTCCGCGATCGGCCGCTCGAGCACCCGCGAGCGCGGGGAGGCCGATGATCCCGGCCGCCGCCTCGTTCCAGTAGCGCACGACGCCGTGCCCGTCGACGAGGACGACGCCGTCGCCGACGTTCTGCAGGATCCGCGCCGCCTGCCCGCGCTCCTCGGCGGCGCGGAAGAGGAGGGCGTTGTCGACCGCCGCGGCCGCGCGGCGGGCGAGCTCCCGCGCGAAGGCGAGGTCGCCCTCGTCGTAGCGGCGGTCCGACTCCGCCCAGATCAGCGAGATGACGCCGAGCGTCCGGCCGCGTGAGACGAGCGGCACCAGCATCAGCGAGCGGAGCCCGAGCCGCTGCAGCGCCGCCAGGTACTCCGGCCGGTCGGCGAGGCTCTCGGCGAGGAGCTCCGGTCGGGATCTCCGGCACGAGCATCGGCTTGCCGCTGCGGAGGACGCCGTGCGCGCCCTGCTCGTCGTCGCGGCCGGGGCGGGTAGCGGCGGTGCAGGTCCTCGGCGAGCGCCACCTTGGCCGGGTCGACGTGCGCGACGGCGACCCGCTCGACCTCGCCGTCGGCGGCGAGGACGTCGATCGCGCACCAGTCCGCGAGCCGCGGCACCGCGAGCCGGGCGAGGCTGCCGAGCGTGGCGTCGTAGTCGAGCGAGGAGCCCAGCACCTCGCTCGCCTCGGCGAGGAAGGCGAGCCGCTCCTGCGCCTGCTGCGCGGCGAGCCTGGCCGAGCGTTCCGCCTCGTAGAGCGAGGCCTGGTTGATCGCGAGCGCGATCCGGTCGCCGACGAGCTCGAGCAGGCGCACGTCCGCGGGCGAGAAGTGCGCCGGCTCCAGCGAGCCCACGTGCAGGACGCCGAGCGCGTCTCCCTCGGCGAGCAGGGGGACGGCGACGAGCGAGCGGATGCCGCGGAGACGCAGGTGCGGGCTGACGAGCTCGACCTGGTCGAGGTCGTCGATCAGCTGCGGCGTCCGGCTCGCCGCGACGCGGCCCGCCAGGCCCCGGCCGAGCGGAATCGGGACGGCCTCGGCGAGCTCGCCGCCGAAGCCGGCCGCCGCCCGGACCTCGAGCTGCCGGCCCGGTGCCGTCACGCAGCAGGATCAGCGCCGACTCCGCCCCGACCAGCTCGGCGAGGCTCGAGAGCAGCTCCTGCATCAGGTCGTCGAGCGAGAGGTGCTCGAGGGCCGTGCCGCTGATCCGCTCGAGCGTGCGCAGCGAGGCCGCCGCCGTCTCCGCGGCGGCGCGCGCTGCCTGCTCGCGCTCGAGCAGCGCCACCCGCTCGGTCTCGTCGCTGACGATCGAGCCGGCGCCGAGCAGCTCGCCGGTCGCGTCCCGCACGGGGTAGACGCTGACGCGGAAGACGCGACGCTCTCCCGGACGGGCGGCGAGCTCGCCGCCCGTCTCGAGGCCGAGCGTCGGCTCGCCCGCCGTGACGGCGCGATCGTAGGCGGCGAAGACCTCCGGGCCGAGCTCCGGCAGCAGCTCGAGCAGGTTGCGGCCGATGTGCTCCGAGACCGGCAGCCCGTTGATCTCGGCCAGCGCCTCGTTGACGCGGACGAAGCGGAGGTCGCGGTCGAAGAAGGCGAAGCCGGCCGGCGCGGAGGCGAAGAGCAGGTCGAGCAGGGCGGCGGCCTCGCGCATCTCCTGGTAGAGCCGCGCGTTGTCGACGGCGGCGGCGACGCGGCGCGCGAGCTCGTCCGCCAGCCCCAGCTCCTCCCGGCCGAGGCCGCGGCCGCTCTCGGCCGAGGCGAGCGTCAACGCGCCGAGCGTGCGGCCGCGCGAGACGAGCGGGACGGCGAGCGCGGAGCGGAAGCCGAGCTCCCGTGCGAGGCGGAGCGACTCCTCGTCGGCGAACGCCTCGCGCAGGTGCTCGTCGCCGATCTCGGCCAGGTGGACCGGGCCGCCCGTCTCGTAGGCGCGACGCGCGGCCGTGCCCGGGCCGCCGCGGCGCCAGAGCTGCCAGCCGAGCGCGGCCCGAGCGGGGTCGGCGTGCTCGACGGCGATCCGTCGCAGCGTGCCCGCCTGCTCGAGGTCGACCGAGTACCAGTCGGCCAGGGTCGGCACGAGCAGCGGCCCGAGCCCGCGCAGCGTCGCCTCGTAGTCGAGCGACGAGCCGAGCAGCGTGCTCGCCTCGGCCAGGAGCTGCAGCCGCTGCTCGCCCCGGCGCCGTTCGGTGACGTCGTGGAAGATGCTGATCGCCTGGACCGCCTCGCCCCGCTCGTCGCGGAGCGGCAGCGCCCGGACCTGCGACCAGCGCTCCTCCCCGGCGGGCCCGGCGCGATAGCAGACGAGCTCCTCGGCGTAGGGCTCCCCCTCGAGCACGCGCCGGGTCGGCAGCCGCTCGGCAGGCAGCGGCGTCCCGTCGTCGGTCAGCATCACGAACGCCGAGGCCACCTCCCACGCGGGCACCGCCTGCAGCTCCTCGAGCGAGTCGAAGCCGATCAGCTCGAGCGCCCGCGGGTTCGCGTAGACGATCCGGCCGGTCCGGTCGATCACCGTGACGGCGTCCGCCACGGCGCCGAGCAACGTCTCCAGCAGCTCGGGCGAGACGCCTTCCCGGCTCTCGTGCTGCGTCGGTCCCTCCCGGTCGGGCACCCCGCTCCTTTCCGCTCGCCGCAGAACGATATCGAGCTACTGCGAGCGCGCGAGCGGGTCGAGCACGAGCACGGCGCCGCCGTCCTGGGCCGCCGTGAAGGAGGTCGCGTAGGCGCGCGGCGTCGTCAGCCGCTCGACCGCGTCGCTCTCGGCACGGCCGAGAGCGGCGGGCGTCAGCCGCTCGTGGGCGGGCAGGGTCGCCGCGAGCGGCTGCGAGAGCGCCCGCTCGAAGTCGGCCCGCCTGAAGTAGATCGCCCAGCTGACGCTCTTGCCGTCCGCGCCGGTCGCGGGCGGCAGGAACGCGACCACGGAGTCGGCCGCCGCGTACTCGAAGGTGTAGAGCGCGAGCTCGAGCGCCTCGCGGCGGAGCAGCACGGCGCGCGAGGCGGACGGCGCGCCCGCGTCGATCGCGCAGTCCTTGCCGAGGCCGCAGAGCAGGTAGAAGACCGACTTCGAGGTCGGGTCGACGCTCGATCTCCTGGCCGCTGAGGCCGCCCCGGACCGCGACCGCCTCGACCGGCACGTTCTGCGGCTGGTTCTGCACCTCGGGCAGGTGCGCCTGGATGCCGACGAGCTGGGCACCGGCGCCGGTCCGGTAGAGCGGGGCGACGTGGGCGGCGATCTCGCCGGCCCGGTCGAGGCTCGAGCGCGCCTGCGGCTCCCAGGCCGACCAGGGCCGCTGCGGCGCCGAGCCGTCCCGCGAGAGCACGACCGCGAGCACCGCGACCGCGACCCAGAGGATCACGGCGAGCGCCGCGTAGGCGAGGCGGAAGCGCCCGCGGAAGGCCGAGCCCTCCCGCCCGGTCGCATGCTCGACGAGCGGCTGCTCCTCGCTCAGAGCCTCGGCCATTGCTCCTCGTCTGCGAGATCGAGCTCGGGGGCGCGGAGCCCGACCGAGTCGAGCAGCCGGACGACCTCGTCGCCGTGCAGCTCGCGCCGCTCGGCCAGCGTCGTCGCGATCCGGTCGACCCCCTCGCGGTTGGCGCGCACGAGGTTGTAGGCGGTGACGAAGGCGTGCCCGAGGAGCTGGGCCGCCGCGTCGCGCTGGTCGCGGTCGCGGAGGACGGCTCCGACCGGGTCGGCGGTCATCGCGTTGCCGCCGTGCGTCGAGTTCATGACGTGCCGGCCGATCGTCTGCAGCCGCTTCGCCACGACGCTCCCGCGTCTGCTCCTCCGTCTCGTCCGCGAAGCCGCCCGAGACGGGCAGGGGCGGCGGCGCCATCCCCCAGGCGCCGACCATCATCGCCGCGAGCGTGGTCGCGCTCTGGACGTCGCCGCCGACGCCGCGCGAGTTCTCGCCGTAGAAGACGTGCTCGGCGGCCATCGCCCCGAGCGTCCAGGCCAGCCGGGCCATGTCCTCGGAGCGCCAGGCCGAGAAGCGCTCCTCCTTCTCCATCGCCTGGTGGTGGCCGAGCGAGCCGCCGCGCATCTTGATCGAGAGCCGGGTCGACTCGCTGCCCTGCATGTAGACATGGCCGGTGGCGGCATGGCCCGCCTCGTGGATCGCGACCGCGCGCGTCTCGGAGGGCACGTAGTCGATCCCGATGGCGGTGCCCGACTCGATCGTGGTCATCGCCTCGACGATGTCGCTCCGCGAGAAGGCCGAGCGCCCGTCGTGCTGGGCGTAGGTCAGCGCCATCGAGCAGACCTGGTCGATCATCGCCGGCGAGTAGCCGTTCGTCATCCGCGCCAGCTCGTCCCGGGCGTGCGAGAGGTCGAGGTCGGAGTCGTGCGCGACCTTGCCGAGGTAGAGGTCGAAGATGTCCTTGCGGTCGTCCTTCGTCGGCGTCCGGAACCAGACGTGGCGGCCCATCCGGCCCGGCCGGATCAGGGCCGGGTCGAGGTTCTCGAGCGGCACGTTGGTGGCGCCGATGAAGAAGATCTGGTCGCCGCGCGGGCTTCGGGGCGGGCAGCCGCAGCGAGACCCCGCCGAGCCGGCGCGGGACGAGGTAGGTCGCGTCGAGCAGCGTGTTCAGGCGATTCGTGAGCACGCGGCGTCCGAACGGCGGGTTGTCGATCCCGTCCATCGTCACGAGCAGCTGGTTCAGCGCCAGCTGGCCGCCCATGCCGCCCATGCCGCCGGGGAACATGAAGCCGACGACCTGGTTGAGCCGGTGGTAGACGCCCGGGTAGGGCGAGAGCGGCCGCGGCGCGCGCTCCGCGAAGAGCCGCTCGCGCCAGGCCCGCGTCTCGAGGATGCAGTCGCCGCCGGCCGAGAGCGAACCCATCGGCCCGTGGAAGAGGTAGTCCTCGAGACGCGGCGCGTCGGCGGAGAAGGTGCCCCCGGCGCCGCCCTGGAGCGCGTTGCGGCGCATCCCGACCGCGTCGATCTCGTCGATGAAGACGATGCAGGTGCCGCCCCACTTGGCCGCGAGCCGCTTCGCCTTCCGGGCCAGGTAGCGGACGATGATCGCGTCGACGCCGATGAAGGTCGCGGCGAAGCCGGAGCCGGGGATCGAGACGAAGGGCGAGTTGAAGCCGGTCGCGATCGCCTTCGCCAGCATCGTCTTGCCGGTGCCGGGCGCGCCGAGGAACATCAGGCCGCGCTCGCGCTTGCCGCCCGCCTGCTCGAACGCCTCGCCCGACTGCCAGAGGCTGACGACGCGCCGCACCTCCTCCTTGGCCTCGACCTGGCCGCGGACGTCCTCGAGCTTGACGCCCCACTGCGCGTCGCCGGGCTCGTAGCCGCGGATCTGCGAGATCCCCATCAGGAGCAGCGGCCCCATCAGGATCGCGAAGTTGGCGAAGAAGAGGAAGAAGACGACGACCACCTGCATCCAGAAGGCCGGCGTCGAGAGGATCCGCCCGAGGCCGCTGAAGATCGTCCCGAAGGTGCCCGTCCAGGAGCCCTCGCCGTTCTTGAGCACCTGGAAGAGCCAGACGACGGTGACGATCGCGAGGATCCAGGTCGCGAGCTGGACGCGCCGCTGCCAGAACCAGGCGCGGCGGCGGGCGACGACGTCGTCCTCGCGCAGACGGGCGTCGTCGGTGCCGAAGAGCGTCGGCCAGGGGATCAGCCGGCGCAGGACGAGGTCGAGCAGGCCGCGGAAGCCGATCACGACGAGCAGCGCGACCACGATCGCCCAGCCGGCCGAGAGGCCCGCCTGGCGATGGAACCAGACGAACGCCGCCGGGCTCGTCAGGAGGGCGACGCCGGTCGCGGCCCGCCGCAGCCGCCGCCACTCGTCGGCGAGCTCGCGGTTGGCGGCCGTGCCCGCGAAGCGGGGTGACAGCGTCGACCTCTGTCGCCATCGTCCGTAAAGGATAGACGCGGACGGCACAAGGAGAGGTAAAGATCAGCTCGGTGCATCAGCCGAGCCGGGACGACGGCTTCACCGAGGCGCAGGTCGAGCGCGCCCGCCGCTACCACCGGCCGCTCTACCGCGCCCTCGTGGCCGAGACGGGGCTCTCGCTGGGAGCGCTCGCCGCGCTCGCGTTCGCGGCCCCGCTCGGCTGGGCGGGCGCGGCTCCCGTGGGCCGCCGGCGTCCTCTGCCTCGCCGCCGCCGCGACCGCGGCGACCTGGCTCGTGCGCCTGCCCTTCGCCGCCTACCGGCACCGCCGCGACCGCGCCTGGGAGCTGACCGCGCAGGCCTGGCGCGGCTGGGCGGCCGATCGCGGCAAGGGCCTCGCCGTCGGGACCGTGCTCGCAGCCGTCGCGCTCGAGCCGCTCGTCGGCCTCGCCCGCGCGCTGCCGTCGGCGTGGCCGGCCGCCGCCGCGGGCGCCTCGGCGCTGCTCGTGCTCGCGGGCGGCTTCGTCGCGCCCGTCGTGCTCGAGCCGCTCTTCAACCGCTTCGCGCCGCTCGAGGACGCGGAGCTCGCCGGGCGGCTCCGCGACCTCTCGGTCCGCGCCGGCGTGCCGGTGCGCGAGGTGCTCGTCGCCGACGCGAGCCGGCGCACGCGGCGCCACAACGCCTACGTCTCGGGGCTCGGCAGGACGCGCCGCGTCGTCGTCTGGGACACGCTGCTCGAGGCCGCGGACGCGGATCAGGTCGCGCTCGTCGTCGCCCACGAGCTCGGGCACCGCCGGCACCGCCACCTCGCGCTCCTGACCGGCCTCGGCATGGCCGGAGCCGCCGCCTTCGTCGTCGTGCTCTGGGCGCTGCCGCTCGACGTCGGCGCGGCGCGCACGGTGCCGGCGCTGCTGCTCGTCGGCTCCGGGCTCGAGCTGCTGGCGCTGCCGTTCGGGTCGGCGCTCTCGCGGCGGCTCGAGCGCACGGCCGACCGCTTCTCGCTCGAGCTGACGCACGACCTCCCGGCCTACGAGGGCGCCTTCCGGGAGCTCGCCGTCGCCAACCTCGCCGACCTCGAGCCGCCGCGCGCCGCGTACCTGACCCTGTTCTCGCACCCGACGGCGCCCGAGCGGCTGGCGGCAGGGCGAGCCTGGGCGCTGCATCGAAGACACTTGACAGACATCATTAGTGATGTCATAGTGATGTCGCCATGAACCTGACCCTCGTGATCGACGGCCTCAAGCAGGAGCTGACCGCCGTCGCCGAGCTCGGCGACGAGCGCGCCGCCCAGGTCGGGCAGCGGCTCGCCGACGCGCTCGGCGCCAACCTGCGCCTGCGCCTGCTCGACGTGCTCTCGCAGGCGGCGCTCGAGCTCTCCTCGAGCCTGCCCGGCGGCCACGTCGAGGTCCGGCTCGCCGGCCAGGAGCCCGAGCTCGTCTACGTCGAGGGCGAGCCCGAGCCCGGCACCGCCGGCGAGGACCTCTCCGCCCGGATCACCCTCCGCCTGCCGGCGTCGCTCAAGTCCGGCGTCGAGTCGGCGGCCGCCCGGGAGGGCGTCTCCGTCAACGCCTGGCTCGTCCGCGCCCTCGCGCGCGCCGTCGAGTCCCGGCCGCGCAGCGGCCCGGGCCGGCGCCTGACCGGCTACGGCCGCAGCTGAAAGGAGCACCGATGGAACGCAGCTTCCCCACGCCCACACCGCCCCGGCTCGACCTCCGCGTCCCCGCGGGCCAGATCACCGTCGAGACCGACGACGGGGCCGACGAGACCTCGGTCGACCTCGAAGGCCCGGCCGAGGCGCTCGAGAACGCCACCGTCGAGCAGCGCGGCGACACCGTCGTCGTCGAGGTGCGCGACCGCAAGGGCCTGCTCGGCGTCCGCAGCGCCGAGGTGTACCTGCGCGTGCGCTGCCCGGACGGCGCCGCGGCGACCGTCCGCACGAAGTCGGCCGACCTCGTCGTCCGCGGCCTGCTCGAGCGCCTCGACGCCGCCACGGCGTCGGGCGACCTGCTCGCCGACCGCGTCGCCGGCGAGGCGTCGCTGAAGAGCGCGAGCGGCGACCTCCGGCTCGGCGACGTCGGCGGCGACGTCTCGCTGAACACCGCCTCCGGCGACGCGGCGGTCGGCCGGATCGGCGGCGCACTCCGGGCCAACCTGGTCTCCGGCGACCTCGAGGTCCGCGCCGTCGGCGGCGCCGTCGCCGTCAACACCGTCTCCGGGGACGTCGAGGTCGGCTCCGTCCGCGAGGGCGAGGCACGGCTCCAGTCCGTCTCCGGCGACGTCGAGGTCGGGATCCGCCGCGGCTCCCGCGTCCACGTCGACGCCTCGACCCTCTCCGGCGACACCCGCTCGGAGCTCGACCTCGGCGACGATCCCGCCGCCGAGGACGGGCCGCTCGTCGAGCTCCGCGTCAAGACCGTCAGCGGCGACGTCTCCGTCGTCCGCGCGACCCAGGAGGTGCACCAGTCGTGAAGCGCTACCGCCGCAAGCATCGCCCGACCCCGCCGCCGGTCCCGCGCGCCGAGGTCGACCCGCGCGACTGGATCTTCGCGGACCCGCTCCGCCGTCGTCCGCCGCTGCTCTAGCCCGGCCGGCCGCCGCCTTCGGCCTCCGCAGGACCGTGCCGCCGAGGGCGGTCAGGAGGCCGATCGGCGGCCCCGGCGCTCCGCGGTTGAGGCGCCGCGCCATCAGCCGCGCCTCGGCGTGCGAGGGATAGGAGCGCCGGCCGCCGGGGCAGCCGCGGACGCAGCTCCACGCGACGTCCACGTCCTCGACGCGGAAGTGCCAGCGGTGCCCGAGCACCCGGCAGGCGAGCGGCGTGCTCACCCGCGGGAGCGCTCCGGCTCCCCCACCGCCTCCCGGGCGCCGTCCGAGGCCTCGTAGCGACCGCCGTCGCGCCGGACCAGCCCGGCGCGCTCGGCCTCCCTGAGCGCGCTCGAGAAGCGGCCGGGGCCCCAGTAGCGGGCCCGGACGCGGCTGCGCAGCTCCTGGCGCGCCGCGGGGCCGTCCTCGACGAGGGCACGCGCGAGCGCCTCGATCTCGCTGTCGAGCCAGCTGTCCTGCTCCGGCAGCCCCGTCATCGTCCAGAAGCCGCCGGTCGTGCTCGGCCGGAAGCCGTACGGGCGTCCCCGCTCCCGCTCGCGCTCCTCGTCGCCGACCTCGTCGACCTCGTCGCGCTCGCGGCCGGTCGGCTCGTCGGCCGCCTGCTCGTCCGGCCCGTCGCCCTCGCCCCGCTCTTCCTCGGCGTCCTTCGCCGAGAGCGGCTGCGCGACGTCCTCGAGTGACTCCTGGGCCGCCTCGACGCCGAAGAGCCGGTGCATCAGCGCGCCGAAGAGCATCAGGCCGCCGCCGATCGCGTAGCCGTAGAAGATCTCGACCCGCCGCTCGCTCGCGATCAGGATCCCGTACAGGTAGGGACCGCCGACGCCGCCGATACCGGTCGCGAGCGCGTAGAAGAACGCGATCGCCATCGCCCGGATCTCGAGCGGGAAGGTCTCGGAGATCGTCAGGTAGCCCGCACTCGCTCCCGCCGAGGCGAAGAAGAAGATCACGACCCAGGCGACGGTCATCCAGATCGCGTTGCCGATCCAGCCCTGCCAGAAGAGGAAGCCCGTGATGATCGTGCACACGCCGGCGACCGCGAACGTGAGCGGGATCATCACCTTCCGGCCGATCGTGTCGAAGAACTTCCCGAGCACGAGCGGGCCGAGGAAGTTCCCGGCCGCGAACGGGATCAGGAAGAGCGGCACGATCTTCGGGCTGATGCCGAAGAAGGTCGTCACCATCAGCCCGTAGGTGAAGAAGATGGCGTTGTAGAGGAAGGCCTGCGTCAGCATGATCGAGCCGCCCGCGATCGAGCGCCTCGGGTAGACGCCGAAGAGCGTCCGGGCGATCGTGACGAAGCCCACGCTCTCGCGCTCGCGCAGCTCGATCGCCTCGTCGTCGTCCGGCTCCTCGAGCTCGTCCAGGTCCGCGTAGTCGGCCACGTCCTCCTCGATCTCGCGGACGGTCTCCTCCGCCTCCTCCTCGCGGCCGTGCACCATCAGCCAGCGCGGGCTCTCCGGGACGTACAGCCGCAGCAGCAGCAGGCCGATCGCGAGGAAGCCGCCGAGGCCGAAGGAGATCCGCCAGGCGAGGCCGCTCGGCAGCGTGTTCAGGAACACGAAGCCGAGCGAGGCGCCGACGATGGTGCCGAGCCAGTAGGAGCCGTTGATGACGAGATCGACCCAGCCGCGCACGCGGGCGGGGATCAGCTCGTCGATCGCCGAGTTGATCGCCGAGTACTCGCCGCCGATCCCGAAGCCGGTGATGAAGCGGAAGATCGCGAACCAGACGTACGGCGTCAGGAAGCCGACCTCGAACATGCCGGCGAGCGTCGTCCCGGTGACGCCGAGCATGTAGACGAGCAGCGTGATGATGAAGAGCTTCTTCCGTCCGAAGCGGTCGGTCAGGTACCCCCAGAAGAGGGCGCCCGAGATGGCGCCGAAGAGGTAGATCGACGCCGACCCCGCGACCTGCACCGTCGAGAAGCCGATCGAGTCCTGCAGCGAGGCGCCGACCGCGCCCTTGATCGTCACCTCGAGCCCGTCGAGGATCCAGACGGTCCCGAGCGAGACGACGATCAGCCAGTGCCAGCGCGTCCACGGCAACCTGTCCATCCGCGCCGGGATCTTCGTCGTGACAGTCTCGGTCTGGATCCCGCCGGCCATCGCCCACCCCCGCGCTCGAGCTACCAGTGCGGTTCGGCTTGCCCGCTGACGGCCTTTCGAAACGGCTTCCGATGCTTCTGCCGCAGACGGATGCGGGGAGCTACGAGGGCGCCGCCTGCGGACCGCACGTCGGCCCGTGCACGACGGGCACGCCGCCGCGCCACTCGAGGCGGTCGAGCCAGAGCAGCCGCCCGGGGCTCGAGGCGCCGATCCCGTTCGGCGGCCAGGCGTGGTAGACGAGCCACTCCTCGCCGCCGGCCGTGCGCACGACTGCCTGGTGCCCCGGCCCGGCCGCCCGGCAACGCGTCTTCAGGATCGGGTTCCGCGGCGAGGCCTCGCAGGGGCCGAGCGGCCCCGCGCAGGTCGCGTAGCCGACCGCGTAGTCGGCGGTGTTGTAGGCGCTGGCGGAGAAGAAGAGGACGTAGCGGCCGCCCTCGAGCCAGAGCGTCGGCGCCTCGACGAGCGGCCCCTCCCACTGCCACTGGTCGGCGGTCAGCAACCGCGCGCGCCGGCCGACGAGCCGCCGCCCGTCCGCCGAGAGACGCTGCGCGTAGATCCAGGTCGACTTCCCGCAGCAGTTGCCGTCGTTCTTCCAGAGCAGGTAGAGGCTCCCGTCCTCGTCGCGGAAGGGGGAGGGGTCGATCGACCCGCCTTCGTCGGGCTGGCAGAGAAACGGCGTCGAGCCGGAGTCGCGGAAGGGCCCCTCCGGCTCGTCCGCCTCGGCCAGTCCCACGCACTGCACGCCCTGCTTCGTCCCGTAGGCGGCGTAGTAGAGGAGGTAGCCGGTCGCCCACGCGCAGCACCTCGGGCGCCCACGTGTGCCCCGCGGTCGCCCAGGGAGCGACCTCCGGCATCGCGTCGCCGAGCCGCTCCCAGTCGACCAGGTCACGCGACCGGGCCACCTGGATGTTCTTGCCGTTCCCCTGCGTCGCGTAGGCGTAGTACCGGTCGCCGGCGCGGAGCACGAACGGGTCGGGGAAGTCGGCCCGCAGCACCGGGTTCGTGAACGTCCGCGGACCCTTCGCGCCGCTCTTCCCGCCGCCGCAGGCGACGAGCGCCAGCGCGAGCGGGATCAGCACCGAGGCGCGGAGGGCGCGATCTCACCGCCGGCAGCATACGCCGCGAGCGTCCGAGTCGCCCGGCAGGCACGGCGGGCGCGTCGAGCGTCCGGCGCGCGCCCAGCCCGACCGAGCCGGCGTTCGCGGCCGGAGAGGCGAGCCGCTGCGAGAGGAAGGAGCGCGAGCCCTGGCGGCCGGCGCGGACGAAGTGGGCCGTGAAGGACTCGAACCTTCGACCTTGGGATTAAGAGTCCCCTGCTCTACCAACTGAGCTAACGGCCCGCAGAACCGCGGGTAGTGTAGCCGCTCGTGCGCGTGCTCTCGGTCGTAGGGAACCGCCCGCAGTTCGTCAAGTCGGGCCCGCTCTCGCTGGCGCTGCGGGAGGCGGGCATCGACGAGGTGACGCTGCACACCGGCCAGCACTGGGACCGGGAGATGTCGGCGGTCTTCTTCGAGGAGCTCGGCCTCGACGAGCCGCGCCACCGACTCGATCTGCGCACCGCCGACCCGGCCGCGATGGCTGGGCCGATCCGGGCCGCCGTCGAGGCGGAGCGGCCCGACTGGGTGCTCGTCTACGGCGACACCAACTCGACGCTGGCGGGCGCCGAGGCGGCCGGCGAGGTGCCCGTCGCGCACGTCGAGGCGGGCCTGCGCAGCTTCGACCTCGAGATGCCCGAGGAGCGGAACCGGATCGCGGTCGACCGGCTCGCGGCGCTGCTCCTCTGCCCGGACGAGCGCTCGGCCCGGCAGCTCGAGTCCGAGGGCCTCGCCGGCGAGCGGGCGGTCGTCGGCGACGTGATGGCCGACGCGGCGCGGCTCTTCGGCCCGATCGCGCGGGAGCGCTCGGACGCGCTCGACCGGCTCGGCGTCGAGCCGGGCGGGTACCTGCTCGTCACGGTCCACCGCGAGGCGAACGTCCGGCCGGAGCGGCTCCGGCGGATCGCGGCGGGGCTCGACCGGCTCGACGAGCCGCTCGTCTTCCCCGCCCATCCGCGCACGCGGGCGGTGCTCGCCGGGATCCCGCACCGCTTCGAGCTCGTCGAGCCGCTCGGCTACCTCGAGCTCGCCGCGCTCGCCTCGCAGGCGCGGGCGATCGTGACCGACTCCGGCGGGCTGCAGAAGGAGGCCTACTGGTACGGCGTCCCCTGCGTGACCCTGCGGCCCTCGACGGAGTGGGTCGACACCGTCGAGCAGGGCGCGAACGTGCTCGTCGACGACGATCCCGATGCGCTCGTCGCGGCCCTCGCCGACGCGCGCTTCCCCGCCGGCGCCCCGCAGCTCTACGGCGACGGCCATGCCTCGGAGCGAATTGCGGAGATCCTCGTACGCCGCGGCCGCGGCGGCCGCTAGGGTTACCGCCCGGTATGCCCTACGACGTCGCAGTCGTCGGCGCCGGCTACGTCGGCCTCCCGCTCGCCACCACCTTCGCCGAGGCGGGCTGCCGGGTGCTCGTCGTCGACGTGGTCGAGCCGCTGGTCGAGTCGATCAACCGCGGCGAGAGCCACATCGAGGACGTCGCGGACGACCGCTTCGGCCCGCTGGTCGAGCAGGGGCTCGTGCGCGCGACGACCGACTACGCCGAGCTGCGCGAGGCGGACGCGATCCTGATCGCGCTGCCGACGCCGCTCTCGCGCCAGCGCGAGCCCGACCTCTCGATCGTCGAGCGCGCCGCCCGGGGCGTCGCCGAGGTGTTGCGCGAGGGCCAGGTCGTCGTGCTCGAGTCGACGACCTGGCCGGGCACGACGCGCGAGGTGCTGCTGCCGATCCTCGAGCGCGGCTCGGGCCTCGAGGTCGGCGAGGGCTTCCACCTGGCGATGTCGCCGGAGCGGGTCGATCCCGGCCGCGAGGACTGGACGACGAAGACGACGCCGAAGATCCTCGGCGGGATCACGCCCTGCCTGCACGCGCAAGGCCGCGGACGTCTACCGGCGCGCGCTCGACACCGTCAACGAGGTCTCGACGCCCGAGGCCGCCGAGCTGACGAAGCTGCTCGAGAACATCTTCCGCTCGGTCAACATCGCGCTCGTGAACGAGATCGCGCAGCTCTGCGACCGGATGGGCATCGACATCTGGGAGGTCGTCGACGCGGCCGCGACGAAGCCGTTCGGGTTCATGAAGTTCAAGCCGGGCCCCGGCCTCGGCGGCCACTGCATCCCGATCGACCCCTTCTACCTGACCTGGAAGGCGCGCGAGTTCGGCTTCTACACCGAGTTCATCGAGCTCGCGGGCAAGGTGAACGAGTCGATGCCGTACTTCTGCCGCTCGCTCGTCTCGCAGGCGCTCAACCACCACTCGCAGAAGGCGATGTCCGGCTCGAGGATCCTCGTCCTCGGCGTCGCCTACAAGCCGGACATCGCGGACATGCGCGAGTCGCCGGCGCTGAAGCTGATCTCGCTGCTCGGCAACGCCGGCTCGGACGTCAGCTACCACGACCCGCACGTGCCCTCGTTCGAGGAGCACGGCCTCTCGATGTCCTCGGTGCCGCTCGACCCCGGCGCCTACGACTGCGTCGTCGTCGTCACCGACCACAGCTCGATCGACTACGAGCGGCTGGTCGCCGACGCGCGGCTCGTCGTCGACCTGCGCAACGCGACCGGCGAGACCGGGACGGCGAGCGACAAGGTCTTCAAGCTGTGAGCGAGGCGCGGGTCGGCGTCGTCGGCCTCGGCTACTGGGGCCCGAACCTGGCGCGGAACTTCTCGGAGCTCGGGGCGCTCGCCGGCCTCTGCGACCTCGACGAGGGGCTGCGCTCGAGCTTCGCCGCGCGCTACCCCTCCGCGCGCGTCACGGCCGACTACGACGAGCTGCTCGGCTCGGACGTCGACGCCGTCGTCGTCGCGACGCCGGTGCCGACGCACTACGAGCTGGCCAAGCGCGCGCTCGAGGCGGGCAAGCACGTGCTCGTCGAGAAGCCGCCGGCGATGCGGGCGGCCGAGATCGACGAGCTCGTCGCGCTCGCCGCCGAGCGAGAGCTCGTGCTGATGCCGGGCCACCTGCTCCTCTACCACCCGGCCGTCCGCAAGCTGAAGGAGCTGATCGACGCGGGCGAGCTCGGCGACGTCCTCTGCGTCTACGGCAACCGGCAGAACCTCGGCATCGTCCGCACGAACGAGAACGCGCTCTGGTCGCTCGGCGTCCACGACCTCTCGGTGATCCTCTACCTGCTCGACGAGGAGCCGTCCGAGGCGGTCGCGCACGGCCGCGACTTCCTGACCGACGGCGTCGAGGACGTCGTCTTCTGCTACCTGCGCTTCCCGAGCGGCAAGATCGCGCACATGCACCTCTCCTGGCTCGACCCGCACAAGATGCGGAAGCTGACCGTCGTCGGCCGCGAGAAGATGGTCGTCTTCGACGACATGGAGCTGGAGCGGAAGGTGACCGTCTACGAGAAGGCGCCCTGGAAGCGCACCGACAGCTACGGCGAGTGGCAGACGCGCTCGGGCGACATCTTCATCCCGAAGATCGCGACCGACGAGCCGCTGAAGCTCGAGTGCCAGGAGTTCCTGCACCTCGTCGCGGGCGAGGGCGACCGCCGCAAGGTCGCCGAGGACGGGGCGCGCGTCGTGCGGGCGCTCGACCGGCTGACCGAGAGCCTGCGTGGCTGAGGTCCACCCGAGCGCGACCGTCCACGAGGGGACGATCCTCGCCGAGGGAGTGCGCGTGCTCGAGAACGCGGTCGTCGGCAAGCAGCCGACCCTCGGCGCCAGGTCGACCGCGAAGCGCGAGCCGCTGCCGCCGGCGCGGATCGGCGAGGGCACCGTCGTCTCCTCGGGCGCGATCGTCTTCGCGGGCACGACCGTCGGCGCCGGCTGCATCCTCGGCGACCAGTCGTGCGTCCGGGAGCGGGTCGAGATCGCCGACGACGTCGTCGTCGGCCGCGGCTCGCTGGTCGAGAACGACACGACGATCGGCAGGGGCACGCGGATCCAGGCGGAGGCGTACGTGACGGCGTACTCGACGCTCGAGGACGACGTCTTCATCGCGCCCTGCGTCGTCACGACGAACGACAACTTCATGGGCCGGACCGAGCGGCGGAAGGCGCTGATGAAGGGCCCGACGATCCGGCGCGGCGCGCGGGTCGGCGGCGGCGCGATCCTCTGCCCGGGGATCGAGGTCGGCGAGGAGGCCTTCGTCGGCGCCGGCGCGGTCGTCACGAAGGACGTGCCGCCGCGGACGCTCGTCGTCGGCAACCCCGCCCGCGTGCTGCGCGAGGTCCCGGACGAGGAGCTGCTCGAGAACCAGTGAGCGGCGCTAGAGCTTGGGGGGCGTCGCCTTGGTGAAGCTGAGGGTGTACTCGCCGGCGCCGGGCGTCTGCAGCTTCACCTCGATGTAGTAGGTGCCGCCGCGCCTGGCGGTGAAGGCGAGCCGCTCCTGGCGGCCGACCCGCGCCGAGAGGGCCGCCCGCTGGGCGAGCGGCGCGGTCAGGCCGTCGACGCGCGTCGTGCCGGGGCGCCAGAGGGCGACCGCGACGTCGGAGCGGCCGGGCCCGTTCAGCCGGGCGTAGAGGCGCTGGCCGGCCCGGACGACGACGGAGTAGACGTCGACCTGGTCGTCCCAGTAGTCGAGGGAGGCGGTGACCGTGCGGCCCTTCCTGCCCCACATCGGGTAGGCCCAGGCGCCGGCGTCGTCGTTCGGCTCGAAGCTGTCCGGCGGCGGCAGGACGCCGCCCGAGGTCGCGACCTGGAGCGCCCGCTGGACGTTCAGCGTGCCCCAGCCGGTGAACTTGTCCCGCAGCAGCGGGCACGCCTTGCAGCCGGTCGAGGGGTTGACGTCGTCGGCGGTCCGCTCGAGCAGCGACGTCACCTGCTCGGGCTTCAGGTCGGGGCGGACGCTGCGGACGAGCGCCGCCGCGGCGGCGACCTGCGGCGCGGCGAAGGAGGTGCCGATCGCGCGCGCGAACTCGTCGGTGCCGCAGGTCGAGTAGCCCTGCTCGGCGCAGTTGGGCCGCTGCGCGGTCATCTCCCGCGGGACGGTCGAGAGCAGGTTCTCGCCGGGCGCCGCGATGTCGTTGTAGACCTGGTCGCGGTTCGAGAACGCGGGCACGGAGCCGTTCTGGCCGATCGCGCTGACGCCGATCACGTGCGGCAGCGCGGCCGGGTAGTGCGCGTACGGCCAGGGGGTCGCGGGCGACTGCGGGCCGTTCCCGACCGCGCCGACGACGACGGCGCCGTGCCGGTAGGCGTAGTTGACGGCGGCCTGCTCGAGCGGCGAGTAGGTGTCGAGCTTCGGGTCGACCGGGTCGCGGACGCCGCCGAGGCTGAGGTTGACGACGGTCGCGCCCTGGTCGATCGCCCAGCGGATCCCGTCGACCTCGGCGCGGAGCGGCAGCTCGCCGTTCGCGTCGACGACCTTCGCGATCAGGAGCTGGGCCGGGAAGGCGAGGCCGGCGATGCCGATGCCGTTGTCCTGCCTGTGCCGCGATCTCGCCCGCGACGAAGGTGCCGTGGCCGTCGGTGTCGGTCAGCGGCGAGCCGCCGACGAAGCTCTTCGCGCCGGCGATCCGGGCGGCGGGGAACTCGGGGTGGCCGCCGTCGATCCCGGAGTCGATCACCGCGACCTTGACGGTCGCGAGCTTCGGGAAGACCGGCCAGAAGTCCCAGGCGCGGTCCTTGCTCAGGTACCACTGCTTCGGCAGCAGCGGGTCGTTCGTGGCGAAGGCGAGCCGGCGCGACCGGTCGAGCCGCTCGACGTAGGCGACGCCGCGGATCCGCTGCAGCGCCCGCGGCGACGCGGCGGAGACGAGCGCCGTGCCGGGGAGCAGCGTCGACGGCCTGCTGCCGGTGGCGCGCTCGATCCGGTCGGCGAGCCGGGCGGCGGACCAGCCGGGCAGGACGCCGACCGCCGTCTGCCCACCCGGGTGCCCGCCCGCGGCGGCGGCGGTCGGCAGAGCGAGCGCGAGCAGGGCGGCACCGGCGCCGGCGAGCCGGCGGATCACTGCACCACCAGCGGCGCCGAGAGCCCGGCGACGAGCCCGCCGCCGGGGGCGTAGCGGGCGCGATAGGTGCCCGCGCCGAGGCTGCCCGCGGCGAAGGCGCCGGCGGCGTCGACCGGGACGCTCGCGACGGTCAGCCAGGTGGTGCCGTTCTGGACCTGCAGGTCGACGGCCGCACCGAGGACGACGGGCTTCACCGTCCCTGCGAGGCCCGGCTTCAGCGCGACGACGGGAGCGACGGGCAGCCGCGCGGCCGAGCCGCGGATCGTGCCGGAGACGAGCCTGTACTGCGTCGTCACGGCCGGCTTGACGGGCAGCGCGAACGTCCCGTCGGCCGCGGGCGCGACCGCGGGGCCGGCCGCCCAGGCGCCGCCCGCCGGCCGCTGCTCGAGCTGCGGCGCGGGCGCGTTCCGGACGAGCCCCTGCAGCGTCGTCGTCGAGCCGTAGGGGAGCGGCGCCACGGCGGCGCGCAGCGAGAGCAGGCCGATCGGCTCGACCCACGTCGAGCGGAGCCCGAGCGCCGTCCGCAGGGCGCCGCCGCTGACGTCCTTGATCGCGTCCGCCTTGCCGGTCAGGGTCGCGGTCACGATCCGACCGGACGGGCCGGTGACGGTGCTGATCGCCTCGAGCGGGCCGCGCACGCCGAGCGCCTTCGCGGCCCTGGCGCCGTCGACCGCGACCGGGCCCCAGTTCCTGTAGGGCGAGTCGTCGTAGGGGTCCGCGACCGAGGAGAGGTACGGGATCGGCTTGCCGGCGAAGGCCTCGGACGAGGAGGCCGTCCGGCCGCCGGAGCTCGAGAAGAACATCGTGTCGGCGACCGCGCCGCCGTAGAGGACGACGCTGCCGGCGGTCGCGTCGATCGCCGCGCTCGCGGCGGCGCTCTCGGCCGCGATGCCGCCGTAGACCTGGCTGCGGACGTCGGCGAAGAGGTCGTAGGGCTTCTTCTCGAGCCGCTGGGCGAGGGCGTACGAGCGGGCGGCGACCGCCTGGGCCTTCAGCGCCTCGGCGGGCCAGGTCGACGGCATCTCCGAGGGGACGACGCCGCGGAGGTAGTCCTCGAGGTCGACGACGTCGACGGCCAGCAGCTTCCCGGCCGCCGTCCTCGTCACCTCGACCGAGCCGCGGTAGGCCTTCTTGCCGACCGAGACGGGCGCGCCCCGGGAGACGAAGGCGAGCGGCTCGGGCAGCACGGCCGGGGCCGCCTCGCCGGAGGCCTTCAGCTTCAGCGCCTTCCCGAGCGTCAGCGTGCCGGGGTCGAGCGCGTGCTCGACGCCCTCGCCGTCGACGACCGCCCAGCCGCCGCTCGAGCCGAGCTTCAGCGTCGCGGCCGGGCCGGCGAGCAGCACGCGCACCTTCGTCACCGGCGCCGCACCGAGGGTCGTGCCCTTGTAGTAGCGGGCGAGGATCTTGTCGTAGCTCCAGCCGCGCAGCGCGAAGCCGCGCGCGCCCCACTGGCTGAGGCCGAGCCCGTGGCCCCAGCCGTGGCCGGAGAAGAGGAACGTGACCGCAGGCGTGCCGGCGGCCGGGGCGGGAACGACGTCGGTCAGCGCGGCGGTCGCGGGGGAGGCCGGGGCGGCCGGCGCCGCGACGAGGGCTCCGAGCGGGGCGGCGGCGGCGAGCAGGGCTGCTGCGAGAGCGCGAGAGGGCATGACCCGGGCGCCGGCGGGCGGACGGCGCGATCTGAGGGTAGCCGAGGCTCTCACGCCCGTTCGCGTTCTTTACAGAACCCGAAATTCATGCCCGGGCGTTTGCAGGGTTGACGAGACGGCAACCGCCCGGAACGCGAATGCACGACCGACCAGACGACCCTGCCGCCCCGCTACCGGTCGGTCCGACCGCTGGCCCGCGGCGGCATGGGCGAGATCTTCCTCGCCACCGACGAGACGCTCGGGCGCAAGGTCGCGGTCAAGGTGCTCGCCGAGCAGTTCGCCCGCGAGGAGGCGCTGCGGGCCCGCTTCACGCGCGAGGCGCTCGCCGCCGCCCGGCTCTCCGGCGACCCGAACACGGTCACGATCTACGACGTCGGCGAGTGGAACGGCCGCCCCTACATCGTCATGGAGCACCTCGCCGGCGGCAGCGTCGCCGACCGGCTGCGCGGTGGCGTCGACCCGGCCCAGGCGCTGCGCTGGCTCGAGCAGGCGGCGGCCGCGCTCGACCTCGCGCACGAGCACGGGATCGTCCACCGCGACGTCAAGCCCGCGAACCTGCTCGTCGGCGCCGACGGAGCCGTGCGCGTCGCCGACTTCGGGATCGCGAGCGCCGCCGGGCTGACCTCGGTGACCGTGCCGGGCACCGTGCTCGGCACGCTCGGCTACCTCGCCCCCGAGCAGGCCGCCGGCGGCGAGACCGGCCCCGCCGCCGACCGCTACGCCCTCGCCGTCGTCGCCTACGAGCTGCTCGCCGGCCGCCGGCCCTTCGCCGGGGAGAGCGGCGCCGACGAGGCCGCGGCCGCCGCGCGGCGGCCCGTGCCGCGGATCTCCGACGAGGGAGCCGGCCTGCCGCGGTCCCTCGACCCCGTCTTCCGGCGGGCGCTCGCGCGCGACCCGTCCGAGCGCTACGCGAGCTGCGCCGCCTTCGTCGCCGACCTCCGCGCCGCGCTCGACGAGGAGGCCGGGCCGACGCGGATCTCCGCCGCCGCTCCCGCGTCCGCGGCGCCGCTTCCCGCGCGCCCTCGCGGCCGCTGCTCGCGGTCGCGGCGCTCGCCGCGGCGGGGATCGCGGCCGCCGTCATGACTCGAGGCGACGGCGCCGGACACGGCCGGCACGACCGCCGCGGAGCCGCAGCGGGTGACGGTCACCGCCCGGGGCGACACGGTCACGGTGACGACACCGGCCTCGACCGCCGCACCGACGACCGGCGACCGCGACGACCGCGCCCGCGACCTCGGCCGCGCAGACGACGACCCCGGTCTCGTCGGCGTCGGGCTCGGAGCTGAACGACCAGGGCTACCGGCTGCTGAAGCAGGGCGACTACCAGCAGGCGCTGCCCTACTTCGAGCAGGCGGTGCAGAAGCTGCAGGGGACGGGCTCGACCGCGGAGGCGTACGCCGACTACAACCTGGCGCTGACCCGCTTCGCCCTCGGCAGCTGCGACGGCGTCCCCGAGCTGCTCGACCGCTCCGAGCAGGTCCAGGGGCACCGCAAGGAGATCACCTCCCTGCGCAAGGACGTCAGGAAGACGTGCCGCTGAGCCGGTCGGCGTACTGGCGCTCGTAGTACGCGCGGTAGTCGCCGGACTTGATCGGCTCCCACCAGTCGCGGTTTTCGCGGTACCACTCGACCGTCTCGGCGAGCCCGGTCGCGTCGAACGAGTGCCGCGGCTCCCAGCCGAGCCCGCGCAGCTTCGTCGAGTCGACCGAGTAGCGGCGGTCGTGGCCCGGGCGGTCGGCGACGTGCCGGACGAGGTCGGGCGAGGCCCCGGTCAGGTCGAGGATCCGGCGCACGACCTCCAGGTTCTCCCGCTCCTGCCCGCCGACGTTGTAGACCTCGCCGGCGACGCCCCGCCGCAGCGCCAGCTCGATCCCGGCGCAGTGGTCGTCGACGTGCAGCCACTCGCGGCGCTGGCGCCCGTCGCCGTAGACCGGCAGCGGCTCGCCGTCGAAGGCGTTCGTGACGAAGAGCGGCAGGAACTTCTCGGGGTACTGGCGCGGCCCGTAGGTGTTGGCGCCGCGGGTGACGAGCGCGTCGACGCCGTAGGTGCGGACGTAGGCGAGCACCTGCAGGTCGCCGCCCGCCTTCGACGCCGAGTAGGGGCTCGACGGGCGCAGCGGCGCGTCCTCCGCGCAGGCCGGCGCGCCGGCCGGGATGTCGCCGTAGACCTCGTCGGTCGAGACGTGCAGCAGCCGGATCGCCGCGCTCGCGGGCATGGTCGAGCAGCACCTGCGTGCCGAGCACGTCGGTGAGGATGAACTCGGCCGGGCCGTGGATCGAGCGGTCGACGTGCGTCTCGGCCGCGAAGTTGACGATCGCCTCGGCGCCGGCGGCGGCCTCGGCGACCGCGTCCGGATCGGCGATGTCGCCCTCGTGGAACGCGTGCGGGACGCCGTCGAGGTTGGCCCGGTTGCCGGCGTAGGTGAGCTTGTCGAGGACGACGACGTCCTCGCCCGCCGCGGCGAGGCGGCGGGCGAAGTGCGAGCCGATGAAGCCGGCGCCGCCTGTCACGAGCACGCGCATCGGCGAAAGGCTAGCCGCTGCGCCGGCTCGAGCCGATGACGATCGTCACGTGACGGCGCCGAGCCGCACGAGGCACGCGTGCAGGCCCTCGCGCCAGTGCGGCAGCGTCGGCGTCCCGTCGCGCTCGCTCCGCAGCACCGAGTAGGCGGGCCGCGGCGCGGGGCGGCCGAGCTCGGCGGTCGTGATCCGGCGGACGCGGCAGTCGAGCCCCGCCTCCTCGAAGATCGCCTCGGCGAGCTCGGCCCAGGTGCAGTCGCCCGCGGCGGCGAGGTGGTAGACGCCGTACGGAAGCTCGAGGAGGGCGCGCGTCGCCGCGGCGAGATGACCGACGTAGGTCGGGGAGCCCCGCTGGTCGTCGACGACGGCGACCTCGTCCCGACCTGCCCCGAGCGCGAGCATCGTCCGGACGAAGTTGCGGCCCGTCCAGCCGAAGAGCCACGAGGAGCGGACGACCCAGGCGCGCTCGCCCGCGGCCGCCTCGCCGTGCAGCTTCGTGCGGCCGTAGGCCGAGCGGGGGTTCGGCGCGTCGGACTCGACGTACGGCTCGCGCTTGGCGCCGTCGAAGACGTAGTCGCTCGAGTAGGCGACGAGCGGCGCCCCGAGCGCGGCCGCGTGCTGGGTGCCGCCGACGTTCGCGGCCGCGGCGCCCTGCGGGTCGTCCTCGGCCCCGTCGACGTCGGTCCAGGCGGCCGCGTGCAGCACGAGCTCCGACGTGACGATGTCGTCACGAGCTCCGGCGGCGCCGGCAGCGTCACGTCCCACTCGGCCCGCGTCAGCGGCAGCGCCTCCGGGGAACGCCTCCGCGAGCGCCGCGCCGAGCTGGCCGCCCGCGCCCGTGATCAGGACGCGACCGCTGCGTCCCGCGGCGAGAGGATCGGCGTCGTCGTGCTCCACAGGTGCACCACCCTCGGGTCGTTCCACGGCACCCCGTGCTCGTCGGGGTCGGCCGGGTCGTACTCGCGCGTGACGTGGTAGCAGAAGAGCGAGTCCGTCAGCGCCTCGTAGCCGTGCGCGTTCGTGCCGGGGACGTAGACCGCGACCGGGTTCTCGTCGCCGATGTCCTCGACGTACGTCTCGCCGCTCGCCCGGTCGAGCACGACGACCCGCACCATCCCCTGCAGGCAGACGAAGAGGTCGTCCTGGCCGCGCTCGTGGTAGTGCAGGCCCCGGATCGTGCCGGCGCGCGAGGAGGAGAGGTTCGTCTGCGCGATCGGCTTCGGGAGCGCCGAGGCGCGCGCCAGCTCCATGAAGAAGCCGCGCTCGTCCTCGAAGCGGCGCAGCGGGAGCCGCAGCAGCCCGTCGATCACTTGTTGACGCCCGTGTCGGCGATCAGCCGGCCCACGTTCGCGAGGTCCTGCCAGTGCTTGCCGCCGTCGTGCCACCAGCCCTCGACCCGCTGCACCGAGAGCTCGCCCCGCCGCGCGTACTCGCGGTTGACGTCGGTGATCTCGAGCTCGCCGCGGCTCGACGGCTCGAGCGCGTCGATGATCTCGAAGACGTCCGGCGGGTAGCAGTAGAGGCCGACGACGGCGTCGTTCGAGGGCGGCGCGTCGTAGCGGACGTCGACGACGCCCGCCTTCTCGACGACGTCCGCGACCGAGCCGTCGTCGGCGTACGCGACGACGCCGAAGTTCTCCGGGTCGGGCACGTCCTTCGCGAAGACGAGCGCGCCGCGCTCCCAGGCGGCGATCGCGTCGCGCTGCGCGTGCTCGAAGATGTTGTCGCCGAGGCAGACGACGAGCCGGTCGCCGGCGGCGAAGTCGCTGCGCCATCCCGACCACCTGCGCGATCCCGCCCGGCTCGACCTGCACCTTGTAGGTCAGCTCCAGGTCGAAGAGCAGCTCGTCGCCGGAGCGCGAGCGGACGTGGCCGTCGCCGAGCAGGTCGATGAACTGGCCCGCGTGCTGCTGCCCGGTGACGAGCAGCACCTCGCGGACGCCGACGCGCTGCAGGAGCTGCAGCGGGTAGTAGACCATCGGCCACTCGCCCACCGGCAGCAGGTGCTTGTTGGTGACGCGCGTCAGCTCCGCGAGCCGCGTCGCCGCGCCGCCGGCGCAGATCAGTCCCTTCATCGCCCGAGGATGCTACTGAGGCCGGCGAGCAGGCGGTCGAGGTCGGCGCGGTCGTCGTAGAGCGCGAAGGAGGCGCGGAGGATCCCGTCCGTGACCGGGGCCTCGACCCGGTGCTCGTCGTAGAGCCGCCGCTTCAGCTCGTCGCGTCGCCGGGGATGGGCACCGCGACCATGCGGCCGACGTAGCGCTCGTCCGGCGCGGCCGGATCGGTCTCGAGCATGCCGCCAGCTCCTCGCGCCGCGGGGCCGTACGCGCCGTTGATCACCACACCGATGAATTCCCGGCGCGCCGGGCGTCTATCGTTCAGGTGCCGCGCAGAGGCGGCGCGAGACGACGTTTCCCCGGAGGTGAAGCCGTATGTCGCAGACGCTCGTGCTGGTCGGGACGCGCAAGGGCCTGTTCGTGCTGGAGAGCGCGGACCGGCGGGACTGGAGCCTGCGCGGCCCCTACTGCGAGGGCTGGCCGGTCTACCACGCGATCCACGACGCCGACTCGGGCGCGATCCTGGCCGCGGCCGCGAGCGAGTGGCACGGCTCGGCCGTCTGGCGCAGCGGCGACCTCGGCGAGACGTGGTCGCACTCGAGCGAGGGCCTCGGCTACGACGACGGCGAGGGCGGCCGCCGCCTCTCGAAGGTCTCGACGCTCGCCGTCACGCACGGCACGGTGCTCGCGGGCGTCGAGGCGCCCGGGATCTTCTCGAGCGACGACGGCGGCGCCACCTGGCAGCTCGTCAGCACGCTCGCCGGGCAGCCGGGCAGCGAGGCCTGGGACGACCCCGCCAACCAGCCGCCCGGGCATCTCGGCATCTCGGCCCTGCTGCCCGACGACGACGACGCGGCGCGCTTCTGGGCGATCGTCCAGGGCGTCGGGCTCTTCGAGACCACCGACGGAGGCAGCTCGTGGACACCCCGCAACCGCGGCCTGCGCGCCGACTGGCCGCGCGAGCACGAGGAGGTCGGCTTCTGCGTCCACAGGCTCGTCCGCTCGCCCGCCGACGGCGCGCGCATGTTCCAGCAGAACCACGTCGGCGTGCACCGCAGCGACGACACCGGCCAGACGTGGACCGAGATCACGGAGGGGCTCCCCGCCGAGTTCGGCTTCGCCGCGGCCGCCCACCCGCACGACCGCGACACGATGTACGTGATCCCGCTCGACCCCGGTCACACGCGCTGCATGCCCGACGGCAAGGCCGCCGTCTGGCGGACGCAGGACGCGGGCTCGAGCTGGCAGCGCCTCGCCAGGGGCCTGCCGCAGGAGGACGCGCACCTGGGTGTCCTCCGGCAGGGGCTCGCGATCGACGGGCAGGACGACGCCGGGCTCTACTTCGGCACGAGCACCGGCCAGGTCTTCGCCAGCGCGGACGAGGGCGAGAGCTGGAGCGAGATCGCGAGCTACCTGCCGGCGATCTCGTCGGTCGAGGTCGCGACGATCGAGTAGGCGGCAGCGCGATGGCCGACGTCTACCTGCCCTCGACCCTGCAGCCGCTCTTCGCGGGCCTGCCGCGGCACGTGGCCGTGGACGCGGCCACGGTCGACGGCGCGATCGCCACGCTCGAGGAGCGCTGGCCGGGTCTGCGCGACCGCCTGTGCGAGCCCGGCCCGCAGCTGCGTCGGCACATCCACGTCTACGTCGACCGCGAGCGCGGCGCGCTCGAGACCCCGCTCGAGCCGCGCTCGCGCGTCGACGTGATCGCGGCGATCAGCGGCGGCTGACGGGAGCCTGCGGCGCGTACGGGACGACGCCGAGCAGCTGCTGCAACCGGCGCGCGTTCCGGACGGCGAAGCCCTCCCAGTCGTTGTTGAAGTAGGCGTGGACGTCGCCGCGCTCGCGCCAGCCCGCGAGCCGCGCCGCCCACTCCCGCAGCTCGGTCTCGGAGTAGTTGCCGCGCCGGCCGCGCGTGCCCGCGTGGAAGCGGACGAACGTCCAGTCGGTCGTCAGCACGTGCTCCTGGAACGCATGCACCTCGGGCCGGTCGCCGATCACGAGCGCGACGCCGTGGTCGGCGAGCAGGTCGTAGACCTCGTCGCGGAACCAGCTCTCGTGCCGGAACTCGAAGGCGTGGCGGCCCGGCGGCAGCGCGGTCAGCGTCTCGGCGAGCCGCTCGACGTCGCGGCGGAAGGTCGGGGGCAGCTGCCAGAGGAAGGGGCCGAGCTTGGGGCCGCCGAGCAGCGGCTCGAGTCGCTCGAGGAAGGTCTCGAGGCCCGGGCGGACGTCCCGGAGCCGCTTCACGTGCGTGATGTAGCGGCTGAGCTTGACGGCGAAGAGGAAGCCGTCGGGGCTCTCCTCGACCCAGCGGCGCACCGTCTCCGGCTTCGGCAGCCGGTAGAAGGTCATGTTGACCTCGACCGTGTCGAAGCGGCGCGCGTACCAGTCGAGCCAGCGGCGGGCCGCGAGGCGCGGCGGGTAGAAGACGCCGTTGCGCCAGTGGCCGTAGTTCCAGCCGGAGCAGCCGATCCGGATCAGCCCAGGAGCGCCGTCGCCAGTCTCGCGCATGCCTCCGGGGTACCCGCTGCGACGAGCCGCGAACGCGCCTCGAGGTCGAGCGGCGCCCGCGCGAAGGGCGGCGCCTCGGGCAGCTCGATCGCGAGGCCGCGCTCCCGCACGAGCAGCTGCGCCGCGGCGATGTCGACCGAGCGGGCGGGCTTCAGCGAGACGACCCCGTCGAGGCGGCCGTCGGCGAGGTGGCAGAGCGAGAGCGCCAGCGACCCCATCACCCGCAGCCGGTGCGCGATCCCGACCATCGCGGCGGCCTTGTCGGCGACGTAGCTCGTCCGCGTCGCCTCGAAGGCGAGGATCTCGAGCTCGTCCTTCGGCAGGTCCGGCCCGAGCGGCTCGCCGTTCAGCCAGGCGCCCTCGCCGCGCTTCGCCGTCCACTCCTCGCCGCTGCCGAAGTCGTGCACGTAGCCGAAGAAGACGTCCTCCATCGCCGGCCCGTCCGCGACCGCGATCGAGAGCGAGAAGTAGGGGATCCCGCGCTTGGCGTTGAGGGAGCCGTCGATCGGGTCGACGACGACGCGGAGCCGGCCCGCGCCGAGCTCGCCGGCCTCCTCGGAGAGGATCGCGACGTCGTCGAGGCCCTCGAACCGGCGCAGCACGACCCGCTCGGCCGCCGCGTCGACGGCCGTCGTCCGGTCGCCGCCCTCGCCCTCGCCGACGACCGGCTCGCGGTCGCCCCGGCGCGGCAGCTCCTCGAGCACGCCCTGCACGTCGACCGCGGCCTCGCGGCAGAGGCGCAGCCAGTCGGTCATACCGGGTGGAACAGCATCCCGGAGAGGAGCTTCGGGTAGAAGAACGTCGTCTTCTGCGGCATGACGCCGCCGGCGGCGGCGCGCGCGGCGACCTGCTCGACCGTCACCGGCCGCAGCAGGAAGGCGCCCTCGGCCTCGCCGCGGTCGACGGCGGCGACCGCCTCGGCCGCGACCGGCGCGTAGCCGACGACCTCCGCGTCGAGGCCCGCGACCGCCTCGGCGTCGAGCTCCGCGTCCGTCTCGATCCGGAAGTAGCGCCCGTCGCGATAGAGCACCGGGCCGGGCAGCGGCGAGGGCAGGTCGTCGAGCGGCGTCGCCGGCAGCTCGCCCAGCCCGCGGACGAGGCGATGGGTGGGGAAGACGACGACCCCGGGGGCGCGGGCGCTGACGAGGATCGCGAAGGTGTGCGTCGCGGAGGGCTCCTCCTCGGCGAAGGCGACCGCGGTCTCGTAGCGGTGGTGGCCGTCGGCGATCAGGAGCGGGACGTCGAGCGCCGGCTCGGCGCCGGGGATCCGCCAGAGCCGCGTCGTGACGCCGCCCTCCTCCGCCTCGAGGTCGGGCGCCCGCTGCGGCCGCGCCACGGGCGGCTCGGCGTCGTAGAGCAGGAAGATCGGCTCGAGCTGCGTCCGCGTCGCCCGCAGCAGCCGCAGGCGCCCCTCCTTGGGGCCGGCGTGCGTGCGCTCGTGCGGCAGCACCGCCCCGGTCGAGTACGGCTCGACGCGCACCGAGGCGGCGAAGCCCTCGCGGGTGCGGGCGATCCCGTCCGGACCGGTGTAGTCCTGGGCGACCCACCAGACGGCCGGCTCCTCCTCGACGAGAACGTGGTCGCGTCGCCAGGCCTCGAGGTCCGCGGCCGCCTGCTCCTCCGACTCGGGCAGCGTCAGATGGACGACGTTGTAGGGGCTCCGCGCCAGGTAGCGCGCGCGCTCCTGCGGCGAGATGACGTCGTAGGGCGGTGCCACGAGGTCGGCGAGCGGTCCGGCGGCGTCCCCGTAGCGGAGCGCGCGAAACGGGCGGATCTCGGGCACGGCTCGAGCCTAGACGAACCGTAGACTCCGTCGTCGTGGGCACGATCGCGGAGCTGGCGGAGGACCAGGTGGCCGAGGGCGTCTACGCGGTCGCACGCAAGCGGCGCCTGCGGACGCGGAACGGTGCGCCGTACCTGGCGCTCGAGCTCGTCGACCCGAGCGGGCGGATCGAGGCCCGCGTCTGGAACGACGTCGAGCTGCTGGACGGGCGCTTCGCCGAGGGCGACGCCGTCCGCGTGCTCGGCCGGGTCGAGCGCTACGGCGGCCGCCTCCAGCTCGACGTGCGCTCGCTCGAGACGGCCCCGGACGACCCCTCCGGGCTCGCGCCCGCGATCCGGCGCGACGCCGAGGAGCTGCAGGGCTTCCTCGAGTTCCTGAGCGCGGAGGTCTCGCACCCCGGCCTGCAGGAGGTCGTCGCGCGCACGCTCGCCGACTGCGACCTGCGCGCCTTCCCGGCGACGCCGGACGGCCACCACTCCTACGCCGGCGGCCTGCTCGAGCACACCGTCGGCGTCGCGACGCTCTGCCGCGAGACGGCGCAGCTGCACCAGCGGCTCCGTGCCGACCTCCTGCTCGCCGCAGCCCTCCTCCACGACGTCGGGCGCACGCGCGAGCTGCGCCGCGGCCCGACGTTCGCGCCGACCGACGAGGGGCGGCTGCTCGGCCACGTCCACCTCGGCCTGCGCCTGGTCGAGGAGCGCGCGGGAGCCGCTCGACGACGCCGTGCGCGCGGAGCTGCTGCACGCGGTCGCCTCGCACCACGACGCGCGCGCGGCGCGGACGGCCGAGGCGGCGGTGCTCTACCACGCGAACCAGCTCGACGCAGTCGCGGCGCTCAGACCCGTCGGCGAATGAACGCGCTCGGGCTCGCCCTCGCCGCCAGCCTCGCCTGGAGCTTCGCCGACTTCGCCGGGCCGCTGAAGGGCCGCACCTACGGCGTCCTGACCGTGCTCCTGCTCGGCCAGGTCGCCGGCCTCGCGACGATCGGCGTCATCGTCGCGGCGAGCGGCCGCGGCCCGCACGGGGCCGGCATCCTCTGGGCGCTCCCGGCCGCCTTCTGCGGGACGCTCGGGCTCGCCGCCTTCTACCGCGGCATGCAGGTGGGGGCGATGAGCGTCGTCGCGCCGATCGCCGGCCTCGCCGCCGCGATCCCGGTGCTCTTCGGCGTCGCGCGCGGCGAGCGGCCGAGCCTGCTCGAGGGCGCGGGCATGGGCCTCGCGCTCGTCGGCGTCGTGCTCGCGTCGGTCGAGCCGCGCACGGGCGCGGCGCGCGAGCGGCGCGTCGCCGCGGGGGTCGGCCTGGCGCTCCTCGCCGCGCTCGGCTGGGGCTTCTACTTCCCGCCGATGCACGCGGCCGGCGAGGCGGACGTGATCTGGTCGGTGCTGCTCTTCCGGCTGGTCTCGGTCTCCGGGCTCGTGGCGGTCGCGCTCGTCGCACGGCCGCGGCTGCGCGTGCCGCCGCTCGACCTCTCGGTCGTCGCCGCCGCGGGCATCCTCGACATGGCCGGCAACTTCCTCTACGCGGGCGCGGCGGCCGAGCACGGCCTCGTCAGCGTCGTCTCGGTGCTCGCGTCGCTCTACCCGGTCGGGACGATCCTGCTCGCGCGGGCCCTGCTCGGCGAGCGGATCTCGCGCCTGCAGGACGCCGGGGTCGTCCTGACGCTCGCAGGCATCGGCCTGATCGCCGCCGGCTAGGTCCCCGGTCAGACGTTGAAGCGCACGTTGAGCACGTCGCCGTCCTCGACGACGTAGGTCTTGCCCTCGAGCCGCTGCTGCCCGGCGCGGGCGGCCTCGGCATGCCCGCCGGCGGCGACGAGCTCGTCCCAGCGGAGCACCTCGCAGCGGATGAAGCCGCGCGCGATGTCGGTGTGGATCGTCGCCGCGGCGTCGAGGGCGGTCGAGCCGCGTCGCAGCGTCCAGGCCCGCGTCTCCTTCTCGCCCGCGGTGAAGAACGTGATCAGGTCGAGCTCGCCCGTCAGCCGCCGCACGACCTCCTCGAGCGCGGAGGCGCCCTCGCGGAACGCCGCCGCCTCCTCCTCGGGCAGCTGCGCGAGCTCGGACTCGAGCTGCAGGTCGATCCCGCCCGGCCCGTTCTCGACCGCGAGCAGCGGCTTCGACGTCAGCGGGTCGAGCTCGGGCGGCAGCTCGCCCTCCCAGTCGGAGAGGCTCGCGCCGGCGTCGAGGTGGGCGAGCAGCCGCTCCAGCTCCTCGGCCTCCTTCCGCACCTGCGGGTCGCCCGACTTCGCCTGCTTGGCGACGCGCTCGAGCCGCCGCTCGACGTGGTCGCGGTCGGCGACGAGGAGCTCGAGCCTGAGCGTCTCGAGGTCGTCGGCGGGGACCCGCGTGCCGGAGAAGCCGTCGAGGACGACGAGCAGCGCGTCGACCTGGCGCAGGTTGCCGAGGAGCTGCGGCCCGGTGCCGGGCACGTCGACGACCCGCACCGCCGCCGGCGTCACCTTCCGCGCGTGCACGACCTCGGCGAGCTGCTGCAGCCGCGGATCCGGAACCTGCGCCATGCCGACGTGCTCCTTGCCGGAGCCGTGCGCGTCCGTCCGCGTCAGGACGGTGAAGAGCGTCGTCTTGCCGGAGCTCGGCAGGCCGACGATGCCGACGTCGAGAGCCACGCGCAGAGGGTAGCCACGAGAAGTTTGGTACGTCGCAATAAGACTGACCTCTGCGTACTCAACTGCTAGTTTGGTACGGCGGTGGCCCAAGAAGGACAACAAACCAAACCCGTTCGGGGTCGACCGAGCCGGCTGGTCGTCTTCGACCGTCTCGATCGCGCGATCGAAGAGCTGACCAACGTCGGAGGTCTCCCTCGTCCCGAGGAAGCCGAGGCGATCTGGGAAGGCATTTGGTACGAGGAGACACACCACTCGACAGCGATCGAGGGCAATACCTTGATTCTCAAGGAGGTGAAGCTCCTACTCGACGAGGGCCGCGCAGTCGGGCAGAAGGAGCTCGGCGAGTACCTCGAGGTTCAGGGCTATGCGGAGGCTGCCAGCTGGGTCTACAGGCAGGCACGGCGTGCCGGTGATTGGACGACCGACGACCTCGTCTCTACGACGGAGCTGCGGGAGATCCATCGCAGAACCGTTGAGCCTGCCTGGCGGCACTTCCCTCCGCCCGATCACGACGAACGCGAAGGGCCTGGCTCGTTCCGGAAACACGACATCGAGCCGTTCGCCGGCGGCATGCGGCCCCCGCCCTGGCCGGATGTACCGCCCCTGATCGAGGACTGGCTCAAGGCAACCAGTCAGCTGCGGGACTACGCCGGGCACTGGCGTCACACTGGCATGGCCCTCTCTGACCCCGGCGAGCACCCGATCGCCCATGTCGCCGCACTCCACGCAGCCTTCGAGCGGATCCACCCGTTTCGGGACGGAAACGGCAGGACCGGACGATTGGCGCTGAATCTGATGCTCGTGCGCCTGGGGTACCCCCCGGTGATCGTCTACAAGAAGGACAGGACGCGCTATCTCCGCGGTCTCGACCGTGCAGATCGCGGTGATCCCGCCCCGCTCGGAGAGCTGCTTGCCCGAGCGGTCATGAACGGCATCGACCGATTTCTGCTCCCCGCGCTGGCCGGACCGCACCGGATGATCCCGCTCAGCGCGCTTCCAGACGAGGAGCTTTCCTTGATCGCGCTGCGACGGGCCGCCGAACGAGGCCGCCTGAAGGCGTTGCGCCGTGCAGATCAGTGGTACTCGACGCGCCGCTGGGTCGACGAGTACAAGGCATCCCGCCTACGTGGGCGGCAGCGGCCGATCAAGACGCGTGCCCCCGGTCGAGGCGTGCCTGCCGACCAACTCCGGCTACCGCTCCTCGCACAAAAGGATCGCTGAAGACGACGGAGCGGGCTACGCCTGCTGCGCCTGCTCGCGCTCGGCGAACTGCTTCTGCAGCGAGGCGAGCGCCCGGTGCTGCAGCGACTTGATCGCGCCCTCGGTCTTGCCGAGGATCGTCGCGACCTCGCCGTTCGAGAAGTTGAAGACGAACTTGAGCGTCAGCACCTGCTGCTGCTCCGGCGAGAGCTCCTCGATCAGCTCCTGCATCGAGCGGCGCCCGATCGCGTGCAGCGCCTGCTCGGCCGCGGAGCTGCTCTCGTCGGGCGAAGGCTCGGGAACGTCCGCCTCGGGCTGCCAGCGGCGGCCGGCGCGGAAGTGGTCCATGGCGAGGTTGTGCGCGATCCGGAAGAGCCACGCGGAGAACGGCGCCGACTGCCAGCGGAAGCGGCCGATCGACTCGAGCATCTTCAGGAACGTCTGCGTCGTCAGGTCCTCGGCGTCGTGCTTGTTGCCGACGCTGACGTGCAGGTAGCTGTAGATGCGGTCGAAGTGGATCAGGTAGAGCTCCTCGAGCGCGTCGCGGTCGCCCTGCTGGGCGCGGTCCACGAGCGCGCGCATCTCCGGCCCCCGCTCGCCTCCCTTGGCGGTGTCGGTCATCGCGAGAGGGATGCCCGGTGCGCGGCCGCGCCTAACCGCGCTAGCCGGCGGTACCCGAGCCGAAGCCGACGCGCGCCTCCCGCGCGAAGCGCTTCAGGTAGTCGACGCGGCGGAGCACGATCGTGTAGCGGCCGTCCTCGGCGTCGATCCCGAAGGCGCCCTCCTCGCCGCGGCCGAGCGCCTGCTCGAGCTCCTCGGCAGCCTGGATCGGCACGAGCGCGCTCATGATCTGCCCTCCCTCGAAGCCGAGCTCGATCCGGATCCGGTCGTTCGTGCTCATCCACCCACCAGCTCGGTCAGGACCCCGTGCACGGAGTCGGGCTGCGCGAAGGCGATCTCGTGGCCGAAGAGCCCGACGCGCGGCTCGGCGTCGATCAGCTCGACGCCCTGCTCGGCGAGGCTGCGCAGGTCGGCGCGGATGTCGTCGCTCGAGTAGGCGACGTGGTGCATGCCCGGGCCGCGGCGAGAGAGGAACCTGCCGACCGGCGTCTCCTGGTCTCCCGAGGCGAGCAGCTCGATCCGGTCGCCGCCGACGCGCACCATGACGCCGCGGAGGCCGTCCCCCTCGGCGCGCGACTCGACCGTCGCCCCGAAGAGCCGCTCGTAGGTCGCGACCGCCCGCTCGAGGTCGTCGACCGCGAGGCCGACGTGGTTGATCCCGCGCACCGCCACGGGGCGATGCTATCTACTGGAGGCCGTCGGGCGAGGCGGGCAGCGCGCGGATCGTCCCGACCGTGTCCGAGTGCGTCGCCTCCGGCTCGACGCCGGCGAAGAGCCCGAGCAGCTCGTCGCGGCTGAGCGTCTCCTTCTCGAGCAGCGAGACGGCGACCCGGTCGAGCGCCGGGCGGTGCTTGGTCAGGAGGCGGAGGGCCTCCTCGTAGGCGTGGTCGGTGAGCCGGGCCTGCTCGTTGTCACGTAGCCGCTTCGTCTCCTCCGAGAGCGCGTAGTTGTCGGCGCGCATCGTCCGCGAGGTGACCGACTCGGACATGCCCCACTCGAAGACCATCGAGCGGGCGATCTCGGTCACGCGCTCGAGGTCGTTGGCGGCGCCGTTCGTGACCCGGCCGAAGACGATCTGCTCGGCTGCGCGGCCCGCGAGCGCGATCGTCATCCAGTCGATCAGCTCCTCGCGCGTGTGCAGGTAGCGGTCCTCGGCGGGCAGGTTGAGCGTGTAGCCGAGCGCCTGGCCGCGGGCGACGATCGTCGCCTTCTGCACCGGGAAGGCGTCGCCCATCAGGTGGCTCATCAGCGCGTGGCCGCCCTCGTGGTAGGCGAGGATCCGCTTCTCCTTCTCGGTCACGACCTTCCGCTGCTGCATGCCCGCGACGACGCGCTCGACCGCGGCGTCGAAGTCGACGCGGCCGATCTGGTCCTTGTCGGTGCGGCCGGCGTGGATCGCGGCCTCGTTGCAGATGTTCGCGAGGTCGGCGCCGGTCAGGCCGGCGCACTGCCGGGCGATCAGCGCCAGCTCGACGTCGTCGGCGAGCGGCTTGCCGGTCGTGTGCACCTTCAGGATCGCCTCGCGGCCGGCCAGATCGGGCTGACCGACGAGGATCTGGCGGTCGAAGCGGCCGGGACGGAGCAGGGCGGGGTCGAGGTCCTGGATCCGGTTCGAGGCGCCCATGACGACGACCTGCGCGCCGTTGTCGAAGCCGTCGAGCTCGACGAGGAGCTGGTTCAGGGTCTGGTCCTGCTCGCGGTGGAAGCCGCCGCCGGTGCGGGCGGTGCCGACCGCGTCGAGCTCGTCGATGAAGACGATCGCCGGCGCGTTCTTGCGGGCCTGCTCGAAGAGCTTGCGGATCCGGGCCGCGCCGAGGCCGGCGAACATCTCGACGAACGAGGAGGCGCTCTGCGAGTAGAAGCTGGCGCCGGACTCGTGCGCTACCGCCTTCGCGAGCAGCGTCTTGCCCGTGCCGGGGGGCCCGTAGAGGAGCAGCCCCTTGGGGACGCGGGCGCCGAGCCGCTCGAAGCGGGCCGGCTCGCGCAGGAAGTCGACGACCTCGTGCAGCTCGCTCTTCGCCTCCTCGAGCCCGGCGACGTCGTCCCAGCGCACCGAGGACGACGAGTGCGGCTCGATCGACTGCGGCTTCACGCGCGGCATCAGCGACATCGTCCGCCAGAGGAAGTAGACGATCAGCGCGAAGAAGCAGATCGGCAGCCAGAGCAGCAGGTCGTTCTGGAACTGGTCCCAGGTCGGGACACCGAAGGCGAGGGCGGCGGCCATCCGGTTCTCCATCGGCACCGGCCGGGCGCGCCTAAAGCGCCGCGAGCACCTCGGCCGCGGTCGTGAAGACGACGCCCGCGCCGCGCCAGTCGGCGAGGCAGGCCGCCGTCCGCTCCCGGTCGAGGCCGCGTGCGGCGTCCTCGACGAAGCGGACGCGCCTGCCCCGCTGCAGGAAGCCGCGGATCGCCGCGTCGTCGCAGACGTCGGTGGCGACGCCGAAGACGACGAGCTCGTCCGGGTCGAGCGCGTCGAGCACGGCGCCCGTGTTCGGGTTCGTGAAGACGTCGAAGTTCTTCTTCAGGAGCAGCAGCTCGCGGTGGCCCGCGACGAGCTCGGGCACGAGGCCGGGCGGGTAGGGGAGCGCCGCGAGCGGCAGCGGGTCCGCCTGCTCGGTCTCGGGGATCTTCCGGGCCCCGCGCGTCCCGCGCAGGCAATGCGGCGGGTAGGTGTTCGAGAAGTCGGGCTCGTCCGAGATCTCCGGGTCGGTCAGCTCGTGGTCGTCGGCCGAGGCGACGTGCGGCAGCCCGGCCGCGCGGAAGCCCTCGACGAGCAGGCGCATCGCCGGGACCAGCTCCTCGGCCCCCGAGACGTACAGCTTGCCGTCGGGGAGCATGAAGTCGACCTGCGTGTCGACGTCCCAGAGGACGGGGCCGGCCATGCGGGCATTCTCGCGCATGCAGGCTGCACCGGGGCGAGCACCGTGGTCTGCCGGAGAGGCGCCGGCCGCTACTCGACCGGGTCGAGCCGCGGGCTCTCGCGCAGGCGGCGGCCGAACTTGGCGGCGGGGCGGCCGTCGGCGACGACGACGTCGGCCGTGAAGTCGTTCGAGCCGCGGATCAGCGACGAGCCGATCCCGTAGGCGTCGACGGGGACGTCCCGGGCCTCGAACGAGCGGATCTTGGCGAGGTCGAAGCCGCCGGAGGCGACGATCTTGACCCGCTCGAAGCCGCTGCGGTCGAGCGCGTCCCTGACCTTGTGGACGAGCCGCTCGTTGACGCCCGTCGGCCTGAAGTCGCCCATCTCGTCGACCAGCGAGAAGTCGACGAGGCTCTCGGAGGTGTCGAGCCGGACGCCCCAGAGCCGGTCGCCGAGCGCGTCCGCGACCTCGAGCGCCGTCTCGACCGACCGGTTCGCGAAGTCGACGAGCACGGTGATGTTCGTCTCGACGGGCGCCCACTCGGCGAACTTGAGCGCGGCGGTGACGGTGTCGCCGCCGTAGGAGGCGATCAGCGAGTGCGGCACCGTCCCGATCCCCTTGCCGCCCCACCAGGAGGCCTGCTCGTCGGTGGTGACGCCGATCTCGGCGCCGACGATCTGGCCGGCGATGTAGGCGGCGTAGCCGTCGCCCGTCTGGACGCGGTGGTGGTCGTGCCGCGCGGGCATGAAGATGATCTGCTTGCCGTTCGCCTCCTCGAGCACGCGGACGACGTTCGAGGTGATCAGCGTCCGGCGCGCGAGCACGCCCAGGTAGAGGGTCTCCAGGTGCGCGAAGGTCGTGTAGTCGCCCTCGATCGTCAGCACCGGCTCGTAGGGCTCGAGCTCGTCGCCGTCGTAGAGGGCGTGCACGGTCAGCGCGTCCCAGTCCTCGGCGCAGAGCTTCAGGATCGCGATCGCCTCGTCCATGCCGCCGAGCCACGAGTGCTTCTTCTGGAAGACCTGCATGACGACGCGCGGGCGGCGGCCGTCGGCGAGCAGCGTCGCGCGCGTGTGGTTGAAGTAGGCGTCGGTGTAGTAGCCCGCCCGCATCTTCTCGACGGGCAGGTCGAAGACGTCCGGCGCGAGGCGCCTACGCGTTTCCCGGGTGGTCGCCATCTTCGAGCGCGAGGCAGGCCTCGAGGGCGGCCTGGGCGACCTCGAGCTGGTCGGCGGTCGGCTCGGCGGTCGCGAAGCGGTGCTGCAGCTCGTGCCCCGGGCGGGCGAGCACGCGCGCGAACGGCCGGCCGGGGTTGCGGGTCATCCAGCCGAAGAGCTCCGTCGAGGCGGCGAGCGCGCCGAGCGAGGCGGCGAGACGTGCGGGCCGGCGATAGCGGCGCGGCGCGGCGGTCGCGAGCACGTTGCCGGCGGCCGAGGTCAGAAGCAGCGGCCCGACGAGGTGCGTGCCGCAGCGCTCGTGCTCGCGCGGCCGGGGCTCGCCGTGCTCGTAGCTCCCGATCGAGATGTGCTCGGCCCCGTGGTAGGAGGCGAGCTCGCCGCCCGAGAGCGCCAGCACGGCGGGCAGGAAGGAGAGGACGCCGCTCGCGAGCTCGCGCGCTCCCGCGGTCAGCGAGTCCGAGCCGCGCACGACCCGGATCGTGACCGAGGCCGCGACCATCGCGGCGAGCACCTGCGGGCGCTCGAACGGGAGCTTCGCCTCCGGCAGGGCGCGCTTCACCTGCGGCAGCACGGCCAGCGACTCGAGCAGCTTCGCCGGGCCGCGCAGGAGCGGGCTCTCGAGCGACGTCGTCGCGAAGAGCTTCCGGGCGGCGGCGACCTTGATCTCGCCGTCGTCGTCGCGGACGGCGCAGCCCCAGGAGCTCGGGCCGTGCACGAGCACGCCGTTCGCGAGCGCCATCCCGCCGAGCCTGATCTTCTCCGTCACGCCCCGGAGGGTACCGCGCGGGCGCGCAGCGCCGCCTGGAGCGCCGCCGCCGCCTCGCCCGGGCGGCCGCCGCCGAGCGCGGCCCCGTCGAGCGCGACGACGGGCATCAGCTCGCGGATCGACGACGACGTGAAGGCCTCGTCCGCGGCGGCGAGCTCGGCGAGCGGGAAGCTGCCCTCGGCGACCTCGTAGCCGGCGGCGGGCGCGAGCTCGAGGAGCGTCGCCCGGGTGACGCCGGCGAGCACGCCGAGATCGACCGAGGGCGTGCAGAGCGTCCGGCCGCGCCGCCACCAGACGTTCGAGATCGGCGCCTCGAGCACGATCCCGCCCGCGGTGACGAAGACGGCGTCGTCGGCGCCGCGGCGGCGCGCCTCCGCCTCGGCGGCCATGTTGACCGCGTAGCTCGTCGACTTGACGCCCGGGAGCAGCCACGGCGAGCGCTCGGCCTCGACCCCGAGCGGCAGCGAGGCGAGCGCGAGCCCGCGCGCGCGCAGGGCCTCCAGCTCGGGCGGGATCCCGGCGGCGGTGACGACGAGCGTCGTCCCCGTCCAGTAGTGGCGCAGCCCGACGTCGGGCACGCCGGCCGCCTCGACTGCGTCGGCGGCGAGGCGGACGGCCTCGTCCCGGTCGGGCGCGGGCAGCGCGAGGCTCGCGGCCGACTCGGCGAGCCGGTCGAGGTGCGCGTCGAGCCGGAAGGGGCGGCCGCCGTAGACGCGCGTCGTCTCGAAGGCGCAGCGGCCGCGCAGGAGCGCCTCGTCGCCGGCGCCGAAGACCGGCTCCGAGGGGTCGAGCACGCCGCGCCCGGCGACGGCGACCGCGAGCAGCTTCACGCGCGCACCCCCTCGAGCGCCGCGAGCAGCGGCCGCGCCTTGACCCAGGACTCCTCGATCTCGGCGGCCGGGTCGGAGTCCCAGACGATGCCGCCGCCGACCCAGAGATGCAGCCTGTCCTCGACGGCCGCGAAGGTGCGGATCGTCAGCGCCAGCTCGAGGTCGCCGTTCGGCCGGACACGGCCGAGCGCGCCCATCGAGGCGCCCCTGCCGACCGGCTCGAGCGCGGCGGCCAGGTCGAGCGCGGCCAGCTTCGGCGCGCCTGTCACCGAGCCGCCCGGGAAGAGGGCCTCCAGCAGCTCGGCGAGGCCGACGCCCTCGCGCAGCGTTCCCTCGACCGTCGAGACGAGGTGGCTGACGCCCGCGAGCTGCCGCTCGGCGAGCAGCTCCGGCCAGCGCACCGAGCCCGGCTCGCAGACGCGGGCGAGGTCGTTCCGCTCCAGGTCGACGATCATCAGGTGCTCGGCGGCGTCCTTCGCCCCCTCGACGGCGACGCCGGCGGGCCGCGTGCCCTTGATCGGGCAGGTCGAGACGCGGCGGCCGCGGCGGGCGAGGAAGAGCTCCGGCGAGGCCGAGACGACCGCCCAGCCCTCGCCGGCGAACGGCTCCGGCACGAGCGGCCGCAGCGGCGCGAGCCGCTCCGCGAGCGCGGCCGGGTCGCCGGCGAAGGGCGCCGAGAGGTGCTGGACGAGGTTGACCTGGTAGACGTCGCCGCGGGCGATCGCCGCGCGCGCGGCCTCGATCGCGGCCGCGTAGCTCTCGTCGTCCCAGCTCCGCTCCCAGGCGCCGAGCTCGAGCAGGCCATGCTCGCGACGACGTGCCCCGTGCTCGTGTTCGCGCCGGATCCTGCACGCGAGGAGCGGCAGCGCGCACGGCTCCGGCGGCGCCGGCGAGGCCGAGCGGCGGAGCGGCTCGGAGAGCCCGTAGCCGAGGTAGAGGTCGGCGACGAGCCCGTCGGCGGCGAAGAAGCCCTCGCCGTCGAGGTAGTCCTCGAGCCTCCGGAAGGCGCCGCCGGCCTCAGCGACGTCAGCACCGCAGACCGCCTGGGCCGCATGGCGCAGGAAGCGGAAGGAGGCCGAGCTCGAGATCGGCGACCGGCACGC
>CAWIUN010000011.1:0-53121 GCA_963839285.1 uncultured Actinomycetes bacterium
CGCTCGTGACAGATTGTCACGAGCGCGCCGAGTCGCTCAGACCCCGAACGGGTTGATCGGGCGCGAGCCGGTGTTGACGACCACCGACTTCGTCTCGAGGTAGAGCTCGAGCGTCTCGAGCGCGAGCTCGCGGCCGAACCCCGACTGCTTGTAGCCGCCGAACGGGATCCCCGGAAAGGCGGTGTAGGGCATGTTGATCCCGACCGTGCCCGACTTGATCCGCGCGGCCAGCCGGTGCCCACGCGCCGGGTCGCCCGTCCAGACCGTCGCCATCAGGCCGTACTTGACCTCGTTCGCGAGGCGGATCGCATCCTGTTCGTCCTCGAACGGGATCACGGTCACCACCGGCCCGAAGATCTCCTCCTGCGCGACGAGCGAGTCGTTGCCGAGCCCGGCGAGCACGGTCGGCCGGTAGAAGGCGCCCGGGCCGTCGCCCGGCTCGCCGCCGACGACGACCTCGCCGCCCTCCTCGCGGCCGGCCTCGACGAAGCCGTGCACCTTGTCGCGATGCGCGGCCGAGATCAGCGAGCCCACCTGGGTCTCCGCGTCGAGCGGGTCGCCGACCCTGAGCGCGGCGGCCTTCTCCGCGAGGCCGGAGACGACGTCGTCGTAGATCGAGCGCTCGACCAGCACCCGCGAGCGCGCCTCGCAGCTCTGGCCGGCGGCGTAGTAGATCGACCAGGCGGCGCTCGGGATCGCCGAGTCGAGGTCGGCGTCCGCGAAGATCAGGTTCGGGCTCTTGCCGCCGAGCTCGAGCGTCAGCCGCTTGATCGGGTCGGAGCAGAGCCGCATGATCTCGCCGCCCGTCCTCGTCGAGCCGGTGAAGGCGACCTTGTCGACGCCGGGATGGCGGACGAGGTGGGCGCCGGTCGTCGGGCCGTCGCCCGGGACGATGTTGACCGCGCCGGCCGGGAAGCCGACCTCGGACGCGAGCTCGGCCAGGCGCAGCGCGGTCAGCGGCGTCTGCGGGTCCGGCTTCAGCACGACCGGGCAGCCTGCCGCGAGCGCGGGCGCCAGCTTCCAGGTCGTCATCATCAGCGGGTAGTTCCAGGGCACGATCTGCCCCGCGACGCCGACCGGCTCCTTCAGCGAGTAGAAGAGCAGCGAGCCGCCGACCGGGTTCGAGCGGCCGCCGATCGAGCCGACCGCCGAGGCGTAGAAGCGGAAGTTCTCGATCGCGCCGGCGACCTCGGCCTTGACGGACGAGATCGCCTTGCCGACGTTGCGCGCCTCGAGCTCGGCCAGCTCCTTGCGGTTGGCCTGGATCGCGTCCGCGAGCGCGTGCAGGAGCCGCGAGCGCTCGTTCGGCGGCGTCTTCCCCCAGGCTCCGTCGAGTGCGGCGCGGGCCGCCTCGACCGCCCGGTCGACGTCGGCCTCGCCGGCCATCGCCGCCCGCGCGAGCGGCTCGCCGGTCGCCGGCTCGGCCAGCTCCCGCACCTCGCCGGAGGCCGCCTCGCAGCCGGCGCCGTCGATGAAGAGCCCGTACTCGGTCGCGACGGCCATCGTGCGGAGCCTACTGCCTCGGCCCCGCGCTGTGCGACGATCCCCGGGTGAGCGAGAAGGAGCGGACGCTGGCCGAGATCCGGCGGCTCTGCCTGGCGCTGCCGGAGACGACGGAGCGCCCGAGCCACGGCTCGCCGACCTTCTTCGTCCGCGCGGGGCGCTCGTTCCTGAGCGTGCACGACGACCACCACGGCGACGGTCGCTTCGCGATCTGGTGCGCGGCGCCCGCGGGGATGCAGGAGCTGCTCGTCGAGGCCGACCCGGAGCGCTTCTTCGTCCCGCCCTACGTCGGCCCGCGCGGCTGGCTCGGCTTCCGGCTCGACCGCGGCTACGACCCCGAGGAGCTCGCCGGGATCGTCGAGGACGCCTACGCGGAGATCGCGCCGCCGAAGCTCGTCGAGCAGGCGCGCCTAGACTCGTAGTGTCCGTTTCGGTCCCGCAGGAGCAGGGGAGGTAGCCACGGTCATGAGCAACGTCCACGTCGAAGCGGCTCGGATCCCGGACCGCGACCGCCTGCTGGCGGAGCTGAAGGAGGCCGGCCTCGACGCCCACGCGGTCGACGAGGTCGAGATCGAGGTGCGCTACGCAGACGAGGAAGGAGCGGTCGACCTGCTGCTCCAGATCGAGGGGACGATCATGTCGATCGGCGCCCAGTTCGTGCCGATCAAGCACGAGGGCGTCATCTACATCCGCCCGCCCGTCGCCTAGCGGCTCGGTCTCCACTGGACGTCCCTGGCGAGGCCTTCCGGCCAAGCAGGGCTGCCGGCGTCCGTGGCGCCTGCCGGTCGCAGTCTGAGGACGCCGGTGCGGCCGGGCGGCGGCAGCCACGGCCGATGCCGGCACCCGGCCGCGAGGTCAGTAGACCGTCTCCCCCCGCTCCAGCATCTCGACGAAGGCGGCCAGGCGGCGCGCACGCGTCTCGGGCCGCTTCGCCGCCTGGAGCCGGTAGAGGATCGCGTAGCGGTTCCGGCTCGAGAGGCCGGCGAAGAACGCCGCCGCGTCCGGCCGCCGCTCGAGCTCGGCGCGCAGGTCGTCCGGCACCTCGATCGTCGCCGGCGCCCGCGTACGCGGCGTCCCAGCGCCCGTCCGCCCGGGCGCGCTCGACCTCGGCCAGCCCCGGCGGCCGCATCGCGCCCTCGGCGATCAGCCGCTCGGCGGCCGCGCGGTTCCGCCTCGACCAGGGGCTGCGGGCCCGCCGGGGCGTGAACCGCTGCAGGTAGTAGGTCTCGTCGAGCCGCCGCACCCGGCTGTCGATCCAGCCCCAGGCGAGCGCGACCTCGAGCGCCTCCGCGTAGGTGACGGTCGTCGCCCCGCTGCCCTTCTTCGCGAACCGCAGCCAGACGCCGTCGGCGTCGCCGTGATGCTCGGCGAGCCACGCCTCCCACTCGGCGGGCGAGCCGAACTCAGCGCCGCTCGAAGAGGGCTGCCTGTCCCTGGCCAACGCCGACGCAGAGGGTGGCGAGCCCGTAGCGGCCGCCGCGGCGCCGGAGCTCGTGCAGGAGCGAGACGACGAGGCGCGCGCCGCTCATCCCGAGCGGGTGGCCGAGCGCGATCGCGCCGCCGTTCACGTTCACCTTCTCCTCGTCGAGGCCGAGCTCGCGGCAGACGGCGAGGCTCTGCGAGGCGAACGCCTCGTTCAGCTCGACGAGGTCGAGGTCGGAGACGGAGACGCCGGTGCGCTCGAGCAGCTTGCGGACGGCCGGAACCGGCCCGATCCCCATCACGCGCGGGTCGACGCCGGCCGCGGCGCTGCCGAGATAGACCCCGAGGGGCTCCGCGCCGAGCTCTGCCGCCAGCTCCTCGCTCGCGAGCACGAGCGCGGCCGCGCCGTCGTTGAGGCCGCTCGCGTTGCCGGCGGTGACCGTCCCTCCCTCCCGGAACGCGGGCCTCAGCGTCCCGAGCTTCTCGAGGCTCGTCTCCGGGCGGGGATGCTCGTCGCGCTCGAGGTCGCCGACCGGCACGAGCTCGTCGGCGAAGCGGCCCGCCTCCTGGGCGGCCGCCCAGCGCTGCTGCGAGCGGAAGGCGAACGCGTCCTGGTCCTCGCGGGTGACGCCCCAGCGCTCGGCGACGTTCTCGCCGGTCTCGCCCATCGCCTCGAGCGGGAACAGCTCCTCCAGCCTCGGATTCGGGAAGCGCCAGCCGAGCGCGGTGTCGTAGGCGACGAGGTTGCCGCGCGCGAACGGCGCCGCGCCCTTGGCGAGCACGAGCGGCGCGCGGGACATCGACTCGACGCCGCCCGCGACGAAGAGGTCGCCCTCGCCGGCCGCGATCGCACGGCCGGCCTCGACGACGGCGGCGAGCCCCGACGCGCAGAGCCGGTTGATCGTCGCCCCGGGGACCGAGTGCGGCAGCCCCGCGAGCAGCACGGCCATCCGGGCGACGTTGCGGTTGTCCTCGCCGGCCTGGTTCGCGCAGCCGAGGTAGACGTCGTCGATCCGCTCCGGGTCGATCCCCGCGCGCTCGACCGCGGCGCGCACGGCATGCGCGGCGAGGTCGTCCGGCCGCACGCCCGAGAGGGCGCCGCCGTAGCGTCCGACCGGCGTCCGCACGGCCGAGAGGACGACAGCCCTGCTCATCGCCCTCGCCCGGCCGGCGCCGGCCGCCGGCCCGGCTCGGGTCGGCGCCTCACGGCGCGAACTCCGCCCGGACCGGCGCGTCGTAGATCCCCATCTCGTCGGCGCGGCCGTAGAGCTCGCGGATCGCGGCACGGCCCTCGTCGCCCATGTCGACCGTCAGCTCGTCGACGTACATGGCGACGAACCGGTCGAGGGTCGCGTCGTCGAGGTCGCGGCCGAACCGTCGCGCGTAGGCGAGTGCCTCGGGACGCGCGTCGAGCCCGGCGCGGATCGCCGCCCGCAGCACCGCCGAGACGTCCTCGAGCCGCTCGCCGAGGTCGCGGCGGACCGTGTTGACGCCGAGCGGCAGCGGCAGCCCGGTCTCCTGCCGCCACCAGTCGCCGAGGTCGGCGCACTTCTCGACCCCCGCGGCCGCGTAGGTCAGCTGCCCCTCGTGGATCAGCAGGCCCGCGTCGGCGCGGCCCTCTGCCACCGCGGGCAGGATCTCGTCGAACGGCAGCGCCTCGTGCACGAAGTCGCCGCCGAGGTACATGCGCAGCACGAGGTAGGCGGTCGTCAGCCGGCCCGGGATCGCGATCCGCGTCCGCTGCAGCCGGCCGCGCGAGAGCTCTTCGCGCGCGACGACGACCGGCCCGTACCCCGAGCCCATGCTCGCGCCGTGCGGCAGCAGCAGGTAGTCGTCCTGGACGACCGGGTACGCCGCGGCAGAGAGCGCGGACACCTCGAGCCGCGCCTCGCGCGCCCACTCGTTCAGCGTCTGGATGTCCGCGGGCACGAGCTCGAACTCGAGCCCGCGGGTGTCGACCCGCCCCTCCGCGATCGCCCAGACCATGAAGGCGTCGTCGGGATCGGGGCTGTGGCCGACGCGGATTGGCACAGCCGTAGGCTAGACGGCGATACGCTGGAGCGCGTGAGCAAGCAGCCGCTGAGCAGCGCGATCCAGGACTACCTGAAGAGCATCTACAAGCTCCAGACGGGCGAGGGGCGCCTGACGATCTCGGCGCTCGCGGCAGACCAGGGCGTCTCGCCCGCCTCGGCGAGCGCGATGGTCAAGAAGCTGGCCGCGCTCGACCTGCTCGAGCACGAGCCCTACCGCGGCTTCCACCTGACCGCGGACGGCGAGAAGGTCGCGATCGAGGTGATCCGCCACCACCGGCTGCTCGAGCTCTACCTCGCGGAGACGCTCGGGCTGCACGTCGACGACGTCCACGACGAGGCCGACCGGCTCGAGCACGTGATCTCGGAGGAGCTGGAGGAGCGGATCGACCGGGCGCTCGGCTTCCCGACGCACGACCCGCACGGCGACCCGATCCCGAACGCCGACCTCGAATGGCCGGCCGAGCGGCGCAGGTAGCCCGCCCCGGGCCCGCTCCCTCTTTCGGCACGAGATCGGCACATTTGCGCGCGGAAGGTCGCCGCTACGGTGACGTCCCCGTGGGTGGGCGGGAACCAGGCGGGCGCTCCGCGTTTCGGCACGAGATCGGCACATGCGCGCGCGGAAGCCGCCGCTACGGTGAGGTCCCCGTGGGCGGGCGGGAACCGGGACGGCCAGGCGGGCGGGACCGGGACGACCGGGACCCGCGCGCACGACCCGCCGGTACGCGGGCCCGAGCCCCGCGCGCGGAGGGCGAGCCGGACGAGCGGCTACCTCGCAGGCTTGAGCGCGCGCAGGTGCAGGAAGAGCGGGAGCCGCTGCCAGCGGCGGCCGCGCTCCCCGTCGAAGCCGCCGTCCGGCACCGCCGGCTCGCGCAACCGGTCGACCAGCAGCCCCGCGTCGGTGAGCCAGCCGACCGCGTCCTCGACCGGCCGGTGCATCGACTCGAAGGTCATCGACAGCCCGTCGCGCTCGACGCGGTCGGCGTACCGCCGACGTGCGAGGTAGGCGTCCCGGATCACGAACGGGCTGTCGGCGTCGTCGCCCTCGAACTGCCCGCCGGAGTTGAGCGGGTGGACGACCGCGACGCAGATGCGCCCGCCCGGCACGAGCAGCCGCGCGGCTTCGCGCGCCGCGCCGGCCGGGTCGTCCATGTCCTGCATCGACATGAAGGCGACGACGAGGTCGGCGCACCCGTCCGGGAGCGGCACGGCGGCGGCATCCGCCTCGTGCACCTCGATCGCCGGGTCGGCCTCGCGCGCCGCCGCGACCAGCGTCGGGGACGCGTCGACGCCGACGACCGCGTGGCCGAGCGCCTTCAGGTCGCGGGAGAGCCGACCCTCCCCGCAGCCGAGGTCGACGGTCAGCCGCCCCGGCGCGGGCACGAGCTCGAGGAACTGGTCGCGGTGGAAGCGCCAGTAGCTGTCGTGCCCGGGCGTGCGCGCCCAGGCGATCCACGCCTCGGCGTTCGCCTCCCACGGCTCGCGGAGCGGCCCGTCTACGTTCGCCCGAAGAACCATCGCTCGAGCGGCTTCAGCAGCTCCTTGCGCGTGAACGGCTTCACGTCGGCGGCGAGCCCGTCCTCCTCGAGCACCCGGACGTCGTCCTCCAGGCTCGCGTTCGCGGCCTCGAGCGCGTCCTCGAGCTCGAACCCCTCGAACAGATAGTCGTCGCCGCGCGGCTCGCCGCTCGAGCGCAGCTGCGGGTTGACGGCGCGCCCGACCGCCCAGACGGCGCCCGGCTTCCGCTCGATCCAGACGACGACGCGCTCCTCGGCGCCCTCGTCGTCGACTCCGTGCAGCTCTCGTTCGGCGAACCGGCCGGCGGTCTGATTCCGCTTCACGGGCTGAGGATACAATCGCCGCGATGCTCAGGAACCGCTCCTTCCTCCGCAATCCCTTCTCGTTCCTCTTCGCGCGCTCGGCGGCGGAGGACCGGCTCGCCGCGTACGTGATCCGCGAGCACCGCCGCGGCAGGCCGCTCGGAGAGGTGCTCGAGGATCCCTACGTCCGCAACCGCGCCACGGAGCGGCAGCGCGACCGCGTGCTGCAGCGGGCAGACGTGATCCACGCCGTCGGCGAGCACGTCGCCGAGTCGCACCGGACCGACACGCCGTAGAGGCCTTGACGCGCATCGCCGCGGCTGCCGCCCAGGCGCGGCGCCTGGACGGCCCGCGGGACGGCCAACGCGCGTCAGGTCTCTAGACCTCGCGGCCGACGCCGCGCTCGCGCGCCCGCTCGACGGCCGCCGCCGCGATCGCGAGGTCCCAGGCGGCGATGCCGTTCGACTTGAAGACGACGACGTCGTCGTCGGACTGCCGGCCGGGCAGCTCGCCCGCCACGACCTGGTGCAGCTCGTGCACCTCCAGCCAGTCGAGCAGGCCCTGGCCGACCGGCTCGATCAGGTCGCCCGACTCGAGCTCCGCGTCGGCCCGCGAGTCGACGCAGACGAAGCTCGCCCGTTCGAGCACGACGTTGTCGAGCTCGCGCTTGTCCGGGTCGTTGGCGCCGACTGCGCAGACGAGCGCGCCCGGCGCGAGCCACTCGCCCCGCAGCACGGGGTCGCTCGAGGTCGTGACGGTGACGACGACGTCCTGCTCGCCGGCCTCGCGGTGCGTCTCGGCCGGCCTCGCGCCGACGCGCCCGCAGAAGGCGTCGAGCCGGGACTCGTCGCGGCAGTGGACGACCACCTCGTCGATCGCCGGCAGCGCCTCGCGGATGCAGGTGATCTGCGTCTCCGCCTGCCGGCCGCAGCCGATCACGCCGAGCGTCCGCGCGCCCTCCCGCGCCAGGTGCCGGGCCGCGACGCCGCTGGCGGCACCCGTCCGCAGCCGTCCGAGCAGGTCGGCCTCCAGCACCGCCTCGACCTCTCCTCGCTCGAGCGAGAAGCAGACGACGAGGAACGGCGTCCCCGCGCCCGTCCAGAGATAGCTCTTCAGCCCCGCGATCCCGAGCCCGCGGTCGACGGCATGCATGACCCCGAAGACGCCGTCCTCGAGCTCCACCCGCCGGCGCGGCTCGCCGTCGACGAGGCCCGCGGCGATCCGCTCGAACGAGGCCTCGACCGCCGCGAGCGCGTCGGCCGGGGTCAGCAGGCCCGCGAGGTCGGCTTCGGTGAGGTAGAGGGTCATCGCCCGGCACGGGCTTCGGCGGGCGGAGGCGGCGTCCTGCAGGATCGCGGACGGGCAGCCGCTACACTGGCCCGGCTACGCGCCCGTAGCTCAGGGGATAGAGCGCTGCCCTGCGGAGGCAGAGGTCGCACGTTCGAATCGTGCCGGGCGCACTGCCGCACGGCGCGACCCCGCCTCGCTAGTGTCGGGGCATGGCAGCCGGCTCGATCACGCGGCTGGGTTCGTGGATCGTCAACTGGTACGCCGTCGAGGACGGCGGCCGCTGGACGGTCTTCGACGCAGGCGCCCCCGGGCACTGGCCCGAGCTGGAGCGCCACGGGATCCGCCCGGAGGCGGTCGCGGCCGTGGTGCTCACGCACGCCCACGCGGACCACGTCGGCGTCGCCGAGCGGCTCCGCGAGGCCGGCGCGCGGGTCTACGTGCACGAGGCCGACGAGGAGCTGGCGCGGACGGCGAAGGCCTTCGGCAAGAACGAGGCGTCGATGCTCCCCTACCTCCGACACGCGATGGCGTGGAAGCTGCTCGGGCACCTGGCCCGGAACGGCGCCGTCAAGCCGCAGCGGATCGGCGAGGTGACGACATACGCCGACGGGGACGTGCTCGACGTACCGGGCCGGCCTCGAGCGATCCACACGCCCGGGCACACGGACGGGCACTGCGCGCTGCACCTGGAGGACGCGGGCGCGCTGATCGCCGGCGACGTCCTCTGCACGCTGAACCCGCTGACGGGTGCGCGCGGGCCGCAGCTGATGCCGAGCGCCTTCAACCGCTCGAGCGCGCAGATCCTCGACTCGCTGGGGCGGATCGAGGATCTCGACGCCACCCTCTACGTCGGTCACGGCGAGCCGTGGACGGAGGGAATCCGGCCGGCCGTCGAGCAGGCTCGCGCGACCGGCCCGACCTAGCTCAGCGCTTTCACCGATGCGCGCCGCGGCCGGCGGCTGTAGGTAGGCGCGAACGAGGAGGGAGCCATGGGACTGTTGGACAAGGTCAAGTCGCAGGCCGAGGAGGTCGCGGCGAAGGCGAAGGAGGGCGTCCAGGACGTCCAGCTGAAGCGTGAGCTCGGCCAGGTCCACGACGAGCTCGGGCAGCTCGCGTTCGAGCTCGTCGACAAGGGCGAGATCGCCCACGACCGCCTGACGCCGCTGGTCTCGAAGGTCCGCGACCTGAAGGCACGGCTCGCGGAGCACGAACCGGTCGAGCGGGTCGAGGACGAGCCGCCGGCCGATCCGAGCTGAGCTCGCGGAGCGTCGCGGCCGCGGGCTCGACGCCCGCAGCCGCGGGCTCCCGGCAGCGCGCTCGACGCCGTCTCGCCGCGCCGCCGCCGCTCGGGTCGTACGTCGCGACCACCGCTCCGCGCGGGCGATGCGGTACTGCTCCCGCGCGAGGAGGACACGACGGCCTTCCCGGTCGCGCTTCCCCGATCGGGCGGGCGAGGGAGCGTCTCCCGACGCACGAACCGGAAGACCTGCGATCCTCGGCCCGGTGATCGAGCTCGAGGACATCCAGGCAGCGGCACGGCGGCTCGAGGGCGTCGCGCACCGGACGCCTGCCACGACCTCGCGGACGCTCGACCGGCTGACCGGGCTCGAGGTCGTCCTCAAGCCCGAGAACCTCCAGCGCGGCGGGGCGTTCAAGTTCCGCGGGGCCTTCAACCGCATCGTGTCGCTGCCGCGCGAGCGAGCGAGCGCGCGGCGTCGCCGCCTACTCGTCCGGGAACCATGCCCAGGCGGTCGCGATCGCGGCCTCGCTGCTCGGCACGACCGCCGTGATCCTGATGCCCGAGGACGCGCCGGCGGCGAAGCTCGAGGCGACGCGCGGCTACGGCGCCGAGGTCGTCCTCTACGACCGCTGGACGCAGGACCGGGAGACGCTCGGCACCGCGCTGGCCGACGACCGCGGCCTGACGCTGGTGCCGCCGTACGAGCACCCGCTCGTGATGGCCGGGCAGGGGACGGCCGCCCTCGAGCTGATCGAGGACGCGGGGCCCCTGGACGCGCTCGTCGTCCCGGTCGGCGGCGGCGGGCCTGATCGCCGGCTGCGCGACCGCCGCCAAGGGCCACCGGCACGAGCGGACGCGGGTGATCGGAGTCGAGCCGGAGGCGGGGGACGACACGCGCCGCTCGCTGGCGGCGGGCGAGCGGGTCTCGATCGAGGTGCCGCGCACGATCGCCGACGGGCTGCAGGCGACGATCCCCGGCGCGCTCACGTTCGAGGTCAACCGCGAGCGCGTCGACGAGATCGTCACGGTCACCGACGCCGAGCTGGTCGAGGCGATGCGCTTCGCCTTCGACCGGCTGAAGCTCGTGCTCGAGCCGAGCGGCGCCGCCGCGCTCGCCGGGCTGCTCGCCGGGAAGGTCGATGCGGCGGGCAGGGTCGGCGCGATTCTCAGCGGCGGCAACGTCGGCGTCGAGCGCTTCGTCGAGCTCGTGACAGATCGTCACTAGCACCGCCCACGGCCGCGCCGTCTTCGCCGCAGGAAGGACGGAGCCGTCTCGCCGCGAGGAGCCGTCGCCGTAGTGACAGATTGTCACGAGCGGTGCAGCCGCCAGACGTCGGCGCCGCCGAAGCTGCCGACCCAGAGGTCGCCGAAGCCCTCGTTCGCGACGAACGGCCCCTTGCCGACCTTGACGCGCTGCACGACCCTGTTCGTCTCCGGGTCGATCCGCACGACCGCGTTCGCCGTCCTGAGCGGGAACCAGACCGAGCCGTCGGCGAGGACGGAGCCGTCGCTCGGCGAGCCTGCGACGGCGATCGTCGCGACGACCGCGTTCGTCGCCGGGTCGACGCGGACGATCCGGTTCCCGCGCGGGCTGGCGGCCCAGACGGCCGTGTCGTCCGCCGCGAGCCACGCCGGCGCCTCGACGCCGACGTCGATCGCCGTGACCCGGTTCGTGGCCGGATCGATGCGGAAGAGCTTCGTGCCGTAGGTGGCGCCGACCCAGACGGAGCCCGCCGCGACTGCGAAGCCGGCCGAGGCGGGAATCGGCAGCCGCTTGACGACGCGGTTGCGGCGCGGGTCGATGCGGGAGATCGTCGGGCCGCCGTTGTCGCTCGACCAGACCGACCCGAACGCGTAGGCGACGTCGTACGGCTGCGCGCCGACCCGGATCCGCTTCGTCACCTTCAGCGTCTTCGGGTCGACCCGCTCGATCGTGCTCGTCCCGTAGCCGTCGACCCAGAGGGAGCCGGCGCCGTAGGCGAGGCCGCACGGCTGCGCGCCCACCGGGACCCGGGCGGTGACCCGGTTCGTGCGCGGGTCGACGCGGGCGACGGTCGCGGAGCCGTAGTTGACGACCCACATCGCGCGCGCCGCGGCGAGCGGGACACACGGCTGCGTGCCCGTCTGCACCTTGGCCGCCACCGAAGGCGCCGCCAGCGAGATGCCGAGCGCCGCGAGGACTGCACCGATTGCACGCACCAGGAGCCTCCCTTCGACAAGATAGTCCGATACCGGAGTAAATGTTGCAGACGTCGCCGCGCTCGTAAAGTTGGCCGGTGACCGCACCCCGCCGGATCTCGTTCCTGCTCCAGCTCGTCGCGCTCAACCAGCGGATGGAGGAGCTGGTGGCGCGGGAGCTCGCGCGGGACGGGGTCATCGCCCGCGACTACGCGCTCCTGAGCACGATCGGCGCCTTCGGGCCGCTGACGCTGACGGACGCCGCGGAGACGCTCGGGATGCCGCTGACGACGGCATCCGACGCGGTCACGCGGCTCGTCGTCCGCGGAGCCGCGCGCCGGCTGCCGAACCCCGCCGACGGGCGCTCTCAGCTGCTCGAGCTGACGGCTGCCGGCGACGGGGAATGGCGCCGCGGCTGGCCGGCGCTGCAGCGGACGAACGCGGCGATCGAGACCCGGCTCTCGCTGAGCGAGGACGACGCGCGCGCGGCGATCGCGGCGATCGACCGGGCGCTGGCCGGCGCGCTCGAGGAGGACTGAGCTCAGTCGACGAGCCGGTGGCCGCGGACGTGGTCGACGACGAACGCCTTCGGGTACGGCGCCGCCGCCCTCGCCCGGGAACTCGTAGATGCCGAGCATCAGCTGCATCGGATAGGCGGGCGACTGCAGGACGGTTTTGACGAGCCGGCCGTCGACGAGGAACGTCACCCGGCCGGGCGTCCACTCGGCGGCGTACTCGTGGAACTCGCGGACGTCGAGCTCGAGCGGCTCTGCCGAGAAGTCGTCGCCGATCTCCGGGTCGCCGAACGGGTGAACGCCCATGCCGACCGACGCGCGGCCGGGCCCGACGTCGCGGCCGAAGATCTCGCAGACGCAGATCTCCGCCGACCGGGCGGGCTCGTCCTCGTAGCCGATCAGCCAGAGCGCGACCATCGCCCGCGGGTCGTCGAGCCCCCTCGCCCGCAGCTCGATCCGCCCGTACCGCGGCGTGTAGAGCCGGACGTTCCGCTGCGCCTCGCGGACGACGGCGTCGGGGTGGAAGCGGTGCTGGCCGACGCACTCCCGACCGGGCCGGCGAAGAGCCCGGTCTGCAGGGAGGACACGCGCACCTCGCCGTCGAGCTCGGGGCACCACGGCTGCTGGTCTGCGTCGATCAGCAGGTGCAGGCAGCCGTCGCGCAGCTCGTAGCGCGCCGCCGAGCGCTCGCGGCTGCTCCAGTGCGGCAGGTAGTACGGGAGCCAGCGCGCGAGGTCGAGCTCGTCGCCGTCGAAGTCGTCCTCGAACTCGAGCTCCCAGGGCACCGGAGCTAGGCGGGGCGGAGCCGCGCGGGCCGCCCCTCGACCTCGAGCGCCGCGCCGTCCGGCACCTCGACGCGCACGTAGGCGAGCGCGAGCCCGGGAACGGCGCTCGTGACGCGGCCGACCGCCTTGCCGTCGTGCAGCACCTCGGCGTCGTAGCCGGGGCGGGTCGCCGTCCAGCTCGAGCACGCGCAAGGCGCGGTTCGCGTGGCCGCGGTAGCGCAGCCGCGCGACCGGCTCCTGGCCCGGGTAGCAGCCCTTCGAGAAGGAGACCGCCCGCTCGTCGAGGCCGGCCTCGGCCGGCAGGACGCGGTCGTCGATCTCGCGCCCGTACCGCGGGGCGCGCGCGAGGATCCGCAGCCGCTCCAGCTCCTCCGGCTCCGCCTCGCGCCCCTCGATTTCGGCGTCGAGCACCTCGACCGCCGGCATCCCGTAGTCGTCGTTCGGGATCCCCTCGGCGTCGCCGCCGAGCACGAGCGTCGAGCGGTGCTCCTCCGGCTCGACCTCGCACTTCGCCGCGAAGCGCGCGCGCAGCAGCTGCCCGCGCAGCGTCTCGCCGAGCTCGGGCTCGGTCAGGAGCAGGAAGTCGTCGGCGCCGCGCCGCCAGACCCGCATCGGCGCGATCACGCGCGCCTTCGGGGTCAGCAGCAGCGCCTCGCAGCTCTCGCCCTCCGCGAGCGCCTCGACGTCGTTCGAGAGCAGCCGCTGCAGGAGGGCGGCGGCGTCCGGGCCGGCCACCCGCACGAAGGCGCGCGGCCGGGCGGCGATTCCCGTCGTCGGCGATTGCACGAAAGCTAGTGTAGGCGCGTGCGTACGCCCGTCGGAGCCCGGCCGGCCTAGTGTTCCGGTCGAAGGCCGAAAGGAAGCTGCAGGAGCTCGGCTACGACCCGGCTCGGCTCCCGCCCGGGCAGTACCTGACCGAGAAGTGGCCGGTGCTGCACGCGGGCACGGTGCCCGACACCGACCTCGCGACGTGGACGTTCCGCGTCTTCGGCGAGGTCGAGCACGAGCTCGAGCTCTCCTGGGAGGAGTTCACGGCGCTGCCGCGGCACTCGACGACGCAGGACATCCACTGCGTCACCCGCTGGTCGCGCTTCGACGCGACCTTCTCGGGCATCCACTGGCGCACGCTCGCCGAGCGCGCCCGCCCACGGCCGGGCGCGAACTTCGTCGTCGCCCACGCCGAGCAGGGCTTCACCTCGAACGTGCCGCTCCGCTTCCTCGAGGACGACGACGCCGTGCTCGCGCTCGAGGCCGACGGCGAGCCGCTGACGCGCGACCACGGGTGGCCGCTGCGTCTCGTCGTGCCGGGCAAGTACTTCTGGAAGAGCGCCAAGTGGCTGCGCGGGATCGAGCTGCGCACGAGCGACCAGCCCGGCTTCTGGGAGCGCTACGGCTACCACAACGACGCAGACCCCTGGCGGGAGCAGCGGTACGGATTCTGATTTCCCTCGGACGAGGGACTCACCCGCCGGCGGAGCCGGCCGATACCAGGGCTGCACCACCTCCCCCGAATCCCCCGAGAGCCGGTTCCCCACCGGCTCTCGCCCTTTCCGGGCTCGGGAGGCTCTCGACGAGAACGACACGGCGAGCCGGTTCCCCACCGGCTCTCGCCCTTTTCCGGGCCGGAAGGCTCTCGACGAGAACGAACACGGCGAGCCGGTTCCCCACCGGCTCTCGCCCTTTCCGGGGCCGGGAGGCTCTCGACGAGAACGAACACGGCGAGCCGGTTCCCCACCGGCTCTCGCCTGTTCCGGGCCGGGAGACTCTCGACGTGCACGGCGCCGGCCGGCAGGCGCCCGAGCTCGGGACGACCGCAAGTCGGCGGCCCTCGAACGACGAAGGGCGGCCCGGAGGCCGCCCTTCGCGTCGAACCGGAGCCCGGAGGCTCGTTACATCATCCCGCCCATGTCGGGCATGCCACCGCCGGGCATGCCGGCGCCGGCCTTCTCGGGCGCCTCGGCGACGACCGCCTCGGTGGTGAGGATGTTCTTCGCGATCGACGCGGCGTTCTGCAGCGCCGAGCGCGTGACCATGGTCGGGTCGATGATGCCCTCCTTGACCAGGTCGACGAGCTCGCCGGAGTCGACGTTCAGGCCCTCGCCCTTCTTGGACGAGCGGACCTGCTGGACGACGACGGAGCCCTCCATGCCGGCGTTCGTGGCCAGCTGGCGGACCGGCTCCTCGAGCGCGCGGATGATGATCTGCGCACCCGTCTTGTGGTCGCCCTCGAGCTCCTCGAGCTTGGCCTTGACCGAGTCGGCCGCGTTCAGCAGCGCGACGCCGCCGCCCGGCACGATGCCCTCCTCGAGGGCCGCGCGGGTGGCCTGCAGCGCGTCCTCGACGCGGTGCTTCTTCTCCTTCATCTCGGTCTCGGTCGCAGCGCCGACCTTGACGACGGCGACGCCGCCGGCCAGCTTCGCGAGCCGCTCCTGGAGCTTCTCGCGGTCGAAGTCGGAGTCGGTGTTCTCGACCTCCGCCTTCAGCTGCTTGATCCGGGCCTTGATCGCGTCGGAGTCGCCGGCGCCGTCGACGATCGTGGTCGAGTCCTTGTCGACGACGACGCGGCGGGCGTGGCCGAGCTGCGAGATCTTCGTGTTCTCGAGCTTGAGGCCCATCTCCTCGGTGATCACCTCGCCGCCGGTGAGGATCGCGATGTCCTCGAGCATCCGCTTGCGGCGGTCACCGAAGCCCGGCGCCTTGACGGCGACGGCCGTGAAGGTGCCGCGGAGCTTGTTGACGACGATCGTCGCGAGCGACTCGCCCTCGACGTCCTCGGCCACGATCACCAGCGGCTTGCCCGGCCTGGATCACCTGCTCGAGCACCGGCAGCAGGTCCTTGACGGCCCCGATCTTCTGGTTCGCGACCAGGATGTACGGGTCCTCGAGGACGGCCTCCATCCGCTCGGCGTCGGTGATCATGTACGGCGAGAGGTAGCCCTTGTCGAACTGCATCCCCTCGGTGAACTCGAGCTCGAGCCCGAAGGTCTGGCCCTCCTCGACGTTGACGACGCCGTCCTTGCCGACCTTCTCGATCGCGTCGGCGATCACGTCGCCGATCTCGCGCTCTCGCGACGAGATGGTGGCGACCCGGGCGATGTCCTCCTTGCCGGAGATCTCCTTCGCCTGCGCCTTCAGGTCCTCGACGACCGCCTCGACCGCCGACTCGATGCCGCGCTTGAGCGCCATCGGGTTCGCACCTGCCGCGACGTTCTTGAGCCCCTCGCGGACGATCGCCTGGGCGAGCACGGTCGCGGTCGTGGTGCCGTCGCCGGCGACGTCGTTCGTCGAGGTGGCGACCTCGCGGACGAGCTGGGCGCCCTGGTTCTCGAAGACGTCCTCGAGCTCGATCTCGCGGGCGATCGTGACGCCGTCGTTGGTGATCGTCGGCGCGCCGAACTTCTTGTCGAGCACGACGTACCGACCCTTCGGGCCGAGGGTGACCTTGACCGCGTCGGCGAGGACGTTGACGCCGCGCTCGAGCGCGCGCCGCGCGTCCTCGTTGAACTTCAGCTCCTTGTGAGCCATCTCTTCCTTTCCTCCAGTGTTCCGTTAGGCCTTGGCGGGGACGCCGACGACCTTCGCGAGCACGTCCGACTCGCGCAGGATCAGGTAGTCGTCGCCGCCGATGTTGATCTCGGTGCCGCCGTACTTCGAGAAGACGATCTCGTCGCCGTCGGCGAGGTCGATCGCGACACGGTCGCCCTTGTCGTTGAGCGAGCCGGGGCCGACCGCGAGGACGCGACCGCGCTGCGGCTTCTCCTTCGCGGTATCCGGCAGGACGATGCCGCTGACCGTCGTCTCCTCCTCCTCGAGGACCTCGACGATGATGCGGTCGCCCAGGGGCTGCAGATTCATTCGGTGACCTCCATGACGCAGAACTTTGTGACAGTCTCTGGCACTCTCGGTGCCCGAGTGCCAGAGCAGTGTACAGCCACTGCTCGGGCTCTCGCAAGCACGTCGACGCATCCGGTTGGAATTCGTCGACTGTGTTACAAAGGTTGCGTGACGCGCGAGTTCTCGGCCGGCGGCGTGCTCGTGCGGCGTCTGCGCGGCGCCTGGATGTTCGCGGCGATCCGCCCGCAGGGGAAGCCGGCCGGCGTCTGGGCGCTGCCGAAGGGGCTGATCGACCCGGGCGAGTCGAGCCTCGAGACCGCGCTGCGGGAGGTCGAGGAGGAGACCGGCGCCCGCGGCGAGTCCCTCGGCCGGCTCGGCGACGTGCGCTACGTCTACACGCGGCGGGGGGAACGCGTCTTCAAGGTCGTCGTCTTCTTCCTCGTCCGCTACGGGGGCGGCAGGCTCGGGGCGATCGACGAGGCGATGCGGCGCGAGGTGGCCGAGGTGCGCTGGCTGCCGCTCGCCGAGGCGACGGAGCTGCTCGCCTACAAGGGCGAGCGGACGATCGCGGAGAAGGCGCGGACGATGCTCGCCGGGAACGCTCTATGATTGGCCCGCGGTGCCGTCCTACGCGCTCAACTTCTACTCGCCCGTCGTCGCGGACCAGCTCCGCTCGCACCGGAAGACGGCGACGATCCGGCTCGGCGACAAGTCGCGCAAGTACCAGAAGGGGATGATCGTCTCGGTGCTCGCCGGCGCCCGCTTCGGCCCGCGCGAGCGCGTCTTCGACGCGGTGGTCGACAAGGTCGAGGTCAAGCGCCTCTCCGACCTCTCGCCGCGCGAGATCGAGCACGACAACCCGGAGATCCGCCGGCCGGAGGAGATGGCGCACTTCCTCTCGCAGCTGTACAACCGGCCGGTCACCGAGGAGGACACGGTGACCGTGATCCGCTTCAGCGCGATCCGCGGCTAGCCTCCTTCCTCCTCCTCCGGCGGCGAGCGTGAACTCGATGCCGTTCAGCAGCAGGAAGACGAAGGTCGCGAGCAGCGAGGAGCAGAACCAGGCCGGCCAGCCGGTGACAAGCCACGGCACGAGGGCTCCTGCGCCGACGCCGCCGAGCACCGAGATGCTGTTGAGCGCGGCGGCGAGGAAGAGCATCTCCGTCCGGTCGCCCTCGGTCGACTCGGCCCGGAAGCCGAGCGTCGCGACCGATTCGACGCAGACGAACGCGACCAGCGCGCCCGTCGCGTAGAGGAAGACCTCCCACGGCCTCGGCGTCCCGACGAGCGCGGACGCGACGCCGAAGGTGGCGGTGATCATGATCGAGAAGCCGTAGGCGGGAGCGTTGTTGCGGATCGAGGTGCGTAGGCCCTCGCTGTAGGCCTCACCGCCCCTGTGGGTGATCCTCGCCATGCTGGCGCGGCTTCTCGCCGCGGCAACCGGAGCCGAAACGCGTCAGCGGCGGCGGATCGGCGTCCCGAACAGCTCGCGGTCGCGCAGCGGCTTCCCGCAGGCCTCGCAGTCGACCGCGAAGACCGACGAGAACGGCGCCGAGCAGGCGGGGCAGCGGTGCAGGAGCGTGCCGCCGCACTGCGGGCATGCGGCCGGGAGCTCGGCCTCGAACTCCTCGAACCAGCGGCGCGCCGCGCCGCAGGAGAGGCAGAAGGCGACCCAGTCGCCGAGCACCTTGCGGCGCTCCTCCCGGAGCCAGTCGGCGGCCTTGCCCATGCACCGAGCCTAGCGCCGGCGGTCCTGCGGCGGGCCGGGCGCGACCGCAGCACCTCCCGCTCCGCTCGACGAGGAGCGCTCGGGCGAGGGACCGCTCGTGCCCTGGACCGCAGTCGTTAGAGTTCATGCGGCCCTTTTCCGACCGACAGGGGAATCCGCATGGCGATTGCGCGCGAGGCCGAGCCCGTCGGCTCGCTCGGCGAAGTGAAGGAGGCAGGCCTCGACCGCGAGGACCTGCTCGGCATCTACCGGAACATGCTGGTCACGCGCGGGGTCGAGGAGCGCGGCCACATCCTCTACCGGCAGGGCAAGATCCCCGGCTCCTTCTACACCGGGCGCGGGAACGAGGGTGCCGCGGTCGCGATCGCGACGGCGATGGAGCCCGACGACGTCGGCGCGCCGCTGCACCGCGACATGGGCGTCCACATCACGCGCGGCGTCGAGCCGTGGCGGATCTTCGCGCAGTACATGGGCAGGGCCGACGGGCCGACGCACGGGCGCGACGGCAACGTCCACATGGCCGACGCGCGGCTGGGGCTGATCGCGATGGTCAGCCACCTGCCCGCGATGCTGCCCGTCGCGGTCGGGGCGGCGCTCGCCTTCCGGATCCGCGAGGAGAGGCGCGTCGCCGTCGGCTGGTTCGGCGAGGGCGCGGCCGCGCGCGGCGACACGCACGAGGCGATGAACTTCGCCGGCGTCCGCCGCCTGCCGATCGTCTTCATCTGCGACAACAACCAGTGGGCGTACTCGACGCCGACCCACCTCGAGTACGCGTGCGAGCACCTCGCCGACCGCGCCCAGGCCTACGGCTTCGACGGCGTCGTCGTCGACGGCACCGACGCGCTCGCCGTCTACCGGGAGGCCCGGCGCGCGATCGAGAAGGCGCGCGAGGGCGGCGGCCCGACGCTGATCGAGTGCCTGACGCTCCGGATGGAGGGCCACGCCGTCCACGACGACGCCTTCTACGTCCCGAAGGAGCTGTTCGAGGAGTGGGCCAGGCGCGACCCGATCGAGCGCTTCCGCGCCTTCCTGAAGGAGAACGCGGAGTTCTCGGACGAGGAGGAGGAGCAGATCGGCGTCCAGGTCAAGAAGCTGCTGAACGAGGCGCTCCAGCGCGCGGAGGACTCGCCGATGCCCGACCCGGCGGACCTGACGGAAGGCGTCTACGCGACGCCCGAGGACCTCGACACGCCGCACCACAAGTAGGGGGCCGACGATGGCGGAGATGACCTACCTGCAGGCGATCAGCGACGGGCTCCGCGGCGAGATGCGCCGCGACGAGCGCGTCTTCGTGATCGGCGAGGACGTCGGCGTCTACGGCGGCGCCTTCAAGGTGACGCTCGGGTTCCAGGAGGAGTTCGGCCCCTGGCGCGTGCTCGACGCGCCGCTCTCGGAGACGGCGATCCTCGGCGGCGCGAGCGGCGCGGCGATGATGGGGATGCGCCCGGTCGCCGAGATGCAGTTCGCCGACTTCATCTCCTGCGGCTGGGACCACCTCGTCACGGTCGCCGCCAAGCAGCGCTGGCGCGCAGGCACGCCGGTGCCGATCGTCGTCCGGCTCCCGTCGGGCGGCGGCTTCTCCGGCGGCCCGTTCCACTCGCAGAACCCGGAGTCGTCGTTCGCGCACATCCCCGGGCTCAAGTGCGTCTGCCCGGCGACGCCCGAGGACGCGAAGGGCCTGCTGATCAGCGCGATCGAGGATCCGAACCCGGTGCTCTTCTTCGAGCACAAGCACCTCTACCGGCGGATCAAGGCGGACGTGCCCGAGGAGCGCTACACGGTGCCGATCGGCAAGGCCCGGACGCACCGCGAGGGCGACGACGTCTCGCTGATCACCTGGGGCGCGATGGTCTACACGGCGGCCGAGGCGGCCAGGCAGCTCGAGGCGGACGGCGTCTCCGTCGAGATCGTCGACCTGCGCTCGGTGATGCCGTGGGACAAGGAGGCGGTGCTCGAGTCGGCGCGAAAGACGTCGAAGGTGCTGGTGCTGCACGAGGACACGCACACGGGCGGCTTCGGCGCCGAGATCGTCGCGACGATCGCCGAGGAGGCGTTCGAGGACCTCGACGCGCCGATCCGCCGGCTCACGGCGCCCGACACGCCGGTGCCGTTTTCGCCGCCGCTCGAGAAGGCATTCATTCCCCAGGTCGAGGACGTCGTCGCCGGTCTGAGACAGCTGGCCGAGTACTAGGAGGGAGCACCACCGTGGCAACCGGAACCGCGATCGACGTCGTGATGCCCCAGATGGGCGTGTCCGTGTCCGAGGGCACGATCACGAAGTGGCTCAAGCAGGAGGGCGAGCCCGTCCAGGCGGACGAGCCGCTGCTCGAGATCTCGACGGACAAGGTCGACACCGAGGTTCCGAGCCCCGGCTCGGGCGTCGTCCAGCAGATCCTCGTCCAGGAGGGCGAGACGGTCGAGGTCGGCACCCGGCTCGCGGTGCTCGCGCCCGAGGGCGCAGCCGCGGCGCCGCAGGAGGCCCCGCCCGCACCCGCGACCCAGGGCGCCGCCGACGAGGCGATGGCCGCGGCCGACGAGGGGGTCGGCGCAGTCGCCGAGGCGGCCGAGCCGCGGGGGCCCCGAGCCGCAGGGAGCGGAGCCGCAGGGAGCAGAGCCGCAGGCGGCCGCGCAGCCTGCCGCGCCGCAGCAGCAGCCCGCCGCGCCGCAGCAGCAGGCCGAGCCCGCGCCCGCCAACGGCGGCGGCGAGGGGAAGTCGTTCGTCTCGCCCGTCGTCGCGCGGATCGCCTCCGAGCACGGCGTCGACGTCTCGCAGGTCTCCGGCACGGGCAACGGCGGCCGCGTCACCAAGAAGGACATCCTCGCCTTCATCGAGGGCGGCGGCGCCGAGCAGCAGGCGGCCGAACCGGAGCAGCAGCCGCAGGCGCCCGCGCCGCAGCAGCAAGCGCCGGAGCAGCAGCAGCCGCAGGCCGCGCCGCAGCAGCCGCAGGCCGCGCCGCAGCAGCCAGGCCGCAGCGCCGCAGCAGCGCGGCAGCCGCAGGCCGCGCCGCAGCAGCCGCAGGCCGCGCCGCAGCAGGCTCAGGCGCCGGCGCCGCAGCAGCCGGCGGAACAGCCGCAGCAGCAGGCCGCGCCCCCGGCGCAGGCCCCGCAGCCGCAGGCCCCGGCGAGGCCGGCGCCGCAGCCGGAGATGGACATCCCGGCGCTCGAGGGCGAGCAGATCGACGCGATGTCCGCGATGCGTCGCGGGATCGCCGACCACATGCGCCGCTCGCTCGACACCGCCGCGCACGTCACGAGCGCGATCGAGGTCGACATGTCGAAGGTGGTCGCGATCCGCGAGAAGCTGAAGAAGGAGTTCCAGGCCTCCTACGGCGTCAACCCGACCTACCTGGCGTTCGTCGCCCGGGCGGCGGTCGAGACGCTGCGCGACTACCCGTTCGTGAACGGCGAGATCCGCGGCGACAAGATCGTCACCAAGCAGTTCGTCAACCTCGGCTTCGCGGTCGAGCTGGCGGACGGCAAGGGCCTGATCGTGCCGGTCGTCAAGAGCGCCGAGCAGCTGAACCTGCTCGGGATGGCCCGCGGGATCGCCGACATCGCGGGCCGCGCCCGCTCGAAGCAGCTGCTCCCGGACGACGTCGCAGGCGGCACGTTCACGATCACGAACCCCGGCGGCTACGGCACCTTCCACGGGACGCCGATCATCAGCCAGCCGCAGAGCGGCATCCTCGGCACCTATGCGCTCGTCAAGCGGCCGTGGGTGGTCGAGGACGACCTGGGTCAGGACGTGATCGCGATCCGGCCGATCATGAACATCACGCTCACGTACGACCACCGGCTCGTCGACGGCGCCTACGCCGGCCGCTTCCTGCGCGACCTGAAGCAGCGGCTCGAGAGCTGGGAAGAGTCGAACTACTAGGCGTGGCGCTCGAGCGGCCGCAGCTGGACAAGCCCGAGGGGGACATCCCCTTCGAGCTCGCCGTCGACGACCTCGTGGTCGGCGACGGCGACGAGGCGGTCGCCGGCACGAAGGTGACCGTCCACTACGTCGGCGTGGCCTTTCGCAGCGGCGAGGAGTTCGACGCCTCCTGGAACCGCGGCCAGCCGTTCACCTTCAGGCTCGGCAAGGGGCAGGTGATCCCCGGCTGGGACCAGGGCGTGCAGGGGATGCGCGTCGGCGGCCGCCGCAAGCTGACGATCCCGTCGGCGCAGGCCTACGGCGCCCGCGGCGCGGGAGCGGCGATCCAGCCGCACGAGCCGCTCGTCTTCGTCGTCGACCTGCTGGCGGTCGAGTGACCGGCCACGTCCTCCAGCTCGGCCGCGTCCCCTACGGCGAGGCCTGGGAGCTGCAGCGGCAGCTGGCGGCGGAGGTGCTCGAGGGCGCCCGTCCCGACACCGTGCTCTTCCTCGAGCACCCGCCCGTGATCACGCTCGGCCGGCGCACCGACGAGCAGGCCGAGCTGCACGTGCCCGCCGGAGCCGAGGTCGACGTGGTCGAGACCGACCGCGGCGGCAAGTCCACCTTCCACGGCCCCGGCCAGCTCGTCTGCTACCCGATCCTCGACCTGCGCCGGCACGGCAAGGACGTCAAGCGCTACGTCCGCGAGCTCGAGGACGCGATCATCCGCACGCTCGGCGCCTTCGATCTCGACGCGGGGCGGCTCGAGGGGCTGACCGGCGTCTGGCTGGAGCGGCCGCCGCGCAAGATCGCCTCGATCGGCGTCCACATCTCGCGCTGGGTGACGACGCACGGCTACGCGCTCAACGTCGACCTCGACCCGGCGCCGTTCACGCAGTGGATCACGGCCTGCGGGCTCGAGGACGCGCTCTTCACGACGATGGCGCGGGAGCTCGGCCGCCCCGTCGCCGTCGACGACGTGCGCGCCTCGGCCGCCGACGCGCTCGCCGCGGTCTTCGGGCTCGAGCTCGAGCCGGTCGCCTTCGAGCCGCTCGCGACGCGCTAGAGACCCGCGGCGCGTCAGACGCCGGGGACCGCCAGCCCGGCGAGCACGACCTCGACGTGCCGGCGCCAGCGGTCGGGCGGGGCGGCCTTGATCGCCGCGCCGAGCAGCGCCTCGACGTCGTCGGGCGTGACGTCGGCGCGAACCGCCCCGGCGGCCTGCGCCCGGGCGACGAGCCGGGAGCCCGCCTCGTGCAGCGCCGCCGACCCCGGCAGCTCGCCGCCGCGGGCGAGGCAGTCGTGCAGGCCGCGGTCGCGGGCGTGCAGCTCGGCGACCTGCCAGACGAAGTCCTCGAAGGCGGCGCCGACGTCGTCGCGCGCGAGGGCGGCCTCCGCCAGCAGGGCGAGCTCGCGGAGCCGCTCCTCGACGACGGCCGCGATCAGCGCGTCCTTGGTCGGGAAGCGGCGGAAGACGGTCGCGTGGCCGACCCCGGCGCGGCGCGCGATCTCGTCGACGCTGACGCCGGGGCCTCCCTCCGCGAACGCCTCCGCCGCCGCCTCGAGGACGCGGTCGAGGTTCCGACGGGCGTCCGCCCGCAGCTGCGCCATCAGATCCCGGCCAGCGCCGGCTCGCCCTCGGCCGCCTCGGCCTCGATCCGGGCGACGTGCCGGCTCCGCAGCAGCGCGACCATGACGACGAGCCCGGCGAGCACGAAGAGCGCGCCGCCCGCGAAGGCCCAGTGGAAGCCGCGCACGAGCGCCGCCGCGTCGTCGGCGCCGCCGGCGGCCGAGGTCCGGCTCGCCGCGATCGTCGAGAGGATCGCGAGCCCGAGCGCGCCGCCGATCTGCTGCGAGGTGTTGAAGAGCCCGGACGCGAGCCCCTGGTCCTCGTCCTCGAGCCCGGTCGTGGCGACGAGGGTCAGCGGCATGAAGACGGCGCCCATCCCGAGCGAGGAGAGCAGGATCGACGGCAGCACGTCGGCGGCGTAGGTGCCGTCGACGGGCAGCTGGGTCAGCAGGCCCATCCCGATCACGGTCAGGATCATCCCCGCCGCCGCGATCGGCCGCACGCCGATCCGCGGCGCGAACTGCGAGGCGATCCCGGCCGAGACCATGATCCCGGCCGTGAAGGGCAGGAACGCGAGACCCGCCTTCAGGGGCCCGTAGCCGAGCACGCGCTGGATGTAGAGCGTGTTGAAGAAGAACATCGCGAACATGCCCGACGCGACCAGGAACATGACCACGTTCGCGGTCGAGAGCGAGCGCGTCCGGAAGATCGAGAGCCGGACGAGCGGCGCCTTCGCGCGCAGCTCGATCAGGACGAACGAGCCGAGCAGCCCGATCGCGAGGGCGAAGAACGCGATCGTCGTCGCCGAGGTCCAGCCGTCGGTCTCCGCCTTCACGATCGCGTAGACGAGCGCCATCAGGCCGCCGGTGACGGTGACCGCGCCGGCGATGTCGTAGCTCCCGTGCGCGTTCTCGTCGCGGGACTCGGGGACGAGCCGCAGCGAGAGCACGAAGGCGACGATCCCCACCGGGACGTTGACGAAGAAGATCCAGGGCCACGAGAACGACTGCGTCAGGACGCCGCCCAGGATCAGGCCGACCGCCGAGCCGCCGATCGCGATCGCCGCCCAGACGCCGAGCGCGCGCGCGCGCTCCTTCCCCTCGGCGAAGGTGGTCGAGATGATCGACAGCGCCGCCGGCGAGATCAGCGCCGCGCCGAGGCCCTGCAGCGCCCGCGAGCCGATCAGCATGCCCTCGTTGACGGCGAGCCCGTTCAGCAGCGAGGCGACGGTGAAGATGACGAGCCCGATCAGGAACAGCCGCTTGCGCCCGAGCAGGTCGCCGAGCCGGCCGCCGAGCAGCAGGAAGCCGCCGAAGACGAGCGTGTAGCCGTTGATGATCCACTGCAGGTTGGCCTCGGAGAGGTCGAGATCCTTCTGGATCGACGGCAGCGCGACGTTCACGATCGTCGCGTCGAGGATGACCATGAACTGCGCGAGGCAGATCAGGACGAGGACGACCCAGGGGTTGGTGGTGTGACGCATGCGGCTCCTTCGAAAGCGGACGGTCGAGTCCACTTGAAGGTAGCTGTCGCGGCCGGGGTGCCGCGTCCTCCTCGAGGATGATCTGAAGGCGTGCCGCGCGGCGGCCGCGACCGCGGCTGCCGCGAGGGACGGCCGACACGCGTCGAGCCTCTAGACTGGAGCGCATGGAGAGCTCGCTGCCGGTCGCCGAGCGGCCCCGCCGCCCCGAGTGGATGAAGGTGCGCGCGCCGTCCAGGGACGGGCAGTACTTCGACGTCAAGAAGCTGCTGCACGGACTCGAGCTGCACACGGTCTGCGAGGAGGCGCGCTGCCCGAACATCTCCGAGTGCTGGGGCCGCGGCACCGCCACCTTCCAGATCCTCGGCGAGACCTGCACGCGCGCCTGCCGCTACTGCTACGTCTCATCCGGCCGCCCCGAGCACGCGCCCGACCCGCTCGAGCCGCTCCGGGTCGGCCAGGCCGCGGCGCAGATGCAGCTCAGGCACGTCGTCGTCACCTCGGTCGACCGCGACGACGTCCCCGACCGCGGCGCCGGCCACTTCGCCGCCACGATCCGCGCGATCAAGGCGAAGCTGCCCGCGTGCTCGGTCGAGGTGCTGACGCCCGACTTCCTCGGCGTCGAGGAGGAGGCGGTCGACACCGTGCTCGCCGCCCGCCCCGAGGTCTTCAACCACAACATCGAGACCGTGCGCCGCCTGCACCGGCGGATGCGCGGCGCCAAGGCCTCCTACGACAGGGCGCTCTGGCTGCTCCGCCGCGCGAAGGAGCGCGCCGCCTAGCTATGCCTCGGTGCTGACGAAGTCCGGGATCATCGTCGGGCTCGGCGAGACGAACGACGAGGTCGTCGAGACGATGCGCGACCTGCGCGCGCACGGGGTCGACGTGGTCACGATCGGCCAGTACCTGCAGCCCTCGCCGAAGCACGCGCCGATCGACCGCTGGGTGCACCCGGACGAGTTCCGCTTGCTCCGCGAGCAGGGCGAGGCGCTCGGCTTCGGCTCGGTCTTCGCCGGCCCGCTCGTCCGCTCGAGCTACCGCGCCGACGAGCAGCGCCACGCGGCCGAGACCGGCCGCGGCGCCGTGTCGTACTAGCGGCCGGCGCCTCCTTCTCCGACCGGCCGCGGCGCCGGCTCCTGCCGTCGAACGAGAACGGGGCCCGTCGCCGGGCCCCGTTCTCGCGTGCGTGGATGCTGCTGTCCGCTACTTCGCGGGCAGCACCTCGACCTGCGCGAAGCCGGCCGAGCTCATCGACTTGAGGCGGATCTGCGTGCCGGTGTTCGGCACGATCACGCCGCCGTCCGAGTGGCCGTCCGCCACGTACGGACGCGTGTAGTCGTTCCGGTCGTCGAGCACCTTGACGGCCGGGAGCGACGGGTACGTCGTCGCCACGCCGTTGTGGTGCAGCGTGATCGAGTCCGTCGGCGTCGTGGTCAGCGTCGCGTCGTAGACCTGATGACGCGTGCGCTCCTGCGCCCCGCTCGAGTCGATCAGCGGAGCAGGGTGGACGTCGATCGGGAGGATCAGGCCCTCACCCGGATGCTGACCGACGTTGTTGTTGGACTGCGAGGTGTCCCAGTACGAGACGAGAACGCCGTCCTGGTAGGGGAAGTGCTCGACCCAGTCGCCCTTCGTGTTCAGAAGCCGAAGTTGTACGGCCCCGTGCGAAGGGAGTCGTCCGAGCCCATGTACTGGCGGTTCGCCACCACGTAGTACTGGTTGTGGTAGGTCGTCTCGCTGCCGGTCGTCGTGCGGAAGCCGCCCGTCGCCGGCGTGAACGTGAACGTGCCGTCGGTCTCCGCGCCGTCGAGCGGCAGGCCGGTACCGAGATCGCGTCGACCTGGAAGCCCGGCGCGTACGAGACGCCCGGCTGGCCCTGCTGAGCGCCGTCCGTCCAGTAGCGGAAGCCGACCGTGACCGTCTGCCCCGCGTACGCGGACAGGTCGGCCGTCAGCGTCGTCCAGGACGTCTGCGGACCGGTGATCCCGTGGCCGAAGTTCTGGCCGTTCGGGCTGGTCTCCGTCGAGAGGTTCGTCACGACCGGGTCGCCGTTCACCGTCAGGTACGCGTAGTCCCAGTCGGCCTCGATGTTGTACCGGACCTGCGCCGTGAGGTCCACGGTGCCCGCCGGCAGCGTCACCGACTTGGTCATCGTCGTGTCGAGGTCGTCGCCCGTGCCCGAGTAGTAGAACTTCGCGCCCTCGGCCGGTGCGCCGACGCTCTGCGTCACCGCCTTCTTCGGCAGGACGACGAAGAGGCCCTGGGCCTGCTTCGAGTTGTACTCCTCCGGCCCGAGCTTGTGCTCGGACTTCTGGCCGGCGACCGCGACCTCGTAGTTCAGCCACCCGAGCTGGAACTTGTCCCAGGCGTTGAAGTGGATCGGCCAGTTGCCGATGCCGTTCGAGTTGTCACCGCCGTAGGAGCCCGACGACATGATCGTCCAGAAGGCCGAGGCGGCCTCGCCGGCGTAGGTCGTGTCGTACTCGTCCGGCAGGCCGTAGTCGTGACCGGTCTCGTGCGCGATCACGCCGACGCCGCCGTTCTCCGGCTCCATCACGTAGTCGCCGACCCAGTAGCCGGTCGGCTGTCCGACCGCGGCACCGATCTCGAAGCCGCCAAAGAGCGCCCGTGGCCGGGCCTTCCGCGCCGATGCCGCCCTGGTAGGCGTACCAGCGGTGCGACCAGATCGCATCCGTGCCCTGCGCGCCGCCGCCGACGGCCTCGTCGGCGCCCGCGTGCAGCAGCTGGAAGTGGTCGATGTAGCCGTCCGGCTCGTTGAAGTTGCCGTCGCCGTTGTAGTCGTAGCGGTCCTCGACGTCAAAGGTCGCCAGGTACGCCTTGATCTGAGCCATCGACTGGCCGCTGGCGAGCTGGTCCAGCACCCACTGGTTGGCCGCGTCCTTGAGCAGCACCCAGACGCTCTGGCAGACCGTGCCGCCGCAGTAGTTCGAGCCGTAGCGAGCCTCGTTGTACGCCACCTTCACCCAGTCGGTCACGTTGCCGGCGAACGAGAACCGGCCGCTCGACTGCTCCGCGTACCAGTTCGCGACCGACTTCGCCGCCGGGTTCCGGTCGAAGTAGAGGTCGTAGTAGTGCTGCGGCTCGTAGCTGTTGAAGAAGATGGTCGTGTTGTCCACCGAGCGGTCCGGCGGCGCCATCTCCCCGTCAGCGGGCCGTTGAACGAGCCGCGGCCCGGATAGACCTGGTTGCCGAACTCCGCCAGGATCGCGCAGGTCCGCCCCTCGCCCTCCTGGGCGAGCTTGACGTACTGGCCCTTCGCCACCTTGCCGACCTTGGTGCCCTTCGGCAGGTCGCCGTTCAGCAGCATCCCGAGGCCCGTCTGCCGCAGCGCGTCCTGCTTCTCGGCGAGCGGGTTCGGCAGGACGTGTCCGCCGGGCTTGCCGCCCGGCTCGGCTGCCAGCGCCGCTCCGGCGCCGACGAGCAATGCCGCAGGCACCGCGACGAGCGCGGAGAGTGCTCTCTTCATGGATTCCCCTCTTTCCCCTGGTACACGACGGTCACGGCGCACCGATGGCGCGCCCACCGCGTTGATCTTGACCCGTATACCTATTGATTGCAAGGCCGTATCTGCGGAGGTCGCGCGCGGGGAGGCGTGGGAGCGGCTGCCTGCCGCTCCACGGCCGGGCCCGCGCCGGTCAGTCCTCGGACGGCGGTACGGTCAGGACCCGTGCGGCCGGGCCATCGCGCGGTAGTCGAGCGCCTCGTCGAGGATCTCGTCCGAGACGCCCTGCTCCCGCGCGACCTCGCGCAGCGAGCGGCCCGACTTCGACGCCTCCTTGACGATCTCCGACGCCTTGTCGTAGCCGATGTGCGGGTTGAGCGCGGTCGCGGCCGAGAGCGTCAGCTCGGCGTAGCTCTCGCAGCGCTCGCGGTTCGCCTCGATCCCGTCGACGCACTTCTCGGCGAAGAGGCGGCTCGCGCTCGAGAGCAGCTGGATCGACTCGAGCAGGTTCTTCGCCATCAGCGGGATGAAGACGTTCAGCTCGAAGTGGCCCTGCATGCCGCCGATCGCGATCGCCTGGTCGTTGCCGATCACCTGCGCGGAGACCTGGGTGACGACCTCGGGGATGACCGGGTTGACCTTGCCCGGCATGATCGAGGAGCCCTTCTGCAGCTCGGGCAGGAAGATCTCGGCCAGCCCGGCGCGCGGGCCGGAGCCGAGGTAGCGGATGTCGTTGGCGATCTTCGTCAGGCTGACCGCGAGCGGTCTTCAGCGCGCCCGAGGCCTCGACGAGGCCGTCGCGCGCGGCCTGCGACTCGAACGGGTCGGCCGGCGGGTTGATCCCGAGGCCCGTCTGCTCGGCGAGCAGCGCCCGCACGCGCTCCGCGAACTCCGGGTGCGTGTTCAGGCCGCTGCCGACGGCGGTGCCGCCGAGCGGGATCTTGCCGAGCCGCTCGAGCGTCGCCTCGACGCGCGCCTTGCCCTCGCGCACCTGCGCCGCGTAGCCGCCGAACTCCTGGCCGAGCGTGACCGGGACGGCGTCCATCCAGTGCGTGCGTCCCGACTTGACGACGTCGGCGAACTCGTCCGCCTTGCGCTGCAGCGACGCCGGCGAGCGTCTCGAGCGCGGGCAGCAGGTCGTTCGTGAGCTCCGCCAGCGCCGCGAGGTGGACGGCCGACGGGAAGACGTCGTTCGAGGACTGGCCCATGTTGACGTGGTCGTTCGGGTGCACGTCCTCGCCGGCGAGCGTCGCCAGCACCTCGTTCGCGTTCATGTTCGACGAGGTGCCCGAGCCGGTCTGGAAGACGTCGATCGGGAACTGGTCGTCGAGCTCGCCCGAGGCGACCCGGTCGGCCGCCGCGGCGATCCGCTCGGCCCTGTCGGCGTCGAGCAGGCCCAGGTCCGCGTTGACGCGGGCCGCCGCGCCCTTGATCCGCCCCAGCCAGTGCGCGACCGGGGCCGGGATCGGCCTGCCGGACACGGGGAAGTTGCCGATCGCCTTGCGGGTTTCCCCGCCCCACAGCTCGGTCTTCGTCGTCTCGGTCATGCGGACGAGTCTAGTCGGGCCGCCGGGCCGGGGCAGCGGTCGTCCGTGGGCAGAAACTACGGAAATCGCTACGCGACCGTGACCAGGCGCCGGCGCGCGACCGGACGGTCCCGCAGCGCCCTGCGCGCGGTCTCCGTCAGGTCGTCGGTCCGGGCCCAGCCGACGTAGCCGCAGCGCGGGCAGCAGTCGTCGAGGTGGATCCGACGACGGCCTTCGCGTTGGGCGGCTCGCGTCTCGCCGCAGTTGAGGCATTCGACCAGGGCCATACCGCTCGTTCCATCGGCGGCTGCCGCGGGCGGGGTCACTCCCCTGTTCGAGGGTGGTTCTGCGCGCGAGGGCGCCGAGGCGGCGTCGAGCAGCTCGCGCCAGCTGCAGAGCTTGACGCGAGGTCGCCCGTGCGGCTCGCCGGCGGAGCGCTCGGCCTCGTCGATCGCCGTCCAGCCGTCGTAGAGCACGCGCTCGACGCCGCGCTCGTCGAGCAGCGCGTCGACGGCGGCGGCGGTCGCCTCCGGGTTCGGCTCGAGCGCGCCGGAGGCGGCGTCCTCGAGCAGCAGCTGCACGGTCTCGGTCGCGTCCTTCTTGTTCGTGCCGATCACGCCGGAGGGCCCGCGCTTGATCCAGCCGGCGGCGTAGACGCGCGGCACGGGCCGTCCGTCCTCGTCGAGCACGCGGCCGCCGTCGTTTCGGATCGTGCCGCGGCTCTCGTCGAAGGGCACGCCGGGGACGGCGACGCCGCGGTAGCCGACGCTGCGCAGGACGAGCCCGGCCTCGATCGTCTCCCGCTCCGCGGTCGGGACGGCGGCGAGCCGGCCGCGCTCGTCGGCCTCGAGCCGGTTGCGCACGACCTCGACGCCCTCGACCCGCTCCGAGCCGAGCACCTCGACCGGCGAGGTGAGGAAGCGGAGCACGAGCCGCTTCGGCTTCCCCTCCGGCTCGCGGCCGGCGTACGCGCGCAGCACCTCGAGGTTCCGCTGCGCGTTCGTGTCGTCGGCGAGCGCCGCCTCGCTGGCCGGGTCGAGCTCCAGGTCGGCGGGGTCGACGATCACGTCGGCGCCGGCGAGCTCGCCCAGCTCCTTCAGCTCCGGGGTCGTGAAGGCCGCCTGGACGGGGCCGCGGCGGCCGAGCATGACGATCTCCCGCAGCGACGCGCCGCAGATCGCGGCGATCGCGGCGTCGGTCGTGTCGGTCGGCTGCAGCTCCTCGGGCGTCAGCGCCAGCATGCGGGCGACGTCGACGGCGACGTTGCCGTTGCCGATCACGACCGCCCGCTCGACGTCGAGGTCGAACTCGAGCTCCTGGAAGTCGGGATGGCCGTTGTACCAGGCGACGAAGGCCGTGGCCGGCCAGGAGCCGGGCAGGTCCTCGCCGGGGATCCCCATCCGCCGGTCGGTCTGGGCGCCGACCGCGTAGACGACGGCGTCGTAGAGCCGGACGAGGTCCTCGTGCACGAGGTCGCGGCCGACCTCGACGTTGCCGAGGAAGCGGAAGCCGGGACGCGCCGCGATCTTCTCGAACGCGCGCGAGACGGCCTTGATGTTCGGGTGGTCGGGCGCGACGCCGAGCCGGACGAGCCCCCACGGGGTCGGCAGCCGCTCGATCAGGTCGACCTCGACCTCCGCCTCGGCGGCGAGGAGCGCCCCGGCGGCGTAGAAGCCCGCGGGGCCGGAGCCGACGAGGGACGCGCAGCGAACGGCATGGCGCGAGCGTAGTCGCGACGCTGTCGGTGCGCCGCGAGACGGCTCTCGCCTCGGCTTGTATAGTGTTGCGAAGTGATTGGATCCGCGATCGACGGCTCGGATTGGCCGGGCCTGAGGTGGAGGAGAGCGAGATGGAGGGGAGTGGAACGAGCGGTCACGCTCGGACTTCCAGGCGGCCTCCGTCCTGGTGACGATGCTGGCACTGCTCGCAGTGCTGGCGTTCGCGCCACAGGCATGGGGAGAGACGGGGAAGCAGGCCCTGATCCTCGACAGCACCGTCAGCGGGGGATCGTCGAGCGCGGAGGCGAACCGCGCGACGGCGCTGGGCTTCACCGTCAACGTCGTCGACAGCACCGCGTGGGGAGCGATGACGGCGGCGCAGTTCGCCGACTACCAGCTGATCGTCGTCGGCGACCCGACGTGCGGCACCGTCCCGCAGGTCGTGGGCGCGAATGCACAGCCGCTCGCGGATGCCGTGATGGCGTGGGCGGGCGGCAATACGAAGGCGGGCAACCGCGTCCTCATCGGCACGGATCCCGTCTTCCACTTCTCGAGCGGCGGGAGCGCGCTGATCGACGCCGCGATCGCCTTCGCGGGGGCGCAGGACGGAGCGAGCGGGCTGTACCTCGACTTCACCTGCGACGACGTCGACTGGGACGGGAACGGCGTCCCCGACGCGCAGGACAAGCTCCTGCCACTGCTGACGGCCGACCCGACGGGCACGTGGACGCAGAACCAGTCGCCGCCGTGCGGCGGCGACGTGTCGTTGATCTCGAACGCCGACCAGTTCTCCACGCTGACGAGCGCGCAGCTCCGCGGCTGGTCCTGCTCGGTGCACGAGACGTTCCCGACGTTCCCGACCGACTGGAGCGCGCTCGCGATCGCGACGGACACGACGACGAGCCCGACCTGCGGGCCGGACGTCGGCACGGGCGCGGCACGCTGCGGTGAGGCGTACTGCTGATCGCAGGGTCGGGCACCACCTCGACGGCGCCGAACCTCCGCCCTCGCCGACGTCCGCGACGAACCCGGTCGGCACGCGGCAGACCGTCACGGCCACGGTGACCGCGACGGAAGGCGGCCCGGAGTCCGGCGACGTCGTCTCGTTCGTCGTCACGGGGGCGAACAGCGGCGCGACGGGCACCGCGCGCCCGCCGACGCACGCGGGCGCCGACGGAAAGGTGGCGATCACGTACCCGGCACGATGGCCGGCGCCGACGCGAGCAGCGCGGCGAGCACGGTCGCGGCCGCGGCAGACGGCGACGGCACGAAGACGAGGGCGTAGGCGGCCGGCGCCGCTCGGCCTGAGCCTCTCGCCCGAGACGGCGACGAACCCGGTGGGCACCGATCACACCGTGACGGCGACCGTCACGAGCGGATCCGACCCGCAGGCGGGGGTGCTCGTCTCGTTCTCGGTCACGGGGGCGAACGCCGGCGCGACCGGCACCTGCGCACCCGCCGACTGCACGACGGGCGCGGACGGCACGGTCGCGTTCACCTACACCGGCTCCGCCGCGGGCGACGACACGATCACGGCGGAGATCGCCGTCGACGAGTCGACCGTGACGGCGACGGCGAGGAAGACGTGGACGTCGGAGGGACCGCCCCGTCGCACGGCAGCGACGTGTCGGTGACGATGAGCGGTCCGCACTTCTTCAACCTGCACTGGCACGCCTACTGGACGGCCACGATCACGAACAGCGGAGGCGCCCCCTCGGGCGAGAAGCTGTCGGAATCGATGCCGGCGAGCCTGAACGGGCTGGCGGCGAACGCGAGGAAGGGCTCGTGCAGCATCTCCGGCAGCACGATCGCCTGCGACATCGGCGCGATGGCGGACGGCGAGACCGTGACGGTGACGGTCTGCGGCGTCACGTCCGCCGTGGGCTCGATCACGAACACGGCGACGGTCTCCTCGACGTCGACCGACAGGAACACCGGCAACAACACGGCGTCCGCGACGGCGAACGCCGGCTAGCCGGCTCGGCAGGCGGCGGGTCGCACGACGTGCGGCCCGCCGTCGCCGCTTCGGCCTCGGCGCGCGACCAGCGCCGCGCGCACGCGAAGGTTCGAGGGCCGACCGGCCCTCGAGCGTGACGGACGGCGGGCGAAGCGGCGCTAGTGCGAGCAGCCGGAGCCGCAGCCGCCGACGGCGCCCGCGGGGTCCTCGCCGTCCTCGACCTGGAACGAGTGGCCGCAGCCGCAGGCCGAGCTGACGTTCGGGTTGTCGATCTTGAAGCCGGACTCCTGCAGCCCGCTCAGGAAGTCGATCGTCGAGCCCTTCAGGTACGGGGCGCTGAACGGGTCGACGACGACGCCGACGCCGTGCAGCTCGAGCTCGTGGTCGCCCTCCTGGGAGCCGCGGTCGAAGCCGAGCGCGTACTCGAACCCGGAGCAGCCGCCGCCCTGGACGGCGACGCGCAGCACGGTCGCCTCGCCCTCGGGCTCCTCCGACTGCAGCTCGCGGATCTTGGCCGCGGCGGCCTCGGTGAGGGTGACGATCGGGGTGGTGCGCTCGATGATCTCCACGGTTCCGGTTCTCCTTACGGTCGACGTCCGCAGTCTAGCAACGTGCTCCCCGCCCGCGGGCCGCGGAAAACCGCCCATCGGGTTGCGGGTTTGTAACAGCCGTCTCACGCTTCGGGAGCCGATTCCCGGTTCTCTTCGTGCCACGTCGGGCGCGCTTGCTAAGTTCACGCAGGTCTCGCCCGGAGGAGAGCGGTGCTCGACAGCTGGTTGCCCTTCCTGATCTACGGCTTCTTCGCCCTGGCGATCCCGTCCTCCATGGTCCTGATGAGCTTCGCGTTCTCGACCCGGCCGGCGCGGCGGACGCGTGCGCGGATCCTGCCGTTCGAGTCCGGCGTCTCGCAGGGCCCGCCGAACCAGAACCGCTTCACCGTCAGCTTCTACCTGACCGCGATGCTGTTCATCCTCTTCGACATCGAGATCGTCTTCCTCTACCCGCTGGCGGTGATCCTCCACGAGCTCGCGTGGTTCGGCTTCTTCGAGTTCCTCTTCTTCCTCGTCATCCTCGGCGTCGCCTACGTCTACATCTGGCGGAAGGGAGCGCTCGAATGGCGGTAGACAGGCCGAAGCGGCTCGCCGACTACGGCCTCTCCTCCGAGCGCGTGCTCTGGGAGACGAAGGGCCCGTCGAAGTTCGAGCAGGAGCTCGGCGCCGACGAGCTCGAGCAGCGGCTCGGGATCACGACGCTCGACAAGGCCGTCCGCTGGGCGCAGTCGAAGTCGATGTGGCCGGCGACGTTCGGGCTCGCCTGCTGCGCGATCGAGATGATGTCGATCGTCTCCGCGCGCTACGACATCGCCCGCTTCGGGATGGAGGCGTTCCGCTCCTCGCCGCGCCAGGCCGACCTGATGATCGTCTCCGGCCGCGTCGCGCAGAAGATGGCGGCGCCGCTGCGCCAGATCTACGACCAGATGCTCGAGCCCAAGTGGGTGATCGCGATGGGCGTCTGCGCCAGCTCCGGCGGCATGTTCAACAACTACGCGGTCGTCCAGTCGGTCGACAAGATCGTCCCGGTCGACATCTACGTGCCGTTCTGCCCGCCGCGGCCCGAGGCGCTGATGGAGGGGATCATCCGGCTGCACGAGGCGGTGCAGGCCGGCGTCCCGCCCGCCTACGAGCTGCGCGAGGTCGCGCCGTAGTGGCCGAGCTCGGCTACGACGCCGTGCCGGGCTTCGTCGACGTCAAGCTCGCCCACGGGGAGACGACGGTCGTCGTCGAGGCGGCCGACCTGCGCGATGCAGCCCTGTACCTCCGCGACGAGCTCGGCTTCAACTTCCTGGCCGACGTCGCCGCGGTCGACTACCTCGGCTGGCCCTCGAAGGAGGTGGCCGGCTACATCGGCACCGCCGCGCGGGCGCGACCTGAACCGGCCGATGTCGCAGGGGCTCTCGCGCGTGCCCGAGCCGAAGCCGAAGCGCTTCGCCGTCAACTACCACCTGCTCGCCGTCTCCGACGAGCCCCGCCGCGTGCGGCTGCAGGTCTGGGTCGACGAGGACGAGCCGGTCGCGAGCGTGGTCGAGATCTGGCCGACCGCCGACTGGCACGAGCGCGAGGCCTGGGACCTGCTCGGCATCGCGATCGAGGGACACCCGAACCTGCGGCGGATCCTGATGGACGACGACTGGGAAGGGCACCCGCTGCGCAAGGACTACCCGATCGGCGGCGAGCCCGTCCGCTTCTCGGAGGCGGAGTAGGTGGCGGCCCCCGCCCCGACCCGCCGCGCCCCGATCTACGAGGGCACGCGCATCCCGAAGCCGACGCCGACGATCCTGCGGCCGCCCGCGCACCTGCGCGACGACCCGGACGTGATGCGGATCAACTTCGGCCCGAACCACCCGTCCACGCACGGCGTCCTGCGGCTGATCATCGACCTGCACGGCGAGCACGTCGTCGGCCTCGAGGGCGTGATCGGCTACCTGCACACGGGCTTCGAGAAGTCGATGGAGTCGAAGACCTGGTGGAAGGGGATCACCTACCCGGAGCGGATCGACTACCTCTCCTTCCAGGCGAACGAGTACGCCTTCGTCGCCGCGATCGAGAAGCTGCTCGAGCTCGAGGTGCCCGAGAAGGCCGTCTGGATGCGCACCTGCCTGCTCGAGCTGAACCGGATCCACTCGCACCTCGTCTGGCTCGGCACCTCGGCGCTCGAGCTGGGTGCGATCTCGATGTTCTGGTACTGCTTCCGCGAGCGCGACATGGTGCTCGACCTCTTCGAGCTGGTCACGGGCGTCCGGATGCACACGCGCTACTTCCAGGCGGGCGGCCTCGCCGAGGACGTGCCGCCGGGCTTCTTCCCGGAGGCGCGCAGGTTCGTCGAGTGGATGCCGAAGGCGGTCGACGACTACGAGGCGCTCCTGACCGGCAACCAGATCTGGCTCGAGCGCACGGTCGGGCTCGGGCTCCTCTCGGCCGACGACGCGATCGCGCTCGGGCAGTCGGGCCCGGTGCTGCGCGCGTCGGGCGTCGACTGGGACCTGCGCCGGCGCGAGCCCTACCTCGCCTACCCGGAGCTCGACTTCGACGTTCCCGTCTACGAGGGCGGCGACGTCTACGACCGCTACCGCGTCCACATGGACGAGATGCGACCATCGACGCGGATCGTCGCCCAGTGCCTCGACCGGCTCGAGGGCATGGAGGGGCTGCCGTGGATCGCGGACGACCGCAAGGTCGTGCTGCCGCCGCGGCACGAGCTGCACACCTCGATGGAGTCGCTGATCCACCACTTCAAGATCGTCACCGAGGGCTACCGCGTCCCCGAGGGCGAGGTCTACGTCGCGATCGAGTCGCCGCGCGGCGAGTTCGGCTGCTACGTCGTCTCGGACGGCGGCCCGAAGCCGTGGCGCGTCAAGTTCCGCGGCGCCTCCTTCGTCGCGCTCGAGGCGACGGCGACCTGCATGGCGGACGCGGCCGTCGCGGACATGATCGCGATCGTCGGCTCGCTCGACACCGTCATGGGCGAGGTCGACCGCTGATGGCGGCGCGCGGCTTCCACGACGAGGTCCAGGACCTGATGGCGCAGTACCCCGACGGGCGCTCGGCGACCCTGCCGGCGCTGCGGCTCGCGCAGGAGCGCCACGGCGGCTGGCTGCCGCCCGAGGCCTTCCGCGAGGTCGCGGACGCGCTCGGGGAGACGCCCGCCTACTGCCAGGCGGTCGCGTCCTTCTACGACATGTTCCACCTGGAGCCCGTCGGCGAGCACCTGGTCGAGGTCTGCACGAACGTCTCCTGCGCGCTCGTCGGCGCGCAGCAGGTGCTCGAGGCCTTCGAGCGCGAGCTGGACGTGCGCGCGGGCGAGACGACCGCCGACGGCGCGGTGACGCTCCGCGCGATCGAGTGCGCGGGCGGCTGCGGCTGGGGCACGGTCGTCGCCGTCGACAGCCGCTACCGCGAGCCGGTCACGCCCGGGGACGTGCCCGCGATCGTCGCCGAGGTGCGCGGCGGCGGCGCGCCGGGAGGCGCAGCGGATGCCTGAGCTGCACGTCCTCCTCGACCGGCGCGCCGGCACGAGCCTCGAGGCCTACGGCGGCTACCGGGCGCTCGCGAAGGCACGGCGGCTGGAGCCGTCGCAGGTGATCGACGAGCTGCTCGAGGCGAACCTGCGCGGCCGCGGCGGCGCCTTCTTCCCGATGGGCCGGAAGGCGAGCTTCCTCGCGCAGGGCACCCGCTACCTCGTCGTCAACGCGGACGAGTCCGAGCCGGGCACCTTCAAGGACCGCGAGATCATGTTCAGCGAGCCGCACCGGCTGATCGAGGGCTGCCTGATCACGGCGCACGCGATCGGCGCGAAGCACGTCTTCGTCTACATCCGCGGCGAGTACCTGCGCGAGTTCGAGATCCTGCGCGCCGCGCTCGAGGAGACGCGCGCCGCGAACCTGCTCGAGGGCGTCACGATCGTCCTCCACCGCGGCGCCGGCGCCTACATCTGCGGCGAGGAGTCGGCGCTGCTCGAGTCGCTCGAGGGCAAGCGCGGCCAGCCCCGCTCGCGGCCGCCCTTCCCCGCCGTCGCCGGGCTCTACCAGGCGCCGACGCTGATCAACAACGTCGAGACCGTCTCGACCGTGCCGGTGATCCTCTCGATGGGCGCCGCCGAGTACGCGAAGCTCGGCGCGCCGCCGGACTCGACCGGGACGCGCGTCTTCTCGCTCTCGGGCAACGTGGCGAGGGGCGGCAACTACGAGCTGCCGATGGGGACGACGCTGCGCGAGCTGATCTACGACCTCGGCGGCGGCATCCCCGACGGCCGCGAGCTGAAGGCGGTCATCCCCGGCGGCTCCTCGGTGCCCGTGCTGCGCGCCGACCAGATCGACATGCCGCTCGACGCGCAGTCGGCGGCCGAGGTCGGGACGATGCTCGGCTCCGGCGCCGTGATCGTGATCGACGACCGCGCCTGCATGGTGCAGCTCGGCCTCCGGGTCGCGCAGTTCTACATGCACGAGTCGTGCGGCAAGTGCACGCCCTGCCGCGAGGGGACGCGCTGGATGGTGCAGATCCTCCACAAGATCGAGGACGGGCGCGCCGAGCCGCGCGAGCTCGACCTCCTGCTCGACGTCTGCGACCGGATCCTCGGCAAGTGCCTCTGCCCGCTCGGCGACGCGGCCGCGATGCCGATCGCGAGCTACGTCGACAAGTTCCGCGACGAGTTCCTCGCCCACGTCGAGCACGGCGGCTGCCCCTTCGAGGGCTCCTCGTCGCTCGAGCGCGTGCTGGCGCCGGTCGACCAGCACGCCCACCACCCGACCGTGGAGCAGCCCTCGTGAGCCGCGAGGTCGTCACTCCGGAGCGACTTCGTGACACTTCGTCACATGGAAGGCAGCGGCGTCGTGAGCGCGCCGGAGCTCGTGACGCTGACGATCGACGACCGCGAGGTGATCGTCCCGAAGGGGACGGGCCTCGTCGAGACGGCCCAGGCCGCCGGGGTCGAGATCCCGGTCTTCTGCTACGAGCCGCGGCTCGGGCCGGCGGTCGGCGCCTGCCGCATGTGCCTCGTCGAGGTCGAGGGGATGCCGAAGCTGCAGGCCGGCTGCACGCTGACCGCGCAGGACGGGATGGTCGTCAAGACCGCCCAGAGCTCGGCGCGCGCGGCCGAGGGCCAGAACGCGACGCTCGAGTTCATCCTCGTCAACCACCCGCTCGACTGCCCCGTCTGCGACAAGGGCGGCGAGTGCCCGCTGCAGGACCTGACCTTCCGCTACGGGCCGGGCGCGACGCGGATGCAGTTCCCGAAGCGCACCTTCGACAAGCCGATCCCGATCTCGCCGACGATCACGCTCGACCGCGAGCGCTGCATCCTCTGCTACCGCTGCACCCGCTTCTCGCAGGACGTGGCGCAGGACGGGCAGCTCGTGGCGAAAAACCGCGGCGCCGCGTCGATGATCGCCACCTTCGAGGACGAGCCCTACCGGGCGCCGTTCTCCGGCAACGTGACCGAGCTCTGCCCGGTCGGCGCGCTCCTGCCGGCGCAGTACCGCTTCGAGGCGCGGCCGTGGGAGATCCAGAACGTGCCGACGGTCTGCGGGCTCTGCCCGGCCGGCTGCAACACGCAGGTGACGATCCGCGAGGGGAAGGCCAAGCGCGTGCTCTCGCGCAACCACCCCGAGATCGACGAGGGCTGGCTCTGCGACAAGGGCCGCTTCGCCTTCACGCATCTCTACGCCGAGGACCGGGTCGCCGAGCCGCAGGCGCGGGCCGGCCGGCGCCGCTTCGAGCCGCTCGACTGGGACGCCGCGCTCGACCGGGCCGAGCAGCTGCTGCGCGCGGCCGGGCCGAACGTCGTCACCGCGCTCTCGGGCAGCGAGACGATCGAGCAGTCGTGGGCGCTCGCGAAGCTGCTGCGCCGCGGTCTCGGCGCCCACGCGGCCGTGCTCCCGGAGGAGCCCTCGGACGCGCTCGACCCCTTCGCGCTGCCGCTCTCGGCCATCCGTCGCGCGCAGCTCGTCGTCGTCGTCGGCGACGACCCGGTCGTCGAGCGGGCGCCGGTCGTCGACCTCTGGCTGAAGGCCGCGCGTCGCGCGGGCGCCGAGGTGGTCGTGCTCGGCCCCGGCGAGCGGACGCCCGCCGAGGAGTGCCGCGCGCTGCCCGGCTCCGAGCTCGGGACGCGCCTGCGCGAGGCAGGTCGCGCGATCCTGATCTGGTCGGGCGACGGCCCCGCCGAGTGCCTCGCGGCCGCCGCGGGCGAGCTCGGCCTCGGCGACCGGCCGGGCTCCGGCGCCTTCTACCTGCCGCGGACGCCGAACGGCCGCGGCGTCGTCGACGCCTGGGCCGCGGCCGCGGACGAGGAGGCCGAGGTGCAGGAGCGGATCGGCCTGCTCGTCGTCTCGGGCGACGAGGCGGCCGCCGACCCGTCGGTGCGCGCCCTCGCCGAGAACGCCGACGCGGTGCTCGCGATCGGCATGTTCCTCGAGCCCCTGCGCGGCTTCGCCGACCTCGTCCTGCCCGCGACGAGCACGCTCGAGCGCGACGGGACGACGATGAACCTCGAGGGCCGGCTGCAGCGCCAGCGCCGCGCCGTCCTCGCGCCCTGCCCCGACGAGACCGCCTGGCTCGCCACGCTCGGCGAGCGCTTCGGCGTCGAGATCTCGCCCTACCCGTCGGTGCTCTTCGACGAGCTCGCGGCGACCTGCTATCCGGGCGTCACCGGCGAGTCGCTCGGCGAGACGGCGCCGCTGCCCGAGCGCACGCAGGCCGCCCGCGTGCAGGCACCGGCGACGCCCGCCCGCGCGGAGACCGCCTCCGGCTCGTTCCGGCTCCTCCGCTACCGGCCGCTCTTCTCGGGCCCGGCGGTCGAGCGCGTCCCGGAGCTGCAGTTCCAGCGGCCGCCCGCCGAGGTCGAGCTCTCGCGCGAGGACGCGGCCCGCCTCGGCGTCGCCGGCGGCGACAGCGTCCGGGTCGGCCACGACGGCACCTCCGTCGAGCTCCGCGCGCAGCTCTCGCGCGCGCTCCCGGCCGGCGTCGTCCGGATCGCCGAGGAGCACGCGGGCGCGCTCGAGACCTGGGTCGAGGTCACCCGCGCGTGATCCTCGCCGCCCTGTTCGAGCCCTGGTGGATCTCGCTGATCAAGGCGGCGGTCCTGATCAACGTGATCCTGGGCATGTTCGCCTACCTGACCCTGGTCGAGCGCAAGCTGATGGGCCGGATGCAGCTCCGCTACGGCCCGAACCGCGCCGGCCCCTACGGCCTGCTGCAGCCGATCGCCGACCTCGTCAAGCTCGTCCGCAAGGAGGCGTTCGCGCCGCAGAGCGCCGTCGAGGCCCTCTACATCGCCGCGCCGGCGCTCTCTGCCTTCACGGCGCTCGCCGCCTTCTCGGTCATCCCCTGGGGGAGCGGCTGGACGGTCAACGGCTGGCACATCCAGGGCGAGATCGTCAACGTCTCGATCAGCCTGATCGTGATCTTCGCGCTCGGCTCGATCGGCGTCTACGGCTTCATCGTCGGCGGCTGGGCCTCCGACTCGAAGTACTCGCTGCTCGGCTCGATGCGCACCTGCGCGCAGCTCGTCTCCTACGAGGTCTCGCTCGCGTTGAGCGTGCTCGGCGTCGTCCTGATGGCCGGCACGATCAACCTCGCCGACATCGTCCACGAGCAGAGCCGCTGGGTCGCCTACGCCGGCCCGCAGTTCGTCGGCATGCTCGTCTTCTTCATCGGCGGCATCGCCGAGACGAGCCGGGCGCCGTTCGACCTGCCCGAGGCCGAGCAGGAGCTCGTCGCCGGCTACCACACCGAGTACTCGGGCATGCGCTGGGGCCTCTTCCAGATGGCCGAGTACATCAACATGATCACGCTCTCCGGCCTGATGGTGACCCTCTTCCTCGGCGGCTGGCACGGCCCCTGGAGCCTCGGCCCGCTCTGGTTTCTGCTCAAGCTCGCCGGCGTCCTCTTCGTCTTCATCTGGCTGCGGACGACGCTGCCCCGGCTCCGCTACGACCAGCTGATGCGCTTCGGCTGGAAGGTGCTCCTGCCGGTGGCGACGATCAACGCCCTCGTGACCGCGCTCCTCGTGGTGGCCCTGTGAGGAAGGTGCTGTCGTGAGCCCGCAGCCGGTCTCGACCCTGAAGGGCTTCGGCGTGACGCTGAAGCAGATCTTCAAGAAGCCGATCACGCAGGAGTACCCCGAGTTCAAGCGGCCGCTCTATCCGCGCTTCCGCGGACGCCACCGGCTCTGGCGGCACGAGAACGGGCTCGAGAAGTGCGTCGGCTGCTCGCTCTGCGCGGCCGCCTGCCCGGCGGACTGCATCCGCGTCGTCGCGGCCGAGAACACCGCCGAGAACCGCGTCTCCGCGGGCGAGCGCTACGCGCGCATCTACGAGATCAACCTCTCGCGCTGCATCTTCTGCGGCTACTGCGAGCTCGCCTGCCCGTTCGACGCGATCACGCTCGGCAACGAGTTCGAGATCTCGGAGTACAACCGCGACGACCTGATCTACACGAAGGACATGCTCCTGGCCGAGCCGATCAAGCAGGTGCCGGTCGCCGACCCGGAGCTCTACGACACGCCGATCCCCTACTACAAGACCGCCTCGTGAGCGTCCTGCTCCCGCTCGCGGACGTCGGCGAGGGCGTCGTCTGGGCCGTCTGGGTCGTGGCGGCGTTCGCCTGCCTCGGCTCCGGGATCGCGGTCGTGACGCTGCACAACCCGTTCTTCTCGGCCCTGGCGCTGATCGGCAACCTCGGCTCGCTGGCGGTGCTCTACCTGCTCCTGAACGCCGAGTTCGTCGCGGCGGCGCAGGTGCTCGTCTACGCCGGCGCGGTCATGGTCATGTTCCTGTTCGTGATCGCCTACATCGGCCGCGAGGCGGGCGCGCCCTGGGCGGGCGGTCCGAGCTGGCAGACGGTCGGCGCGATCCTGGCGGCGGGCGCGATCGGCGTCGAGATCGTCGTCGTGATCGGCCTGAAGGCGGGCGGCAAGCTCGCCGGGGCCTCGCAGCTGCCCGACGACTTCGGCAGCGCGGGCGACATCGGCCGCGTCTTCCTGACCGACCACCTGCTCGCGTTCGAGATCACCTCGATCGTGCTGCTCGCCGCCGCGGTCGGCGGCGTCGTGCTCGGCAGCCACGCGCGCCGGGTCGAGGCCTCGACGGAGGAGACCGCATGAGGGGCCCGGAGGTCGTCTGGTACCTCTCGGTCGCCGCCTTCCTCTTCGCGACGGGCGCCTTCGGCGTCCTGATGCGGCGGAGCCCGCTGACGATCCTGCTCTCGCTCGAGATCATGCTGAACGCCTGCAACCTGGCCCTGATCTCGGTCTCCCGGCACACCGGGCGCGCCGACGGGCAGGTCTTCGCCCTGGCGGTGATGGCCGTCGCGGCCTCCGAGGTCGTCGTCGGGCTCGGCCTGATCGTCGCCATCCACCGCCGCCGCCTCGTCCTCGACGTCGACCGCCTGACGAGCCTCCGCGGATGACCTGGGCAGCCTGGATCACGCTGGCCGCGCCGCTCACGTCGGCGGCCGCGATCACCGTCGCCGGCGAGCGCCTGACCCGGCGCGCCGCCGGCCTGCTCGCGACGGGCTTCACCTTCGCCGCCTTCGGCGCGGCGGTCTACGCCTTCGTCGCGATGTGGGGCCGCGACGAGAGCGACCGCGCGCAGGTCTCGACCGCCTGGACCTGGCTCTCGGCCGGGAGCTTCCACGCCGGCTTCTCGATCCTCGTCGACCCGCTCTCGGTCCTGATGATGCTGATCGTCACCGGGGTCGGGGGGCTGATCGTCGCCTACTCGGTCGGCTACATGGACGGATCGACGAGGAGCGGCGCTTCTTCGCCTACATGTCCCTGTTTCTCTTCTCGATGCTGCTGCTGGTCGAGGGCTCGAACCTGCTGCTGCTGCTCTGCGGCTGGGGCATGGTCGGCCTCTCGAGCTACCTGCTGATCGGCTTCGACCAGCAGCGTCCGGCGGCGATCGCGGCCGCGAAGAAGGCCTTCGTCATGAACGCCTTCGGCGACGCGACGATGGCGCTCAGCCTCTTCCTGCTGATCCAGCACACGGGCACGCTCGAGTACGGGCCGACCTTCGAGCGCGCGCCCGGCGGCACGCTCGGGATCCTGGTCGCGCTCGGCCTGCTCGGCGGCGCGGTCGCCAAGTCGGCGCAGCTGCCGCTCCAGACCTGGCTGCCGGACGCGATGGAGGGCCCGACCCCGGTCAGCGCGCTGATCCACGCGGCGACGATGGTGACCGCGGGCGTCTACCTGATCGTCCGCTGCCACCCGCTCTTCGAGCTGGCGCCGTCCGTGCAGGACACGGCCGCCGTGCTCGGGGCGGTGACGCTCGTCCTCGCCGGCCTGATCGCGCTCGTCCAGGTCGACATCAAGCGCGTGATCGCCTACTCGACCATGTCCCAGATCGGCTACATGTTCCTCGGGGCCGGGCTCGGCGCCTACGCGAACGGGATGTTCCACCTGCTGACGCACGCCTTCTTCAAGGCGCTGCTCTTCCTCGCCGCCGGGATCCTGATCCACGCGCTCGCCGGCGAGCAGGACATCCGCAAGCTGGCGGGTGCGGGCAGGCTGGCGCCGTTCACCTCGCTGGTCTTCCTGGCCGGCTCGCTCGCGCTCGTCGGGATCCCGCCGTTCGGCGGCTTCTTCTCGAAGGACTCGATCATGGCGGCGGCGCTCGACCGCGGCGCGCTCGGCTACGTCCTCTTCGCGCTCGCCGAGCTCGGGGCGCTCCTGACCGGCCTCTACACCTTCCGGCTCTGGTTCGTCGTCTTCCGCGGCGAGCCGACGCCGTGGGTGCGCGAGCACTTCCACCGCCACCGCGACCGGGAGGGGCCGGTCTCGATGCTCTGGCCGGTCGGCGTCCTCGGCGTCCTCGCCGTGATCGGCGGCTGGATCCAGTTCGCACCGCTCTGGCACCCGCTCGCGACCTGGCTCGACGGCGTCGCGCCGCCGCTCGTCGAGCCGACGAACACGGACGAGGCGATCGCGAGCGCCCTCGCCGTCTGCCTCGGCGCGCTCGGGATCGCGGCCGCCTGGGCGATCTACTCGGCCGGCCGGGTCGCGGTGCCGCGGCAGGCCTTCGTCCAGCGCGTCCTCGAGCACAAGTTCTACTTCGACGAGCTCTACGACCGCGTCTTCTACCGGCCGGCCGTGCTCGCCGCCCGCGGCCTCGACCGCGCCGTCGAGCGACCGCTGATCGCCGGCTCGCTCCAGGCGCTCGGCTTCGGCGCGCACGAGGCCTGGACGGGCACGACACGCGCCCAGACCGGGCTCGTCCGCTCCTACGTGCTCGCGCTCGCGGGCGCCATGGTCGCCCTCGTCGTCGTCTTCGTGGCGGTGCGCTGAGTGTCCGGGACGAACTGGCAGACGACGACGCTGATCCTGCTGCCGCTGGCGGGCGCGTTCGCGCTCTGGCTGCTGCCGCTCGCGCGCTACGCGGCCGGGTCGCTGTCGCTGCTCGTCGCGCTGGCCGAGGTCGGCGTCTGGATCGACACCGCGCAGCGGTTCGACTTCTCCTCCGGCGCGCTCCAGTTCGAGCTGCGCCAGCAGTGGTTCCGCGACCTCGGCGTCTCCTTCCACGTCGGCCTCTACGGCTTCTCGCTCTGGCTGACCGGCCTCGCCGTCGTCGTCATGGCGGCGTCGATCGTCTACGGCGTCTGGGCCGACCGCGAGCACGCGCGGGCCTACCACGGCTCGATGCTCTTCCTGACGGGCGCGATCGTCGGCGTCTTCACCGCGCAGGACCTGCTCGTCTTCTACGCCTTCTTCGACGCGATGCTGATCCCGCTCTACGTGCTCGTCGGCGTCTGGGGCGGCCCGCAGCGCGCGGCGGCGACGCTGAAGCTCGTCGTCTACACGCTGACGGGCTCGCTGCTGATGCTGGCCGCGGTGATCGTGCTCGGCCTGCAGCAGGGCACCTTCGACCTCGTCGACTCGGGCCCGAGCTCGAGCACCTGGATCTTCCTCGGCTTCATGGCCGCCTTCGCGGTCAAGGCGCCGTTCTTCCCGCTGCACGGCTGGCTGCCCGACGCCTACCGGCAGGCGCCGCCCGAGGTCTCGGCGGTGCTCTCGGGCGTCGTCTCGAAGGCGGCCATGTACGGGATGCTGCGGATCGCGATCGCCAAGTTCCCCGGGCCGGCGCACGACCTGCGCGCGCTCTTCCTCGCGCTCGCGGCGGTCTCGCTCGTCTACGGGTCGCTGCTCGCCTTCCGGGCGCCGGACTTCCGCGGCGTCGTCGCCTACTCGTCGCTCGCGCAGATGGGGCTGATCACGCTCGGGCTCTTCGCCACGAACGACCTCGGCCTCGACGGCGCCGTCCTGCAGGCGGTCAACCACGGGCTCGTCTCGGCCGGGCTCTTCCTGGTCGCCGGCTCGGTCGAGCGGCGCACCGGCACCGGGCTCTTCTCGGAGCTCGGCGGCATGGCGCGCGGACGGCCGCGCCTGGCGACGATCGTGCTGACGCTCGGGATCCTCTCGCTGGCGGTGCCGCTCTCGGCCAACTTCGCCGGCGAGTTCCTGATCCTCGCCGGCGTCTTCCAGGTCGGCTGGGGCTGGGCGGTCGTCGGCGCGCTCGGGATCGTGCTCGCGGCGATGTACATGCTGCGCGCGATCTCGGCGGTGCTGCACCGCGACGTCGGGACCTCGGTGCGTCCCGAGGCGCTCGACCTGCGGCCCGTCGAGCTCGCGTTCCTCGTCCCGATCGCCGCCTGCCTGCTCGCGCTCTCGGCCTGGCCGCAGGGCATCAGCGGCCACGCCTTCGCCGGCGGTGACGCGACGGGCGCCGTCTCGGCGCAGCTCGCCGGCACGGAGGCCGCGCCGTGATCGCGAAGCCGCACGTCGACTGGCTCTCGATCTCGCCCGAGCTGGTGCTGCTCGGCGTCGCCGGCGCGCTCCTGCTCGGCGCGGTGCTCGTCCCCCGCGGCGCCCGGCGCGCGTTCTCGGCCGTCCTCGCCGCGCTCGGCTTCGCGGCGGCGCTCGGCTTCGCCGTCGACCTCTACGTCGAGAGCGCCGACGGCGGCCCCGTGATCGCCGACGCGCTCTTCCGCGACCGCTACGGCGCGCTCGCGCAGGTGATCCTCTGCGGCGCGGGCCTGCTCGCGGTCGGCGTCTCCTGGGCCGAGCGGCTCCGCGACGAGCACGTCGGCGAGTACTACGCGCTCCTGGCCGCGGCCGGCGCGGGCATGACCTACTTCGTCACGGCCGGGAACCTGATGACGCTGTTCCTCTCGCTCGAGTGGTTCTCGATCTGCCTCTACATCCTCTGCGCGATCGACATCGACCTGGAGGGGTCGCTCGAAGCCGGGCTCAAGTACCTGATCGTGGGCAGCTTCGGCTCGGCGGTGCTGCTGTTCGGCTCGGCGCTCGTCTACGGCGCCACGGGCGCGCTCTCGCTCGGCGGGATCGCGGCGGCGACCGCCGACCAGGGGCTCTCGGGCGACGTGATGCTGCTGGCCGGCTTCGCGATGATCCTCGCCGGCTTCGCCTTCAAGGCCTCGGCGGCGCCGTTCCACATGTGGACGCCGGACGTCTACGAGGGCGCGCCGACCTCGGTGACCGCCTTCATGGCCGCGGCGACGAAGGTGGCGGCGCTCGTCCTGCTGCTGCGCGTCGTCGTGACCGCGTTCCCGCAGGAGGAGCACCTCTGGACGTGGGCGCTCGCCGCGATCGCCGTCGCGTCGCTCGCGATCGGCAACCTGGCGGCGCTGTTCCAGCGCGAGCGTCAAGCGGATGCTCGCCTACTCCTCCGTCTCGCACGCCGGCTTCATGCTGATCGCGATCGCGTCGGCGAACGACCTCGGCGGGCGGGCGCTGCTCTACTACCTCGTCCCGTACTCGGCGATGTCGATCGGCGCGTTCGCGGTCGTCGCCGCGCGCGAGCGGGAGCTGCGGCAGCCGGTGACGGTCGAGAACCTCGGCGGCTTCCTCTGGGAGCGGCCGCTGCTCGGCTTCTCGATGGTCGTCTTCATGCTCGGCTTCGCCGGCCTGCCGCCGACCGGCGGCTTCGTCGGCAAGTTCTACGCCTTCGCCGCCGCCTACCGGCACGGCTGGGTCTGGCTCGTGATCGTCGGCGTCGTCGCCACCGCGGTCAGCCTCTACTACTACCTCGGCGTCATCCGGTCGATGTTCGCGCGGCCGGCCGGCGCCGCCTCGCTGGCGCCGGTGGGCGGCGCGCCGCCGCGCGACGCGGTGCTGCACGTCACCGTCGTCGCGGCGCTCGCGGTCACCGTCGGCTCGTTCTTCGCGGTGCAGCCGCTGATCGACGTCGCGAAGACGGCCGCGTCGGCGCTGCCCTTCTGACCGGCTAGGAGCGTGCGGCCGCGGGCGCCGGCGGGCGCCGCGTCAGGCGCAGGTGGAGCCGGCCGGCCCCGAAGACGGCGAGCTTGAGCGCGAGCACCGCCAGGCAGCCGACGAGCGCCGTCTCGCCGAGCCGCGGCACCTGGCCCGCGGCCACCGCCGGCCCGCGCGCGGCGGACGCGACGAGCAGCAGCAGGAGCGCCGGCGCCCAGAGGAGCGCCTGCAGGGAGACGACCGGGTCGTCGGCCGCGTCGAGGAAGGCGCCGAACGAGGCCAGCGCGCACGCGGCCGCGACCGGCACGGCGGCGACGAGCGACCAGAAGGCGAGTGACGGGGCGCCGGCTGCGTCCGCGGCGAGCGCGGCGGCGAGGACGGCGACGAGCAGCGAGCGACGGCCCACGCGGTCAAGGTTCGCCGACCGGTCGGACGTTCCTGCGCGGTACGCTCCGCAGGATGCGACCAAGGAGGCCTCTCGATGGCTGATGCGACGTTGACCTGGCTCGGGCACTCGGCCTTCCGGATCGACAGCGTGGAGGGCAGGCGCGTCTACGTCGACCCCTTCCTGAACGGCAATCCCCGCTGCCCGGAGGGCGAGCAGAGCCCCGAGCGGGTGGACGTGATCGCGCTCACCCACGGGCACGGCGACCACGTCGGCGACACCGTCCGGCTCGCGAAGACGTTCGGGCCGACGATCGTCTGCCAGGTCGAGCTGAAGGCCTGGCTCGACAGGCAGGGGGCGCCCGTCGGCGACCTGCCCGGGATCAACAAGGGCGGCTCGCAGACCGTCGACGGGATCCGCTTCACCCTCGTCAACGCCTTCCACTCCTCGAGCGCCGACGACGGCAGCTACCTCGGCGAGGCGGCCGGGATCGTCGTCCGGCTCGAGAACGGCTTCACGGTCTACTTCGCCGGCGACACCTGCGCGTTCGGGGACATGCAGCTGATCGGCCGGATCCACTCGCCCGACCTGGCGGTGCTGCCGATCGGCGACTGGTTCACGATGGGGCCGGACGAGGCCGCCGTCGCCGCCGAGCTGCTCGGCGTCGGGCGCGTCGTCCCCTGCCACTACGGCACGTTCCCGCTCCTGACGGGCACGCCGGATCGCCTGCGCGAGCTGGCGCCGGGCCTGACCGTCGAGGCGCCCGAGCCCGGAGGCTCGATCACGCTGTGAGAGAGCGCTGGTTCGGTTCGAGCGGGCGTCGCGTCCCCGAGCTCGCGCTCGAGGGCGAGCTCGACGTCGAGGGGGCGCTCGTCCTCGACTCGGTCGACGACGTCGAGGCGCTGCGGCGCGCGCACGCCGAGGGGCGGCCCGTCGTCGTCCGCGCCGCCGACCTCGAGTCGGTCAAGCAGGCGCTGGCGCGGCCGGAGGTGGCATCGGTGCTCGTCCCGACCGCGGAGCTGCGCGACGTCGACCTGACCGAGCTGACGTATGGCTAGCGCGCCGCTCGTCGCCACCTACTCGCTCGCCGCCTGCGACCTCGAGGCGGGGCAGTGGGGCGTCGCGACGCAGTCGAAGTTCCTCGCGGTCGGCTCCGTCGTCCCCTGGGCCCGCGCCGGCGCCGGCGCGGTCGCGACGCAGGCCTACGCCAACCCCACCTACGGACCGGACGGCCTCGCCCTGCTCGAGCAGGGCCTGTCCGCGCAGGAGGTCGTCGACCGCCTGACCGCCGCGGACGAGGGCCGCGACCAGCGCCAGCTCGGCGTCGTCGACGCGCGGGGCGGCAGCGCGAGCTTCACCGGCTCCGCCTGCATGGACTGGGCCGGCGGGCAGACCGGCGACGGCTGGGCGGCGCAGGGCAACATCCTCGTCTCCGCGGACACCGTGGCCGCGCTCGGCACGACCTTCGAGGCGACCGCGGGCCGGCCGCTCGCCGAGCGGCTGCTCGAGGCGCTCGCCGCCGCGCAGGCCGCGGGCGGCGACCGGCGCGGCCAGCAGTCGGCGGCGCTGCTCGTCGTCGAGCCGGACGGCGGCTACGCCGGCTTCACCGACGTGCTCGTCGACCTGCGCGTCGACGACCACCCGGCGCCGATCCCGGAGCTGGCGCGGCTCTACGGCCTGCACGAGGAGCTGTTCGGCAAGACGAAGGAGTGGCTCGAGGTCGACGACGCGCTGCGCGCCGAGCTCGTGGAGCGGCTGGCGCGGCTCGGCTACGAGGGCGACCTCGACGACGCGTTCGGCCGCTGGTCGGGGAGCGAGAATCTCGAGGAGCGGGTCGACGGCGTCGAGCGCATCGACCCGGTCGTGTTCGACCACCTGAGGAGGCAGAGCGATGACCGCGGGCTATGAGGTAGCGCACGTCGACGAGCTGGAGACGTTGCCGGTCAACGAAGGGGAGTTCATGTGGCGGCCGATCCGGCGCCGGTTCGGGATCGGCGCCTTCGGCACGAACGCGTACACCGGCGACGCCGGCCGGCGCGTGGTCGAGGAGCACTCGGAGCAGGACGGGCACGAGGAGATGTACGTCGTCCTCCGCGGCCGCGCCACCTTCACCCTCGGCGAGGACGAGGTCGACGCGCCGGCCGGGACGATCGTGTTCGTTCGGCCCGGGACGAAGCGCGGCGCGATCGCCCGCGAGGACGGGACGGCGGTGCTCGCCGTCGGCGCCAAGCCGGGCGTCGTGTTCGAGCCGTCGCCCTGGGAGGAGACGTTCGCCGCCGTCTCGTACGCCGAGCAGGGCGACCTCGAGCGGGCGCGCTCGATCTTCGCCGAGGCGATCGAGGCGCATCCCGACGCGTGGCAGGGGCCGTACAACGCCGCGTGCGTCGAGGCGAAGCACGGCGACCGCGAGACGGCGATCGCGCATCTCCGGCGGGCGCACGAGCTCGAGCCGGACCAGGTCGCGAAGTACGCCGCCGGCGACTCCGACTTCGACTCCGTGCGCGACGACGAACGCTTCCGCGCGCTCGCCGGCGGCTGATTCGACGCGATCCGGGACGACCGCGTCTCAGCGATCGCCGGGGAGCCGCCGGCCGGCGGCGCGGGCGCGGAGCGCCGGCACCGGGTCGCCCTCCGGGCGCGCGACGACGAGCAGCGCGCCCTGCGCGTCCCCCGAGAGCGCCTCGGCCGCCGTCGCGAGGCCGACGGCGAGCGCGAACGCCTTGTGCGCGTCCTCGCCGCCGAAGGGGACGAGGTTCGCCGGCGAGGCGAGGCCGGCGAGGACGTCGCCGTAGGTGACCTTCGACATCGAGACGTCGCTGACGACCGGCCTGCCGTCCGAGCTCGGCACGCCGATCGCGAGCGGGATCGTCGGCACGAGCGGCTCGCCGCCCTCGGGATGCGGCAGCCGCGCGGGCGAGGTGGCGGTCAGGAGCGCGACGAGCCCGGCCTCCGCGAGCCCGCGCACCCAGTAGCCGAGCATCCCGGTCGGGAAGCAGCGGCGGGCGACGACGACGCGGGCGCGCTCGGGCGGGTCGGCCCGGACCGCGTCGCAGATCGCGGCGAGCGTCAGGTAGCCGAGGGCGCCGTCGCCGTCCCAGAGCTCGTAGCCCGCCGAGGCCTCGAGCCTGCGCGGCCGCGCCTCGGGCTCGAGCTCGAGCGTCGCGAGCCAGGGGATCCGCGAGAGGCCGTGCCCGAGCTTGCCGCGCCGCTCGGCGTCGAGGAAGTGGTCGGCGAGCGTCGCCGCGTCTTCGTCGCCGAACCCGAGCGCGCGCAGCGCCGGCTGCGCCTCCTCAGGCAGCACGGCGCCTCCTCGCCCAGAGCGCCGCGCCGGCGCCGAGCAGCACCGGGATCCCGTAGGCCACGGCCGGCAGCCGCCGCACCTGCGGGTAGAGGCGCGCGCTGAACTCGAGCACGGGCCAGCCCCGCTCGGCCGCGATCCGGCGCAGCTCGCGGTCCGGGTTGACCGCGACGGGGTTCCCGACCGCCTCGAGGAAGGGCAGGTCGGTGTGGCTGTCCGAGTAGGCGGTCGAGGCGTCGAGGTCGATGCCGTCGCGCGCGGCGAGCTCGCGGAGGGCGTCGCCCTTCTCGGGCCCGTGGCAGCCGCGGAGGACGCGCCCGGTGTAGACGCCGTGCTCGATCTCGCAGGCCGACCCGACCGCCCCGTCGAAGCCGAGCTCGGCCGCGAGCGCGTCGACGATCTCCTGCAGGGCGGCGCTGACGATGTAGACGCGCTCGCCCGCCCGGCGGTGCCGCTGCACGAGCTCGAGCGGCTCGGCGTAGACGAGCGGCTTCAGCACGGGCTCCATCGCCTCGGCCACGAGCTCCTGCATCTCCTCGACCGTGAAGCCCCGCAGCACGGCGATCCCGTCCTCGGCGATGCGGCTGACCGCCTTCGCGCTCGCGCCCCGCGCGACGAAGAGCAGCTGCCAGAGCGCCGCGCGCGCCAGGTGGCTGCGCCCGATCAGCCCGCGCTCGCGGAACGAGCCGGCCAGCGCGAGCGCGCTCGAGCGCCGCAGCAGCGTGCGGTCGAGGTCGAAGAAGG
>CAWIUN010000012.1:0-88308 GCA_963839285.1 uncultured Actinomycetes bacterium
CGGCCGCGGCCACCGGGCCACTCTAGCCACGGCCCCGAGGCGGAATTGCGCGTGCCGCAGGCTTAGAGGACGGGCAGCGGCCTGGTGATGCCGATCCCCTGCTCGCGCTTGCTGGCGGCGATCGCGGCCGCGACCTCCCGGATCGCGCGGGCGGCAGGCGCGTCCGGCTCGGCGAGGACGAGCGGCACCCCCGCGTCGCCCTGCTCGCGCAGGCGGGCGTCGAGCGGCACCGTGCCGAGGAGCGGCGTCCCGAGCTGCTCCGCGAGCGCCGCGCCGCCGCCGGAGCCGAAGACCTCCGAGGTCATGTTCTCGACGACGCCGAGCAGCCGCATGTTCGTCTTCTGCGCCATCAGCGCCGCCCGGGCGGCGACCTCCTGCGCGAGCGGCTGCGGCGTCGTCACGATCACGGCCTCGGCGCGAGGCAGCAGCTGTCCGAGCGAGATCGAGACGTCGCCGGTGCCCGGGGGCATGTCGACGACGAGCGTGTCGAGCTCGCCCCAGTGCACGTCCTGCAGGAACTGCTCGAGCGCCCGGTGCAGCATCGGCCCGCGCCACATCACCGGCTCGTTGCCGTCGAGGAAGAAGCCGATCGACATCAGCTTCAGGTCGTGGGCGACCGGCGGCACGATCATCCGGTCGACGAGCACCGGCTTCTGGCGGATGCCGAGCAGGTGCGGGACGGAGTGGCCGTAGACGTCCGCGTCGAGGACGCCGACGCGCTGGCCCAGCCCGGAGAAGGCGGCCGCGAGGTTGACGGTCAGCGACGACTTGCCGACGCCGCCCTTGCCCGAGGCGACCGCGACGACGCGCGTCGATCGGTCGAGCGCGATCCCCTTCGTCCGCTCGACCATGCCGCCGCGCAGCTTCTCGGTCAGGGCCGTCCTCTCCTCGGGCGACATGACGTCGAACTCGAGCCCGACGCGCTCGACGCCCTCGACCGCGGACACGTGCTCGTGCACCTGGTCCTGGAAGGAGGTGCGGAGCGGGCAGCCGGCGACGGTGAGCGCGATCGTGACCTCGACGTCGCCGCCGTCGATCTCGATCGCCCGGACCATGTCGAGCTCGGTGACGGGCTTGCGCAGCTCGGGGTCGATCACGTTCCCGAGCGCTGCGAGGATCGCGTCGCGAGAGGGCTCGGCCACGAATCCAGAGTAGCGCCGGCGGGCCGGACGGCGTCGAGCGGGCCGTCGCCGGGCACGCGCCGGGGCTCTGCGCCCCCCGCCTCTCGAGCCGCGAGCGGAAGCTGCCGCCGTCCCGCCAGCCCCGGCCGACGATCGGCGACTCGAGCCATCGTGGTGCTCGGGCCGGGCCCAGAGGAACCCCGAGCCCTTCGACTACGAGGAGGATCACCTGATCTCGCTCGAGCTCGGCGGCGACCTCGTGACCCCAAAAACCCCTGGCCGGAGCGTTTACGCTCTCGACAACGGGAGAGAGACGGGCAAGAGCGGCGGGCGTGGTGCGACCCTCTCCCTCTCCCCGCCCGCCGCCTCTCTCGCAGCCCGCCTAGGCTGTTCGACCCTTTGAGCCGACGCGGTTGTCTCGCGTCGGGTGCCGTACTACGGTGAGCTGGTTCGGTCGTGACCGAGGGTCTGGAGGTGTTCGATGCGACGATTCGTCGCCGTTTCGTTCGTTCTTGCGCTGATCGCCGTTGCGCTCGTCGTCGGCCGAGCCGATGGCCGTCCCGGCGCCGGCGGCATTCAGGTGGTACCCGTGAACGGCAAGGCCGTCGGACACGGGATGAAGCTCTGGGTGCACGTCTTCTACGCCAAGGGAGGCAACCCGGGACCGCCGCCGGGGCATGGTGGCGGAGGCGGCGGCACGGTCGACTGCACCGACGTCGACCAGTCGGACTACGCGTCGCCCTTCGCCGGCGCGGCGCCGCTGACCTTCCATCCGAATACCAGCACGTTCCCGTCCGGGTTCACGAGCTCGGCGGTGCTGAATGCGCTCGGCTCTTCGGCTCAGACCTGGAACAGCGCCAGCAGGGGGCCGTCGCTGCTCTCGATCGGGAGTGCGGGGAACGCCACCGGCCCGAGCCAGAACAACACCAGCGAGCTCGGCTGGGCGAGGATCGCGCCGAAGAACGTGCTTGCGGCGACCTGGACCTGGGTGAACGGCAGCAACCAGATCGTCGAGGCCGACCTCTTCTACAACAGCTCCTGGACCTGGGACATCTTCGGCGGCTGTCCCGGCTCACCGACAGGGCACTTCGACATCCAGGACATCGGTACGCACGAGCTGGGCCATGCGCTCGGGCTCAACCACGTCAGCGACGCGAACGCGCAGGCGACGATGTATCCGTCTGCGCCGGCCGACGAGGTGCGCAAGCGCACGCTCACGACCGGCGACATCACCGCGCTCGGACTCGCGCTCGGTTAGCAACCAACGCTGAATCGGCCTGAGGGGGCCGGCCGACGGGCCGCGCCCCCTCGGACCGCATGTCACCTGCTGCGCTCGGTGAGCGTTCTCAGCCGAGGCCGGTCACGCCGGCCAGGTTCGGCCGTAGCTGTTGCGCTCGGTCTTGACCATCTCGATCACCTCGGCGAGCACGTCGAAGATCGAGACGCCATCGTCAGGCCGGCGCGGTCGAGGAAGCAGACGCCGGGTCCAGGGGAAAGGGCTCCCGCACGGACCGAAGCGTACGGTCTACAGGTGGATGGGGGCGACGAGGACGAGCGTCGTGAAGAGGCCCGCCACCGCAACGAGGATCCGCATGTGCTCGACGGTACGCCTCCCGTGTTTCGAGGCCGTGTCGCCGGCGTTAGGAGATCGTAAGCTCGCGCGGCCGCGGCCGTTTGAGGCGGTCCGGGCACGCGGAAGGCGAGAGGCGATGAGCGATCCGCAGCACGATCCTCGAGCACGGGGACCGCATCTCCCCGACCGGGCCGCGCGGCGGCAAGGCGACGCTCTGGACGTGGCTGCTGGTCGGCTGCGCCGTCGCCGCGCTGATCTGGCTGGCCGTGGCGTTCACGTGAGCGCCCGCGACCCCGGCCCCCACGAGCCGAGCCCCCACGAGCCTGGCCCCCGGGATCCTGACCCACAGCGCGTCGGGGACGAGCCGCCGCGGCTGCCGCAGACGACAGCCGATCCCTACCGGCCCCACCTGCGCGACCGGCAGCCGTGGGCCTCGCGCGGGCGCATCCTGCTCTGGGCCTTCGTCCCGGTCGTCGCGGTCGTCGGGCTCGTCGTCTGGGCCCACTACAACTGAGCCGGCCCGCGGGCCGCTACGGCGTGCCGATGCGCTGCGGCGGCCAGTAGGTCGCGAAGACCGGGCCGATCAGGGCGTCGCGGCCGACCGTCCCCCAGGTGCGCGAGTCGCAGGAGGCGGAGCGGTTGTCGCCCATCAGGAAGTACCGCCCCGCGGGAACGCGTCCGAAGGAGCGGGTCTCGTGGTCGCGGTCGGCCGGCTTCACGTACGGCTCCGAGAGCGCGCGGCCGTCGACGTAGACGACGCCGTCCCGCTCGGCGACCCGGTCGCCCGGCAGGCCGATCAGCCGCTTGACGTAGATGCCGCCGCCCTGGCAGAGCCGTGCGGCCGCCTCGGGCGCGTGGAAGACGACGATGTCGCCGCGGCTCGGGTCGCGGAAGCGGTAGATGAAGCGGTTCGCCAGCACCCGGTCCGAGAAGCCGGCGGTGCAGCCCGCCGCGGGGCGCGCGCAGTGCAGGGTCGGCTCCATCGACGAGGAGGGGATCCGGTACGGGTTCGCGACCTCGGTCTTCAGGAAGAGCACGACCGCGAGCGCGAAGGCGATCGTCGACAACCACTCGATCGCGAGCCGGTAGCCCCGCGGCATCCCGTCCGTGAGGCTGTCGAGGGGGCTCCGCACGCGGGACAGGCTAGCGCCTATCCCGTCGACCGCTCGACGGCCGGCTCGGCGGACGACGGCTCGACGCGGGCGAGCCGCGCCGCCCAGGCCGGCAGCCACCAGTTCCAGCGGCCGAGCACGGCCATCAGGCTGGGGACGAGGATCGCCCGCACGAGCGTCGCGTCGATCAGGATCGCCAGCGCGAGCCCGAGCCCGAACTCCTGCAGCCCGAGGATCGACCCGGCGACGAAGCCGGAGAAGGCGGCGACCATGACCAGCGCCGCGGCCGTGATGATCCGGCCGGTGCGCTCGAGCCCGTGCGCGACGGCGCGGTCGTTGTCCGGCACGTGGTCCCAGGACTCGCGCATCCGCGTGACCAGGAAGACCTCGTAGTCCATCGAGAGGCCGAAGAGCATCGCGAAGAGGAAGATCGGGATCCAGCCCTCGATCTGCGGCGAGCTGTAGAGGCCGAGCAGGTCGGCGCCGACGCCGTGCCGGAAGACGATCACGAGCAGCCCGTAGGTGGCGGCGACCGAGAGCAGGTTCAGGAGCACCGCCTTCAGCGGCAGGAGCAGCGACCGGAAGGCCCGCAGCAGCACGAGGTAGGTGAGGACGAGCACCGCGGCGACGAGCCAGGGGAAGGTGCCGTAGGAGCGGTCGAGGAAGTCGATGCCCTCGGGCGGGCCGCCGCCCGCGAGCACGTCGACCGACGCGGGGAAGCCGGCGCCCGGGATCAGCTCGCCGCGCAGCCGGCGCGCGAACCGCTGCGCCGGCTCGTCGCCGTACTCGCTGCGGCCGGCGACGATCACGCGCGCGTAGCGGCCGCTCGGGTCGACGAACGGCTGCTGCGGCGCGTAGGTGACCCGCGCCACCTGGGAATCGGCGCGGAGCTCCCGCTCGAGCCGCCGGATCGCGGCGGCGGTCGCGGGTGCGCGCACCGAGCCGCCCTCGCCCGCGTCGACGAGGACGAGCGTCGGCGAGAGCGCGCCGGGCCCGATCGCCTCGCGCAGGACGTTCAGCCCCTTCACGGACGGGGGCGACTGCGGGATCCCCTGCGCGGAGCCGGGGGTCAGCTGCAGCTGCAACGCCGGGATCGCGAGGCCGACGAGGATCGCGGCCCCGACGGCGAGGTACGGCAGCGGGTGGCGCATGATCGAGCGGGAGAGGCGCGCCCAGAAGCCGCGGTCGACGTCGGGCGGCGGCCGGAAGCGGAGCACGCGCACCCGCTTGACGCCGCGGCGGCCGAAGAGCGAGAGCAGGGCGGGCTGCAGCGTCGCGGCGGCGGCGATCGAGACGAGCGGGATCAGGAAGCCGCCGACGCCCATCGAGCGCACGAACGGGATCGGCATGAAGAGGAGCAGCGCCAGCCCGATCGCGACCGTCGCGCCCGAGAAGATCACGGCCCGCCCGGCGGTCGCCATCGTCCGCTCGACCGCCTCCTCCTTCGAGCGGCCGTGCGCGAGCTCCTCGCGGAAGCGGTAGACGACGAGCAGCGAGTAGTCGATCGCGAGCCCGAGCCCGATCAGCTGGACGAGGTTGGTCACGTAGGTCGCCATCTCGTACTGGCGGGCGATCAGGTAGACGATCGCCGAGCGTCCCGAAGATCGTCGCGCCGGCGAAGAGGAACGGGATCAGCACCGCCCACGAGAGGCCGAAGACGGCGACGAGCACGGCGAAGGCGATCGGCAGCGCGATCGACTCGCCCTTGCGCAGGTCGGCGGCGAAGATCGGGTCGAGGTCGTGCTGGATCGCCGCCTGGCCGGTCACCCACGCCTGCCCGGCGGGCGCGTCGCGCACGACGCGGCGCAGGGCCGGGGTGTAGCCCTTGGCGCGGTCGAGGTGGAGCGAGGAGTCGACGTTGCCGAAGAGCACGTGCGGGCCCGCCTGCTGGAGCGGCCGCGCCTCGCCGGTCGGGACGACCTCGGCCGCGCGCCGGACGACGGCCTGCAGCCGCGCCCGCACCTGCGGGTCGCCGGCGTCGGCGACGCGGAAGACGAGGATGTAGCCGCCCTCGTCGCGCTGGCCGAAGTGCGCCGCGAGCAGCGTCCGCGCCCGCTCGGACTCGGAGCCCGGGACCGAGAAGGTGTTCGAGAGGAGCGGCGCCAGCCTGCCGCTCGCGACGACCCCGAACGCGATCGCGACGAGCCAGAGGGCGACGACGGCCCAGCGGAAGCGGACGATCGCTCGGGTCCAGCGCTGCATCGGCGTTTCCACGCTAGCCAAAAGGGTTACCGTTGAGCGATGGCGCGGGGCCGGCGCGAGATCGACCAGCTGCACGACGAGATCCAGGAGCTCTTCGCCGAGTTGTGGCAGGTGCCGCGCTTCTCGGGGCTGCGCCACGGCTTCCGCCCGCAGGTCGACGCCTACCGGAGCGGCGACCCGCCGTGCCTCGCGATCGTCGTCGAGCTGCCGGGGATCGACCCGGACGCGGTGCAGGTCGTCGTCTCCGACCGGACGCTCGTGATCGCGGGCGAGCGGCGGCGGCCGCGGATCGACGGCCAGGTCTGGCAGCAGCTCGAGATCGAGTACGGCCCGTTCCAGCGCCGCTTCCAGCTGCCCGAGGACGTGGATCCCGGCGAGGCGACGGCCGAGTACGACCGCGGCCTGCTGACGATCACGATGCCGGTGGTCGAGCGGCGCAGCGGCCCGGTGCAGGTGCCGATCGAGATCAAGGCGCGCGGCGGGTGAGAGGTCCCGTGTCGACCTGCGGCGAGCACGAGCCCGGAAGGCGCCGTGCCTCGAGCGGCGGCCGGCGGCGGCGCGGGACGCAGGTGACGGCCGGCGCCGAGATCCCGCTCGAGCCCGCCCTCGATCCCGAGGAGACGGGCTTCGAGCTCCCGGCCGTGCTGCCGGTGCTGCCGCTGAAGGAGACGGTCGTCTTCCCCGACTCGATGGCGCCGCTCGCGATCGGGCAGGAGCGCTCGATCGCGCTGATCGACGACGTCGTCGCCGGCGACCGGATGCTCGCGCTCGTGACCGTGCGCGACGCCGAGGCCGAGACGCCGTCCTGGGACGAGCTCTACGAGATCGGCACGGCCGCGGTCGTCCACAAGATGATCCGCGTCCCCGACGGGACGCTGCGGATCCTCGTCCAGGGCGTCGAGCGGATCCGCGTCGCGAACCCGGTCCAGGAGCAGCCGTACCTGGCCGCCGAGTTCGAGGCGGTGCCCGACGTCGTGCCCGACCCCTCGCCGGAGGTCGAGGCGCTGACCCGGGCCGTCCAGGACCTGTTCGGCCGGATCATCGGGCTCGCCCCCTACCTGCCCGAGGAGCTGCAGGTCGCGGTCTCGAACGTCGACGACCCGAGCGCGCTCTGCCACCTGGTCGCCGCCAGCCTGCGGACGATCAAGACCGAGGAGAAGCAGCGGCTGCTCGAGCTCGCCGACGTCGAGGAGCGGCTGCGGGAGGTCTCGAAGATCCTCGGCCGGGAGCTCGAGGTGTTCGAGCTGGGCACGAAGATCCAGACGCAGGTCGCCTCGGAGATGGAGCGCTCGCAGCGCGAGTACTTCCTCCGCCAGCAGCTGAAGGCGATCCAGGACGAGCTCGGCGAGAGCGATCCCGAGCAGGCCGAGGTCGAGGAGCTGCGCGAGCGGCTCGAGGCCCTCGACGCGCCCGAGGACGTCAAGAAGGCGGCGGGCCGCGAGCTCTCCCGGCTCGAGAAGCTGCCGCCGGCGGCCGCCGAGTACGGCGTCATCCGCACCTACCTCGACTGGATCCTGACCCTGCCGTGGGGCGCCCTCACCGAGGACAACCTCGACCTCGACCGGGCGCAGCGGGTGCTCGACGAGGACCACTACGACCTCGAGAAGGTGAAGGAGCGGATCGTCGAGTACCTGGCCGTCGCGAAGCTGAAGAACGACCCGTCCGGGCCGATCCTCTGCTTCGTCGGCCCGCCCGGGGTCGGCAAGACCTCGCTCGGGCACTCGATCGCGCGGGCCCTCGAGCGGAAGTTCGCCCGGATCTCGGTCGGCGGCGTCCGCGACGAGTCGGAGATCCGCGGCCACCGCCGCACCTACATCGGCGCGATGCCCGGCACGATCGTCCGCGCGATCCGCGACGCCGAGTCGCGCAACCCCGTCTTCCTGATCGACGAGATCGACAAGATGGGCGCGGACATCCGCGGCGACCCGGCCTCGGCGATGCTCGAGGTGCTCGACCCCGAGCAGCACTCGAGCTTCCGCGACCACTACCTCGACCTGCCCTTCGACCTCTCGAAGGTGCTCTTCATCTGCACGGCCAACACCGCCGACACGATCCCCGGGGCGCTGCTCGACCGGATGGACGTGATCGAGCTCTCGGGCTACACCGAGGACGAGAAGCTCGGGATCGCCAAGCGCTACCTCGTGCCGAAGCAGCTCGAGGCGCACGGCCTCAAGAAGCGCCAGGTGACGCTCGGGGACAAGGCGCTTCGGCTCGTGATCCGCGAGTACACGCGCGAGGCGGGCGTCCGCAACCTGGAGCGGCGGATCGCCGACCTCTTCCGCAAGGCGGCGACGCAGATCGCGCGCGGGGAGAGCGAGCGCTGCCGCATCGACGAGCAGCGCATCCGCGCCTGGCTCGGCCCGCGCCGGTTCTCGGGCGAGGCGCGCAGGCGCACGTCCGACCCGGGCGTCGCGACCGGGCTCGCCTACACCGCGGTCGGCGGCGACGTGCTCTTCATCGAGGCGACCGCGTACCCCGGCAAGGGCAGGCTGACGATCACCGGCCAGCTCGGCGAGGTGATGCAGGAGTCGGCGCAGGCGGCGCTCTCCTGGGTGCGGGCCCACAGCGAGCAGCTCGGGGTGCCGGAGGGCTGGTTCGCCGACCACGACGTCCACATCCACGTGCCCGCCGGCGCGATCCCGAAGGACGGGCCCTCCGCGGGGGTGACGATGGCGACGGCGCTCGCCTCGCTCGTCCGCGGCGAGCCGGTCTCGGAGCAGGTCGGGATGACCGGCGAGATCACGCTGACCGGGCAGGTGCTGCCGATCGGCGGCGTCCGCGAGAAGGTGCTCGCGGCCCAGCGGGCCGGGCTGCAGCGGGTCGTGCTGCCGCGCGAGAACGAGCCCGACCTCGAGGATCTGCCCGAGGAGTCGAGGGCGGCGCTCGAGTTCGTCCTCGCCGACACGGTCGAGGAGGTCTTCGCGGCGGCGTTCGGCGACGCCGGCCCGAACGGCCGCCGCCGCTGAGGTCTGCGGGGCGGTCCCGACCCGCGGGCCGCCCGCCGGTGCGAGAATCGGACCGACCGCCCGGGCGCGGCCGGTACCGTTTGCAGGTCAGGCCGCCGGGAAGACTTCGGTGCGGCAAGCGACGCGAAAGGACGACCAGGATGGCCAAGACGAAGGACAAGGTCTCTGACGCCGCGGACAGCATGAAGCCGTTCGTCGAGCGCGCGCTCAGCGACGAGAAGCTCCGCGACGACGTGCAGAGCGCCTTCGCCACGGCGCGGAAGGTGTACGGCGAGCTGACCGGGGCCAAGGACGTGCAGAAGGCGGCCTCGAAGGTCGTCGGCGACAGGAAGCTGCAGAAGGAGCTGCGCGAGGCCGTCGAGGACCTGCGCAGCGCAGCCGAGCGGCTGCAGGGCAAGCAGAAGAAGAAGCGGCGCGGCCGCAAGCTGCTCGTCGCGATCATCGCGCTCGGGATCCTCTTCAACCCGGTCACCGGGTCGGACACGCGCCGCCGGCTGAAGGAGCTCGTCGGCGGCGGCAGCGACGACTTCGGCGGCGAGTTCGGCGCCTCGGACGGCGGCGCCGGCTAGCCGGCCGGCGCCCTGGCCGCCGCGGGGGCCGGGCCGCCGTAGGCCCGTCTGAGCGAGGCGGGATCGAGCCCGGCCGCGCGCGAGATGTCGGAGACCTGGAGCAGGATCGCTCCGGGCTCCGGCGCGAGCGCGCTGCCGGGCACGGGCGGCGCCCAGCCGGCCGCCGAGGGGAAGTCGACGTCCTCGAGCTTCCGCCACGCGCTCAGGTAGGTGGTCGGGTCGACGGCCCCGTCGTAGCCGCGGAAGAGCAGCGAGACCGGATGCACCTCGAAGTGGAGGTGCGGCGGCGTGCCGGACGCGTCGCCGGTCGTGCCGATGAAGCCGACGACGTCGCCGGCGTTCACGTGGGCGCCGTCGACCGCCAGCGTCGAGAAGGCGGAGAGGTGCGCGTAGTAGAACTGGTTGCCCTGGCCGTCGCGGAGCCAGAGCCGGTTGCCGCCGATCTCGTTCCAGCCGACCGAGAAGACGGTGCCGTCGGCGACCGCGAGCAGCGGCTGCCCGAGCTGGCCGAAGATGTCGTCGCCGTGGTGCCAGCCGCTCTCGATGTCGCCGCGCTCGGCACCGAACGTGTCCACGTAGGAGGAGGTGCCGTAGACCGGGAAGACGTAGCCGCCCGCGGTCAGCTGGGGCGTCACGACCGGCGGCGGGCGGTGCTTCGGCGCTTCTTCTTCTTCTTCGGGTGCTTCGGCGTCTGCGCCTTCTTCGGCCGGGTCGAGTGGTTCGGGGTGCGCTCGGCGCCGGCGGGAGTCGTGGTCGGAGCGGTCGTGGTCGAGGGAGCGGTCGTGGTCGTCGTGGTCACGGGCGGCGGCGGCGCGGTCTGGGCGGCGGCCTCGGCGTAGCCGACCAGGATCTCGGTGCCGGCCGGAAGCCCGCCGTGGTCGGCGTTCAGGTGGACGTCGAGGGCGGTCACGAAGCCGCGGAAGCCGCTCGCGCCCTGCGGCGCCGCCCGTGTCCGAGCCCTGGGCGAGCACGGTCAGGTAGCCCCAGTCGGCGAGCGGCACGCGCAGGTTCGGCGCCGGCTGGACCTTCTGGCCGAGGACGACGAGGTTCGTGACGCCGGAGCCGGAGAGGTCGCCGGCGGCGGCGTCCCCGCCGGCGGTCGCCTTGGCGCGGCCGGAGACGCCGTCGGCGGAGATCTCGCCGCCGAAGAGCGTCAGCCCGCTGACGTCGCTCGAGGCCGTCGCGGCCGCGGTCGAGCCGAGCTGGGTCGAGGCGCCGGCGGTGATCGCGCCGGCCGCGACGCCGGTGGTCGAGAACGAGTCCCTGAAGGCGGTCGCGTTCGGCGGCGCCGAGACGATCGTGGTCGCGACCTCCGGACGCCCGGGGACGACCACCTTGACCGCGAAGGCCTGGGCCGAGGCGCCGGGCGGCGCGCCGGGCCCGGCGGCGCCGCTCGAGCCGAAGACGAGCGCGGCTGCGGCCAGGCCGACGACGACGATCGAGCGTTTGACCCGCACCCGAGCATTATGGCGCCGGGGTGCCGACGTCGCGGCGCGGCTCAGCCGAGCTGCTTGCGCGCGAACTCGCGGAAGCGGGCGCGGGCGCCGTCGTCGGGCCCGAGCGTCTCGTCGTCCGAGTAGCGCGGGTCGGCGGCGACCTCCTCGGCGACGGCGCGCACCTCGCGGACGACGGCGTCGTGGTGCGCCGGCGTCCGCAGCAGCGTCTCGATCCAGGTCTCGGAGCCGTCGTACTCCGGGATGTCGTGCTCGACGAGCAGCTGCCCGAGCAGGATCCCGACGCGGATGTACGCGAAGGTGCGGAAGGCGAGGATCCGCCGCGGCGTCGCGACGAGCCGGGCGATGTCCGGGTGCTCGTCCTGCACCTGGGCGACGATGCTGCCGATCGGCTCGTCGACGAGGGGGATCCAGAGCTCGTCCGCGTGTGCGTCCGCCATCGTCCGGACAGGATAGGCGCACGGCGGCCTCCGCTGCCACCCGCCTATGCTTGCCGGCGTGGACGCGATCGACCGCCTGGCCGAGGATCCGGGGCGCGCGGCGCTCCTCCTCGACGTCGACGGCACCCTCGCCCCGATCGTCGGCCGGCCCGAGGACGCGCGGGTGCCCGACGACGCGCGGGCGGAGCTGCGCCGGCTCGCCGCCCGCTACGCGCTCGTCGCCTGCGTGACGGGCCGCGCCGGCGAGGTCGCAGCGTCGATCGTCGGCGTCGAGGGGCTCCGCTACGTCGGCGAGCACGGGCTCGAGCTCGACCCGCGGGCGCGCGACTGGGCGGAGCGGATCCACGCGTTCGCCGACGAGGCGGGCTGGCCGGCGGAGCGCAAGCCGCTCTCGGTCTCCTTCCACTGGCGCGGGCACCCCGAGCCCGAGCAGGCGGAGACGGAGATCGAGCGGATCGCGGCGGCGGGCGCGGACGCGGGCTTCCGGGTCCGCCGCGGTCGCATGGTCATCGACGTCGTCCCGCCGATCGACGCCGACAAGGGCACCGCGGTCGCCGCGCTGCTCGCCGAGCGGCCGGAGCTGCGACGGGCGCTCTACGCGGGCGACGACACGACCGACCTCGACGCCTTCCGCGCGCTCGACGAGGCCGGGCTCGAGCTGGCCGTCCGCGTCGCGGTCGCCTCGGCCGAGGGCCCGGCGGGCCTCCGCGAGGCGGCTGATCTGGTCGTCGACGGGCCCGGAGGCGTTCCTGGCGTTACTGCGCCGGCTGTAGGCCGACGTCCGCGTCGGTCAGCACGGTCGTGAAGATCTCCTCCTGGAGCGTGCCGAGCGCGCGCGAGTCGGTCCAGATCGGGTGGGCGACGCCGTTCGCGACGGCGAGCCCCTGGTAGTCGCCGAACTGGAAGGAGCTGGCGCGGCGGACGGTCATGTTCGAGGTCGCCGACGCTGCCCCGACCGGCCCGGTCCAGGTGGCGCCGCCGTCCGCGGAGGCCGAGCAGGTGAAGCGGACCCTGCGGCCGCTCCGGTCGCCGCCCGAGTCGTACCAGCACACCCAGAGCCTGCCGCTCGAGCGGTCGATCGCGGCAGCGGGCATGAACTGGTCCGAGGCGAAGCCGCGGTCGGGCGGGCTCACCTGCTTCCGGGCGCCGGTGCGCGGGCCGAGCAGGGGCGCGAGCGACGCGTCGTACGAGGCGACGAAGACGTCCTGCTCGTAGCCGTCGGCGCCCGGGGCCGAGTAGGTGACGAAGACGCGCACGGGCTCGCCGTCGCGGTCGTCGACGAGGACGGTCGGCGTCGGCGTGATGCAGCGCCGCTGCTGCGCCCGGATCGCGACGCCCCCGGTGTCGCAGGGCGGCCCCGGCAGGCCGCGGGCCGAGTCGACGAGCAGGTCCCTGCCCCAGGTGGCGCCCCCGTCGGCCGAGCGGTCGAGCCAGATCTGCTGGTTCGCGTCCGTCCAGGCGAGGTAGACGGTGCCGCCGCGGTCGAGCGCGAGGCTCGCGAAGACGGGCGGCTGGTGCCGGTCGCCGCCGCTCGCGGCCACGGGCCGCGACCAGACGGCGCCGCGGTCGTCGCTCCAGGCGACCGCGATCTCGGTCTTGCCGCTCTGCTTGCCGCGCGGGCCGGTGAGGACGCTCTTGCTCCAGGCGACGTAGACGCGGTCGGCGTGCGGGCTGGTCGGCGAGGAATCGACGGCGAGCGCGGGCTTGTCGTCGAAGCGGAAGGAACGGACGGGGAAGACGGCGCGCGTCCGCCACGCCCCGGCCGGGCCGGCGCGGGAGGCGACCTCGAGCGCGACCCGCGGGGACTTCGGCCCGAGCCGCTCGCCCGGGTCGGCGCTCTCGCCCGCGCCCCCGGCGCCCGCCGCCGGGTCGACGAGGCTGCAGGGGGCGCTGAGGAAGCCGTAGTACTGGGTGCCGCCGCGGCCGATCGCCACCGTCGGGTCGCCGAGGCTGCAGCGCGGCTCGCCGCCGTCCTGGAGCGCCGGCGGCCCCGCCGTCGACGTCCAGGAGGCGCCGCCGTCGGAGGAGGCGTAGACGCGCGAGTAGCTGCGCCCGCGGCGCTCGATCGAGTTCGAGCCCGCCAGCAGCACCTGGTCGTTCTCCGGGTCGGCGGCGATCGCGACCTCCGCCTGCAGCCCCTGCGCGCGCGAGACGTCGACCTGGGCGAACGGCGCGGGCCGCCGCGCCCGCTCCGGCCGCGAGGGCGGTGAAGGCCGCGCCGGCGACGAGGAGGCCGAGCAGGGACCGTGACGATCGACCGGCGCACGTGCCGGGAGCGTAGCCGCCGCCCCGGCGCCGCGCCCGGGCGCCGGACGCGGCCGCCTACGCATCGGGGCTCTAGGATGCCGCAGTGCATCTGACCGAGGAGATCCTCGCGGAGGCGCGGGCGCTCTACGGCCGCCCGCTGCCGCTCGCCTGGGAGGGCGAGATCTCGGCCGCCGAGCACGCGCTCGCGACCTACAACCCGCGTCGCGTCCACGACGTCACCCTCTTCATCCTCAACGGCGGGCGGCTGGCGCTGATCCGCAAGCCGCAGTTCGCCGCCGGGATCTGGCGGCCGCCGGGCGGCGGGATCAAGCCCGGCGAGTCGATCGGCGCCGGCGCCGTCCGCGAGGCGCTCGAGGAGACCGGCCTCCGCGTCGAGGTCGAGCGCTACCTCGTCGACGCCGCGGCCCGCTTCCGGCACGCCGGCGGCGTCCTCGACTGGCGCACGCACGTCTTCCTGGCGCGCACCGCCGACGAGGAGCCGGCGCCGCGCGACGACGAGGAGATCGCGGCCGCCCGCTGGGGCACGCCCGAGGAGCTCGCCGGCCCGCTGCGCGAGCGGCTGCTCGCGACCGGCCGGGCCCTCTGGCGCTACCGGGTCGCGCTCCACGACCGCGCGCTCGAGGCGCTCCGCGGTCAGCGGCCGGCTGGCGCAGCGGGGGCGCCGGTGGGATCATCAGGCGACCCCGACGCGAGGAGACGACCATGGCCGTGAAGCTCCACCGCTGCGGCAACCAGTGGATCAAGCTCGGCGGGCACCCGTGCTGGCGCGTGCAGAAGGCGCTCGACGAGCAGGGGATCGAGTACGAGATCGTGCCGGGCCCGTGGCCGGGCCGGAAGAACCGGACGGCCGTGATCGAGGGCACCGGCCAGCCGCTCTACCCGGCGATCGAGTTCGAGGACGGCAGCTGGTACCGGGAGCACTCGAAGGAGATGGAGCGGACGATCCGCGAGGGCCGGCTGCCGAGGCGAGGAGCGCGCGGCCGGTCGCCGGCCGAGCCGCCGTCGAGTCACCGCGCCGAGGCGAGCCGAGCCCGCCGCGACGGCGTCCGTCTCGAGCCCGGCGGGCCCTCCCAGCGTTCGACGGCAGGAGCGGCTCGTGGACGCAGCGCCGGTCCCACGCGCCCCTGCGGGCCGCACCGACCTGCGCCGCGCCGTGCCGCGGATCCGAGACAACGTCCTCGCCCGACCGCTCGTCGCAGCGCGCCTAGGCACGCCTTCGCCTGCACCGCGCGACCCGCCGTGCCGTAGGCGCAGATCTCGGTCCAGTTCGAGCCCATCTCCGAGGTGTCGAAGCGCATCGCCACGATCGCGTTCGCGCCCTTCGCCTCGGCCTCCTCGACCATCCGCTGGATCACCTGCTCGCGGCTGTCGACGAGCGCCTTCGTCATCCCCCGGAGCTCGCCGCCGACGATCGACTTGAGGCCGGCCCCGATCTGCGAGCCGATGTTGCGCGAGCGGACGGTCAGGCCGAAGACCTCGCCGTAGACCTCGTCGATCTCGTGGCCGGGCAGGTCGTTCGCGGTCGTGATGATCATGCTTCCTCCTCGTGGACGAGTTCCAGGATCTGGGGAATCGCGGTGATGCGCGGGCCGTCCCAGCTCTCGAGCCCGGGCCAGGGGGGCGGCTCGCCGGGCCGGTGGATCAGCACCGCCTCGAGCCCGGCGCGGCGGGCGCCGGCGAGCTCGTCGTTGGCGCCGTCGCCGACGAAGAGCGCCTCGGCCGGCTCGACCCCGAGCGCCTCGCAGCAGGCGAGGTAGGCGCGCGGGTCCGGCTTGGCGAGACCGGCCGTGCAGGAGAAGACCTCGGCGTCGAAGAGGCCCGCCAGCGCGCTCTCGGGCCAGAGGCGCTCGACCTCCTCGCTGCAGACGCTGACCATCCCGAGCAGCTGGCCCCGGTCGCGGAGCTTCCGCATCGTCTCGACGACGCCGTCGCGCGGCACGAGCGCCCGCCGGGTGTGGTCGAGCCGGATCGCGCAGACGTCCTCGAGCGCCTCCTCGCCGACGCCGGCCCGGCGAAGCGCGTCCCGGATCGGCGCGACGTAGCGGTCGTTGCCGAACGCCGCCCAGCGCTCGCGGAAGGCGTCGTCGCGCTCGCCGAGCCGCGCCGCGACGGCCCGCAGCATCGCGTCGGCGCCGACCGGGTCGAAGTCGACGATCGTCTCCCAGAGGTCGAAGATCAGCGCGCGGACGCGCACAGCACCTCCCAGGCGCGGGCGACGTCGGCCTCGGTCGTCTGCCAGTTGCCGATCGCGAGCCGGATCAGCCGCTGCCCGCGCAGGGTCGTCGCGGCGACGAAGAGCTCGCCGGTCGCGTTCGCGCGCTCGACGATCGCGTCGTTGTCGACCTCGACGTGGCGGAAGCAGACGGTCGAGAACGGGTGCGGCGCGACGAGCTCCCAGCCGGGCTCGGCCTCGACCCAGCCGGCGAAGAGCTGCGCCAGGCGCACGTGCTCGCGGATCAGCTCCTGCAGGCCCTCGCGGCCGTGGCAGCGGAGCACCGCCCAGAGCTTGAGCGCGCGGAAGCGGCGCCCGAGGGCGGGCCCGAAGTCCTTCAGGTTGAGGGCGTCCTCGGTCGAGCGGAGGTACTCCGGGCTGGCGGCGAAGGCGGCGTGGAGCGCCTCGGGGCGGCGCGTCCAGAGCGCGGAGCAGTCGATCGGCACGGCGAGCCACTTGTGCGGGTTGACGACGACCGAGTCGGCCCGGTCGAGGCCCGCGGCGCTCCAGCGGTGCTCGGGGCAGACCCAGGCGGCGCCCGCGTAGGCCGCGTCGACGTGCAGCCAGACCCCTGCCTCGGCGCAGCGGTCGGCGAGCTCCGGCACGGGGTCGACCGAGGTCGTCGCGGTCGTGCCGACGGTCGCGACGACGGCCGTCGCGCCCTCGAGCGGGAAGTCGGCGCGCATCCGGAAGGCGTCGTCGACGGGGACGGTGCGGTACTCGAGCCCGAGCAGGCGCGCCGCCTTCTCGACCGAGAAGTTCGCCTGCTCGGAGGCGTAGACCGCGCCGCCGGGCCGCAGCCCGCGCGCGGCGGCGAGGGCGGCCAGGGTCGAGGTCGAGGCGGTGTCCTCGATGTGCCCGTGCCAGCCCGCCGGCAGGCCGAGCAGCTCGGCGAGCCAGTCGAGGGCGGTCTGCTCGAGCTCGGTCGCCGCCGGCGAGGTCGACCAGACCATCGCGTTCACGTTCAGCGCGGCGGAGAGCAGCTCGGCGAGGATGCCCGGCGGGGTCGCCGAGACGGCGAAGTAGGCGAAGAAGCGCGGGTGGTTCCAGTGCGTGATCCCGGGGAGCAGCAGCTCGTCGAGGTCGCGGAGGACGTCGGCGAACGGCTCGCCGCGCTCCGGCGCCCTGCGCGGGCAGCCGCGCCCGGATCGCGCCCGGCTCGACCTGCGCCAGCGGCGGCCGCTCGCGGATCGTCTCGAGGTAGCGCGCGATCCACGCGAGCGCGGCGCGGCCGTCTTCCTCGAAGCTCGTGCCCTCTACGGACATGTCCCGTGCCCCGTCCCGGTCCCCCACCCACCCGCGGGGACACCGAGGGTAGCGCGGCCCGGCGCACGAGCATGTGCCGATCTCGTGCCGATCTCGTGCAGCGCCGGAGGCGGCGACGGCGCCGGGCCCGTCGTCACGGTCGCTGCTTCCGCAGCCGGTCGAGCTGCTTCCACGTCCGCGTGTTGGCGACGTCCTCGCGGGTGCACCAGGCCCGCCGCGCCTGACCGACGCCGAAGCGGGCGAACTCGAGCGAGCCGACCTCGTGCGCGTCCGTCGAGACCACGAGCCGAAGGCCGGCCTCTCGGGCTGCGCGCGCGTGCACGTCCGAGAGGTCGAGCCGGTTCGGCTGCGAGTTGATCTCGAGCAGCGTCCCCGTCTCGAGCGCCTTGACGACGATCGCGCCGAAGTCGACCTCGGCCGGCCCGCGCTGGTTCAGCTTGCGGCCTGTCAGGTGCCCGATGCAGTCGACGTACGGGTTCTCCATCGCCGCGAGCACGCGCTCGGTCGTCCGCGTCTCGCGTGCGGCGTGCACCGAGGCGACCACCCAGTCGAGCTGCGCCAGCTCCTCGTCGGGCAGGTCGAGCGTCCCGTCCGCCTTGATGTTGACCTCGACCCCCTTCAGCAGCCGGATCCCGACCCGCTCCTGCACCGCGTCGATCTCCTCCCACTGCGCCTCGAGCCTGCCCTCGCGCAGGTAGTGCGAGTGGTCGGTGACCGCGTAGTAGTCGTAGCCGCGCGCCTCCGCCGCCGCGACCATCTCCGCGAGCGTGCTCTTGCCGTCGGCAGACCAGGTCGTGTGCGTGTGCAGGTCGCCGCGCAGCTGCCCCGGCTCGACCAGCTCGGGCAGCGTGCCCGCCCGGGCGGCCTCGAGCTCGCCGCCGTTCTCCCGCAGCTCCGGCGGCACGTAGGCGTAGCCGAGGAAGCCGTACAGCTCCTCCTCGGTCGCGAAGGTGTGCACCGTCCCCGTCTCGACCTCGGCGACCCCGTACTCGGAGATCGAGAGCTTCCGGCGCACCGCCTCCTCGCGCAGGGCGACGTTGTGCGCCTTCGAGCCGGTGAAGTGCTGGAGCAGGTTGCCGAAGCACTCGGGCGGCACGACGCGGAGGTCGAAGCGGAGCCCGTCGTGCGCGACCACCGTCGCCTTCGTCCCGCCCTTCGCCGCCACCTCGGCGACCCAGTGCAGCGACGCGAAGTGGTCGACGAGCGCCTGCGGGTCGCTCGCGGTCGCGATGATGTCGAGGTCGCGGACGGTCTCGCGCATCCGCCGCGCGCTGCCGGCGACCGAGACCTTGTCCGCGGCGGGATGCTCCGCCAGCACCGAGACGACCGCCTCGAGCGCGGGCAGCGCCGTCCCGAGCAGGAAGCGCGTCGGGCCGGCCGGCTCCGGCTCGGCCCTGAGCGCGGCCAGGATCTTCTCCTCGCTCTTCGGGCCGAGCCCCTGCAGCTCCCGCAGCCGGCTCGCCTCGGCCGCCTCGCGCAGGCCCGCGACGGTCGAGATCCCGAGCTCCTTCCAGAGCCGCCGCACCGTCTTCGGCCCGAGGCCCGGCAGGCGCAGGAAGAGCACGAGCTCCTCGGGCACCGTCTGCTTGCGCTTGGTCAGCGCCTCGATCTCGCCCTGCTCGACGACCTGGACGATCTTCTCCTCGATCGTCTTGCCGATCCCGCCCAGCTCCCTCGCCCGCCCCTCGAGCGCCAGCTGCGCGACGGGCCCGGCAGTCTCGCGGATCCGGTCGGCCGCCTTCCGGTAGGCGTTGACCCGGAAGAAGTCGGCGCCGTCGATCTCCATCAGGTCGGCCAGCAGGTCGAACTGGTCGGCCAGGTCGCCGTTTCTTGGCAGCGTCGTCGCCACTGCCGCGATGATACGGGCGTGAGGGCGACCATCTGCCTGCCGACCTACGACGAGCGCGAGAACCTCGAGCCGATGCTGCGCGCGCTCCGGGAGGTGCTGCCGCCGCAGGGCCGCGTGCTCGTGATCGACGACAACTCGCCCGACGGCACCGGCGAGCTCGCCGACGCCCTCGCCGCCGAGCTCGACTTCGTGGACGTGCTCCACCGCGAGCGCAAGGAAGGGCTCGGCCCCGCCTACCTCGCCGGCTTCCGGCGCGCGCTCGCCGACGGCGCCGAGCTCGTCCTCGAGATGGACTGCGACTTCTCCCACTCGCCCGGGGACGTGCCGCGGCTGCTCGCGGCGGCCGGGGACGCCGACCTCGTGCTCGGCTCCCGCTACGTCGACGGCGGCGGGGTCGACGGCGACTGGGGCGTGCTGCGGCGGCTCGTCTCGCGCGGCGGCTCGCTCTACGCCGGCGTCGTCCTCGGCACCCGCGTCCACGACCTCACGGGCGGCTTCAAGTGCTTCCGGCGGCACGTGCTCGAGACGATCGACCTCGACGCGGTCGACTCGCGCGGCTACGCCTTCCAGATCGAGCTGACCTACCGGGCGCTGCGGGCGGGATTCCGCGTCCGCGAGCTGCCGATCCGCTTCGTCGACCGCACGGCGGGCCGGTCGAAGATGAGCCGCGCGATCGTCGCCGAGGCGGTCTGGAAGGTGCCGCTGCTGCGGGCGCGGGCGCTGCTCGGACGGCTCTAGCCGCAGCTACCATCGGGCCTGTGCTCGATGTCGGCGACCACGACTTCGACGACGTCGTCCTGCGGCCCGGCCGCACGACCGTGGTCGACTTCTGGGCGCCCTGGTGCGGCCCCTGCAAGGCCGTCGAGCCGGTGCTCGAGCAGCTCGCCGGCGAGCACCCGGACGTCGCCTTCGTCCGGCTCGACATCGACGCCAACCCGTCGACGGCCGGGCGCTACGCCGTCCTCTCGATCCCGACCGTGATCCTCTTCGAGGGCGGACAGGCGCGCGAGACCGTCGTCGGCGCCCGCCCGCGGTCGCACTACGAGCGGGCCTGGGCTGCCTGGCTCGGGGCCGCGGCCTAGCCGATGCGGCTGCTCCCGCGGTCGCCCAGACGGCGGCGGCGGCTGCTCTACGCCTCGCCGGGGATCGCCTTCGTCCTCGTCGTCGCGGGCCTGGTCGCCTTCTACCGGCACCCGGCGAAGTCCGACTACATCCCGGCGCGGCCCGGCAAGGCGCAGGTCTACGCGCTGCCGAAGGCGGTCAGGGCCTCGCCGGCCGTGAAGGCCGAGGCGCTCCGCACGCTCGACGTCTTCGTCCGCAGCGCCGCCCTCCGGCGCGACCTCGCGCGCTCCTGGCAGCTCGCGAGCCCGAAGATGCGCGAGGGGACGAGCCGCGCCGACTGGCTGCGCGGCAACCTGCCGGTCTTCCCGTACCCGGCGGCGCAGTTCGGCGACGTCTCGTACACGGTCACCGGCACCTACGCGGGCGGGATCGTCGACGTCGACGCGCTCGTCGTCTCGAACAGGCGGCGCGGCGGGCTCGAGCTCGTCTACTCCTGCGAGCTGCACCGGGCCGGGAGCCGCGGGTTCCTGGTCGACTACTGCTACCCGCGCAAGGCCTTCTAGCTCGGACGGTAGTGGTCCCAGCCGGCGAGCTCGACGGGCTCGCCGTCCCGCAGGCAGAGCACGCCCTCGCCCTGCTCGCAGCGGCCGACGACGGCGAACCCGTCCGCGTCCTCGACCGCGGCGAGCAGCTCGTAGTCCTCGCCGAAGCCGAGATCCTCGACCGTCGCCCCCGGCGCGAGCGGCACCCGGTCGAGCTCGAGCACGACCCGGCAGCCGGAGCGCTCGGCGAGGTGGCCCGCGTCGGGTGCGATCCCGTCCGAGAGGTCGAGCAGCGCGTGCGCGCGGCGGGCGAGCCGCACGCCCTCGGCGACCCGCAGCGGCGGCCGCAGGTAGCCGCCCGCGCGGAAGGCGGCGCCGGCGCCGCCGAGCGGGCCGGTGACGACGAGCAGGTCGCCGGGGCGGGCGCCGCCGCGGCCGGGGACGCGCTCCGCGACCCCGAGCGCGGTGACGCTGAGCAGCAGCTTCTCCGACCGGGTCGTGTCGCCGCCGACGACGGGGACGCCGGCCTCGCGCATGCCCTCGTACAGCTCGAGCACGTCCTCGACGGCCGTGTCTCCCGGGGCGGCGAGCGAGACGACGAGCCCGCGCGGCTCGGCGCCCGAGGCGGCGAGGTCGCTGACGTTGACCGCGGCGGCGCGGAAGCCGAGGTCGCGCCAGGAGATCCGGTCGAGCGTGAAGTGGACGTCCTCCACGAGCGCGTCCTGGGTGACGACGAGCCCCTCGACCTGCGCGGCGTCGTCGGCGATCCGCTCGGCGAGCCCGCGGCGCTCGAGCTCCGCGAGCAGGCCGAACTCGCCGACGTCGGAGAGTCGCGTCACCCGACCCTGGCGCGGCCGTCGAGCGTGGCCGGATCGAGGTTCCAGAGCCCGTCGTAGAGCGCGGCGTGGAAGCTGCCGGGCCCGGCGGCGCCGGCGGCTGCGTCCTCGCCCGCGACGCCGAGCGCGACGAGCGCGGCCGTCGCAGCCTCGAGCGGCTCGCCGACGGCGAGGAAGCAGCCGGTCAGCGCGGACGCGATGCAGCCCGTGCCGGTGACCGCGCCGAGCAGCGCGTGGCCGTTCGCGACCGCGACGACCCGCTCGCCGTCGGAGACGTGGTCGACCGGCCCGGTCACCGAGGCGACGAGCCCGAGCGTCCGGGCGGCCTCGCGCGCGAGCTCGGCCGGCTCGGCGCCCGCGCCGACCGACTCGACGCCGCGGACCTCCGCCTCGACGCCGACGAGCGTCGCGACCTCGCCCGGGTTGCCGCGCAGGACGGCGACCGGCACCTCGGCGAGGATCCGGCGCGCCGTCTCGGTGCGGTAGGAGGTCGCGCCCGCGCCGACCGGGTCGAGCACGACGGGCACGCCGCGCTCGCCGGCGGCGCGGCCGGCGGCGAGCATCGAGTCGACCCAGGCCGGCTCGAGCGTGCCGATGTTGAGCACGAGCGCCGAGGCGAGCCCGACCATCTCCTCGACCTCCTCGCGCGCGTGCGCCATCACGGGCAGCGCGCCGATCGCGAGCGTCGCGTTCGCGGTCTCGTTCATGACCACGTAGTTGGTGAGCTGGTGGACGAGCGGCTTGCGCTCGCGCAGCTCCGCCAGGAGCGTTCCTGCCGTCATTGCCTTCCTTTCACGTCGAGGACGTCGACGGGCCCGTCGCCCGCCCCGATTCCGGCGAGGCCGTTGCGGACGGCCTCGGAGGCGGCCGCGGCCGCCGCGCGGGCCGCCTGCTCGAGCCCGTCGCCGCGGGCGAGGCGGGCCGCCAGCGTCGCCGAGTGGGTGCAGCCGGCGCCGTGCGTGGCGGCCACGTCGTAGCGCGGCACCGGGATCTCGACGTGGCGCGTCCCGTCGAAGAGGTGGTCGACCGCCTCGTCGCCGTGGCCGCCCTTGACGACGACGGCGGGGGCGCCGCGGGCGACGATCCGCTCGGCGAGGGCGCGCCGCGTCGCCCTCGCCGCCCGCGAGCACGACCGCCTCGGCGAGGTTCGGGGTCACGACCGTCGCGAGCGGGAAGAGCCGCTCGACGTAGGTCTCGATCGCGTCCTCCTGCAGGAGCCGCGCGCCCGAGCTCGCGACCATCACCGGGTCGACGACGAGCGGCAGGCCGCGGCCCGCGAGGAAGCCGGCGACGGTCTCGATCAGCGTCCGCGAGAAGAGCATGCCCGTCTTCGCGGCCGCGACCTCGAGGTCGGAGCAGACCGCCTCGAGCTGCGCGAGCACGAACGCCGGCGGCAGCTCCTCGATCGCGGTGACGCCGACGGTGTTCTGCGCCGTCAGCGCGACGAGCGCGCTCGTCCCGTGGCAGCCCGCGGCCGCGAAGGCCTTCAGGTCGGCCTGGATGCCGGCGCCGCCGCCCGAGTCGGACGTCGCGATCGTCAGGCAGACGGGTGGTGTCACGCTCCTCCCTTCGCCGGCATGACCCGGATCAGGTTCAGCGGGTGTGTTCTCAGCCCCAGGCGGGGCACCCCGGTCGGACCAATCTAGCGAGCCGGCCGCACGTCGGGCGCCGGGAAGGGCTTGCGGGCCGCGGCGGCACCGACCGAACGACGACGGGCGCGCGTAGCCGTACCGAATCGCGCTCCGGGCACTACGCTCGGAGCGATGACCGCCGTCGCCGACCGGTTGCTCGAGACGCTCGCCGCCCGGGACTGGGACGCGCTCGCGGCCCTGTTCGCGGACGGCGCGACGCTGCGGATGCAGACGCCCGGGCCGCTGCGCGAGGACGCGGGCCCGGCGGCGATCGCGGCCCGCTTCCGCTTCTGGTTCGGCGAGCTCGACGGCTTCGAGCTGCGCGAGGCGGACGCCGTGCCGGTCGCCGACCGCGTCCGCGTCCACTACCGCGTCGCGGGCGGCGGCAGGACGACCGACCACACCGGCTACCTCGCGGTCGAGGACGGCCGGATCGCCTGGCTCGTGATGACCTGCTCCGGCTTCCGCCCGGACACGCACTGACGAACGCGCCCTCCCAGTCGTCACACTGGGTGGACGTGGCGGTCGAGACGGCACCCTGGGCGGGCGTGCTCGAGGGCGAGGAGCTCGCCCACCTCGAGCTGGAGCCGGCGCGGGCCGCGCGGACGGCGCCGCTCCCCGAGGAGCTCCACCCGCGCGTGCGCGAGCTGCTCGGGATCGACGAGCTCTACCTCCACCAGGCGCTCGCCTGGGAGGCGGCCGCCCGCGGCGAGCACCTGATCGTCACGACCGGCACCGCGTCCGGCAAGACGCTGGCGTTCAACCTGCCCGTCCTCGACGCCGTCGCCCGGCAGCCGAAGACGCGCGCGCTCTACCTCTACCCGACCAAGGCGCTCGCGCAGGACCAGGCGCGGACGCTGCAGTCGTTCCGGCTCCGGGAGCTGCGGCCGGCGATCTACGACGGCGACACGGCGACGGAGCTGCGGACGCAGATCCGGCGAGGCGCGAACGCGATCCTGACCAACCCGGACATGCTCCACGTGGGCGTGCTCCCGCACCACGACCGCTGGGGCGACGTGCTCGCGAACCTCCGCTACGTCGTCGTCGACGAGGCGCACGTCTACCGCGGCGTCTTCGGCTCGCACGTCGCGAACGTGCTCCGGCGGCTGCGGCGGCTCGCCCGCGTCTACGGCGCCGAGCCGCAGTTCCTGCTCGCCTCGGCGACGATCTCGAACCCCGCCGGGCTCGCGCAGTCGCTGCTCGGCGCCGAGGCGACCGTCGTCTCCGAGGACGGCGCCCCGCGCACCGAGCGGACGGTCTGCCTCTGGAACCCGCCGCTTCTCGACGAGGAGCTCGGCCTGCGCGCGTCGGCGCTCGGCGAGGCCGCGCGGCTGCAGGCGGAGCTCGTCCGCCGCGGCCTGCGGACGCTCACCTTCGCCAAGAGCCGCAAGGCGGCGGAGCTCGTGCACCGCTTCACGGCCGAGCGGCTGGGGGACGCCTCGCGGCTCTCGCCGTACCGCGCCGGCTACACGGCGGCCCAGCGGCGCGAGATCGAGCGGCGGCTGCTCGAGGGCGAGCTGCTCGGCGTCTCGGCGACGAACGCGCTCGAGCTCGGGATCGACGTCGGCCTGCTCGACGCGGTCGTCTCGGTCGGCTTTCCGGGCACGGTCGCGAGCCTGCGCCAGCAGTGGGGCCGGGCCGGCCGCCGCGAGGCCGGGCTCGCGATCCTCGTCGCGAGCGAGGACGCGCTCGACCAGTTCTTCATGCGCGAGCCGGAGGCGCTCCTGCGGCGCCGCGTCGAGGCCGCCGTCCTCGACCACGCGAACCCGCGCGTCCTCGACGGCCACGTGCTCGCCGCCGCCTTCGAGGCGCCGCTCGACGAGGGCGACGCCGCCACGCTCGGCCCGGAGGCGCTCGAGCGGGCCGCGGCCCTGCCGGAGCTCCGGCGCACGAAGGCCGGCTGGACCTGGACCGGCCGCGACTACCCCGCCGCGCGCACGGCGCTCCGCTCGGCGAGCACCGGCGCCTTCTCCGTCGTCGACGGCACGACCGGCGAGCCGCTCGGCCTCGTCGAGTCCGAGCGCGCCTTCTCGACCGTCCACGAGGGCGCCGTCTACCTCCACCTCGGCGACCCGTACCTCGTCCGCGCGCTCGACCACGAGCGGCGCGCGGCGCTCGTGACGCCGCACGAGGGCGACTGGTACACGCAGGCGAAGAAGGAGACGACGACCGAGATCGTGCGGCCGCTGCGCGAGGAGCGCCGCTGCGGCCTCGAGCTTTCCTTCGGCGAGGTCGCGGTCACCGAGCAGGTCGTCGGCTACCAGCGGAAGTCGATCCGGACGCAGGAGACGATCGACCTCGTCCCGCTGGAGCTGCCGCCGACGAGCTTCGAGACCGAGGCGGTCTGGTTCCTGCCCGAGCCGCGCCAGCTCGAGGGGATCGCGGAGATGCCGACGCTCGTCGCCTCGCTGCACGCGGCGGAGCACGCCCTGATCGCGTTGCTGCCGCTGCGGGCGATGTGCGACCGTTGGGACATCGGCGGGCTCTCGACCAACGTCCACCAGCAGACCGGCCGCCCGACCGTCTTCGTCTACGACGGCCACCCGGGCGGGGTCGGGATCACCGCGCGCGGCTTCGACGAGTTCGAGGGCTGGGCCGCCGACACCGCCCGCCTGATCGCCGGCTGCCCGTGCGCCGACGGCTGCCCCTCCTGCGTCCAGAGCCCGAAGTGCGGCAACCTCAACGACCTGCTCGACAAGCGCGGCGCGCTCGACCCTGCTCGAGAGGCTGCTCGCCGATGCGTAGGGCGATGGCCTGGAGCGCGGTCGGCGCCGCCTACACGCTCCTGATCGGCTTCATGGTCGTGCTCGTGGTCGCGCTGACCGCCGCGATCGCCGACGGCTGGGCGCTGCGGCAGGCGGCCGAGCGGCACGAGGACGGAAGCCCGCGCTTCTCGCCGGACGGCTCGCAGATCGCCTGGATCCGGCACGACGACTCCGGCACGCAGCTCTGGGTGATGGCAGGCCGACGGCTCGGGCCAGCAGCCGCTCGGCCCGGCCGCCCGCTTCCGCTGGACGCGCGGCGGCGCGGCGCTGCTCTTCTCCAGGGGCGGCCCGCGCGTCTTCGTCGTGCAGCCGGAGGGCAGCCCGCCGGTCGCCGCCGGTCGCGCGCGGCTCGCGAAGCCGGCCCCGCGCGACCGCCGCGGCGGCCGGGTCGTCTTCGTCCGCGGCCACCGGCTCGTCCTGCGCCTGCCGGACGGCTCCGAGCGGGCGCTGACGTAGGTGATCGAGTCGGCCACCGGTCGGAGGCTCGCGGAGAGCGGAAACGTCCGCATGGTCACGACCGCGCGCAACTCGCGCGATCGGCCAGGATCGCCGCGAACGGACGCTGCGGCACCTTCAGGCGAGCTGAGCGAGCGCCCGCTCGACCGCCTCGGCGGGCGTCGCGGCGGTCTCGACGCCCTCGACGCGAAGGCCGGGCTCGAGCACGACGACCGGCCGGCCGAGCCGCTTCGCGAAGCCGATCTCCGCCAGGGTGCCCCAGCTGCCGCCGACGGCGATGACCGCGTCGCCCGAGGCTGCGACCGCGAGGTTGCGGGCGTGCCCGATCCCGGTGACGACGACGTGCTCGACCCACTCGGACGCGCCGGCGCGGCTCTCGCCGGGGAGGATCCCGATCGTCGTGCCGCCCGCCTGCCTGGCGCCCCGTGCCGCCGCGGCCATCACCTCGCCGCCGCCGCCCGTGACGACGGTGCAGCCGCGCCCGGCGAGCAGCCTGCCGACCTCCTCCGCCGCCGCCTCGTGGGCGGCGCCGCTCCCGATCACCGACACCTGGACCGCCACCCGGCGATTGTCGCGCAACCGGTCGCGCCGCTCCCGCGTTGACCGAGTGATGGACGTCGCCTTCGTGGCAGTGCGCAACGTCTCGATCGCCCTCGCGGGCGGGCTCTGGGTCGCCTCCCTGCTCTGGGTGGTCGCCGACGCCCGCGCCCGGCTCGTGCGCCCCCGGCGCATCCACCTGACGACCGCGGCCGCCGCGCTCCTCCCCTTCGTCGGCGTGCTCGGCTGGGTCGTCGTCCGGCCGCCGGAGACGCTCGAGGAGCGGCGCGAGCGCAAGCTCCGCCGGCGCGCGTTCGAGCGCGCGGTGCGGGAGGGCGCCTGCGCCAACTGCGGCACGGAGGTCGAGGACGACTTCCTCTGCTGCCCCCGCTGCGGCCTGAAGGTGCGCAACCAGTGCGGCGAGTGCGGCAAGCTCGTCGAGCTGACCTGGCGCGCCTGCCCGCACTGCGGCGGCAGGGTCGAGCGCACCGAGCCGGCCGCGTTCGCCGAGGCCGCGAGAAGCGCCTAGATCGAGCCTCTACGGCGTCCGGCGGCGCAGCGTCAGGGCGCCGAGCGCGAGCGCGACGACGGCCGCGCCCAGGACGACCGCCGCGTCGCGCCAGACAGCGCCGCCCGTCTCGCCGAGCGTGGCCGTCCGGTGGAGGGCGTCGTAGGCGTAGGTCAGCGGCAGCCCCCAGGAGACCCAGTCGAGCAGGTCGGCCATGCGCTCGCGCGGCACGAGCAGGCCGCAGAGGAGCAGCTGCGGGAAGACGAAGGCCGGCAGGAACTGCACCGCCTGGAACTCGCTGCGCGCGAAGGCGCTCGTGAAGAGGCCGAGGGACATCCCGAGCACCGCGTTCAGGACCGCGATCCCGATCACGACCCAGAGCGGCCCGACGACGGCGAGCCCGAGCAGGCCGAAGGCGACGCCGCAGACGACGAGCGCCTGCACGACGGCGACCGCCGCGAACGCGATCCCGTAGCCGGCCAGGACGTCGAGCTTCGCGAGCGGCAGCGTCATCAGCCGCTCGAGCGTCCCCGAGGTGCGCTCGCGCAGCACGCCGATCGAGCCGACGACGAACATGGTCATGAACGGGAAGATCCCGACGAGCGGGCCGCCGATCCGGTCGAAGGTCTGCTCCTGGCCGACGAAGACGTACTTGAAGAGCGTCAGCAGGAGCGGCGGGACGCCGAAGAGGAGCGCCAGCGTCCGCGGGTCGTGCCGCAGCTGCCGCAGCACCCGCTCGGTGACCGCGAGGGTGACCCGCGGGGTCACGCCGCCCCGTCCTCGAGCAGCGCCAGGAAGGCCGAGTCGAGGTCGCCGGCGCCGGTGCGGGCGAGCAGCGCGGCGGGCGGCTCGACCGCGAGCACGTCGCCCTCGCGCAGCAGCACGAGCGAGGCGCAGCGGGAGGCCTCGTCCATCACGTGGCTCGAGACGAGCAGCGTCACGCCCTCCTCGCCGAGCCGGTTGAACGTGTCCCAGAGGTCGCGCCGCAGCACCGGGTCGAGCCCGACCGTCGGCTCGTCGAGCACGAGCAGCTCCGGCTCGCCGAGCAGGGCGGTCGCGAGCGAGACGCGCGAGAGCTGGCCGCCCGAGAGCCGCCGCACCTCGCGGCCCGCGTACTCCTCCAGGTCGACGACCGCGAGCGCCCGCTCGACCGCGCCCCGGCCCGCGCCGAGCACGCGCGCGAAGAAGCGCAGGTTCTCGCGCACGCTCAGCTCGGCGTAGACGGCCGGCGACTGGGTCACGTAGCCGACGCGCGAGCGGAGCGCCGGCGAGCCCGCGGGCAGGCCGAGCACCTCGACCTCGCCGCCGGCGACGACCTGGACGCCGACGATCGCGCGCATCAGCGTCGACTTGCCCGACCCGCTCGGGCCGAGCAGCCCGGTGACGGCGCCGCGCTCGATCCGCAGCGAGATGCCGTGCAGCACCTCCCGGCCGCCGCGGCGGACGCGGAGACCGCGCACGTCGATCGCCGGCCCGTCCATACTTGGGAGCCTATGACGGCGGTCGAGCGCACGGCACGTGGTGGAACGCTGATCCTCGGCGGCGGCTTCGCGGGCGGCTACGTGGCGCGGCTGCTCCGCGAGCGCGGCGCGACGGTCGTCAGCCCCGAGAACTTCATGCTCTACACGCCGATGCTGCCCGAGGCGGCGTCGGGGACGCTCGAGCCGCGCCACGTCGTCGTCCCGCTGCGCGCGATGGCGCCGCACGCGGAGCTCCTGCTCGGCGAGGCGTGCACGCTCGACGAGGAGCGCAAGCTGGTCGAGGTCGACACCGCCGCCGGCCGCCAGGCGATCCGCTACGAGCGGCTCGTGCTCGCGCTCGGAGCGGTGCCGCGGACGCTGCCGATCCCCGGCCTCGCCGAGCACGCCTGCTCCTTCAAGTCGCTCGCGGACGCGATCGCGCTCCGCAACCACGTGCTCCGCCAGCTCGAGGCCGCCGACGCGGAGGCCGACCACGACGCGGCGCGGAAGCACCTCTCGTTCGTCTTCGTCGGCGCCGGCTACGCGGGCGTCGAGGCGCTCGCCGAGCTCGCCGACCTCGTCCGCGACGCGCTCCGGCTCTACCCCGGCCTGCGCGACGTGCCCCAGCGCTGGGTGCTCGTCGACATGGCGCCGAAGATCCTGCCGGAGATCCCGTCGCGCCTCGGCGAGTACGCCGACCGGGAGCTCCGCTCGCGCGGGGTCGAGATCCACGTGGAGACGAAGCTCGACTCGGTCGAGGAGCAGGCCGCCGTGCTCTCCGACGGCACCCGGATCGAGACGAAGACCGTCGTCTGGACCGCGGGGGTGAAGGCGAACCCGCTGCTCGGCGCCTGGGGCATGCCGCTCGACGACCGCGGCCGCGTCGTCGTCGACGGGACGCTGCGGGTCGAGGGCCGGGACGACGTCTGGTCGCTCGGCGACTGCGCCCGCGTCCCGAACGCGGCGGCCGGCGGCAGGCCCGACCCGCCGACCTGCCAGCACGCGCTCCGGCAGGCGCGGCGGCTCGCGAAGAACCTCGTCGGCGACCCGCGGCCCTACCGCTACCGGATGCTCGGCCAGGTGGCGACGCTCGGCCGCTACAAGGGCGTCGCGGACGTGCTCGGCCTCGGCCTGCGCGGCTTCCCCGCCTGGTGGGTGACGCGCAGCTACCACCTCTACCAGCTGCCGCTGCTGCAGCGGAAGCTGCGCGTCGTCGTCGACTGGACCGTCTCGCTCGCCTTCCGCCGCGACACCGCCGAGCTCGGGACGCTCGGCCACCCCGAGCGGCTCGACTGACCGGCCCGCTCGCCGGCCTCCACGAACGCTGAACCGACGCTTCACGCGCGCTCAACACGCTGCGCTCTAGCGTCCGGGCGATGCGACGCCTCCTCCTCCCGGCAGCGGCGGTGCTGATCGCCGCCGCGGCCGCCTTCGCGGTCGCGGCCGCGCTCCCGCGCGGCGGCGGCCGGGCGATGCGCGCGCCTGCCGGGCCGACCGGCATCCACAAGATCCGGCACGTGATCGTGATCATGCAGGAGAACCGCTCCTTCGACTCCTACTTCGGCACCTACCCGGGAGCCGACGGGATCCCGATGCTCCGAGGCGAGCCGGCGGTCTGCGTGCCCGACCCCGCGGAGGGCACCTGCGTCCGCCCCTACCACGACCCCGGGACCGGAACGGCGGCGGCCCGCACGACCACACCGACGCCGTCCGCGACGTCGACCACGGCCTGATGGACGGCTTCGTCGCCCGCGCCCGCGCCGGCCGGCGGCTCGCCTGCATCAAGCTCGACGCCCCGAGCTGCAGCTACGACCCGCGCACCCCGGACGTGCTGGGCTACCACGACCGCCGCGAGCTGGCGAACTACTGGGCCTACGCGGATCACTTCGTCCTCCAGGACCACATGTTCCAGCCGGACACGTCCTGGAGCCTGCCCGCGCACCTCGACCTGGTCAGCGGCTGGTCGGCCCGCTGCAGCCGGCGCGGCGACCCGGCGAGCTGCGTGAACGCGATCCAGAGCCCGGTCTCGCCGCCCGGCGAGCCGCAGAACCGGAGCGGCGAGATCCCCGACTACGCCTGGACCGATCTCACCTACCTCCTGCATCGCAACCACGTCGGCTGGCGCTACTACGTCGCGGCCGGGAGCGAGCCCGACTGCCGCGACGCCGGGTACGCCTGCCCGCGCGTCGCGCAGAACGCGCGCACGCCCGGGATCTGGAACCCGCTGCCCTGGTTCGACACGGTCCGCCGCGACGGCCAGCGGCGGGACGTGGCCCCGCTCCGCGCCTTCCTCGCCGCGGCGCGGCGGGGGACGCTGCCCGCGGTCTCCTGGGTGACGCCCTCGCAGCGCTTCAGCGAGCACCCGCCGGCGCTCGTCAGCGCCGGCCAGGCGTACGTGACCCGGCTCGTGAACGCGGTCATGCGCGGCCCCGACTGGCGCTCGACGGCGATCTTCCTCGCCTGGGACGACTGGGGCGGCTTCTACGACCACGTCCGGCCGCCGCGCGTCGACGTGAACGGCTACGGGCTGCGCGTCCCTGCGCTCGTGATCAGCCCCTGGGCGCGGCGGGGCTACGTCGACCACCAGGTGCTCTCGTTCGACGCCTACCTGAAGTTCATCGAGGACGACTTCCTCGGCGGCGCCCGGCTCGACCCGCGCACGGACGGGCGGCCGGACCCGCGGCCGGACGTGCGCGAGCGCGCGGCGATCCTCGGCGACCTGCGCCTCGACTTCGACTTCTCGCAGACGCCGCAGCGGCCGCTGCTCCTGAAGCCGTACCCGCACGGGCGGCCGGGGGCCTGGGCCTAGCGCGGGCCCGTTCTCGGCGAAGCGCGCGGGCAGGCCGCGGCGGCGGAACCAGTCGAGCATCGCCAGCTGCGGCGGCCGCTCGGTGCCGTAGTGGGTCGCGTCGATCGCGGAGATCGTCGCCGCCTCGGCCGCGCGGCGGAAGGCGCGGTTCACCTCCTGCACGAAGGGGACGTCGCAGTAGGTGCCCGCGTTGCCGCTGACGAAGGTGTCGCAGCCGCGCGCGAGCGCCGCCTCGAGCGTCTCGACGTCGGCGCCGCCGCCCGCGACGACGGCGACGCGGCCGGCGAACTCGTGCCCGCGCAGGACGACGTGCACCGGGATGTCGTCGCCGAGGAAGTCGCGGATCCGGGCGACGAGCCCCTCGAGGGTCAGCTCGCTCGTGCCGCTGACCGCCGCGCCGCCCGGCAGCCCCTCGTCGATCGGCAGGTACTCCTCGAGGTCCTCGAGCCCGATCCCCTGCGCGAGCAGGCGCGACGGCGAGATCCGCGGATGCTGGTCGAGCGGCGCGTGCACGTGGTAGAAGCTGCACCCCTTCGCCCGCAGCGCCTCGAAGCTCGACCGCGCCAGCGGCAGGAAGCCCGGGCGGTCGGCGAAGTCGACCGGGTGCTCCGAGAAGAGGAGCGTCCGCGGCTCGAGCTCCTCGATCACGGCGTCGCCGGGGAAGACGCAGGTGACGACCTCGTCGACCTCCTCGCCGCCGCGCACCATCAGCCCGTTCCAGCGCTCCGGGTAGGCGGGCTCGACGAACGCGCGCCAGTAGGGATCGGGATAGACGAGCTCGAAGACCCCCGACCAGTCGTCCCGGCTGACCAGGTCGACGCGGAACTCGGCATCGAGGTCGCCGCAGAGCTCGTCCAGGCGCATCGGCGAAGCCTAGATCGAGCGCAGCGCCTTCGACAGCGACTGCCTGGTGCTCAGCACGCCCTCGAACAGGTCGCCGTGCTCCCGCACCCGCGCGAGCACGGCATCCATGGTGAACGCCTGCGGGTCGAGCCCCTGCCGCACCTCCTCCCAGCGGAGCGGCGTCGAGACGGGCGCGCCGGGCCGGGGCCGCACCGAGTAGACGGACGCGATCGTCTTCCCCTCGCCGTTCTGGTTCGCGTCGACGAGGACGCCGCGGCGCTTGGCCTTCGACCACTCGGTCGTCACGAGGCCGCGGTGCGTGCGCGCGAGCGCGCCGGCGACGATCTCCGCGAAGCGGCGGGTGTCCGCGTAGGTCGCCCGCCGCTCGATCGGCACGAGCACGTGGATGCCCTTCGACCCCGAGGTCTTCGCGAAGCTCGCCAGCTCGAGCCGGTCGAGCGCCTCCTTGACATGGAGCGCGACCTCGATCACCTCCGGGAAGCCGGCGTCCTGCGCGGGGTCGAGGTCGAAGAGGACGAAGTCGGGCCGGTCGAGCCGGTCGACGCGCGAGTACCACGCGTTCATGTCGATGCAGCCCATGTTGACCATCCAGAGGAGCGCGAGCTCGTCGTCGACGAGCGGCGCCCGGATCGTCCGCGTCTTCCGCGGCGTCTCGCGGGTCGAGACGCGCAGCGAGCACGGTCTTGATCCAGTCGGGCATGTGCGAGGGAGCGTCCTTCTGGAAGAACGCCTTCCCCGCCGCGCCGTCCGGGTAGCGGCGCATCGTGAACGGCCTCCCGCGCAGGTGCGGCACGAGCACGGGCGCGACCTCGCGGTAGTAGTCCCAGAGGTCGCCCTTCGTGATCCCCTCCTCCTGCCAGAAGACCTTGTCCCGGTTCGACAGCGTCACGACCCGGCTGCCCCTGCGCACCTCGTCGGTCGGCGGCTCGCTCACGGGCTCCTCCTTCCGCACCTCGTCGGGCGCCTTGTCCTCGCGCAGTCCCTGGTAGGACGGCTGCCGCAGCCGGCCGTCGTGCGTCCACTCCGAGAACTCGACCTCGGCGACGAGCCGCGGCTCGACCCAGTGGACGTCGCCGCGCCGGACCCGCGGCATCTTCGGCTCGCTCGGAAACGGCGTCGTCTCGCGCTCGAGCGGCCGCAGCTTCGCGAGCAGCCGGTCGAGCTCGTCCTGCGTGAAGCCGGTGCCGACGTTCCCGGCCCAGGTGAGCTCGCCGTCGCGGACGACCCCGAGGACGAGCGAGCCGAAGCCGTCCGCGCGGCGGCCCGAGCCCTTCGTCCAGCCGGCGACGACGAACTCCTGGCGGCCGTGCGTCTTCAGCTTCAGCCAGCTGCGGGAGCGCTTCCCCTCCTCGTAGCGCGAGCCCGCGCGCTTGGCGAGGATCCCCTCGAGCCCCTGCTCGTGGGCGGCCGCGAGCAGGGCGTCGCCGTCGTCGAAGGCCTCCGAGAGCCGCACGTGCCCGCCGTCGGCGCGCGCGAGCAGCGGCTCGAGCCGGGCGCGCCGCTCCTCCAGCGTCAGCCCGGTCAGCGGCTCGCCCTCGACCTCCAGGAGGTCGAAGACGAAGTAGACGAGCCTGCCGCCGCCCTGCTGCATCGCCGAGAAGCTCGAGCGGCCCTGCGCGTCGAGAGCGCAGACCTCGCCGTCGAGGACGCAGTCGGGCAGCTCGTGCAGCGCCTCGGCGACGGCCTGGAAGCGGGCGGTCAGGTCGTTGTCGCGGCGCGAGCGCAGGCGGGCGTGGCCGCCGGAGACGTAGGCGAGCGCGCGGTAGCCGTCCCACTTGACCTCGTAGAGCCAGTCGCCGTGCGGGACGTCCTCGGCGAGCGTCGCCAGCATCGGCGCGTAGCGGCGGCCGCCGCCGCGCGGGCGCGGCGCCGTCCTCGTCGTCGCTGCGGCGGATCAGCAGCCAGTTCTGCTCCTTGCCGTCGAGGTGCGCCGGGACGAGCGTCCACGTGCCCCGCAGCCGCTCGCCGTGCAGGCGCACCGTCAGCCGGCCGTCGCGTCGTTCCTCGAGCAGCTCGTAGCTGCCGCGGTCCCAGATCTCGACCGTGCCCGCGCCGTACTGGCCCTTCGGGAATCTCGCCCTCGAAGCCGCCGTACTCGAGCGGGTGGTCCTCGACGTGGACGGCGAGCGCCTTCGCGCCGGGCTCGAGGGGGACGCCCTTCGGCACCGCCCAGGAGGCGAGGACGCCGTCGCGCTCGAGCCGGAAGTCGTAGTGGAGCCGCCGCGCGTCGTGTCGCTGGACGACGAAGCGACGGCGCCCCGTCCCCCGGCGCGCCGCCGAAGGGCTCCGGCGTCCTCGACCGGTCGCGCTTGCGCTCGTACTCGCGGAGCCTCGCCACGTGCCGGAAGCATTCCGCATCGGCCGAGGTTTACGCGCGCCTGCTTGCGGCTACAGCACCGGTCGAAGCGACGCGAGTCGCTGTGGAGCTTCTCCACCTGACGGGGGTTAGGCGCTTGAGGCCGGTCTCTTGACCGGCCTCAACGCGTTTCAGGGCCCGTTGAAAACCCTGTGGAAAGTGTGGATTAGGCCGGAAGACCCATTGACAGCGAGCCTCGGCGCGTGCCTACGCGAAGACGCCCATGCCGCGGAACTTGGCGCGGCGGCGGCGGGGCAGCTCGTCGGCCGGGATCCCCTCGAGGGCGTCCAGGTGCTCGACGAGCGCCTCCTGCAGCAGGCGGGCGGCCTCGTCGGGGTCGGCGTGGGCGCCGCCGTCCGGCTCCGGGACGATCGCGTCGACGACGCCGAGGTCGAGGCAGTGCTGCGCGTCGGGCTTGAAGGCCGCCGCCGCCTTCTTCTTCTCGGCGGCGTCGCGCCAGAGGATCGCGGCGCAGCCCTCGGGGCTGATCACCGAGTAGATCGCGTTCTCCTGCATCAGCACCCGGTCGGCGAGCGCGATCGCGATCGCACCGCCGGAACCACCCTCGCCGATCACGCAGGCGACCGTGGGCGTGCGCAGGCGGGCCATCAGCGCCAGCGCGCGGGCGATCGTGCCGCCCTGGCCGTGCTGCTCGGCGGCGACGCCGGGGTAGGCGCCCGGCGTGTCGACGAGCGAGACGACCGGGAGGCCGTGCCGCTGCGCGAGCTCCATCACCCGCATCGCCTTCCGGTAGCCCTCCGGGTAGGGCATCCCGAACTGGCGCTTCGTGCGCTCCTGGATGTCACGGCCCTTCTGGTGGCCGACGAGCGCGACCGTCCGCCCGTCCAGCCGGCCGAGGCCCGTGACCATGGCGCCGTCGTCGGCGCGGCTGCGGTCGCCGTGCAGCTCGAACCAGTCGTCGAGGATCCGCTCGACGTAGTCGAGCGTGTAGGGCCGCTCCGGGTGCCGCGAGAGGTCGACGCGCTCCCAGATCGACTCCGCGGTCGCCTCGTCCGGCTCGGCCTGGATCCGCTCGAGCTGCTTCTGGAGCCGCTCCAGCTCGCCGGAGAGCCGGGCGCCGCGCAGGAGCGGCAGCGAGGCGAGGCGCGTGATCCGCTCGCGCAGCCGCAGCTCGGACTCGCTAGGCACGCCCGTTCCCGTTCCGGTCGAAGAGCCGCAGCAGCCGCGCCAGCGAGGCGCGCAGCTCGCTGCGCGGGACGATCGCGTCGAGGTGGCCGAAGCGCAGGTTCTGCTCGGCGAGGCCGAAGTCGTCGGGCAGCTTCTCGCGGGTCGTCTGCTGGACGACGCGCGGGCCGGTGAAGGCGATCAGCGAGCCCGGCTCCGCGAGCGTCACGTCGCCGAGCGAGGCGAACGAGGCGAGCACGCCGGCGGTCGTCGGGTGGGCCATGACGACGAACATCGGGCAGCCGGCCTCGTGCAGCTCCTCGACCGCGCAGACCGTCTTCGGCATCTGCATCAGCGAGAGGATCCCCTCCTGCATGCGGGCGCCGCCCGAGCTCGTGACGGCGACGAGCGGGGCGCCGCGCTCGGCTGCGAGGTCGCAGGCGCGCGAGAGCTTCTCGCCGACGACCGAGCCCATCGAGCCGCCCATGAAGGAGAAGTCCATGACCGCGACCGCGCAGGGCCGCTCGTCGATCCGCCCGTGGCCGATCACGATCGCGTCGCCCTGGCCGGTCTTCATCTCGGCCTCGACGAGCCGCTCCGAGTAGGGGCGCAGGTCGAAGAAGTCGAGCGGGTCGTCGGAGCGGAGGTCTGCGGCCTCCTCGACGAAGCTGCCCTCGTCGAGCAGCTGGCCGATCCGCGCGTGCGCCCGCACGGGGAAGTGGTGCCCGCACTGGCCGCAGACGTGCAGCGACTCCGCGAGCTCGTCGTCGCGGTAGTGCGACCCGCAGGACGGGCAGGTGTTCGGGTGCGGTTTCTCCGGCTTGGCCTCGGGGGTCGCACCCTTGTGCTCGATCGAGACGTCGATGCGGTCGGCCACGGGTCCTCGCAAGCTTAGACCGCGCGGGGCCCCGGGCGGTTGCCCGGGGCCCCGCGTCTCCGGCTAGGCCGTCGCGTACACCGCGGCGGCGCCCGGCACGTACGTCGGCTCGTAGCCGAGCAGGCGGCCGAGCGGCGCCCCTACGGCGAGCGCGGCCTTCTGCAGCGATCCTCGACAGCTTAGACCTGCGGCGGCGGCGTGGCGGTTGCTAGAGGCTCGATGCGCGTCCGACGTCCCCAGCGGGTCCGTTCCCGGCCGGATGCCAGAGCGTGCCGGAACGACCTCGAACGCTCGCTCGGTTGCACGTGCGAGGACGCCGGTGCGGCTGCTGCTGCTGCCGGGCTCCGGCGTCGTCGCCCGTGACGACGATTCGCTCTCGTCCCGGCGGACGATTCGCGGTCGGCCTAGAAGCCGAGCGCGCGCAGGAGCCGGGTCAGCGGCTCGACGTTCCGTTCCTCGCCGACCAGGCCCGCTGAGCCCGGCGCCGAGCACGCGCGCGCGGCCGGCGAGCGTGCGGAAGAGCCGCTCGACCTCGTCGACGCGGAGGCCGTCCGGCTCCGGCATGAACGAGGCGATCTCGTCCTCCTCGAAGACGTCGCAGTCGAGCGCCACGTAGACGCCCTCGGCCCCGGCGAGCGCCCCTTCGAGGCCCTCCTCGCCGAGCCGGACGCCCGCCTCCTCGATGAACGCCTCCTCGGGCGCGTCGAGGTCGCGGGCGCCGACGAGGCAGACGTCGGCGGCCGCGACGGCGCCCGAGTCGATCAGCATCCGCAGCGGCATCCCCCACGGGTTGCCGGACGGCGAGCTCTCGGGCGTGTTCAGGTCGCCGTGCGCGTCGAGCCAGAGGACCGCGATCCGGCCGTGGCGGTTGGCGAGCGCCTCGACGGCGCCGATGTGCGAGCAGCAGCAGCCGCCGAGCACGAGCGGCCGCTGCGGCAGCTCGCTCGCGAGCGCGAGCGTCTGCGCGCCGAGCGTCTCCTCCTCGATCGCCGCGGCCTCGGGATAGGGAAGGGGCAGGCGCGCCGCCGCGGACATCTCCTCGCCGCCCGAGCCCCAGGCGCGCGGGACGCGGACGAGCCCGGCGGCGAACTGCCGCCCGCAGACGTGGCACTCGTACTCGGGGCCGATCGCGACGGCGGTCAGCGTCCTGCAGTCGGGGCAGCGCGCCCGGAGCGTCGACACGTGGGCAGGCTAGCCGAGCGGGAGCTCCCAGCACCCGCTCGCGAACGCGACGTGCATACCGACGCGCTCGTAGAGCCCGACCGCGCCGGTGGTGTTCTCGGCGTCGACGTCGAGCCCCGCCCGCGGGAGCCCGCTCGCCCGGAACGCGCGAAAGGCGTGGACGAGCTGGGCGCCGCCGAGGCCGAGCCCCCGCCACCGTCGCCGCACCGCGAGCGTGTCCACCCACCCGACGCGCTCCGTTCCCGGCGCCGCGGACGCTGCAGAGGCAGACGCCGGCGAGCTCGTCGCCGTCGTCCGCGAGGAACCAGAGCGACGGGTTCGGCTCGCGCGCGCGCATCCTCGCGAGCCAGTCGTCGAAGCTGCGCGGCTCCCACTCCCAGTGGTCGGCGAACGCCTCCTGCACGGTCGCGTGGACGCGCTCCTCGTCGCCCGGCGCGGAGGGTCCGGAGCACGAGCCCGGCCGGAAGCGCGGCCGGGCGAGGCGTCGTCGGCGAGCGCGACCGCCAGCTCGTAGAAGGTGCGGATCCGCCGGTAGCCGCGGGAGGCGAGCGGCGCCGCATCCGCGGCGGCGGCGATCGTGACCCGCAGGCGACCCGCTCCCTTCGCGCGGGCCCGCCGTTCCGCCCAGTCGAGCAGCGCGTCGAGCGGCGCCCCGGGAAGCGGGCGCGCGTCGACCCACGCGGCGCTGCTGCCCGGCCGGACGACGAGGTCCGCGTACGCGGAGAGGCCGTCGTCGTCGAGTACGGCGAAGTCCTCCGGCTCCAGCTCGGGCATCGCGAACCAGGAGCGGAGCTCGTCGGCGTCGACCGGCTGGCCGCCGTACGCCGTCGCCCAGTCCTCGAGCAGCGCCGCGATCGCCTCCGCGGCGTCCGCAGGGCCGGGGGTGCGCGTGCTCACAGCCGCTTCGCCGTAGACGTCGGCGCGCCAGACGACCTCCATCCCGACGCGCTCGTAGAGCCGGACGGCGCCGGTCGGGTTCTCCGAGTCGACGCCGAGGTGGACGACGCGTCTCGCCGCGGCGGCGGAACTCGGCGAACGACGCGAGCAGCAGCGCCTCCGCCGAGGCCGCGACGGCGCCAGGCGCGGCGGACGCCGAGCGAGGCGATCCAGCCGCCGCCGAACCGCTTCCACCGGTTGACGGCGGCCGCGGCGATCTCGTCGCCGTCGCGGACGACGCGCCAGAGCGGAGGGTCGGCGCCCTCGAGCCGGCGGGCGCTCCACGTCCTCGAAGCTCTCGGAACGGTGGTCCCAGTGGTCGGCGAACGCCTCCTCGAGCGCCGCGTGCACAGCGCGGGCGTCGCCTCGGCCGGACGCCTCGAGCCGGAGCCCCTCGGGCAGCCGCGGCTCGGGCACGGCGTCGTCGAGCTCGATCGCCCATGCGCAGGAACGCGCGGACGAACGCGTAGCCGCTCGCCTCGAGCAGCGCGCGGCCGGCGGCGTCGGCGTGGAGCGTCGCGTTGCGCAGCTCCGGTGCCCCGCGCTCGCGCGCCCGCGCCTCGGCGAGCCGCAGGATCTCGCCGCCGATCCCGCGGCCGCGCAGCTCCGGGTGCACGTAGCCGTCGGTCGAGAGCCGCTCGGGGCGGCCGTAGACGCAGGCGTAGCCCGCCAGGCGGCCGTCCAGCTCGAGCAGCCAGGCGTCCTGCTCGAGCTCGAGCTCCCGCCACTCCTCGCGGAGGTCGTCGGCGCTCGTGTCCGGCGGCGCCCCGAATGACGCGTCGTAGGCGGCGACGAGCTCCGCGACCGCCTCCGCGTCGGCGGGGGCCGGACGGCGGACGTTCACGCCGGCACCAGCCCGTCGAGCGTGTCCGCGAGCGCGGTCAGGTCGGGCAGCTCGCGCGTCGGCGCCGGCTCTCGCCGCCTCGCCGAGCCGGTTGACCCAGACGACCCGCAGGCCGAGCTCGGTCGCCGGGACGACGTCGTGGAAGTGGCTCTGGGCGACGTGCACGTGCCCCGCCGGGTCGGCGCCCGTCCGGTCGAAGAAGACGCGCCAGTGGCCGTGGCGCCGGCTTGTAGGAGCCGATCTCGGAGGCGGCGACGCGCTCGTCGAAGGGGACGCCGATCGCGGCGAGCGAGGCGTCGAGGAGGTCGGGGTCGGTGTTCGAGAGGGCGGCGAGCCGCCAGCCGCGCGCCGCGCGCCTCCGCGAGCGCCGCCGGCACCTCCGGGAAGACCGGCCACTGCGGCAGCGAGCGGCCGAGCGCATCCTGCTCGCTCTGCCGGGGCGCCGAGCCGGGCCATCGCCTCCGCCATCAGCTCGCGGTAGGTCGCCTCCGGCCGCCGGCGCTGGAGCTCCGGCTCGAGCTCGTGGTAGCGCGTCGAGCAGCTCGTCGGCGCGCTCGTCGCCGAAGACGCGCGCGAGCTGGGCGCGCATGCCGCCGCGCCAGTCGATCAGGGTGCCGTAGCAGTCGAAGGTCGCCCAGCGGTCCACGGCCGCCCAGGCTAGATCAACGCGGCCGGAGGCCGGTACGCGAGCAGCTCGGAGCCGTGCTCGCGCAGCCAGCGCGCGCGGGCGCTCGGTAGTCCGGGCGCGCCGCCTCGACGAGCGCCCAGAAGCGCGGGGAGTGGTTCGCCTCGCGCAGGTGGCAGAGCTCGTGGACGGCGACGTAGTCGAAGACGGCCTCCGCGGCGCGAGCGCGAGCCGCCAGTTGAAGGAGAGCGTCCCCCGCGCCGAGCACGAGCCGAAGCGGCTGCGCTGCGTCGGCGATGCGGATCCGCCCGTAGCGGACGCCGAGCCGCGGCGCCTCGCGCTCGCAGAGCTCGGTCGCGAGCGCCCGCGCCCGCCGCCGCCCCTCCCGCTCGCTCAGCGCCGGCAGAGCCAGCCGCGGCACCTGCCGCGCGAGCTGCCGCTCGACCCACGGCCGCTTCTCGGCGAGGAACCGCTCGCGCCCGCCCGACGCGAGACGCCGCGCGGGACGACGAGGAGCGGCGGCCCGCCGAACGGCACCTCGACCCGCAGCCGGCGCGCCCGCGTCGGAGATCCGCAGCTCGTACTCCACCGGCCGGAGTCTCGCGGCGCGCGCCAGACGGTGTCGGCGCCTAGTCCTCCCAGCGCCTGACGACGATCGAGGCGTTGTGGCCGCCGAAGCCGAACGAGTTCGAGACGCCGATCGACGCCTCGGGCGCCTCGCGCGCCTCGTTCGGGACGTAGTCGAGGTCGCAGTCGGGGTCGGGCTCGTCGTAGTTGATCGTCGGCGGCAGCAGCCGGTCGCGCATCGCCAGGATCGTGAAGATCGCCTCGGCCGCGCCGGCCGCGCCGAGCATGTGCCCGGTCGCGCCCTTCGTGCCCGAGATCGCGACCCGGCGCGCATGCTCCTCGCCGAGCGCGCGCTTGATCACGCGCGTCTCGGAGGCGTCGCCGAGCGGCGTCGAGGTCGCGTGGGCGTTGACGTAGTCGACCTCCGAGGGGTCGATGCCCGCGTCGGCGAACGCCATCTGCAGCGCCCGCGCCGGGCTCTCGCCGGTCGGGTCGGGCTCGGTGATGTGGTTCGCGTCCGCGGAGACGCCGTAGCCGAGCAGCTCGGCGTAGATCGTGGCGCCGCGCGCGCGGGCCCGCTCGAGCTCCTCGAGCACGATGATGGCGCCGCCCTCGCCCATCACGAAGCCGTCGCGGCCGAGGTCGAAGGGGCGCGAGGCCGCCTCCGGGTCGTCGTTTCGCCGCGAGAGCGCGCGCATGGCGCCGAAGCCGGCGATCCCGACCTCGGTGATCGGCGCCTCGGTGCCGCCGCAGAGCATCACGTCCGCGCGGCCGAGCCGGATCGCGTCGAGGCCGTCGCCGATCGCCATGTTCGACGCGGCGCAGGCGGTGCACTGCGAGGAGAGGGGGCCCTTCGTGCCGAGCTCCATCGAGACCCAGGCCGCGCCCATGTTCGGGATGATCGCCGGGATCGAGAACGGGTTGACCCGGTCGGGGCCGCGGTCGCGCAGGGTGTCGTGGCACTCCTGGAACGACTTGAGGCCGCCGATCCCGGTCGCGACGGCGACGCCGACCCGCTCCGGGGCGGCGGCGACGTCGATGCCCGAGTCGGCCTCCGCCTGGCGCGCCGCCGAGACGATCAGCTGCGCGAACCGGTCCATGCGCCGCGCCTGCTTGCGCTCGATCCAGTCGGTCGGCTCGAACTCCTTCGCCTCGCAGGCGAAGTGCACCGGGTAGCCCGTGTGGTCGAAGAGCGTGATCTCGCCCGCGCCGGACCCGCCCGCGAGCAGGCTCTGCCAGGTCGACTCGACGTCCTTGCCGAGCGGCGTGACCGCCCCCAGGCCGGTGATCACGACCCTCTTCCTGCCGTTCTGGCTCATCTCCCCTTCCTACATCCCGAGGCCGCCGTCGACGAGCAACACCGCGCCGGTGATGAACGCGGCCTCGTCGGCGCAGAGGAAGCGTACCGCCCCGGCCACGTCGGCCGGATCGCCGAGCCGCCCGAGCGCCGTGTTCTGCAGCATCGCCGCGGTCGCCTCCTCCGGCAGCACCTCGGTCAGCCGCGTCGTCACGTAGCCGGGCGCGACGACGTTCGCCCGCACGTTGCGGCTGCCGAGCTCCTTCGCGAGCGACTTCGTGAAGCCGATGATCCCGGCCTTCGAGGCCGCGTAGTTCGTCTGGCCCCAGTTGCCGTGGACGCCGACGATCGAGCTGACGTTGACGATCGAGCCGGCCCGGCGCTTCATCATCGGCCGGGTGACCGCGCGGCAGGTGTAGAAGCAGGCGGCGAGGTTGGTGTCGATCACCGTCCGCCAGTCGTCGTCGGACATGCGCGCGAGCAGGCCGTCGCGGGTGACGCCGGCGTTGTTGACGAGGACGTCGAGGTCGCCCGCCTCGGCGACGAGCCGGGCGGCGTCGTCGGCGTCGGACACGTCCGCCTGGACCGCCCGGCCGCCGAGCCGCCGCGCGAGCTCCTCCGCCTCGTCCCGGCCGGAGCGGTAGCCGACGACGACCTCGGCGCCGGCCCGCGCCAGCTCCTCGGCGATCGCGGCGCCGATCCCGCGCGAGCCGCCCGTGACGAGTGCGCGCCTGCCCTCGAGCGAGGCGAACCCCGCCGGCGCCGCGGGCTCAGCCAACCGCACGCTCCAGCTCGTCGAGCGCCTTCAGGTTGTTGACGGGGATCGCCTTGACGCCCCTGTCGATCCTCTTCAGTAAACCGCTGAGGACGTTGCCCGGCCCCACCTCGACGAAGACGGTGACGCCCTGCTGGACGAGCGCGTGCGCCGCCTGCGTGAACCGCACCGGGCGCGATCAGCTGCTGCAGGAGCAGCTCGCGGTAGTGCTGCGCCTCCTCCAGCTTCGCCGTCACCGTCGACATGAACGCCGCGTGCTGGTCGCCGAAGTGGGCCTTCTCGATCGCCGGCTTCAGGCGCTCGGCCGCGCGCTCGACGAGCGGGCTGTGGAAGGCGCCCGAGACGCGCAGCTTGATCGCGCGGCGGGCGCCCTCGCGCTCGGCCTCGACGCAGGCCTCGTCGATGCCCGGGTTCGAGCCCGAGATCACGAGCTGGCCGGGGCAGTTGTAGTTCGCGGGCCAGACGTTCGCGATCTTCGCGCAGAGCCCCTCGACCACCTCGTCGGCGAGCCCGAGGATCGCGGCCATCGCGCCGGGCTTCTCGCGCGCCGCCTCGGCCATCGCGAGCCCGCGCTCGCGGACGAGCGCGATCGCGTCCCGCACCGAGAGCGCGTCGGCCGCCGCCAGCGCCGCGAACTCGCCGACCGAGTGGCCGACGACGAAGTCCGGGTGGATCCCGCGGGCGCGGATCGCCTCCTCGATCGCGAGGCTGGCGGTCACGAGCACCGGCTGCTGCACCTCGGTGTCGACGAGGTCCTCGACCGGCGACTCGAAGCAGAGCCGCTTCAGGTCGAGGCCGGACGCCTCGCTGCCCTGCTCGTAGACGGCCATCGCCTCGGGCACGGCCTCCGCGATGTCGCGGCCCATCCCGGCGTCGAGCGAACCCTGGCCCGGAAACATGAATGCGATCTTTCCGCTCACGCGGATCCCACCTCCTCCGTCCATTCGATCAGGGCCGAGCCCCAGGTGAGGCCCGCTCCCATTCCCGTCATCAGCACCAGTTGTCCGGGCCGGAGCCGCCCGTCGCCCGCCGCGTCGGCGAGCGCGAGCGGGATCGACCCGGACGACGTATTCCCGTATCGGTCGACGTTGATCACGACCTTCTCGTCCGGGATCCCGAGCTTGCGCGTCGCGTGGTCGATGATCCGGACGTTCGCCTGGTGCGGGACGTAGAGGTCGACGTCCTCGACCGTTCGACCGCACTCCGCGAGCACCTGCTCGGCCGAGGAGACGAGCACGCGCGTCGCGAACTTGAAGACCTCGCGCCCGTTCATCTTCACGTGCTTCTCGTTCTCGTCGAAGGCGCGCGAGCCGCTGCCCGGCAGCCAGAGGTGGATGCCGCCGGCGCCCTCGGCGCCGAGCTCGAAGCCGAGGAAGCCGCCGCCGTTGCGGCTCCGCTCGAGCACGACCGCCCCGGCGCCGTCGCCGAAGAGGATCAGCGTCGAGCGGTCGTCCCAGTCGAGGATCTTCGAGAGGACGTCGCCGCCGACGACGAGCGCCTTCTCGACCAGGCCCGCGGCGACCATGCCGTAGGCCTGCGCGACGGCGTACATGAACCCGGTGCAGCCGGCCGAGAGGTCGTAGGCCGCCGCCTTCGAGGCGCCGAGCACGTCGGCGAGCAGCGCCGCGCTGGCCGGAAAGGCCATGTCCGGGGTGACCGTCGCGACGATGATCAGGTCGAGGTCGGCGCCGTCGACGCCGGCGTCCGCGAGCGCGCGGCGGCAGGCCGGCAGCGCGATGTCCGAGAGCGCCTCCTCGGGCGCGGCGATCCGCCGCTCGCGGATCCCGGTGCGCGTGACGATCCACTCGTCGGAGGTGTCGACCAGCCGCGCGAGCTCCTCGTTCGCGAGCACCCGCTCGGGCACGTGGCAGCCGAGCCCGGTCACGGTGACGGGATACCCCTCGCGCGCCTTGCCGATCATCGCTCCACCGCGAAGGTCAGCGTGCCGCGGACCGCGAGCTCGTCGCCGACGGTCGCGCGCGCCCTGCCGCGCCCGACCGGCCCGCGCACGGACTCGAGCGCGCACTCCAGCGTCAGCACGTCGCCCGGGCGCACGATCCGCTTGAAGCGGACGCCGTCGATGCCGGCGAAGAGCGCCAGCTTGCCCCGGTTCTCCGGCTGCGAGAGGACGGCGACGGCGCCGCACTGGGCGAGCGCCTCGACCATCTTGACGCCCGGCATGATCGGGTTGCCCGGGAAATGGCCCGCGCAGTCCTCGTCGGTGACCTCCTTGCGGGCGAGCACGCGCAGGCCCGGCTCGAGCTCGACCACCTCGTCGAGCAGCAGGAACGGGTGCCGGTGCGGCAGGATCTCCTCGATCTGCTCGCGGCCGAAGGGCGCGGCGTACGCGCTCATGCGACCCGGCGCTCCGTGCGCTCGAGCCGCGTCCGCAGGCGCGCACGGGCGCGGAAGGCGTAGCTCTTGGCGGTGCCGACCGGCATCCCGGAGGCGTCGGAGATCTCGCTGAACGAGTAGTCGAAGCCCGCGTTCCAGACGAGCACCTGCGCCTGGTCGCCGTTCAGCTCGCCCAGAGCCTCGCAGAGCTCCGCGCGCAGCTCTCCGAGGGCGGCCGCGCGGGCCGGGTCGCCCTCGGCCGCGACGCGCGTGTCCTCGAGCAGCGGCTCGCAGCGGCGCGCGCGCTGGCGCTCGGCCACGTCCTTGCAGGCGTTGACCGTCAGCCGGTGCAGCCAGGTCGAGAACTGCGACTCGCCGCGGAACTGGCGGATGCGCACGCAGAGCTTCGCGAGCGCCTCCTGCGCCGCGTCGCGGGCGTCCTCGGGATCGCGGAGCACGTGCCGCGCGACGCGCTCGACGCGGGCGGCATGCCGCTCGCACAGCGCCTCGAGGGCGCGCGGGTCGCCGTCTTTCGCTCGCTTGACCAGGATCGGATCGCTCAGCTTCTCGTAGGCGAGCGGCGGCTCTGACCGCAGCTCTCGCCCGATCTGACGGCGTTTGGGCAGCGGCGGTTGCATACGGCGGCAACTAGTGTAGTGCCCGTGCCCCTCCTCCCCGAGCTGGTGGCGCCGCTCCTGCGAGGCACCTGGGGCCGGGAGCGCTTCCTGCACGCGGAGAGCTGCGCCTCGACCCAGCGGCTCGCGCCCGCCGACGCGCCGCACGGCACGGTCGCGGTCGCCGAGCACCAGACGGCCGGGCGCGGCCGGCTCGGGCGGGTCTGGGAGGACGAGCCCGGCGCCTCGCTGCTCTGCTCGGTCGTGCTGCGGCCGCGCCGGCGGCTTGCGGACTGGCCGACGCTGACGCCCGTCGCGGGAGAGGCCGCCGCCGCCGCGATCGAGGCGGTCGCCGGCGTGCGGCCGTCGATCAAGCCGCCGAACGACCTGCTCCTCGACGGGCGCAAGCTCGCCGGCATCCTCGCCGAGGCGCAGGAGGGCCGGATCGTGCTCGGGATCGGCGTCAACGTCGCCTCGGCGCCCCATCCGGGCTCGGCGTGCCTCGGCGCGGGCGTCGACCGGGCCGAGCTGCTGGTCGAGCTGCTCGCCCGGCTCGAGGACGCCTTCGACGCCTGGGACGATCGGCGCCGTGACGGCCGTCCGCGGCACCGCGGTCGCCGAAGTAGACGCCGCGCGGCAGCGGCTACGGCGAGGAGACGGTGGCGCTGAGGTTGCCGGCGGCGTCGCGCGCCTGCGCGCTCAGGGTCTGCACCCCGGCCTTCGGCCCGGGCACGTGGAAGGCGCCCGCCGGCTCGACCTTGATCACCTGGGCGCCGTTGACGAGCAGGGTCACGGTCGCCGGCTCGGAGAGCGTGAAGCGGAGCCTGGCCGGCGTCGACGAGCGTCAGCACCGGCGCGACCGTGTCGACCTGGAGCGGGCGCGAGCTCGAGACCTCGCCGAGCGCGTCCGTGACGGTGACGACCGCGGTGTAGGCGCCGTCCGGCACCGGCGCGCCGTCCGGGCCCGCTCCGTTCCAGTCGAGCGCCTGCTGGCCGGGGCCGAGCTGGCCGGAGAAGACGGTGGCGACGAGCGCGCTCTCGCGCCAGATCTCGACCCGGACGGGCACGGGCGCGGCGAGGACGAACGAGAAGGTCTCCGTGTCGAGGATCCCGTCGGCGTTGGGCGAGATCGCGGGCGAGACGAGCGCGAGCCCGGTCAGCGTCCGGTCGACGGTGAGAGCGAGCGACCCGCTCGCAGCCTTGCCGCCGCCGTCCGGCTTCGCGGTCACGACGATCCGGTAGCGGCCGTCGGGGAAGGTCGCGCCGACCCAGTCGAACGTGTGGTCGCCCGGGGCGAGGGGCTCGTCGAGCAGGTCGAGCAGGACGGCGCCGTTCGCGTCGAGCAGCCGCATCGTCACGGTGGCCGCCGCGCCGAGCGTGAAGGCGAGGTGCGAGGTGGCGCCGCTGCCGTCAGCCGCGGGCGCGACCACGCGCGGCGCGGCCGCGAGGCCGGAGAGGAGCGGCTGCTGCTGCTGTTGCACCTTCGCTCCCGCCGCGCCGGTCGCGGCCCGCGCGTTCGGCGCCTCGATGCTCCAGGCGTAGCCGGCGGTCGAGCGGCCGCGGTCCCAGCTCCAGTCGACCTTCGTGCCGCTGCCCTCGCCGCGCGCGAGCACGGCTCCGGCGGCGTTCCGGACGGTCACCGTCCACGGCGACGCCGCCGAGAGCCGGGCCGTGAAGCGGACGATCCCCGGCTCGACGGTCGGCGGCGAGCGGCTCGTAGATCTTGGGCAGGCCCGGTCTGCGCGACCGCCTTCGCGATCGCCGGCAGCTGCCCGTAGAGGACGGCGCCGGGGCAGGCGGTGAAGTAGGTGTCGCGGTGCCCGGAGATCGCGCGCAGCCGCACCGGGGCGCCGGCGCGGAAGCGCGAGTTGCCGGCCGAGCGGACGCTCGCGAGCGAGAGCGGGTCGACGTGGCCGACGTCGAGCCGCCAGGCGAGGAGCCGGACGAGCGCCGCGCGCTGCGCGGCGGTCGGCCCGACGCGGTCGAACGTGCCGATCAGCGCCACCCCGACGGAGCCCGTGTTGAAGCCGAGCGAGTGGGCCCCGATCACGTTCCGCTCGATGCCGCCGGCCCGTCCCTCGTAGACGGTGCCGAAGCGGTCGATCAGGAAGTTGTAGCCGATGTCGTTCCAGCCGTTTCCGAGCACGTGGTAGCGCTCGATCCCGCGCACGATCGCCGGCGCCTGCGCCCGCGTGTAGCCGTTCGCGTTGACGGTGTGGTGGACGATCGCGAGCCTGAGCGCGGGCGCCACGAGCGGCTTCGCGCGGACGATCTTCTCGTCCGCCTGCCAGCCGAAGCGCGAGACGAGCTCGGGCTGGGCGGCCGCCGCGAGCGTGCGGTCGGCGGCCGGAGCCGCGCCGACCGGGCTCCGGACGTAGTAGGCGCGCAGCCGGGTCACGCGGCCCGCGATCCGGAGCTGGATCCGGTCGGCCGCGCCCGTCCAGGTCAGGCCGCCGTCGTGCCAGGCCGCCGTCCGGCGCGCCTCGGCCGAGCCGGCGTCGGGCCCGCTGTCGGCGTCGGCCCGCGTCCACGGGCCCCAGCGGCCCGCGAGCAGGTGCGCCCGATAGGAGACGGCGCCGCCGCCCTGCCAGTGGACGCCGACCATGTCGAAGCGCGACGGCGCGTCCACGGCCTGCAGCGCCCGGCCGGCGAGCGGCACCTCGCGCGCGACCATGCTCACGTCCGCGGCGCGGGCGAGGCCGGGAAACGCGAGCACGGCGAGGAGTGCGAACGCGAGCTTCACGAGAACCTGTTCTGCACGGTGTCACGCCGTCCTCGTCGGGTCGACCCCGCCCGTACAATGTTTACAACCATGCGCAGGCTCCTCGTCGCCGCGATCCTGCTCGCGGCGCTGGCGGTCACCTCGGCCGCCGCCGCCGCGCAACCGCGCGTGCTGGCGGTCCACTTCGACGCCGAGGTGAACCCCGCGACGCAGAGCTACCTGAGCGACCGCATCGAGCGGGCGGGGAAGGACGGCTACGACGCGGTCGTGATCCTGCTCGACACGCCGGGCGGGCTCTCGGAGTCGATGCGGAAGATCGTCCAGTCCGAGCTCGCGTCGAAGATCCCCGTGATCGTCTACGTCAGCCCCGCCGGCGCGCGGGCCGCCTCGGCCGGCGTCTGGATCGGTCAGGCCGCGGACGTCCTGGCGATGGCGCCGCAGACGAACATCGGCTCCTCGACCCCGATCGACTCGAGCGGCGGCAACCTCGGCAGCGACCTCCGCCGCAAGGTCGTCAACGACGCGGCCGCCTCGCTGCGCTCGCTCGCCAAGACGCACGGGCGGAACGCGGCCTGGGCCGACAAGGCCGTCCGGCAGGCCTCGAACCTGACGGCCGACGAGGCGCTCCAGCAGAACGTGATCGACCTGACGGCCCCGAGCCTGCCGGCGCTGCTGCGGAAGGTCGACGGCCGCAAGACGGTGCCGAAGGGCTTCGTGCTCCACACGGCCGGGGCCGGCGTGGACGAGGTGCATCCGGGCTTCCTGACCCGGCTGCTCTCGACCCTGATCGACCCGAACGTGCTCTCGCTGCTCTTCCTCGCGGGCATCGCCGGGGTCGCCTTCGAGGTCATGCACCCCGGGATCGTCCTGCCCGGTGCGCTCGGCGGCATCTCGCTGCTGACCGCGCTCTTCGGCTTCTCGGTGCTGCCGATCAGCTGGGCCGGGCTCGGGCTCGTCCTGCTCGGGGTCGCGCTGCTCGTCACCGACCTGTTCGTCCCCACGCACGGCGCCCTCACCCTCTCGGGGCTGCTCGCGCTCGGCGTCGGGCTCGTGATGCTCTTCCACAACGCGCCGGCGCCGTACCACGTCAGCATCGCGCTCGTCGTCGCCCTGACCGCGACGCTCGGGCTGCTCTGGGTCGGCATCCTGACCAAGGCGCTGCAGGCGCGCCGCCTGCCCCGGCCGCTCGCGAGCGGGGCCGTCGTCGGCTCGGTCGGCGAGGTGCGCGGCGGCGGGCTCGTCTTCGTCCACGGCGAGCTCTGGCAGGCGGAGAGCGACGACGGCGCGCCGCTGCGGCCGGGCGACGAGGTCGCGGTCGAGCGCGTCGGCGACGGGCTCGTGCTCGGGGTGCGGCGGCTCGCCTAAGATCGGGGCAGCCCCCTCCGAAAGGACCCCATGACTGCAGCCCTCGTCGCCCTGGCGGCCGTCGGCTTCGTCCTCCTCCTCTTCCTGGTCTCGGCGATCAAGGTCGCGCGCGAGTACGAGCGCGGCATCGTCTTCCGGCTCGGCCGCCTGCTGCCGGAGCCGAAGGGGCCGGGGCTCTTCGTCCTGATCCCGATCGTCGACCGGATGGTCAAGGTCGACCTGCGGACGATCACGCTGAACGTGCCGCCGCAGGAGGTGATCACCAAGGACAACGTCCCGGTGCGCGTCAACGCGGTCGCCTACTTCCGGATCGTCGAGCCGAAGGCGGCGATCGTCCAGATCGAGAACTTCATGGTCGCGACCTCGCAGATCTCGCAGACGACGCTGCGGAGCGTGCTCGGGCAGCACCAGCTCGACGAGCTGCTCTCGGAGCGCGAGAAGATCAACGCGATCCTGCAGACGATCATCGACGAGGCGACCTCGCCCTGGGGGATCAAGGTCTCGATCGTCGAGGTCAAGGACGTCGAGATCCCCGCCGGCATGCAGCGGGCGATGGCGCGGCAGGCGGAGGCCGAGCGCGAGCGGCGCGCGAAGGTGATCAACGCCGAGGGCGAGTTCCAGGCGTCGGAGCGGCTCAAGGACGCGGCGCTCGTGATCGAGGAGCACCCGATCGCGCTGCAGCTCCGCTACCTGCAGACGCTGCTCGAGCTCGGCTCCTCGCAGTCGACGACGATCGTCTTCCCGGCGCCCGTCGACATCATCAGCTCCTTCCTGCCGAAGTCCGCGCAGGCCGGGCGCGAGGGATCGTGAGCGCCTGAGCGAGCTGCGGCGCGATCCGCTGACGGGCCGGCTCGTCGCCGTCGCCGGCGGGCGCGCGACCCGGCCGGGCGCCTTCCGGCCGGTCGAGGACGAGCGCGCGAGCTGCCCGTTCTGCGCCGGCCGGGAGGAGCGGACGCCGCCCGAGACGCTGCGGCTCGGCGAGCCCTGGCGCGTCCGCGTCTTCCCCAACCTCTACCCCGCGCTCGAGCGGCAGGAGGTCGTCGTGCACGCGCCCGAGCACCTCCACTCGCTGGGCGAGCTCGACGACGGCCAGCTCGACCTCGTCGCGGAGGCATGGCGCCGCCGGGCGGAGGCGGCGCGGGCGGAGGGCTTCCCCTACGTGCACGCGCTCGTCAACGAGGGCCGCGAGGCAGGCTCGAGCCTGCCGCACACCCATTCGCAGCTCGTCTGGCTGCACGAGCCGCCTCCCGCGGTCGCGGCCGAGCGAGGCCCGCTCCGGGTCGAGAACGTCGTCGCCGAGGCGGACGGGCTCGTCGCCTTCTGCCCCTGGGCCTCGCGCCTCCCCTACGAGACGTGGATCGCGCCGGCGGAGCCCGCGGCCGGGGGGCTCGAGAGCCCGCTGCTCGCTCCGGCGCTCCGGCTCGTCGCCTCGACCATCCGCCGGCTCGAAGCGGTGCTCGGCGAGCGGCCGCCGCTGAACGCGTGGCTGCACGACGGCGCCCACTGGCATCTCGAGCTCGTCCCGCGCCTGACCGCCCTCGCCGGGCTCGAGCTCGGGGCCGGGATCTACGTCAACGCGGTGCCGCCGGAGCGGGCCGCCGCCGAGCTCGGGGACGCCGCGAGGCTAGGAGCCCGCGCCGGAGCGCAGCTGCTGCTCCCGGAAGCGGCGGGCGGCGTCGATCGCCGCGCCCAGGTTGAGGCCCTTGTCCTTCGCCTGCTTGATCAGCATCACGGTCTCGACGGCGTCCATGTCGTAGATGCGCTGCTTCTTGCCCTTGGTCGGGATCTGGGCCTTGTTGGTCCAGTAGTCGAGCTGCATCTTCGAGATGCCTGCGATCTGGCACACCTGCCCCAGGTAGAGCTCGATCTTGTCCAGGTGCTGCGACATGTCGATCGGCTCGAGCAGGTCCACTTGCTTCGTGAAAGCCATACGAGACTTCTTTCTTCGGCGGAATCGACCCCTCCCTTGAGAGGGATACCACCCTTGCTTCACTTTGGGAAGGGCGCGAGCAGGCTCGCCGCCACAATTCTCGCGGAACCTACTCCTCGGCGCCGTCGTCGGGCCGCGGCCTCGGGCACGTCCTCGGCGGCTGCGGCGGTCGCGTCCTCCGCAGGCCCGTCGAGCGGCTCCTCGTCGCGCTCGGCCTGGACGTCGTCGGCCTCGACCACCGGCGCGAGCGCCGAGACGGTCTCGTCGCCCCGGAGCCGCATCACGATCACGCCCTGGGTCGAGCGGCCGAGCCGCCTGACGTCCTCGACCGGGATCTTGATCACGGTGCCGCCGGTGGAGATCAGCATCACCTGGTAGCCGTCGCGGACGGCGCGGGCGCCGATGAGGAAGCCGCGCGCCTCGGTCAGCTGGATGGTCTTGACGCCCATGCCGCCGCGGCCCTTGACCGGGTAGTCGGAGACGCGCGTCCGCTTGCCGTAGCCGTTCTCGGTCACGACCAGCAGCTCGGCGTCGTCCTCGGCGATGTTGACGGAGATCACCTCGTCGCCCGAGCGCAGCTTCATGCCCGCGACGCCCGAGGTGTCGCGGCCCATCGCGCGCACGTCCGACTCGTGGAAGCGGATCGCCTGGCCCTTGCGCGAGACCATCAGGATGTCGTTCGAGCCGGTCGAGTGGCGGACGCCGACGAGCTCGTCGCCGTCGCGCATCTTGATCGCGATGATCCCGTCCGCCTTCAGCGACGTGTTGTAGGCCGCGAGCTCGGTCTTCTTGACGACGCCCTTCTTGGTCGCGAAGACGAGGTACTTCGCCTCCTCGAAGGCGCGCGTCTGGATCACGGCCCGCACCTGCTCGTCCTGGCGGAAGGGGAGCAGGTTGACGATCGCGCGGCCGCGCGACTGGCGCGAGCCGAGCGGCAGCTCGTGCACCTTCAGGCGGTAGACCTTGCCGACGTTCGTGAAGAAGAGCAGGTAGTCGTGCGTGGAGGCGACGAACAGGTGCTCGATGTAGTCGTCCTCCTTCAGCTCCATGCCCATGACGCCGATGCCGCCGCGGCGCTGCTCGCGGTAGGCGGTGACCGGCAGCCGCTTGATGTAGCCGGAGCGGGTGATCGCGATCACCATGTCCTCCTCCGCGATCAGATCCTCGAGCTCGAGCTCCTCCTCGGCGGCGACGATCTCGGTGCGGCGGTCGTCGATGCGCCCGTAGATCTCCTTGATCTCGAGCAGCTCCTCGCGGACGACGCCGTCGATCCGGGCCGGGTCGCCGAGGATCGCGCGCAGCTCGCCGATCCGCTCCTGCAGGTCGGCGTACTCGTCCTCGACCTCCTTGCGGGCGAGCCCGGTCAGCCGCGCGAGCCGCATGTCGAGGATCGCCTGCGCCTGGATCTCCGAGAGCGAGAACTGCTCCTGGAGGCCGGTGCGCGCCGCCTCGGTGTCGGCCGCGGCCCGGATCAGCCGGATGACCGCGTCGAGGTTGTCGAGCGCGATCAGGTAGCCCTGGAGGACGTGGGCGCGCTTCTCGGCCTGCCGCAGCTCGTACTTGGAGCGGCGCGTGACGACCTGGCGCTGGAAGTCGAGGTAGTGGCGGATCAGCTCGAGCAGCGAGAGCGTCCGCGGGACGCCCTCGACGAGCGCGACCGCGTTGTAGCCGAAGGTCGTCTGCAGCGGCGTGTGCTTGAAGAGCTTGTTCAGCGCCACCTGCGGGACGGCGTCGCGCTTCAGCTCGATCTGGATCCGCATGCCGGTGCGGTCGGAGTGGTCGGCGAGATCCGAGATCTCCGTCAGCACCTTGTCGTTGACGAGGTCGGCGATCTTCGTGATCACGCCGCTGTCGCCGCCCTTCTTGACGCCGTAGGGGAGCTCGGTGACGACGATCGCCGACTTGCCGCCGCGCAGCTCCTCGATGTGGGCGCGCGCGCGCATGACGATCCGGCCGCGGCCCGAGCGGTAGGCGTCGCGGATCCCGGAGCGGCCGACGATGAAGGCGCCCGTGGGGAAGTCCGGGCCCTTGACGTGCGCCATCAGCTTCTCGACGTCGGCGTCCGGGTCGTCGATCATCGCCACGATCGCGTCGACGACCTCGCCGAGCCGGTGCGGCGGCATGTTCGTCGCCATCCCGACGGCGATCCCGGCGGAGCCGTTGACGAGCAGGTTCGGGAAGCGCGACGGCAGCGCGGTCGGCTGCTTGCGGGACTCGTCGTAGTTCGGCTCGAAGTCGACGGTGTCGGCGTCGATGTCGCGGAGCATCTCGGCGGCGATCCGCGCCAGCCGCGCCTCGGTGTAGCGCATCGCCGCCGGCGGGTCGTCGTCGATCGAGCCGAAGTTGCCCTGGCCGTCGATCAGCGGGTAGCGCAGCGAGAACGGCTGCGCCATCCGGACGATCGTGTCGTAGATCGAGGCGTCGCCGTGCGGGTGGTAGAGGCCCATCACCTCGCCGACGACGCGCGACGACTTGACGTAGGGCCGCCCCGGCCGGAAGCCGCCGTCCCACATCGCCCAGAGCACCCGGCGGTGCACGGGCTTGAGGCCGTCGCGCACGTCCGGGAGGGCGCGCGAGACGATCACGCTCATCGCGTAGTCGAGGAAGCTCGAGCGCATCTCCTGCTCGAGCTCGCGCGGCTCGACGCGGCCCGGCCCGAGCGCCCCGGTATCCACCTCGGACATCTAGTCGACCTCGGACATCTAGACGTCCAGGAACTTCACGTCGCGGGCGTTCTCCTCGATGAAGGCGCGGCGCGGCTCCACCTGGTCGCCCATCAGCACGGAGAAGACCTTGTCGGCGGTCGAGGCGTCCTCGACGTCGACGCGGACGAGCAGGCGCTTCGACGGGTCCATCGTCGTCTCCCAGAGCTGGTCGGCGTTCATCTCGCCGAGCCCCTTGAAGCGGGAGAGGGCGATGCCGTCGCGCTTGCTCAGGTCGAGCGCGAGGTCGCGCAGCTGCTCGAAGGTCTGGGCGATCTCGACGTGCTTGCCGTAGCGGAGCACGAAGGGCGGCCGGCCGACGGCCTCGACGAGCCGCTCGTGCGCCCGGCGCACGTTGTCGTAGATCGGCGAGGCGAGCAGCGCGGCCGGGATCTCGACCGTCTCGGCGGCGCTCGTCTCGGTCTCGATCAGCTTCACCTCGACGCCGTCGGCGTCCGAGCGCGAGACCTCGAACGTGTAGCCGTTCTCGGGCAGCTGCGCGACGGCCTTCGCGACCGCGGCCGGGGTGACGGCGTCGCTCTCGACCAGGCGGTGCTTGATCGCGAAGCCGGCGGCGGCGGGCCCGAAGTCGGAGCGGAGGCGCGACGACCAGCCCTCGAAGTCCTGCAGCAGGCCGACGAGCCGCTGCCAGCGGGCCTCGGTCAGCTTGACGTCGCCCCCGCCGCGCTGGCTGACGCCGATCTCGTGGACGCGCTCGCGGACGAGCAGCTCCTCGAGCTGCGACTCCTTCTCGAAGTAGAACTCCTGGTTGCCGATCTTGACCTTGTAGAGCGGCGGCACGGCGATGTAGACGTGGCCCTGCTCGATCAGCTCGGGCATCTGCCGGTAGAGGAAGGTCAGGATCAGCGTGCGGATGTGCGAGCCGTCGACGTCGGCGTCCGTCATCACGATGATCCGGTTGTAGCGGAGCCTCTCGAGGTCGAACTCCTCGGCGATCCCGGTGCCGATCGCGGTGATGATCGCCTGGATCTCGTTGTTCGAGAGCACCTTGTTGATGCGGTTCTTCTCGCTGTTGATGATCTTCCCGCGCAGCGGCAGGATCGCCTGGTAGCTGCGGTCGCGGCCGGTCTTCGCGGAGCCGCCGGCCGAGTCGCCCTCGACGATGAAGAGCTCGGTCGACTCGGGGTCCTTGAGCTGGCAGTCGGCGAGCTTGCCGGGCAGCGAGGAGCTGTGCAGGGCGCTCTTGCGGGTCAGGTCGCGGGCCTTCCGCGCCGCCTGCCGGGCCCGCGCCGCCTGCACCGCCTTGAGCACGATCTGCTTGGCGTCCTGCGGGTTTTCCTCGAGGAACTCGGCCAGCTTCGTGTTCACGGTCGACTCGACCAGGCCGGCGATCGGCGGGTTGCCGAGCTTCGTCTTCGTCTGGCCCTCGAACTGCGGGTTCTGCAGCTTGACCGAGACGACGGCGGCGAGCCCCTCGCGGATGTCCTCGCCCTCGAGGTTGTCCTCCTTCTCCTTCAACAGGCCCTTGTCGCGCGCGTACTTGTTCAGCGTCCGCGTCAGCGCCGAGCGGAAGCCCTGCATGTGGGTGCCGCCCTCGTGGGTGTTGATGTTGTTGGCGAAGGAGAAGACCGACTCCTGGTAGGAGCCGTTCCACTGCATCGCGACCTCGACGAGGCCGGCGCCGTTCTCGCCCTCGAAGTAGACGATGTGCTTGTGGATCGCGTCCTTCGACTCGTTCGTGTAGGCGACGAAGTCGCGGATGCCGCCCTCGTAGTGGAACTCGACCGTCTTGCCCTCGGCCCGCTCGTCGGTCAGCTTGATCCGCAGCGCGCGCGTCAGGAACGCCGTCTCGCGCAGCCGCTGCGTCAGCGTCTCGGCGGAGTAGTCGGTCTCGTCGAAGACCTCCTTGTCGGGCAGGAACGAGATCGTCGTACCGGTCGTCTTCGTCGTGCCGACGACCTCGACCGGGCCCTTCGGCTCGCCGCGGCAGAACTCCTGGCGGTGGATCTCGCCGTCGCGGTGGACCTCGGCGACGAGCCACTCGGAGAGCGCGTTCACGACCGAGACGCCGACGCCGTGCAGGCCGCCGGAGACCTTGTAGCCGTCGCCGCCGAACTTGCCGCCGGCGTGCAGCTTCGTCAGCACCGTCGTCAGCGCCGAGGAGCCGTCGGGCATCGCGTCGACCGGGATGCCGCTGCCGGCGTCGCGGACGGTGATCGAGTTGTCCGGGTGGATCGTCACGTCGACGAGCTCGTTGCGGCCCGCGAGCGCCTCGTCGACGGCGTTGTCGACGACCTCGTAGACGAGGTGGTGGAGGCCTCGAGGCCCGGTCGAGCCGATGTACATGCCCGGCCGCAGCCGGACGGGCTCGAGCCCCTCGAGAACGGTGATGTCTTTTGCGGTGTAGGACATTTCGGCCATGAAAAAAGCCCTGCAAATCGCGCAGTTGCGGGCAGAAGGAAGTGTATCAGAAAGACCCGACGGAGCGCGCCCTCGCGAGGCTCAGCGCGGCCGCTCTCGCGATCCGCCTGCGCAGCTCCTCGTCCTCCACGCCGGCGGCCGCCTCGGCCGCGCGCGCCTCGTCCTCGGGCGACGGCTCGGCGGCGGGCGCGCGGCGCGCGTGGGCCGGCTCCTCGACCGCGCGTCGGCAGCGGCCCGGGGGCGAAGCGGATCGCGGCGACGCCGAGCCGGCCGGCGATCTCGACCGCGCGATGCCCGAGCTCGAACGCCCAGACCGCGTCGGCCGTGTGCACGTGCAGGGTGCCGTCGCGGGAGATCCGCGCCGGCCAGGCGTTCGTCGCGATCTGCGACCCGACCGCGGCGGTCCAGGCCTCGAGCAGCTCCGCCATCCCGGCCTGCGGGCCGAAGCGCCGCAGCTCGCGGCTCACCTCGGTGCCGAGCCGCTCCATCACCGGCTCACGGCCTCGCCGGGCACGACCTCGACCAGCTGGTCCGGCTCGACGGGCAGCGCCGCGGCGGAGGTCGCGGTGATCACGGTCTGCCCCATCGCGCCGATTCTCGCAGCGAGCGTCCGCCGCCGCCCGGGGTCGAGCTCGGAGAGCACGTCGTCGAGCAGGAGCAGCGGCGGCGGCCCCGCCGCGGCGAGCACCTCCGCCTCGGCGAGGAGCAGGGCCAGGACGGCGAGGCGCTGCTCCCCCTGCGAGCCGAAGCCGCGCAGCTCGCGGTCGCCGGCGAGGAGGAGCACGTCGTCGAGGTGCGGGCCGATCCCGGTCGTGCCGCGGTCGAGGTCGCGGTCGAGCCTCGCCTCGAGCTGCTCGACGGTCGCGGCGCCGCCCCGGTAGTCGAGCCGCCCGCCGGCGAGGCCGAGCTCCCCCAGGCGCTCGGCGAAGCCCGGCCCGAGCGCCTCGAGGACCTGCCTGCGGGCCTCGACGAGCGCTGCTCCGAGCGCGGCGACCTGCTCCGTCCAGGGCGCGATCGTCTCCCGCGCCGAGAGCCCGAGGGCGACCCGGCGCAGCGCGGCGTTCCGCTGGGCGATCGCCGCGCCGTAGTCGGCGGCGAGCTGCGCGCGGCCCGGGTAGAGCCTGCCGACCGCCCGGTCGAAGTAGGCGCGGCGCGCGGCCGGCCCGCCCTTGACGACGGCGAGGCGGTCCGGCGTGAAGACGAGCGTCTGCACGGTCCGGCGCAGCTGCTCGGCGGAGGCGAGGCGCGCTCCGTTCACGACCGCCTGCTTCGCCTGCGCGGTCGAGAGGCCGATCCGCAGCTGCAGCGGCGTCTCGCCGCGGCGGCCCTCGAGCGCGACGACCGCCGCGTCCTCGCCGAAGCGGATCAGGTCGCGGTCGGTCCGTGTCCGCGGCGAGAACCCCTGGGTGCCGACGTGCAGCGCCTCGAGCAGGTTCGTCTTGCCGGCCCCGTTCTCGCCGACGACGAGGACGACGCCCGGCCGCAGCGCCAGCTCGAGCCGCGGGTAGGAGCGGTACTGGCGGAGCGAGGCGCCCGAGACGACCAGCGGACGATCAGCCGGCGAGGCGGATCGGCATGATCAGGTACCAGAAGTCGTCGCCCTCGCCGGTGATCAGGCCGGGCCGCAGCGGGCTGATCAGCTTCAGCACCGCCTGGTCGCCGTCGACCGACTCGATCCCGTCGCGAAGGAAGTCGGCGTTGAAGCCGATCTCGAGCGGCTCGCCGGCGAACTGCACCGGCAGCGACTCGCGCGACTCGCCGACGTCCTGGGTCTGCGCCGAGATCGTCAGCTCGCCCTCGGCGAAGCGCAGCCGCAGCGGCGAGTTGCGCTCGGCCATCAGCGAGACGCGGCGGACGACCTCGGCGAGCTCGTCGCGCGCGACCGGCACCTCGTGCTCGAAGGCCTCCGGCCGCAGCTGGCGGTAGTTCGGGAACTGGCCGTCGATGCGGCGCGTCGTCAGCCAGACCCCGTCGGCTGCGAAGACGACGTGGTTCTCGTGCACGCCGAGCCGGAGCTCCTCCGCCGAGCCCGCGATCCGGGCCAGCTCGGCGAGCGCGCGCGCCGGGATGATCGCCTCGAGGTCGGGCAGCTCGCCCTCGACCGGCGTCTCCTTGACCGACATGCGGTACGAGTCGGTCGCGGCCATGACGACGCGGCCCGCCTCGAAGCGGACGAGGATCCCCGTCAGCACCGGCCGCGACTCGTCGCGGGAGGCGGCGCGCTGCACGCGGGCGATCGTGTCGAGCAGCGCCTCGCGATCGACGGTGTGCAGCTGCGTCGCCTCGACCTCCGGCAGCCGGGGGAAGTCCTCGGTCGAGAAGGTGTGCAGGCGGAAGCTGGCGGCGCCGGAGACGATCTGGACGACGCCCTCCTCGGGCAGGTACTCGATCGTCACCTCCTCGGCCGGCAGCGAGCGGACGACGTCGAGCAGCTTGCGGCCCGAGACGACGACGGCGCCGTCCCCCTCGACCTGCGCCTCGAGCGAGCCGCGCAGCGAGAGCTCCATGTCGGTGGCCGCGAGACGGAGCGTGCCCTGCTCGGCGCGGAGCAGGATCCCCGAGAGCACGAGCACCGCCGTGCGCGTCGAGACGCCGCGGGAGACGACGCCGAGCGCCTGGGTCAGCTCGTCGCGGGGGCAGACGACCTTGAACGCCGAGTTGAGTGCAGGTCCTGCGTCGATGTCTGAATCAATCATCTCTTAAAAGATCCTCGTAGAAGTCATAGGGAGTGTGGACTCCGGGGAGGACGGCACCGACGCCGCTCCGGGAGCGCGATCCGGGTGTGGGTCCCGGTCGGGGACAACTGCGGCGGTCCCACAGGCGCTCGTCGGGCGGTCGAGGTTCTCCACGGATTCAGCGACCCTGCTTGATACGTGCGGTCAACTCTTGCACGAGGTTGTACACAGAGCGGTCCTCGCGGATCAGGCGCGCGATCTTCGAGGTCGCGTGGATCACGGTCGTGTGGTCGCGCCCGCCGAACTCCTTGCCGATCTTCGGCAGCGACGAGTCCGTCAGCTCGCGCGAGAGGTACATCGCGACCTGGCGCGGGTAGACGATGTTCTGCGAGCGCCGGTCGCCGCAGAGCTCCTCCAGCGAGAGGCTGAAGCGGTCGGCGACGAGCACCTGGATCTTCTCGATCGAGACGGCCGCCTGCTCGCCCTGCGGGAAGACGTCCTTGAGCACGTCCTGGGCGAGGTCGACGGTCATCGGCCGCCCGGTCAGCGAGGAGAAGGCGACGACGCGGGTGAGCGCGCCCTCGAGCTCGCGGATGTTCGTCGAGACGCGGCCGGCGATGAAGGTCAGCACCTGCTCGTCGGGCACGTTGATCTTGTCCGTCTTCACCTTCTTGCGCAGGATCGCGATCCGCGTCTCGAGGTCGGGCGGCTGGATGTCCGTGATCAACCCCCACTCGAAGCGCGAGCGCAGGCGCTCCTCCAGGGTCGAGATCTCCCGCGGCGGCCGGTCCGAGCTGATCACGATCTGCCGGCCCGCCTCGTAGAGCGAGTTGAAGGTGTGGAAGAACTCCTCCTGGATCCGCTCCTTGTGCTCGAAGAACTGGACGTCGTCGATCAGGAGCACGTCGTAGGTGCGGTAGCGCTGCTTGAAGCCCTCGATCCGCTTGTCGCGCAGGCTGTTGATGAAGTCGTTCATGAACGTCTCGCTCGTGACGTAGCGGACGGTCAGGTCGCCGTTGTGCATGCCGACGTAGTCGGCGACCGCCTGCAGCAGGTGCGTCTTGCCGAGCCCGGTGCCGCCGTAGATGAAGAGCGGGTTGTAGGCCTGGGCCGGCGCCTCCGCGACCGCGAGCGCGGCCGCGTGCGCGAAGCGGTTCGACGAGCCGATCACGAACGAGTCGAACGTGTACTTGCGGTTGATGCCGCCGCCGTCGGGGCGGAGCGGGACCGCCGCCTGCGCGGTCGGCTCGGCGCCGGCCTCGGTCTCCGGCTCGGTCTCGAGCGGCAGCGGCAGCGGCGGCGGGGTCGCAGGCCCGAGCACGCGCAGCCGGATCCGCAGCTCGCGCCCGGTCGCGTCCTCGAGCGCCGCGCTGATCAGGCCGAGGAAGTGACCCTCGATCCACTCGCGGGTGAAGTCGTTCGGGACGCCGAGGACGAACGAGTCGTCGGCGAGCTCGTCGCCGCGCACCTCGCCGAACCAGGTCGAGAAGGTGGTCTCGTTCAGCGTTCCCTGCAATCGAGCCGAGATCTCAGTCCAGAGGGATTCCGCAGTCAGCTCGATTGGTGGCTCCACGCCCTTCCGATGCTCCTCTCACGGGTCGTCCGCCGGGGCGGCGAAGAGGCGAGCATAGCAGCGTCCCCGCCGCCGCTCAATCGTCCGTATCGACGCTTTTCACGCTCGGAAACATCGCTATTTGCAGGGATTTCCAGGCGTTCCACACGCATCTCCACACCTGTGGACAACCAGGATCTGCGTCTCTCGTTGTGCAGGCGCAGAGGGGCTTCCGCGGCGCCGCCGCCTGTGGACAACCGGCCGGGCGGCGCCTCGTCTATACTGGCCCTCGGCCGCCGACCCGGACGGCCGATTTTTCTCGGTCGAACACTCTCTCGTCGAATGAAGCGGACCTACCAGCCGAACGTGCGCAGACGGAAGCGGAAGCACGGCTTCCGCCACCGCATGTCCACGCGCGCGGGGCGCCTGATCCTGAAGCGGCGCCGGGCCAAGGGGCGCAAGCGGCTCTCGGCATAGAGCGCGTGCCCCCGGTGCAGCGTCGCAATCGCCTGTCCCGCTCGCGGGACTTCGACACTGTCTACCGCCACGGTCGCTCGGTGTCGACGCGCTTCCTCGTCCTCTACTCCTTCGCGCGCGAGGAGGACGCCGGCGACCCGCGGCCCGACCATGCACGACTAGGCCTCGCCGTGCCGAGGTCGGTCGGGAACGCCGTCGTCCGCAACCGGATCAAGCGGCAGCTGAAGGAGATCTGGCGGGGCCGGCTCGAGGCGGTGCCCGGCGGCCGCGACTACGTCCTCGTCGTGCGGCCGGGCCTGCCGGAGGCCGCCGAGGCGCGCGGTCACGAGTGGCTGGTCGACCGGGTCGACGAGGTGCTCGGGAAGGCCTCGGCGTGAGACGCCTCGTCAGCGCGACCATGCACGCCTTCTTCCCCTCGCCCGGCGTCGCCGGCGCGCCGACCTGCAAGTACCACCCGACCTGCTCGCAGTACGCGGCCGACGCCCTGCGCAAGCACGGCCCGGTCAAGGGCTCGCTGAAAGCCGCCTGGCGCGTGCTCCGCTGCAATCCCTGGAGCAAGGGCGGGGTGGACCACGCGTGATCGCGTCGCTGCTCGTCGCCAGCCCGCTGACGCCGCTCGAGGACGCGCTCCGCGCCGTCCTCGACTGGCTGCACGGCACCCTCGGCCTCCCCTGGGCCTGGGCGATCGTCGTCATCACCGTGCTCGTGCGGATGCTGCTCGTGCCGCTGACCGTGCGCCAGATCCACTCGATGCAGAACATGCAGCGCTTCGCGCCGCAGATGAAGGAGATCCAGAAGAAGTACAAGGGCGACCGGCAGAAGGCCAACGAAGAGCTGATGAAGTTCTACAAGGAGCACAACATCAACCCGGCCGCGTCGTGCCTGCCGATGGTCGCGCAGATCCCGGTCTTCATCGCGCTCTACTTCGTGCTCCGCAACTTCGCGAACCACCCGCCGGCCGGGAACCTCGAGTGGCTCGGCCTCGTCAACATCATCGACCCGGCCCACGCGGGCTGGGGCAAGCTGCTGCTCGTCATCTACGTGATCAGCCAGATGTCGTCGACCTACTTCATGTCGACGACGATGGACAAGACGCAGCGCTACCTGATGATGGGGCTGCCGCTCGTCTTCGTCAGCTTCATCATCAACTTCCGCACCGGGCTGCTGCTCTACTGGGTGACGACGAACCTGTGGACGGTCGGCCAGGGCCTGATCACGCGCCGGCTCGTCCCGAAGACGCCGGCGCCCTCGATCTTCCAGCGTCAGCCGCGGAAGCCGCCGGGAGACGGCGGCGGCGGCAACGGGGCCAAGAAGGAGCCGCCCCCGCCGAAGCCCGCCCCCGAGGCGCGGGCTCCGCAGCAGCCGCGCCGGGTCAAGCGGAAGAAGAAGGCCAGGCGGTGAGCGAGGCCGGCGCGGAGGCGGGAGAGGTCACCGTCGAGGCGAGCGGCGAGACGGTCGGCGAGGCGAAGTGGGTGGCCCTGCGCGAGCTCGAGCGGCAGCTGCCGGGGCTCGACAAGGCCGCCGTCCGCTTCCAGGTCGTCAGCGAGGGCGAGCGCGGGCTGCTCGGCGTCGGCTACGAGCCGGCGCGGGTCGTCGCGAGCGCCCCGGCCGACGCGGCCGCCGCCGAGCCGGCGCCGCGGCGCCCGGGCGAGAGCGACGCCGCCGCCCGGGCCCGAGAGCTCGTCGAGCGGGTCACCGCCGCGATCGGCGTCGCCTGCACGCGTCGACCTCGACGAGGACGACGAGACGATCGTCGCCTCCTGCAGCGGCGGCAACCTCGGGATGCTGATCGGCAGGCACGGCCAGACGATCGACGCCCTCCAGTACCTGGCCAACGCGATCGTCTTCAAGGGCGCGCAGGAGCGGAAGCGGATCGTCGTCGACGCCGAGGGCTATCGCGGCCGGCGCGAGGAGGCGCTCCACCGCGAGGCCGTCCACGCGGCCGAGCAGGCGCTCGCCGGCGACCGGCCGGTGCACCTCGACCCGATGACCGCGATCGAGCGGCGGGTCGTGCACGAGCGGCTGAAGGACTACCCGGGGGTCGAGACCTCGAGCGAGGGCTCGGAGCCGACCCGCCATGTCGTCGTCGCCCCTGCTCCGTAGCTGGCTCGACGCCGTCCTCGAGACGCCGGGCCTGACCGGCCTCGCCGACCCGGACGAGGCGCGCCGGGTGCTGCTCGAGGACTCGCTCGCCGGCGCCGAGCTCGTGCGCGGGCTCGCCGGCGCGAGTCGTCGACGTCGGCTCGGGCGGCGGCGCGCCGGGGATCCCGCTCGCGGCCGCGCTGCCCGACCGGGAGGTGACGCTCCTCGAGGCCAACGGCCGCAAGTGCGAGTTCCTGCGCCGCTGGACGGCCGAGCTGCCGAACCTGCGGGTCGTCCGGGGCCGCGCCGAGGAGCAGGAGCCGGGCCGCTTCGGCGTCGCGGTCGCAAAGGCGCTCGCCCAGCCGCCCACGGCCGCCGAGTGGTGCCTGCCGCTCGTCGGCGACGGCGGCCACGTCGTCCTCTGGGCCGGCCCGAGCGCGGAGCCCGAGCCGGTGGCGGAGGTGGCAGCGAGGCTGAACGCGGAGCTCGTCGCTTCGCCCGAGGGGTTCCTCGTCCTGCGCCGGCTCGGCCCGCTGCCCCCCGGCTTCCCGCGGCGGCCGGGGATGGCGAGGAAACGCCCGCTCGCCTGACCGCGAGCAAGCCTTCACGGCATCCACACGGTCTGCCCGGTGACATTTCGCCCGGACGCGGAACAGCGTCTTCATGCATCTTTCTGCACGCGCGATCCGCCGCCACCTCGACGGCCACCGCGACCCCGGGGTCGCGTCTCACCTCCGCTTCTGCCCCGTCTGCGCCGAGCGGGCCGCCGCCGCCGCCGCGGCCGAGGCGATCTGGGGCGCCGCGGCCGGCTGGGCCGCCTCGTGCGCCTGCCGGATCCGCCGGAGACGACCGAGGCGCGGCTCGGCAGGCTCGTCGAGGAGGCCGCCCTCGACCGCAACTGAGCGCCGGGAACCGTCCGCCGGCGCGGGTAGCCTGGGCCCGTGGCCGGGCGGATCTACGCGTTCGCGAACCAGAAGGGCGGCGTCGGCAAGACGACGACCGCGATCAACCTCGCCGCCTGCCTCGCGGAGGCCGGCCAGCGCGCGCTCGTCGTCGACCTCGACCCGCAGGCGAACGCCACCTCCGGCCTCGGCATGCGCGCGAACGGCACCTCGACCTACGACCTGCTCGACGGCGCGCCGCTCGGCGAGCTCGCGAAGGAGACGCGCTGGGAGAACCTCTTCCTCGTCCCCTCGCGGCCGGAGCTCGCGGGCGCCGCGGTCGAGCTGTCGCGCCGCGACGACGGCGAGCGCTACCTCGCGGAGGCGCTCGCCGACACGGGCCGCTTCGACGTCGTCCTGCTCGACTGCCCGCCCTCGCTCGGCCCGCTGACCGTGAACGCGCTCGCGGCCGCGCACCGGGTCGTCGTGCCCGTGCAGGCCGAGTACTACGCGCTCGAGGGGCTGGCGCAGCTCGTCAACTCGATCGACCTCGTCAAGGCGCGGCTGAACCCGCGGCTCGGGATCGCCGGCGTGCTCCTGACGATGGTGGACGGCCGCACCCGCCTCGCCCACGACGTCGAGCGGGAGGTGCGGCGGCACTTCGGCGACCTCGTCTTCGAGGCGGTCGTGCCCCGTTCCGTGCGCCTCGCCGAGGCTCCGAGCCACGGCCTCCCGGTGACCCACTACGACCGGCGCTCGGCAGGGGCCGAGGCCTACTGGAAGGTGGCGATGGAGCTTGTCGAGCGTTCCTGACAAGGGCAGGCGCGGGCTCGGGCGCGGCTTCGAGGTGCTGCTCGGCGGCGCCGAGGGCGAGCCCGAGCTGCGGCACCTGCCGCTGGCGGAGATCCACCCGAACCCGCGCCAGCCGCGACGGCGCTTCGAGCACGAGGCGACCGCCGGCCTCGCCGAGTCGATCCGGGCGCAGGGCCTGATCCAGCCGGTCGTCGTGCGGCCGCGACGCCAGGGCGGCTTCGAGCTGATTGCGGGCGAGCGGCGCTGGCGCGCGTCGCAGGAGGCGGGGCTCGAGACGGTTCCCGCGATCGTCCGGCAGACCGACGACCGCGACACGCTCCTGCTCGCGCTGGTCGAGAACGTCGCCCGCGAGGACCTGTCCCCGGTGGACGAGGCGCGCGCCTACGCGGTGCTGCTCGACGAGTTCGAGCTCGCGCTCGGCGCCGTCGCCGAGCAGGTGGGCCGCTCCAAGCCCGCCGTCTCCAACAAGCTGCGGCTGCTCGACCTCCCCGACGACGTGCTCGCGATGGTCGAGCGCGGGGAGCTGTCCGAGGGCCACGCCCGCGCCGTGCTCGCGGTGCCGGGCCACGACGAGCGGAAGCGGCTCGCCCGCCAGATCGTCCGGCAGGGGATGTCCGTGCGCGCCGCCGAGAAGGCCGCGCGCTGGGCCGGCGCCCGCACGAAGACCCGGCGCGCGCACCCGGTCGACCCCGCGCTCGCGGCCCGCGCCCGGGCGGCGGCCGAGCGGCTGACCGGCCGCTCCGTGTCGGTGCGCGCGAACCGGCTCGAGATCGAGTTCGCCGACGAGGTCGAGCTCGAGGAGCTGGTCGAGTCGCTCGAGTCGCTCCGGCCGTGACGCCGCGACCGTAACCGGGCGGCCGCACGGATCGTTGCAGCACTGGAATGCTCGGCCTGCTGCACGTCCACGACATCGAGTCGCTCCAGGAGATCGCCCAGGACGACGACGCCCGCCGTCTCCTCCTGCGCATGGCGGCGCTCTCGCAGGCCGGCCGCATCGAGCCGTTCCTGCACCAGCTGATGGGCGACGAGGAGATCGACGCCGAGACGAAGGGCACGCTGGCCGAGATCGCCGGCGACGCCACCTTGCTGGCGGCGCTCGACGAGTACGTCCGCTCGACCGAGATCGTCCACTAGGAGACGGCGGAACCCTGCGCGCCGGCAGGGTTCGGGAGGTGGGCGATCCTGGATTCGAACCAGGGACCTCCGCCTTATCAGAGCGGCGCTCTAACCAACTGAGCTAATCGCCCGCGGCGGGCAGTGTAGCGGCAGCGGCCCCGCCGGGTACCGCATCTCAGGGATCGCGCGGGAGCGGTTGCTGCCGACGGAACCGGTGGCGGTACCCAGCAGCACCTGCGGTCAATGAAACTCGGCGATCTCGTCATCTGGCACGGCCGGACCTACCGGCTGCTCGGCTTCGACCCCATGAGCGTCGAGCCCGGCCGCGCCTATCTCGAGGACGTCGAGACCGGTGCGGAGGTGCGGGCGCCGCTCGACGAGCTCGAGCCGGAGCCGCCGGGTTAGCCGGGAGGTCGGCGGGTAGACTGGGGTGTGGCCGCCATGCAGAAGATGGACATCTACGGGGTGAGCTTCGACCTCGTCGGCAAGCAGCCGATCGTGCTCCTCAAGACCGCCGACGGGAACCGCTTCCTGCCGATCTGGATCGGGCACCCCGAGGCCGCGGCGATCCTGATGAAGCTGCAGGGAGCCTCCTCGCCGAGGCCGCTCACCCACGACCTGATGACCGAGATGCTCTCGCAGCTCGAGACCCGGATCGTCCGCGTCACCGTCACCGAGCTCCGCGACAACACCTTCTACGCCGCGATCACGCTGCTCCAGGGCGGCGCCGAGATCGAGATCGACTCGCGCCCGTCCGACGCGATCGCGCTCGCCGTCCGCACCGAGGCGCCGATCTTCGCCGACGACCGGGTGATCGAGGAGTCCGCGATCGAGTTCGAGGGCGAGGACGAGCAGGTGAACGAGCAGGAGATCGTCGACGAGTTCCGCAGCTTCCTCGACCGCGTCTCCCCCGAGGAGTTCGCCGTCGAGGAGGACGACGAGAACTAGCCCGCGTAGCGCTCGAGCTCTCGCTTCGTCAGGTCCAGCACCGCGCGCAGGAGCTCGCCGACCCCGTCGTCCGAGAGCGGGCCGGCGTTCTCGGCCCGCCGGGCCTCGACGAGCCGCCGCTCCTGCTCCGGGTCGACGAACCCGACGCCCGCGCCGCGCTTGTGCGCCTTGATCTCCCGCACGAGCTCGAGCCGGGCGTTGACGAGCTCGACCAGCCGCCGGTCGGTCTCGGCGACGCGCTCGCGCAACTCGGCCAGTACGGGGTCTCTCTCCGGGGTCACTGTCCCTGCCAGGCGATGTGCACCGGCTTGTCGGTTCGCGGGATCGCGAGCAGCCGGAACGGATACGTGACCCTAGCCTGCACGGGCTCCCCGAGGGAGGGGGTCAGCTCGCGGACCCGGACGAGCAGCGAGCGGCGCCGCTCGACGACCGAGAGCACGCGGACGCCGTAGCCGCTGCTCGAGCGCGGCCCCGGTGAGACGAGGACGAGCTCGCGGTCGTGGAAGTCGAAGCCGCCGCCGCGGGGCGGGGCGCCGGGCATCGCGCTCCGCTCGAAGTCGGCGAGGGCGCCCCCGCTCGAGAAGACGCGGAACACGGGCTGCGGCAGCTCGAGCCCCTCGAGGCGCGGGGAGACGTCCTGCCAGCGGACGGCCCGCTCGCCCCCCGCACCCGCCCGCTGCCAGCCCGCGCCGCCCGCGACCGCGGCGACCGCGAGGCCGACGAGCAGGGCCCGGCGCCTAGTAGACGTCGACCTGCTCTCCGATCGGCATCGCGGCGTAGACGCGCTCCGCCGCCCACATCGGCACGCGCACGCAGCCGTGGCTCGCCGGGTAGGGCGGCACCGACGGGTTGCCGTGGACGGCGTAGCCGCCGACGAAGTACGAGGGCGCGTAGAGGACGCCGAGCGGGCTCGGGTCGAAGCCCTGCACCTTCCGGTAGACGCGGAAGCTCCCGACCGGGGTGAACTTGCCGGGCAGCCCGGCGGTCGAGACCGGCAGGATCAGCGTCACCTTCCCCGCCTCGACGACGAAGAGCACCTGCCGCGCCTTGTCGACCTCGACATGGCCGCCGCCCGCGCGCGGACGCGGCGTCGCGGCGGTGGCGAGCCGTGCCCAGACCGCGTCGTCGACCCTGCCGGTGCGCGGCAGGCCCTCGACCTTCTGGAAGGCCGTGACGGCGTCGACCGTGTCCTGGCCGTAGGAGGCGTCGACGCGCTCGAGCGCGTAGTGGAGCTCGGCGAGCCGGCGCTCGAGCTCCCGCACCGAGTCCCCGCTCGAGCCGGGGCCGAGGGTCGGGTAGACGACGGCGACCCGGAGCGAGCGCGCCGCCGCCGCCCAGCTCCTGCTCGGCAGCGAGCGGACGCGGACGCGCAGCGCTGCGGGCCGGCTCGTGTCGAGCCGCAGGCGGATCGAGCGGCCGCGGCGGACGGTGCCGCCCGCCGTCACCTGCAGCGTCCCGGCCGCGGCCGGCCGCAGCCGCGCGACGAGGGTCAGCGGCCGCCCGACCGTCCGTGTCCCGACGAGCCGCGTCTCGAGCACGGGCCGCGTCCGCACGACGACCGGGGCGGAGACCTGGCCGAGGCTGCGGAGCGTCCAGGGGCCGGGCCCGGCGAGGCGGACGCGCAGGCGGAAGCGCCCGTCGGCCGCGGGCCTCGTCGAGGCCACGAAGGCGGAGCCCCGGTAGAGCCGCACGCGGACCGCGGGCAGGACGCGGCCGCTGAAGACGACGGCGTCGCGGTAGTCGGCGGCGACCGGCCCCTCGAGCGCGAGCGCGGCCGAGGTGACCTGCGGCAGGCTCGTCTGCTCCGCGTCGGTCTGCAGCGTGCCGCCGAAGCGCCCGGCGGCGAAGACGTGCGTGACGCTGCGCCCTTCCGCGGTGCCGCCGTCGGCGAAGCTCCAGCGGTAGGAGCCGGACTCGCACGTCGCCGTGTAGGTGACGCTGAGCGGCGCCTTGCCGGCCGCCGCGCTCAGCTGCACGGGACAGGCGTGGGCGGCGGGCGCCCAGAGGAAGACGGCGACTGCTGCGATGACCCCTCTCCGCACGGGCGGAACCATAACTAGAACGCGACCGCGATCACGAGCGCGAGACCGTTGAAGGCCGCGTGCACGAGCATCCCCGGGTAGACGCTGTCCGTCCGCAGCCGCAGCCAGGCGAGCCCCGCTCCGAACGTCGCCAGGATCGGCAGTCCCTCGACGAGCCCGTGCGAGAGCCCGAAGAGGAGCGCCGTGACCGCGATCGCGACCCAGCGGCCGTAGGCGCGCCAGAGGCTGACGCCGAGGCCGCGGTAGGTCAGCTCCTCGACGGCGGGGCCGAGCAGCGCGATCACGAGCGCGTTGGCGACGTACTGGCCGGCCCGGCTCGCGTCCCAGCCCGTCGGGGTCAGCCCCTGCTCCCGGCCCGCGTTCAGAAACGGGTTGAGGACGACGTTGACGACCATGATCCCGGCGAAGACCGCGAGCGCGAGCCCGAGCGCCGCCCACCAGGAGCGAGGGGTGCGCAGGGCGAGCAGGCCGCGGTCGCCGGACGCGATCGCGAGCACGAGCCCGAGCATGATCAGGTACGAGACGAGCCCGGCGACGGCGGTGTCGTAGCGGTAGAGCACGTCGGGCGCCGGCTTGCCGCCGGAGGCGCGGCCGGCGTAGGCGACGACGACGAGCAGCAGCACGAAGCCCGTCCAGAGGACGAGCCTGACGGGCCGCGTCACAGGAGCCCCGCCAGCGGCGCCGGCGCGAAGCGCAGCCCGGCCGCGGCCGCACCCGCCTCGTCCTCGGGCGCGTCGCCGACGTGCAGCGTCCGCCCGGCCGCGGTTCCCAGCAGCTCGAGCGCGGCCTCGAAGATCGCCGGCGCGGGCTTCGCCGCCCCGACCTCGGCCGAGGTGACGACCGGCAGGCGGAGCCCGAGCCGCCGCAGGTGCTCGGCGAGGCCGCAGTCCCAGTTGGAGACGACGCAGAGCGCGAGGCCGCGCGCCGCCAGCCGCCGGACGGTCTCGAAGGCGCCGGGCTCCGGCTCGAAGACGATCGCGTCCATGAACCGGCCCGCGCTCAGCGCCGCGCCCGCGTGCTCGTTGAAGACGGCCGTGCAGCGGCCGCGCAGGTCGGCGAGGCTCTCGGGGTCGCGGCCCTCGAGCGCGCGCGGCAGGTAGTAGGCGACCTCGGCCTCGAAGCCGCGCCGGGCGGCCTCCTCGTCGACCCCGGCCGCCGCCGCCAGCCGGGGCACGGGCGCGTCGAGCCGGACGAGGGTTCCCATCGCGTCGATCGTGACGGCGTCGAGCTCGGCTAGGAGACCCATTGCCACAGTGTCCACTGCACGACGGCGACGCCGAGGAAGAGCGCGCTCGCCCCGACGATCGCCGCGTGCGTCCGCGGCCGCTCGCCGACGACCGCGAGGGCGAGGAAGAACGGGAAGACGACGAGGCCGAAGCGCGGCAGCGAGAGGAGCGGGAAGCGCTCGCTCGGCACCGACAGCGGGATCGCCAGGCTCGCGGCCGCGAAGAGGCCGTAGGCGGCGCCGAGGCGGCGCCAGGCGAGCCAGGTCAGCCAGAGGAAGCCGAGCAGGAAGCCGAGCGCCTCCAGGTTCACGGCCGCGACGTGGAGCGGCTCCGCCCCCGCGAGCGGCCGGTAGACGTGCTCCGTCGAGCCCGACGCGAGCTGGCGGAGCCCCTGCCAGCCCGCGACGAGGCCGTCCCAGATCCCGCCGAAGGGCCCGGCCGGCGAGGCGTGCCGGTGCCAGAGGCGCTCGGTGTGCAGGAACGCCCAGGGGTCGCCGAGCTGACGCCAGAGGGTCAAGGGGTAGGCGGCGAAGATCACGGGGGCGACGAGCAGCGAGGCGACCGCGCCCCGCCGGTCGTCGGCCCGCCAGGCGAGGAGGAGCAGCGCGGGTGCGAGCGCGACCGCGGCCGGCCGGGTCAGGAGCGCGAGCCCTGCGGCCGCGCCCGCGGCGAGGAAGCTGCCCCGGCGCGCGGCGAGGAAGGCCGCGAGCACGAGCAGCAGGTAGAGCGACTCCGCGTAGACCGCCTGCAGGAAGAGGGCCATCGGGAAGATCGCGAGATAGAGCACCGCCCGCCCGGCCCCCTCGCGGCCGAGCTGCGGCTCCGCGAGCCGGTAGAGGAGCACGAAGGCGCCCCAGCAGCAGGCGAGCGAGAGCAGCAGCCCCGCGAGCAGGTAGTGGCCGCCGAGGATCCGTCCGAGCAGCGCGACGAGCCCGGGGTAGAGCGGGTAGAACGCGGCCGTCCCCTCCGCGGACCCGTAGCCGTGCTCGGCGATCCGCAGGAACCAGGCCGAGTCCCAGCGCGCCCAGACGTCGGTCGCGTAGCCGAGGTCGTGCAGCAGCGGGTCGTCCCAGACGCGCTGCAGCGGCGGCGGCTTCGGCGTGAACCAGACGAGCGCCCAGATCGCCGCGCCCCAGACGGCCAGTCGGCTCCAGAGGAAGATCGCGCTCGGCGGTTCGGCGAGAACGCTCCTAAGATGGATCGTCCGTTCCCGCACGACCCGCGGATTCTATGTCCCCCCGGACCTTCACCCTGGCCGAGGCCACCGAGGCGCTGCACGAGCTGCGGCCCGTCGCGGAGCGCCTCGTCGCGCTCCGCGCCCGCCTGCGCCTCGTCTCCGAGCGGCAGGCGGAGCTGCGCGCCGCGGTCGGCTCGAACGGCCACGGTCTGACCCTGAACGACCTGCAGCTGACGACCGACGAGCTGCAGCGCCTCGGCGACGAGCTGAACGCCTGCATCGAGACGATCCAGGCCGCCGGCGCCGAGGTCAAGGACCTCGAGACCGGGCTGCTCGACTTCCCGGCCCTGCGCGAGGGCCGCGAGATCCTGCTCTGCTGGCAGGTCGGCGAGGACGCGATCGCCTGGTGGCACGGCCGCGAGGAGGGCTTCGCGGGCCGGAAACCGCTGGACGGGGTCGAATAGGGCCTCCGATGGAGCTCTGGCAGAGAGGAGCGATCGCGGGCGGAGTCGTCCTCGTCGCCGTGCTCGGCGCGCACCTGGCCGACCGGCTGCTGACGCGCCGCAGCCTGCCGCCCGAGGTGCTCACCCGCTACCGCGTCTTCCGTCGCGGCGTCGAGACGGCGATCGTCGTCGTCGGCGTCCTCTCGGCGCTGCTCGTGATCCCCGCCGTGCGCGCGGTCGCCGGCGGCCTGCTCGCCTCCTCGGCGATGGTGACGATCATCATCGGCTTCGCCGCGCAGCGCACCCTCGGCAACTTCGTCGCCGGGATCCTGCTCGCGCTCTCGCAGCCGCTGCGGATCGGTGACCGGGTCGAGATCGCAGGCGTCGCCGGGCCGGGTCGAGGAGATCGGCCTCACCTACACCTACATCCACACGGACGACGACGTCCGGCTCGTGATCCCGAACGAGAAGCTGGCCTCGGACACGATCAAGAACGCGACGATCCGGAGCAGCGGCAGCCTGGCCGTCGTCACCGTCCAGGTGCCGCTCTCGACCGATCTGCGGGCGCTCGTCGCCACGCTCGAGGCCGAGGCCGGGACGGGCGGCGAGGTGCTCGTCAGCGACATCGCCGGGAACGCGACCCTGACCGTGCGCGCGCCCGCGCCCGACGAGGGCGCCGCCGAGCGGCTCGAGAGCGGCCTGCGGCTGCGGATCCACGACCGGCTTCGCGCCGACGGGGTGCTGGCGTGACGCCGCCTCGCGGCCGCGGCCGGCTCGGACGGCGACCTCCGCGGCGACCGCCGCCGCCGCAAGCGCCGCAAGGAGCGGCTGCGCCGGCGCCGCCGCGCGGCGGTGCTGCTCGCCGCGGCCGCCGCGATCGTGGTCGTCGTCCTCCTCTCCGTCGGCCTCGGCGCGGGCGCGGCGCTCTCGTCCGGCTGCTCGCTCAACTCGCTCCGGCCGGTCGAGATCGGCCAGAACTCGTTCGTCTTCGCCGCCGACGGCTCCCTGCTCGGCTCGATCCCGGCCGAGCGGAACCGGCAGCCGATCGCGCTCGCGAAGATGAGCGCCTGGCTGCCGAAGGCGACGGTCGCGATCGAGGACCGCCGCTTCTGGGAGCACGGCGGCGTCGACTACGAGGGGATCATCCGCGCGGCCTGGCGCGACCTCTCCGCCGGCAAGGTCGTCGAGGGCGGCTCGACGATCACCCAGCAGCTGGCGCGGAACCTCTACATCGGCCACAACGAGCGGACGATCCAGCGCAAGCTGACCGAGGCGTGCCTGGCCCTCAAGCTCTCGCGCAACCGCTCGAAGACCTGGATCCTCGAGAACTACATGAACCAGGTCTACTACGGGAACCAGGCCTACGGGATCGAGGCGGCCGCGCAGACCTACTTCTCGAAGCACGCGCGGCAGTTGACGCTGACCGAGTCGGCGCTGCTCGCCGGGTTGCCGCAGGCGCCGTCCGTCTACGACCCGCTGCACGCGCCCGAGAAGGCGCTCGCCCGCCGCAACGAGGTGCTCGCGGCGATGCTCGACAACGGCGACATCACGCAGCGGCAGTACGACCACGCGGTCGCCGGCACGAACCTGCGGCTGAAGCCGGGCACGCTCTATCAGACGCTCCGTCAGCCCGACTTCTTCCGCTACGTGATCGAGGAGCTGCAGCGCCAGTACGGGACGAACACCGTCCGCTCGGGCGGGCTGAAGGTCTACACGACGATCGACCCGCGGCTGCAGCGCGACGCCAAGCGGGCGATCCGCGGCACCCTCGACGAGAAGACCGACCCGGCGTCGGCGCTGATCGCGATCGACCCGAGGAACGGCGCGATCCGCGCGATGGTCGGCGTCATCCCCGGGAACAAGGGCAACCAGTACAACCTCGTCTCGCAGGGCCGCCGCCAGCCCGGGTCGACCTTCAAGACGTTCGTCCTCGCGGCCGCGATCGCGAAGGGGATGAACCCCGACTCGACCTACTACACGTCGGCGCCGTTCACGTGCTCGACCGGCCCCTGGTGCGTCGCGCAGCCCTGGCACGTCGAGACCTACGGGCACAGCTACCTCGGCTCGACCTCGATCACGCGCGCGACGCTCTCGTCGGACAACACGGTCTACGCGCAGCTGACCCTCGACGTCGGGCCGGAGGCGGTCAGGAGCATGGCCGAGCGGCTCGGGATCAACTTCGGCGGCCAGCCGACGGTCGCCGCGATGGGCCTCGGCGGCCTCCGCGACGGCGTCTCGCCGCTCGACATGGCGAGCGCCTACGCGACCATCGCCGCGGGCGGCGTCTACTCGCGACCGATGGCGATCACGAAGGTGGTGCTCCCGGACGGCAAGGACGACACCGGCGCGGGCTGGGGCAGGTCCGAGCGCAAGCGCGTCATCGCCGACTGGGTCGCGGCCGAGGTCACCGACGTGCTCGAGCAGAACATCAAGTACGGCACCGGCTACCCGAACGCGACCCTCTACGACCGGCCGGCGGCGGGCAAGACCGGCACGACCGAGGAGCACGTCGACGCCTGGTTCTGCGGCTACACGCCGCAGCTCTCGACCTCGGTCTGGATGGGCTACCCGAAGGCGCGCGTCCCGATGACGAACGTGCACGGGATCTCGGTCGCGGGCGGCACCTTTCCGGCGAAGATCTGGCACGACTTCATGGTCGCGGCGCTCGCCAAGGCCCCGGCGACCGAGTTCCAGGTCGCCAAGAGCGACCCCGTCTGGCGCACCGACTTCACCCGCGGCCACTACCAGCTCGACTACGTCCCGGTCTACAGGCCGACGACGACGGAGTCGACGTCGACGACCGCCGCGGCGACGTCCGAGCCGAAGGCGCCGGCCCGGACGGCGGTGGTGCCGAAGCCGCCGAAGCCGCCGGCGCGCCGAAGGTGGCCCCGCCGGCCCCGCCCGACGCCGCCGCCGACTCCCGCGCCGCCGCCGGCCCCCACGACGACCGCCCCTGCGCAGTAGGCCCCGCCTCGGCCTTGCCGCCGGCGTGGCGGTGCTCGCGCTCGTGGCCGCCTGCGCCGCCTTCGCGTGGGCGCCCGGGTCGCCGCTCGAGCCGCTCCGCGGCGGCCATCCGCAGGGAGACCGGAGCTGGGGCTGGGCGTTCCTCGGCTGCGCCGCGGCCGCGCTCGTGCTCTACGCCGTGGGTGTGCGGGCCGTCCGCGCGGGAGCGCCGCTCGCCGCCGTCGGGGCGGTCGCGGTCGCGATCCAGCTCGCGCCGCTCGGGGCGCCCCTCCTGCTCTCGACCGACGCCTGGACCTACTGGGACTACGGACGCATCGCCGCCGTCCACGGCGGCAACCCCTATCGCGACGCACCGGCCGACTTCCCCGGCGATCCGGCCCTTCCCTACGTCGGCGCCGACTGGCGGGACGTCGGGCAGCGTCTACGGCCCGGCCTTCACGCTCGCCTCCGAGCCGCTCGCGCTCGCCGCCGGCCGCTCGGCGGACGCCGCGGCCTGGGTCTACAAGTCGCTCGCCGCGGCCGCCGTGCTCGTCGCCGCGCTGCTCGCGGCGCCGGCTCTCGCGCCGGCCCGCGCACGCGCTCGCCTTCGTCGGCTGGAATCCCGTGCTCGCCCTCCACTTCGCCGGCGGCGGGCACAACGACGCCTGGATGGCCGCGCTCGTCCTCGCCGCCCTCTGGCTCGCGCGCCGGGGCCGAACCGACTGGGCCGGCGCGGCGTGGGCCCTGGCGATCCTGGTCAAGTGGGTGCCGCTCGTGCTGCTCCCGTTGCGCGCCCTCGAAGCGCGGGCGACCGGCCGCCGCGTCACGCATCTCGGCTTCGCCGCCGCGGCCGCCCTCGTCGTCGCGGTCGCGAGCTGGCGCTACGGCGCCGGCTGGCTCGAGGCCTTCGGGCCGCTCGCCCGCCACGCCGGGCTCGAGACGCGCTTCGCGCTCCCGCACCGGCTCGGCCGGCTCGGCGTCCCGCATGCGCCGGCCGTCGCGCTCGCGGCCGCCGGCTACGCGTCGCCTACGCGTGGCTGTTGCGCGAGGCCTCGCGCGGACGAGCCCGGCTCGGCCTCGCCGCGGGGCTGCTGCTGCTCGCGACGCCGTACCTGATCGTGTGGTACGTCGTCTGGACGGTCCCGCTCGCGGCGGCCGAGGACGACGAGCCTGCGCAGTGGCTCGCGCTCGGGCTCTGCGCCTACCTGTTGCGGCAGACTATCCCGCTGTGACGCGGCGGAACACGAGCACGCCGTCGCGCTCGAAGACGAGCCGCCAGCCCGGCTCGCGGCGGAGCCGGGCGATCCGCGTCGCGTAGGGCAGCGGCGCGATCCGGTCGGCGTAGCCGGCGACGCGCTCGTCGACCGCCACCCAGGTCGCGTCCTGCACGTACGGGAAGCTGAGCACCCGCCGCCGCGCGGACAGGTGCGCGCCGAGCGCGTTCGAGGCCGAGACGACGGCGCCGTCGGGGACGAGCTCGAGGGCGTCGAGGACGATCCGGTCGTGCGCCGAGACGTGCGCCGCCCGCGCCTGCAGCGTCTCGCCGCCGGGGACGAAGCGCCAGAGCGGGATCGGGCCGAGCCGCCAGCCTGCGACGAGCGCCGCGGCGACGGCGAGCGCTGCGAGCGAGGCTCCGTCGAGTCGCGTGTGCCGCGCGACGCGCGCCGCCCCGAGCACCGAGGCGGCGACGAGGGCGGGCAGGATCGCGCCGGTGTAGTGGAAGTGGATCGAGGTCTGGGTCGGCGTCGCCGAGAGCAGGTTGATCGCGAGCTCCGGCGCGGCCGCGAGCGCGAGGAGCGGCGCCGCGAGCGGCAGCGCGGCGAGCGGCAGCACGAGCTCGAGCAGGTAGCCGATCCCGCGCCCGTCGAACGCGACCCCGAGCACGTGCAGGGGATCGGTGAGCGCAGTCTTCAGGATCCCCGCGGGCGAGCCGCCGACCTCGGCGTAGCGGCCGTAGAAGGCCGAGGAGGCGCCGGCGTTGAAGTGCGGGATCACGAGCCCGATCGCGACGGCCGAGGCCGCGGCTCCCGCAGCCGCGATCGAGAGGCCCCAGGCACGGCGACCGCGCGCGAGCGCGTACCAGAGGCCGAGCATCGCGACGACGAGCCCGATCTCCTCCTTGCTCGCCGCCGCCAGCAGCCCGACGGCGCAGAAGGCGAGCGGGCGGTCGCGGTCGAGCAGGTCGATCCCCCAGAGGAGGAGCGGGGTCGCGAGCGCGACCGGGTGGAACTCGTTCAGGGTCAGCCACTGGACCGGCGGGTAGAGCAGGTAGGCGAGCGCGAACCCGAGCGCGGCGCGCTCGCCGCCGAGGTGACGACGCGCCAGCCGGTGGACGGGCAGCGCGCCGAGCGCGATCGCGACCGTCTGGACGACGAGCAGCAGGTCGGGGCTCGGCCAGAGCCACCAGAGCGGCGCGAGGAGCGCCAGGATCGGGTCGACGTGCGCCGCCAGCCGGGAGACCTGCTCCCCGCGCAGGTTGGTCACCTCGAGGAAGTGGCCGTGGGCGGTGTTGTAGACCGCCTGCGTCATGTTGCCGAGGTCGAAGCGGCCGGTCTCGAGCGCGCGGTGCCGCAGCATCCCGAGCGCCGAGAAGCCCACCGCGTAGGCGGTCACGGCCGCCCAGAGGAGCGCCCGGCCGTGCAGCTCCCCGGCGCGCTCCCGCACGGCCGCGACGCTCATCGCCGCGACTCGACCGCGCCCTCGAGCAGGCCGCGCCAGCGGGCGCCGAGCACCTGCTCGGACGCGCGCTCCTCGAACGCGGCCCGGCCGCCGGCCGAGAGCCGCAGCGCCAGCTCGCGGTCCGCCGCGACGCGCCTGACCGCCGCCGCGAGCGACTCCGGGTCGCCGGGCGGGACGAGCAGGGCGCTCTCGCCGTCGACCAGGAGCTCGCGGGCGGCCGGGGTGCCCGCGGTGACGAGCGGCGTCCCGCAGGCGAGCGCCTGGTAGGCCTTGTTCGGGATCACGCGCCGCGCCTTGTCCGAGGTGCCGAAGATGCCGAGCGCACAGCCCGCGTCCCAGTAGGCTCCGGGCAGCCGCTCGTACTCGATCCAGGGCTGCCACTCGACGTTCGCCGGCCGCCGGTCGAGCTCCGCGTCGAGCTGGCCGCTGCCGACGATCCGGAACGGGATCTCCGGCGCGAGCGCGGCGGCCGCGAGGATCGTCTCGAGCCCGTGCAACGGGATCAGCTTGCCGACGAAGAGGCAGTGGAACGGCTCGAGCGGGCGCCAGGCGGGGCGGAAGAGCCGCTCCTCGGCACCGACCAGCGCCGTCGCGACCCGCTCGCGCGGGATCTCGCCGACCCGGGCGAGGAAGTCCCCGTGGACGTCCGTGTCCGCGACGACGAGGTCTGCGAGCCGCAGCGCCCGCCGGTCGACGACGGCGAGCGTCTTCGCGGCGACCGAGCCGGGCCGCCAGCGCCCGCGGTCGCCGACGAGCGTGTCCGCGAGCGAGACGAGCGGGTTGAAGACGAGCGGCCGCGAGCGGCCGGCGACGCGGCGCGCCCGCGGCATGTCGAAGTGGCCCGGATAGCCGACGATGACCGCGTCGAACGGCTTGCGGACGGGCCGGCGCAGGCGTGCCTCGGCGAGCAGGACGCGCAGCGCGGCGAGCGGGCCGGGCCGCCACTTGTGCTCGCGTCCCTGCCAGACCGAGACGTTGTGCTCGAGCACCTCGACGCCCGCGCCGCGCAGGCACGAGATCACCTGCGCGTTTCGCGGATAGTCCCGCTCGTAGGTGCCGAAGTAGAGGACGCGCACTAGGCGAGGACGTCTTCGACGAGCTGCTCGGTCCGGTCGCGATCGGCCGTCCGCTGCTCGTGCTGCGCGGTCACGAGCTCGCTGATCAGCCCGAGCGAGAAGAACTGCAGCCCGACGACGACGAGCAGGACGCCGAGCAGGAGCAGCGGGCGGCCGCCGATCGCGTGGCCGAGCAGCTTGACCACGGTCAGGTAGACGAGGATCACGAAGCCGACGAGCCCGAGCCCGAGCCCGAGCCCGCCGAAGAGGTGCAGGGGCCGGTGCCTGTAGCGGCCCATGAACGAGACGCCGAGCAGGTCGAGGAAGCCGCGCAGGTAGCGCTCGAGCCCGTAGCGGGAGCGGCCGTGCTCGCGCGGGCGGTGGTTGACGGGCAGCTCGGCGACGCGGTAGCCCTGGTGATGCGCGAGGACGGGGATGAAGCGGTGGAGCTCGCCGTAGACGCGCAGGCCGCGGACGACCTCGGCGCGGTACGCCTTCAGCCCGCAGTTGACGTCGTGCAGGCGGACGCCCGGTCAGCCACGCGGTCAGGCGGTTGAACCCGCGCGAGAGGAACGCGGCGCGACCAGGGATCGCGGCGTCGGGTCTTCCAGCCGGAGACGAGGTCGAAGCCCTCCTCGAGCTTCGCGAGCAGCTTCGGGATCTCGGCCGGGTCGTCCTGCAGGTCGCCGTCGATCGTGACGACGACCTCGCCCCGGGCCTGCGCGAAGCCGGCCGAGAGCGCCGCCGCCTTGCCGAAGTTCCGGCGCAGCCTGACGACCCGGACGTTGGACGTGGAGGCGTGCAGCCGCGTCAGCGCCGCCCACGAGCCGTCGGTGGAGCCGTCGTCGACGAAGACCGTCTCCCACGCCGTCCCGAGCGGGTCGAGCGCGGAGCGGAGCTCGTCGTGGAGGAGCGCGATCGTCTGCTCCTCGTCGTGGACGGGGACGACGACGGAGATCATCCGGCCGCCGTCGTCGTGCCGCCGCCGTCGTCGCGGCAGCGCTCGTCGCCGGCGTGGTCGTGGTCGCGGCTGTCGTCGCGGCGGCAGTCGTCGTCGCGTCGTCGTCGCGCGCCGTCGTCGCCGTCTCGGCCGCGGTCGTGGCCGCGGTCGTCGCGGTCGGGCTCGTGGTCGTGGTGCGCCGCGGTCGTCGCGGCGGTGGAGGTCGTGGCGCTCGTGGCGGTGGCCGCAGTCGTCGCCCCGGGTCGTCGCCTCCTGGGTCGTCGCGGCCGCGCTCGTCGCCGGCGCGGTCGTCTGCGCGCCGGTCGGCTCCGTGGCGGCGGTCGGCAGGTTCAGCGAGACGGGCGTCGACGCGGTGCCGCTGCCGCCCCCGTCGGCGAGGACGTAGGCGAGCGCGGCGCCGCCGATCGCGAGCAGGGCGACCGCCGCGATCGCGAGCGGCAGGACGGTCGACCGGCGCTGCGGGCGGACGGTCTGCGCCGCGGCGGGAGCACCTCGGTCTCGGGCGCTGCGGCGGTGGCGCTCCCGACGAGAGCCGTCGGCGGGGCGGTCGCGAGCAGTGTCGTCGCGTCGTCCGCGCCGACCAGGTCGGCGAGCAGCGCGTCGCCGTCCGCCGGCCGCGCCGCGGGATCCTTCGCCAGCGCCGCGACCGCGACGGCCGCGAGCGCCGGCGGCGCGCGTCGTCCCGGTGGAGCGCGACGGGAGGGGCTTCTTCCTCGCGGTGCATCCGCACGAGCTCGGGCGCCGAGTCGGAGACGAACGGCGGCCGGCCCGTCAGCATGCGGTAGAGGATCGCCCCGAACGAGTAGACGTCGCTCGCGGGCGTCGCCTGCGCACCCGACGCCTGCTCCGGCGAGATGTACGCGGCGGTCCCCATGATCGTCCCCGCCTCGGTGAGCGCCCGCGCGCCCGCGATCCTCGCCAGGCCGAAATCGGCGATCTTGGCCCGCCCCTCCGCCGTCGAAGAGGATGTTCGCCGGCTTCAGGTCACGATGGACGAGGCCGCGCTCGTGCGCGTGCGCGAGGCCCGCGGCGACCTCCTGCGCGATCCGGCCGGTCTCCCGGTCCGGCAGCGGGCGGCCGGACGCGAGCCGGTCCTCGAGCGTGCCGCCCGGCAGGTACTCGAGGACCATGTACGGGCCCTGGTCTGTCTCCCCGTAGTCGAAGAGCTGGCAGATGTTGGGATGCGAGAGCGCGGCGACCGCCCGCGCCTCCCGCTCGAAGCGGGCGCGGTCGGCGTCGGGCGCGATCAGCTTGACGGCGACCCGCCGTCCGAGCTCGCGGTCCTGCGCGAGCCAGACCGCGGCCATGGCGCCGCCGCCGAGCGGCTGCTCGAGGTCGTAGCGGTCCGCGATCGTCCGACCTGGCATCGCCAGTAGCTTATGCGGCGTCCATGGCCGATCTGCTCACGATCGACGAAGCGCTCGCCCGCGTCCTCGAGCACGCGCAGCCACTCGACTCCGAGCGAGTTCCGCTCGAGCAGGCAGCGGGCCGCGTCCTCGCCGAGGACGCCCGCGCCGTCGTCGACCTGCCGCCCTTCGCGAGCTCGGCGATGGACGGCTACGCGATCAGAGCCGCCGACGCTCCCGGGCCGCTTCCCGTCGTCGCCCGGGTCGCCGCCGGGAGGCCCGCGGGCCGCGGGCTCGCGCCCGGCGAGGCGATGGGGATCGCGACGGGCGGCGTCGTGCCGGAGGGAGCCGACGCCGTCGTGCCGGTCGAGGTCGTTGTCGAGCATGACAACGACAGTGTGGAGCTCCCGTCGGACGTCACGCCCGGCGAGAACGTCCGGCCCCGGGCAGGAGACGTGGCGGCCGGCGAGACCGTCGTCGCCGCCGGGACGCGGCTCGATGCAGCCCGGCTCGGCGCGCTCGCGGCGGCAGGAGTCGCCGAGGCGGTGTGCACGCGCCGCCCGCGGGCCGCCGTGCTCGCGACCGGTACCGAGCTCCGGCGGCCGGGGGAGCCGCTCGGCCGGGGCGAGGTCTACGAGGCGAACGGGCTGATCCTGGCGACCCAGCTGCGTTCCGCGGGCGCCGAGGCGGAGAGGCTCGACTCCGTCGCCGACGACGACGAGGCCCACCGCGCGGCGATCGCGCGGGGGCTCGAGGCGGACGTGCTCGTCAGCTCGGGCGGCGTCTCGGTCGGGCCGCACGACCTCGTGCGCCGGATCGAGGCCGAGCTGGGCGTCGAGGAGGTGTTCTGGAGGGTCGCGATGAAGCCGGGCAAGCCCGTGGCCTTCGGCGTCCGCGGCCGGACGCTCGTCTTCGGCCTGCCGGGGAACCCGGTCTCCGCGCTGGTCGGCTTCGAGCTCTTCGTCCGGCCCGCGGTGCACGCGCTGCTCGGCCTGCGCCCGCCCGGGCCGCGCTGGCTGCCGGGGACGCTGGCGCGAGACCTGCGGCGGATCCCGGACCGCGATCAGGTCGTGCGTGCGCGGTTCGCGGGCGGCGAGCGGAGCGTCGCGCTCGAGCCGCTCTCGGGCCAGGAGTCGCACATGATCGCGCGGGCGGCCGCCGCCGAGGCGCTCGTCCTCGTGCCGCGGGGCGACGGCGTCCTCGAGGCGGGGACGCCGGTGCGCTACCTGCCGCTCGGCTGACGCGTGGCTCTGCCCGAACCGGCGTCCGGCGGCGGCGACGGCTTGCGCACCCCCGGTCGAGCGCGACGTTCGCTCGCTCGACGTCGGCAGTTGCCGCGACGGGGCCGCCACTGCCGGACGACGAGCGGGCAGATCCGCGACCCGAGATGCCGTGTGCGCGTCCCGAGGCCCGGAGCAGTCGCCGCGCCTATCCGGCCGCCGCGCGCCGGCGGGCCTCGGTGACGCGCCGCCGGCGGCGGCCCGCGAGCACGACCGTCGCGAATCAGCTCCCGGACCGGCCCGCGCGGCCCGCGCTCGCGCTCGTCCGGGTAGGGCGCGTAGCGGCCGGCCGCGAGCGCGACGAGCTGCCCCCCCGCCGCGGCCCAGGCGAGCGCGACTGCGACAGGCGGCAGCTGCACGTAGCCGACCGAGACGAGCGAGGCGAGGTACCACGGAGCGTCGAGCCCGAGCCCGAAGCGGGAGCCGAGCGACCAGAGGAGCAGCGCCGGGCCGGCGAGCCCGAGGACGAGCAGCAGCGCCTGCAGCCACGGCCGGCCGCGGGACTGGGGCAGCCACAGCCAGGCGTGCAGCGACGGGACGACGAAGAGGAGCGCGAAGGGGTTGATCGCGACGACCACGAGTGCGATCACGGCGAGGGCGAGCAGCGCGACCGTGTGGCCCGCGAGCTGCTCCTCGATCGTGACCGGCCGGCGCGGGGCGAGCCGGCCGCGCGCGAGCAGCCAGGCGCCCGCGACGAGGACGCCGAGGCCCGCGAGCGGCACGACCGCCCAGTGCGTCGCGGCGGCCGAGCCGGGTGCGAGCGGACGGGGAGCGCCGCGCGGCCAGGCGCCCGCGAGCGCGAACAGCTCGAAGAGCGCGCCCGCGACCAGCCAGACGACGACCCGGCTGCGGTAGCTGCGCAGCGCGGGCGCGAGCGGGATCCGCCGCCGCCGGCAGCGGGCGAAGAGATCGACCGCCGCGACCAGGAACGGCAGGAGCGAGGTGATCAGCACGAGCTCGATCGCCCAGCCGCGCACGACGCGGTCGCCGAGCCAGACGTAGCTCGTCGTCCCCTGCGCGAGCTCGAGGCCCTGGTCGAGCGAGCCGACCAGGTTCTGCGCCGCCCGCCCCACCGCGCCGAGCCGGGCCTCGTGGACCTGCTGGTCGGTGAAGCCCGCAGGCGGTCGGCTGCCGCCGGTCGTCAGCGTCAGGGCAGGGACGCCGCGGCCGACGAAGGGGGCCTGCTCGTAGAGGCTGAACGGGAAGCCGAGGTCGACGAGCTGCCCGAGCGCGCTCGGGCGCCGCGGGAGCGAGCCGGTCTGCTCCGCGAGCCGCGCCGCCGCGGTCCGGAGCAACGTCGCGGAGGGCGAGCGCGGGGCGTCTCCCGCGAACTCGAGCCGCGGCGAGCCGGTACCCGCGATCGCGTCGAGGTCGACGACGGCGACGACGGAGCGCCGGTACGGCGAGTGCTCGACGAAGTGGGCGGCGCCGAGCGCTCCGAACGCGCCGCCGTCGCTCGAGAGGAAGACGATCCGGTGCGCGGGGGTGACGGGCTCGGCGCCGCCCGCCGAGCCGGGCGGCGCCGCGTAGGCGCGGGCGAGCTCGACCAGGGCGGCGGTGCCGGAGGCGTTGTCGTTCGCGCCCGGCCCCTCGCCGTCGTCGTCGCGGTGCGCCATGACGACGATCGTGTCCGGGGACTGCGGCGGTCCGCTGACCGTCGTGACGAGGTTGCGCAGCTCGCGGCGGCCGAGCCCCGGGATCGTCGCCTCGAAGCGCTCGACCTGGACGGGCAGCCCGTAGGCGCGCAGCTGGCGCTCCAGCCAGCCGGCGGCGCCGCGCGCGCCGGCGGTTCCCGGCGTGCGGTCCGGGTAGCGCAGCGCCAGCTCGCGGGCGAGCGAGCCGGCCGTCGCCGCGTCGAAGGCGGGGGGCAGCGTCGGCCGCGTCAGCGTCGCCGGGCGGGAGACGCTGAAGGCCGCGACCAGGAGCGGCAGGGCGAGCAGCAGCCAGGTGCCGCGGTAGACGCGGCCGCTGACGGGGCGCTCGAGCGAGCCTCGCCGCGGCCGGCGCCGCGTGGGAAAGGGCCCGGGGGCAGCCATCGTCGAGGGCTATAGTAGGCGCCACGGCTGGCGACCACCGATGGCCGACGCCTCGACAATCCTGCTCGTCGACGACGAGGAATCCGTCCAGAAGCTCCTGACCTACCCGCTGGAGCGCGACGGCTACCGCGTCGTGCAGGCCCGCGACGGCGAGGAGGCGCTGGCCCGCTTCGGCCAGCAGCCGGTCGACCTGGTCGTGCTCGACGTGATGCTGCCGAAGCTCGACGGGCTCGAGGTCTGCAAGCGCCTGCGGACGACGAGCACGGTGCCGATCATCATGCTGACGGCCCGCGACGACGAGCTCGACAAGGTGCTCGGGCTCGAGCTCGGCGCGGACGACTACATCACGAAGCCGTTCTCGATCCGCGAGTTCCGCAGCCGGGTGCGGGCGCTGCTGCGGCGGGCCGGGCTGCAGCGGGCCGAGCTCGACGGGAGCGCGCGGATCGAGGCGGGCGACCTGACCGTCGACGTCGAGCGGCGCGAGGTCGAGGCGCGCGGCGAGGCCGTGCAGCTCACCTACGTCGAGTTCGAGCTCCTGCGGATCATGGCCTCGCATCCCGGCAGGGTCTGGAGCCGCCGGCAGCTGCTCGAGGAGCTCTGGGGGAACGCCGACTACCGCGACCCGCGGACGATCGACGTCCACGTCCGGCACCTGCGCGAGAAGCTCGAGAGCGAGCCGCGCGAGCCGGCCCACATCCAGACCGTCCGCGGCGTCGGCTACCGGTTCAGCGACCGGGCGTGACCGCGTTCCGCACCGTCGGGGCGCGGCTCTCGGCGGCGCTCTTCCTCGTCCTGCTCGGCGCCTTCGCGATCGCCTACCTGATCGTCGTGCCCTCGTTCGAGCGGGCGCTCGTGAACGCCAAGGTGAGCACGCTGCGGGAGAACGCCCGGGTGGTCGCGGCGGAGGTCTCGGCGCGCGACCAGACCCTCTGGCAGGAGATCGCGGACGGCAGCAGCGCCACGTTCGGCGCCCGCACCGTCGTCTACACGTACTCGGGGCCGGGACGGCTGCTCGCCAACTTCGCCGACTCGAACCCGGGCCGTGCGGCCGACATGGCCGTCGACTCGGTCGCCGAGAGCGCGGCGGTGGCGGGAGCCGCAGCCGACGGCACCGTCAGCCGGCACGAGCAGGAGTACGCGGAGGCCGCGATCCCGCTCCCCTCGCGCGACGCGGTCGTGCTGCTCTCCGCGTCGCTCAGCGACACGCTCGCGACGGTGCATCTCGCCCAGCGGCGGCTGCTCGCGGCCGCGGGGCTCGCGTTCGCGTTCTCGCTGCTGCTCGGCTACGGCGGCGCGCGCGCATTCGGGCGGCGCCTGCGCCGGCTCGAGCGCGCCGCCGACCGGATCGCAGGCGGTAGGTTCGACGAGCCGGTCGTCGACGCGGGCGAGGACGAGATCGGCGAGCTCGCGCGGGCCTTCGAGCGCATGCGGCTGCGCCTCGCCCAGCTCGACCGCGCCCGGAGCGAGTTCATCGGCAACGCCTCGCACGAGCTGCGCACGCCGCTGTTCTCGCTCGGCGGCTTCCTCGAGCTGCTCGACGAGGAGGAGCTCGACGACGAGACGCGGCGCGACTTCGTCGCCCAGATGCGCGAGCAGGTCGACCGGCTGACGAAGCTCGCGACCGACCTGCTCGACCTCTCGCGGCTCGACGCCGGCCGGCTGACCGTCGAGCGCGAGCCGCTCGAGCTCGGCTCGCTGGCGGCGGTGCTCGTCTCGGAGTTCAGCGTGCGGGCCGACCGGCAGGGCCACCCGCTCGCGCTCGAGGCGGACGCGGCCGCGAGCGGGCTCGGCGACGAGCAGCGGGTGCTCCAGATCGGGCGGATCCTCGTCGACAACGCCCTGCGGCACACGCCGGCGGGCACGACGGTGACCGTGCGGGCGCGGCGTGCCGGCGGGACGGCCGTGCTGGCGGTCGCAGACGACGGGCCCGGGATCCCGGCCGAGAGCGCGCGGCAGGTCTTCGAGCGCTTCACGCGGCTCGAGGGATCGGTCGCCGCCGGCAGCGGGCTCGGTCTCGCGATCGCCCGCGAGCTCGCCGAGCTGATGGGCGGCCGGGTCGAGCTCGAGTCGTCGCCGGGCAGCACGGTCTTCTCGCTCGTGCTCAGCGCCGCACCGGTGCCCGCCTCCGCGGCCGCCTGAGCCGGGGGTTTTCCCGTGAAATCGACTGCGGGCGTTTTCCCGTGAAATCGCCCCGGAGACCCGTCAGGCGCGGCTACAGTGAGCGGCCATGCGCCGGACGCCGCTCGCGCTGATCGCAGTCGCCGCAGCCGTCCTCGGCGGCGTCGCCTCGCTCGCGATCGGTCGCTCGGCCGGCCTGCTCGGGACGACGACGCGGGCGACCTACGTCGTCAGCGAGCCGCAGCCGCAAGGGGTCGCCCGCCCGGTCGCGAAGCCGCTCCAGGGCTCGGGCTTCGATCCCGCCCGGATCTACGCCGACCGCGCCGCCGGCGTCGTCACGATCTTCGCCTTCTTCGGCCCCTCCGGCGGTGCGCTCACCTCCGAGAGCCAGGGCAGCGGCTTCGTCGTGGACGCGGACGGCTCGATCCTGACGAGCTCGCACGTGATCACGAACGCCGGCGAGGCGCCGGACGCCGCCTCGGTCAAGGCTGCGACCGAGGTCTACGTCGAGTTCTCCGACGGGGAGCGCGTGCAGGCGAAGGTCGTCGGCTGGGACGTCTTCGACGACGTGGGCGTGCTCCGGGTCGACCCGGCCGCGCACCCGCTCGCTCCGCTGCCGCTCGGCAACTCCTCGGCGGTCGTCGTCGGCGAGCCCGTCGCCGCGATCGGCAGCCCGTTCGGCAACTCGGAGTCGCTCAGCGTCGGGGTCGTCTCGGCCACGCGCTCGATCGCGTCGCTGACCTCGCGGTACGACGTCGTCGACGCGATCCAGACCGACGCGCCGATCAACCACGGCAACTCGGGCGGGCCGCTCTTCGACGCCCGCGGCCGCGTGATCGGCATCAACGCCCAGATCCGCAACGGCGGCAGCAGCTCCGGCGGCTTCGAGGGAGTCGGCTTCGCGGTCCCGATCAACGCCGCCCGGCGTTCGCTGGCGCAGCTGCTCGCCTCCGGGACGGTCGCCTACGCCTACGTCGGCATCGGCACCTCCGACCTGACGCCGGCGCTCGCGAAGCACTTCGGCTACCGCGTCCTGCACGGGGCGGTCGTCGACAGGGTCGAGCCCGGCACGGCCGCCGAGCGGGCCGGCCTGCGCGCAGGCGTCGCCGAGCGGTTCCTCGGCGAGGAGGTGACGCGGGGCGGCGACGTGATCGTCGCGATCGACGGCATCCCCGTCCGCGGCGGCGGCGACGTCGTCCGCATCGTCGGCGAGCGTCTCCGCCCGGGTGCGTCGGCGCGCTTCGCGATCGTCCGCGACGGAAAGCGCCGGATCGTCCCGGTTCGGCTCGACCGGCGGCCAACGCGCTGAGGGTTAGAAGCCGG
>CAWIUN010000013.1:0-151514 GCA_963839285.1 uncultured Actinomycetes bacterium
ACGACGTCTGGCTCGACAGCCTCCACCTCGCCGCCCCGGTCGCCGCAGGAGCCGCAACGACCCCGTCCGACGGAACCGCGGCAATCGGCGCATCGACGATCGGCGGCTACACCTACACGACGGACGGCGTGGCCGCCTGCTCCAGCGCCTGTCGGCGTGCCGACGCTGACGGACGTCAGCCTGACGTCGGCGACGTCCAGCTGCCCGGGCCAAGGACGTCTCCATTCACCGATCACCGCCACCGTCGTCGGGAACGGGTGCGTCGTCGAGCGGCCTTGCAGAAGCAGAAGCTCGTGGGATCGGCGCCGGCGGCTGGCTCTCGTCGTCCTCGGCGGGGGCTACTTCGTCCTGTCTCTCGCCGAAGCGGCTCAAGGCGGACGGAGCTGAAGACGAAGATCGCGACCACGCAGACGCAGATCGCGGCCGCGGAAGCCGCGTCGGCGCGCCCGCCGCGAGCGCGGTCGACCGGGTGAAGATCGCCGACTCTACCGGCTCAGCAGGGCCATGCCGGACGGCCCGACACGCCGGCGTCCTGCTCGATCTCGGTCGTGCGGCCGCTGCGGCGGGATCTCGCTGCAGACGATCAGGCCCGGGAGCCCCGACGCCGGGCGCCCGAGCGGCGGGTACGAGATCGCTTCCGATCTCCGTCGATTCCAGGGGCGCTACGGGCAGCTGACCAGGCTGCTCGCCACCCTGCGCGGCCTCGTCGACGTCCACGACGGCGCACTGGCCGCGGGCGGCAGGCTCTTCAGCGTCGACAGCGTCGAGCTTCACGGCCGGAGACGCCGGTCTGCCGCAGGTGAAGGCGACCCTGCAGCTCGAGGCATACGTCTTCGCGCCGACCGTCCCGCCCGTCGCGGTGACGCCCACCGACACGACGACCACGCCGCCGAGCGGCACCAGCGCGGCGGCGCAGCACCGGAGGAACGGGGACTGATGGCTGCGAAGAGCGGACGCAAGGCGAGGGAGAGGAAGCAGAAGATCGGGCTCGCGGTGGGCGTCGTCCTGCTGCTGGCACTCGTCGCGATCCAGGGCCCGAAGACCCTCAAGGCCTTGCACGGCGGCGGAAACGCGGCGACCGCCGCGCCCGCGACGACGACCGCCGACACCGGCACGACCACGACCGGCGTCCCGGGCACGACCACGACCGGCGTCCCGGGCACGACCACGACCGGCGCTCCGGCTTCGAGCACGTCCGCGGCGCCGCCCTCGAGCCCCGCGGTGCTGACGAACAGCGATTCCGCCCCGCCCGCCGGCCTCGACTCGCTGCCGACCCTGACCCTCTTCCATGCCAAGGACCCGTTCAAGCCGCAGGTCGACGCGTCGGCGACGCCGCCGGGCACCGGACCGACGCCCGCGCAGCCGGCGATCCCGCAGGGCGCAGCCCCGGTCCTCGGCACCATCCAGACCACCGCGCCTGGGCTCAAGACCGCGACCATCCCGCAGGCGACCCTGCGCGTCGACGGCAAGAAGATGGACGTCCCCCTCGGCAAGAGCTTCCCGGCGGGCAAGGTCTCGTTCCGCGTCGCCGGCTTCGAGCCGGGCGCCGTCAAGCTCGCCGTCGTCGGTGGCTCGTTCGCCGACGGCACCACGACCCTGACCCTGCAGAAGGGGCAGCCGATCACGCTCGTCAATACGGCCGACGGCTCCCGCTTCTCCCTGGCCCTGCTCAAGATCTCGAGCACGTCCGCCGCGGCCGCCGCCGCCACGCCCACCGCCACGACGACGACGTCTCCCTGATGGCCGCCTTCGCCTACAGCGCGATCAACGCGCAGGGCATGGAACTGAGCGGCGTCGTCTCGGCTCCCGACCTGACCAACGCCCGCGAGCAGCTCCGGGCCAAGGGCCTGCTGCCGCAGCGGCTCGACCAGGTCGACGGGGAGACGGACGACCGGCAGCAGCGCGAGCGGCTTCTTCAAGGCGGTCAAGCCGCGCTCGCTGCAGATCTTCTCGCGCCAGTTCGCGACCATGATCGAGGCGGGGCTCAGCGTCGTGGCTGCGCTGACGATCCTCGAGGAGCAGACGGTCGACAAGGTGCTCGCCGACGTGGTGACCGAGGTGCGCGGAGACGTCGAGGCCGGCCTGCTGCTCTCGGAGGCGATGGCCAAGCACCCGAAGGTGTTCAGCCGGCTCTACGTCGCGATGGTCGAAGCCGGCGAGGCCGCCGGCGTGCTCGACCAGGTGCTCGACCGGGTCGCCTTCCAGATCGAGAAGGACACGAAGATCAAGCGCCGCGTCAAGAGCGCGATGATCTACCCGATGATCGTCGTCGTCTTCGCCTCGATCGTGCTGACGGCGATGCTGATGTTCATCGTCCCGATCTTCGTCGGCATCTTCGACAGCCTCGGCGGACAGCTGCCGACGCTGACGGCGGACGTCGTGGCGGCTCGAACCTGCTCCGCAACGACTGGTACATCATCTTCCCGCTGATCGGCGCCACGATCTGGGGCGTGCTGCGCGCGAAGAAGACGGAGGCCGGCCGGAGGGTCTGGGACCGGATCAGGCTGCGCATCCCGATGAAGATCGGCGACACCGTCCGCAAGATCGCGATGGCGCGCTTCTCGCGCACGCTGTCCACGCTCGTCGCGGCCGGCGTCGACATCATCAAGGCGCTCGAGATCACCGGCGCAGACCTCGGGGAACTGGGTGATCGAGAACGCGCTCGCCAACGCCCGCGTGCGGGTGCAGGAGGGCGCGCCGATCGCGCAGCCTCTCGCCGCCGACCCCGTCTTCCCGCCGATGGTCAGCCAGATGGTGCGGATCGGCGAGGAATCGGGAGAGCTCGAGAAGATGCTCGGCAAGATCGCGGACTTCTACGAGGACGAGGTCGACGCGGCCGTCGCCGCGCTGACCTCGATCATCGAGCCGATCATGATGATCGGCGTCGGCGCGATGGTCGGCGTGATCCTGATCTCGATGTACATGCCGATGTTCAAGATGCTGACGCTGATCAAGTAGCGCGGCAGAGCGCAGCGCAGCGCGCCGCAGGCCGCACGGCGCCCGCCCTCAGCTGCGCGAGCGCTCCCGGGTGCACCCTGACGTCGCGAGGCGGCAGCCTGGACATGGCTGCCGCCCCCGCATTCCGTTTCGCGCAGGATCGTCGCGCTAAGCGGCGATCAGCTCGTGCACGGGGAACTCCTTGATGTCCGGCGGGCCCTGCGGATCGATTCCCGCCGCAGCCATCCCCTCCACGATCCGTGGAGCGAAAGCGTCGAAGTCGGCGCGAGACTCCCAGAAGTCGATGATCCCCCAACCGCCGTCGATCGGCCCTGAGGCGTGAAAGAGCAGCCCCTTCGGCGCCGTCCGGTCGGGGTTGGCCTGGTCATGCACGTGGTCGAACTGCTCCTGGGTGATCCCCGCGAGCTTGATGCGAATGCCGACAGCCATTGCGAACCCACTTTCGATCGAGAGCGAAACCCCTCACGGTGAGTCTCGCACCTCGCAATCCGTCGTGCGCCGTGCAATACTGAACCTGATGGTTCAGTATCAGACGACGGTCGACCGCGCGTTCGCGGCGCTGGCGGATCCGACCCGGCGGGCGGTGCTCGAGCGACTGGGCGCCGGCGGCGCGTCGATCAGCGAGCTCGCGGAGCCGTTCGGGATGTCGCTGACCGGGATGAAGAAGCACGTCCGGCTGCTCGAGGAGGCGCAGCTGGTCGCGACGGAGAAGGTCGGCCGTTCCCGCAGGTGCATGCTGGTGCCCTACGCCTTCGAGGGCATCAGCACCTGGCTGCAGCGGCTCGACCGCTTCGCGCAGGTCGTCGAACGCACGAAAGGAGCACGATGAGCAACGGCACCGCCCGGAGACCTCGCCGACGCACGGAGGTGCGCGATGGCTGAGAGCCGGCCCGGGAAGAAGGCCCGCAAGGGCAAGGCATCCGCGGGGTTCACGGACGACGAACGGGCCGCGATGAAGGAGCGCGCCCGCGAGCTGAAGGCCGCGCGGGCGCCGGCAAGGCGGACGGCGAAGCGCGACGTGCTCGCGAAGATCGCCGAGATGCCGGAGGCGGATCGCGCCATGGCCGAGCGGCTCCACGCGCTCGTCAAGGCCAGCGCGCCGGCCCTCGCGCCGAGAACCTGGTACGGGATGCCCGCGTACGCCAAGGACGGCAAGGTCGTCTGCTTCTTCCAGAGCGCGCAGAAGTTCAAGGCGAGGTACGCCACGCTCGGCTTCGCCGACAAGGCGAACCTCGACGAGGGGGCCATGTGGCCGACCGCCTTCGCGCTGAAGGAGTTGACCGCCGCCGAGGAGGCGCGGATCGGCGAGCTGCTGAAGAAGAGCCGTGAGCTGAGCACGGAGCGCGGGATCGGCACCGGCTGCAGCGGCCGGCCGTCCGCGGGAATCGTCGAAGCCGGGAAGGGAGCGGGATGAACGAGGTCACGGTCAGCACTCCGAACGAGCTCGAGATCCGGGTCGAACGGGTCTTCGACGCTCCGCGCGCCCACGTCTGGTCGGTCTGGACGGATCCGGAGCTGATCCCCGAGTGGTGGGGCGACGGCACCGTCGTCGAGGAGATGGACGTCCGTCCGGGCGGCAGCTACCGGTTCCGGACCGCGTTCGGGCTCGTCGAGGGCGAGTTCCGCGAGGTGGAGCCGCCCGCGCGGCTCGTGCAGACGTTCCAGAACCACTTGCAGACGCTCGAGTTCGAGGATCTCGGCGAGCAGACGAGGCTGACGCAGACGATGCGCTTCGAGACGGCCGAGCAGCGGGACACGACGATGCGCTACGGCGTCGAGGAGGGCGCGAAGGCGGGCTTCGAGCGCGTCGACGCGCTGCTGGCCAAGCGGGCGGCGTGACCCCGGCGCCGCGGTCGCGGGCACAGCGCAAGGCGGACACGCTGGCGCTGCTGCGGACGGAGGTCGACTGCTGGGTGGCGAGCGCGGACGAGCGGGGGAACGCCCATCTCGTCCCGCTCTCCCATGTCTGGGACGGCGCGGCGCTGGTCGTCGCGACGTCGCGCTCGTCTCCGACCGCGCGAAACCTCCTGCGCGCCGGCGTCGCTCGCGTCGGCGTCGGCCCGACGCGCGACGTCGTGCTCGTCGACGGCCGTGTGAGCGAGGGCGTCGACGAGGCGACCGCCGACGCGCACACGCAGCACACCGGCTTCGACGCGCGCAGGGAGGCCGGCGACTACGTCTACCTGCGCGTGACGCCGACCGAGATCCGCGCCTGGCGCGAGGCGAACGAGCTCCCCGGGCGGCTGCTGATGCGCGACGGGGTCTGGCTGCCGCCCGAGGAGTGAGCCGCCGGGCCGGCTCGGAGCCGCCGCTCACCGGGTCGTCCCCTCGGCCGCGGCCGCCGCGCCGGAGCCCCTGCCGCCCGGCTTCAGGAGCCGCTCGCCGGAGGCGTAGACGAGTGCGTGGTAGACGACCGAGAGCGCGGCGAGGCCGATTCCCAGCCCGTGCCGGCCGGCCGCATACAGGGCCGCAGCCGCGAGCCCGGAGACGACGAGCTCCTGGAGCAGCCGCAGCGGCTCGGCGAGGCGGCCCGCCGCACGGAAGTCGACCGCGCCCCAGAAGCCGAAGGCGAGCACGGGGCGCCGATCCCGAGCAGGAGCTCGCCGCCCGTGCCGTGGCCGGCGTGGACGCCCCAGTAGGCGAGACCCGCGACGATGCCGCTCTCGAGCAGCACGCGGAGACCGAGGTTCAGCCGCTCCTTCTGCGTCATCGAGCCCTCCCGTGGTCGCAGGGGCGCCGGCGAACCGTCCATCCGAAGGCGAGAGTCACCAGCGCAACATCGTAGTGCGATCTACATTGGCTCGACGGTACCAGCCCGGCCGTGCTCGCGTCGAGGCCGCGATCGCGTCGCGGCTGCGGTCGTCCGTCGGCGGGCCCGCCGGAGCCTCGCCCGGCCGGCCTGCTGCGACTCCGGCCGCGCCCGAGCTGCCACGATGGCGCGCATGGACCTCGGGCGCATCGGCGTCTGGCTCGGCGCGATCGGGCTGCTCGCGGCCGCCGAGGAGAACGAGGCGGCGCGCGAGCTCGAGTCCCTCGGCTACCGCACGCTCTGGTTCGGCGAGAGCCCGAGCGGCAAGGAGGCGCTCGCCCATGCGGCGATGCTCCTCGCCGCGACCGAGCACGTCGTCGTCGCCACGGGGATCGCCAGCATCTGGCTGCGCGAGCCGGCCGCCGCGGCCAACGGCGCCGCGACGCTCGGGGAGGCGCACCCGGGCCGCTTCCTGCTCGGGCTCGGCGTCAGCCACGCGCCGCTCGTCTCGAGCGTCGGCCGCGACTACGCGAAGCCGCTGACCAGCATGCGCGCCTACCTCGACGGCATGGACGCGGCGGTCTACCGCCCGCCGGCGCCGCCCGAGCGGGTCCCGCGCGTGCTCGGCGCGCTCGCCCCGAAGATGCTCCGGCTCGCGGCGGAGCGCGCCGACGGCGCCCATCCGTACCTCGTCACCCCGCGCCACACGGCGCGTGCGCGGGCGGCCCTCGGAGACGGCCCGCTGCTCGCGCCCGAGCAGGGATTCGTGCTCGAGCAGGACGCCGGCAGGGCGCGCGCCGCCGCCCGCGCGCACCTCGGCCCCTACCTGCAGCTGCCGAACTACCGCGCCAGCTGGCTGCGCGAGGGCTTCGACGAGGCCGACTTCGACCAGGGCGGCAGCGACCGGCTCGTGGACGCGCTCGTCGTCTGGGGCGACGAGGCCGCCGTCCGTGCGCGCGTCGACGAGCACCTGGAGGCGGGAGCCGACCAGGTCGCGCTGCAGGCGCTCGGCTCGGACTGGCTCGCGCAGCTGCGGCGGCTGGCGCCGGCGCTCGGGCTCTAGTCGAGCAGCTCGCGCAGACGCGCGGCGCGGTAGTCGAAGATCTCGTCGAGACAGCGGCCGCACGAGCGCGCGGTCGATGAGCGGCGCGAGCGGCCCGCCGGGAACCCGGTAGCGGACGCGGTCGCGGATCTCGGTCCCGTCGGTCGTCTCGGCCAGCTCGTGGGTGTGCTCCCAGAGCCGGTACGGGCCGCGCCGCTGGACGTCCGTGAACGCGTGCGGCGGCCGCCAGTCGACGATCTCGGTCAGCCAGCGGACGCGGACTCGCCTGATCCGCAGCCGGTAGCGGATCTGCGAGCCGCGCGCGAGCGTCGCCGGCGCCTCGAGGATGCGGAAGCGGAGCCACGGCGGCGTGATCGCGGCGAGGTTGGCAGGGTCGGCGAAGAAGGCGAAGGCCTCCTCGAGCGGGCGGGGCACGCGCGGGCGCGCTCGAGCACCGAGAAGCGGGCCTCCAGGCGCGCTGCAGGGCTCGGCTCGGACTGGCTCGCGCAGCGCGGCGGCTGCGCCGGGCAGGCTAGCGGCGGCAGATCGCAGACCGGAATGTTCCGGGGCGGACGGGCGGTGCATGATCCGGTGCGTGGCGGTCGACGTCCTGACCGAGATCGAGCTCGAGCGACCGCGGCCGGAGGTCGCCGCCTACGCCGCCGACCCCGACAACGCGACCGCGTGGTACGAGAACATCGAGCGGGTCGAGTGGGAGACGGCCCCGCCGCTCTCGGTCGGCTCGCGGGTCGCCTTCGTCGCCCGCTTCCTCGGCCGGCGGCTCTCCTACACCTACGAGAGTCCGCGAGCTCGTGCCCGGCGAGCGGCTCGTGATGCGCACCGCCGAGGGCCCGTTCCCGATGGAGACCACCTACGAGTGGCAGGACGCCGGGCCCGGGCGCACGCGGATGGCCCTGCGCAACCGCGGCGAGCCGTCCGGCTTCTCGCGCCTCGCGGCGCCCGCGCTCGCGGCGGCGATGCGGCGCGCGAACCGGAAGGACCTCGCCCGGCTGAAGCAGCTCCTCGAGTCGAAGGGCTGACGCCGGCCCCACCCCGGGCCGCGGTCAGCGGGTCAGTGCGCGGGCGAGCACGACCGACACCTCGGTCCACTCGTCGAGCGAGGGGACCTCGCAGAGCGCGACGAAGCCGAGCGTCTCGTAGAGCGTCCGCTGCGAGGGCGCGGCGTCGTCGGCGCGGGACGGTCCCGGCACGACGACGCAGGCCAGCTCGGCGCCGGCGGCGGCGAAGGCCTCCAGCGCGGCCTCGACCAGGGCGCGCTCGGTCGCGGCTCGCTCCTCCGGCCGGGCCGCCAGCCACGTGATCAGGGCGCTGCGCGGATCCGGGCGATCCCAGGTCAGGAAGCCCGAGAGCGCCCCGCCGACGTCCGCGACGATGCCCTCCTGGTCGCGGACCGCCTCGAGGATCTCGTGCATGCCCGTCTGCTCGCCGAAGCGGTAGGGGAGCTCCAGGACGAGCTCCTCGCACGCGTCCTCGTCGGCGGGGAGCAGCGGGCGGGTCTCGATCGTCGCGGGCATAGGCCGAGCTTAGTGCCGACGCCGCGCCGGCATAGCCTCGGCGCATGACCGCCGTTCCCACCGCCGTCCTCTTCGACCTGGACGGCGTCGTCGCCGACACCGAGCGGCTGTCGCTGCGGTCGTTCGCCGAGGCCTACGCCGCCGTCGGGGTGGAGCTCTCCGACGACGACCTCGCCGACCTCGTCGGGCTCTCGATCGACCGGGTCGACCGGCTCCTGCGCGAGCGGCACGACGTCGCGGCGGGCTTCGCGGAGCTGCGCGACGACTACCGGCGCCGCTACCTCGCGCGGCTCGCGGACGGCGTCGCACCGTGCACCGGGGTGCTCGAGCTGCTGCGGGCGGCCGGCGAGGCCGGCGTCCCGGTCGCCGTCGCGTCGTCCTCGCCGCGGAACCAGGTCGAGCTCGTGCTCGCCTCGACGGGAGCGGCGCCGTGGGTGCGGGCGGTGGCGGCCGGCGACGAGGTCGAGCGGACGAAGCCCGCGCCCGACGTCTACCTGCTCGCACTGGAGCGGCTCGGCGTCCCGGCCGGAGGGAGCGGTCGCGATCGAGGACTCGCCCGCCGGGCTCGCCGCGGCGCTCGCGGCCGGGCTCGCGTGCGTCGGCGTCCGGAGCGGGTCGGCGCCGCCGCCTGCCGGCGCCTCGCTCCTCGTCGAGTCGCTCGCGGATCTGACGCTCGCGCGGCTCGGCGAGGTCGCGCTCGGCGGCCGGGCGGCCGGCGGCACCGCGGCGCTGACGGCGGGCTCGTCGCCCGGAGCGCCGGCGCGGACGGCCGGTCGTACACTGGCCGCCGTGGACGCGCACGCGCTGGAGGTGCTCGAGTTCCCCGCGATCCTCGAGCGGCTGGCCGGCGCTGCGTCGTCCGCACCGGGCGAGGAGCTCGCGCGGGCGCTGCTGCCGTCGGGCGACCCGGCCGAGGTCGCGCACCGCCAGGCGCTGACCGCCGAGGCCGTCGCGCTCCTGGACGCGTCGGCCGAGCCCGAGCTCGCGGGGCTCGTCGACGTCCGCCGGGCGGCGGAGCGGGCCGCGCGCGGCGGCACGCTCGAGCCGGGCGAGCTGCACGCCGTCGCCGTCTCGGCGTCGGTCGGGCTCGAGGCGCGGCGCGCGCTCGCGGAGGGCGGGGTGGAGGCACCGCTCCTGCGCGGCCTGCTCGACCCGCTCGATCCTGCGCTCGGGACGCTCGCCGAGGCGATCCGGCGCTGCGTCGAGGAGGACGGATCCGACCTGCGCGACGGCGCCTCGCCGAAGCTGCGGCGGCTGCGCGCCGAGCTCCGCGACGGCCGCCGGCGCGTCGCCGACGAGCTGGCGCGGCTCGCCCGCTCGCCCTCGCTGCGGGAGTCGCTCCAGGAGAGCTTCGTGACCGAGCGGAGCGGCCGGCCGGTGCTGGCGGTGAAGGCATCGGCGCGCGGGAAGATCCCGGGGATCGTCCACGACGCGTCGGGCTCCGGGCAGACGCTGTTCGTCGAGCCGTTCGCGATCGTCGAGTCCGGCAACCGGCTGGCCGAGGCGGCGAGCGCCGAGCGGAACGAGGTCGAGCGGATCCTGCGCGAGCTCTCCGGGCGGGTCGGCGGGCACGAGGCGGCGCTCGCGGCGCTGGTCGAGGCGGCCGCCGAGGTCGACCTCGCGGTCGCGCGCGGGGCGCTCTCGCGCCGCTGGCACGGCGCGGAGGTCGAGGTCGGCGCCGAGGTGCGTCTGCTGGCGGCGCGGCACCCGCTGCTCGACCCGGCGTCCGCGGTGCCGATCGACCTCGACCTCGGCACGCTGCGGGCGCTCGTCGTCAGCGGCCCGAACACCGGCGGCAAGACGGTCGCCCTGAAGACGCTCGGCCTCGCCGCGCTGCTCCATCAGGCGGGCCTCCGGCCGCCCGCCGCCGAGGCGGCGCTGCCCGTCTTCGACGACGTGCTGGCCGACGTCGGCGACCTGCAGTCGATCGAGATGAGCCTCTCGACCTTCTCCGGCCACCTGCAGACGATCGTCGCGATCCTCGCGCGCGCCGGCGGGCGCTCGCTCGTGCTGCTCGACGAGCTCGCCGCCGGCACCGACCCCGTCGAGGGCTCCGCGCTGGCGCAGGCGCTGCTCGAGCGGCTCGCGCGGCAGGCGCGCCTCGTCGTCGTCACCACCCACTACGCCGAGCTGAAGGAGTGGGCGAGCGCGAGCGAGGAGGCGGCGAACGCGGCCACCGGCTTCGACCCGGAGACGCACGAGCCGCTCTACCGGATCGCGCTCGGCCGGCCCGGCACCTCGCACGCGCTCCAGGTCGCCGGCCGGCTCGGGCTCGATCCCGCGCTGGTCGCGGACGCCCGCGCCCGCGTGACGCCCGAGCGGCTGCGGACGGCGGAGCTGCTCGCCGAGGCGGAGGCGGCCGAGCGCGACGCCGCCGAGGCCCGCGCGGGCGCCGCGGACGACCGGGCCGCGGCGGCCCGCGAGGCGGCCCGGGCGCGCGAGCGCGTCGCCGAGCTCGAGGCGGAGATCGAGGCGGTGCGCGCCTCGGCCGCGCACGAGCGCGAGGCGGCGGTCGCGCGGGCAGAGCGCGACCTCGCGGCGGCGCGGGAGGAGCTGCGGGGCCTGCGCGACGAGATCCGCGCCGCGCGTCGGCGCGAGCAGGAGCGCCGCCGGGCGGGCTCGGCGGCGGAGCGCGCAGCCGAGCGCGAGCGCGACCGGCGGCTCGGCGCCGCCTCCGAGCGCGCCGCGCGCGTCGAGCGGGCGCTGCGGGAGACCGACGAGCCGCTGCCGCTGCTGGCGCCGCTCGCGGCCGGCGATCCCGTCACCGCCCCGGATCTGGGCGTCCGCGGGACGATCGCCGCGATCGAGGGCGACGAGGCCGAGGTGATCGGCGGCGGCGGCCTGCGCGTCCGCGTCCCGCTCGCGCGCCTGCGCCCGGACGCCCGGCGGACGGCGCCGGCGGAGCGGCCGGAGCCCGCCGTACGGGTGCTCGCGACCGCGCGCGGCGACGTCGGCGACGAGCTCGACGTGCGCGGCATGCGCGCCCAGGAGGCGCGCGAGGCGGTGCGGGCGTTCGTCGACGACGCCGCCCTCGCCGGGCCTCTCGAGCGTCCGGATCGTCCACGGCCGCGGCACCGGCGCCGTCCGCGCCGCCGTTCGCGACGAGCTCGCCGCGCACCCGCTCGTCGGCGGCCGCGAGAGCGACTCCGCCGACGGCGCGACCCTCGCCCGGCTCGGCTAGAGTCGGCCTCAGGCGGCCTCGGCGGCCTCGGCGGCGGTTCCCCGCGCCGGTACTCGGCGAAGTAGCGCGGGCTGACGCTGAGCACCCGCGCGCACTCCTCGAGCAGCGGGCGCGACGGCTGCCGGACGCCGAGCACGGCCGCGCGCAGCGAGGAGCGGGGGACGCCCTCGAGCACCGCCGCGAAGGTGCCCCACTTGACGTTGCCGGCGCGCGAGACGTAGATGTCGCCGTCGTCGAGCAGCAGCTCCTCGAGCGCCGCCCCGAACGGCTTCTCCGACGGCTCGATCACGGATCGTGATCTTCGCGAAGCGGTCGGACGGCGGCGCTAGGCTCGGCGCATGCGCAGGAGCTCGACGCCGCTCGCGCTCGTCCTGGCCCTCGCCGCCGTCCTCGCGGGCTGCGGCGGCTCCCGGCCGGCGGCGAAGCCGGCGCCGTTTGCGTACGACGCGGCGGCGCCGCTCCGGTTCGAGGACCGCGGCCGCATCAACGCCGGCTATCCCGTCGCGGTCCACGACGTCTCCTTCTCGAGCGGCTCCGACCGGGTCGCCGCCTTCCTCGTCGAGCCGGTCGGCCGCAAGGGCGAGCCGGCGGTCGTCTACGTGCACGGCTCCGGCGGCGACCGCTCGGACCTGCTCGTCCCGGCCACCTATCTCGCCGGCCGCGGCGCCGTCGCGCTGCTGATCCGGACGCCGTCGGCCGACGCGCAGCAGCCCGACGGCCTCGACGCCGCCGGCGCGCTCCGCTGGCAGAGCCGCGTCGCCCGTCGCGACGTGATCGCCGTCCGCCGAGCCGTCGACCTGCTGCAGACGCTGCCCGCCGTCGACCCGGACCGGATCGGCTACGTGGGCTGGAGCCTCGGGGCCCGCACCGGCGCGGTCGCGGCCGGGGTCGAGCCGCGCCTGAAGGCGCTCGTCCTGATGTCGGGCGGCGCCGCGCCCGTCTCCGAGTACCTGACGGAGGCGCCGGCGAAGCTGCGCCCGCAGCTCGCGGGGAGCCTGCGCGCGGTCGACCCGCTCCGCTGGATCGCCCACGCCCGCGCCGGCTCGCTGCTGCTCCAGGACGGCCGCACGGACGAGGTCGTGCCGGCCGCCGCCCTGAAGGCGCTCGCCGCCGCCGCGCCGAAGGGCAGCGACGTCCGCTGGTATCCGGGCGGGCACGCCCTCGACCTCGCCGCCTTCCGCGACCAGCTCGCCTGGCTGAGCGCGCGGCTGCCGATTCGCGGCCCCGCCGTGCCCGGCGCCAAGACCGCACCCTGAATCCCCGCCGGTTTCCGGACCCTCGTGCCGGGGAGGATGCCGCTGCGTGCGTCGTCCGAGCCCTCTCATCTGGATCCTGCTCGCGCTGCTCCTCGCCCCGCTGCTCACCTACGTGATCGGCGGCGGCTCCCGCAGCGGCGCGCCCGCCGGGCAGCCGCCCGCGCAGACGCGGGGCGGCCAGACCGGGCGGGCCGAGCCGCCGCCGACCCTCTCGAGCCTGATCGACCGGGCGCAGACGAATCCGGGCTCGATCGAGCTCGCCGTCTTCGACCCGAACGACCGCAAGCTGACGATGGAGCTGACCGACGGCCGGGACCTCTCCGCCTACTACCCGAGCGACCAGGCGCAGGTGCGGCTGCAGTCGCTGCTCGAGCAGCAGGACGTCGCGTTCGCCTCGGACGCGACCGACACGGGCGCGAGCGCCTGGTGGGCGACGCTGCTCGTCTGGCTGCTGCCGCTCGCCGGCATCGCGCTGCTGCTCGTCTGGCTCTCGCGGCGCTCGCAGGGCGGCGCCGGGCCGCAGGCGATGATGGGGGTGGGGAAGGCGAAGGCGCGGAAGCTCGCGCCGGGCATGCCGAAGATCGGCTTCGACGCGGTGGCCGGCCTCGACGAGGCGGTCGAGGAGCTGCAGGAGATCAAGGAGTTCCTCGTCGACCCGCGCCGGTTCAGGGCGCTCGGCGCCCGGATCCCGAAGGGCGTCCTGCTCTACGGCCCGCCGGGCACCGGCAAGACGCTGCTCGCGCGCGCCGTCGCCGGCGAGGCCGGGGTGCCGTTCTTCTCGATCTCCGCCTCCGAGTTCGTCGAGGTCTTCGTCGGCGTCGGCGCCAGCCGCGTCCGCGACCTCTTCGAGCAGGCGAAGGAGGCGGCTCCGGCGATCGTCTTCGTCGACGAGATCGACGCCGTCGGCCGGCACCGCGGCGCCGGCATGGGCGGCGGCCACGACGAGCGCGAGCAGACGCTCAACCAGCTGCTCGTCGAGATGGACGGCTTCGAGCCGACCGACAACCTGATCGTGATCGGCGCGACCAACCGCTCCGACGTCCTCGACCCGGCGCTCCTGCGTCCCGGCCGCTTCGACCGTCAGATCGTCGTCGACGTCCCCGACCGCGCCGGCAGGCTGCAGATCCTCGAGGTGCACGCGCGCGGCAAGCCGATCGCCGGCGACGTCGACCTCGGCCGCGTCGCGGCGGCGACGCCCGGCTTCAGCGGCGCCGACCTCGCCAACCTGATCAACGAGGCGGCGCTCCTCTCGGCCCGGCGCGGGCTGCCGCTGATCGGCAGGGCGGAGGTCGAGGAGGGTGTCATGCGGGTGATCGCCGGGCCCGAGAAGCGGACGCGGATCCTCGGCGAGACCGAGCGCCGCGTCACGGCCGTCCACGAGATGGGGCACGCGCTCGTCGGCCACTTCCTGCCCAACTGCGACCCGGTGCACAAGATCTCGATCGTCAGCCGCGGCCAGTCCCTCGGCGTCACGGTCTCGCTGCCGGAGGAGGATCGCTACCTGACGACGCGCGGCGCGCTGCTCGACCGGCTGGCGATGACCCTCGGCGGCCACGCGGCCGAGCAGCTCGTCTTCTCGGAGGTGACGACCGGCGCGGCCGACGACCTCCGCAAGGCGACCGACCTGGCGCGGCGGATGGTGCTGCGGTTCGGGATGAGCCGCAAGCTCGGCCTCCGGGTCGTCGGCGACGACGACGGCGACCGGCCCTTCGCCGGACGCGGCTTCGGCTCCTCGCGGCCGCTCGTCTCCGACGAGCTCGCCCGCGGCGCCGACGAGGAGATCCGCCTGCTGCTCGACCAGGCCCACGAGATCGCCGCCTCGCTGCTCGACGTGCACCGGGAGACGCTCGAGCGGCTCTCCCGGCTGCTGATCGAGTACGAGACGATCGAGCGCGAGGACTTCGAGCGGCTCGTCCACGAGCCCACGACCAGCGGGCCCGAGCCACCGTCCACGACCGCCAGCCCTCGATGTCGGCTGAGCAGGAGGGGCCGCCCGACCAGAGCAGCAGCGGGCCGCTCGCGCGGGGGTACGCGCGCGCGATCGTCTTCTTCCGCTTCGTCGTCCCGCTCGTCTGGGTCGCGGCCGCGGTCGCCGTCTACCACTACGCGCCGGGCACGGGCGAGCTCCCGACCGCGAGCGTCGACGCGCTGATCCCCGGCGGGATGCCGAGCCAGCAGGCGGAGGCCCGGTCGGCGCGGATCTTCGGCAGCTCGCTGCTGCCCCGGATCGCCGTCGTCCAGCGCGACCCGGACGGGCTCTCCCTCGCCGACCAGCGCTCGATCGTCGCCCACGCCGTCGCGCTCGACCAGGGCAGGCTGACCGGCTACCCGGACGGCTCGGTCGCGGCGCCGTACATCAACACCGTCAAGGCGTTCCCCGCCGCGCGCGAGCGCTCGACGACCGCGATCACCTACCTCGCCTTCCCCGACAACGTCGCGATCACCTACCAGCGCGACCTCGCGTCCCGCTACGCCGAGCAGGTCAGCGTGCCGGGCGCCCGCGCCTGGGTGACCGGCTTCATCACCGGCAACCTGACCCAGTCGCAGTCGATCCGCACGCACCTGCTCCTGGTCGAGCTGGTCACCGTCGGCGTCGTCGCCGCGATCCTCGGCCTCTACCTGCGCTCGCTGCTCGCGCCCCTCCTGACGCTCGCCGCCGCCGGGATCTCCTGGGTGCTCTCGACGCGGGCGGTCGCGTACCTCGGCGTCCGCACGGGGCTGCAGCTGCAGGGCGAGATCGAGCCGGTGATCGCGGTGCTCCTGCTCGGCGTCGTCACCGACTACTCCGTCTTCTTCCTCGCGGGGTCGCGCGGGCGGATGCTCGGCGGCGACAAGCACAAGCAGGCCGTGCGCTGGACGACGGCCCAGTACATCCCGATCATCGGGACGGCCGCGCTGCTCGTCGCGCTCGGGCTCTCGACGCTGCGCGCGGGCTCGATCGGCTTCGTGCAGACGCTCGGGCCCGCGATGGCGATCGTCGTCTTCGTCAGCATGCTCGTGACCGTGACGCTCGTCCCGGCCGGAATCGCCATCTTCGGCAGGGCGCTCTTCTGGCCCGGGCTGAGCAATCCCCGCTGGGGGCTCGGCCAGCGCTTCCGGGCCGCGGTCGTGCGGGTGCTGACGTTCCGCGCGGTCGCGCTGCTCGCCGCCGTCGCCCTCGCCGTCGGGCTCGGGTTCGCGGCGAGCGGGATGCGGCACACCCGGCTGGCGCTGACGCCGATCCGGGCGCTGCCGAGCGGCTCGCCGCCCGTCCGAGGCGACCAGGAGGCGGGGCAGGGCTTCGCCGCCGGGATCGTCTCGCCGAGCGAGATCGTGATCCGGAAGCCCGGGATCACGCAGGACACCGGCCGGCTGCTGCGGCTCTCGCGGCTGATCCAGGACGTGCCGGGCGTGGCGGCGGCGATCGGCGCCGGCGACGTGCCGATCGCGCAGGTGCGCCCGCACTTCCGCTCGCCGCGGGCGAACGCCGTCCGCTGGCTCGTCGTCTTCGACCACCACCCCTACGGGGCGAACGCGATCGACGACCTCGAGCGGCTACAGCAGGCGATGCCCCGGCTGCTGCGGCAGGTCGGGCTCGGCGGCGCCGCCGTCTCCTACGCCGGAGACACCGCGATCGCCGCGGACACGGTCGGCCGCATCCGGCACGACATCGCCTGGGTGACGCTCGCCGCCTTCGCGGTCAACTTCGTCCTGCTGGCGCTGTTCCTGCGCGCGCTCGTCGCTCCGCTCCTGCTGATCTTCGCGAGCGCCCTCGCGCTCGCGGCGACGTTCGGGGTCACGACCTTCGTCTTCCAGGGCCTGCTCGGCTACGGGCAGCTGACCTACTACGTGCCGCTCGCGGTCGGGGTGCTGCTGCTCTCGTTCGGCTCCGACTACAACCTCTTCGTCGTCGGCCGGATCTGGCAGGAGTCGGCGCGCATGAGCGTGCGCGACGCCGTGCGGCTCGCGGCGCCCCGTGCGAGCCGGGCGATCTCCGTCGCGGGGCTCGCGCTCGCCTGCTCGTTCGCGGCGCTCGCGCTCGTGCCGCTCCAGCCGTTCCGCGAGTTCGCCTTCTCGATGGCGGCGGGCATCCTGATCGACACCTTCATCGTCCGGACGTACCTGATCCCGGCGCTGATCGCGCTCTTCGGGCGGACGAGCTGGTGGCCGAGCGGGCGCGGAAGCGGCGAGGCTTCCGCGCCCGAGCGGCCGTAGACGTCGCGCCTGCGCTCTACGCGTTCGTGACGACGCGGTCGCGGCGCTCGACCGGCGTCTCTTCGATCACCGTGTCGTCCTCGACGACGGTGCGCCGGGAGACGAGGCCCTTGCCGAAGCCGGCGAGCCAGACGGTCAGCGCGCCCGTCCCGTAGAAGTAGCCGATCCAGAGCAGCGCGGTCATCGTCTCGTTGTGCGGGACGTCGACGGCGACATGGTCGGTGCTCGTCCAGAGCGGGAAGAGCGACGGGCCGACGAGGAGCCACGCGCCGCCGGCTGCCGCGAGCAGCCCGCCGAGCCAGCCGAGGCCGGCCGACGGCATCGTCATCACGAGGCCGCCCAGCGCGATCGCGAGCCCCGGCAGGAGCAGCAGCTCCCAGTGCCGGGCCGAGAACGTCCAGGTCGAGTCGGTGAAGAACCCGAAGTTGAAGTACGGGCCCACGAGCGGGACGATGAACGCCCAGGCGCCGAGGGCCATCAGCAGGACGCCGACCGGGATCGCCGCCGGCGTCCAGCGCCGCGCTCGTGTCTGTCTCTCTGGGCCGATTGCCATTCGAGACCTCCTTGTGTCGTGCTTCCGACGGCGCGGCGGATACCGCGCGTCCAGGACCACAACGGGCGAGCGGCGCCGCTGGTTACCCCGTTCCGCGTCGGTTCCGAGGCGTGCCGTCCACCCGCCGGGGCACAATGTCCGCCGGTAGCTCCTGGGTCGAAGGCACTCTGACGGGTGGAGCCGGGCGAGGTGCCAACTGGCCCACCGACCGGACGGAGCAGCACGACGCGAACGACTCCGCCGGGCGCAGCCTCGTGCCGCGCCCGGCGGTGGCTTTCGCAGCGGCTCGTCTACGGGCGCAGCGTGCGCGTGTCGACGACCTCGAAGTCGGCGCCGGTCACCCGCCCGAGCGTGTGCAGCTGCTCGTTCGACCAGCGGGCATCCGGCGCGCCCGAGACAAACCAGGGCGAGCCGTTGTCGGCCAGGATCATCCCGTAGCGCTTCAGCGCCTCGAGCACGACCCGCGCCTGCCGCGGGAAGCCCGAGGTGTCGAAGCCGGCCTTCAGGCGGACGCGCAGGCCCATCGGCGGCAGCGCCGGGTCGGTCGAGCCGGAGGCGTAGTGGCGGGCCGGGTAGACGTAGGCGCGGCGCGTCCGCCCGGCGGTGAAGCGGAGCGCGTGCAGGATCGCGCCGGCCCGCACCTCGTCGTAGCGGGCGAGTCCCGGCAGGATCGGCAGGCCCGCCGCGTCGGCGGAGGTCCAGCCGGCGGGCCGGAGCCGGTTCGAGCGCAGGTCCCAGATCGCGCCGGAGCCTGCCGCCCAGCCGCCGCCCGTGCGCCGGAGCGCGAACAGCTCGTAGAGGCGGCAGGCGTCGCGGTCGACGATCAGCGCGTGCCGGTCGCCGCCGGACTCGATCGCGACCGAGCGCGGGATCGGGTAGGGGCCGCGGTCGCTCTCGTCGGCGTAGTCGAAGCGGACGCGGCTCCGAGCCTGGGAGCCGCGCACGACCGTGTACGGGATCCCGATCCGGCCGCCCTGCCAGAGGCCGGCGCCGAAGTCGGCGTGGACGGTCTCCTCGAGGCCGATCGAGGCGACGAGCCGCGCGGAGTCCTGCGCCACCGGCAGCCGGTCGACCCGCCGGTTCCACGGGCTCGAGGCGGGGAAGAGCGCGCAGCGCGGCGCCGCCGGCAGCCGGGGCGGGGAGGAGGCGGCGCCGCCGCCGAGGACGGCGACGAGGCCCGCGGCGAGGGCGGCCCGCAGCATCGCCTCGTTATGGCTGCAGCCGCACGAGCCGCCATCCCCCGTCGGAGGGGAGATAGGCGAAGCGGTCGTGCAGCCGGTCGTCGCGGTGCAGCCAGAACTCCCAGGCGTCGGGGACGAGGCGGTAGCCGCCCCAGCGCCCGGGCCGCGGCGGCTCCTCGGGCAGCGCCGCGACCGCCGCCTCGAGCTCCTCGCGGCTCCCGATCGGCTCGCTCTGCCGCGAGGCGGCGGCGCTGCGCCGGCTCGCCGCCGGGCGGGTCGCCCAGTAGGCGTCGGACTCGGCCGCCGGCAGCCGCTCGACGCGACCCTCGACCCGCGCCTGCCGCCCCTCCCAGGCGAAGAGCAGCGCCGCGCGCGGGTTCGCCGCCAGCTCGCGGCCCTTGCGGCTCTCGTAGTTGGAGAAGAACGAGAAGCCGTCGGGGCCGACCTCCTTCAGCAGCACGAGCCGCAGGGACGGCCGCCCGTCGGGCGTCGCGGTCGCGAGCGCCATCGGCACCGGCCCGCCGTCGGCCCACCAGGACCGGAAGCGGGCGAGCGGGTCGGCGCTCACGCTGCGGCCTGCTCGGGCAGCTCGTGCATCCGCGGCACGGGCGAGGGGAGCAGGAAGAGCACGCTCGCGACCCCGCCGATCGCAGCCAGCCAGAGCGTCTCGCGCAGGCCGATCGTCGCGCCCGAGCCAGCCGCCGGCGAGCGCGCCGAGGGGGCGGACGCCGTAGTTGACGACCATGTAGGCGCCCGAGAAGCGCGCGCGCAGGCGGTCCGGGACGAGCGACTGCTGGATCGAGCCGACGGCGATGTCGAGCATCATGACGCCGAAGCCGGCGCCGAACTCGGCCAGGCCGAGCATCCCGAGCACGGTCCAGCGTGCGCCGCCCGCGGCGGGGACGAGCAGGAAGGGGGCGGCGAAGCCGAACGAGCCGAGCACGAACGCCGGGCCGATCCCGATCCGCCGCGCGATCCGCCCCGTCGTCACCGCGCCGACGATCCCGCCGACCGCGCCGACGCCGAGCACGAGCCCGAGCGTGCCGGGCCGCACGTGCAGCTCGCGCGTCGCGTAGAGCACGAAGATCGACATGAAGACGAAGTTGAAGAAGTTGACCCAGGCCGTCGAGAGCAGCGACGCGAGCAGCGCCGGCGTCGCGCGGATGAAGCGCAGTCCGGCGACGAGGTGGCCCTTCTCCGCGGTCTCGGTCTCGGGCTCGACCGCCTCGAGCGAGCGCAGGCAGAGCGCCGAGAGCAGGAACGAGACCGCGTCGGCGAGGAGCGCGAACGGCGCCGTGAACAGCTGGACGAGCAGGCCGCCGAGGCTCGGCCCGGCGACGAACGAGAAGGCCCGGCTCCCGTGGACGAGCTGGTTCGCCTCCACGTAGCGCGACCGCGGCACGAGCGCGGTGAAGAGCGTCGAGTAGGAGACGTAGAAGAGCACGCTGAGCGTGCCGGTGCCGAAGGCGACCACGTAGAGCTGCGCGAACGTGAGCGCCCCGAAGGCCGCGGCCAGCGGCACCGAGCCGAGCAGCGCGGCCCGACCGAGGTCGGCGGCGACCATCGTCGCGCGGCGGCGGCCGCGGCGGTCGACGGCCGCGCCGAAGTGGAGCGAGAAGAGCAGGCCCGGGGCGAGCGCAGCCGCGGACAGGTAGCCCATCTGGGCGGGCCCCGCGTCGAGCGCGAGCACGGCCGCGAGCGGCAGCGCGATCATCGACACCTGGTCGCCGAGCTGCGAGACCGCCTGCGCCGTCCAGAAGAGCCGGAAGGGGCGCTCGCGCAGGAGGCGCGGGATCATGCGCCCTCCTCGGCCTTGGGGTGGGCGAAGAACGCCGCCAGGATCGGGCGCGTTCCCGCGCGCGGCCCGCCGGCGTAGCCGCCGACGAGCTCCCAGACGCGGCTGCCGAGCTCCTCGAGCTCGGCGGGGGTCAGGTGGAGCATGGTGTCGCCCCAGACCTGCGCCCCCTGCCACTCGTCGGGCTCGTCGCCGACGCGGTCGTACCAGGCGAGGAGCTCCGCCAGCTGCTGCCGCGCGACGAGGCTCGAGAGGGCCGCCGAGGCCTCCGCGGCGCCCGGGGTCGCCGGGTTCCAGCTCGTCGACTCGGCGGTCGCGCGCCAGGGGCGCTCGCGTCCCTTGCCGCCGCCGGCCTCCTCGACCAGGCCCCATTTGGCCAGCTGGCGGAGGTGGAAGGAGCAGCTCGCGGCGCTCTGCCCGACCGCGTCGCCGGCCTGCGTCGCGGTCAGCGGGCCCTGCCGGCGGAGCAGGCCGACGAGCTGGAGGCGGGTCGGGTGGGCGAGGGCGCGCAGGGCGCGCGGGTCGGTCAGCTCGACGGTGCTGGGTGGCTCGCGGGCACATCGAAAGACTACTTTCGAAAGAAGTCTTTCGTCAAATCAGGACGAGGCTGCCGTCGAGCGTCTCCCGGACCTTGCGGGCGAGGTCCTCGGCGGAGAAGGGCTTCTCGAGGAAGCTCGTGCCGGGGGCGAGCACGCCCTGGCCGCGGACGGCGGCCTCGGAGTAGCCGGAGACGAAGAGCGTCCGCACGTCCGGACGCGCCTCGGCGATCCGCGCGGCGACCTCCTGGCCGCTCATGCCCGGCATGACCACGTCGCTGACGAGCAGGTCGATCCCGCCCTCGTGCGCCGCCGCCGTCGCGACCGCGTCGGCCCCGTCGCGGGCCGCGAGGACGACGTAGCCGCGCTCCTCGAGCATCTCGGTGACGATCGCGCGCACGATCTCCTCGTCCTCGACGAGCAGGATCGTCTCGCCGGCCGGGGCGGCGCCGTCGCCGGCCTCGGGCTCGCTCGGCGCCTCGACCGCGGGCGCCGGGCGCGCGGTCGCCGGCAGCAGGATCCGGAAGCTCGAGCCGCGGCCGGGCTCGCTCTCGACGGTGACGAAGCCGCCGCTCTGGCGCACGATCCCGTAGACGGTCGCGAGGCCGAGCCCGGTGCCGTTGTCGCCCTTGGTCGAGTAGAACGGCTCGAACAGCCGCTCGAGCGTCTCGGCGTCCATGCCGACGCCCGTGTCGGAGATCGTCAGGCGGGTGTAGCGGCCCGGAGTCGCGACCGCCTCGCGCGCCTGCTCGGGGTCGACGTTGATCGTGTCCGTCTCGATCGTCAGCACGCCGCCCTGCGGCATCGCGTCGCGCGCGTTGACCGCCAGGTTGACGATCACCTGCTCGAGCTGGCCCACGTCCGCGAACACCGGCTCGGTCGACTCGAGCAGCCGCGTCTCCAGCCGCACGTCCTCGCCGATCAGCCGGGTCACGAGCTCGCGCGTGTGGCGGATCACCTCGTTCGGGTCGAGCGCTGCCGGCTGCAGCACCTGACGGCGGCTGAAGGCGAGCAGCTGCCTGGTCAGCGCCGCGGCGCGGTCGGCCGCGCCCGCGATCAGCTCCGCGTGCCGGCGCTCGCCGCTGCCCGGCTCGGTGCCGGCGATCAGGAGCTGCGCGTAGCCGCCGATCGCCGTCAGCATGTTGTTGAAGTCGTGCGCGATCCCGCCGGCGAGCCGGCCGACGGCCTCCATCTTCTGGCCCTGGCGCAGCCGCTCCTCGAGCTCGCGCTGCTCGGTCAGGTCCTGGACGATCGTCAGGTGCAGGCCGGGCTGGACGTCGCGGCGTCCGGAGAAGATGACGATGCGGACGGCGCCGTCCGGCCGGACGACGGGGGTCTCGCCCGCGACGACGCCCTCGCGCTCGAGCTGCTCCCAGACCTCGTCGAAGGGCGCGTCCGGGGGCGCGAAGTCGTCGATCGAGCGCCCGATCAGCTCGCGGCGCGCCAGCCCGGTCAGGTCGCAGGCGGCCTCGTTCGCGTCGACGATCCGGTGCTCGTCGTCGAAGAGGATCATGCCGACGAGCGACTGGTCGAAGACGGCCCGGAAGAGCCGCTCGCGCTCCCGCAGCGACTGCTCGAGCAGCCGCGGCTCGGTGATGTCCTGGATCTGCGCGACGCCGAACGAGGGCTCCCCGTCCTCGCCGCGGATCAGCGACAGCGACATCCGCACCCAGACCGCCTCGCCGTCGGGGCGGACGAACCGCTTCTCGGTCTGGTAGTGGGGGATCGCCCCGGCGAGGACGCGCTCGGCCAGCTCGCTGTCCGCCTCGAGGTCGTCCGGATGCGTCAGGTCGCGCCAGGTCAGGAGCTCGAGCTCCTCCCGCGTGCGTCCGGCGATGCGGCAGAAGGCGTCGTTGACGAGCAGGTAGCGGTCGTCGGTGGTGCAGAGCGCGAAGCCGATCGGCGACGAGTCGATCGCGCTGCGGAAGCGCTGCTCGCTCTCGGCCAGGGCGGCGACGAGGCTCTGGTTCGTCCGGTGCTCCCGCGCGTTCCGCAGGGCCGCCGCGGCGAACTCCGCCATCACGCGCGCCGTCTCGACGGCCACGTCGTCGAAGGCGGCGGGTCGCTCGTAGACGACGGCGATCAGCGCGTACGGCGCGGTGTCCGGCGCCATCGGCACCATCACGACGGAGCGGACGCCGTCGTGGTCGCGCATCACCTCGGCGGTGCGCGGGTCGGTGTGGATGTCGCCGGAGACGACGGGAACCCCGCCCGAGGCGCAGGTGCCGGCGAGGCTCGCCTGCGCCGGCACGGTCAGCAGGTCGCGGCCGCTGCCGACCGCGACGACCGGGACGAACGAGTCGCCCTCGCGGACGTAGATCGCGGCTCCGTCGGCGCCGGTCAGCTCCTGCGTCTTGCCGGCGACGTGGGCGAGCGCGGCGTCGAGGTCGAGCTCGAGCTCGGCGACCTCGCGCTGGGCGGCCACGAGCGCCGACAGCCGGAGGGTGGCGTCGTGCGCCGCGCGCTCGGAGCCCTTCAGCTCGTCGATGTCGGCGACGAGGACGACCGCGCCCCCGTCCTCGAACGCGTGCCGTGAGAGGAGCGTCCAGACCGCGCCGCCGTCCGCGCGGCGCAGGAGCAGCTCCTCGCGCGCGGCGCCGTTCGGGCTCGAGTAGGCGAAGTCCGCGATCCGCCGCCCCGGCATCTCCGCGGCGGGGATGCCGAGCAGCTGCTCGAGCTGCGGGTTCGCGAAGGTGATCCGCTCCTCGGCGTCGAGTACCCAGATGCCCTCGCCGGCGGCCTCGACGATGCCCTGCGCGAGCTGCTCCTGCGTGCGGGCCTCGCTCTCGGCCGCGCGCCGGCCGCGGAGCAGGCGCAGCAGGATCGGGAAGAGCAGCGCGTAGAGGAGCGTGAGCGCGCCGAGCACGGTCAGGCTGCGGCCGAGGACGTCGTGCCTGATCTCGGCGGCGACGGGCGCCCACGGCCGGTGCAGCTCGATCGCGCCCTCGACCCGCCCGTCGACGACGAGCGGCGCGGTCGCCTCGATCATCTCGCGGGTGTCGCCGTCGAGCCGGAGCTTCGAGCGCGAGACCGCGACCCGGCCCCGGAGGGCCTGCCGGAGCCCCTGGTCGAGCGGCGCCGTCGTCTCCCGCGCACCCGGGTGCGAGGCCCAGCGGACGACGCCGGAGCGGCTCCAGATCCAGACGACGTCGCCGGAGCGGCCGAAGGCCCGCGCCAGGCGCGCGCTCCCGGCCGGGCCGACGGGCCGGTCGAGCTGGCCCGGCAGGAGCTCGCCGGCGACGATCTCCGCGATCATCGCGGCTCCGCGGCTGATCTCGCGGTCCGCCTGTGCGGCCGCGTTCCGCTGGGCCAGCATCATCGCGGCGGCGGCGACGGCGGCCAGCGCGACCAGGCGCGAAGAACGCGAACCGGATCGAGAACGAGCGGTCGGTCATCGGCGGGCGGGCTACGTGATCAGCCCCTGGCGGAGCGCCGTCGCCACGGCCTGGGTGCGGGTCGTGGCGCCGAGCCGGGTCGAGGCCTTGCGCAGGTGCGTCCTCACGGTCTCCGAACCGATTCCGAGCCGGCCGCCGATCTCCTCGTGCGAGAGCCCTTCCGCGACGAGCGCGAGGACGTCGAGCTCGCGCTTCGTCAGCGCGCGACTCGGCCGCGCCGAGGCCGCGTGACGCCGGGATCGACGTAGGCGCGGCCCGCCTGCACGGCCTCGAGCGCGCGGGCGAGGTCGGCGAGCGGCGCCTCCTTGAGCACGAGCCCGGCCGCGCCGGCCGCGAGCGCCTCGCGCGCGACGTCCTCGTCGGCCTCGGCCGTGTAGACGACGACCAGCGTCTCGGGCGCCGCCTGCCGCAGCGCCTCGACGAGCGCGGCGCCGTCGAGATGCGGCATCCGGTAGTCGACGAGGGCGAGCTCGGGCCGCTCCTCGCCCGCGAGCGCGACGGCCCGCAGCCCGTCCGCCGCGGGGCCGACCACCTCGTAGCCGCGCTCGGCGAGGAAGTCGCAGACGGCGATCGAGAGGGCCGGGTGGTCGTCGGCGACGAGACAGCGAAGGGTGCTCATCCGCGGACCTCCTCCGGGGCGGACGGCGTCTGGACCCCGAGCAGGCGGCAGCGCGTCGGCGCAGCGAGCGCGGGGAAGGTCGTGCTGGCCGGTGCGGGTGATTTCGGTCTCAAGTGGTGTCCTCTCGTCGAAGGAGGGTGACGACGGATTGCCGGCGGCCGGGGACGCGCGAGGCCCTCACCGCGCGCGCGAGCGGCAGATCCCCGCCCGCGAGAACGGGCCGATGCGGCGCTTCGCCTCATCCCGCCTCCACGAGCCCGCGCAGGCGGCCGGCCAGCGCCTCCGCGTAGCCGGCGCCCTTGACGACGTACTCGGCAGCGCCGCGCCGGAAGCCTCGACGGCCAGGTTCTCCGAGCTCTGACCGGTCATCATCACGACGGGCAGCTCGGGCGTCGCCGCCCGGATCAGGTCGAGCAGTTCGAGCCCGCTGCCGTCGGGGAGCTGGTGGTCGACGACGGCGAACGACCAGGACGACTCGCGGCAGAGGCTGCTGGCGGTGCGGATGTCTGGCCGCGTGCCCGATCCGGGCGCCGGCGATCGCCCCGAGGATCGCCTCGCGCACGAGCAGGGCCTGCTCGGGGTCGTCCTCGACGAGCAGGATCGAGACGATCGGCGTCTGCTCCGGCGCGTGCTCGGCCTCGAGCACGCGCGCGCCGCCGTCGGCGAGGATGATCTCGCCGCTCGCGAGCAGCTCGAGCGCCAGGTCGACGAGCTGCCGGGTCCCACTGGCGCCCGCGCCCCGCCCGGAGCTCGGCGACGAGCTCCTCCGGGCCGAGCGGCGCGCCGGTAGACGCGCGCGCGACGCCATCACCTCGACCGCGTCCGCGACGGCGACGATCCGCGCCCCGCGGGAGATCCGTGGCCCGGCGAGCCCGTCCGGGTAGCCGGCGCCGTCCCAGCGCTCGTGGTGGTGGCGCACGATCGGGCGCGACGTGCCGAGCAGGTCGAGCGGCGCGAGCAGGTCGTCGCCGAGCAGCGGGTGGCGCTCGACCTCGGCGCGCTCCTCGTCGTCGAGCGGGCCCGGGCTTGAGCAGGATCCGGTCGGGGATCCCGATCTTGCCGATGTCGTGGAGGATCGCGCCGAGCCGCACGGCCTCGACCTCGTGCGCGGGCAGCGCGAGCCGGAGCGCCGAGCCGCGACGGCGAGCGCCGCGAGCCGCTCGCAGTGGCCGATGCAGGTACGGGTCGCGGGCCTCGATCGCGTTCGCGAGCGCGCGACGCGAGCGTCGGCGTCAGCAGCCGCTCGCGCAGCTCGCGCTCGCTGCGCTCGGCTGCGGTCGAGGGCGTCGGCGACGGCGAGCTCTGAGCTCGCGCATGCGAGAAGGGCTTGGTCACGAGCCCGGCGGCGCCGCGCGCGAGCGCCTGGGTCAGGTTCTCGTAGGTGCCGGCGCCGGTGACGAGCACGACCGGCAGGCTCGGCCGCCGCGCGTGGATCGCGTCGAGCAGGTCGAGGCCCGAGCAGCCGGGCATGACGATGTCGCTGACGACGAGCTCGAACTCGGTCCGCTCCAGGCAGCGAGAGCGCGCTACTCGAAGCTCGCCGGCCTGCTCGACCTCGTGGCCGGCTCCGCTCGAGGATCTCGACCATCAGTCCGCGGACGACTGCTCGTCGTCGATGACGAGCAGGCGGCTCATCGGCTGCCGGCCCTACTCCGCCCGGTGGCGCGGCAGCCGCAGCGTGAAGGCGGCGCCGCCGCCCGCGGGTGACGCGGCCGTGAGGCTGCCGCCGTGGCTCTCGGCGATGCCGACGCTGACCGGGAGGCCGAGCCCGGTGCCGCCGCTGTCGCGCTTCGTCGTGAAGAAGGGCTCGAAGATCCGCTGCATCGTCTCGGCGGGGATGCCCGGGCCGGTGTCGGCGACGGTCGCCGTGACGCACCCGTCGGTCTCCTCGACCGAGATCGTGATCGTGCCGCCGTCCGGCATCGCCTGGCGCGCGTTCGCGAGCAGGTTGAGGACGATCTGCTTCAGCTGGTTCGGGCTGCCGTCGACGAGGAAGGGGCCCTCGCCGACCGCTCGACGATCTCGATGCCCTTGTTCGCGCTCGTCCGCCGGACGAGGTCGACGGTCTCGCTGGACGACGTCGTCGAGCGCGACCGTGCGGCCGGTCGTCGGAGCGCTCGCGGGCGAAGTCGAGCAGCGCGCGCACGATCTGCTTGATCTCGAGCGCGGTCGACTGGATCAGCTGCAGCCGCTCGTGCGCCTTCGTGCCCGCCTCGGCGTCCTTGAGCAGGAACTCGACCAGGCCGAGGATCGCGAACAGCGGGTTGTTGATCTCGTGCGCGACGCCGGCGGAGAGCTCGCCGATCGCGGCCAGCTTGCCGCTCTGGACGAGCTGCTGCTCGAGGCGGCGGCGCTCGGTCAGGTCGGTGACGACGCCGAGGTAGGTCGAGACGCGGCCGTCCGGGTCGCGGATCGCGCGCAGCTCGATCTCGACGGGGACGGGCCGGCCGTCCGCCCGCAGGAAGATCCTGCCGTAGCGCGCGCCGTCCTCGAGCTCGCCGCGTCCGCTCGTCCTCGCCCCACCACGGGTAGGGATGGACGGCGCCGAGCACCTGCTCCTCGGTCAGCCCGGTCAGCGCGAGGAACGCGGCGTTGACGGAGAGGACGGCTCGCGTCGCGGCGTCGACGGTGCAGATCGCCGTCGGGATCGCGTCGAGCAGGGCTCGTTCGCGTGTGCCGGTGTCCGAGGGGGCGTCGGTGTGGGGCTGCAAGTCTGAAGTCCGCAGTTGACGTGGCGTGCCTCCATCTACTATTGGCATCCGAGGTGCGCCGCAATATCCCGAAAGTCCCCGAGCGCCCGTCACCCGTTTCGGGGATCCCCGGCGCCCCTCCGCACTCCGACATGGCCAGCGTGGACACCGTCACCTGTCTCGTCGCCGACGACCATCCCGCCGTCCTCGAGGCGGTCGCCGACTTCCTCGAGAGCGAGGGGATCCGGGTCGCCGGCCGGGCGCACGACGGCACGGAGGCGCTCGCGAAGATCGAGAGCCTGCGCCCGCAGATCGCGCTGCTCGACCTGCGGATGCCCGGCGCGGGCGGGATCGAGATCGCGCAGCAGGTCTCGAGCTCGCACCCCGAGACGGCGGTCGTGCTCTACACGGGCTACGGCGACCGCGCCCAGCTGACCGAGGCGCTCGACGCGGGCGTCCGCGGCTTCGTCCTCAAGGAGGCGCCGCTCGAGGACCTCGTGCGGGCCGTCAAGTCGGTCGCCCGCGGCGAGACCTACGTCGACCCGGTGCTGGCCGGCCTGCTCGCAGCGGGGCTCAGCCGCGAGCAGACGGCGCTGACCCAGCGCGAGCGCGAGGTGCTGCGGCTGCTCGCCGACGGGCTCTCGAACGAGGAGATCGGCAAGCGGCTCTTCATCTCGGCCGAGACCGTCCGCACCCACGTCCGCAAGGCGATGGACAAGCTCGACGCGGACACGCGCACGCAGGCGGTCGCGAAGGCGATCCGCCAGTCGCTGATCGCCTAGCCGCGCCGGGGCTTCGGCGTCGCCGTCGCCGAGGCGAGGCTGCGCTCGAGACCGAGGGCGTGCTCGAGCGTCGCCCGGAACGCGCCGGCGTCGGCGAAGGCGTGCGCGACGTTGTCCGGCGACCTCCAGTAGGCGGCCGCGAGCGTGTCGGCGAAGCGCTCGCAGCCGAGCGTCGTCGTGCGTCGCGCTCTCGTCGCCGCACCAGGCGCCGCCGCCGAGCAGCGCCGTCAGCGTCGCGCGGCGGCTGTCGTCGAGCAGGAGGAAGTCGACCTGGTGGGCGAACTCGTGCTGGACGACGCCCCAGGAGAAGCGGCCCGGCGTCGAGCAGGTCGGCGTCGAGCCAGACCTCGCCCGGCGAGGCGTAGCTGTCGGTGCCGGGCGCGATGTGCACCGTGATCCGGCGTCCGAGCAGGCCCCAGTCGAAGGCGCTCGCCGTCAGGGCCGCCCGGACCTGCGCCTGCTGGCGGGCCGTGCCGCCCGCGAAGACGACGTCGCCGCCGGCCGCCCGCGCCGCCGCCGCCCCGGCCGCGGAGACCGCGAGCAGAGCCAGCACGAGGAGGGAGAAGCGCCGCAGCATCTCGCTCCAGAATGTCGTCCCGCCCCGCTGCCGCGGCGTATTCCCGCTCCGCGGCCCTGCCGGGCCGGTGCGGCTGACGGGCCGTCCCCGAAACGACGTAGGCTTGCGGCGTGGACCGCGCGCTCACGACCTCCTGGCTCGCCGCCCGTCTCGGCGTCGATCCCGTGCGCCTGCACGCGCTCCGGCGCAGCGGCGCCCTCGTCGCCTACCGCCGGCCGGGCAGCCAGGAGTACCTGTTCCCCGCCTGGCAGTTCGACGCCTCCTGGCGCCCGCTGCCGGTCGTCGGCCGGCTGACCGCGGCCGCGCGCGAGGCCGGGATCTCGGACGAGCGGCTGTTCGAGCTCCTGCAGGCGCGGGTCGGGATCGGCGGCAGCACGCGCCTGCTCGACCTCGTCGCGAGCGGCGACGACGAGCACCTGCTCGAGACGATCCGCGCCGCCCGCGCGTAACCACCTTTCATCGCATTGCGTTGTATGTGCGGAGCCGCCGAGACGGCGTTTATGCGTCTCAGCAGGCGGAATCCACACGTACAGGGCAATCCGAGCACCTGGAGGTGACCGGTATATGAGCACGATGGAAGAGCGACGTCGGACGGCGCTCGCCGGAACCGACGCAGGCACGAACGGCTGGGCGACGCGCGTCTTCCTGCAGCCGATCGCCGCGCCGTCGGTCCTGGGGCTCGCAGGCTTCTCGGTCGCGACGTTCATGGTCGCGAGCATCCAGGCGAAGTGGTGGGGCACGGAGGCCGACCTGCTCGCCGTCGCGCCGTTCGCGGCGATGTTCGGCGGTGTCGCGCAGTTCGCGGCGGGGCTGTGGGCCTACAAGGCCCGCGACGTCGTCGCGACGCTGGCCCACGGCATGTGGGGGGCGTTCTGGATCGCGTTTCTCGGCTTCGAGCTGCTCGACGCGACGGGCGTGTTCGCCAAGGCCGGCGTCAACGTCCCGTGGACGCTCGGCCTCTGGTTCGTCGGGCTCGCCTTCGCCACGTGGGCCGCTGCGCTCGGGGCGCTGATGGAGAACCTCGGCATCTTCATGGTGCTCGCCACGCTCGCGACCGGATCCGCCCTCTCGGCGGCCGGCTTCATGGTCGGCGGCTTCGACAGCGTCTGGACGACGATCGGCGGCTGGCTGTTCGTCGCCTCCGCGGGGCTCGCCCTCTACTCGCTGACCGCGATGACGCTGATGGGCGTGACCGGGCGGACGATCCTGCCGACGGGCGAGCTGAACAAGAAGGCCAACATCCCGGGCGGCAAGGCGATCCGGCCGATCGAGCTCGACTGGGCCGAGCCGGGCGTCAAGCAGGGCCAGTAGAGACCTCCCCTGCTGCGGCGGGCGCGCCGCGACCGGACGACCGTCCGGCCGCGGCCGCCCGTATCCGCGCCCGCCTGCGCCGCAGGAGGCGAAGCAGGTCGTCCGATCGATCGAAGAGCAGGTCGCCGCGCAGACGGGCGACGAGCTCGAGGAGCCGGACGACGCGATCGAGATCCATCCGCGCGGCACCGTCGGCTTCCTGACGATCGGCCGCACGCTCTTCGCCGACTACCGGGGCCGACCGTGCTCGGGCTGGCGCTGATGTCGTCGCAGGCGTTCGCCTACAACGCCGTCTTCTTCACCTACGGGCTCGTGCTGACGACCTTCTACAAGGTCCCGGACAGCCACGTCCCCTACTACATCCTGCCGTTTGCGGTCGGCAACTTCCTCGGCCCGCTCGTGCTCGGGAAGCTCTTCGACGTGCTCGGCCGGCGGACGATGATCACGGCCACCTACGGTCTCGCGGGGGCGATGCTCGCGCTCACGGGCTGGCTCTTCCAGCAGGACGTGCTCGACGCCTTCTGGCAGACCGTCGCGTGGTCGGTGATCTTCTTCTTCGCCTCCGCCGGGGCGAGCGCGGCCTACCTGACGGTCAGCGAGGTGTTCCCGCTCGAGATCCGGGCGATGGCGATCGCCTTCTTCTACGCGGTCGCGACCGCGATCGGCGGCATTTCCGGACCGCTCTGTTCGGCTTCCTCGTCGGCACGAAGAGCGCGACGCTGACGATGCTCGGCTTCCTGATCGGCGCCGCCTGGATGCTGCTCGCCGCGCTGACCGAGCTCGTGCTCGGGGTGAACGCCGAGCAGCGATCGCTCGAGGAGATCGCCGAGCCGCTCTCGGCCGAGGGGGCCGACGAGCCGACCTCGCGCGAGCGGGACGAGGTGCCGCGCCGAGCCGGGCCGCACCGCCTGGCGGCCGGGCTCCGACCGGACGATGTACTCGCCGCGGCCCGCGTTCGCCGGTCTGCCCCGCTACGCCGACGACGAGCTCGAAGGTGAGATCGCGGCGCTCGAGCGGGCGGCCGCGGCCGGCGCGCTCTCGGAGCGCGAGCTGCTCCGGCGCGCGCAGGCGCGCCGCTGGGGCCCGGGCCGCGGCCACCGGGCGCTCCGCGCGGCGGTCCGCCGCGGGCGGCTCGTCCGCCGCGGCCGCACCTACGTCGCCCCGGAGCCGGCGCGGACGGCTGGGTGACGGTTTACCCGGGGAGGGACGAGCCGCCGTCAACGGCCGGTCAGAAGGTGTCGAGCACCGCGCGGCGGCGGCTCTCCCGCTCCAGCAGGCGGAAGAGGAGGTACGCCGCCGCCGCATAGGCCGCGCCGATCCCGAGCTCGGTCCAGACGAGCCCCGAGACCTCGGCGAGCGGCGCGCCGGCGGCGACCTCGCGCGCGGCCAGGATCCCGTGCGTCAGCGGCAGCGCCCGTCCGACCGCCTCCATCCAGGCCGGCAGCACGTCGAGCGGGATGTTGACGCCGCAGAAGAGCAGCATCAGGAAGTAGGCGAGGTTGGCCGCGAAGAAGAAGTCCTTCGCGCGCAGGCCGATCGACCCGAGCAGCATCCCGAAGGCGGTGCAGGAGAAGGCGGTGACGACGACGACCGCCGCCAGGGCCGGCAGCGTCGCCGCGGCCGGCCGGTAGCCGAGCAGCGCCCAGCCGACGACGAAGCCGAACGCGGAGACGACGAGGCCGTTCGCGAGCACGGGCACCGCGCGGCCGAGGAAGACGGCCGCCCGGTTCGCAGGCGAGGCGAGCAGCGGCGCCAGCGTCCCGAACCAGCGCTCGTTCGCGATCGCCATCGTCATCCCGTAGACCGACGACATCGCGCAGACCTGGACGGCGTTGCCGACGATGAAGAACGCGTCGCCGCGCTGCTCGTCGGCGTAGCGGCCGAGGTAGGTGAAGAAGACGATCTGGAAGACCGGCGCGCCGAGCATCGTCGGCACGTAGATCGCCGGCCGGATCCAGTTGAAGAGCGCCCGGTACGAGATCAGGCCGCCGACGAAGAAGACCCGGACGGCGGTCACGTCAGCGAGAGGGTCGCGTTCGCGCGGGCGGCGCGCTCGAAGATCCGCATGAACCAGGCGGCGAGCGCCAGGTAGACGGTGCCGAGGACGACGCACATCGCGATCGGGAACCAGACGGCGCCGCCGCCGGTCGGCCGCGTGCCGGATCGCGTCGATGCCCCAGCGCGGCGCGAGCAGCCACGAGACCGGCGCGGCCCAGCCGGGCAGCAGCGAGACCGGGAAGAGCAGGCCCGTCGCGACCCAGACCGGGTACTCGAGCAGGTTCGAGAGCGCGTTCGCGTGCCGGTAGAGGATGAAGCTCGTCGCCATCAGGAGCCCCATCAGCCCGAGCGCGAGCACGCCCGCGGGGATCGCGAGCGCGAAGGCGAGCGGGTGGGCGAAGTGCAGCGGGACGCCGAAGAAGACCCGGCCCCAGAAGAGCGTCGCCACGAGCGAGTAGGCGCCGGTGACCGACGTCGCGAGCGTCATCGGCAGCAGCACGACGACGAAGGGCGGCGGCGCCGCGATCAGGAGCTCGAGCGTGCCCTGCCAGCGCTGCCACTGGAGCGCGCCGCCGGAGCCGAAGAGCGTCGACGACCAGATGCCCATCATCCCGGCGCCGAGCGCGGCGTAGAGCAACGTCCCGGACCTGCCGCCCGAGCGGAACATGTAGAAGGCGATCGTCGCGAAGATGATCGGCTGCAGCACGTTCAGGAGCAGGAACCACTTCGAGACCGACATCTCGCGGATCCGGAAGACGAGGCCCTTCCAGACGATCCGGCCGTAGCTCACGGCGTCGCCTCCGCCCCCTCGACGAGCGCGACGTACGCGTCCTCGAGCGTCGGCTCGCGCGCCTCGACGCGGCCGATCTCGGCGCCGTTCAGGTGCGCCGGCAGCTCGCGCGCGAGCTCGAGCCCGCGCGGCGACTGGATCGTCAGCACCTGCGCCTGGTCGCGGTCCTCGATCGAGACGGCGGTGACGCCCGCGAGCGCGCGCAGGCGCTTGACGGTCTCGTCCTCGATCCCGAAGACCTCCACCTCGACGACCGTGCGGTCGGAGACGTGGCTCTTCAGCTCCCGCGGCGTGCCCTCGCCGACGATCCGGCCCTGCGCGATCACGGCGACGCGGTCGCAGAGCGTGTCCGCCTCGAACATGTAGTGGGTGGTCAGCAGCACGGTCTTGCCGGCCTGGACGAGCTGGCCGATCGTCTGCCGCAGCTCGCGCGAGCCGACCGGGTCGACGCCGATCGTCGGCTCGTCGAGGAAGACGACCTTCGGGTCGTGCAGGATCCCGCGCGCGATGTGGAGCCGCTGGCGCATGCCCCGCGAGTAGCCCTCGACGCGCTCGGCCTCGCGGCCGGTCAGGCCGACGAGCTCGAGCACCTCGCCGATCCGCCGCTTCTGCTCGCGGCCGGAGACGCCGTAGAGCTCCGCGAAGTAGCGGAGGTTGTCGAGCGCCGAGAGCCGCTCGTAGAGGCCGCGGTCGCCGCCGAAGACGTAGCCGATCAGCCGCCGCACCTCGCGCGCGTCGCCGACGACGTCGTGGCCGAGCACGCGCGCCGAGCCGGCCGTCGGCAGCAGCAGCGTGATCAGCATCTTGATCGTCGTCGTCTTGCCGGCGCCGTTCGGGCCGAGCAGCCCGAAGAGCTCGCCCTCGGCGACCTCGAAGGAGACGCCGCGGACCGCCTCGACCTCGAGCGGGCGCCGCTTGAAGACGCCCGTCGTCGTCCGGTAGGTGCGGCGCAGGTCGACGGCCTCGATCACCGGGGTCATTCGCGGTCCTTCCCGCGCTTGATCGGCCCGTGCTCGGCCTCGAAGGCGAGCACGAGCCGGCGGAGCAGGTCGTTCAGCTCGGTGCGCTCCTGCGGCGGAGAGGGCGGAGACGACGAGCTCCTCCTTCTGGCCCTGCGTGCCGACGGAGGCCTGCCACGCCTCGTGCCCGGCGTCGGTCAGCTCGACCTGGATCGAGCGGCGGTCCGAGGCGTCGGGCAGGCGCCGGACGAGCCCCGCCTGCTCGAGCCGGTCGAGCCGGTTCGTCATCGCCCCGGTCGAGAGGCTGGCGTGGCGGGCGAGCTGGCCCGGCGTCCGCCGGTAGGGCGGGCCCGGGCGCTTCAGCATCCCGAGCACGCTCCACTCGCCGTGGCTGAGCCCGTGCTCGCTCAGCGTCTCCTCCATCAGCCGCTTCAGGTGGTGCTGCAGGAACCCGATCCGCTCGACGATCCCCTCGACCTCGAGGTCGAGCGCCGGCAGCTCGGGGGCCCACTCCTCGAGGAAGCCGTCGATCTGGTCGCGCTCGCCGCCCACGGCGGACAGTGTGGCGACGATTTCCCTTGACGTCAAACTACTCGATCTCTAAGATCATCGCTCCAGATCGAGATACTCAAGATCGAGAGAGGAGTCGTCGTGGTGATCGACCACCGCACGCAGATGCTGCTCGCCGCCGACCGCGCCGAGACCCTCCGCGCCGCCTACGGACACGGCCGGCCGCTCCGGCTCCGCCTCGCCCTGCGGCTGCTCGCCGTCGGCGAGCGGCTCGCGCGGCCCTACTGCCGCCCCGCACCCGCGCGCGTCACGTACGCGCGGGTGCGGTAGGCGAGCTCGACCTCGCCCGGGCCGACGAGCGCGCGCACGCGCGCCAGCAGACGCTCGCGCTCGGGATGCGTGGCGACGAAGCTGATCGAGCCGACGCGGTCGGCGACGCGCTCGGCGTCGACGCGCTCGGCGTGCGGGAGCTCCGTCTGCTCGAGCGGCCCGAAGTGCGGGCTCGCCGCGATCGCGTCGGGCCACGTCTCCGCCGCGTGGAAGTGAGCCGGCGGGCGCAGCGGGTCGACGAGGTCGCGGAGCGCCTGCCCCAGCGGGTCGTCCGGGTCGCGGACGTTCCAGAGGAGCCCGAGCCCGCCGCCCGGCCGCAGGACCCGCGCGATCTCGGCGAGCGCGTCGGCGTTCGCGAACCAGTGGAAGGCCTGCGCGACGGTGACCGCGTCGGCGGCGCCGTCCGGGAGCGGGATCGCCTCGGCCCGGCCGTCGACCGCCTCCGCGTCCGGGACGACGCGGGCGAGGACGGCGCGCATCCCGTCGCTCGGCTCGACCGCGACGACGCGAGCGCCGAGCGCGACCAGCTGCCGCGTCAGCTTCCCCGTGCCGGCGGCGAGGTCGACGACGGTGCTCTCCTCGCCGAGACCGAGCCGCCGCGCGAGCCACTCGACCGCCGCGGGCGGGTAGCCGGGGCGGCCGCGCTCGTAGGCCTCCGCGCGCTCGCCGAAGCCCCGGAGGACGTCGTCGTGCGTCACGGCCGCGGCGGGGGCGCGTCGCACCGCGTCTGCGGCTCGCCCTCGCAGCAGCCGAGCTTGAAGCGGCAGCGGCCGCACTGCCAGGTGCCGTGTCGCCACTCCATCGCCGCGTTGCAGCGCCAGCATCTCTCGACCTCGGCCACGACCCTCCAGCCTAGAGTCGATCGCGGACGGATTCCGCTACACTTCGCCGGCGCGGCGGCGTAGCTCAGTTGGTTAGAGCAGCGGAATCATAATCCGCGTGTCGTAGGTTCGAGTCCTACCGCCGCTACCTCGGCACGTTCTCGAGACACGAAAGAAAGCCATGGCCACCGGAGTCAGAGTCGCAATCACGCTCGCCTGCACCGAGTGCAAGCGCCGCAACTACCAGACGAACAAGTCGAAGCGGAACACCCCGGACCGCGTCGAGTTCAAGAAGTACTGCCGCTGGTGCGGCACCCACACGCTGCACCGGGAGACGCGCTAGCCCGATGGCGCGCCAGACCCGAGCCGAGCGCCGCGCCCGCCGCGAGGCGCGCTCGCAGCAGCCCGACCAGGCTGCGCGGCCGCATGCGAACGGGCCCGAGGCGAGGCCGGAGCGCCGGCCGGCACCGGTCGAGCAGGCGCACGCCCACCGCGAGCACCGCGGGCCGTTCCGGTTCGTGCGCGAGTCGTGGGGCGAGCTGCAGAAGGTGGAGTGGCCCGACCAGAACCAGCTCGTTCAGGGTACGGTCGTGGTCCTGATCGCCTGCGTGATCGTGGGCGTCTACCTCTGGGGCGCCGACCAGGTGTTCCGCCGGCTCGTCCAGCAGGTATTCCTCGGCCAGTAGAAGACAAGGACCAGTGAGACCGACATGTTCCAGTGGTACGTGATCAACACCTACTCGGGGCACGAGAACAAGGTGAAGACCAATCTCGAGCACCGGATCGACTCGATGGGGCAGCACCGCCGCTTCCGCCGGGTCGTCGTCCCGACCGAGCAGGTGATCGAGACGAAGGACGGCCAGAAGGTGCAGACCGAGAAGCGCGTCCTGCCCGGCTACGTCCTCGTCAACATGGACCTGAACGACGACGCCTGGACGGTCGTCAAGAACACGCCCGGCGTCACCGGCTTCGTCGGCGCCGGCGCCAAGCCCGTGCCGCTCTCGCAGGGCGAGGTCGACAAGATCCTCAAGACCGGCGCGGTCGGCACGGCGGAGCGTCCGCGGACGCAGGTCGAGTTCCAGCTCGGCGAGTCCGTCAAGGTCACCTCGGGCCCGCTCTCCGACTTCGACGGCGAGATCGTCGAGGTCAACCCCGAGCAGCAGAAGCTGAAGGTGCTCGTCGACATCTTCGAGCGCCAGGTCCCGGTCGAGCTCGGGTTCGACCAGGTCAAGAAACTCGACTAGCAGCGCGAAGACGCTCGACCAAAGGAACGAACGTGGCGAAGAAGGTTCTGACACTCATCAAGCTCCAGATCCCCGGCGGCCAGGCCAACCCGGCCCCGCCCGTCGGGCCGGCGCTCGGCCAGCACGGCGTCAACATCATGGAGTTCTGCAAGGCGTTCAACGCCGAGACGGCCGCCCAGAACGGCCGGATCATCCCGGTGGAGATCACGGTCTACGAGGACCGGTCCTTCACCTTCATCACGAAGACGCCGCCTGCCGCGGTGCTGATCAAGGAGGCGCTCTCGCTCGAGAAGGGCTCCTCCGAGCCGAACCGCTCGAAGGTCGGCCGGCTCAGCAAGGCGCAGGTGCGCTCGATCGCGGAGACGAAGATGCCCGACCTGAACGCGCGCGACCTCGACCAGGCGTCGAAGATCATCGCCGGCACGGCGCGCTCGATGGGCGTGGAGGTGGAGGTCTGATGGCCCAGCACGGCAGGCAGTACACGGACGCGCTCGCGTCCTTCTCGCGCGACGAGGTCTACTCGCCGCTGCAGGCGATCCGCGCCCTGAAGGAGATGCAGACGGCGAAGTTCGACGAGACCGTCGAGGTGCACTTCAACCTCGGCCTCAACGTCCGCCACGCCGACGAGCAGCTGCGCGGGACGCTCTCGCTCCCGAACGGCAGCGGCCGCGACGTGCGCGTCGCCGTCTTCGCGCAGGGCGAGAAGGCGAAGGAGGCCGAGGAGGCCGGCGCGGACGTCGTCGGCGCCGACGACCTCGCCAAGCGCGTCGAGGAGGGCTTCACCGACTTCGACGTCGCGATCGCGACGCCGGACATGATGGGCGTCGTCGGCCGGCTCGGCCGCGTGCTCGGCCCGCGCGGCCTGATGCCGAACCCGAAGACGGGCACCGTCACCTTCGACGTCGGCAAGGTCGTCGGCGAGTCGAAGGCGGGCCGCCTCGAGTACCGCACCGACCGGGGCGCGAACGTGCACGTCTCGATCGGCAAGAAGTCCTTCGACGAGAAGGCGCTGCTCGAGAACTACGCGACCGTCGTCGAGGAGATCGTCCGGGTCAAGCCGGCCGCGGCCAAGGGCCGCTACATCCGCAAGATCACGCTGACGAGCACGATGGGGCCCGGCATCCACGTCGACCCGGCCCGCACGCGCGACGTCGCGGCCGAGCTCGAGGAGGAGCTCCAGACCGCCTAGGTTCCCGACCACCACGCTCGTCGCCGAAGACAGCTGGCAGCGCCCGGATCCGCACGACCGGACGGGGCAGAAGACCAGCCGAGGCGGTCCTCCTGACTTCCCTCTCGAGGCCCGTCTCCGGACGGGCTTTTCGATTCGAGAAGGAGGTGAACGAATGCTGAAAGAGGACAAGGAGCGGGTCGTCGACGAGCTGACCCGACGGCTCGAGAGCACGGAGACGCTGATCGTCGCGGACTACCGCGGCCTGACGATGCCGCAGATCGACGACCTGCGCTCCGAGCTCGGCAAGCACGGCGCCCGGTTCACGGTCGTCAAGAACACGCTGACCCGCCGCGCGGCCGAGGCCGCCGGCGCCGACGCGCTCTTGCCCCTGCTCGAGGGGCCGTCCGCGATCGCCTTCGTCGAGGCCGACGGCGACCCCGCCGCGGTCGCGAAGGCGCTGGCGGCGGCGGCGCGGGAGACCCGCGTGCTCGAGATCAAGGGCGGCGTCATGCAGGCCCGCACGATCTCGGCCGGCGAGGTCGACGCGCTGTCGAAGCTGCCGTCGCTCGAGGTGCTCCGCGGGCAGGTCGTCGGCGCGATCATCGCGCCGCTGACCGCGATCGCGGGCCTCGTCAACGCACCGCTGCAGAACCTCTACGGGCTGATCGACGCCCGGATCCAGCAGCTCGAGGAGCAGGGCGACACGAGTGCCGCCGAGGCTCCCGCGGCCGACGAGGCGGCACCCCCCGTTGCGGCGGCGCCACCCGAGCCCGAGCCCGCCGGCGACGAGGCGGAACCCGAGCCCGAGGCCGCACCCGAGCCCGAGGCAGAGAAGACAACTGAAGACGCACCCCAGGAGGAGGAGCAGTAATGGCAGCAGTCGACACCGTGTTCGAGCAGCTCGGCACGATGACCGTGCTCGAGCTGGTCGAGCTCAAGAACAAGATCGAGGAGGAGTGGGGCATCACCGCCGCCGCTCCGGTCGCGGTCGCGGCGGCGGGCGCTCCGGCGGCCGGCGGCGACGGCGCCGCCGCCGAGGAGCAGACGGCGTTCGACGTCATGCTCACGAACGCGGGTCAGCAGAAGATCCAGGTGATCAAGGTCGTGCGCGCGATCACCGGCCTGGGCCTGAAGGAGGCCAAGGACCTGGTCGACGGCGCCCCGGCCGCGGTCAAGGAGGGCGTCGCCCGCGACGAGGCCGACTCGATCAAGGGCCAGCTCGAGGAGGCCGGCGCCGAGGTCGAGGTCAAGTAGCGACCGGCCCGCCGGTCCAGCGCACGAACGCGAGGGGCGCCGAGAGGCGCCCCTCGCGCTTTCGGCAGGCTCGAGCCGCCTCGCTCGTCCGGCGCCGGTCGGTGCCGTGCCGGCCAGCCCGGCGTGCGAATCCCCCGAACGGGGGCGCAGGTTCTGCCTGCCGCGGGCGTCTTATGGATGACGGAAGACCTCCCCGACTCCCCCGAAGGCAGGAACAGGATGAAGCTGAAGGCACTGATGCTCGCACTCTTCGTCGCCGGACTGACGGCGTCGTATGCGCTCGCCGACAACGGCGGGCACGGCAAGGGCAAGCCGGAAGGCAAGACCGGCACGGCGACGACCGCCGTCGCCAAGGCGAAGGCCGACGCCGCGAAGAGCTGCCGGCCCCGGCTCGAGCTCGAGCTCGCCGGCACCGTCGCCTCGACGAGCGGCGACTCGCTCGCCCTGCTCGTCTCCAAGGGCGGGCCGCACGGCGCGCAGCTGAAGGGCAAGCAGCTGACCCTCGACGTCTCGAAGGCGAAGGTCAAGGGCACCGCGGCCTCCGGCGCCCCGGTCCGCGTGCACGCCCGCGCCTGCGTCGACCTCGTCGCCGGCACGGTCACGCTCGTCGCCTCGAACGTCAGGTACGGCGGCGGCAAGGGCGACGAGGACGCACACGACCTCGACGACCACGACCGGCGAGTCGACGACGACCACGACGACCGGCTGATCCACCCCTCCCGGAAGGGCCGGAGGGCGCCGCGCGGCGCCCTCTGGCCTTTTTCGCGGTCAGCGGCTACACTCCGACCGACCCCAGCGGCCGCCCGCAGCTTTCGCTTGCGGTAGAGGGCCCACGTTCGCTATCTTGAGGGGTCGCGCCGACGTTCCGCCGTTTTCGCTTGCTTCCGTACCTGTTCCACCCCTCTAGCAGAGCCAAGGGAGGCTTCTACTCTTGACCACCCGGGTCGCTGCGCCTCGCGCGCGCAAGAGCTTTTCACGCCTGAAGCACGTTCTCGACCTCCCCGACCTGATCGACATCCAGAAGGCCTCGTTCGACTGGTTCCTCAGCGAAGGCCTCCGTGAGACGATCCACGACATCTCGCCGATCGAGGATTACACCGGCTCCCTCGCGGTCGAGTTCGGCGAGTACAAGTTCGGAGAGCCGCAGTTCTCGATCAAGGAGTGCCGCGAGAAGGACCTGACCTACCAGGCCCCGCTCTCGATGACCGTCCGGTTCGTCAACAAGGACACGGGCGAGATCCGCGAGCAGACCGTCTTCATGGGCGACTTCCCGATGATGACGGAGCACGGAACCTTCATCATCAACGGCACCGAGCGCGTGATCGTGACGCAGCTCGTCCGTTCGCCCGGCGCCTACCTGATGGAGCCGAAGGACGCGACGAAGCAGGTCTTCACCGCGAACCTGATGCCGAGCCGCGGCTCCTGGCTCGAGCTGGAGATCGACAAGAAGGGCATCGTCTACGCCCGGATCGACCGGAAGCGGAAGCTGCCGATCACGACGCTGCTCCGCGCGCTTCCGCAGGAGGATCCGACCACGGGCTTCACGATCGACACCTCGACCGACGAGGCGATCCTGGCGCTCTTCGACAACTCGTTCTTCATCCAGAACACGCTCGACAAGGACACGACGACGCGCGAGGAAGAGGCGCTGATCGAGGTCTTCAAGAAGCAGCGCCCCGGCGAGCCGCCCACGCTCGACAACGCGCGGAACCTGCTCCGGTCGCTCTTCTTCGACCCGAAGCGCTACGACCTGACCAAGGTCGGCCGCTACAAGCTGAACCAGCGGCTCGGCGTCGACGTGCCCGAGGACACGCGCGTCCTGACGACGCAGGACATCCTCGCGCTCGTGCAGCGGCTCGTCTCGATGCCGCACAAGCTCGGGATGACCGACGACTCGAAGGACTTCGCCGCCGACGCGATCACGCTCAACCGCGACCCGATCCGCAGCGAGCTCGACGAGTACGAGCACTTCGGCAACCGCCGCCTGCGCACGGTCGGCGAGCTGATCCAGGAGGCGTTCCGCGTCGGCCTCTACCGGATGGAGCGCGTCGTCCGCGAGCGGATGACGACCGAGGACGTCGACACGATCACGCCGCAGACGATCATCAACATCCGCCCGGTCGTCGCGGCGCTGAAGGAGTTCTTCGGCTCGTCGCAGCTGTCGCAGTTCATGCAGCAGACGAACTCGCTCGACGGCCTCACGCACCGGCGCCGGCTCTCGGCGCTCGGCGCCGGCGGCCTCACCCGCGAGCGCGCCCCGATCGAGGTGCGCGACGTCCACCCGACGCACTACGGCCGCATGTGCCCGATCGAGACGCCGGAGGGCCCGAACATCGGCCTGATCGGCTCGCTCGCGTCGTTCGCGACCGTCTCCGAGTTCGGCTTCGTCCAGACGCCGTACCGGAAGGTCGAGAAGGGCAAGGTGACCGACGAGATCATCTATCTCGACGCCGCCGAGGAGGCGCAGTACACGATCGCGCAGGCCTCCGCCCTGCTCGACGACAAGACGGGCAAGTTCGTCAACGACCAGGTGCTCTGCCGCTCCTCCGAGGGCGAGGCCGTGATGGCCTCGGCGAAGGACGTCGACCTGATGGACGTCTCGCCGGCGCAGATCGTCTCGGTCGCGACGGCCCTGATCCCGTTCCTCGAGCACGACGACGCCAACCGCGCGCTGATGGGCGCGAACATGCAGCGGCAGGCCGTGCCGCTCCTGATCCCGCAGTCGCCGCTCGTCGGCACCGGGCTCGAGCACCGCGCGGCCACCGACTCCGGCGACGTCATCCTCGCGGAGCGCGCCGGCACGGTCGTCGACGTCGACGCCGAGGCGATCGTCGTCGAGGCGAAGGAGGGCAGGGACGACTACGAGCTGACGAAGTTCATGCGCTCGAACCAGGGCACCCTGATCCACCACAAGCCGATCGTCGGCCTGGGCGACAAGGTCAAGGCCGGCCAGGTGCTCGCCGACGGCAGCTCGACCGACCAGGGCGAGCTCGCGCTCGGCGCCAACCTGCTCGTCGCGTTCATGCCGTTCGAGGGCTACAACTTCGAGGACGCGATCGTGCTCAGCGAGCGGCTCGTCAAGGACGAGGTGCTCAGCTCGATCCACATCCACGAGTACGAGATCGACGCGCGCTCGACCAAGCTCGGCGACGAGGAGATCACCCGCGACATCCCGAACCGCTCGGAGGAGTCGCTCCGCAACCTCGACGAGCGCGGCATCGTCCGCGTCGGCGCCGAGGTCGGCTCGGGCGACCTGCTCGTCGGCAAGGTGACGCCGAAGGGCGAGACCGAGCTGACGGCCGAGGAGAAGCTGATCCGCGCGATCTTCAAGGAGAAGGCGCGCGAGGTCCGCGACACCTCGCTGAAGGTGCCGCACGGCGAGGGCGGCGTCGTCATCGACGTGAAGACGTTCTCGCGCGACGCCGGCGACGACCTGCCGCCGGGCGTCAACGAGCTCGTCCGCTGCTACGTGGCCACCAAGCGCAAGATCGCCGAGGGCGACAAGCTCGCGGGCCGCCACGGCAACAAGGGCGTCATCTCGCGCATCGTCCCCGAGGAGGACATGCCGTTCCTCGAGGACGGCCGCCCGGTCGACATCGTCCTCAACCCGCTCGGCGTGCCGAGCCGGATGAACATCGGCCAGATCCTCGAGACGCACCTCGGCTGGGCCGCCGCCCACGGCGTCTTCGCCGACGGCGACGTCGCGCCGATGAACGGGAAGGCCGCGCGGGTGATCAACGCCCCGAAGCCGACCCCGGTCGCGACGCCGGTCTTCGACGGCGCCACGCCCGAGGACGTCGACGCGGCGCTCGTCGAGTGGACGACCCAGAACCCCGACTCGCCGATCGACATGCACGTCGACAGCCGGCGCGTCGAGGGCCGGCGCACCTCCGGCAAGGTGCGGCTCTTCGACGGCCGCAACGGCGAGCCGTTCGAGCAGAAGGTCACCGTCGGCGTCATGTACGTGCTGAAGCTGCTGCATCTCGTCGACGACAAGATCCACGCGCGCTCGACCGGCCCGTACTCGCTCGTCACCCAGCAGCCGCTGGGCGGCAAGGCGCAGTTCGGCGGCCAGCGCTTCGGCGAGATGGAGGTCTGGGCCCTCGAGGCCTACGGCGCCGCCTACACGCTCCAGGAGATGCTGACGATCAAGTCCGACGACACCGTCGGCCGCGTCAAGGCCTACGAGGCGATCGTCAAGGGCGAGAACATCGCCGAGCCGTCGATCCCGGAGTCGTTCAAGGTGCTCCTGAAGGAGATGCAGTCGCTGGCGCTCGACGTCGGCGTCATCTCCGAGGAGGGCTCCGAGGTGCAGGTGCGGGAGGAGGACGACGAGCTGCTCCGCGCCGCGGAGGAGCTCGGCATCGACCTCTCGCCCGGCTCGCTCCGCGCCGCCGCGCGCCAGCCCACCGGCCAGGAGGTCGAGGAGGGCCAGGAGCGCGTCGACTCCGACGGCGAGCTGACCCTGCCGGCCGACGAGGCGCTCGGCGACCTCGAGGACGTCGAGGTCTCCGCGGACGACGAGGCGGAGGAGGAGGCGTCGGCCCAGGCGGGCCCGCTCGCCGACGACGAGGCCCTCGTCGACCTCGAGCTCGACGAATAAGCGACCGACCCCATCACTTAGAGACCTGAAAGAGGCGTAGACACTTGGCACAGATCGACATCAACGACTTCGACGCGATCCGGATCGGGCTTGCTTCCCCGAAGCAGATCCGCGACTGGTCGATGGGCGAGGTCACGAAGCCTGAGACGATCAACTACCGCACGCTCAAGCCCGAGCGCGACGGCCTCTTCTGCGAGCGCATCTTCGGCCCGACCAAGGACTGGGAGTGCTACTGCGGGAAGTACAAGCGCGTCCGCTACAAGGGCATCATCTGCGAGCGCTGCGGCGTCGAGGTGACCCGGCAGAAGGTGCGCCGCGAGCGCATGGGCCACATCGACCTGGCGGCTCCGGTCTCGCACATCTGGTTCTTCAAGGGCGTCCCCTCCCGGATCGGCTACCTGCTCGACATCGCCCCGCGCGAGCTCGAGAAGGTGCTCTACTTCGCGGCCTCGATCGTCACGCAGGTCGACAACGAGAAGCGCGGCGCCGACCTGGCCGAGCTCGAGGACAAGGTGCGCGGCGAGTCGGAGCGGATCTACGTCGACCGCGACGAGCAGCTCGCGGCCGTCGAGGCGCGCCTGCAGCGCCGCCGCGACTACTTCACGGCCGGCAAGGACAAGGGCTTCGACGAGGACGACGAGTTCTGGGCCCGCGGGCTCGCCTCCTGGGCCGAGGAGCAGGCGCTCCCGGCGCTCGAGGACGCGCGCGAGCTCGTCGGCGGCATGTTCGTCGAGCTGGCGAAGTCGCTGACGACCGAGGACTCGAAGAAGATCCGCGAGCTCGTCCGCAACGCCGCGATCCGCGACGACCGCCGGCTGACGCCGCGGGAGCTCGACCAGGTCGCCGCGGTCGCCGGGCAGATCCGCGAGGCCACCGCCGCGCTCCGCGCGGAGCAGGAGGAGGCGTCCGGCTCGAAGAAGGGCGCGATCTCGAAGCACATCAACCGGATCCAGGACGCGCTCCTCACGGGCGGCGACGTCCACGAGGAGGACACCGGCCTCGTCGAGGGCGTCGACATGAAGACGCTCGACAAGGTGCGCGACCTGGGCGCCGGCCTGCTCGGCGAGGTGCTGGCCCAGGCCGACGACGAGACCGACCTGCGCGAGCTCGCGAACGACCTCTGCCTGCGGACGGACGGGAAGATCCAGAAGGAGGATCTCGACGCGCTCGTCCAGTGGCTGCTGAAGGTGCGCGAGATGTACCTCGACATGGAGTCGCGGCGCGAGGACGCGCGCGAGGCGTCGGTCGACTCGGTCCGGCGGCTCGAGGCCGTCTGGCAGCTGTTCAAGGACCTCGACACGAAGCTGGTCGTCAACGACGAGCAGATCTTCCGCGAGCTCAAGGACCGCTTCGGGTCGCCGTACGGCTTCGGCGTCTACTTCCGCGGCGGCATGGGCGCGGAGGCGATCCGCGACCTCCTGCGCGACCTCGACCTCGACGCCGAGGCCGACATGCTCCGCGAGACGATCAAGACGTCGAAGGGGCAGAAGCAGGCCCGCGCGATCAAGCGGCTGAAGGTCGTGAACGCGTTCATCAAGTCGGAGAACCGCCCCGAGTGGATGGTGCTCGAGGCGATCCCGGTGATCCCGCCCGAGCTGCGCCCGATGGTCCAGCTCGACGGCGGCCGCTTCGCCACCTCCGACCTGAACGACCTCTACCGGCGCGTGATCAACCGGAACAACCGCCTCAAGCGGCTGCTCGACCTGGGCGCGCCCGAGATCATCGTCAACAACGAGAAGCGGATGCTGCAGGAGGCCGTCGACGCGCTGTTCGACAACGGCCGCCGCGGCCGCGCGGTGACGGGCCCGGGCAACCGGCCCCTGAAGTCGCTCTCCGACATGCTCAAGGGCAAGCAGGGCCGCTTCCGCCAGAACCTGCTCGGCAAGCGCGTCGACTACTCCGGCCGCTCGGTGATCGTCGCCGGGCCGTACCTGAAGCTGCACCAGTGCGGCCTGCCGAAGCTGATGGCGCTCGAGCTCTTCAAGCCGTTCATCATGAGCCGGCTCGTCGAGCGGAAGTCCGTCCAGAACATCAAGGCGGCGAAGAAGTACGTCGAGTCGATGACGCCCGAGGTCTGGGACGTGCTCGAAGAGGTGATCCAGGAGCATCCGGTGCTGCTGAACCGCGCGCCGACGCTCCACCGCCTCGGCATCCAGGCGTTCGAGCCGAAGCTCGTCGAGGGCAAGGCGATCCAGGTGCATCCGCTCGTCTGCCACGCCTTCAACGCGGACTTCGACGGCGACCAGATGGCGGTCCACCTGCCGCTGTCCGCCGAGGCGCAGGCCGAGGCCCGGATCCTGATGCTGTCGTCGAACAACATCCTCTCGCCGGCCTCCGGGCGCCCGCTCGCGACGCCGACGCAGGACATGGTGCTCGGCTCCTACTACCTCACCTACGCCGAGCGGGACCTGAACGCGCGTCTCGGCGGAGGAGCTCGACCCGCGCCCGCGGCGCTTCCGCTCCGAGGACGAGGTCGAGCTCGCGATCGAGTCGAAGCAGGTGACCCTGCAGCAGCCGATCGAGTACGCCCGCAACGGCGAGGTGCTGCTGACGACCGCCGGCCGCGTCATCTTCAACGCCGAGGTCGAGCGGTCGCTGGGCGACAGCCTCGCGCAGGTCAACGCGTCGCCGGACGGCGAGCTCTTCGAGTACGTCAACCGGACGCTCGCGAAGAAGGACATCGACGCGTTCCTGCTCGAGCTCGTGACCATGTACGGCTCGCCGGCGGTCGCGCCGGTGCTCGACACCGTCAAGTCGCTCGGCTTCAAGTACGCGACGCGCGCCGGGATCACGATCTCGAAGAACGACATCGTCATCCCGCCGAACAAGGAAGAGATCCTCTCCGACTACGAGAAGCGCGTCGACGAGGTGCACGGCCAGTACGACATGGGCCTGATCACCGAGGCGGAGCGCCACGAGACGATCGTCAACATCTGGACCGAGGCGACCGACACGGTCGCGGACGCGATGCAGGAGAACCTGTTCGAGACGAACTCGGTCTACATGATGGCCAACTCCGGCGCCCGCGGGTCGTTCAAGCAGATCCGCCAGCTCGCCGGCATGCGCGGCCTGATGGCGAATCCGAAGGGCGAGATCATCGAGCGCCCGATCAAGGCCAACTTCATGGAGGGCCTGTCGGTGCTCGAGTACTTCATCTCGACCCACGGCGCCCGCAAGGGCCTCGCGGACACCGCCCTCCGCACGGCCGACTCGGGCTACCTGACCCGGCGGCTCGTGGACGTCTCGCAGGACGTGATCGTCCGCGAGCTGGACTGCGGCACGGACGAGCGGATCCACCTGCCGGTGAACACGCCCGACGGTCTGAACAAGAGCCTGCTCGGGCGGCAGCTGGCGGAGGAGATCCGTCGCCCGCTCGCCTCCGGCAAGCCGGGCAAGACCGTCCTCGCGGAGAAGGGGACGATCCTGACGGCGCCGATCGTCCACGAGATCCTCGAGGGCCTGGCCGACGCCGAGGGCGTCGACCTCGACGCGCTGACGCTGCCGGTTCGCTCGGTGCTCAAGTGCAAGGCCGAGACGGGCGTCTGCCAGGCGTGCTACGGCATCTTCCTCGCCACCGGCGAGATGTGCGAGATCGGCGACGCGGTCGGGATCATCGCCGCGCAGTCGATCGGCGAGCCGGGAACGCAGCTGACGATGCGGACGTTCCACACCGGCGGCGTCGCCGGCGCGGACATCACGCACGGCCTGCCGCGCGTCGTCGAGATCTTCGAGGCCCGGCAGCCGAAGGGCGCGGCGATCCTCGCCGAGCTCGGCGGCCGCGTCGAGGTCGAGCAGACCGACCGCGGCCCGAAGGTGACGATCCACCCGGACGGCGTCGACGAGAACGGCGAGCCGCTGCAGTCGAGCAGCCACCAGCTGCCGCGCCGCACCCGCCTGCTCGTCGGCGACGGCGAGGTCGTCGAGCCGGGCGACGCCCTGCACGAGGGCTCGCGCACGCCGGCCGACATGCTCCGTCTGAAGGGCTCGACCGCGACCGAGCTGTACCTCGTCGGCGAGGTGCAGAAGGTCTACAAGTCGCAGGGCGTCGAGATCCACGACAAGCACATCGAGCTGATCGTCCGCCAGATGCTGAAGAAGGTGCGGGTCGAGTCGAGCGGCGAGAGCGAGCTGCTGCCCGGTCAGCTGGTCGACAAGATCGTGCTCGAGCGCGAGAACACGCGTGTGCGTGGCGAGAAGAAGGAGGAGGCGACGTACGAGCCGCTGATCCTCGGGATCACGAAGGCCTCGCTCGCGACGGAGTCGTTCCTCTCGGCGGCCTCCTTCCAGGAGACGACGAAGGTGCTGACCGACGCCTCGATCGAGGGCAAGATCGACCGTCTGCTCGGGCTGAAGGAGAACGTGATCATCGGCAAGCTGATCCCGGCCGCCACGGGTCTCCGCCGCTACCGCGGGATCGAGATCGCGCCGGCCGACGGCGCGGTCTCGACCGACTACGAGCGGGAGGCGCTGCTCGCGGCGCTGCAGGAGATCGGCGCCGACGGCGACGGGCTCGGCGGCGTCGACATGACCTTCGGCGGCGAGCCGGGGGCGGACCGCCCCGTCACGCACGAGGCCGGCGAGGCCGAAGAGGTGCCCGAGGTCGACTCGCCGCTCGACGAGGCGTAGGCCGACCGCGACGGATCGACTGCGAGGCCGGGCCGACGAGCCCGGCCTCGCGTCGTTCTCGGCTAGCGTCCGCGGGATGGAGCGGATCGCGCTGCTCGAGGGCGACATCACCCGCGTCGCCGCGGACGCGATCGTCAACGCCGCGAACCGCTCGCTGCTCGGCGGCGGCGGCGTCGACGGCGCCATCCACCGCGTCGGCGGCCCCGCGATCCTCGAGGAGTGCCGCCTGCTCGGCGGCTGCGCGACCGGCGAGGCGAAGGCGACGACGGCCGGCCGCCTCCAGGCCCGGTACGTGATCCACACGGTCGGCCCGGTCTGGCGCGGCGGCGGCGAGGGCGAGGAGCAGCTGCTCGCCTCCTGCCACCGGGCTTCGCTGCGGCTCGCCGCCGAGCTCGGCTGCCGCAGCGTCGCCTTCCCGGCGATCTCGACCGGGATCTACGGCTATCCGCTCGCGCGAGCCGCCCGGGTCGCGCTGGCGACGACCGCCGGCGAGCTCGCCGAGCTTCCCGCGCTCGAGCGCGTCCTCTTCGTCCTGCACGGAGCCGAGGCATACGCCGCGTTCGCCGAGGCCCTCCGCGACACGGCCTGACGCGACCCTCGCGCGGTCGCCCGACGGCCGTCCGCTGTCCCCTCGGGCGGCGCCCGGAGCGGCCCGCGCCGCATCGAGCCTAGCGCGTTGGCCGCGACGACGCGGCCCTTGCCGTCCTCCTTGGCCCGGTAGAGCGCCTCGTCGGCCCGCTCGAACAGGCCGGTCGGGTCGTCGCCCTGCTGCAGGCCGGCGACGCCGGCCGAGACGTCGAGTCGCCCCGCCTGGACGATCGGCCGGATCGAGACCGTCGCCTGCAGGCGCTGCGAGAGCTGCTCCGCGTCCGCGACCGACGACTCGGGCATGATCACCGCGAACTCGTCGCCGCCGATCCGGCACGGCACGTCGGCCGAGCGGACGACGGTGCGCACCCGCTCCGCGACCTCGGCCAGGACGGCGTCGCCCGCGAGATGGCCGATGCGGTCGTTGACGGCCTTGAAGTCGTCGACGTCGAAGACGATCAGCGCCAGCTGCCGGTCGTAGCGGTGCGCCCGGGCGACCTCCCGGGAGAGCAGCTCGTGGAAGTAGCGGCGGTTGTGCAGGCCCGTCAGCGCGTCGAGGTCGGCGAGCTTGCGCGCGTCGCGGAAGCGGCGGGCGTTCTCGATCGCCGGGCCGGCGCGATGGGCGAGCTCCTCCAGCTCGTGGATCGGCGTCTCGCCGAAGCGTCGGTCTGCGGCGCGCGTGTAGACCGCGAGCATCCCGAGCTGCCCCTCCTCGCTCGCGACCGGGACGGCGACCCCGCCGCGGATCAGGTCGGCCGCCTGCTCGTCTTCGGCGTGGTAGCGGTAGGAGATCTCGACCGAGCGGACCTCGCGGCCGTCGGGCGGCCCTGCGACGGCCGCGCGCTCCGCCTCCGCGGCGTCGAGACGGAGCGTCGCCGTCACCGCCGCGCTGCCGGCGTCGAGCGTCAGCACCGCGGCATCCGCGCCCTCGACCTCGTCGGCGGCGGTCAGCACCCGCTCGACCACCTCGTCGAGGTCGATCGAGCCCGCGAGCCGGTCGAGGAAGCGGTTCCGCCGCCCATCCTCCTGCGCCCGCTCGAGCGCGCCCTGGAGCTCCCAGACCATCGCCTCCATCCGCGCCGAGAGCTCGCCGACGGCGCTCTCGACCCGGGCGTCGGCGGCGCGGCGAAGCCGCCGCAGGCTCCGCGCGAGCAGGACGAGGGCGACCGCGAGCACGGCGACGAGCGCACTCGCGCCTGCGAGCACGACGAGGGTCATCGCCGCATGTCCTCTCTCGTCACAGTCTCGTCTCGTGGCCGGGCCGGAGCCGATCTCACTGTAGTTGCGTGAGGTCCTGGTTACTACGACGCGAAAGCCGTAAAAGGACGTCGGCTATGATGGAGCCGACAACGGGCGCGGCGTCCGTCCGGTCGCGGCGGCGGGGCGCATCTCCCCGTTTGACGCCTGGAGCGACCTCCGGTACCATGCCGCTCCGGGTTGGCTCGAGCTTCGGCTCGGCCGGCCGTTTTTGTGTGAGCACCCATCCAGGAGTTTCATGCCGACCGTGAACCAGTTGATCCGCAAGGGCCGTCGCTCCAAGCCGGAGAAGACGAAGACCCCTGCGCTCGAGGGTGCGCCGCAGAAGCGGGGCGTCTGCACGCGCGTCTCGACGATGACGCCGAAGAAGCCGAACTCCGCGCTGCGCAAGGTCGCCCGCGTCCGCCTGACGAACGGCATCGAGGTCGGCTCCTACATCCCGGGCGAGGGCCACAACCTGCAGGAGCACTCGGTCGTGCTCGTCCGCGGCGGCCGCGTCAAGGACCTGCCGGGCTACCGCTACAAGGTGATCCGGGCGGCGCTCGACGCCTCCGGCGTCGCCGACCGCAAGCAGGGCCGCTCGAAGTACGGCGCCAAGAGGAGCTCGTAGTGTCCCGCCGCAGCGAGGCCCAGATCCGCCAGCTCGAGCCGGATCCCGTCCACGGGAGCGTGCTCGTCCAGCAGTTGATCAACCGGGTCATGCTCGACGGCAAGAAGTCCGTCGCCGAGAAGCTCGTCTACACCGCGCTCGACACGGTCGGCGAGCGGACCGGCCGACCGCCGGTCGACGTGCTCGAGCAGGCCGTCAAGACGATCACGCCGGTGCTGGAGACGAAGAGCCGCCGCGTCGGCGGCGCCAACTACCAGGTGCCGGTCGAGGTGCCGGCCCGGCGCGCCCGCACCCTGGCGCTGCGCTGGATCGTCACCTACTCGCGCGACCGGCGCGAGAAGAACATGGACGAGAAGCTCGCAGGCGAGATTCTCGACGCGCTCAACCAGCAGGGCGGCGCGTTCAAGCGCAAGGACGATCTCTACCGGATGGCGCAGGCCAACAAGGCGTTCGCGCACTACCGCTGGTAGAGCTCCGAGGAAGAAAGAGGACAGAAGCTTTCATGGCAGCAACGGAGACCAAGATCGCGCTCGATCGCGTGCGCAACATCGGGATCATGGCCCACATCGACGCGGGCAAGACCACGACGACGGAGCGGATCCTCTACTACACCGGCCGCACCCACAAGATGGGCGAGGTCCACGAGGGCGCCGCCGTCATGGACTGGATGGAGCAGGAGCAGGAGCGCGGGATCACGATCACCTCCGCCGCCACGACGGCGTTGTGGCGCGACCATCGCATCAACATCATCGATACGCCCGGGCACGTGGACTTCACCGTCGAGGTGGAGCGGAGCCTGCGCGTGCTCGACGGCGCCGTCGCCGTCTTCGACTCCGTCGCCGGCGTGCAGCCGCAGTCCGAGACCGTCTGGCGCCAGGCCGACAAGTACCGCGTGCCGCGGATCGCGTTCATCAACAAGATGGACCGCACCGGCGCCGACTACTTCAAGGCCGTCCAGTCGATGGTCGAGCGGCTCGGCGCCAAGCCGGTGCACGTGCAGATCCCGATCGGGCAGGAGGACGCCCACCGCGGCGTCGTCGACCTGGTCGAGATGCGCGCGATCACCTATTCCGACGACCTCGGCACGACGCCCGAGCTCGGCGAGATCCCGGCCGAGCTGTCGGAGCAGGCGCACGAGTACCACCACCAGCTGATCGACGCCGTCGCCGAGCACGACGAGGAGCTGCTCGAGACCTACCTCACCGACGAGGACGCGGTCACCCCGGAGATGATCCGGCGCGCGCTCCGCAAGGCGACGCTCGAGATCGCGATCACGCCGGTGCTGCTCGGCTCCGCCTTCAAGAACAAGGGCGTGCAGCCGCTGCTCGACGCGGTCATCGCCTACCTGCCGAGCCCGCTCGACGTGCCGCCGGTGCACGGGATCGACCCGCGCACCGAGCACGAGCTCTCACGGCGTCCCAGCGACGACGAGCCCTTCTCGGCGCTGGCCTTCAAGGTCATGTCCGACCCGTACGTCGGCAAGCTGACCTACTTCCGCGTCTACAGCGGCAAGATCAAGGCCGGCGACCGGGTCACGAACACGATCACCGGCAAGCCCGAGCGGATCAGCCGCATCCTCCAGATGCACGCGAACCACCGCGAGGAGCGCGACGAGATCGGCGCGGGCGAGATCGCCGCCGGCGTCGGCCTCAAGAACACGACCACGGGCGACACGCTCGCGATCGACTCGGCGCCGATCATCCTCGAGCGGATGGAGTTCCCGGAGCCGGTGATCCAGGTCGCGGTCGAGCCGAAGACGAAGTCCGACCAGGACAAGCTCGGCAGCGGCCTGCAGCGGCTCGCCGAGGAGGACCCGACCTTCCGCGTCCACACGGACGAGGAGACCGGCCAGACGATCATCGGCGGCATGGGCGAGCTCCACCTCGAGATCATCGTCGACCGCCTCAAGCGCGAGTTCAGCGTCGAGGCGAACGTCGGCCGGCCGCAGGTCGCCTACCGCGAGACGGTCGGCAGGCGCGTCGAGAAGATCCAGGGCAAGTTCGTCCGCCAGACGGGCGGCAAGGGCCAGTACGGCGACGCCGTCATCAACCTGGAGCCGACGACGCCGGGCGAGGGCTACGAGTTCCTCGACAAGATCGTCGGCGGCAAGATCCCGAGGGAGTACATCCCGTCGATCGACCTGGGCATCCAGGAGGCGATGGACTCGGGCATCCTCGCCGGCTTCCCGGTCGTCGACATCCGCATCGAGCTCGTCGACGGCTCCTACCACGAGGTCGACTCGAGCGAGATGGCGTTCAAGATCGCCGGCTCGATGGCCTTCAAGGAGGCGATGAAGCGCGCGCAGCCGAAGCTGCTCGAGCCGATGATGCTCGTCGAGGTGACGACGCCCGAGGACTACCTGGGCGACGTGATGGGGAACCTGAACAGCCGCCGCGGCCGCGTCGAGGGCATGGAGCCCTCCGGCAACGCGCAGGTCGTCCGGGCGATGGTGCCCCTGGCCGAGATGTTCGGATACGCGACCGACCTGCGCTCGATGAGCCAGGGCCGGGCGACGTTCCACATGGAGTTCGACCACTACGAGGAAGTCCCGCAGTCGATCGCAGCCGAGCTGATGGCCGGCGACGCGAGCTGAGGAAGGAGCACGGAGGAGCCACATGGCCAAGCAGAAGTTCGAGCGGACGAAGCCGCACCTGAACATCGGCACGATCGGTCACATCGACCACGGCAAGACGACCCTGACGGCGGCGATCACGAAGGTCCTGTCGGAGACGGGCACCGGCACCGCGATGCGCGACTTCGCGTCGATCGACAACGCTCCCGAGGAGCGCCAGCGCGGCATCACGATCAACACCGCGCACGTCGAGTACGAGACCGCGAACCGCCACTACGCGCACGTCGACTGCCCCGGTCACGCCGACTACATCAAGAACATGATCACGGGCGCGGCGCAGATGGACGGCGCCATCCTCGTGGTCAGCGCGGCCGACGGCCCGATGCCGCAGACGCGCGAGCACATCCTGCTCGCCCGCCAGGTCGAGGTGCCGTACATCGTCGTGGCGCTGAACAAGGCCGACATGGTCGACGACCCCGAGCTGATCGAGCTCGTCGAGATGGAGGTCCGCGAGCTGCTCTCCCGCTACGAGTTCCCCGGCGACGACATCCCGGTCGTGCAGGTCTCGGCGCTGAAGGCGCTCGAGGGCGACCCGGAGTGGACGCCGAAGATCCTCGAGCTGATGGAGGCGGTCGACTCCTACATCCCGGAGCCGACGCGCGACGTCGACAAGCCGTTCCTGATGCCGATCGAGGACGTCTTCACGATCACGGGCCGCGGCACCGTCGTCACCGGCCGGATCGAGCAGGGCAAGATCGAGGTCGGCAACGAGGTCGAGATGGTCGGCATCCACCCGGAGACCGAGAAGACGGTCGTGACCGGGCTCGAGATGTTCAACAAGAGCCTCGACTACGCCCAGGCCGGCGACAACGCGGGCGCCCTCCTGCGCGGGATCAAGCGCGAGGAGGTCGAGCGCGGCCAGGTGCTGGCGAAGCCGGGCTCGATCACGCCGCACACGAACTTCGAGGCGGAGATCTACGTCCTCTCCAAGGACGAGGGCGGGCGCCACACGCCGTTCTTCAACGGCTACCGGCCCCAGTTCTACTTCCGCACGACGGACGTGACCGGCTCGATCGCCCTGCCGGAGGGCCAGGAGATGGTCATGCCGGGCGACAACACGCAGTTCGTCGTCGAGCTGATCCAGCCGATCGCCATGGACGAGGGCCTGCGCTTCGCGGTCCGCGAGGGCGGTCGCACGGTCGGTGCAGGCGTCGTCACGAAGATCCTCAAGTAGGACGAGGACAGAGGAAGGGATAGGTAGCCCCGGTGGCTCAGCAGAAGATCCGCATCAAGCTCAAGGGATACGACCACCAGTCGCTCGACCGGTCGGCGGCGTCGATCGTCGAGACTGCTCAGCGCACCGGGGCCACCATCACCGGCCCCGTCCCGCTGCCCACGGAGAAGAACGTCTACACGGTGATCCGCTCGCCGTTCAAGGACAAGGACTCCCGTGAGCACTTCGAGATCAGGACGCACAAGCGCCTGATCGACATCCACTCGCCGACGCCGAAGACGGTCGACTCGCTGATGCGGCTCGACCTCCCGGCCGGCGTCGACATCGAGATCAAGCTATGAAATTGCTTCGCAATTTCAGAGATGAATCGAGCGCGCTTGCGCGCGCCGTGCCTTCTCGGTTTTCTGCCAAGAACGGTTCCGCATCATGAGGGGGATCATCGGCAGAAAACTCGGCATGACCCAGGTCTTCGACGCGGACAGCGGGAGCGTCACCCCCGTGACCGTGATCGAGGCGGGCCCGTGCCCGGTCGTGCAGGTGCGCACGCAGGAGACGGACGGCTACGAGGCCGTGCAGCTCGCCTTCGACGCGGTCGCGGAGCGGAAGCTGACGCGGCCCGAGCTCGGGCACCTGAAGAAGGCGGGCGTCGAGGGCGGCTACCGCCACCTCGTCGAGTTCCGCGGCCCGACCGAGTCGCTCGTCGGCGAGAGCGTCACCGTCGAGTCGTTCGAGCCGGGCGACAAGATCAAGGTCGCCGGGATCGGGATCGGCAAGGGCTTCCAGGGCACGATCAAGCGCCACAACTTCAAGCGCGGCCCCAAGTCGCACGGCTCGCACAACATCCGCAAGCCGGGCTCGATCGGCGCGTCGGCGACCCCGTCCCGCGTCTTCAAGGGCATCAAGATGGCCGGCCGCATGGGCGGCAAGCGGGTCACCCAGGTCGGCCTGAAGGTGCACGCGGTCGACGCCGAGCGCAACCTGCTGCTCGTCAAGGGCGCCGTCCCGGGCCCGAAGAACGGCATCGTCGAGGTCAGGGAGGACACGGGTCGTGGCTAGCGTCAAGGCGCCGCTGCTCGATGCGGCCGGCAAGAAGTCGAAGGACCTGACGCTCGAGGACGCGGTCTTCGGCGCCGAGGTGAAGGCGCACCTCGTCCACGAGGCCGTGCGCGCCGAGCAGAACGCGCGCCGCGCCGGCACCGCCGCGACGAAGAGCCGCGGGCTCGTCTCGGGCGGCCGCTCGAAGCCGTGGCGCCAGAAGGGCACCGGCCGCGCCCGCGCCGGCACCATCCGCGCGCCGCAGTTCACGACGGGCGGCCACGCCTTCGCGAAGGTGCCGCGCTCGTTCGAGGTCAAGGTCAACCGCAAGGCGGCCAGGGCCGCCCTGCGCTCGGCGCTGGCCAGCCACGCCGGCGGGGGCACGCTCGCCGTGCTCGACGCGGGCAGCTTCGCCGAGCCGAGCACGAAGGCCGCGAAGGCCTTCGTCGACGCGTGGGGCGGGCAGACGCCGGTGCTCGTCGTCGCCGGCGCCGCCGAGGAGAACGTCGCCAGGAGCTTCCGCAACCTCGAGCGCGTCGCGGTCGTGACGCCCGAGGAGCTCGAGGTCGCCGCCGTCGTCTGGGCGCGGGCGCTGCTCGTCACCGAGGGCGCGCTCGAGCTCGTGCAGAGGAGGGCTTCCTGATGGACGTCACCCAGATCCTGCTCGCGCCCGTCGTCTCCGAGAAGAGCTACGAGCTGATCGAGCAGAACAAGTACTCGTTCAAGGTGCACCCGGACGCGCACAAGACGCAGATCCGCCAGGCGGTCGAGCAGCTGTTCGAGGTCAAGGTCGTCGCCGTCAACGTGATCAAGGTGCAGTCGAAGCCGAAGCGGCGCGGGCTCCACCGCGGGACGCGCCCCGGCTGGAAGAAGGCCGTCGTGCAGGTGCGCGAGGGCGACACGATCGAGATCTTCGGAGGTGCCCAGGTCTAATGGCGGCCACCTCCGTCACATCTCGCACGCCGGCTGCGGCTGCAAAGCGGCGCATCGCGTCGTCCTCGGTCGCGCCCGTAGCGTCCCGCTACGAACGCTCCCTGCGTCCTAGCGCTGCTTGCTTTTCGCCGATCCAGCGCACGATCTGCAACGGAGGTACCCGCTGATGCCGGTCCGTCGCTACAAGCCAACGAGCGCGGGCCGCCGCTTCATGTCGGTCAGCGACTTCGACGGCGTCTCGAAGAAGGCGCCCGAGAAGAGCCTGCTCGAGCCCGTCAAGAAGACCGGCGGCCGGAACGCGCACGGCCGGATCACGACGCGCCACCAGGGCGGCGGCCACAAGCGCCGCTACCGCGTGATCGACTTCAAGCGTCGCAAGGACGGCGTCCCGGCGAAGGTCGCCGCGATCGAGTACGACCCGAACCGGTCGGCCCGGATCGCGCTGCTCCACTACGCCGACGGCGCCAAGGCCTACATCCTCGCCCCGGCGGGGCTGCGGGCCGGCGCGAGCGTCCAGTCCGGCCCCGACGCGGACATCCGGCCGGGGAACGCGCTGCCGCTCGAGAACATCCCGACCGGCACGCTCGTGCACGCGGTCGAGCTGAAGCCGGGCAAGGGCGCGCAGCTGGGCCGCAGCGCCGGCACCGGCATCCAGCTCGTCGCCAAGGACGCCGGCTACGCCGTCCTCCGGCTCCCCTCGGGGGAGATGCGCCGGGTCTTGCTAACCTGCCGTGCCACGGTCGGCCAGGTCGGCAACGCCGAGCACCAGAACATCAGCGGCGGCAAGGCGGGTCGCAGCCGCTGGCAGGGCAAGCGCCCCAGCGTCCGCGGCTCGGCGATGAACCCGGTCGACCACCCGCACGGCGGCGGCGAGGGCAAGTCGAAGGGCGGCCGCCACCCGGTCACCCCGTGGGGCGTGCCGACGCTCGGCAAGCGCACGCGGAAGAAGCACAAGGAATCGGACACGTTGATCGTCCGCGGCCGTCGCCGCGGGAAGGAGCGCAAGCGGTGAGCAGGTCGTCGAAGAAGGGGCCTTTCGTCGAGGAGCGGCTGCTGAGCCGCATCGAGGAGATGAACGCCTCGAACTCCAAGCGGATGATCCGGACCTGGTCCCGGGCGAGCACGGTCTTCCCGGAGATGGTCGGGCACACGATCGCCGTCCACGACGGGCGCAAGCACGTGCCGGTGTTCGTCTCCGAGAACATGGTCGGCCACAAGCTGGGCGAGTTCGCGCCGACGCGGCTGTTCCGCGGCCACGCGGGCGACCGCCAGGCGCAGGTGAAGAGGCGGTGATGGCGGCGGTCGAAGAGCGGCAGGTCGTCCGCGCGCAGGCGAAGTACGTGCACGTGTCGGCGCGCAAGGCACGGCTCGTGGCGGACACGATCCGCGGGCGCAGCGTGCCCGAGGCCCGCACGATCCTCGCCTTCACGCCGAAGGCCGCCGCGCGCGACATCGAGAAGGTGCTGCGCAGCGCGGTCGCGAACGCCGAGGCCAACCACGGCCTGGAGGGCGACGAGCTCGTCATCTCCGAGGTCTACGCCGACGAGGGCCCGACGCTGAAGCGCTGGAAGCCCCGCGCCCGCGGCCGGGTCAACCGCATCTTCAAGCGCACGTGCCACATCACCGTCAAGCTCGTCCAGGGCGCGCCCGTCGAGGCGCCGCGCGGCAGGCGAGAGGCGGTCCCCGCGACGACCGAGGCCGACACGCCGCCCGCGGCCGAGTCGAAGCCGAAGCGCCGGACACAGGCGAAGAAGAAGGAGGCGACGGCCTAAATGGGCCAGAAGATCCATCCCGGCGGCCTGCGGGTCGGCGTCATCCACGACTGGAAGTCGAACTGGTACACGGGCAAGAAGGAGTTCCCGGGCGCGATCCTCGAGGACGTCAAGATCCGCGAGCACATCTACGGCAAGCTCAGCCACGCCGGCCTCTCGGACATCCTGATCCGCAAGGACAAGCAGCGGATCACGATCGACATCTTCACCGCCCGCCCCGGCATCGTGATCGGCAAGTCCGGTGTCGAGGTCGACGCGCTGCGCCGCGAGATCCACGCGCTGACGCAGAAGAACGTCCACATCAACATCAACGAGATCAAGCGCCCGGAGCTCGACGCGAAGCTGGTCGCGCAGTCGATCGCCGAGCAGCTGCAGAACCGCGTCTCGTTCCGCCGCGCGATGAAGCGCTCGCTCGCGAGCGCGATCCGCTCCGGCGCCGCCGGCGTCAAGGTGCAGTGCGGCGGCCGCCTCGGCGGCACCGAGATGAGCCGCTCCGAGCAGTACTCGGAGGGCCGCGTGCCGCTGCACACGATCCGCGCCGACATCGACTACGGCTTCGCCGAGGCGAAGACGACCTACGGCCGGATCGGCGTCAAGGTCTGGATCAACAAGGGCGAGATCATGCCGGCCGGCTACGAGGGCATGCAGGGCGGCCGCGAGCAGCGGCTCGGCGACCAGGACACGGCGCGCCGCCGCGGCGGCGTCACCGAGGGCCTCGGCGCCTCCCGCGAGAGCGGGCGCCGCGGCGGCGACCGCGACCGCGAGGGCCTCGGCCCCGTGCGCCGGCGCAGGCCGGGCGGCGGTCCCGGCGGCCGCGGCCCGGGCGGCCCCGGCGGTCGTGGGCCCGGCGGGTCCGGCGGCCGCGGCCGCGGCGGCGGCGGCTCGCGTCCGGGCCAGGGCAGTCAGGGCGGGGGCGACCGCGCCCGCGGCCAGGGCAACGTCGAGAAGCCCCGCACGGACGACCAGGCGCAGTCGGCCGAGGGCCGCGAGCAGCCCGTGATCACGCCGGAGACCCCGGAGACGCCGAAGCCGGTCGCGGACGCGCCGGACACGACGACCCCGAAGACCCAGGTCGAGGAGCCGCAGAAGCTCGACTCGTCCGGCGACGAGTCGGCCGAGAAGTCGAGCGGCGAGGGCTCCGGCGGCCGCGGCAAGAAGGGCGGGCGCAGCTAGCCATGCTGATGCCGCGCAAGCAGAAGTTCCGCAAGGTCCACCGCGGCCGCCGCGCCGGCGAGTCGAAGGGCCATACCCAGGTGCACTTCGGCGAGTACGGGATCAAGGCGCTCGAGGCGGGCTGGATCACCAACCGGCAGATCGAGGCGGCCCGGATCGCGATGACGCGCAAGATCAAGCGCGGCGGCAAGGTCTGGATCAACGTCTTCCCCGACAAGTCGTTCACGAAGAAGCCGGCCGAGACCCGCATGGGCTCCGGCAAGGGCTCGCCCGAGGGCTGGGTCGCGGTCGTCAAGCCGGGCAAGGTGATGTTCGAGCTGGCCGGCGTGCCCGAGCCGCTCGCCAAGGAGGCGCTCCGGCTCGCGAGCCAGAAGCTGCCGATCAAGACGAAGTTCGTGACCCGGGAGGCGAATCTCTTTGAGGGCTAAGGACCTGCGCGACCTCGCGGACGACGACCTCGACCGGCGGCTGCTGGACGCCCGGCAGGAGCTGTTCAACCTCCGCTTCCAGGCGGCCACCGGCGCGCTCGAGAACACCGCGCGGCTGGCGCTCGCGAAGCGCGAGATCGCCCGCATCCTGACCGTGCAGCAGGAGCGGCGGAGCCGGCTCGGCAATCGACAAACGACGACGGTAGAGAGCTAGGTATGGCAGACGACAAGCCCAAGAAGAGCAAGAAGCAGGCCGAGGAGACCGAGGTCGTCGAGGAGACGGCCGCGGAGACCCCCGCCGCCGAGACCGAGACGCCCCGGCCCGTGGACGAGCAGCCCGTGGACGAGGCCGCCGAGGCCGAGGAGCCGGTGACCGCCGAGCCCGCGGCCGAGGCAGAGCCCGAGGCTGCCGAGGAGGCCGCACCCGCCGAGGCCGAAGGCCCGGCGGAGGTGGAGGCCGCCGTCGAGGAGGCCGCGGAGGAGCCTGCGGCTGCCGAGAGAGCCTGCCGCGAGCGAGGAGCCCGCGGCTGCCGAGGAGCCTGCCGCGGAGGAGCCTGCCGCGAGCGAGGAGCCTGCGGCTGCCGAAGAGCCTGCCGCCGAGGAGCCCGCAGCACCGGCGAAGCCGGCGAAGTCGCGCAAGCACCTGCCGCGCTCCGCGCGCCGGCAGCGCCCGAAGGTCGCGCGCGCAGCGCCCGAAGGAGCGCAGGCCGATCGTGCGGCTCCCCAAGCCCGACTCCGAGCTCGGCCGCCGGCAGGAGCGCCGCGGCGTCGTCGTCAGCGACGCGATGGACAAGACGATCGTGGTCGCGGTCGAGCTGATCAAGATCCATCCGCGCTACAAGAAGGTGATCCGGCGCAGCCGCAAGTTCCACGCGCACGACGCGGAGAACCAGGCGAAGGTCGGCGACGTCGTCCGCATCGTCGAGACGCGGCCGCTGTCGAAGACGAAGACCTGGCGCCTCGCCGAGGTCGTGGAGGTCGCGAAGTGATCCAGCAGGAGTCGAGGCTCAAGGTCGCCGACAACACGGGCGCCCGTGAGATACTCTGCATCCGCGTGATGGGTGGCTCCAAGCGGCGCTACGCCCGCGTCGGGGACATCATCACCGCCACCGTCAAGACGGCGACACCCCAGGGAACGGTCAAGAAGGGGGACGTGGTCAAGGCGGTCGTCGTGCGGACGAAGAAGCCCTTCGGCCGTGACGACGGGACGACGATCGCGTTCGACGAGAACGCGGCCGTGATCATCGACGCGGCGCGCAACCCCCGCGGGACCCGCATCTTCGGACCGGTCGCCCGCGAGCTCCGCGAGAAGAACTTCATGAAGATCGTAAGCCTGGCTCCCGAGGTGCTCTGAATGGCAATCACCAACCCCACATCTCCCACTCTCCGCGCGGCTGCAAAGCGTCGCATCGCGGCGTCCTCGGTCGCGCCCGTAGCCTCCGGCTACGAACGCTCCCTGCGTCCTTGCGCTGCTCGCTTTTCGCCGGCGGAGAGCACGATCTGTGTGGCAGGTGATTGCTGATGGCGCAGACGATGAAGATCAAGAAGGGCGACACCGTCCAGATGATCACCGGCAAGGACCGGGGCAAGCAGGGGCGCGTGATCGACGCCCGCCCGTCCGAGCGCCGGGTCGTGGTCGAGAACCTGAACCAGGTCAAGCGCCACCAGAAGCCGCGCCCGATCCGCGACGCGAGCCGCATGGGCGGCACGCAGATGATCCCGGGCGGCATCGTCGCGCGCCCGAACGCCGTCGACGTCTCGAACGTGATGCTCGTCTGCCCGGTCTGCAAGCAGCCGACCCGGGTCGGACACCGCTTCAAGCAGGACCACGGCGAGACCGTCAAGGTGCGGGTCTGCAAGAACGAGGGCTGCGGCCAGGAGGTCGACCGGTGAGCGCGACCGAGACCTACACGCCGCGCCTGAAGGCGAGCTACGAGGAGCTGCGCGCCCAGCTGAAGGACGAGCTCGGCAAGAGCTCGCTGATGGAGGTGCCGCGGATCTCGAAGATCACGCTCAACATGGGCGTCGGCGAGGCGAAGACCGACTCGAAGCAGCTCGACGCCGCGCTCGAGGAGCTGACGACGATCGCCGGCCAGCGTGCGCAGGTGCGCCGCGCGACCAAGTCGATCGCCCAGTTCAAGCTGCGCGAGGGCATGCCGATCGGCGCGCGCGTGACGCTGCGCGGCGACCGGATGTGGGAGTTCCTCGACCGGCTGATCTCGATCGCGCTGCCGCGGATCCGCGACTTCCGCGGGCTCAACCCCGAGTCGTTCGACGGACGCGGCAACTTCGCGATGGGGATCCGCGAGCAGATCATCTTCCCGGAGATCGACTACGACTCGATCCAGACGGTCCGGGGGCTCGACGTCGCGATCACGACGACGGCGGCGACGGACGAGGATGCGCGCACGCTGCTGCGCCACCTCGGCATGCCGTTCGCCGCCGCGGACGGAAGAAGGGACATGTAATGGCCAAGAAGGCCCTCGTCATCAAGGCCTCTCGGCCTGCGAAGTACAAGACGCGCGCGTACTCCCGCTGCAACCGCTGCGGGCGCCCGCGCGCCGTCTACCGCAAGTTCGGGCTCTGCCGGATCTGCCTGCGGGAGCTCGCCCACCAGGGCGTCATCCCCGGCATGACCAAGAGCTCGTGGTAGGAGGAAACCCGACGTGCTGACCGATCCAGTCGCCGACATGCTGACGCGCATCCGCAACGCCAACAAGGCGCTGCACGACACGACCTCGATGCCTTCCTCGAAGCTGAAGGCCGAGATCGCCCGCCTCCTGAAGGAGGAGGGCTACATCACCGACTTCCGCATCGAGAGCGGGAGCTCCTTCGACCTGCTCGTGGTCGAGCTGAAGTACGGCCGCGGCCGCGAGCGCGTCCTGACCGACCTCAAGCGCGTCTCGAAGCCCGGGCGCCGCATCTACGCGCGCAAGGACCGGCTGCCGCGCGTGCTCGGCGGCATGGGCACCGCGATCCTCTCCACCTCCCGCGGGCTGATGACCAGCCGCACCGCGCAGGAGCAGGGGGTCGGCGGCGAGGTGGTCTGCTTCGTCTGGTAGCCATCTTGCCTAGGCAAGATGGCTAGTCAAAGCGTCCGAGAGATACGGGAAACAGATGAGAAACAGAAAAGCGATAGAGACGATCACCAGCCTGGTCGTCGCGACGAAAAGGCAATGGCGATGAGCCGAATCGGAAAACGACCGATCGAGCTGCCGAACGGCGTCAACGTCGCGCTCACCCCCGGGCGCGTGCAGGTGAACGGCCCGCTCGGCGAGCTGTCGCAGCAGGTGCCGCGGCGGATGCAGATCGAGCAGGGCGACGGCGTCCTGACGGTCGCGCGCCCGACCGAGCGCGGCGAGGACCGCGCGCTGCACGGGCTGACCCGCACGCTGATCGCGAACATGGTCGAGGGCGTCACCAAGGGCTTCGAGAAGCGTCTCGAGATCCAGGGCGTCGGCTACCGTGCAGGTCTGCGCGGCGAGTCGCTCGAGCTGAACGTCGGCTACTCCCACTCCGTCGTGATCGAGCCGCGTCCGGGCATCAGCTTCGAGGTGCCGGCGCCGACCCAGGTCGTCGTCAAGGGCATCGACAAGCAGCAGGTCGGCCAGACGGCCGCCGAGGTTCGCTCGGTGCGCCCGCCGGAGCCGTACAAGGGCAAGGGAATCCGCTACGAGGGCGAGTACGTCCGGAGGAAGGTCGGGAAGCGCGCATGAGCACACTCACGAAGCGTGAAGCTCGGATCCGCCGCCACAAGCGCGTGCGCAAGCACGTGCAGGGCACCGCGGAGCGCCCCCGCCTGGCCGTGTACCGGTCGAACTCCGGCATCGGCGCGCAGCTGATCGACGACCAGGCGGCGACGACGCTGGCGTCGGCGAGCTGGCTCAACCTGAAGAAGTCGTTCAAGGGCACGAAGACCGAGCAGGCGGCCGCGGTCGGGAAGCTGCTGGCGGAGAACGCGAGGAAGGCGGGGATCGAGACCGTCGTCTTCGACCGCGGCGGCTACCTCTACCACGGTCGCGTCAAGGCGCTCGCCGAGGCGGCGCGCGAAGGAGGACTGACGTTCTAGTGGCAGTCGATTACGCAGAGACGAGAGAGCTCAAGGAGCGCGTCGTCGAGATCAACCGCGTCGCCAAGGTCGTCAAGGGCGGCCGCCGGTTCTCGTTCACCGCGCTGGTCGTGATCGGCGACGAGGTCGACCGCGTCGGCGTCGGCTACGGGAAGGCCCGCGAGGTGCCGCTCGCGATCTCGAAGGCGGTCGACGACGCGAAGAAGAACCTGTTCACGGTGCCCAAGCACGGGACGACGATCACCCACGAGGTGCTCGGCCGCGCCGACGCCGCCCGCGTCCTGCTCCGCCCGGCCTCGCCCGGTACCGGCGTCATCGCCGGCGGCGGCGTCCGCGCGGTGCTCGAGCTGGCCGGCGTGCGCGACGTGCTCGCGAAGAGCCTCGGCACCACGAACCCGATCAACATGCTCAAGGCCGCCGTCAACGGGCTGCAGAGCCTGCGCCGGCCGGACGAGGTCGCGAAGGCGCGCGGCCTCTCGATCGAGCGCGTGCTGCCGCCGAAGCGCCGAGGAGGCGGCCGAGGCCGAGAGCCCGGCCGAGCCCGAGGTTCCCGCGGCCGCGACGGAGGAGACCGGTGGCGAAGCTTAGGATCACGCAGGTCAAGAGCCAGATCGGCCAGTCGGAGCGCCACCGCGGCACGCTGCGGGCGCTCGGGCTCGGCAGGATCGGCAAGACCGCCGAGCACGAGGACGGCCCGACGCTGGCCGGCGCGCTGCGCAAGGTGCGCCACCTCGTCAAGATCGAGGAGGCATAGAGCCGTGCCCGAGGACCTGAACCTCTCCAACCTCAGCCCCGCGCAGCCGCGCAAGGACCGCAAGCGGGTCGGCCGCGGCCTGGGCTCCGGCAAGGGCCGCTACTCCGGCCGCGGGATCAAGGGCCAGAAGGCGCGCTCCGGCTCGGCCAAGATGCGCGCCGGCTTCGAGGGCGGCCAGATGCCGCTCTACATGCGCCTCGGGAAGCTGCGCGGCAACTTCTCGAAGGACGCGATGCCGATCGGGCCCTTCCGCACCTACTCGCAGCCGGTCAACGTCGGCGCCCTCGAGGCCTTCGACGCCGGCACCGAGGTGACCCCGGAGCTGCTCAAGCAGGCCGGCCTGATCCGCTCGACGCGCAAGGACGTCAAGATCCTCGGCGACGGCGAGCTCTCGACGAAGCTGACGGTCGTGGCGCACCGCGTCTCGGCCGGGGCGCGCGAGAAGATCGAGGCCGCCGGCGGGACGGTGACGCTCCTGCGCGAGCCGGTCGAGAAGAAGACGCGCGCGCGCAGGCAGTCGGGCCCGGCGAAGGAGACCACCGCGGAGGAGACCGCCGCGGAGCCGGGCGAGGCCGCCGGCGACGAGCCCGAGAGCCCCGCCGAGGAGAACGAGGGCTAGCACGCCCTCGCTACCCTGAAGAGCGCATGCTGTCCTGGCTCGGCAACGCGTGGCGGGTCCCGGAGCTCCGGCGCCGGGTGCTCTTCACCGCACTGATCCTCGCCCTCTACCGGCTCGGCTCCTGGATGCCGGCGCCGGGCGTCGACGCGCAGGCGATCAAGGACTACTTCGGCAACCAGGGCGGCACCGTCCTCGGCCTGCTGAACCTGTTCTCGGGCGGCGCGCTGGCCCAGTTCTCGGTCTTCGCGCTCGGGATCATGCCGTACGTGACGGCGTCGATCATCCTGCAGCTCCTGACCGTCGTCATCCCGCAGCTCGAGCAGCTGCAGAAGGAGGGCGAGGCCGGAACCGCCAAGATCAACCAGTACACGCGCTACCTGACGATCGCGCTCGCGGCCGCGCAGTCGACCGGCTACGCGTACCTGTTCCAGCGGCAGGCGCACCTGCAGCTGAACGCCGGCCGGCTCGTGCTGATCGTGCTGACGCTGACCGCCGGCACCGCGCTCCTGATGTGGATGGGCGAGCTGATCACCAAGCGCGGGATCGGCAACGGCATCTCGCTGCTGATCTTCGCCTCGATCCTCGCGAGCGCCCCGGCCGGGATCAGCGCCTGGCTGAACGGCGGCCCGCTCGAGAAGCTCTTCTTCCCGCTGCTCGCGCTCGGCATCATCGTCGCGGTCGTCTTCATGCAGGAGGGCCAGCGGCGGATCCCGATCCAGTACGCGAAGCGGATGGTCGGCTCGCGACAGACGGCCGGCGGCACGACCTACATGCCGCTCCGCGTCAACATGGCCGGCGTCATCCCGGTCATCTTCGCGGCGGCCGTGATGGCGTTCCCGCCGACGATCGGGCAGTTCTTCCCGGCGACGCAGGGGCCGATCAACCGGCACTTCCAGCCCTCGAGCTACACGTACCTGATTCTCGAGGCGATCCTGATCATCGTCTTCACCTACTTCTACACGGCGGTGCAGTTCAACCCGGTCGACCAGGCCGACAACCTGCGCAAGTACGGCGGCTACATCCCGGGCATCCGGCCGGGCCCGCCGACGGCCCAGTACCTCGACCGCGTGCTGACGCGGCTGACGCTGCCGGGCTCGCTCTACCTGGCGATCATCGCCGTGCGCCGAGCGTCTTCATCAACCAGTTCGGGTTCTCGCAGGCGACCTCGCGCGCCCTCGGCGGCACCTCGGTGCTGATCGTGGTCGGCGTCGCGCTCGACACGATGCGCCAGATGGAGGCCCAGATGATGATGCGGAACTACGAGGGCTTTCTTAGATAGATGCCCTTCTTCGCATCTCGCACCCGCACGCGGCCTGCAAAGCGGCGCGATGCGTCGTCCTCGGTCGCGCCCGTAGCCTCCGGCTACGAACGCTCCTGCGTCCTAGCCTCGCTTGCTTTTCGACCGCCTGCGGGCACGATCTGCTCAGGCGGCCATCCCCGTGAACCTGTTGATCCTGGGCCCGCAGGGCGCCGGCAAGGGCACCCAGGCCACGCGCATCGCCACGCGAGTACGACCTGCCGCACGTGTCCACCGGAGACATGCTGCGCGAGTCGGTCGCCGCCGGCACCGAGCTCGGCCGGATCGTCGGGCCGATCATGGAGCGCGGCGAGCTCGTCACCGACGACCTGATGATCGCGCTGATCCGCGAGCGGCTCGGGCTGCCGGACGCCGGCCGTGGCTTCGTCCTCGACGGCTTCCCGCGCACGCTCGCGCAGGCGGAGGCGCTCGACCCGATGCTGCGCGAGATCGGCAAGGAGCTCGGGATCGTGCTCGTGCTCGAGGTCCCCGACGACGTCGCGACCGGGCGGATGCTGAAGCGCGCCGAGCTCGAGGGCCGCGCCGACGACACGCCCGAGGCGATCCAGCGCCGGCTCGCGACCTACCACCGCGAGACCGCGCCGCTCGTCGAGTGGTACCGCGCGCGCGACCGGGTCGCGCCGATCGACGGGACGCCGGACGTCGGCGAGGTCTGGGAGCAGATCCGCGCCGTCCTCGACCGGCTCGAGGTGCCGGCGTGATCATCCGCAAGTCCGGGAGCGAGATCGAGACGATGTCCCGCGCCGGCACGGTCGTCGCCGACACGCTCGCGCTCGTGCAGGAGTCGATCCGCCCGGGCGTCACGACCGCCGAGCTCGACCGGATCGCCGAGGAGTACATCGTCGGCCGCGGCGGCTACCCGACCTTCAAGGGCTACAAGGGCTACCCGGCGGCGATCTGCGCCTCCCCGAACGCGATGGTCGTGCACGGGATCCCGGGCGAGTACCGCCTCGAGGAGGGGGACGTGCTCTCGATCGACGTCGGCGTCACGCTCGAGGGCTTCGTCGCCGACTCCGCCTGGACGTTCCCCGTCGGCGAGATCCCGGCCGAGGCGCAGCGGCTGCTCGAGACCTGCGAGCGGGCGCTCTACGCCGGGATCGAGCAGAGCCTGGCCGACCACGACGTGGGCGACATCTCCGAGGCCGTGCAGGCGGTCACCGAGGCGGCGGGCTTCTCGGTGATCCGCTCGCTCGTCGGCCACGGCGTCGGCCGCTCGATGCACGAGGAGCCGCAGATCCCGAACTTCGCGAGCGCCCATCGCGGCCCGCAGCTGCGCGACGGGATGACCTTCGCGATCGAGCCGATGATCACCGCCGGCGGCCCGGAGATCTACCTGCACGACGACGAGTGGTCGATCTCGACCGAGGACGGGAGCCTCTCGGCGCACTTCGAGCACACGGTCGCGGTGACGCCCGAAGGGCCCCGGATCCTGACCGCGGCCGGCGCGGCCGCTCTGCTACCATGACGAGCCGCGCCGAAAGGCGCACCTTTTTCGTGCGCAAGCACCCAGACCGAGAAGGAACGAGCGAAACCGCATGAAAGTCCGTCCGTCCGTCAAGCCGATGTGCGAGCGCTGCCGCGTGATCAAGCGGCACGGGACCACCATGGTCATCTGCTCGAACCCGCGGCACAAGCAGAGGCAGGGGTAGCCGAGTGGCACGTATCGCCGGAGTCAACCTCCCGAACCAGAAGCGGCTCGAGGTCGGCCTGACCTACATCTACGGCATCGGGCCGTCGACCGCGAAGCAGGTCTGCGCGTCCCTCGGGCTCTCGCGCGACGAGAAGATCCGCGACCTCACCGACGAGGAGGTCACGAAGCTGCGCGAGTACATCGACACGAACCTCACCGTCGAGGGCGACCTCCGCCGCGAGCGCACGCAGGCGATCAAGCGCCTGCAGGAGATCGGCTGCTACCGCGGCCTGCGGCACCGGCGCGGCCTGCCGCTGCGCGGCCAGCGCACGAAGACGAACGCCCGCACGCGCAAGGGCCCGAAGAAGACCGTCGGTCGCGGCAAGAAGGCGAAGTAATGGCGCCTCCTCGCTCTCGTCAGGCGACCCGGGGTCGCGTCCGCCGCCGCGTCCGCAAGAACATCGCGGTCGGCCAGGCGCACATCAAGACCTCGTTCAACAACACGATCGTCTCCCTCACCGATACCGAGGGGAACGTGATCGCGTGGGAGTCGGCGGGCTCCGCCGGCTTCAAGGGCTCCCGCAAGTCGACGCCGTTCGCCGCCCAGGTGACGGCCGACGCCTGCGCCCGCAAGGGCATGGAGCACGGCCTCCAGAAGGTCGAGGTGTTCGTCAAGGGCCCCGGCTCCGGACGCGAGACGGCGATCCGCTCGCTCCAGGCCGCCGGCCTCGAGATCCTGGGCGTCAAGGACGTGTCCCCGCAGGCGCACAACGGCGTCCGCCCGAAGAAGCGGAGGCGCGTGTGACGCTGGCCCGCGAACCTCTCCCCGAAGTGCAAGCAGTGCCGTCGCGAGGGCATGAAGCTGTTCCTCAAGGGCGAGCGCTGCCTGACCGAGAAGTGCGCGATCGAGCGCCGCAGCTACCCGCCGGGCGAGCACGGCCGCGGCCGGATCAAGCAGAGCGAGTACCTGCTCCAGCTGCGCGAGAAGCAGAAGGCGCGCCGGTACTACGGGCTGCTCGAGAAGCAGTTCCGGACGTACTACGAGAAGGCCTCCCGCCAGGGCGGCATCACCGGCGAGAACCTGCTGCGCATGCTCGAGACGCGACTCGACAACGTCGTCTACCGGCTCGGCTTCGCCGCCTCGCGCGCGCAGGCCCGCCAGCTCGTCCGCCACGGCCACTTCGCCGTCAACGGGCGCCGGGTCAACATCCCGAGCTACCAGGTGAAGGCGGACGACATCGTCACGATCAAGGCCGGTTCCCCGGCAGAGCAGATCGTCCGTGACGCGACCGACCTGACGGCGTCCGTCGCCGCGTGGCTGCAGGCCGACCACGAAGGCCTGACCGGCAAGATCCTGAAGCTGCCGGAGCGCGCGGAGATCGACACGCCGGTGCAGGAATCGCTGATCGTCGAGCTCTACTCGAAGTAGTGGCGCGGGCGCCCGGCGCCCGCGCTTGTGAAGAAAGGACGAAGACTTGGCTACACGTACGAGCCTGATGGAGTTCCAGGTTCCGAAGATCACCCACGAGGAGGTGACGGAGAACCGCGGCGTGTTCGTGATCGAGCCGCTCGACCGGGGCTTCGGCTACACGTTCGGCAACTCGCTGCGCCGCGTGCTCCTCTCGTCGCTCGAGGGCGCCGCCGTCACCTCGGTCAAGATCGAGGGCGTCGCGCACGAGTTCACGACGCTGCCGGGCGTCCGCGAGGACGTCACGGACGTGATCCTCAACCTGAAGCAGCTGGTCTGCCGGCTGCACGGCGAGTCGCCCGAGGTCGAGGTGCGGCTGAACAAGAAGGGCGCGGGCACCGTCACGGCGGCCGACATCGAGGCGCCGGCGGAGCTCGAGATCCTCAACTCCGACCTCGAGATCGCCAACCTGTCCGACAAGGGCCGGCTCGAGATCACGCTGACGATCGGCCGCGGCCGCGGCTACGTGCCCTCCGAGCTGAACCGGGGCTCGCAGCACACGATCGGCGTCATCCCGGTCGACTCGATCTTCTCGCCCGTGCGCCGCGTCTCCTACGACGTCGAGGCGGCGCGCGTCGGCCAGCGCACCGACTACGACAAGCTCCGGCTCGACATCACGACCGACGGGTCGCTCGACCCGAAGGACGCGCTCGGGCAGGCGGCCGAGATCCTGATCCGGCAGCTGGCGATCTTCACCGACATCGAGCGGATGGAGGGCTTCGGCGAGGCCGCGCAGGCCGAGGCCGCCCAGGAGCCGTCCCTCGCGCACGGGATGGAGAACTTCCCGATCGAGGAGCTCGAGCTCGGCGTCCGCTCGTACAACTGCCTCAAGCGCGTCGGCATCGAGACGATCGGCGACCTGGTCACGAAGACGGAGAACGAGCTCGCCTCGATCCCGAACTTCGGCAAGAAGTCGATCGAGGAGGTCAAGGAGACCCTCGCGACGCACGGCCTGACGCTCCGCGGAGACGAGGGATAGCGCGATGCGGCACGCACGCGCAGGCAAGAAGCTCGGTCGCGACGCGTCGCATCGCAAGGCGCTGTACGCCAACCTGGCGTGCGCGCTGATCGAGCACGGCCGCATCCGCACGACCGAGGCCAAGGCCAAGGCGGTCAAGCCGGTCGCCGAGAAGATGATCACGCTCGGCCGCCGCGGCGACCTCTCGGCCCGCCGGCAGGCGGCTGCCTACCTGCGCTCCCGCGACGTCGTGCACAAGCTGTTCGCCGAGGTGGCCCCGCGCTTCGCCGACCGTCCGGGCGGCTACTCGCGGATCGTCAAGCTCGGCCCGCGGCAGGGCGACGCAGCCGAGATGGTGTACCTGGAGCTGGTCGACCACCAGCCCGCCGGCGCCGGCTCCGAGTAGCGGCCCGCCGCGAATCGACCTGCCGAAGCGGCGCCCCACCGGGCGCCGCTTCTGCGCTACGGTCTCGGCATGGCGAACCTCAACGCGATCGGGGTCGTCGTGTCCGACATGGCACGGTCGATCCGCTTCTACCGGCTGTTCGGCCTCGACGTCCCCGAGACGCCCGACGAGGGGCACATCGGCGTCGCGCTGCAGAGCGGCGTCCACTTCATGCTCGACACCGAGGAGACGATTCGCTCGTTCCGGCCGGACTGGTCGCGGCAGGCGGGCAACCAGCTCGCGCTCGCGCTCGAGTGCGGGTCGCCGGCCGAGGTGGACGAGCTGTACGCGCGTGTCGTGGGCGAGGGGTTCCACGGCGAGAAGGAGCCCTGGGACGCGTTCTGGGGCCAGCGCTACGCGCAGCTCGCCGACCCCGACGGCAACCCCGTCGACCTCTACGCTTCCCTCTAGCGATGTGCCGGAACATCCGCGTCCTCTACAACTTCGAGCCGCCGGCGACCGACGACGAGGTGCGCGCGGCGGCCGTGCAGTACGTCCGTAAGATCAGCGGCTTCACGAAGCCGTCACAGGCGAACGAGGCAGGCGTTCGCGCGCGCCGTCGACGAGGTCGAGGCGGCCTCGAAGCGGCTGCTCGACTCGCTCGTGACGAGCGCCGCGCCCAAGGATCGCGAGCTCGAGGCCGCGCGGGCGCAGCGCGCGCGCGGCGCAGCGCTTCGCTTGACGATGCAGAACCGGGTCACGCCGCTCGGGGAGCTCGTCGCCGATCCCGCCCGCGGTCTCGTCTACGGGAACCGCGGCTGCCTGCACGACGAGACAGGCGAGATTCGCCGCCCGTACGCCGGCCGGCGCTGGATCGCCTGCCGGCTCGAGTTCCGCGGGCGCCGGCGCGAGCTCCTGCAGCCGGGCCGCTACACGGAGCTCTTCTTCCTCGACGAGGCGACCGCGCTCGCCGCGGGACACCGGCCCTGCGCCGAGTGCCGCCGCGGCGACTTCGAGCGGTTCATGGCCGCCTGGCGCGAACGGCATCCGCGCGAGCGGCGCGTCGACGCGGTCGACGCGAGGCTGCACGCCGAGCGCTGGGACGCGCGCTCGCGGCGGAGGCGCCTCCACGAGGCTCGCCTCGACGACCTGCCGGACGGCGCGATCGTGCTCGAGGACGACGCGCCGCTCCTCGTGCGCGGCGACTCCCTGCTCGGCTGGACGCCCGCCGGCTACGTCGGCCGGCGGCCTCGACCGAGCGGGCGGGCGATGCTCGTGACGCCGCCGGCCGTCGTCGCCGTCCTGCAGACGGGCTGGCTTCCCGAGCTCACCCCGTTCCTGCACCCCTCGGCATCCCTGCTCTAGCTGCCGAGATGCTTGCGCAGCGCGGCCAGGCGCGCGTCCCACTGGCCGCCGACGCGTTCCATCCAGCCGAGCGCGTCCCCGAGCACGCCGGGAGTGAGCCGGTAGCGCGTCTCGCGCCCGACCCGCGTCGACTCGACGAGCCCCGCCTCGCCGAGTGCGGCCAGGTGCTTGGAGACCGCCTGGCGCGTGACGGGAAGCTCGGCGGCGAGCTCGGTCGGGGTGGCGTCCTGCCGCGACGCCAGCGTCTCGACGAGATGGCGGCGGTTCGAGTCGGCGAGCGCGCCGAAGACGGCGTCGACGTCGCTCATGCAGCGGCGTACGCCAGCGCATGCAGCTCGAGCGCCGCGCCCCAGCCCGCGCCGGCACCCTCCGTGACCGTCAGCCGCGTGCCGTCCTCCGCCTCCTCGAGCTCGAAGAGCACCTCCGTCTCCTCGTCGTCGCCGTCGCGCCAGCGGAAGCCGAGCCGCCGCGGCTCGAGCGCCTCCTCGATCCGGGCGCGGCGCTCGTCGCCGTCGTCCCAGCGGTAGACGAGCTCGTCACCGTCCCACTCGACCTCGTTCGCGAACCACTCGCGTAGACGCTCCGGGTCGGTCAGCGCCTGCCAGACCTCCTCGGGCGTGGCGGGGAGCACGAGCTCACGGGTCACCTGCACGGGTCCTCCCTTCGCGCAACCGATGCGGTTGCATGTAGTATCCGCAACTCCAAGGTTGCACTTTATCGGAAGGAGCCGCACATGCAGCTGGGATCGGTCATACCGATGGTGGTCGAGTCGGACGGACGCCACGAGCGCTCGTTCGACATCTACTCGCGGCTCCTGCGCGAGCGGATCGTCTTCCTCGGCCAGGAGGTCGACGACGCCGTCGCGAACCTGATCGCCGCGCAGCTCCTCTTCCTCGAGGCCGAGGATCCGGACAAGGAGATCTCGCTCTACGTCAACTCGCCGGGCGGCTCGGCCTATGCGGGCATGGCGATCTACGACACGATGCAGCACGTCCGCCCCGACGTGCGGACGATCTGCGTCGGCATGGGCATGTCCGCGGCGGCGATGATCCTCTGCGGCGGCGCGCCCGGGAAGCGCTTCGCCCTCCCGAACGCGAAGATCATGATCCACCAGGGCTCGGCCGGCTTCCGCGGCACTCCCGCCGACATCGACATCCACGCCCGCGAGGTGCTCTCGATGACGCGGCGGATGGCCGAGATCGTCGCGCGTCACAGCGGCCGCGACGTCGAGCAGGTGCTGCGCGACATCGACCGCGACCGGTTCATGACGCCCGAGGAGGCGGTGACGTACGGGCTGATCGACGGCGTGGTCAGCCGACCGGAAGCAGCAGACCCGGGCCGATCGTGACCGCGCCGCCGAGCAGGAGCGCTCCGTGAGCGCCCACCGTGCCGCGCTCGCCCGTGGCCGCCGCAGGTGTCGTCTCGACGGGACGTCCGGGGATGCGGCCGAGCGAGCGTGCGCCCGTTCGCCGTCTGCGACCAGGCCGAGGCTCGAGCCGCCCAGGCGATGCACAAGCTAGTTGATGCCGCCGACGCACACCGACACCGGAATCGCGGACGAAGCCGGCGGGCGGCGGCGCCCGCACCGAGCGGTGCACGTCGCGACCGGTCGCGACGGCCGCGCGAGCAGTTGACGCGGCAGGGGCCGGCTGACCCACGTGCGGGCATGATTGCGCGGTGGCCCTCGTCGGCGCGATCCTGCTCGCGGTCTTCGTCGTTCCCTCGCCCTGGGGGGTCCCGCTCGTCGCGGCCGGCGTCCTCGTCGAGGCGGTCGAGGTGTGGCTCGAGCTGCGCTGGTCGCGACGGCGACGTGCCCGCAGCGGGCCGGAGGCGATGCTCGGCGCCGAGGCGGAGGTCGTCGACGACCGCTTCGTCCGCGTCTCCGGCGAGCTCTGGCAGGCACGAGACCTGACGGGCCGGGCTCCCGGCGACCGCGTCCGTGTCCGGGCGATCGACGGGCTGACCCTGGAGGTCGAATGAGACTGCGGCTGACGCTCGAGTACGACGGCGCGGACTTTCACGGCTGGGCGGCCCAGCCCGGTCTCCGCACGGTGGAGGGGGTCGTCCGCGGGGCGCTCGGGCAGGCGTTCGCGTCGGTCGACGCCTTCGCGGTCGCCGGCCGCACGGACACCGGCGTCCACGCGCTCGCGAACGTCGTCTCGGCCGAGGTCGAGGGCGGCCCGCCGGCCGAACGCGCGGCGCAGGCGTTGAACGTGCTGCTGCCCGACGACGTCTCGGTGGTCGAGAGCGCCCGCGCGCCTGACGACTTCCACGCCCGCTTCTCGGCGCGCGCCCGGAGCTACCGCTACCGGATCCACCGGCGGCGCGTGCCGTCGCCGTTCGAGCAGGGCCGCAGCTGGTGGCTGCCGCGGCCGCCGGACGTCGGCCGCCTTCGCGCGGCTGCGGCGCTCCTCGCCGGCGAGCACGACTTCCGCGCGTTCACGCCGACCGAGACGCAGCACGACGTCTTCGCGCGGGTCGTCGAGTCGGCCGCCTGGTGCGAGCGCGGCGACCACCTCGAGTTCGAGATCACCGCCGACAGCTTCCTCCGCCACATGGTGCGGACGCTCGTCGGGACGATGATCGAATTCGAGCCCGAGCGAATCGCGCCGCTGCTCGAAGGGCGGCCCCGCTCCGACGCAGGCGCGACCGCGCCGCCGCACGGCCTCTACCTCGTCGGCGTCCGCTACGACTAGCGGTCGCACCCCCACCCTTAGGGTGGGGAACACCCGCCTCCCTCGCTTCGAGCGATACGCCACGAAAGCGCACGTGTCTGCAACCGAAGAGGAGCGGAAGCGTGCCTATTCGTCCACAGCGTCCGCTGCGGCCGGGTCGGCGTCGTCCCCGGCCGCGGCGTCCCAGGCCGCGAGCCACACGTCTCGCGAGGCGTAGGTGTACGCGGGCTCCTTGGCGAAGACCTCGAGCGTGACCGTGCCGTCGTAGCCGGAGTCCCGGAGCGCACGCGCGGCCGCGGGCCAGTCGACGTTCCCGACGCCGAGCGGCAGGTGCTCGTCGTAGCGGCCCTTGTTGTCGTGCACGTGGACGTGGGCGATCCGGCCCGCGAACGCCTCGAGCAGGAGCGGCAGCCGCGGCGGTTGGCCGTACGGCCGGATGTTCGCGTGGCCGACGTCGAGATGGAAGCGCACGTTCGGCGCCGCATCGACGAGCGGGGCCAGCTCCTCGGGAGTCCCGAAGCCTCCGCCCATGTTCTCGACCATGACGGTGATCCCGAGCCCGGCGACGCGCCCGGCCACCTCGGCGACCGACTCGGCGTTCCGCTCGACCGCGTCCTTGCCGCGGAGGCCCCGCATCGCCGGGTGCAGGTTGACGAGCGTGACGCCGATCTCGGCGAAGACCTCGCACGTCCGCACGAAGATGTCCCGCCCGGCCTGCTCGAGCTCCGGATAGGCGGACGCGAACGGCAGGAACGGGGCCGTGTGGCCCACCGCCGCCAGCCCGTGCGCGTCGAGCCATCCGCGCACCGCCGCCGGCTCGACGGGCCAGGCGCCCTGCGGCTCGAGCGTCAGGTCGACGAGCTCGAAGCCGAGCCCGGCGATCCGCGCCAGCTCCTGCTCGAGCGGCCGCGCCGGGTCGTTCATCAGGCCGAGGAGCACGCCCCAGCCTCCCATATCCGCATCGCTACGATCAGCGCCATGCGCTTCCCGGTCTGCCTGTTCGACTTCGACGGCACCGTCGTCGACTCCGGCCCGATCATCCTCGCCTCCTTCCGCCACGCGACGCGGACGGTGCTCGGCGAGGAGGTGCCGGACGTCCGGCTGACCGCGATGCTCGGCGGCGCCAGCCTGCAGGAGCAGATGGCGGCGATCGCGCCGGAGCGGGTCGAGGAGCTCGTCCGCTGCTACCGCGAGCACAACGAGCCTCTGCACGCCGAGCTTCGCTGCTGCGGCGGCATGCCGGATGTGCTCGAGCACCTGCACCGGCAGGGCCGCCGGCTCGGCCTCGTGACCGCGAAGCGGCGGGAGACGGTCGAGCTCGCCTTCGCGCGGCTGCCGCTTCGCCACTACTTCGAGACGGTCGTCGCGGCCGAGGACACCGAGCGGCACAAGCCGGATCCGGCTCCGATCCTGCTCGCGCTCGAACGGCTCGGTGTCGCCGCCGAGGATGCCGTCTACGTCGGCGACTCGCCGTTCGACGTCGGCGCCGCCCGCGCGGCCGGTGTCCACGCGATCGCGGTCACCTGGGGCGGGATGCACGACGTCGACGACGCGGACGAGATCGTCTCCACGCCCGAGGAGCTCCTTGCAGCCCTCTGAGCGCGCCGCCGAGTTGCGCGACCGGCTGAACCGCTGGTCGTACGAGTACCACGTCCTCGACGAGCCGTCCGTGCCCGACGCCGAGTACGACCGTGCCTACGACGAGCTGGCGGCGCTCGAGAGCGAGCATCCGGAGCTCGTGACGCCCGACTCGCCGACCCAGCGCGTCGGCGCGCCCCCGTCGGAGAAGTTCGTCAAGGTGCAGCACCTGACGCCGATGGGGTCGCTCGAGAAGGTCACGACCGACGAGGCGATCGCGAAGTGGGGAGACGACGTGCGTCGGCGGCTCGGCGTTGCTGCCGAGAGGGGGGACGAGCCCGTCGCCTACGTGATCGAGCCGAAGATCGACGGGCTCGCGATCAACCTGACCTACGCGGACGGCGTGCTCGTCCGAGGCGCGACCCGCGGCGACGGCGTCCAGGGCGAGGACGTGACCGTCAACCTGCGCACGATCGCCTCGGTGCCGCTGCGGATGCTCGGAGACGACCCGCCCGCGGTGCTCGAGGTGCGCGGCGAGGTCTACCTGCCGCTCTCGGGGTTCCGTGAGCTGAACGAGCGGCTGGCCGGCTCGAACCAGAAGCTCGCCCCGAACCCGCGCAACGCAGCCGCCGGGTCGCTGCGCCAGAAGGACTCGTCGATCACCGCCTCGCGCCCGCTCGCGCTGTGGGTCTACGGCGTCGGCGAGCGGGAGGCGCTCGGGCTCGACACGCACTGGCAGACGCTCCAGCTGGCTGCGCGAGCGCGGCTTCCGGACGAATCCGTTCGCGGAGCGTGTCGAGTCGATCGAGCAGGTGGCGGAGGCGGTCGGCGCCTGGGAGAGCCGCCGGCGCGAGCTCGACTACGAGATCGACGGGATCGTGATCAAGGTCGACGCCTACGACCAGCAGGAGCGGCTGGGCGCGCTGCACCAGCGGCCGCGCTGGGCCCGGGCCTTCAAGTGGGCGCCGATGACGGCGACGACCCGGCTGAACCGGATCATGATCCGGGTCGGCAGGACGGGCGCGCTCAACCCGTGGGCCCTGCTCGAGCCGGTCGAGGTCGGCGGCGTCACCGTCTCCCGGGCGACGCTGCACAACGAGGAGGACATCAACCGCAAGGGCATCCGCGAGGGCGACGACGTGATCGTCCAGCGCGCCGGCGACGTGATCCCGCAGATCGTCGGCCCCGCGGGCGCGCATCGGCCGGGCACGAGCGAGTTCCGGATGCCGGAGCGCTGCCCGCTCTGCGAGGCCGAGGTGGTCAAGCCCGAAGGGGAGGTGATGCACCGCTGCCCGAACCGCGCCTGTCCCTCGCGCGGGCTCGAGACGCTGATCAACTGGGTCACGGCCGCGCTGGACATCGAGGGCGTCGGCGAGCAGTTCGTCCGGCGGCTCTGGGACGAGGGGCTGCTCCGCGCGATGCCCGACCTCTACCGTCTGACGGCCGAGCAGCTGCAGGGGCTCGACGGCTGGGCCGAGATCTCGGCGCGCAACGCGGTCGAGGCGATCGCGGCCTCGCGGGCGCAGCCGTTCTCACGCGTGCTCTTCGGCCTCAACATCCCCGACGTCGGCTGGGTGACGGCGATGAACCTGGCTCGGCACTTCGAGACGGTCGACCGGCTGCTCGACGCGTCGCAGGAGGAGATCCAGGAGGTCGACGGCATCGGGCCCGACCGCGCGGAGTCGATCGCCGAGTGGTTCTCGGACGAGCAGAACCGCGCGCTCGTCGCCGAGCTGCGGGAGCTGGGGCTGCGCTTCGAGCTCGGCGAGGAGGAACGAGCGAAGCAGGGCCCGCTGACCGGGTCGACCTACGTGATCACGGGCACGCTCGAGCGCTTCTCGCGCGAGGAGGCGAAGCGGCGCCTGGAGGAGCTCGGCGCCAAGGTCGGCGACTCCGTCTCGAAGAAGACGACCGGCGTCGTCGTCGGCGAGAGCCCCGGCTCGAAAGTGGCGAAGGCGGAGAAGGCGGGGGTGCCGCTCCTGGCCGAGGCCGACCTCGTCGCGCTGCTCGGCCTCGACGCCTGAGCGGACGCGCGGCCCGCGCGCGGAGTCCGGCCCGCCCGACGAGTGGCATCGCGGGGACGCGGCCCGGCCGGCGCCGGACGGCGGCGGCACGCGTCGCACTGCTTTTCACACTTCCGGCACCCGCGGGCAGCAATTCGCCGGGTACCGTTTCATCAGGGGGTCTCGGTGCCCCCTTACGGGGCGCAGGGCACCGGCCTCGTCGGCGAGGAGCCGGCAACGATGCGAGGCGGCGCACGCGCAGCAGCTACTGGCCGGCGAGCGCCGTCGCGAAGCGGTCCTGCGCGTGCCGCGCCCACCAGGTCGAGATCGGGTCGCCGTTCTGGACGACGACGAAGACGAACCGGTGGCGGACGTAGCCGGAGAGGGCCGAGGCGATCGCGGTCGTCCCGGTCTTCGCGCGCACCGCGCCGAGTGCGGGCCGCGAGTCGAGCCTGCCGGCGAGGGTGCCGCTGCGGCCCGCGACCGGGAGCGCCTCCCAGAGGACGGGGCGGAGCTCCTCGTCGCCCCAGGCGGTCAGCAGGATCGCCGCCAGCGCCCGCGGGGTCAGCCGGTCGAGCCGCGAGAGGCCCGAGCCGTCCGCGATGCGGACGCCGGCGAGCGGCACGCCCGCCTCCTTCAGCGTCTCGACGACGACGGCGGCGCCGGCGCCTGTCGTGCCCTTGCCACGGATCTCGGCTCCCAGCGCCTTCAGCACCTGCTCGGCCGTGAAGTTGTCGCTCTCCTGGTCCATGAAGCGGAGGATCTCCTCGAGCGGCGCCGACTCGACCTGCGCGAGCGCCTCCGCCTCGTCGGGAGCGGTGCCCCAGGCCGAGCCGCCCGCGACCTCGATCCCGCGCTCCTTCAGCACCTCGGCGAAGAGCGCCGCCGCCGCGCCGGCGGGATCGGGCGTCGTCTGCTTGTGCCGCCGGGCGCGGTTGACGACGAGGGCAGACAGCGGCGGTGACTCGTCCATGTAGAAGGACGGCTTCCAGCCGGGCGCGGTGCGGCGGCCGTCGAAGGCCGACTCGTCGGCGAGCAGGCGGCCCGTCGACGCGGCGGATCCCCGCCTCGCGCAGTTGGGCGGCGAGCCTCTTCAGGTCCTTGGTGGTCAGGCTCGGGTCGCCGTGGCCGCGCAGGTAGAGGTCGCCGACCCAGGTGGCGCCGTCGAGCTCGCCGGTGCCCAGCACCTCGGTGCGGAAGCGGTACGCGGGGCCGAGGCGGACGAGGGCCGCGAACGAGGTCGCCAGCTTCTCGTTCGACGCGGGCACGAGCGGCCGGTCGGGATTGAGCGAGTAGACGACGGTTCCGGTCTCCAGGTCGAGCGCGAGCGCCCCCGAGCTCTTCCGCTGCACGTGCGGGACGGCGAGCGCCTCCGCGAGCCTGCGCGAGAGGGCCCGCCGGTCGAAGCGGAGCAGCGTCTGCGCGCGCGGCTCGGCGCCGACCAGCACGAACGGCCGCTGCCCGACCGCAGCGCCGTCAGGGCGCGCGGCGACGCCCTCGACCGAGCCGAGCGCAGCGACGATCGCCGCCGCCAGCGCCGGGATCAAGGCTCTCGAACGACTCACGCGGCCATCGTGCCGGGGCTCGCTCGCAACGTCAAAAAGATGGGTCCGCGGCCGGGAGAAGATAGGCCGTGCGGCCCATGTTCGCCGTTTCGCAAACGCGGATACTGGCCCGATGGTCTCACAGGATCTCCCCGAGCTGCTCGAGGCGATCGAGACGCTGCTGCGCGAGCCGCCCCCGAGCGGGGAGGAGGCCGTCGCCCGGCTCGAGCGGACGCTGACCGACGGCTACGCGCGGGCGCTCGAGCTCGAGGCCGACCGGCTGCGACTCGAGCGGAGGATCACGGACGCGGCCCGCGCCCTCGCCGAGGGCAAGGAGCAGGTCGGCGCCGCCGAGCTCTCGACCCTCTACGCCCGGCTCGCCGAGACCGACGAGGACGTGAAGAGGCTGCGCGCCAGGCTCGTCTCGCTGCGGCGGCCAGGCCGACGCCACCCGCGTCGCGTAGAGGCTCGCTGCGCATCGGCCGCGCTGCCGCCGCGGCTGCGGCGCCGGCCCGCGCCGGCGTCCTCACACGCGCGACCAGCAGGCGCCACGGACGCCGGCACGCCCGGCTGCCTGGCCCCGCCGGGGACGTCAGCGCGCATCGAGCCGCTAGACGATCCCGCTGCGCACGGCGTAGACCGCCGCCTGGATCCGGTTCTCGATCTGGAGCTTCATCAGGATGTTCGAGATGTGGTTCTTGACCGTCTTCGGACTGATGTGCAGCTCGGCGGCGATCAGCGCGTTGTCCTTGCCGTTGGCGATCAGCTTCAGCACCTCGATCTCGCGGTCGGAGAGCTCGGAGCGGATCGTCTCGGCGTCGATCGCCGAGGGTGTGGCGGCGCGGACGCGCTGGAGCACCTTGCCCGCGATCGTCGGCGAGATCAGCGACTCGCCGACCGCAGCGGCGCTGATGCCGCGCATCAGCTCCTGGATCGAGGAGTCCTTCAGCAGGTAGCCGCAGGCGCCGGCGAGGATCGCGTCCATCACGTCCGCGTCCTGGTCGGAGATCGTCAGCACGACGACGCGCGTCAGCGGTGCGACCGAGGTGATCTGCCTGGTCGCCTCGACGCCGCTGATGCCGGGCATGTTCAGGTCCATGACGACGACGTCCGGCGCGAGCTCGCGCACGAGCCGGATCGCGTCGGCGCCGGTGGCCGACTCGCCGACCACGTGGACGCCCTGCTCCTCGAGCAGGTTGCGCAGACCCGTCCGGAAGAGGTCGTGATCGTCGACGAGCAGGACGCGCGCCGCCGCGGGCTGCGTCTCGCCGGTGTTGTCGCGCGCTTCGTCCACGGCCTCGGTGCCCCCTTCGTGCCCGCTACGGGCCCGAGGAGTGTAGCTAGTGCAGCGTCACGGTCACCGTCCGCCGGCCCCAGCGATGCGCCTCGGCGAGGCTCGGGAACCAGAGGTCGATCGTCGCTCCGCGGACCGAGCCGCCGACGTCGGCGGCGACTGCCTCGCCGTACCCCGGGACGGTCATCCGCGTCCCGAGCGGGATCACGGACGGATCGACGGCGACGACGCCCCAGCCGACGGGCAGTCCCGTCGCCGTCACGCCGGGCAGCACGTAGCCCGTCGAGGCGACCGTCAGCGTCCGCTCGCCGTCGGCCGGGGCCTCGTCGACCGGGCTCGCGTCGGTCTGCGGCGAGGCGTCCGTCTGCCGCCGGACTGCGAGGCTCGGGCTCGGCCGGCGTCGCGGCGACGACCACCTGCGGCGCCTGCTCGAGCGTCTGCGCTTTCGCCTGCGCGGCACGGGCCCGGGCCTGCAGGCGGCCGATCGCCGCCCTGGTCAGCCGCCGTTCCGAGGCGAGCGTGGAGATGTAGGCGACGCGCGCCGATCGGGCGTCGGCCAGGGACGGTCGCCGTCGTGCGCGCCGAGGCCGAGAGCGCGGCGAGCCTCGCGCGGCGCTCCTGCAGCTGCCGTCGCAGGGCCGTCAGGTCGGCGCGGGCGCCGCGGAGGGCGCGGAGCACCTTCCGGTCGCCGCTCGCGATGCGGTCGATGTTCTCGAGCCCGGTCAGGGCGGCGTCGACCGAGCCCGAGCCGAGCACGATCGCGAGCGGGTCGACCTCGCCCTGCTCGTAGAGCGCGCGGAGCCGCTCGGCCAGCCGCCGCTGCGTGATCCGGACGCCCCGGCGCGCCACCCGCAGCTGCTCGCCGACGACGGCCTGCTCGTGCCGGAGCTCTCCCGTCTTCCGGTCGAGCGCGGTCAGCCGGGACTGTGCCCGCGCGAGCTTCGTCTCGAGCGCGTAGAGGTCGAGCACGGCGGCTCTCGACCGGGACGCGAGCGCCTGGTCGCGGTCGCGCAGCGCCCGCTCGCGCTGCGACGGGGAGCCTGCGCCGACCGCCGCCGGGACGACGACGGCGGCGACGGCGAGGAGTGCGAGCGCGGCCGAGCGCGGCCGCACGAGATGCCTGGCCTGCCGGGGCACGGGGCGGGACCGTACCAGGTCCCAGGCCGGAGAGCCGCGGGCTTGTGCGGGAGCTTGTGACAAAGGTTTGCGCATGTTTGCGGGAAAACTCGCATAGGTGTCTGTTGCCGATGTCCGGGATCGCTGATAGCCTCCTGAACCCGTGACGTACCGGCCCCTCCCGGTGCGCCTGTCGCGGCCCCGAGCAGGGGGTCGTCATTAGTCTCAGGAGACGACAGGCGCCGTTCGTGTTGTTCGGGTTCACTGCGGCTCTCCTCGCTGCGGTGCCCGCGATCGCCGACCCCTCGGTTCAGCGGAAGCAGGCCGAGGCGCAGTCGGTGCTCGCCCAGATCCAGCAGCTCGACTCCCGCATGGGCAAGGCGGTCGAGTCGTACAACCTGGCCAACGTCAGGCTGCAGAAGATCCGCGCCGACCTGCAGGAGAACGCGCACGAGCTGACCGTCGCGCGCTCGAACCTGAAGGTCGGGCAAGAGCGGATCGCGCGCCGCGTGGTCGAGCTCTACACGAACGGCGGCGACGGCGGCACGGTCGAGGTGATCCTCGGCGCCCAGAATCTCGACGACCTGGTGACGCGGCTCGACACGGCCGATCGCGTCTCCAGCCTGGACTCGCAGGTCGTCAAGGAAGTCCGGTCGTTCCGGCTGGCGACGCAGAAGCACGCCCGCCTGCTGCACGAGGCGCGCGCGGCGCAGGTGCGGGTCGTCGCCGAGCGCGCCCGCGAGAAGGCGGCCGTCGAGGCGCAGCTCTCGCAGCGGCAGCGGCTCCTCTCGTCGATCAAGGGCGAGATCGCCCGGCTCCAGGCCGCCGAGCGGGCCCGCCAGCTGCAGCTGGCACGGCAGGCGCAGGCCCGGCTGCAGGCGCTGCACGCGGCCCGCCAGGCGACCGGCAACGAGCCGCTCCTCGGCGTCTCGGCCGACGAGAACGGCGGCCCGACCGGCGAGACGAGCCCGCCGCCGGCGCAGTACGGCGGCGTCGTCGGCGTCGCGATGCGGTACCTCGGCGTCCCGTACGTCTGGGGCGGCGCGAGCCCCGGCGGCTTCGACTGCTCCGGTCTCGTCTCGTACGCCTTCAGCCAGGTCGGCGTCTCCCTGCCGCACTCGAGCTACGCGCTCTGGAACGTGGGCTCGGCGGTCTCACGCGACCAGCTCGAGCCAGGCGACCTCGTCTTCTTCGACGGCCTCGGCCACGTCGGCATCTACATCGGCGGCGGCCAGTTCGTCCACGCGCCGCACACCGGCGACGTCGTCAAGATCTCGAGCCTCGGCGAGTCGTGGTACGCCTCGACGTACGTCGGCGCGCGTCGCGTCTGAGCTCGCACGGCGCCGCGACCGGCGTGAGCTCGCCGTTGTGCGGCCGGGCGCCGCGCCTGGGGCGGCAGCCGCGGCCACGGCCAGCTGCGCATCGAGTCCTAGTGGCCGGCGTAGAGGGCGTCGATCTCGGCCGCGAAGTGCTCCTGGACGGTGCGACGGCGGAGCTTCAGCGTCGGGGTCAGCTCCTCGTCCTCGATCGAGAAGTCGCGAGGCAGGATCGCGAAGCGCTTGACCTGCTCGAAGCGTGAGCGCGGCAGGTTGACCTCGTCGACGACGCCCTGGATCAGCTCGCTGGACGCGGCCGTCGCGGGCGAGGGAGGCGGCATCGGTCGTCTCGATCCCCCGGCCGGCGGCCCAGCGGCCGACCTCGGCCTCGTCGATCGTGATCAGCGCCGCGACGTAGGGGCGGCGGTCGCCGACGACGATCGCCTGCGACACGTACTTCGACGTCTTCAGGTCGTTCTCGAGGTTCTGCGGGGCGACGTTCTTGCCGCCGGCGGTGACGAGGATGTCCTTCTTGCGGTCGGTGATCGTCAGGAAGCCGTCGTCGTCGATCGTGCCGATGTCGCCGGTGTGCAGCCAGCCCTGTCCGTCCAGCACCTCGTCGGTCGCGTCGGGCTCCTTCAGGTAGCCGGCGAAGATCGTGTCCGAGCGGATCAGCACCTCGCCGTCGTCGGCGATCCGCAGCTCGACGCCGGGCAGCGCCTGTCCGACGGTGCCGAAGCGGAACGCGTCGCGGTGGTTGACGGTCGCGGCGGTCGTGCACTCCGAGAGGCCGTAGCCCTCGACGATCAGGACACCGAGCCCGTAGAAGAACTCGGCGATCTCGCGCGCGAGCGGCGCGCCGCCCGAGTTCGCGTAGCGGAGCCGGTCGAAGCCGACCCGCTGCCGGACCTTGGCGTAGACGAGCCGGTCGGCCAGCCGGTGCTGCAGCGCGAGCAGCGGCGGCACGCGGCGGCCCGACTCGGCGCGGGCGCTCCAGCGCCGACCGACTCCGAGGCTCCAGCGGATCAGCCGCCCGCGGACGCCCGTCGCGTCGTCGAAGACGGCCAGCAGGGTCGAGTGGATCTTCTCGAACAGCCGCGGCACGCTCGGCATCACGGTCGGCCGCAGCCGCGCCAGCACCTCCGCGGCCCTGAGCGGGTCGGCCAGGAAGGCGATCGTGTACCCGCGGTGGGCGCCGGCGAGGTGCATCAGGCGGCCGAAGTTGTGCGCCAGCGGCAGCCAGAGCAGCATCACGTCGCCCGGCCCGGCCGTCTCCCGGTACGCGTCGCCCTTCTCGGCCATCGCGACGTAGTGGCGGTGCCGGATCATGCAGCCCTTCGGCGGGCCGGTCGTCCCCGACGTGTAGATGTAGGTGAAGAGGTCGTCCTCGCCGACGGCGGCCGCCGCCGCCGCGAGCGCGTCCGGCTGCGCGGCTGCATGTTCGCGCCCCTGCGCTCGCAGCCCCTCGAGCTCGCCGTAGCCGAGGATTCGACCCTCGAAGCCGGCCAGCTTCGCCCGCTGCTCGTCGTCTTCGACGAGGGCCCCGACAGCCTCCGAATGGCGGGCGACGTAGAGGGCGTCCTGGGCCGAGCTCGACGAGTAGATCGGCGTCGAGACCGCCCCGACGAGGCCGAGGGCGAGATCGAAGAGCGCCCACTCGAGCGCGTTGCGGCCGAGGATCGCGAAGGCGTCGCCCTTGCCGACGCCGAGCGAGAGCAGGCCGTTCGCGAGCTCGCGGACGAGCACGTCGGCCTCGCCCCACGACACGGCGCGCCAGGCGCCGTCGGCATCCTCGACCAGGTAGGCCGGATCGGAGCGCCCCGCCTCGACCGCCCGCTGCCAGAGCGCAGGGATCGTCCGGGCGCCGTGCCCTTGCGTGGCCGTACCGGCCGCCGACGGTGTCCTGACCTGCGCCATTTCCCAGCTCAAGCTTACTTTCAGCGGGAGGGAATCCGCGCTCGCCGTTGAACCTGACCGGTCCCTCTAGACTTGGTGGTCATGCGCACGACCTGGAACGGATCGATCAGCTTCGGCCTCGTCAACATCCCCGTCGGCCTCGCGCCGGCGACGAAGCCGGCTGCCCGGCAGTCGGACGTCTCCTTCCGCCAGCTTCACCGCGAGTGCGGCACGCCGATCCGGCAGAAGAAGTGGTGCCCGCTCCACGACCGCGAGGTCGGGCCCGACGAGATCGTCCGCGGCTGGGAGGTCGCGAAGGGCGAGTTCGTGATGATCGAGGACGCCGACCTCGAGGCGATCGAGCGCCAGGACACGTCTCGCTCGATCGAGATCACCGCCTTCGTCGACGCCGAGCAGGTCGACCCGATCTACTTCGACCGCACCTACTTCCTGGCGCCCGCGGCGAACGTCGCCGCGCGGCGGCCGTACGTGCTGCTCCTGACCGCGATGCGCGAGACCGGCCGCGCGGCGCTCGGGCGGTTCGTCCTCGCCGGGAAGGAGAAGCTGGTGCTGATCCGCGCCCGGGGCGAGGCGCTCGCACTCGAGACGCTCTTCCTGCACGAGGACGTCTACTCGCAGGCCGAGATCGAGGAGGCCGTCGAGGACACCGACGTCAAGAAGGCCGAGCTCGGGCTCGCCCAGCAGGTGATCGAGAGCCTGGCCGCCGAGTTCGACCCGACGACGCTGGCGAGCGACTACCGACGCGACCTGCGCGCGCTGCTCGAGGCGAAGCTGGCCGGCGCCGAGATCGCCCGCCCGGAGCCGGTCGCCGAGGACGCGCCCGCCGTCGACCTGATGGAGGCGCTCCGCGCCAGCGTCGCGGCGGCGAAGGAGCGCGCGGACGGGCCCGAGCAGCCGAAAGCCGCCCCGAAGAGCGGCTCTCGTTCGCGACGCGCTCCTGCGAGGAAGAGCGCGTGACCGCGTCCGCAGCCTCCTAGTGGGCCTGCGGCATGGCGCTCAGCGCCTGGAGCTGCGCCTGGAACAGCGTCTTGTCGATCTTGCCCTGGTAGATCGGCACGCTCTCCTGCAGGCAGACCCGGATGATCTCGTCGCGTTCGACGCCGAGTTCCTCCGACAGCTCCTCGGGCGTGAGGTGATTTGCCATGTCGCTCCTTCCTTGCTCCGTCCAGGCAAAGAAAAAGCCCGCCGCGCATGTCGCGCCGACGGGCTAGCTCGCCTGCTCCCTGATGTCGAGGGCGGGAATCACTCCCGCTGTCCTCCAAGATCGGTCATCACTCACAAGGATACTCCCGCGTGCTGACGGAATCAAAACCGGAGCTGGACGGGTTCGTCTGGCGGAGGCTGGACGTCCGGGCGGCGCGGCTGCGCTACGCGATCGGAGGCGACGGACCGCCGCTCGTGCTCGTCCACGGCTTCGCCGGCGCTGCCGTCAACTTCGCCGTGCTCGGGCCGCTCCTGGCGCGCAGGCACCGGGTGCTGATCCCCGATCTGCCCGGCCACGGCGGCTCGGAGCCGCTTGCCGCCGTCACCAGCCTCGCGGGCTTCGCCGACCGTGTCGCGGCCGTGCTCGACCACGAGCGAGCCGGTCCGGCGCCCGTCGTCGGCCACTCGATGGGTGCGGTCGTCGCCCTGCGGCTGGCGGCCCGCCGTCCCGAGCTCGTCCGCGGGCTCGTGCTCGCCGCCGCCGCGGGAATCAGCACCTCGAGCCGCATCTCCGAGATCTTCCTCGCCGCCGCCTCGACGCTGCAGCCCGGTCGCCGGGTCGCGCGCTGGCGCCGCCGGATCGCGCGCAGCCCGCGGCTGCGCGCGCTGACCTTCGACGGGATCAGCACCTCGGACGCCGCGGCGATGTCCGAGACGGCCGCGCTCGGCTTCCTCGGCGGCTCGCGCGAGTACACCGAGATCTGGAGCCCCGGGCGCGCGCTCGCGCGCGAGGACGTCCGCCTCGACCTCGAGCTCGTCCGCTGCCCGGTACTCGTCCTCGCCGGGGCGCGCGACCGGCAGGTGCCGGTGGACGACGCGTTCGAGTACGCGCGCAGGCTGGGAGCGCCGCTGCGCGTGATCGCCGATTGCGGACACCTGCTCGTCGGCGAGCGCCCCGACGCGTGCGCGGACGCGATCGAGCGATTCGTCGCTGCAGCCGGCTAGCGCCTCACGCCACCGCCTCCTCGAACGGCACCGGCGGCGAGGCTGCCGGCTCGCCCTGGCCGGAGAGGAACTGGACCCGGCTCGCGACGACCTCGATCTTCGTCCGGCGCTTCCCGTCCTCCTCCCAGGAGCGGCTGCGCAGCCGGCCCTCGACCGCGACGCGGCGGCCCTTCGCCAGGTACTCGTGACAGAGCTCCGCCTGCCGCTCCCAGGCCGAGACCCAGACGAAGTCGGCCTCTTCCCTGCCGACCCGCCCGATCGCGAGCAGGAAGCCGGCCACCTTCTTGTCGCCGACATCCCGCAGGTCGACGTCGGTCGCGAGGTTCCCGATCAGCGTGACGTTGTTCACGCGCTCCTCCTTCGTTTGCCTTACGGGCAACGTAGCGCGGAACTCGTGACGTCTCTGTGCCGAAATCGTGCCGTCGCGCGCGACGGCCGCCGGGGAATCGCTACCCTAGTGCCGCTCGGGGTGTGGCGCAGCCTGGTAGCGCGCTCCGTTCGGGTCGGAGAGGTCCCCAGTTCAAATCTGGGCACCCCGATGAGCTGCGAGAAGGGCGGACACTGTCCGCCCTTCGGCGCCTCTAGCCTCCGCGCAGCTCGCGCAGGTGCACGACCTTCGTACAGGCGTTCTCGACGTAGGCGAGGCCGCCGACGGCCGCGATCCGCCGCGCCTCGGCCGAGACGATCCCGAGCTGGAGCCAGAGCGCGCCGGCACCCGCGGCGACCGCCTCCTCGGCGTGCCCCGGGCAGAACCCGGGCCGGCGGAAGACGTCGACGAGGTCGACCGGCTCGCCGAGCTCCGCGAGCGAGGCGACCGTCGGGATACCGAGCACCTGCTCGCAGCGGGGATTGACCGGGATGCAGCGGTAGCCTGCTCCGAGCAGGTAGCGCATCACGTCGTTGCTCGCGCGCGAGGGGTCGGGCGAGGCCCCGACGACGGCGATCGTCCGTGCGTCGCGCAAGATCGCCGCCGCGGCGCCCAGCGTCCGCCTGCGGGCGGCGGTCGGAGGATCCGGCCATCCGCTCAGGCTATCGTTGACGCCGTGCCCGACCTGCTCCGCGTCGCCTGCGTCCAGCTCGAGAGCGGCGCCGACAAGGCGGCGAACCTCGCCGGGGCGGACGCGCTCGTCGAGCGCGCGGCCGAGGCGGGCGCGCGCGTCGTCGTCCTGCCGGAGAAGTGGAACGGCGTCGGCGGGGCCGAGACCCTGCACGCGCTCGCCGAGCCGCTCGACGGCGGCGAGACGGTCGAGACGATGGCGGGCTGGGCGCGGCGGCACGAGCTCTGGGTCGTCGGCGGCTCGATCACCGAGCGGCGCGCGGGCCGCGAGCGGCTCTCGAACACGTGCTGCGTCTTCGCGCCCGGCGGCGCGCTCGCGGCCGTCTACCGGAAGATCCACCTCTTCGACGTCGAGGTCGGCGGCCGGGTCTACCGCGAGTCCGACGCCGAGGAGCCGGGCGAGGAGCCGGTTCTGGCCGAGGTCGCCGGCTGGCCGACCGGGCTCTCGATCTGCTACGACCTCCGCTTCCCCGAGCTCTACCGGCTGCTCGCCGGCGCCGGCGCCGAGCTCCTGACCGTCCCGGCGAACTTCACGCTCGCGACCGGCAAGGACCACTGGCACCTGCTGCTCCGCGCGCGGGCGGTCGAGAACCAGTGCTACGTCGCCGCCGCGGCCCAGGTGGGCGAGCCGATGCCCGGCCGGCCGAGCTACGGGCACTCGCTGCTCGTCGACCCGTGGGGGACGGTGCTCGCGGACGCGCCCGACGAGGAGACGGTGATCGTCGCCGACCTCGACCGCGACCGCCTGCGCCGGATCCGCGAGACGCTGCCGTCGCTGCGGAACCGCCGCCTCGACGCCTCGTCGCCGGAGCTCCGTGCTTAGGGCCGTCCTCTTCGACGTCGACTTCACGCTCGCGAAGCCGGGGCCCGACCTCGGCCCGGAGGGCTACCGGCGGCTCGGCGAGCGGTTCGGGCTCGCCCTCGACCCCGCCCGCTACGAGCAGGCGCGGGTCGCCGCCGTCGCCGACCTGAAGCGCCATCCGGAGCTCGACCACGACGAGGAGATCTGGGTCGAGTTCACCGTCAGGATCATCGCCGGCATGGGCGGCCTCGACCGGGACGCGGCCCGCTCCTGCGCGGTCGAGATGGTGCGCGCGTGGGAGCACTCGCACAACTTCCACCTCTACGAGGACGTGCTGCCCGTGCTCGCCGAGCTGCGCCGGCACCGGCTCAAGCTCGGGCTCGTCTCCAACACCTCGCGCGACCTCGAGCACTTCGTCGCCCACCACGGCCTCGACGTCGACGCGGTCGTCTCGTCCGGCCGTTTCGGGAAGACGAAGCCGCACCCCTCGATCTTCGAGCACGTGCTGACCGCGATCGGCGTCCGGCCGAAGGAGGCGGCGATGGTCGGCGACTCGGTCGACGACGACGTCGAGGGCGCCCGCTCGCTCGGCATGCGCGCGTACCTGCTCGACCGGGACGGCCGCTATCCCGGGCGCGACGAGCGGCTGACCGACCTGCTGGCCCTGCCGGCGGCGCTCGGGCTCCTTCCCGCGTGACCCGCAGGAGCTCGCGCGCGTTAGCCGAACGTGAACGAGCCGGCCTCGGACGGAAAAGGGTGCTACAACATCCCGGGACGGGGCCGCGAGATCGTCCCGATGAGGGACTACAGGCGGCCACCCGCACAGCCGATGAGACAGCGCATGCAGCGAACCGTGGAATGGGTGAAGAACCCGGCAGTCCGCCGCATGTTCAACCTCGTCTCGATCGGCCTCGTCCTGATCGTCGGCACCCTCGTCGCCCGGCACTTCGCCGAGAACGGCTGGCCGATCAAGCACGCCGACCCGCTGCTGCTCGGGATCGCCGGCGGGCTCTTCCTCGTCTCCTACGGCTTCAAGGCCTTCGGCTGGCAGCGCCTCTTCCAGGGCGAGAGCCGGCCGCGCGTGCTGACGCTCGCCGCCGCCGGCGGTGCAGCGGCGGTCGGCGGGATCGCGCTGCCGGGACGGATCGACGAGCTGATCCGGATCGCGATCGTCCGTCGCGGCCACGCGGTCTCGATCGGCTCGATCGCGCTGACGCTCTTCGTGCTCGGGCTGATCGACACGGTCGCGCTGGCGCCGCTCGCCTCGGTCGCCGCCGCGTTCGTCTCGGTCGGGTCGCTCTTCCGGGCCGCCCTCGCGGTCGTCGCCTTCTGCGGGATCGGCGCCGCGGTCGTCGTCGTCGCGCTGCCGCGCGTCGCCTCGATCCGCCGGCTGCAGCGGTTCCGGCTCACGCACTGGCTCGCGCAGCACACGACCTGCCCGGTCGAGGCGGCGAAGGCGACGGCGTTCGTCGCCGTCTCCTGGTCGCTCCGGGCCGTCGCGACCTTCGTCCTCCTGCAGGCGCTCGGGGTCAATGCCTCGTTCGCGCTCGCGCTCGGCTTCCTCTGCGCGGGCGCCGCCTCCGCCGTCCTGCCGGTCGCGCCCGCAGGCGCCGCCACCCAGGCGGGCGCCGGTGCGGCGATCCTCGTCGCCTCCGGGGTGCCCGCGAGCGAGGCGATCGCGTTCTCGATCGCCGCCCAGGCGCTCGTGATCGCCTCCGGCGGCGTCTTCGTGCTCCTCTTCGGCGGCCAGCTGGCGCACAGGCGCTTCCGGCCGGCGCTCGCCCGCGTCCGCCCTAGGGGCAGAGCTCGCTCCGACAGGACGCGAGCGGCGTCACGCGCGGCACGCCGCCGCGCCAGTCGAGGCGGAAGCGCGTCGAGGCGACGTCGTTGTCGTAGCGGAGCTCGCGGAAGCGCAGGTCCGGGTTCGAGCGGTTGACGACGAGGTAGACGCCCGCGGGGATGCCGGTCAGGTCGAGGCTCTGGCCGTGGAAGAAGCCGGGGTAGCGGTCGGTGTAGCCGACGGACGAGCCCTCGACGAGGAAGGTCGACTGCGGCGCGCCCCGGTCGCAGTCGTTCAGGAAGACGGGCCGCGGCGCGCGATGCTCGAGCGTCCCCGGGGCGACGCCGTAGTGGTCGGCGAGGCAGAAGCCCTGCTTGTGGTCGCGGCCGAGGAAGGTGCCGTCGGGCCGGCGCAGCTCGTAGCGCTCGTACGGCTCGAAGTGCCAGTGGTGGTGCGGCGGGTGGGTCTCGTAGTGCAGCCGGCCGACGTCGGGATAGCTCCGCGTGCGGCCGCCTGCGAGGTCGACCCGCTGCGAGGCGGTCATCGTCGCCGCGCCGGGAGCGCGGCGCCCGACGATCACGAAGGGGCCGTCGCCGACGTTGTCGACCGCCGTGTCGAAGCCGAGCTGCCAGCCGCCGGGGCCGCCGCCGACGCGCAGGTGCGCGGGCGGGCGCTGCGCGAGGTCGGGGAGGAGCTCGCGCGTACGCGGCAGCGGCTGCCACGAGGGGTCCGCTCCCGACGCGAGCCGCCGCTGCCCGCTGCCGTCCGCGTTCCCCGTCCAGATCGCGCCGTCGCGCTCCCAGACGAGCCGCCGCCCGTCCGGCGACCAGGCGGGAGCGCCGTCGCGCCCGGGGTCGTAGGTGACGCGGGAGCGGCTGCCGGTCGCGACGGACACGGTGTGGAGCTCGAGGTTGCCGAGGTCGTCGGCCGCGTAGGCGATCCGCCTGCCGTCGGGCGACCAGGCCGGGTCGCGCGCGAGCGCGCCGTCCGTCAGCCTGCGCGCCGCGCCCGGCCGGTCGAGCCGCGCCAGCCAGAGGTCGCCGTCGCGCTCGAAGGCGATCCGCGCCCCGTCGGGCGACCAGGTGGGGGAGCGGCCGTCGGCGACGAGCCGCCGCGGCTTCCGGCCGTCGGCGCGGACCGTCCAGACGCCGCCGCCGCGGGTGAAGGCGAGGGCGCGGCCGTCGGGCGACCAGGCCGGGGCGCCGTCCACGTCGGGCGTCGAGGTCAGCCGCCTCGCGTGCGTCCCGTCCGCGTCGAGCGTCCAGACGTCGCCGCGGACGATCGCCGCGAGCCGGCGGCCGTCCGGCGAGAAGGCCGGCGCGAGCCCCACCGACGCGATCGCCTTCGGGGGCAGGCCCGGGCCCGTGAGAGCGAGACCGGGCGACTGCGTGAAGGCGATCAGGCCTGCGAGCGCGAGCGTCCCCCCGATCACAGTCCCAGCTCGCGCCTCCACGCCGCGGTGTGCTCCCCGAGAGCCGGCGGGGCCGCGGCCGGGCCCGGGTCGGCGAACTCCGCCGCAGCCTCGGCGATCGTGCGGACAGGGCCCGCGCAGGCGTCCTCGCCCTCGAGGAGCTCGAGCCACTCGGCCAGCGGCCGGCGGGCGACGACCGCAGCCAGCTCCGCCGCGAGCGACTCCTGGTCGGCGTCGAACTGGCGCCCTGCGAGCTCCGGGCGGCCGAGCAGCTCGCAGAGCCGCCGGAAGAAGGGCGGCTCGATCGCGCCGACGGTCAGGTGGCGGCCGTCGGCGGTCTCGTAGACGCGGTAGAACGCGGCCCCGCCGGTCAGGAGCCGGGGGAGGGTCTCCTCGCCGTGTCGGTGCTGGACGAGGCGGTAGGAGCCGTGGGTCATCGAGACGACGACTCGTCGCGGGCCGCCCGCGAGCAGCGCGGCCAGGATCTCGATCACCGCCGCCTGCGCGCCGGCGGCCAGGTCGGCGACCTGCACCGGCGGCAGCGCCGGCGCCGTGTCGGCGAGCGCGCCCGCGTAGCCGAGGTAGTTGACGTCGTGCCCCGCCTGCGCGGCGCGCGGGCCGTGGCCGAAGCCGGTGATCGAGCAGAAGACCGCCCGCGGAGCGGCGGCAGGCCCGACGCCGAGCCGCTCGGCGACGCCCGGGCGAAAGCCCTCGAGGACGACGTCGGCGCGCGCGAGCAGCGCGAGCGCGAGCGCGGGGTCGTCCTTCAGGTCGCAGCAGACGGACTCCTTGCCCGCGTTCAGGCTCGCGTCCCACCCGGGCGCCGCGAGCCGCAGCGGGTCGCCGTCGGGCCCCTCGAGCCGGACGACCCTGGCGCCGAGCCGCAGCAGCTCCCGGCTCGCGAACGGGCCCGGCAGCTGGCGGGTCAGGTCGACGACGAGGCGGCCTGCGAGTGGGCGGAGCGGTTGCACGGGCGCCGATTCTGTCACTAAGGTGCGGTCGTTGACTGACCGTTCAATCGCCTCCGAGGAGAAACGGCGCCTGATCCTCGCCGCCGCCGTCCGCGTCTTCGCGCGCAGCGGCTACCACACCTCTCGCGTCGGCGACATCGCCGAGGAGGCCGGCGTCGCGCACGGGCTCCTCTACCACTACTTCGCCTCGAAGGAGGAGCTGCTCGAGACGGTCTTCCGCGAGACGTGGAGCGAGCTCCTGGAGGCGTTCGCGCGGGTCGAGGAGTCGCAGGAACCGGCCTCGGAGCAGCTGCGCCAGGTGGCCGCGATCCTGCTCCGCTCCTGGCGGCGCGACCCCGACCTCGTCCGGGTGCTCGTCCGCGAGGTCGGCCGCAGCCAGACGCTCCCGTCGCGCGTCGAGGAGATCGGGCAGGTCTTCCGGGCGATCGAGCGGATCGTCGAGCGGGGCCAGGCCGAGGGAGAGCTGCGCGGCGACCTCGAGCCGCGGCTCGCGAGCTGGATCTTCTACGGCGCGATCGAGGAGATCCTGACGGGCTGGGTGCTCGGGCAGCTCGACGACTCCGACGAGGAGGTGGCGGCGGCCGAGCGGGCCGTCGTCGACGTCGTCGTCGGCGGCCTGACGGTCAGCGGCACGGCCGCGAGCCGCCGCGGCTGATCCCGAAGCCCCACACCTTCTCGTCGACGACGTAGACGGCGGTCGTCGTCTGCCGCCGCCGGAGCAGCAGCCGGTAGTAGCCGCTGCAGTCCTGGCGCGTCAGCGGGCCGTAGAGCGCCGTCACGCGGGCGGCCGGGTCGCCGACGGCGAGGCCGTCCGTCGTCCGCCAGCCGGGCGGCGACCAGAGCGTGAACAGCTCGTCGACCCGGGTGCCCTCGGAACGACGCGCCGAGGCCCTGCGGCTGGAAGGGGACGTAGTTGAAGTACCAGGTCGGCCGCGCGCAGCCGCGGCAGACCCCGAAGCTGCGGCCCCAGCGCGCGAGCAGGGTCTGGATCGGGTCGCCGAGCCGGACGCCGCCGAGGCTCCTCCCGGGGACGACGAGCCCGCTGCGCGGCAAGCTCGGCCGCGGCCGGGGCGGCCGAGGTCTGGGCGGCCAGTGTAAGGACGGCGGCGAGGCAGACGGCGGCTGCGGCTGCGGGCCTCATGCCGCCCCAGGGTAGATAATCGCCTCGTGGAGGTCTTCAACCTCGCAGACGGCGAGCTCGAGTTCGACCACGACCGCGAGGGGTTCCGCTGCCGCGGCACCCGCGTCGGGCCGCGCCTCGGCGCCGCCCTGCTCGGCGGCACGGTCTACGAGCTGCCGCCGGGGGAGCGCACCTGGCCGTACCACTTCCACCACGCGAACGAGGAGTGGCTGCTCGTGCTCGCCGGCCGGCCGACGCTGCGCGAGCCGGACGGGGAGCGCGAGCTCGCCGCCGGGGACGTCGTCTGCTTTCCCGTGCGGGCCCGAGGGAGCGCACCAGCTCCGCAACGAGGCGCAGGAGCCGGCGCGGTTCCTCGTCCTCTCGACGCACGTGCTCCCGGAGGTGGTCGAGTACCCGGACAGCGGCAAGCTCGGCGTCCGGGCCGCCGAGAGCCGCTACCTCGTCGCGCGCGAGCCGGAGCTCGACTACTGGGAGGGCGAGGCATGAGGCCGGTCGCGAACGTCCACGGCGTCGAGGTCGAGTGGGACGCGTCCGATCCGGACGGGTTCGCGCCCGGCGCGGCGCGGCTCGGGCCGCGGCTCGGCGCCGCGGGGATCGGGCTGACGGTCTACGAGCTGCCGCCCGGCCAGTCGATCTGCCCGTACCACTACGAGGTCGGCTGCGAGGAGTGGCTGCTCTGCCTGACGGGCGAGCCGACGCTGCGCACGCCCGAGGGCGAGCGGCGGCTGCGGGCGGGCGACGCCGTCTGCTTCCCCGACGGGCCCGAGGGTGCGCACGCCGTGCGCAACGACACCGGCGAGCCGCTGCGCGTCGCGATGGTGTCGACCAGGCCGGCGGTGGGCGTCGCGGTCTACCCGGACAGCCGCAAGCTCGGCGTCTGGAGCGGCGAGGAGCACCACCTGGTGCACCTCGACCCGCAGCTCGACTACTGGCACGGCGAGGCTGGTCGCGCCGGCTGAGGCCCGGCGCGGCGCCGTGGCCGACGTCTACGCCGGCGCGCCCGCGGCGCGGTGCACCGCGGCGAGCGCCGGGGCCCACGAGCAGATCGGCGAGACGTCGCCGTCGCGGCCGTTCAGCGCCCGGAACCCGAGCGCGTGCTCGGCCTGCATCAGCTTGTGGATCTGCGTCGTGCCCTCGTAGATGATCGGCGCCCGCGCGTTCCGGAAGTGCCGCTCGATCCCGTACTCGGCGGAGTAGCCGTAGGAGCCGTGCACCTGGACGGCGAGATGCGCGGCCTCGAAGGCGGACTCGGTCGCGTGCCACTTCGCGAGCGAGGTCTCGCGCGTGTTGCGGCGCCCCTCGTTCTTCATCCAGGCGGCCTGCATGACGAGCAGCTTCGAGGTCTCGTAGCCCAGCACCATCTTCGCGATCATGTCCTGGACGAACTGGTAGCGCCCGATCGCCTGGCCGAACGTCTCCCGCTCGCGCGCGTAGCGCACCGACTGCTCGAGGCAGGCGCGGACGACCCCGCACGCGCCGGCGGCGACGGTGAACCGGCCCTGGTCGAGCCCGTACATCGCGATCTCGAAGCCCTGCCCCTCCTCGCCGACCAGGTTCTCGGCGGGCACCTCGACGTTCTCGAAGAAGAGCTCGCCGGTCGAGCCGGCCCAGACCCCCAGCTTGTTCTCGGTGTCGCGCGTCGTCACGCCCGGCCACTCGCGCTCGACGACGAAGGCGGAGATGCCCTTGTGCTTCGCCGACGGATCCGTCTTCGCGAACACGAGCTGGTGGTCGGCGACCGACGCGTACGAGATCCAGTTCTTCTGGCCGTTGAGGACGTAGACGTCGCCCTCGCGCCGCGCGGACGTGCGCATCGCGGCCACGTCCGAGCCGGCGTCCGGCTCGGTCAGGCCGAAGCAGGCCAGCTTCTCGCCCTTCGCCTGGGGGACGAGGTAGCGCTGCTTCTGCTCCTCGGAGCCGTAGCGGAGGAGCGTCAGCGAGTTCAGCCCCACGTGCACGGAGATCAGCGTCCGGAAGGCCGCCTCGCCGCGCTCGATCTCCTCGCACGCGAGCGCCTCGGCGACGAAGTCGAGGCCGGCGCCGCCGTAGTCCTCGGGGATCGCGATCCCGAGGATGCCGAGCTCGGCCATGCCCTGGATCAGGTCGAGGTCGAGCTTGTGGTCGATGTCGTTCTGGACGGCGACCGGCAGGACGCGCTCGTCCACGAAGTCGCGGACCGTCTCCTGGATCAGGCGCTGCTCGTCGCTGAGCTCGAACTCCATCCGGCTGAGCCTATCTCCCGCCGCGAAGCCCGTGTCGAACATCCGCCCGGCGGCAGGCGCTACGATCCACGACCGATGCCGTACTACCTCTATCCGCTCGTCGTCATCGTCGGCCTGCTCCTGATCTTCGGGCTGGTCGCGCTGCTCGCCAGGCTCCAGGGCGGCCGGTTCCTCCGGCCCGTCGTCACCCTGCTCGCGCGGGTGCCGCTCTTCCGCAAGCTGATGACGAAGGCATCCGCGGCGGCGCTCGAGCGGCAGAACCCGGAGCTCGCGAGCGCCCTGAAGAAGCTCGAGCGGGTCGGCTCGACGCGCGACCCGCTGCAGGCCCAGCGGGCGCTCTCGCGGCTGACGCCGGCCGAGCGCGACGCCTACTACGAGGCGATCGGCGAGCAGCAGGAGAGCGGCGCCGTGCCCGCGGCGACGAATCGCGCCGACCGCCGCCGGCTCGAGCGGATGTCGCAGCCGGCCGCGCGCAAGCGCAGCCGCGGCAAGAAGAAGCGCTGACCGCGCCGCCGCCCGTTCGAGGGCGGCCCGGCGGGTAGCGTTTCCGCTCGTGGAGCCGAGCGAGCGCACGCCCGAGCAGCACGTCCGGCTGATCTTCGGCGCGCTCCTGCTCGTCCTCCTGCTCGCCTCGCTCGACCAGACGATCGTCTCGACCGCGCTGCCGACGATCGTCGGCGACCTCGGCGGGATCGAGCACCTCTCCTGGGTCGTCACCGCCTACCTGCTCGCCTCGACCGTCGCCGGGCCCCTCTACGGGAAGCTCGGCGACCTCTACGGCCGCAAGCGGCTGCTCCAGAGCGCGATCCTGATCTTCCTCGCGGGCTCGATCCTCTGCGGGCTCGCGCAGGGCATGACCGAGCTGATCGCCTTCCGGGCACTGCAGGGGCTCGGCGGCGGCGGCCTGATCGTGACGACGCTCGCGGTCGTCGGCGACATCATCCCGCCGCGCGAGCGCGGCAAGCTACCAGGGCTACTTCGGCGGGGTCTTCGGCGTCTCGACCGTGGTCGGGCCGCTGCTCGGCGGCTTCTTCGTCGACCACCTGTCGTGGCGCTGGATCTTCTACGTCAACCTGCCGATCGGAGCCGTCGCGCTGGCCGTGATCGCCTCGGCCTTCCACGCGCGGCCGAGCCGCGTCCGCCGCTCGGTCGACTACCTGGGCGCCGGCCTGCTCGCCGCCGCGCTCTCGGCGATCGTCCTCTTCACGAGCCTCGGCGGCACGACCTACCCCTGGGACTCGGCCGCGATCGTCGCCCTCGGCGTGCTCGGGCCGGTGCTCGCCGTCCTCTTCGTGCTCGCCGAGCGGCGGGCCGCGGAGCCGATCCTGCCGCTCGCGCTCTTCCGGAACCGCATCTTCACGGTCACGAGCATCGTCGGCTTCATCGTCGGGCTCGCCCTCTTCGGCGCGGTCACGTTCCTGCCGCTCTACCTGCAGATCGTCAAGGGCCACAGCCCCACCGGCTCGGGCCTGCAGATGACGCCGATGATGGCCGGCGTCCTCGTCACCTCGATCCTGAGCGGGCAGCTGATCACCCGCTTCGGCCGCTACAAGCCGTTCCCGATCGCCGGCACGCTCGTGATGACGATCGCCCTCTACCTGCTCTCGCGGCTCGAGGTCGGCACCTCGACCTGGTGGGCGTCGAGCTACATGCTGATCCTCGGCCTCGGGCTCGGGATGGTGATGCAGGTGCTCGTGCTCGCGGTGCAGAACGCCGTGCCCTACGAGCACCTCGGGGTGGCGACGTCGGGCTCGACGCTCTTCCGGCAGGTGGGCGGCTCGATCGGGGTCTCGCTCTTCGGCGCGATCTTCTCGAACCGGCTCGCCGGCGAGCTCGCCTCGCGGCTGCCGGCGGGGACGCACGCGCCGACGGTGGCCGATCCCGCGACGGTGCGGAAGCTGCCGCCCGACGTCCACGCCGGCTTCGTCGCCGCCTTCGCCGCCTCGCTCCGGCCCGTGTTCCTCGTCGCCGCCGCGATCGGCTTCACGTCCTTCCTCTTCGCCTGGCTGCTCCGCGAGGTGCCGCTCCGGCGCACGGTCGACGTCGACGGCGCGCGCGAGAGCTTCGCGATGCCGCGGGACGCCAGCTCGCTGCACGAGATGGAGCGGATCGTCGCGTCGCTCGTGCGGCACGAGAACCGCTGGCGGGTCTACCGGCAGCTGGCCGACCGCGCCGGCGTCGACCTCCCGCCGGAGCAGTACTGGCTGCTCGCGCGGCTGGGCGAGGGCGCCGGGACCGACCTCGCCGGCGGCAGGCTCGCCGCCTCGCTCGCGAGCCTCCGCGAGGCCGGCCTCGTCGCCGACGGCGGGCTGAGCGAGCGCGGGCGGGCCTGCCACGCGCGCCTCGTCGAGGCCCGCCGCGAGGCGCTCGAGGAGCTGCTCGAGGGCTGGGAGCCGGCAGAGCACGCGGAGCTGCGCGCGCTCCTCGACCGGCTCGCGCGCGAGCTCGTCGCGGAGGCGCCCGAGACCCCGGCGGCGGTCTAGCTCGACCGCTCTGCTGCTCGGCGAGGGTGCCGACGACGCCGGCCTCCTCCGCGAAGCTCTCCCGCGGCTCGGCGGCCTCCCAGCTCGCGAGCTCGATCTTCGGGAAGACGAGGATCAGCAGGAGCGCGACCGCGGCGAGCCCGACGCCGACGTAGAAGATCCGCACGACGCCGTCGGCGAGCGAGTGGCGGACCGCCGAGACGAACTGGCCGTAGAGCCGGTCTCCCGCGGCTCCCGGGGCGAAGCGATGGCGGATCGCGGCCTGGGCCTGGGGGGTCAGCAGCGACTGCGGCGCGAGCCCGTGCGCCTCGCAGCTGCGTCCGGAGCTGGGCGGGCGCACGCCGTGGGAGCTCGTGCGAGAAGGTGTTGACGACGATCGCGGTCATCACCGGCACGGCCATCGCGCCGCCGAGGTTCGAGAACAGCTGCCGCCCGGAGTTGACCGTCCCGAGCAGCCGGTGCGGGAAGGCGCTCTGCACGGTCATCGAGAAGATCGGCATCGTCAGCCCGATCCCGACGCCGAGCACGACCATGTCCCGGATCACCTCGCCCGAGCCCGAGCCGGCCGAGAGCAGGCTGAAGAGGACGAAGCCGGCGAGCATGACGACGCCGCCGACGATCGCCTGGCCCTTGTAGCGGCCCGTGCGCGAGATCAGCTGGCCGCCGAGGGTGGAGCCGGCGACGAACGCGAGCATCATCGGCGTCAGGACGACGCCGGAGCTCTGCGCGTTCTCGCCGACGACGCCCTGGACGAAGAGCGGGATGAAGCTGAGGCTGCCGTACATGCCGGCGACGATCAGGAACGAGTTCGCGACCGAGAGGGTGAAGACGCGGTTGCGGAAGAGCTCCGGGTCGAGCAGCGGCTCGGCGCTCCGGCGCTCCTGGCGGACGAAGGCGACGAGCAGGCCCGCGCCGAGGACGAAGCAGGCGCCGATCTGCCAGGAGCCCCACGGGTAGGTGCCGCCGCCCCACGTGAAGCCGAGCAGCACCCCGACGAGCCCGCCGATCAGGAGCGCGGCGCCCGCGACGTCGAGCGGGACGCGAGCCTGCGCGCGGACGCGGGGCATCACGATCCCGACGATCGTCCAGGCGAACGCCGCGATCGGGATCGGGACGAGGAAGACCCAGCGCCAGCCGAGCGTGTCGGTGATCGCGCCGCCGAGCGTCGGCCCGATGATCGAGGAGAGGCCGAAGACGCCCATGACGACCCCCATCCAGCGGCCGCGCTCGCGGGGCGAGAAGATGTCGCCGATCGACGCGGTCGAGAGCGCCATCATCGCGCCGCCGCCGATGCCCGCGACGACGCGCGCGGCGATCAGGAAGAGCATCGTCGTCGCGGCGGCGGAGAGCGCCATGCCGACGACGAAGAAGGCGATCCCGACCAGGTAGAGCGGCCGGCGGCCGTAGAGGTCGGAGAGCTTGCCGAAGACCGGCACCGTGACCGTCGACGCCAGCATGTAGCCGGTGAAGACCCAGCCGTAGAGCGAGAAGCCGTGCAGGTCGGCGACGATCGTGGGCACGGCGGTCGCGACGACCGTCCCGGCGATCGACGCGGTGAACATGACGAGCAGCACCGCCGTCAGCGCCCACCAGCGGTAGTCGCGCTCGATCCGGTTCGACTCCTGCGCCGGGCCGCCCCAGGTGAGCAGGTGGTGGCGGTCGCGCGGCATCGAACCAGCTTACGTGAGCGTAAGGTTCGCGGGCGGAGCCCGAGCCTCGGCGGCTTCGCCGGCTCCGGGCGGCGCGGTCGCCCTACGCGCCGGCGCTGCGACCGACGAAGGCGTCGATCAGCGTGCGGGCGATCGTGAACGGCGGCGGGATCGGCGGGCAGCTCGCCGGGCGCGTACCAGCCGGCGTCGCCGAGCTCGGACGGGTCGAGGCGGATCTCGCCGCCGGCGTGCCTCGCGGTGAAGCCGATCATCAGCTGGCTCGGGAAAGGGCCAGGGCTGGCTGCCGAAGTAGCGGACGTCGTCGACCGCGAGCCCGACCTCCTCCTCGACCTCCCGCGCGACCGCCTGCTCGAGGGTCTCGCCGGGCTCGACGAAGCCGGCCAGGCAGCTGTAGAAGCCGGTCGTGGCGCCGGCGCGGGAGGCGAGCAGGATGCGGTCGCCCCGCTCGACGAGCATGATCACCGCGGGCGTGATCCGCGGCCAGTAGCTCGCCCCGCAGCGCGGGCACGTGCGCGACGACTCCGAGGCGGACGGCTCGGTCGCCGTCCCGCAGCGGGCGCAGAAGCCGTGGCCCCGGTCCCACTCGACGATCTGGGCGGCGCGGGCGGCCGCGCTCGCGAGCGGCTCCGGCGCGACCGCGAGCAGGGAGCGCAGCCCGACGGCGCGGAGCCCGTCGCCGTCCAGGCTCCCCGTCGCCCGTCTCGAGCCCGGCGGCCGCGAAGCAGGGCTCGCCGTCGAGATCGCCGACGTGGATCAGCCGCGCGCCGCGGACGAGGCCGGGCGGCACCTGCTCGAGCCGCGGCACGGACCCGTCCGCGGCGGCGAGCACCCGGCCGCCGACGAACGCGAAGACCGGCGAGCGCGACCCCGGCTGCCGGTGCGCGTCGTAGCCGGGCTTCCACGTGCTCACGCGGGCAGGCTAGCTGCCGGCCGCGTCTTGACCGACCCGGCGCGGAGTCCGTACACTTCTCGTTGACTGACTGGTCAATCAGACGGAGGCTCGAGCACGATGACGACGACCGAGGCCGTCGGGACGGGCGTGTCGTTCGCCCTGACCGAGGAGCAGAAGGCGCTCCGCGCCCTGGCGCGCGAGTTCGCCGAGAAGGAGATCCGCCCGAAGGCGGCGGAGTACGACGAGGCCCAGCAGCACCCGGCCGACGTGATCGCGAAGGCGCACGAGCTCGGCCTGATGAACGTGCACGTCCCCGAGGAGTACGGCGGGCTCGGCCTGCCCTCGTTCGACGGCATGCTGGTCGGCGAGGAGCTCAACTTCGGCTGCTCCGGCATCGGCACCTCGATCGGCGCGAACGGCCTCGGCGCCGCGCCGGTGATCCTCTCCGGCTCGGAGGAGCAGAGGCGGCGGTGGCTGCCGCCGCTGCTCGAGGAGCCGATCCTCTGCTCGTTCGGGCTGACCGAGCCGGACGCGGGCTCGGACGTCGCGCGCATGAAGACGACGGCGGAGCGGCGGGGCGACGAGTACGTCCTCAACGGCTCGAAGACCTTCATCACGAACGCGGGGCACGCCGCCTGGATCGTCGTCTTCGCCAAGACCGACCCCTCGAAGGGGCACCGCGGCATCTCCGCCTTCGTCGTCCCGACCGAGACCGACGGCGTCGTGATCGAGAAGCACCTCGACAAGATGGGCCAGCGCTCGACGGACACCTCCGCGTTCGCGCTCACCGACGTCGTCGTCCCGGCGGCGAACCGGATCGGCGAGGAGGGCGAGGGCTTCAAGATCGCGATGAAGACCCTCGACTTCACCCGTCCCGGCACGGCCGCGGGCGCGGTCGGCGTCGCGCAGGCGGCCTACGAGCTCGCGGTCGAGTACGCGAAGGAGCGCGTCACCTTCGACATGCCGATCGCGATGCACCAGGGCGTCAACTTCATGATCGCCGACATGGCGACCGAGATCGAGGCGGCGCGGCTGCTCGTCTGGCAGGCCGCGTGGCTGATCGACCAGGGCGAGCGGGCGACGCTGCAGTCGTCCTTCGCGAAGCGGTTCGCCGCGGACATGGTCATGAAGGTCACGACCGACGCGGTCCAGGTCTTCGGCGGCTACGGCTACATCAAGGAGTACCCGGTCGAGAAGCTGATGCGCGACGCGAAGCTGTTCCAGATCTACGAGGGCACCTCGCAGATCCAGCGGCTCGTGATCGCGAAGGAGATCTTCCTGCCGCGCGGCTAGGGCCAGACGATGGCGATCGAGATCGACCTCTCGGGGCGCGTCGCCCTCGTCACCGGCGGCTCGCGCGGGCTCGGGCGCGCCGACGCCCTGACGCTCGCGCGGGCCGGCGCGGACGTCGTGATCGCGGACATCCTCGTCGAGTCCTCGTCGGCCGAGGAGGAGACGGACAGCTTCGGCGTCCTCGCCACCGTGGCGCGGCAGCAGGGGATGGTCTACTCGGAGGCGACCGCCGAGGAGATCCGGGGGATGGGCCGCCGCTCGGCGGCGATCCGCTGCGACGTCACCGACCGCGAGCAGGTGCGCGCGACCGTCGCACGGGTGGTCGAGGAGCTCGGCTCGGTCGACATCCTCGTCAACAACGCGGCCACGCTCGACCACGTCGGCCGGCTCGGCGACCAGCAGCCGGAGCTCTGGGACCGCGACCTGCGCGTCAACCTCTCCGGCGCCTTCAACTGCGCCCGCGCCGTCTGGCCGCACATGCAGGAGCGCGGCTTCGGCCGGATCGTCAACATGGCGTCGGTCGCGGGCACGCTCGGCGGCTTCGGCCAGGCGAGCTACTCGACGACGAAGGCGGGGATCCTCGGCCTGACGAAGACGCTGGCGATGGAGGGCGGCCGCCACGGGATCACCTGCAACGCGATCGTGCCCGGGATCATCGGCACCGAGGCGTTCCACCTGGCGAACGCGGAGATGAACGAGCGGATCGCCGCGCGGACCGTGTTCAAGCGGCCGGGCGACCCGCAGGACATCGCGAACGCGATCGCGTTCCTCTGCTCCGACCTCGCCGCCTACGTCACCGGAATCGAGCTGAACGTCTCCGGTGGGATCGAGCTCTTCGTCTTCTAGCGTCGCGGCCGGGATCGGCTTCCAGCCGACCGCGGAGCAGCGCGAGCTGCAGGCGCTCGCGCACGAGTTCGCCGAGCGCGAGCTGCGGCCGGTCGCGGCCGAGTGGGACGAGCGCGAGGACTTCCCGCCGGAGCTGCTCGGCCCGGGCGGCGCGGGCCGGGCTCACCTCCTACGCGATCCCGGCCGAGTACGGCGGCGGCGGGGTGGGCGCGGTCACCTCGGCGCTGATCGGCGAGGAGCTCGCCTGGGGGTGCGCGGCGCTCGCCGCGACGATCACGGCGACGATGTTCCCCGTCCGGCCGCTCCTGCGGTTCGGCACCGACGAGCAGCGCGACCGCTACCTCCCCCTGCTCGCCCGCGAGGAGGGGACGCTCGCCGCGATCGCCTTCACCGAGCCCGGCGCCGGCTCGGACGTCGCCGCGATCCGGGCGACGGCACGGCGCGAGGGCGGCGACTACGTCCTCGACGGCGAGAAGTGCTACGTCACGAACGGCGGCATCGCCGAGCTGACCGTCGTCTTCGCGAAGCTCGACGGCGCGATCACCGCCTTCCTGCTCGAGGCCGGCGACCCGGGCGTCGTCGCCGGCCGCAAGGAGCGCAAGCTCGGCCTGCGCGCCTCCTACACCGGCTCGATCCTGCTCGACGGAGCCCGGATCCCGGCCGACCGGCTGCTGGGCGAGGAGGGCGGCGGCTTCGAGGTCGCGATGGACTTCTTCGAGCTCTCGCGGCCGCAGGTGGCCGCGGCGGCGGTCGGCGTCGCCCGCGCGGCCTTCGAGGCGGCGACGGAGTACGCCCGCGAGCGCCGCGCCTTCGGGAAGCCGATCCTGGCGCGGCAGGGCGTCTCCTTCAAGCTCGCGGAGATGGCGATGGAGATCGAGGCGGCGCGCCTGCTCGTCTGGCGTGCGGCCGAGGCGGTCGACCGCGGCGTCGACGCCGGGCTCTACGGCTCCTACGCGAAGGCGTTCGCCGCCGACACGGCGATGCGGGCGACGACCGAGGCGGTGCAGGTGCTCGGCGGCGCCGGCGTCATGCGCGACCACCCGCTCGAGAAGTGGCTCCGCGACGCCAAGGTCTTCCAGATCGTCGAGGGCACCTCCGAGGTGCAGCGACACATCGTCACGCAGTACCTGCGCGCCGGCGTGACGGAACGGCCGCGGCCGTAACAGAACGGTCGGACGCGCGCGGCTACACTGCGCGCTCGTGGCGACCCCCGCGCGCAGCCAGAGGGTCGGGGTCGGACGGCGGAGCCCCCGCGCGTCCGGCCGCGTCTGGGCCCTGGCGGCCGGACTGCTCGCGCTCGCGATCGGGATCGCCGTCGTGCTCGGGATCGTCTTCGCCGGCTCGTCCGCCACGCTCGCCGAGGGCGCCCGGGTCGCCGGGATCGACGTCGGCGGGCTGACGCCGAAGCAGGCGCGACGGCTGCTCGAGCGCCGCTTCGACGAGACGCAGCGGCTGCCGGTCACCTTCATCGCCGGCGGCAAGAGCTTCCGGCTGATGGCGGTCCAGCTCGGGATCCAGCCCGACTTCGCCGACGCCGTCGCCGCCGTCCGCCGCGAGGGCGAGGGCTTCGGGCCGGTCCGCGGCTACAAGCGGCTCCGCGTGCGCCTCTCCGAGACCGACGTCCGGCCGCGGATCTCGGTCTGGTCCGAGGCGGTGCGCCTGAAGGTCGCGCAGATCGCCGACGCGGTCGACCGGCAAGCCGCGCGAGGCGGCGCTCGTCCGCACGGGCCTCTCGATCTCGGCCCGGCCCGGCCGGACGGGACAGCTGCTCGACCGGGCGGCCGCCTCCCGCACGATCGTCTCCTCGCTCGCGAGCTTCGACCGCGCCCCGGTCTCGCTCCCCGTCGAGACGGCCGCGCCGACGGTCAGCGGTCGCCGACCTCCGGCCCGCGCTCCGGCAGGCTCGCCGGGCCGTGTCCGCGCCGGTCAGGCTCGTCGTCGGCGCCACCGCCTTCCGGCTGCCGCGCTGGCGGGTCGCCCAGCTGCTCGAGCTGCCGGCCGGCGGCGCGACCAGGCTCCAGATCGGCGGCGACGCCGCCGAGGCGTGGTTCAGGAAGCTGACGAAGACCGTCGAGACGAAGCCGGTCGACGCGACCTTCGCGGTCGACGGCGACAGCGTCCGCGTCGTCCCCTCGAAGCCGGGAGTCGGCCTCGACGTCCCGGCGAGCGCGAGCAGGATCCTCGCCGCCGCGACGGCGGCCGCAGGCCCGCGCGAGGCGCAGCTCGCGACCGCCGTCACCCGGCCCGAGCGCACGACCGCCGAGGCGCGCGCGATGGGGATCACGGGCGTCGTCGGCAGCTACGAGACGATCTACGGGGGCGACTCGAACCGCCGCCACAACGTCCAGCTCGTCGCGCACCTCGTCGACGAGCACCTGATCGAGCCGGGCCAGGAGTTCTCCTTCAACAGGACGACCGGCGAGCGGACGGCGGCCAAGGGCTTCCTCGAGGCGCCGGTGATCATCAACGGCGAGCTCCAGACCGGCCTCGGCGGCGGCGTCTGCCAGGTCTCGACGACCGTCTTCAACGCGGCGTTCGAGGCCGGGCTCTCGATCACCTCCCGCACGAACCACGCGCTCTACATCAGCCACTACCCGCTCGGCCGCGACGCGACCGTCGACTACCCCTCGGTCGACCTCAAGTTCGTCAACGACACCGACCACTGGCTGCTCCTGCGCACCTTCGTCGGCGAGTCCTCGCTCGTCGTCCGCCTCTACGGGACGCCCGTGCACCGGCGGGTCGAGGTCGAGACGGCCCCGCTGCGGGTCGTCTCGCCGCCGCCGCTCGAGAAGGTCAAGGACCCGGAGCTGCCGAAGGGCGAGAAGGAGCTCGAGGACGCCGGCGTCCCCGCGCAGTCGACGAGCGTCCGCCGCCGCGTCTTCAGCCCCGCCGGGAAGCTCCTCTACGACTCGACCTGGTACTCGAGCTATCGCGCCGAGCCGAAGATCGTCCGGATCGGGACGAAGAAGCCGGACCCGGTCGAGACGGCTACGACGACGACGTCGACGACGAAGAGACGAAGACGACGTCGACGACTCCGCAGCCGCAATCGACTCCGCCAGCCACGACGGCACCCGGGTCGGCCGGAAGGTAGCCGCGTCGACGACGCCGTGGGCGGTCCAGCCGTCCGCGACCAGCTCGCCGTCCCGCTCGACCGCGTACTCGAAGCGGAAGCGCGCCCCCCGCAGGTCGACGCAGCGCGAGCGCACGACCAGCTCGTCGTGGAACACCGCGGGCTTCAGGTAGCGCACGTGGCACTCGAGCACGAGCGCCTCGACCCCGTGCGCGCGGATCGCGGGATAGCCGCCCGCGAAGCGGTCGAGGTAGTCGACGCGGGCGACCTCGAACCAGACGAAGTAGGAGGAGTTGTGCGCGATCCCCTGCGCGTCGGTCTCGGCGAAGCGGACGCGGACCGGGGTTGCCATAGTGAAGCCGTGCACGACGACGCGATGCTACTCGCAGGGCTGATCCGGGAGGCGCAGCCCTGCGTCGCGCTCACGGGCGCCGGCGTCTCGACCGAGTCCGGGATCCCCGACTTCCGCTCGCCGACCGGGATCTGGCGCCGCTTCGACCCGTTCACGTACGCGTCGATCGACGCCTGGCGGCGGGAGCCCGAGAAGGTCTGGGAGTTCTACGCGCTCCGCTTCGAGATGCTGACGACCGCGGAGCCGAACGACGCGCACCGGGCGCTGGCCGCGCTCGAGGCGGCGGGGCTCGTGCGGGCGGTCGTGACCCAGAACATCGACACGCTCCACCAGCGGGCGGGCTCGGGCGACGTGGTCGAGGTGCACGGCTCGATCCGCAGCTCCTCGTGCCTCGCCTGCGGGCGGAGCGAGCCGCTCGAGCGCGTCCTCGAGCTGCTGCCGCTGCCCGCCTGCGCCGACTGCGGCGCCGTCCTGAAGCCGGACGTCGTCATGTTCGGCGAGCTGCTGCCGGGCGACCGGATCGAGCGCGCGACCGCGCTCGCGCGCGAGGCGGGGCTGCTGCTCGTCGTCGGCTCCTCGCTCGAGGTCTGGCCCGTGGCGGGCCTGCCGGCCGAGACGCTCGGGGCGGGCGGCCTCCTGGCGATCGTCAACCGCGGCAGCACCGACTACGACGCCCGCGCCGCCGTCGTGGTCGACGGCGGCGCGGGCGAGGTGCTCTCCGCGGTCGCGGAGGAGCTGCTCTAGGAGGACGGGCGCGAGGTGAGCGTCACCGTCACCGTCTTCGATCTGGCCGTCCCGCACGATCGTCAGCACGATCGTGTCGCCGGGCGACTTCGCGTCGATCGCGGCGCGCAGCTCGTCGGAGGAGACGGCCCCGCCGTCGGCCTTCGTGATCACGTCGCCGACCTGGAGGCCGGCGTCGGCCGCGGGCGTGCCCTGGTTGACGGCGGTGACCTCGGCGCCGTTTCCGACCGGGTTGATCCCGACGCCCAGGTAGGCGTGCTCGACCGAGCCGCTCGCGATCAGCTTGGCGGCGATCGTCTTGACCGTGTTCGACGGGATCGCGAAGCCGACGCCGTCGTTGCCGCCCGACTCGCTGTCGATCTGGGCGTTGACGCCGATCACGCGGCCCTGGAGGTCGAGCAGGGGGCCGCCCGAGTTGCCGTGGTTGATCGCCGCGTCGGTCTGGATCGCGTCGTCGATCGCGAAGTTGTTCGGCGCCTGGATCTGGCGGTGCAGGGCGCTGACGATCCCGCTCGTGACCGTCTCCTCGAGCCCGAACGGGCTGCCGATCGCGACGACGCCGTCGCCGACCTCGACCTGCGAGGAGTCGGCCAGGGCGAGCGGGGTCAGCTGGCTCGCCGGCACGTCGACCTTGAGGATCGCGAGGTCGGTGGAGGGATCGCTGCCGACGAGCGTCGCCGAGACGGTCTTGCCGTTCGAGAACTGCACCTTGAACGACGAGCCGCCGGAGACGACGTGCTCGTTCGTGACGATGTGGCCGGCGGTGTCGTAGACGAAGCCGGAGCCCTGCGCCTGCGCCTGGCCGCCGCGCCCGCCGGGGAACGGCGACGAGGTCGAGCCGCCGGACGAGGTCGCGGTGATCTCGACCGTGCCGGGGCCGGCCTTGCGGTAGATCGCGTTGACGGAGAGCGAGCCGGCCGTGGCCGCGGCGGGCTGGCTCGTGGCTCTGGCCGCCGGGGCCGCCGTCGAGGCGGCGCCGGGGCCGTCGAGCGTGGCGTAGACGCCTGCCCCCGCGCCGGCGCCCGCCAGGGCGGCGGCTCCGATCGCTGCGGCGGTCTTCGTGCGGATGAGCATCGCTGGGCGCTTCCTTTCGTCTGCGGAGTTCTCTCGGTGTACGTCGTCCATGGTTCCCCGGAGGCCTAAGAGCGTCCTGAAGGCGCGGTAAGAAGTCCCTAAGACGGGCTGCGCCCGCCGGATTCGCCGCCACAATGGGAGCGTGAAGATCCTGGTCGTCGACGACGAGCGCGCCGTGCGGGAGTCCCTGCGGCGCGCGCTGACCCTGGAAGGGTACGAGGTCGAGCTCGCAGCCGACGGCGAGGAGGCGCTCGAGCGGCTCGCGCCGGGCGCGGCGCCCGTCGACGCCGTCGTGCTCGACGTGCTGATGCCGCGCCTCGGCGGGCTCGACGTCTCCCGGCGGCTCCGCGCCGAGGGCAACCGCGTGCCGGTGCTGATGCTGACCGCGCGCGACCAGGTCGAGGACCGGGTCGCGGGCCTCGACGCCGGCGCCGACGACTACGTCGTCAAGCCGTTCGCGCTCGAGGAGCTGCTCGCGCGCGTCCGCGCGCTCCTGCGCCGGAGCGGCGCCGACGCCGGCGAGGGCCCGATCCGCTTCGCCGACCTCGAGCTCGACGCGGCCACGCACGAGGTCAGGCGCGACGGCGAGCAGATCGAGCTGACGCGGACCGAGTTCGCGCTGCTCGAGCTCTTCATGCGCAACCCGCGGCAGGTGCTGACGCGCTCGGTCATCTTCGAGCGGGTCTGGGGCTACGACTTCGGCTACGCCTCGAACTCGCTCGACGTCTACGTGGGCTACCTGCGGCGCAAGACCGAGGCCGGCGGGCGGCCGCGCCTGATCCAGACCGTGCGCGGGGTCGGCTACGCCCTGCGCGAGCCGTGAGGCCGGTGCCGGCGCTCAGCTTCCGCACCCGGCTGACGCTCGCGGTCGCCTTCGCGGTCGCGGTCGCGGTCGCGCTCGCGTCCGGCGCCGCCTGGTTCGCCGCGAGAAACGAGCTCTACCGCCAGACCGACGAGGGCCTGCGCCGGCAGGCGACGCAGCTCGCCGCCCTGCCCGCCGACCGGATCCTCGGCTACCACGGCCCGCCGTTCGGCGGCGCCTACTACCAGGTCGTCGGCGACGACGGCGACCGCCAGCTGCCGCGCGGCGCCTCGATCCCGCTGCCGGTCACCGACCGGGTCAAGCAGGTCGCCTCCGGCGGCGCGAAGCCCTTCTTCACCGACACGCACGCGAACGGGATCCCGATCCGGATGTACACGTTCCGCTACGCGGACGGCGTCGCGATCGAGGTCGTCAGCTCGGTCGAGGGCGTCAACCGCACGCTCGGGAGGCTCCGCTGGCTGCTGGTCGCGGTCGCGCTGCTCGGGATCGGGCTGGCGGCCGGCGCTCGGCCTCGCGGTCACGCGCGCGGTGCTCGTGCCGGTGCGGCGGCTGACCCGCGCGACGGAGGAGGTGGCCGAGACGCGCGACCTCTCGAGCCGGATGGACGTCTCGGGCGGCGACGAGCTCGCCCGGCTCGCCGGCAGCTTCAACACGATGCTCGGGGCGCTCGAGGAGTCGATGCGCGCGCAGCGGCAGCTCGTCGCCGACGCCTCCCACGAGCTGCGGACGCCGCTGACGAGCCTGCGGACGAACATCGAGGTGCTCGCCCGCGCCGGGTCGATGCCGGCGGCCGAGCGGGAGAAGCTGCTCGCGGACGTGGTCGAGCAGCTGGCGGAGATGACCGCGCTCGTCTCCGAGCTCGTCATGCTCGCCCGCGGCGAGCAGCCGGTCGGGCGAGCCGGAGACGCTGCGGCTCGACGAGCTCGTCGCCGGGTCGGTCGAGCGGGCGCGGCGGAACGCGCCCGGCATCGTCTTCGAGGCCGACCTGGTGCCGTCCGTGGTCGAGGGCGTGCCGAGCGCGATCGAGCGCGCCGTCGGCAACCTGCTCGACAACGCCGCCAAGTGGAGCCCGTCCGGCGGCACCGTCGAGGTGGCGGTGCGCCACGGCGAGGTCGTCGTCCGCGACCACGGGCCCGGCATCGACGAGCGCGACCTCCCCTACGTCTTCGACCGCTTCTACCGCGCCGACTCGGCCCGCGGCATGCCCGGCTCGGGGCTCGGGCTCGCGATCGTCAAGCAGGTCGCCGACGCCCACGGCGGCACGGTCGCGGCCGAGCGCACGGCCGAGGGCGGCGCCCGCTTCCGGCTCCGCTTCGCCGCGAACGGGAACTTAGGCCGGGTCTTAGCCCCCGTTCAGCGATCTCTCAGGATCCGGGCCTTGACTCCTTCTCGTACCCAACGAAAGGAGCTCACGATGAATCGCCGCCTCACCCGGACCTCGCTCGCCGTCGCGCTGGCCGCAGGCCTCGCCGCGGTCGGGACCGCGGGCGCGCTGGCCGCCGGCGGGCCGCCGGTCGGCGCCCGCGCGAACTGCACGGGCACCGGCCCGGTCGGCGTCCCGGGCGCCCCGCTCGCCGCGGCGGCCGACTACCTCGGCCTCACGACCGCGCAGATCCGCGCCGAGAAGCAGGCCGGCGCCTCGCTCGCGGACGTCGCGGCCGAGCAGGGGAAGTCGGTCGACGGCCTCGTCCAGGCGATGGTCGCCGCCGCGAAGGCGAACCTCGACAAGGCGGTCGCCGCCGGCCGGATCACGGACGCGCAGCGGACGACGCAGCTCGCGCAGCTGCAGACCCGGATCGAGGCGATGGTGCAGACCGCCGGCGGCCAGGGGCCCGGTCAGGGCCAGGGCCGCGGCGCCGGGATGGGCTACCGCGGCGGCCGCTGAGCGGCAGCCCTGAGCATGCGAGGCCCGCTCCGGCGGGCCTTCGCATTTCTTAGGTGTTCCTCAGCTCCCTCTTAGAGTCGCCGGGAAGACTCGGGTCATGCACATCCTCAAACGACATCGAATGCTCGTCGCGGCCGCGGCCGCCGCGCTCGTCGCGGCCGCCGGCACGGGTGCGGCGCTCGCGACCGGCGCGATCACGACGGGGCAGACGCCGCAGCAGCGGCAGGCCGCCCTGCTCCAGGATCTCGCCGGCCGGCTCGGCGTCTCGGTCGACAAGCTGAAGACGGCCCTGAAGGGCGTCGCCGGCGACCAGATCGACCAGGCCCTCGCCGACGGGAAGATCACGCAGGCGGAGGCAGACGCGCTCAAGCAGCGGCTCGAGTCGTGGGCAGATCCCGTTCGGGCTCGGCCTCGGCCGCGGGCCGCGGAATGGGCGGCGGCTTCGGCCACCACGGCCCGGGACTCGAGCTCGACGCCGCCGCGAGCTTCCTCGGGCTGACCGAGGCGGAGCTGCGGACGCGGCTGCAGTCGGGCAAGACCCTGGCGCAGGTCGCCAAGGACAAGGGCAAGACGGTCGACGGGCTCGAGCAGGCGCTGCTCGACGCCGCGTCGAAGCGCCTCGACCAGGCGGTCGCCGACGGCCGGATCACGGCCGCCCAGAAGGCGACGATGCTGGCGCAGCTGAAGAGCCGGATCGCCGACATGGTCGACGGCACCCTGCCGGCGGGCCCGAAGGGCATGCACGGCCCTCCGGGCTCCGGACAGGGCGCGGCCGGGACGCAGCAGCGTCGCGGCGGCTGGTTCGGCTAGCAGGCTCGGCCGTACGGCCGGTACCCCGCGGGGGCGGTCTCCGGGCCGCCCCCGCGCCATGCCGGCGCCCGTCTCTCTGCTCGCCCCTCTCTATGCTCGGCTCGTGCGCGAGTACGACGTCCTCGTCGTCGGCAGCGGCTTCGGCGGCTCGGTCGCGGCGCTGCGGCTGGCCGAGAAGGGCTACCGCGTCGGCGTCCTCGAGGCGGGCAGGCGCTTCGCGCCCGAGGACTTCGCGCCGACGAGCTGGCGGCTGCGCCGCTTCCTCTGGGCCCCGCGGCTCGGCTGTCGCGGCATCCAGCGGCTGACGCTGCTGCGCGACGTGCTCGTGCTCTCGGGCGCCGGCGTCGGCGGCGGCTCGCTCGTCTACGCGAACGTGCTCTGGGAGCCGCCCGACCGGCCGGAGGAGCTGGCGCCGTACTACGAGCTCGCGCGGCGCATGCTCGGGGTCGCGACGACGCCGTTCGAGACGCCCGCCGACGAGGTGATGCACCGGGTCGCCGAGCGGCTCGGCGCGGGGGAGAGCTACGGGCCGACGCCCGTCGGCGTCTGGTTCGGCGAGGACGGCGTCGACCCGTACTTCGGCGGCGCGGGCCCGCTGCGGAACGGCTGCGTCCGCTGCGGCGGCTGCATGGTCGGCTGCCGCTACGGGGCGAAGAACACGCTCGACCGCAACTACCTCTGGTTCGCGGAGCGGCTCGGCGCGGAGGTGCTGCCGGGCCGCGAGGCGACGCGGGTCGTGCCGGTCGAGGGCGGCTTCGAGGTCGAGGTGCGGCGGCCGGGCTGGTCGCGGCGGGTCGAGCGGCTGCGCGCGGGCGAGGTGGTGCTCGCCGCGGGCACGCTCGGGACGCTGAGGCTGCTGCTCGCCTCGGGCCTCGGCGGGCCGGGCGTCGGCACGGACGTCCGCACGAACTCGGAGGCGATCGTCGGCGCGGCGGCGCGGCGGCTCGACGTCGACTACTCGCAGGGCGTCGCGATCGGCTCGTCGTTCAGCCCCGAGCCGGGCACCCACGTCGAGCCGGTGCGCTACTCGAAGGGCTCGAACGCGATGGGGCTGCTCGGGACGCTGCTCGTCGACGGCGGCGGACGGGCGCCGCGGCAGCTGCGCTTCCTCGGCCGCGTCCTCCGGCACCCGCTGCTCTTCCTGCGCTCGCTGTCGGTGCGGCGCTGGTCGGAGCGGACGATCGTCGTGCTCGTCATGCAGGCGCGCCCGTCGAGCCTGCGCGTGCGCCTGCGCCGCGGCCGCCTGACGACGGCGCAGGGGGCCGAGCCGGTTCCCTCCTACGTGCCGGTCGCGAACGAGACGGCGCGGCTCGCGGCCGAGCTGATCGGCGGCTTCCCGGGCAGCTCGCTGAACGAGGTGCTGCTCGACGTGCCGACGACCGCGCACCTGCTCGGCGGCGCCACCGTCGAGGGCGGCGTCGTCGACCGCTTCCACCGCGTGCTCGGGCAGCCGGGGCTGCACGTCGTCGACGGCTCGGCGCTCGGCGGCAACCTCGGCGTCAACCCGTCGCTGACGATCGCCGCCCGGGCCGAGCTCGCCTTCGCGCGCTGGCCGAACCGTGGCGACCCCGACCCGAGGCCGCCGCTGGGCGCCCCGTTCGAGCGCGTGGAGCCGCAGCCGGCGCGCTCGCCGGCACTGCCGCAGGACCTCGCCGAGACGCCTACGCCGCGGCGCGCTTGAGGGCGCGCTCGTCGAGCAGCTTCCTGCACGCCTCGCAGACGACGCGCTCGACCTCGTACGGGACGCCTGCCCGCTGCCGGAGGACGTGCGTGGTGACCGCGGTGTGCCGGTGCTGCTCCTGGGGGATGGTGGCTCCGCTCATGCCTCTCTCAGAGTACGCATCGTGCCGTTCGTCGCAAGGGCCCGAATCGGGTGGTTCACCACGTTGCGACGATCTAGACGAGAGAAAGTTGCACGTGCGGCTCGAGCCCCGAGACGCCGACGCCGACGAGCCGCAGCGGCCCCGGCCGGTCGCGGAGGGCACGGTCGAGGAGCGCGCAGGCGAGCTCGCCGATCCGCGCGGCGTCCGCGGTGCCGACCGGGAGCGAGGTCGAGCGCGTCCGGATCGAGAAGTCCGGGTAGCGCAGCTTCGTCGTCACGGTGCGGGCGACCTGCCGCTTCCGCTCGAGCTGGGCCGCGAGGCCGACCGCCATCCGGCGCAGCTCGTCGTGCAGGCGCTCGGGGTCGCCGACGTCGCGCGGGAACGTCTCCTCCTGCGAGATCGAGATCCGCTCGGCCTGCAGCTCGAGCTCGCGGGGGTCGATGCCGCGGGCCCGGTCGCGGAGCAGGCGCCCGACCTTGCCGGGCAGAAGCGACGGGAGCTGCGCGTCGGAGGTCGCGGCCAGGTCGCCGATCGTGCGGATGCCGAGCCGGCGGAGCCGCTCCTCGCTCCTCGGGCCGACGCCGGGCAGGACCCTGACGTCGAACGGCGCCAGGAAGCGCTGCTCCCGGCCGGCGCGGACGACGACGATCCCGCCGGGCTTGCGCAGGTCGCTCGCGATCTTGGCGACGACCTTGCTGGTCGCGACGCCGAGCGAGCAGGAGAGCCGGGTGCGGGCGTGGACGGCCGCGGCCACCGCCTCGGCGAGCGCGCGCGCCTCGTGGAAGTCGCGCGCGACGCCGTCGAGGCCGAGGTAGCCCTCGTCGATCCCGACCTGCTCGACGCGCGGGACGATCTCGCGGACGAGCGACCAGACCTCCTGCGAGTACTGCCGGTAGAGCTGGTGCCGCGGCCTGACGAAGAGCACGTGCGGGCAGCGCCGGAGCGCCTCGGCCGAGGCCATCGCCGAGCGGATCCCATAGGTCCGCGCCGCGTAGTTGGCCGTCGCGACGACCCCGCGGCCGTGGGGGTCGCCGCCGACGACGAGCGGCCGTCCGCGCAGCTCGGGCCGCTCCAGCTCCTCGACGGCGGCGAAGAAGGCGTCGAGATCGAGGTGCGCGACGATCACGGCCTCAGGGTACGCGGCCGACCGGAACGCACGTTCCCGCCGGGCCGTGGCCGGAGGTCGGCGGCGATACGATCCCTCTCCGTGAAGCGTCTCGCCGCTCTGATGCTCCTGCCTCTCTGCGCCGCCGCCTGCGGCGGCGGGCGCAGGGATGCCGCACCGACCGTCGCGACCCGCCCGGCGCCGACGGCGCCTGCGGTGCGCACCGCGACGGCTCCCCGGACGACCACCGCCGCCGTCCTGCCCGCGCGCGCCTCCCGCTGCGCGGCCGGCGTCCGCGTGCTCGGCTCGAAGCGCGTCGCGTGGGCGGCGACGCTCGCCGGCGACGGCGCCACGGCCTACCGGAGGCCCGGCGGGCCCGTCCTCGCCACGTTCGGGAGCGTCAACGCGAACAACTATCCGATCGTCTTCGGCGTCCGCGTCGAAGCAGGTCGAGCGCGACTGCGCGGTCCGCTGGTACCGCGTCCAGCTGCCGCTGCGGCCGAACGGCGTCACCGGCTGGGTGCGCGCGGCCGACGTCCGGCTCGTGCGGGTGCGGACGCGGATCGTCGTCGACCTCTCCGACCGGCGCCTGTCGCTCTACCGCGGCGGCAAGCGCGTGCTCTCCACCCCCGTCGCCGTCGGCTCGCCCGCGACGCCGACGCCGACCGGGCGCTACTACGTCAACCAGCGGCTCGTGCCCACCGATGCGTCCGGCCCCTTCGGCCCGGCGGCGCTCGGCGTCTCCGCCTTCTCGGACGTCCTCACCGGCTGGGCGCAGGGCGGCCCGATCGGCATCCACGGGACGAACGAGCCGTGGTCGATCGGGCGTGACGTCTCGAACGGCTGCATCCGCGTCCCGAACGCGACGCTGCGGCGTGTGTTCCGGCTGGCGTGGGCCGGGACGCCCGTCGTCATCCGCGCGTGAAGCGGGCCCTTCTGCTCCTGGCCGCGGTGGCCGCGGCCGGGATCGCCGCGTTCGCGGCCGCGTCGGCCCGGCTACGCGCTCGCCCGCTTCCGCTCGCGCCACCTCGCTCGGCACGCACCGGGTCGACGCGAGCACCGACGGCTCGTCCTGCCGGCCCTCGAACCGCCGCGGCTGCTTCCAGCTGACCTTCACGGTCACGCGGGCGCGGTAGGGTTTCGTCGGCAGGCTCCCGAGAAAAAGGATCGAACCGATGGCTCAGCAGCGCGACCTGATCTCCCGGCTCGCCGACCGCGGCGAGGAGGTGCTGGCGAAGTTCGCCGAGACCCCCGGCGCCCACCGCATGGTCGAGCTCCTCAACTCGACGCGCGAGCGGCTCGACGACGTCCAGAAGCGCGTGATCGGGCTCGAGACCCTCGAGCGCCGCATCGACGAGCTCGAGCGGCGCCTCGCCAAGGTCGAGAAGGGCGCGACGCCGCCGCAGAAGCGGGCCGCCCGCAAGCCCGCGGCCCGAAGCCCGCGGCCCGCGAAGCCCGCGGCCGCGAAGCCTGCGGCGGCCGAGAAGCCGCGCCACGCCGGAAGCGCCCTAGCCGCGGCCGCTGCCGCAGCGCATCAAGCCTCGGGCACGCGCAGCCGCAGCGCGCCGGGCACGACCTCGAACGTGACCGGCGTCGTCCCCGGCTGCTCGCCGTCGAGCTCGACCGGCAGCGACTCGGCCGCCGAGACGCGCACCGTGCGGCCGCGCAGGAGCTCCGCCTTCGGGTGCGGCAGGTGGCGGCCCTTGTAGGCCTTCGGCAGCGTCACCGCCAGGTCCGCCTTGGTCAGGTGCCCGATCAGGAGCACGTCGAAGAGCCCGTCGTCGGGCGCGGCGTCCGGGCAGATGTGCAGGCCGCCGCCGAAGTAGGCGCCGTTGGCGACGACGACGTCGTGCATCGGCGCCGCGCGGCGCTCGCCGTCGACCTCGACCTCGATCTCGCTCACCTGCCAGCGGGCGAAGACGGCGACGATCGCCGCCAGGTACGAGAGGCGCCCGCCGAAGGCCTTCGTGTTGTCGTTGGCGCGCTTGGCGATCGCGCCGCTCATGCCCGCGCTCGCGACGTTCGCGAACCAGCCGGTCGCCTCGGCGCCGCTCCAGGCGCGGTAGGTGACGCGGCCGAGGTCGAGCGTGCGCGAGCCGCCCTCGCGCGCGATCCGGATCGCGTCGTCGAAGCGGGCCGGGATCCCGAAGGTGCGCGCGAAGTCGCGGCCGGTGCCGCGCGGGACGAGCGCCAGCTCGGGCCCCTCGACGCCGGCGATGCCGTGGACGATCTCGTTGACGGTGCCGTCGCCGCCGACCGCGACGAGCAGGTCGTACTCCCGGGCCGCCTCGGCCGCGAGGCGCGTCATCTCTCCGGCGGAGGTCGAGAGGATCGCGTCACCCGCGAGGCCGAGCCGGGCGGCGCGGTGGGCGAGCTCCGGCCAGCGGCGGCCCGTCGACCCGCCCGCCGAGGCCGGGTTGACCAGGAAGCAGGTCCGGGGCGCGCTAGCCGTGGTCGGACGTGACGGTCGCGAGGGCGACGCGCGTCATCCGGTCGACGGCCGCGCGGAGCTCCTCGTCCGAGATGCGGGTGAAGACGCCCTCGACGACGATGTCCGAGACGGTCAGCAGGCAGCCCGCGTGCACGTTCCGCAGCGCCCCGACGGTGAAGAGCGCCGCCGCCTCCATCTCGACCGCGAGCACGCCGCGCTTCGACCAGCGCTCGTACTGCCCCTCGTCGGGGTTGTAGAAGAGGTCGCTCGAGACGATCGGGCCGACGTGCATCGGCTGCTCGATCTGCTTGGCGGCGTGCACGGCTCCGTGGATCAGCTCCCAGGAGCCGGTCGGGCAGTGCGGCTCGTTCGCGACCAGGTGCATCGCGGTCGCGTCGGCCGGCACGGCCGAGAGCGCGACGATCAGGTCGCCGAGCGCGTGGCTCGGCTGCAGGCCGCCGCAGGTGCCGACGCGCATCAGCTTCGTGCAGCCGAGCTGGGTCAGCTCCTCGAAGACGATCGTCGCGCCGGGGCAGCCCATGCCCGTGCCCTGCACCGAGACCGGCTTGCCCTCGAAGGTGCCGGTGTAGCCGAGCAGGCCCCGCTCCTCGTTCACCTGCCTGACGTCGTCGAAGTAGGTCTCGGCGATGTAGGTCGCCCGCAGCGGGTCGCCGGGCAGCAGCACCGCGTCGGCGTACTCCCCCGGCTCCGCTCTCAGGTGGATGGGCACGCGCGAGACTCTATCCACGAGGATTGGCCGATGGCGCAGGTACGGCGGCCCGAGCTCGACGCGATCCTCGACTTCTGCGCCGAGGACCCGGTCGAGCGCGTCTTCCTCGAGGACATCGCGCGGCGCCGGCTCGGCCGCTTCAGCGCGCTCGCGGGCGAGGACGGGCGCCTCGTCGCGCTCTGCCACGTCGGCGCCAACGTCGTCCCCTCGGGCGAGGGCTGCGCCGCCTTCGCCGACGTCGCCCGGCGCGGGCGGGCGCGGATGCTGATCGGCGAGGAGCGGGCGGTCGGCGAGCTCTGGGAGGCGGCGCGGGACGTGCTGCCGCGGCCGCGGGAGGATCGCCCGGGACAGCCCGTCTACGAGCTGGCCGAGCCGCCGCAGCCGGGGCAGACCGGGCTGCGGGAGGCGACGCGCGCCGACTTCGAGCTGCTCGTCCCGGCCTGCGCGGCGACGCACCGCGAGGAGCTCGGGATCGACCCGCTCGCCCGCGACGCCGAGTCGTTCCGCTGGCGGACGCACGCCCAGATCGAGGAGGGCCGATCGTGGCTCTGGCTCGAGGACGGCGTCATCCGCTTCAAGGCGGAGGCCTCGGCGTGGACGCCGCGCGCCGTGCAGATCCAGCAGGTCTGGGTCGATCCGGCCGTCCGCGGCCGCGGCTACGCGCAGCGCGGCATGCGCGACCTCTGCCGGCTGCTGCTCGAGACGACGCCCGTCGTCTGCCTCTTCGTCCGGCCGGAGAACGCGCCCGCGCTGCGCGTCTACGAGGCGATCGGCATGCGCCGCAGCGGCACCTACCGCTCGCTGCTCTTCTGAGGACGCGCGTCACGCCGGTCCGGTCGGAGGACTGTCTAGTCTGACGCCGATGGAGCGGCTGATCCTGGCGCGGCACGGCGAGACCGACTGGAACGTCGAGCGGCTCGTCAACGGCGACCCGGCGGTCGACGTGCGGCTGACCGAGCGCGGGCGGGAGGAGGCCCGCCGGCTCGGCGAGGAGCTGCGCGGCGAGCCGCTCGACCTCTGCGTGACGACGCCCTTCCCGCGCACGGCCGAGACCGCCGACCTCGCGCTCGCCGCCCGCGCCGACGGGGTGCCGCCCCGCCTCGTCGTCGCCGAGCTCGGCGACCCGCACTACGGCGAGTTCGAGGGCCGCTCGCTCGACGACTACCGCGCGCGCGCCTGGGACGAGCCGTCCGGCTGGGCTCCGAGCCGGAGGCGGTGAGAGCCGCGTCCAGGTCGTGACCCGCTACGCGGCCGGCTTCCGCCTCCTGCTCGACGCGGCCCGAGGGCTCGATCCTCGCCGTCGCCCACTCGCTGCCGGTCGCCTACGCGATCGCGGGCGCAGAGGGCCGCGGGCCCGGCCCGAAGATGCCGATGGTCGCGAACGCGCATCCCTACCGCTTCGAGCGCCGTCAGCTCGAGCGGGTCGTCGAGCTGCTCGAGGACTGGTGCGCCTCTCCGTCCTGGTGAAGCTCGCGCTCGCGGCCTGGCTGGCGCGCTGGGCCGCGCGCGAGCTCGCCTCGCGGCTCGGGCAGCGGCCTGCCGCACGCGTCCCGGACGGTCCCCTGCCGGGCCGGATGCCGGGACCCCCGGACGAGTGATCAGGCTCTCCGCGCGGATGCGCCGATAGGTGGGTGGATGCTCAGACGGGCCCTCACTGCGGCGGGCCTCCTCCTCGCTGCCGTCGTTCTCGTGGCGGGCGGCCGGGCCGAACCCGCCACCAGCGCCTCGCCGCACGTCTGCGGTGCGCTCGACCGGCAGTTCGTGCGCGCCGCGTCGCTCAGCTCGGCGTCGATCGAGCTGCTCGCGCAGGACTACCAGAGCGGCTCGCTCTCGGCCAAGGACGCGATCGAGCAGACGCACGAGGCCCAGGTCGGCATCCGGATCACGAGCCCGCGCGACCCGTCGCTGAAGCTCGCGCGCGTCCTGATGGGGGCGATGTACGAGGAGTACGGGCTCGCGCTGCGGGCCCAGCTCCGCACCGAGACCGGCAAGGGCGGCGGCGAGGACGCCGGCAGCCACATGTACAGCTCCTACAGCTTCGCGAACTACGCGCACCAGGTGCTCAAGGACGCGGAGCCGGCGCTCGCCGAGCGCGGCTGCTCGGTCTCTGCGCTGCTGTAGAGGCGCTCCTACAATGCGTCGATGGAGCCCTCCGCGCTTCGCGCGCGCGTCGAGCGCCACGTCCGCCGGCACGCGCTGATCCCGCCCGGCGGCGCGGTCACCTGCCTCGTCTCGGGCGGCGCCGACTCGACCTGCCTCTGGCACGCGCTGCGCGCGCTCGGCTACCGCGTCTCCGCCCTGCACGTCGACCACGGCCTGCGGGGCGCCGAGTCGGCGGCGGACGCCCGCTTCTGCGCCGAGACGCTCGGGGCGGAGGTCGTCCGCGTCCCGCCGGGCGGCAGCGAGGCGGAGCTGCGGGAGCTGCGGTACGCCGTCGCGGCGGACCGGCTGCGCGCGACCGGCCACACCGCCTCCGACCAGGTCGAGACCGTCCTCTACCGGCTCGTCGCCTCCGGCCGCCCGACCGGGATCAAGCCGCGGCGCGAGGACGGCGTCGTCCGGCCGCTGCTGCCGCTCTGGCGGGACGAGACCGAGGCCTACTGCCGCGCCGAAGGGCTCGAGTTCCGGCTCGACTCCTCGAACGGCGACACCAAGCGCGGCCTGATCCGCGAGGAGATCCTGCCGCTCCTGCGCCGGCTGCACCCGGCCGCCGACGCGAACCTGCTCCGCGCGCTCGACGAGCGCCGGACGCTGCCGCCCGCGCTCGCCGAGCTGCTCGACGCCGTCCCCGGCTCGCGCCGGGTCGACCTCGGCGGCGGCGTCCAGGCGGTGCGCGAGCACGAGCGGCTCTGGCTCGAGCGCGGGCCCGGTCGCGCTCGACGGCGAGGTCGCCTGGGGCCGCTGGCGCATCCGCTCCGAGCTCCGCGGCCTTAGAGTGCGCGGGTGGAGGCCCGGCGACCGGCTCGCGGGGCGCAGGAAGAAGGTCCAGGACGTGTTCGTCGACGCCAAGATCCCCCGTTCCGAGCGCGAGGCGTGGCCGCTCGTCGTCCGCGGCGACGAGGTCGTGGCGATCCCCGGCGTCGTCGAGCACCCGGGCGTGGAGGCGGTCCGTGGCGACTGACCTCGAGTCCGCCGTCGGCGAGATCCTGATCGACGAGCAGGGCCTGCAGGCGCGGATCGCCGAGCTCGGCCGCGAGATCTCGCGCGACTACGAGGGCCGCGACCTGCTCCTGCTCGGCGTCCTCAAGGGCGCCGTCTTCTTCATGGCCGACCTGATGCGCCACGTCACCGTCGCCTGCGAGGTCGACTTCATGGCGATCTCGAGCTACGGCGCCTCGACCGACTCCTCCGGGGTCGTCCGCATCCTCAAGGACCTCGACATCAACATCGAGGGCAGGGACGTGCTCGTCGTCGAGGACATCATCGACTCGGGCCTGACGCTCTCCTACCTCGTCCGCACGCTCGAGGCGCGCCGGCCGGCGTCGCTCGAGGTCTGCACGCTCCTGACGAAGCCGGAGCGGCGCGAGATCGAGGTCGCCGTGCGCTACGTCGGCTTCGAGATCCCGAACCGATTCGTGATCGGCTACGGGCTCGATTTCGCCGAGCGGTACCGCAATCTCCCCTACGTCGGCGTCCTGCACGACGACCTGATGCCGGAAGGCATGTGAAACCGATCGAGTCCCGCGCCCGTTCTACCGATGAAGGGTTGCTACCCTGCGTCGAGGAGATTTCGTGAATCGATTCTTCCGCTCCGCCCTCTTTCCGCTCGTCGTGATCATCCTGCTCGTCTGGCTGGCGACGCAGACGCTGATCCCGAAGTCGAGCAACTCCGAGAAGCTGACGCTTTCTCAGGCGCAGTCCCAGGTGCGCGCGGGCGACGTCAAGGAGGTCACCTTCGTCCCGTCGAAGCAGGAGATCGACGGGCAGCTGACGAGCGGCGAGAAGTTCAAGGTCAACTACCCGACCGCCGAGTCGCAGTACGCCTTCCAGCAGCTGCTCGACCGGAACAGCGTCACCTACGACTCGAAGGGCGTCGGCGGCTCGCCCTGGTGGTCGATCCTGACCTCGCTGCTCCCGTTCGTGCTCCTGTTCGGCTTCTGGATCTTCCTGATGAACCAGGTGCAGGGCGGCGGCTCGAAGGTGATGAGCTTCGGCAAGTCGCGCGCGAAGCGGATGGCGCCGGACTCGCCGAAGATCGGCTTCAAGGACGTCGCCGGCGTCGAGGAGGCGGTCGAGGAGCTGCAGGAGATCAAGGAGTTCCTCGAGAACCCGAAGAAGTTCCAGGCGCTCGGGGCGCGGATCCCGAAGGGCGTGCTGCTCTACGGGCCGCCGGGCACCGGCAAGACGCTGCTCGCGCGCGCGGTCGCCGGCGAGGCGGGCGTGCCCTTCTTCTCGATCTCCGGCTCCGACTTCGTCGAGATGTTCGTCGGCGTCGGCGCGAGCCGTGTCCGCGACCTCTTCGAGCAGGCCAAGCAGGCGGCGCCCTGCATCGTCTTCATGGACGAGATCGACGCCGTCGGCCGGCACCGCGGCGCGGGCCTCGGCGGCGGCCACGACGAGCGCGAGCAGACGCTGAACCAGCTGCTCGTCGAGATGGACGGCTTCGAGATGAAGGACAACATCATCCTGATCGCCGCCACGAACCGCCCCGACATCCTCGACCCGGCGCTGCTCCGCCCGGGCCGCTTCGACCGGCAGATCGTCGTCGACCGGCCCGACCGGCTCGGCCGCCGCCAGATCCTCGAGGTGCACTCGAAGGGCAAGCCGCTCGCGCCCGCGATCGACCTCGACACGCTCGCCGCCGGCACGCCGGGCTTCACGGGCGCCGACCTGATGAACCTCGTCAACGAGGCCGCCCTGCTCGCCGCGCGCCGCGGCAAGAAGGTGATCGAGCAGGAGGAGCTGGAGGAGGGGATCATGCGCGTCCTCGCCGGCCCGGAGAAGAAGGCCCGGCTGCTCAGCGAGGAGGAGCGGAAGATCACCGCCTACCACGAGATGGGCCACGCGCTCGTCGGGCACTTCCTCACCCACACCGACCCGGTGCACAAGATCACGATCGTCTCGCGCGGCCAGGCGCTCGGGCTGACGATCTCGCTGCCGACCGAGGACCGCTACCTGACGACGAAGGCGGCCCTGATGGAGCAGATCGCGATGACGCTCGGCGGCCGCGCCGCCGAGGAGCTCGTCTTCCACGAGGTGACGACCGGCGCCGCGAACGACCTCGAGAAGGTCACGCACACCGCCAAGCAGATGGTGATGCGCTTCGGGATGAGCGAGAAGCTCGGCCCGCGCGTGCTCGGCCGCAACCACGACATGCCGTTCCTCGGGCGCGAGATGGGCAACGAGCCGGACTACTCCGACGAGATCGCTCGCGAGATCGACGACGAGATCAGGCGCGTGATCGAGGAGGGCCACGAGCTCGCCCTGAACGTGCTCCGCGAGCACATGGAGCACCTGCACAAGCTCTCCCGGATCCTGATCGAGCGCGAGACGATCGACCGCGACCAGTTCGAGCGGCTCCTCTCCGGCGCCGACGAGGAGGACGTCTTCCCCGAGGAGCCCGCCGAGGAGCCCGCCGTCGAGGAGCCGAAGCGCAAGCCCGAGGTGCGGCCGCGCCCGTTCCCGCTCCCGGGAGCGACGATGCAGCCGCCGCCGCCCGAAGGCGCCAAGGGCTAGAGCTTGCCGCGCATCGGCCGCGTCCGCGGCTCTGCGCTGATCCTCGTCTCGGTCGCCGTCCTCTGGGGCGGCACCTGGCCCGCCGGGAAGCTGGCCGCCGCGCACGTCGCGCCCGCGACCGTCGCGGTCGTCCGTTTCGCGCTCGCCTGCGCGCTGCTCTGGCTCTGGGCGCGGCTGCGCGGGGCGAGGCCGGGGCTGCCGGGCCGGGCCGACGTGCCGCTCGTGCTCGTGCTCGGGGCGAGCGCGGTCTTCGGCTACAACCTCTTCTTCCTCTACGGCCTGCGGCTCGCGCCCGCCGCGGACGGCTCGATCCTCGTGCCGGGCCTGATCCCGATCCTGACGACGCTGCTCGCCTGGCCGGTGCTCGGCGACCGGCCGCCGCTCCGGGCCGCGCTCGGCTTCGCGGTCGCGCTCGCCGGGCTCGTGCTCGTCGTCGACCCGGTCGGCGGCTTCGGCACGCGGCGGCTGCAGGGCGACGCGCTGCTCGTCGGCGCCGCGCTCTGCTGGCCCTGGTACACGCTCGCCGCCCGGCGCGCGACCGCCCGCTTCGGCACGATCGCCGCCAACCTCTACGCGACCGGCGCCGGCTGCCTGCTGCTGTTGCCGGTCTCGTTCCTGCCGGGCGGCGGCTGGTCGGCGCTCGCCCACGCGAGCGCAGGTGCCTGGGCCTCGATCGTCTACCTCGGCGTCTTCGGGACGATGCTCTCCTTCGTGCTCTTCTTCGAGGGCGTCCGGGCCGTCGGCGCTTCCCGGGCGTCCGCCTACACGCTGCTCGTCCCGATCTTCGGCGTCCTCTTCTCGGTGCTCGTGCTCGGAGAGCGGCTGCGGCCGACCCTGGCGGCGGGCGGCGCCGTCGTGCTCGCGGGCCTCGCGCTCGTGCAGGGCCGCTCCCGCCTCCGCCCGACACGCCGGCACGAGCCGGGTCCCGGCGACGGGCCCCCGGACCTGGCCGTCGCCGACTAGGCTCGAACGGTGCGCGGCGCGATCGAGCAGCGGTTCCCGCGGCCGGCGGTGATGGGGATCGTCAACGTCACCCCCGACAGCTTCTCCGACGGCGGGCTGCACCTCGACCCCGCGGCCGCGGCCGCGACCGGGCGGCGACTGCTCGAGGAGGGGGCGGCGCTCGTGGACGTCGGCGGCGAGTCGACCCGGCCCGGCTCCGAGGGCGTCTCCGCGGACGAGGAGCTCCGCCGGGTCGTGCCGGTGCTCGAGGCGCTCGCCGGCCTGCCCGTCTCGGTCGACACGACCAGGGCGGAGGTGGCGCGGCGCGCGCTCGAGCTCGGCGCCGAGCTCGTCAACGACGTGACCGCGCTGCGGGCGGACCCCGAGCTCGCGGGCGTCGTCGCCGACGCGGGCGCCTACCTCTGCCTGATGCACATGCTCGGCGAGCCGCGGACGATGCAGGACGACCCGCGCTACGGCGACGTCGTCTCCGAGGTGGCGGCGTTCCTCGAGGAGCGCCTCGCCTTCGCGGTCTCGGCCGGGATCCCGGAGGAGCGGATCTGCCTCGACCCGGGCTTCGGCTTCGGCAAGACGGCCGCGCACAACCTCGAGCTCCTGCGGCGGCTCGACGAGCTGACGGCGCTGGGGCGGCCGCTGCTCGTCGGGCTCTCGCGCAAGCGCACGCTCGGCCGGCTGCTCGGCGACCCGGACGCCTCGGTCGGCAGCGACGCGGCCAGCGTCGGCGCCGCCGTCGCGGCCTTCGACCGCGGCGCCGCGATCTTCCGCGTCCACGACGTCCGCTCGCACGTCGAGGCGCTGACCGTGGCGGCGGCGATCTGATGGCCGTCGTCGAGCTGCACGGCCTCGAGCTCTTCGGCCGCCACGGCGTGCTCGAGGCCGAGCAGCGCGCGGGCCAGCCGTTCCTCTACGACGTCCGGCTCGAGGTCGGCGAGGCCGGCGCCGACGACCGGCTCGAGGGGGCGGTCGACTACCGCGACGTCGTCGAGACGATCCGCGAGCTGTCGGACGCACGCCGCTTCGACCTGCTCGAGGCGCTGGCGGCGGCGGTCGCCGACGCGCTGCTCGACCGCTTCCCGCAGGCCGAGTGGGTGCGCGTCCGCGTCCGGAAGCCGCAGGTGGCGCTGCCGGTCGACTGGTCCGGCGTCACCGTCGAGCGCCGAGCGAGACGCTGACGAGGTAGGTCGCCCGCCGCGTCGAGGGTCGCAGCGTCGCCGCGAGGTAGTAGTAGGCGCCCTTCCCGGCGACGCTGCGCGTCCGGACCGTGCGGCCGCCGACGATCAGGTCGCGCCGGCGCGGCGACGGCGGCTCCGAGAGGCTGCGGGTGTGCGGCCCCCAGACGCTCAGCTGGACGCCCGGCCCCTTGACGACCCTGGCGCGGAGCTCCCGACCCGCCGGGACGAAGACGCGGTAGACGTCCGCCGGGTCCTCCGCCTGGTCGAGGCGGGCCGCGACGCGCGTGTGCGGGATCTCGGCGTCGACGAGCGGGGGCGTGCCGACGCCGAAGAGGCCGCCCTCGGCGACGAGGTCGACGTCGTCGTTCGGCTCCTGCGGGTCGCGGATCGGCGAGCGCCCGCCGAGCGCCGCCGGCAGGTTCAGCAGGCCCCAGCCGGAGGCCGCGTCGACGCCGGGCGCGTCGAGGTCGGTCGCCGAGCGCCGCAGCAGCTCCGCGACCTGGCTCGCGTCGAGCGCGGGCCGGCCCGTCCAGAGCCACGCGGCGGCGCCCGCCACGATCGGGGCCGCGAAGCTCGTCCCGGTCAGGCTCGCGTAGCCGGACGGGTCCTTCCAGGTCGGGACGGCGGCGAGGATGCCGACGCCCGGCGCGGCGAGGTCGATCGCGGGCGAGCGGGTCGAGAACGGCGCGACGTCGCCGTTGCGGTCGGTCGCGGCGACGGTCAGCACGTGGGAGAGGGCGGCAGGGTAGACGGGGGCGCCGCCGCCGGAGTTCCCGGCCGCGGCGACGACGAGCCAGCCCGCGGCGACGGCGCTGTCGACGCCGATCCGCAGCAGGCCGGCGCCGGCCGTGCCTTCGAAGCCGACGCTGACGTTGATCACGCCGGGCCCGGGCTGCAGGAGCGCGGCCCCGATCCCGGCGAGGACGTCGGCGAGCGTCTGCGCACCCGTGTCCCAGCTCGCGAGCGAGGCGCCCGGGTAGACGCCGACCATGCCGCGGCCGTCCTCGGGCGCGCCGACGATCGAGGCGACCGCGGTCCCGTGGAACTCCTCCGGCCCCGGCAGCGTCCGCTGGGTGTTCAGGAGCAGCAGGTTCGCGGCCGAGAACTCCGGATGCGTGCGGTCGACGCCGCTGTCGACCACGGCGACGGGCTTCCCGGGGGGCGGCGGCTGGACCCGCTCGGCGCCGACGGCCGAGAGCCACCACTCGGAGCCCTCGAGCGGGTCGCGCGCCTGCACGGCCGTTCCGAGCGGCTCCGCCGCGCGGTTCTCGGCCCGGGCGACGACGCCGTGGAGGCGTGCTGCGGCCGCGTCGGGCACGAGCCACATGCCGCAGGGCGGGCGCGACCGGGCGGGCGTTCGCCGGCACCGGCGCGCCCGGCGCCAGCGCGACGATCGTGGCGGCGCGCGCGGCCGGCGCGGCGAGGGCCGCGGCGGCGAGCGCGACGATCGCAGCACGGCGCATGTGCATCAAAGTACCGTTGATCCGCGTGCGGGCCTACGTCGGCGTCGGTGCGAATCTCGGTGACCGCGAGGCGACGATCGCAGACGCCGTGCGGCTGCTCGGCGACGAGGTGCTCGGCGTCTCGCGCCTCCGCGAGACCGAGCCGTGGGGCCATGCCGACCAGCCGCCCTTCCTGAACGGGGCGATCCTGCTCGAGACGGACCGCGACCCGCGCGCGCTGCTCGAGCGCCTGCTCGCCGTCGAGCGCGAGCTCGGCCGCGTCCGCGAGGGCCCCCGCTACGGCCCGCGCACGATCGACCTCGACCTGCTCCTCTACGGCGACCTCGTCCTCGACGAGCCCGGGCTCGAGCTGCCGCACCCGCGTCTGCACGAGCGGGCGTTCGCGCTCGAGCCGCTGCTCGACCTCGATCCCGCGCTCGAGATCCCGGGCCGCGGCCGGGTGGCGGACCTGCTCGCCGGGCTACAATCCCCCTGATGTCCCACCTCGACGAACTCGACGAGTTCGAGGCCGAGCTCGAGCTGCGGCTGAAGCGGGAGTACACGGCCGTCTTCAGCCTCTTCCGCTACTGCGTGCTGACCCAGGACGCGACGTACCTCTGCAACATCCTCGACCTCCAGTACGTCCCGCAGCCGAGCTACCCGTTCTTCCACCTGAAGATGGAGGACGTCTGGGTCTGGGACAAGAACCGCCCGACCCGGATCATCCCCCGGGCCGAGGTCTACACCTCGAGCGACGTCACCGTCGAGGAGCTCCGCGGCGAGAACGACGAGCCGAGCCTGACCGCCGAGGCGCTCGCGAAGCGGATCGGCGAGTCGCTCGGCGGCGACGACGAGCCCTGAGCGTCCTCGTGACATTTCGTCACTAGGGGTTGTCGGTCGATGCTGCTCGCGATCGACGTCGGGAACACGCAGACCGTCTTCGGGCTCTTCGACGGCGAGGAGCTGGCGCAGCACTGGCGGATCGCGACCGAGGCGCACCGGACCGGGGACGAGCTCGGCGTCTTCCTGCGGGGGTTCCTCGCCGACGCGCGCCTCGACGGGATCGTGCTCGCGTCGACGGTGCCGCGCCTCGTCCAGGCCTACGGCGAGCTGGCCGAGCGGATGGGAGTCGAGCTGCTCGCGACCGGGCCGGGCGTGCGCACCGGCATCGCCGTCCGCTACGACGACCCGCGCGAGGTCGGCCCCGACCGGATCGCGAACGCGATCGCCGCGAAGGAGCGCTACGGGGCGCCGTGCGTCGTCGTCGACTTCGGCACCTCGACGAACTTCGACGTCGTCTCCGGCGCGGGCGAGTACGTCGGCGGCGTGCTCGCGCCCGGGATCGAGATCTCGATGGACGCGCTCTTCGCACGGGCCGCGCGCCTGTTCAAGGTCGACTACGTCGAGCCGCCGACCGTGATCGCGAAGAACACGGCGAACGCGCTCCAGTCGGGGCTCGTCTACGGCTTCGCCGGCCAGGTCGACGCGATCGTCGAGCGGATCCGCGCCGAGCTCGGCGCGCCCGAGGCCCCGGTCGTCGCCACCGGCGGGCTGGCGGAGCTGATCGCGCCGCACACGCGCACGGTCGGCCGCGTCGACCCGTGGCTGACGCTCGAGGGCCTGCGCCTCGTCTGGGAGCGGAACGCTACGGACGCCTGACGACCGCGGAGTCGAACGCGGCCCGGGAGAGCGGGTTCTCCGACAGCTCGGTCACCCAGGGCCGCCGCAGCAGCAGGTGGCGCATGTAGTGGAGCGGCACGAGCGCGACGCGCTCGCCGACGAAGAGGCGGTCGACCTCGTGGTAGAGGCGCATCCGCTCGTTCTGGTCCTGCGCCGCCCGCGCCTCGCGCGAGCAGCGCCAGCACCTGCTCGTCGCGCTCGAACGGCCAGTGCTCCACGAGCAGGCCGCGGAAGAGCCCGTCCGGATCCGGGTAGTCGGCCGTCCAGCCCGCCACCCAGAGGTGCGCCGTCACCGCGTCGTCGGGCGAGACCGGGCCGGGCACCTGCACGAGCTGGAAGCGGGCGCCGAGCCGCTCGAGCTGGCGCACGAGCGGCTCCGGGTCCTGCGCGAGCGTCCAGAGGATCCGCAGCTCCGGCAGGCCGCGGCCGTCCTCGTAGCCGGCCTCCGCGAGCAGGCTGCGCGCCAGCTCGGGGTTGTATTCCGGCGCGACGCGGTGGGTGTGGCCGGGCATCGCGGGCGGGATCGCGCCGCTGCGGGTCGCGGGCAGCGAGAGCGGCGCCGTCTCGGCGGTGACGGCGGCCCGGTCGACGGCGTGCGCGAAGGCGCGGCGCACGAGCGGGTTGCCGAACGGCTCGAGCGAGGCGTTGAAGCCGAGGTACTGGAGGCCCAGCTCGGACACGTCCATCACGACCGTGTCCGGCTCGTCCTCGGCGACGGCCTCGTAGGCGGTCGCGACGTCGTAGCGGCCCTCGCGCCAGTCGTCGAGCCGGTGGTAGTCCGCGTAGTCGACGTGGATCTCGCCGACGTTGCCGCGGGGGCCCGCCCAGTGCGGGTTCGCGGCCAGGACGAGGTGGTCGTCGTCCCGCTCCGCGAGCAGGTAGGGGCCGTTGAAGACGAGGTTCTCGGGGCGCATCCAGTCGTCGCCGTGGCGCTCGCAGGCGTGCCGCGGCCAGGGGAAGGCGTACGGCGAGGCGAGCACGTAGGGGAAGTAGCTGCGGGGCTCCTCGAGCCGCACCTCGAGCGTGCGGTCGTCGAGGGCGTAGACCTTCGCGCCCTCGAGCAGGAAGACGGTGCGCGCGCCGACCTCGCGCATCTGCCGCCACGAGTACTCGAAGTCGTGCGCGGTCAGCGGCTCGCCGTCCGACCAGCTCGCCCCCTCGCGGATCCGGAACAGGTAGGTGAGGCCGTCGCCCGAGACGCGGAAGTTGTCGGCGACGTCCGGGACGACGTTCAGGTCCTGGTCGACCCGGAGCAGCCCGCGGAAGAGGTGCTCGACGATCGCGATCTCCTCGGTCGTGTAGACGTGGCCGGGGACGACGCTCTGCGGGCCGCGGCCGAGCACGGTCTCGAGCCGCTCGGTCGGCTCGAGCGCGGTCGGCGGGTCGACGCGGCAGCAGAACGCCTCGTCGTAGGCGGCCTCCGCGCCCTCGAAGTCGAAGGCGATGTGCCGCGCGAGCGCGATCTTGAAGAGGGTCTCGCGGACGCGCTCCTCGTCGTCGAGCCGGGCGAGGAACCGGCGCGCCTTCTCGTAGTGGGCGATCGCCTCCTGGTCGGCGTAGACGGCGCGGGCGAGGTCGCCCGCCCGCAGCAGCCAGTCGGCCGCCCGCGCGGGCTCGTCCGCCTCGGAGTAGTGGCGCGCGAGCAGCGCCGCCGCCTGGTCGGGCGGGTCGACGAGCCGCTCCAGCGCCTCGCCGACCTGCAGGTGCAGCCGCCGGCGGCGCGTCTCGACCAGGCCGGCGTAGGCGACCTCCTGCACGAGCCCGTGCCGGAAGCGGTACTCGGCGGTGGGGCGGCGGCGCACCTCGACGATCAGGTCGAGCCGCTGCAGCTCCGAGAGCGCGCGGCCGAGCTCGGTGTCGGGGAGCACCTCGCCGAGCAGGCGCAGGCCGAAGGTGCGCCCGGCGACGGCGGCGACCGAGAGCACCTCGCGCGTCTCGCGGTCGATCCGGTCGAGCCGCGCCTGCAGCGCGCCCTGCACGAGCACCGGCACCGCCAGCTCGCGCTCGCCGACCGCGAGCGTGTAGCGGCCGTTCTCGCGCTGCAGCGAGCCGCGCTCGACCAGGTCGCGGAGCGCCTCCTCGAGGAAGAACGGGTTGCCGCCGGCGCGCTCGGTCAGGAGCTCGACGACCGACTCGGGCAGCTCGGCGCCGGCGGCGGCCGCGGCCAGCGAGCGGCTGGCGTCGGCCGGCAGCGGCCGCAGCTCGATCTCGCGGTAGCGGTGCGGGTAGCGCTGGCGCGCGCGCTCGCCGAGCCGCCAGGAGCGGTGGTCGCGCTCGGTGCGGTAGAGCAGGAAGAGCGCGACGGCCGCCTCGTCGGTGACGGCGAGCAGGTGCTCGACGAGGTCGAGGGTCGACTCGTCCGCCCACTGCAGGTCGTCGAGGACGAGGCAGAGCGGCGTCTCGGCGGCGAGCCGGCAGACGAGCTCGGAGAAGAGCTCGAAGCTGCGGTTCTGGATCGACTCGCGGTTCAGGTCGCGCAGCCGCTGCTGCGCGTCGGGCTCGAGCCGGACGCCGAGCAGCGTCGCCAGGAACGGGTACGCCTCCTCGGCCTCGTCGCCGAAGACGCCGGCGAGCTGCGCCTTCAGCTCCAGGCGCAGCCGGGCCTCCGGGGTGGCGGCGCCGAGCTCGAGCCACTCGCGCAGCAGGTCGCGGATCGGCCAGAAGGGGAAGCTCTGCGCGTAGGAGACGGAGCGGCCCTCGATGAAGCGGACGCGGTCGCGGTAGTGCTCGTGCACCTCGGCGACGAGCCGCGTCTTGCCGATCCCGGGCTCGCCGACGACCGAGACGACGGCGCCGCGGCCCTCGAGCAGGCCGTCCATCGAGCGCTCGAGCACCGTCAGCTCGAAGTCGCGCGCGACGAGCGGGCCCCGCGCGCGCAGGACCGTTCCGTCCGCGGTGCCGACGACGCGGAAGGTCTCGACCGGGCGCGAGACGCCGCGCAGCTCGTGCGAGCCGAGGCTCTCGAGCTCGAAGCAGCTGTCGACCTGGAGCTTCGTCGCGCGGCCGACGACGACCTCGCCGCCGGAGGCGAGCTCCTGGATCCGCGCGGCGACGTTGACCGTGTCGCCGAGCGCGTTGTAGGGGTCCTCGCTGTCGGGCTGGATCACGACCGGGCCGGTGTTGATCGCGATCCGGACGGCGAGCTCGATCCCGTAGGCGTCCCTGACCTCGGCCGCGTACCGGTCGAGCGCCCGCTGGATCGCCATCGCCGCACGGACGGCGCGCTCCGAGTCGTCCTCGTGCGAGCGCGGCGCGCCGAAGACGGCGTAGAGCTCGTCGCCGACGTACTGGGCGACCGTCCCGTCGTAGCGCGAGATCTCGGCGCTCATCAGCCGCATCACCTCGTCGACGAGGAACTTCGAGCGCTCGACGCCGAGCCGCTCGGAGATCGCCGTCGAGCCGACGATGTCCGCGAAGAGGACGGTGACGATCCGGCGCTCCCCGGCTGCGACTGCCATGGGTCAGTTATAGCCGCCTGGCCCTGCGAGGCGGCACGATCTCGGCCCGATCCCGGGGGATTTCCCGCGACGCGCCCGAACCGGCCGGCGGCCGGCGAGGAGGCCGCCGCCGCGGGAGCCGCCGGGCGGCTCAGCCGCCGCCGTAGAGCGAGATCGGCAGCCGGTCGAGCAGGATCTCGTCGGCGGCCGCCGGCAGCTCCGCCTCGAGGCGTTCGAGCACCTCGGCGGCGCCGGGGGCGGCGGCGAGCAGGCGGGTCACGACCTCGTCGGTCGAGCGCAGCTGCACGAGCTCCTGCTTGAAGGGCTTCGGGAAGCGCCCGTGGCCGAGGTACCAGCCGTAGAACTTCTTCAGGAACCCGGAGGCGCGCCGCTCGCCGAGCTCGCGGACGGTCTCGCGCACGAACAGGATCAGCTCGGCGGCGACCTCCTCGCGCGTCGGCTCGCCCGCGTCGCCGTCGGCGATCTCGCGCAGCACCCACGGGTTGCCCTGGGCGGCGCGGCCGATCATCACCGCCTCCGCGCCGGTCGTCGCCAGCACGGTCTGCGCCTTCGCGCGCGAGGTGACGTCGCCCGAGGCGATCACCGGCACGTCGACGAGCGAGACGAGCTCGGCGGTGAGGGAGTGGTCGGCGGTGCCGGTGTACATCTGCTGCGCCGAGCGCGGATGGAGGGTCAGCGTCGCGGCGCCGGCCTCGACCAGGCGCGGACCGACCGAGAGGCACTGCCGCGACCCGTTCTCGCGGCCGCGGCGCATCTTCACCGACACCGGCACCGAGACGGCGCCCGCGACGGCCTCGACGATCGCGCAGGCGCGCGCCTCGTCGTCGAGCAGCGTCGCGCCCGCGCCGGTCTTCGTCACCTTGCGCACGGGGCAGCCGAAGTTGATGTCGACGAGGTCGGCGCCGGCCGCCTCGACGAGGCGCGCCGCCTCCGCCATCACGCGCGGCTCGGAGCCGAAGATCTGGATCGCGAGCGGGTGCTCGTCGCCGGCGACGCGCAGGTAGCCGAGCGTCCGCTCGTTGCGATGCTCGATCCCGGCGCAGCTGACCATCTCCGAGCAGACGAGCCCGGCGCCGTACCGCCGCCCCTGCCGCCGGAAGGCCTGGACGCTGACGCCGGCCATCGGCGCGAGCACGACGCGGGTCGGGATCTCGACCTGCGCCGATGCGCCACGACTCTCTCAGGTTTACCCGCATTTGGACGGGAAATGGTAGCCGCGAACGCCCTTGCGGGGTCGCCGGGCCGGGGCTATCATGGCGCGCTGCGACGGTGCCGGGACCGCCGCCTTTTCTCTCTGTACGGGCTGTACCGGGCTTAGGAGGCCGCTGAAGGTGAAGGAAGTCATCCTCACTCCCGAGGGTCACGAGAAGCTGAAGCAGGAGATCGACTACCTGCAGACCGAGAAGCGCCGCGAGGTCGCCGAGCGCATCCGGGTCGCACGGGAGTTCGGCGACATCGCCGAGAACGCCGAGTACGACGACGCCAAGAACGAGCAGGCGATGCTCGAGCACAAGATCGCCCTGCTCGAGGAGCGGCTGTTGAACGCGCGCGTGATCTCGAAGAAGGAGATCTCGAAGGACGAGGTCTCGATCGGCTCGAAGGTGCGCGTCAAGAACATGGACGCGGGCAAGACCTTCGAGTACCACATCGTCGGCTCCGCCGAGGCCAACCCGGCCGAGAACAAGCTCTCGAACGAGTCGCCGGTCGGCAAGGCGATCATGGGCCACAAGAAGGGCGACGTGGTCGAGGTCTCGGCCCCGCGCGGCGCGCTCAAGTTCAAGATCCTCGAGATCAAAGCGGCCTGAGCGCGCGGAGCGCCGGCCCCTTCCGGGAGCACGGGCGAGCGCAGCCGCGATGACGGTCGAGATCGTCCCGCTCGGGCCTGCGCGGCTCGACGAGGCGAGCCTCGTGCTCGCGCGCGCGTTCGCGGACGACCCCGCCTGGGCCTGGATCCTGCCGCGCGAGGCGCGGCGGCGGCGCACGCTGCCGTGGCTCTTCCGGACGGCGCTGCGGCGTGACGCTCGCCGGCGGCCGCGTCGACACGACCGCGGGCGCGGTCCGCGGCGTCGCGCTCTGGATCCCGCCCGGCGAGGGGCTGCTCGCGGTCGAGCGCGCCGCGGCCGGGACGCTCCTGGCCGTGCCGCTCCGCCTCCGCAGCGCCTTCCCGCGCTTCCGCGCCTACAGCGAGTGGAACTTCGCGCTGCAGCGGCGCGCGCACCCGGGGCCGTCGCTCTTCCTCAGCGGCCTCGGCGTCGACCCGGCCGAGCAGCGCCGCGGGATCGGGAGCGCCCTGCTCGAGGCCGGGCTCGCGCGCGAGCCCGGCGCGGCCGCCGTGCTGCTGACGAACAGCGAGCGCAACATCCGCTTCTACGAGCGCCACGGCTTCGCGGTCGTCGACGAGCTGACGATCCCCCGCGGCGGCCCGCGCACGTGGGCGATGGTCCGCGGCCCGCTCTGAGCCGGGGAGGTACCGTCACTGCAGATGGCGGCGAAGACGCAGCACTGGACCGAGGAGGTCGCGGACCGGGTGATCGCGTTCGCCGACGGGCGCAAGGGCCCGGACGCGACGATCGTCGTCGCCTCCGGGATCAGCCCGTCGGGCCCGATCCATCTCGGGAACCTGCGCGAGGTCCTGACGCCGCACCTCGTCGCCGAGGCGATCGCCCGCCGGGGACGCGCCGTCGACCACCTGCACTCGTGGGACGACCTCGACCGCTTCCGCAAGGTGCCCGCCGAGGCGCCGGCCGAGCTCGAGCAGCACCTCGGCAAGCCGCTCGCCGACGTGCCCGACCCCTGGAGCTGCCACGCCTCGTGGGCGGACCACTTCGTCGCCGCCTTCGACGAGTCGCTCGCGGCGCTGGGCGTCCGCCCTCGCCAGATCCGCCAGGCGCAGGCCTACCGTGCAGGAGCCTACGGCGCGTCCGTCGTCCGGGCGATGGAGCGGCGCGGCGAGATCTTCGACGTGCTCGCCGGCTACCAGACCAGCGGCAGGCACGACCGTCCGGCCGCGGAGCGCCGGCGCGAGTACTACCCGCTGCGGGTCTACTGCCCGGCGTGCGGCACCGACGACACGGCCGTGACCGGGTACGACGACGCGACGCACGTGGCGTCCTTCGTCTGCAGGCGCGACGGCACCGAGGGCGAGCTCGACGTCGCGGGGCCGATGAACGCGAAGCTCGTCTGGAAGGTCGACTGGCCGATGCGCTGGGCCTACGAGGAGGTCGACTTCGAGCCGGCGGGCGCCGACCACTCGACGCCCGGGTCGAGCCGCGACGTCGGCGTCCGGCTCGTCGAGGCGATCTACGAGACCGAGCCGCCCGAGTACCTGGCCTACGCCTTCGTCGGCGCGGCCGGCCGCTCGAAGATGTCGAGCTCGCTGGGCGCCGCGCCCGTGCCCGCGCACGCGCTCGCGGTGATGGAGCCGCGCCTGCTCCGCTGGCTGTACGCGCGCCGGAGGCCCGAGCAGTCGTTCACCATCGACTTCGGCAAGGAGATCATCCGCCTCTACGACGAGTGGGACGGCTTCCGGCGCCGGGCTGCCGACGCAGAGGCCCCGGACGCCCAGCTGCTGGCGCTGGCGTCGGGGACCCGCGACGCGGACGTGGCCGAGACGCCGAGGCCGCTGCCGTTCCGGCTCCTCGCCGCCGTCTCCGACCTGACGCAGGGAGACGAGGCGCAGATGCGGCGGATCCTCGGCGAGCACGTCGACGAGCCGGACGGGCTCGACCTGGCGGAGCTCGAGCCGCGACTCGTGTGCGCGCGCACCTGGGCGCTCACGTACGAGCCGGAGGACGAGCGCACGCACGTGCGCGAGCGGTTCTCGGCCGAGACCTGGGCGGAGCTCGACGGGGACGAGCGGCAGGCGGTGGAGCTGCTCGCACGCGACCTCGAGCGCGACTGGAGCCTCGAGGGGCTGACGACGCTGCTCTACGGCGTGCCCAAGCGGCTGCGCGGGCTGCCCGAGGACGCCGGAGCCGGACCCGGAGCTGAAGCAGGCGCAGCGGCGCTTCTTCGCGGCGCTCTACCGGCTGCTCGTCGGCGCGGACACCGGGCCTCGTCTGCCGACGCTCGTGCTCTCGCTCGGCGCCGAGCGCGTCCGGGCGCTGCTCCTGCCGCCGCGCGACTAGTCCTCGTCCGGGAGGTGTTCGACGAGCTGCTCGACCGCCCGGGAGTCGACCGGCCCCGAGGCGATCTGGGATGCTCCGCGCATGAGCAACTTCTCCGAGCTCGCCGAGGTCGCGCCGCACCTGATCTGGGACGGGGTCGCGGGCCGCGTCGTCGAGGGCGAGCAGGCGACGCTGAGCGTGATCGAGCTCGAGGCGAACGTCGTCGTGCCCGAGCACAGGCACGTGAACGAGCAGCTCGGCGTGCTGGTCGCAGGCTCGCTCACCTTCCGGATCGCCGACGAGTCCCGCGAGCTTCGGCCCGGCGCCCTCTGGTCGATTCCGGCGGACACCCCGCACGAGGTGCACGTCGGGCCCGAGGGCGCGGTCGTCGTCGAGGCCTTCGCCCCGGCGCGCAGCGACTGGGCCGCGCTCGAGCGTCTCGAGGGCGCCGCCCCGCGCTGGCCCTGAGCCCGGCCCTGCCCGGGCGCTTTCCCGGTTACGGGCCGCCGTGCCTATGCGCTGCGAGTCGCAGCAACGCCGCTTGCGAGCATGATCGCGCCGATCCAGGTTACGGATCCGTAAGGGCGGGCGGCCGCGCGGGTGTGAGCCGACCGGGGTGGGGTACCATGAGCCACGCAGACGCACAGGACGTACGCGACCGTAAGGAGAGGACTGGGCTTTTGTTCGAGCGCTTCACAGAGAGAGCACGGCAGGTCGTCGTTCTCGCCCAGGACGAGGCGAGGGCGCTCAAGCACAACTACATCGGCACCGAGCACATCCTGCTCGGCCTGCTCCGCGAGGAAGAGGGTCTCGCGGCGCGGGTGCTCGAGTCCCTCGACATCACCGTGGAGGAAGTGCGCGCCCAGGTCGCCCGCATCGTCGGGCAGGGCGACGAGGTGACGACCGGCCAGATCCCGTTCACGCCGCGCGCGAAGAAGGTGCTCGAGCTCGCGCTGCGCGAGGCGCTCTCGCTCGGGCACAACTACATCGGCACCGAGCACATCCTGCTCGGGCTCGTGCGCGAGAACGAGGGCGTCGCCGCCCGGATCCTGCTCGACTTCGACGCGGACGCGGAGAAGATCCGCAACGAGATCATCCGCATGCTCTCGGGCCCCGGCCGGCGCCAGCAGGGCGCGGGCGGCGCGCCCGGCGAGAAGTCGAAGAGCTCGAAGCTGCTCGACCAGTTCGGCCGCAACCTGACCAAGCAGGCGGCCGACGGCAAGCTCGACCCGGTGGTCGGGCGCCAGACCGAGATCGAGCGCGTCATGCAGATCCTCTCGCGGCGCACGAAGAACAACCCCGTGCTGATCGGCGAGCCCGGCGTCGGCAAGACCGCCGTCGTCGAGGGCCTCGCCGCGCGCATCTCGTCCGGCTCCGTGCCCGAGCTCCTGAAGGGCAAGCAGATCTACACGCTCGACCTCGCGGCCCTGGTCGCGGGCTCGAAGTACCGCGGCGAGTTCGAGGAGCGCCTGAAGAAGGTGATGAAGGAGATCACCCAGCGCGGCGACATCATCCTGTTCATCGACGAGCTGCACAACCTCGTCGGCGCGGGCGCCGCCGAGGGCGCGATCGACGCCGCCTCGATCCTGAAGCCGGCGCTCGCACGCGGCGAGCTGCAGACGATCGGCGCGACGACGCTCGACGAGTACCGCAAGTACCTCGAGCGCGACGCGGCGCTGGAGCGGCGCTTCCAGCAGATCCGCGTCGACGAGCCGTCCGTGGACGACACCGTGCAGATCCTGCGCGGCCTCCGCGACCGCTACGAGGCGCACCACCGCTGCAAGATCACCGACGACGCGCTGCGGGCCTCCGCGGTGCTCGCCGACCGCTACATCCAGGACCGGCACCTGCCGGACAAGGCGATCGACCTGATCGACGAGGCCGCCTCCCGGATGCGGATCCGGACGATGACCGCCCCGCCGCGCTACCGCGAGCTGGAGGAGGAGATCGAGAAGGTCCGCAAGGACAAGGAAGCGGCGATCGAGAACCAGGAGTTCGAGAAGGCCGCCTCGCTCCGCGACAAGGAGCGGAAGCTGACGCAGAAGAAGCGCGAGCTGGAGGAGTCCTGGCGGCAGAACGAGACCGACGAGCAGCCCGAGGTCGGCGAGGAGGAGATCGCCGACATCGTCTCGATGTGGACGGGCATCCCCGTCTTCAAGCTGACCGAGGCCGAGTCGCAGAAGCTGATCCGCATGGAGGACGAGCTCCACAAGCGCGTGATCGGCCAGCACCAGGCGATCGTCGCCGTCTCGAAGTCGATCCGCCGGGCCCGCGCCGGGATCAAGGACCCGAAGCGCCCGACCGGCTCGTTCATCTTCCTCGGCCCCTCGGGCGTCGGGAAGACCGAGCTCGCCCGCACGCTCGCCGAGTTCCTCTTCGGCGACGAGGACGCGCTGATCCAGGTCGACATGTCGGAGTACATGGAGAAGCACTCCGTCTCGCGCCTGGTCGGCTCGCCCCCGGGCTACATCGGCTACGACGAGGGCGGCCAGCTGACCGAGGCCGTGCGCCGGAAGCCGTACGCGGTCGTCCTGCTCGACGAGATCGAGAAGGCGCACCCGGACGTGTTCAACATCCTCCTGCAGATCCTGGAGGACGGGAAGCTGACCGACTCGCAGGGTCGCAAGGTCGACTTCCGGAACGTGATCGTGATCATGACCTCGAACATCGGCTCGGCGCAGATCTCCAAGAACCAGGCGCTCGGCTTCAACCTGAGCGACGAGGCCGGGCTCTCCTACGACGAGATGAAGACGCGCGTCATGGGCGAGCTGAAGCGGGTCTTCCGCCCGGAGCTCCTGAACCGGATCGACGAGGTGATCGTCTTCCCGAAGCTGGCGAAGGACGAGATCCTGCAGATCGTCGACCTGATGCTGAACCGCCTGCGCGTGCAGATGGCCGAGCACGAGGTCACGATCGAGCTCTCCGACGAGGCGCGCGAGCTCCTGGTCGACAAGGGCTACGACCCGGCGATGGGCGCCCGGCCGCTGCGCCGCGCGATCCAGCGCTACATCGAGGACCCGCTCGCGGACTTCGTCCTCGGGCGCTCGCTCGAGCCGGGCTCGACGATCCTCGTCACGCGCAAGAACGAGGAGGACGTCGACATCTCCGTCGTCCCGCCCGCGCCGCCGGCGGAGAAGGTGACGGTGCCGCCGGAGGAGCCGGCCGCCGAGGTCGGGCCCGCCGAGGGCGAGGAGTCGGCCGAGGAGTAGACACCGGCCGCACGCGTGCGATCGAGACGGGCCGCTGCGACGTGCAGCGGCCCGTTCTCGTTCGCGGCGAGCCTCGGACCGGCGGCCGGGGCTCGGGGAGCCCGCCGCCCGCGACGGCCGCTGCGCTACGTGTCCGTCTCGACCTCGTCCCAGGCCGACTGGCCGCAGATCCAGGCGAGCGCCCAGTGCCGCTCGGCGGCGATCGAATGGGCGAGCGCCTGCTGGATCCCGTCCAGGTGGCGGTAGATCTTGCCGAAGGCGCGGAAGTCGCCCCGGAGCGGCGCCGGCAGGAGCGACTGCTCGTAGCCGCGCATGGCCGTGGCGGCGATCAGCTGGTCGAACGAGGCCCAGCGCTCCGGCAGCTCGACCGAGCGCTCGCGCTGGAGCACGGTCGTGCGGGCCCGCCAGTGCCAGAGCCGGGCCGTCTCGCGCGCCTGCTCGAGCTCGGCCGCGTCGCGGAGCGAGGCCGCCTCGAACGCGAGCTCGCGGGCGACGGCGGCGTGCTCGAAGGGCGTGTCGTAGGCCGGCAGGTCGGCGAGCAGCTGGAGCGCCCAGGCCAGCGTGCCGAGGGCCTCGCCGCGCCAGAGCGCGTCCGTGACCTCCTGCTCGTCCCACTCGGCCGGCGGCCGGGCCAGGAGCCGCAGCTCCTGCGGCGAGAACGGCGGCTCGTCCGCGGGCGGCGCCTCGCCGGCGGCGACGAGCACGAGCGCCCGCAGCGCCGAGGCGCGGCCCACGATCTCCTTCCGCTCGCGTATCCGGGTGCGTCGCGCAAGCGCCACGGCGCAGAGACTACTTCCGGCGCCGGAACCTCGCGGCGACCGCGATCACGGCGCTCGAGACGACCGCCGCGACCACGTTCGGCACGACGAGCGCCGGATCGCTCCGCGCGGCGCCGTAGGCGATCCAGAGCGCGAAGCCGACGAGCAGCACCGCGAAGTAGCCGATCGAGACCCCCTCCGACGAGCGGCGCGCGACGATCGCGCGGATCTGCAGGAGCGGCGAGACGGCCATGACGACGGCCCAGCTCGCGGTGACGACGGCGAGGACGGTGAGGAACACGGGCGAGCACCTCCGAGGCGACAGGATGCGGGTCACGCTCGGCGCTCCGGCTGCGCTCACACCCGCGCGGCGGGCGGAGGAGCGTACGCGCAGCCGTCGGCACTGTATCGGCACGGGATCGGCACCGGTCCGTCGTCAGGTGGCACCCCTACGATGGCGGAGTGGCGAAGACGGCCGTCAAGCACGCCTGCACCGAGTGCGGCTACGTCTCTGCCCGCTGGCTCGGGCGCTGCCCCGGCTGCGGCGACTACAACACCCTGGTCGAGGAGCTCCCCGCCGTCGCCGCGCTCGCCGAGCGCGCCCGGCCGCTGCTGCGGCTCGTCGACGTCGAGAGCGAGGCGGCCGAGCGGATCCCGACCGGCGTGGCCGAGCTCGACCGCGTCCTCGGCGGCGGGCTCGTGCCCGCGTCGCTCGTGCTCGTCGGCGGCGAGCCGGGCGTCGGCAAGTCGACGATGCTGCTGATGGCGCTCCGCGCGATGAGCGAGTCCCGGCGCGCGCTGCTCGTCACCGGCGAGGAGTCGGCGGCGCAGGTGAAGCTGCGCGCGGAGCGGCTCGGCGGCGCCGCGGACGTCCGGATCCTCGCCGAGACCGAGCTCGAGTCCGTCTGCGCGACGCTCGAGCGGGAGCGGCCCGACGTCTGCGTGATCGACTCGGTCCAGACGCTCTACTCGTCCGAGATCGGCTCCGCGCCCGGGTCGGTCGCCCAGGTCCGCGAGGCGGCCTCGCGGCTGCTGCGGGTCGCGAAGGAGGCCGGCGTCGCCACGTTCCTCGTCGGGCACGTGACCAAGGACGGCGCCGTCGCGGGCCCGCGCGTGCTCGAGCACCTCGTCGACTGCGTCCTCCAGTTCGAGGGCGACCGCTACCACGAGCACCGGATCCTGCGGGCGGTCAAGAACCGCTTCGGCTCGACCAACGAGCTCGGCGTCTTCGAGATGACCGGCACCGGGCTCGTCGGCGTGCCCGACCCGTCCGCGCTCTTCGGCCGCAGCGAGCCCGGCGAGATCGGCGCGGCCGTCGCCTGCACGCTCGAGGGCACGCGGCCGCTGCTGCTCGAGGTGCAGGCCCTCGTCGCTCCGACAGACCTCGCGATGCCGCGCCGCGTCGGCACCGGCGTCGACCCGAAGCGCCTCGCGATGATCGTCGCCGTCTGCTCCCGCCACGCCGGGCTGCCGCTCGGCCAGGCCGACGTCTTCGTCAACGTGGCCGGCGGCGTCCGCATCGACGAGCCCGGCGCCGACCTCGCCGTCGCCCTCGCGATCGCCTCCGCGGCCCGCGGCGTCCCGGTGCGGGAGCGGCTCGCCGCCTTCGGCGAGGTCGGGCTCACCGGCCGGCTGCGGGCTGCCACGCAGGCGGAGCGCCGCCTCGGCGAGTGCGCCAAGCTCGGCCTCGACGGCGCTCTCGCCCCCGCAGGGACGCGCGCTGCGGCGGGCCTTCCGGTCCTCGCCGCCGACACGCTCCGGCAGGCGCTCGCGCTGGGCCTGTCTTCAGAGGCGGCAACTGCGGCCTGAGCAGGGGTTTTCTCACAAAATCCCTGGAAAGGTGGCACTTTTGTCGAATTTCTGTTACCATGGCTGCTTCTACGCCGGTCCGCTCGTCTGGGGCCGGCGCTTTGGTGACTAGCGACGGAAAAGGGGAACGGCTTGTACAAGGTCGGCGACAAGGTGGTGTATCCCCACCACGGGGCGGGCACGGTCGTGAAGCGCGAGCAGCGCGAGGTCCTCGGCGAGAAGCGCGAGTACCTGACGATCCAGATCCTGCACAACGACATGACGGTGCAGGTTCCCGCGGACAACGCCGAGAAGGTCGGCCTGCGTCAGGTGATCGACGAGGAAGCAGGTCGTGCAGGTGCTCAAGTACCTGACGAGCGGCGGCACGCAGATGCCGAAGAACTGGAATCGGCGCTTCAAGCACAACCGCGACAAGATGAAGACCGGCGACATCTTCGAGCTCGCCGAGGTCGTCTGCAACCTCTCGCTCCGCGACCACGAGAAGGGCCTCTCGACCGGTGAGAAGCAGATGTTCGTGAAGGCGAAGAAGATCCTCGCCTCCGAGCTGATGTACGCCAAGGGCATGGACGAGGACGAGTGCGCCGACTGGCTCGAGGACGTTCTCTCCGAGGTCGACGCCAACGGCAACAAGAAGGTCAAGCCGAAGGCGAAGAGCTCCGCGAAGGCGCCGGCGAAGGCCGCCGTCTAGCGTCCGAGCGCGCCGCTGCCGGGTCTGCCCGGCAGCGGCGTCGCCGAACCGCGACACTTCTCTCCGATGGCTGTCTGGGCGGTCCTGGTCGCCGCGGGTCGCGGCGAGCGGCTCGGCGACGAGCGCCCGAAGGCCTTCGTGCGGCTCGGCGGGCGCGTCCTGCTCGCGGAGAGCCTCGAGCGGCTCGACGCCTCGCCGTGGGTCGACGCGATCGTCGTCGTCGCGCCGCCCGAGTGGGAGGAGGCCGTGATCGTGCTCGCCGAGGAGCTCGCGGCCGGCAAGGTCGCCGCGTCGGTGACGGGCGGCGCCAGTCGCGCCGCGTCCGTGCGCAACGGCCTCGACGAGGTCCCGGACGACGCCGACGTCGTCCTCGTGCACGACTGCGCGCGCCCGCTCGTCTCCGACGAGGTGATCGAGCGGGTGCTGCAGCCGCTCGCCGAGGGCTTCGACGGGGCCGTGCCGGGCCTGCCGGTCGCGGACACGGTCAAGCGGGTGGACGGCCGTGGCGCCGTGCTCGCGACGCTCGACCGTGCCGAGCTGCGCGCCGTGCAGACGCCGCAGGCCTTCGTCGCACCCGTCCTCCGCGCGGCGGCCGCCGGCGAGGGCACGGACTGCGCCTCGCTCGTCGAGGCGGCAGGCGGCAGGGTCAAGGTCGTCGAGGGCGACCCGCGCCTGCTGAAGGTGACGACGCCGGCCGACCTCGCTCTGGTGGAATCGTGGCTGTGACTGGGTCGTCTTCGACGTGGGTGAGACGCTCGTCGACGAGACGGCGATGTGGAGCGAGCTCGCCGATCTGGCGGGCGTGCCCGGGTTCACGCTCGCAGGTGTCGTCGGCGGCCTCGCTGCCCGGGGCGAGCACCCCGGTCACGCGTTCGACCTGCTCGGCGTCGAGCGCCCGCACGGCAGCCCGTTCGCGCGCACGAGCCTCTATCCGGACGCGGAGCCGTGCCTCGCCGAGCTGCGCGCGCGCGGCTACCGACTCGGCCTCGCCGGGAACGCGTCGCGGACCGCCTACGCCGAGCTCGGCCTCGACGTCGACTTCGTCGGCGACTCGACCGCGTGGGGCGTCGCCAAGCCCGATCCTGCCTTCTTCGGGCGCGTCGTCGAGAAGTGCGGCTGCGCCCCGGGCGAGATCGCGTACGTCGGCGACCGGGTCGACAACGACGTCCTCCCCGCACGCGCGGCCGGGATGGTCGCGGTCCACGTCGCGCGCGGCCCGTGGGGGTACCTGCACGACGCGCCTGCGGGCACGCCGACGATCCGTTCGCTCGCCGAGCTGCCGGAGGCTGCTCGAGCGTGGCTGACCTCCGTGTCGGCACGGGCTTCGACGCGCATGCCCTCGAGGCGGGGGTGCCGCTCGTGCTCGGCGGCGTCCGCCTCGACCACCCGACCGGGCTCGCGGGCCACTCCGACGGCGACGTGATCGCCCACGCGCTGATCGACGCGATCCTCGGCGCCGCCAACCGCGGCGACATCGGCTCGCTCTTCCCCTCCGGCGAGGAGCGCTACCGCGGCGTCTCCTCGCTCGACCTGCTCGCGCAGGCATACGAGCTCGTCCGCGGGGACGGCTGGCAGCTCGTCAACGCCGACACGTTGCTGATCGGCGAGCGGCCGCGGATCGGCCCGCACCGCGCCGAGATGGCGGCACGCCTGGCCGAGGCGATCGGCGTCGATCCCGGCCTCGTCGCCGTGCGCGCGACCACGACCGACCGGCTCGGCTTCACCGGCCGCGAGGAGGGCCTGGCGGCGCAGGCGGTCGCGCTCCTGCGCCGATGAGGATCGTGCCGACGACCGACGAGCTGCGGGAGCTGCCCTCGTTCCAGCGGCTCTCGGACGCCTGGCCCGAGTTCATCCGCCACGACGCGCGTCTCGAACGCTCGCTGGCACCGGCTCTACGACGAGTTCCCGGACTTCCAGTTCGCCGCGGTCGAGGACGGCGAGGTGCTCGCGGCGGGAAACGCGCTGCCGGTCGCGGGCAGGCCGCAGGGCTGGCGGCAGGCGTTCCTGAGCGAGGGCGAGCCCGACCGGCTCTGCGCGATCCAGGTGCTGATCGGGCCCGAGAACCACGGCCGCGGCCTCAGCCGGCCGCTGCTCGAGCACATGCGAGGCCTCGCCGTCGCCCGCGGCTGGACGCTCGAGGCGCCGGTCAGGCCGACGTGGAAGTCCCGGTACCCGCTGATCCCGATCGAGCGCTACGCGACCTGGCGCCGGGACGACGGCCTGCTCTACGATCCGTGGCTCCGCGCGCACGAGCGGCTCGGCGCCGAGGTGCTCGGCCCCGCCGACGAGGCGATGCTGATCGAGGGCAGCCGGGCCGAGTGGGAGGATTGGACGGGCATGCACTTCCCCGAGGACGGCAGCTACGTGGTGCCCGGCGCGCTCGTGCCGGTCGAGCTCGCGGACGGCCGCGGCGTCTACGTCGAGCCCTGCGTCTGGATGCGGCATGGCTAGCGCCGTGATCGAGACGCCGATCGGCCCGCTCGGCCTGGTCGCCTCGGACACCGGTCTGCGGCGCGTCTCGTTCGACGCCCGCGGCGTCCGGGCAGACGGCGGCTCGCCGCTCCTCGACGAGGCCGCCGCCCAGCTCGCGGCCTACTTCGCAGGCACGCTCGTCGACTTCGACCTGCCGCTCGACCTCGCGGGCAGCGACTTCCAGCGCCGTTGCTGGCTGGCGCTCGCGACGATCCCCTACGGGCAGACGGTCAGCTACGGCGAGCAGGCGCGGCGGCTCGGGCTCGGTCCCGCGAGCGCCCGCGCGGTCGGCGCCGCCAACGGGCAGAACCCGCTGCCGGTCGTCCTCCCCTGCCATCGCGTCGTCGGCGCCGACGGCTCGCTGACCGGCTTCGGCGGCGGGCTCGACCGCAAGCGCCGCCTGCTCGAGCTCGAGGGCGCGCTGCTGCCCTTGTGACGAACTGTCACTAGGCGTAGCCGCGCTCGAGGAAGCCCGGCGCGGCCTCGGCGAAGTACGACGCCGGCGGCAGCTCGAACGCGAGCGCGTCTGCGATCCGGTCGATCACGTTGAAGAGCGCGCAGACGTGGAGCGCGTCGACGATCGCCTCGTCGCCTGCACCCGCGCGGCGCACCGCCTCGACGTCCTCCGCTCCGACGGCCTCGGGCTCGAGCGTCACCTTCTCGAGCAGCTCGAGCGTCGCGCGCAGAGGCTGCTCGAGCGGCGCCGCACGCCAGTCGACCAGGACCGCCTCGACCAGCTCCTCGCCGAGCGCGTACGACGCGACCGCGCCGTGGGAGCCCGTTCAGAACAGGCAGCGGTTGCGCGCCGAGACGAAGGCGGCGAACAGCTCGCGCTCGCCGACGCTCCAGTCGGACGGGCCGCGCATCACCTCCTGGAGCGCGTCGCCGAAGGGTCCGCCGAAGCGCTCCGGCCGGTGCGAGAGCACGTTGCGGACGTCGACGACCTCGGGGTCGCGCGGGATCCCGACCCTCACCCGGCCAGCGCTCCCAGCCCGGCCTCGAGCCGCTCCATCCCCGCGGCGAGGGCCGCCGCGATCGTCAGCTCGAAGATCGCCTCCTCGTCGAGGCCGGCGGCGCGGAGCGCCTCGACGTCGGCGTCGGTCACCGCCGTCGCCTCGGCCCTCACCTTGGCCGCGTACGCCGCGGCCGCCCCGGACAGGTCGGCCGGGAGCGCGGGTGCCGCGTCCCGGAGCCGCTCGATCGCCGCAGCGTGGCGCATGACCCGACTCTAGGGCTCAGGCGGGAAGAGCCGCAAGCCCGTCGTCGAGGACGACGAGCCCGTCGGCGGCGAGCGAGGCGACGGCGGCCGCGTCGAGCTCGCCGACCGCCCGCGGCGCCTCCGCGACCAGCCGCAGCGTCGCCGCCCGCCGCTGCCGGAACGAGCCCTCGAAGCGGGACTGCTTCCGCGCCGGCTCGTAGCGCCGGCCGCGCGAGGGGCAAGGCTCGGCGAGCGGACACGCCTCGCAGCGCGGGATCCGTGCCAGGCAGACCGTCGCCCCGAGGTCGAAGAGCGCCTGCGCGCACTCGCCGTCGAACGCCTCCCCGGTGCGCTCCTGGACGCGCCGGATGTTGACGTCGACCGGCAGCACCGGCTCGCCGAAGGCGAAGTTGCGGATCGCGGCGGCGGTGTAGGCGCCGACCCCGGGAAGCTCGGTCAGGTCGGCGGGCCAGCCGTCGCGCGCGATCGCCTGCGCCGCCCGGTGCAGGTTGACCGCGCGGCGGTTGTAGCCGAGCCCCTGCCAGGCGCGGATCGCCTCCGCGACGGGCGCCGCCGCGAGCGCCTCGGCCGTCGGCCAGCGCGCGAGCCAGTCGAGCCAGCGCGGGACGACGCGCTCGACCTGCGTCTGCTGCAGCATCACCTCGGAGACGAGGATCGCGTACGGGTCGCGCGTCGTCCGCCAGGGCAGGTCGCGGCCGTGGCGGCCGTACCACGCGAGGAGCAGCTCCTTCACGGCCGGAGCGTAGACGACGGGCGGCGCGGTTATTGCCGGGGGCGCCGGGCATCGGGGAGGCATGAGGATCCCGCGTGACGGCGCAATCGAGAGCGGTCCCGCACTGCTGCGCGAGGGCTACCTGTTCGTCTCCAACCGCTGCCGGCGGCTCGGTAGCGACGTCTTCGAGACGCGCCTCGGCGGCCGGACGACCGTCTGCATGCTCGGCGCGGAGGCGGCGCGCGGCTTCTACGAGCGGCCGCACCGGCGCCGGGGAGCGATGCCGCCGCCGATCCAGACGCTGCTGCAGGACGAGGGCAGCGTCCAGGTGCTCGACGACGCGCCGCACCGGCACCGCAAGGCGCTCTTCCTCGACCTCGCGAGCGAACAGGCCTCGCGGGAGCTCGCCGCCGCCTTCGCCGAGCAGTGGGACGAGGGGTTCGAGCGCCGCCGCGGCCGCGGCGCCTTCGCGCTGCTCGCGGCCGCCGAGGAGATGCTCTGCCGCGCCGTCTGCGCCTGGGGAGGGATCCCGTTCACGGACGCGGAGGCCGCCGAGCGCACCCGAGAGCTCGTCGCGATGATCGACGGCGCCGGCTCATTCGGCCCGCGCAACTGGCGGGGCCACCTGCTCCGCCGCCGCACCGAGGCGTGGGCCGCCCAGCTCGTGCGGGACGTGCGGGCCGGGGGGGCGGCGCGGCCGGGACTCCGCTGGAGCTGCTCGCGCTCCATCGCGACCCCGGCGGCGAGCTCCTGCCCCCCGAGGTGGCGGCGGTCGAGCTGCTGAACGTGCTCCGCCCGGTCGTGGCCGTCGCCCGGTACGTCGCCTTCGCCGCGCTGGCGCTGCACGAGCACCCGGAGGCGCGCGAGGCGGTCGCCGGCGACGATCGGCGCTCCGAGGCCTTCGTGCAGGAGGTGCGGCGCTTCTACCCGTTCTTCCCGGTCGTCGCGGGCGTCGTCCGCGAGGCCTACGAGTGGCGCGGCGCGCGCTTCCCCGAGGGCAGGCGCGTCCTCCTCGACCTCTACGGCACCAACCACGACGCCCGCATCTGGGAGGCGCCCGAGTCGTTCCGCTCCGAGCGCTTCGTCGGCTGGAGCGGCGACCCGTTCACGCTGATCCCGCAGGGCGGCGGCGACCACCTCGAGCATCATCGCTGCCCCGGCGAATGGGCGACGATCGAGCTCGCGAAGGTCGCGGTGCGCAAGCTCGCCGCAGCCGACTTCGACCTGCCGCCGCAGGACCTGAGCGTGCGGCTGTCGCGGATGCCGGCCGCGCCGGAGAGCGGGTTCCTGCTCGAGCTCGCCTAGGGGCCGGGCCTCTCTACCCGCGGCAGTCGCCGGGAGTCCGCTCGGGATCTGCCGCCCGGTCGGCTCGAGCCAGATCGACTTGCGCCGCGACGAGCCGACGTTTCCGTGGATCGTGGGCAGCGCCGTCAGCGGGATCCGGCTGGCGAAGCGCGGCGGCTCGCCGATCGCGTTGATCAGCGGCAGGAACACGGACTCGTCGACGCCCGGGACCGGGCAGAGCATCGCCTTCCGCAGCAGCGGCGCCCGGCGCTCCAGCGAGAGCAGGAGCGGCGTATCCGTCGAGATCGGGAAGGTGAAGGCGGAGACGAAGGAGTCGACCAGCGTCCCCTCGCTGTCGCCGATCAGGTCGACCCCGCGCCCGGTTCGCTCGTGGAGCGCCTCCACCTGCGCGGCGAGCCTCGTCGCCAGCGTGTCGAGCGAGGCGTAGGTGTCGAGCGGCCCGTACGGCAGCGGCTCGCCGTCCGGCCCGAGGCCCCGGTAGGAGAAGCGGCGGTAGACGAAGCCGGCTCCGAACTGGTTGTGCGCCGTGCCGTCGAAGCTCGACCGGAACCCGTAGGCGTCGATCAGCGGCTGTCCGTCCGGCTGCGGCGCGCCCGGCTCCGGCAGCTTCGGCGTCGCCAGCCAGAAGGCGACGCCGAAGCCCGCGGCGCGAGGGCAACGCTCCCGACCGCGCCCGTCGTCACCCAGCGCAGCGACACCGGCTCGTGCTCGACCCGCGCGAGCCGGTGCGCGACGGCGTCCGCGATCCCGTACCAGACGAGCGCGTCGAAGACGCCGGTCACGGCGGCCGGCAGCAGCGCCACCCACCCCGGCGACGCCGTGATCGCCAGCCCCGAGATCGACAGCACGATCCCCGCCAGCGCCATCCAGGCGAACGGCCGCCACGGCGGCAGTCGGCGCCACCACCCGGGGAAGGCGAGGTACAAGAACGTCAGCAGCACCGGCACCCCGAGGACGAACGCGGCGACGTAGAAGGGCCCGAGCGTCGTCATCGCCGTGGTGAACTGC